>JBLIDT010000001.1:0-360516 GCA_047632755.1 Cryomorphaceae bacterium
ACTCGTTTGCCGGATTGGGGAAGAGGTTGACCTCAAATTCAGTTTCGGGTTGAGTGTTTTCAGAAATCAAATTTTCTGTAGTACATAAGTCCACTACCCCATCATAATCGGAACATAAAGGTCCATTCTCAGCAATCGTTACAATTAGTTCGTTGTGTGTTTCAAGTATTCCGCACAAGGGTTCGATGGCGCATTCATTCAGAAGAGCATTTCCTGTGATTTCAATCGGAGTCCAAGAAACTTGAATAGAGAAGTCTTGCCTCAATCCTGAAAGTGATACCAATTGATCATTGTTGATGATGTAAAAACCGGGGTCATCTGCATCGTCTTCATCGTAGGCTATCTTTCTGATCTTATTAAGGCCATCTAGATTTTCTATTCCGTTGTTTACAATGTTAAGCTCTTCAAGGCGTCTCACTTGAGGTCCTGGCTCTATCCATTTGAGATTAGGGTTATTGCGTATGTCAATAGACAGATAATCGAACTGATGATTTATCCAATTGCCATAAAAGTAAATGCTGTCGAAACCACAATTTTTTACTGAGAAGATACCCGACCTGAATATGGTGTTACCCTCACTGGTGAAAGAAAACGCAAACCTTTCAACTTGACTGAATCCATTGAAAGACCCTGAACCTGCATTATTCACGACCACATCAGCCACCTGAGTCAAAGAAGTGAAAGGATCCGTTGACCAATCTATCGGCGTGTCTTTAATTTTTAAATCTCCTATAACTTTTTCCAGTCCGCCTAGTGGACTTAAATCATTCAATGATTGGTTATTGACTATAGACAGGCCCCAAGTCTCGGTCAAACCATCAAGACCGGTAAGATCAATAAGGCTATTGCAATTTTGAATCAAAAATGCCGCCCCGATTTCCTGTAGTGGAAAGCCACTGAAATCTACAATAGGATTGGTTGCGTTTTCACCATCGATTCGGACCTTATTATCAAAGCTTGAACAGTTCGGAAAAAAATCCGCTAAAAAATCCAGCTGTCCCTGAGAGTTGATGATCATTTCTTCGTCTTGGTCAGGACATTGGGGATAGGCAATCTGTAGCCAATCTGAAAAAGCACTTAACTCTATATTCTCAGTCGCATTGCAATCGCATCTGACCCTGTATTCGAGATTTTCAGAAAGGACGAGCTCATTCAAGTTAAATTGGTCAATGGTGTCCCCTGACAATAAAACGGATGTAGTCTCATCGGGAGTCAAAGACGAACGCCATTGAAACTCACACTGACCAGCACCTGCAGGTGGGCTCCATGTTGCATTAAGTCCTCCATTTGAAAAACTATATTGAGTTTCAATCTCGGTTGGCTCAATACAAAGGTTTTCTAGAACATACTCCAACGGATCAGAAAATGACGATACTTGAAGCGTATCAGTGTTGCATCTGCTTCTTATCCTTGCCTGATAGGTATCAGGACTAAGTTCATTGAGTGGGACTGAATAGCTTTGAAAACCAAACCCAGTCAAAAATTCCTGATCAGTAGGGAAGATTTCACCCGCTGAATTGGTTATTTCAACAGAAACGGTTTCACGATTCAAATCACTAAACCATTCAAATGACAAAGAAGCGCTCTGAGGTCCCAATGAAAAACTGATGGGTATGGGTGGCCGACATGACGTGGTGATATCGAACCAAATAGGCTTCACCGCTGCAAATGTGTTATACTCCTACGCGACCAATCTCTCGTCAGTGATGAAAAATCTAGTGTAATCATTGATTTCAACCCAGGGCGAAACAATTTCCTGCGTTAATTCCGTAGTGATCGCATCAATCCTTTCCCACCCGTCCTCATCAAGTGAAAATAAGGTCATCTGCAAAGATCCTGATTCAGAAGTCTCGTATGCTACAATCTTTGTAGCGCTAACCGGGTCTATAGGCTTATTACCTATCGAAACATTGGAAAATGTTTGAACGGCCACATCAGGATTTGATCGCTCACAAATGCTAATGATATTGGATGATTGAGCTCTGATCACATATTCCTCATTGATCACGCATGCGTAATTGCCTTCTTCCGGATGCAAAAAGTAAAGACTGTTCTGTATCCACTCTCCATTTTGCTGAGCAAAAACATAGTGCTCCTCACCACTCTGGATGTATAGTTCTCCATTCTCCAAAAACTTCAACTCTTCTCCAAAATCATTGATGTTTCCGTTTTCCGAAAATGGTTGGGGATGCTAAAGAACCTGAGTTACTTGCCAATCCTCATTCTCCTTTTCGTAGATAAAAACAAGCCCGATATTGTTGTTCTTTGTGATGGCAGAAACAGCTACAACGCCATAACCAACATCGATTGATCTACCATAACCTTTTTGCCAATCATTTCTGATTATCTGTGTTTTGCTTTTAATCGAATCGGGCAGGTCGTAGGGTCTGATCAAATGACCTTTATTCCATTTACCATTTTCACTGTTTCTTTCAATAATTTGGAGGTTTACAAAAGGAGCAGTACCTCCAGATGCGGATTTCATCATAGAAAAAACGCCCAAACTATCGCTCAAGGCAACCTGAGGACCGCGTGTAGCACTTCCACCGTATCCCAGTGGGGCTGAAAAACTACGCTCGGTCTCCCAAAAATTTCTGTCGGAATCATAATGCAGAAGCTGGACTTCATAACTGCTCACATCTGAAGTCTCCCAAATCGCATAATCACCAGATATATCTATATCGGTATAACCAAAAAATGGCTCATCACCGAGATTTTGAACCACTAAGAGGTTCAAACTATCGTTCTCAGCGAATTCTTGTCCACAGAGGTTGGTATTGAGCACAAGGGCGAATAAGGTGAAAAGTGCAAGGAGGGGATAAATAATACGGTTCATAATACGACTAGTTAAACGAATCCTCAAGATACTTAAAGATAGCTAATGATAAAAGGAGCGATGACATAGTAGAGTCTAAAAATAATACCCTCACATCGTGGTTTTGAGGTGAAAGTGTTCATCTTCGCTTTTTGATTCTATTGCCTTTAAAATCTCAAAACGAAGTATTGGAAGTACTCTTTTGAAGTAATCCATTTCTAAAAAAAGAGGTTTAAGCTAATGATATTTTCATCTTTGTAACGTGATTGTAGAATTTAAGAATAAGTCTATTCGCCTACCAGATGTCTTGATACCGGGAGCGGCAAAGAGTGGGACCACTTCTCTTTATCAAATGCTTTCCCAGCACCCTCAGGTGTACTTTCCTCCTTCGGAGAAGGAGCCCTTTTTCTTTTGTTTTGGAAATCAGAAGCCTCTTCATCTCGATCAACCGATCATCGATCGCGTGACTTATGATGAAGCAGAGTATTTCGAGCTTTACCAAAACGCTGGTAAAGAGCAACTACTTTTTGACGGATCTACGGCTTACCTATACCGCTACGAGGAGGCCATAGCCAATATGAAACTCTATTATGGCGAAAGGATTAAAGAAGTCAAAGTAATTATCGTCCTAAGAAATCCCATAGAAAGAGCTTGGTCTCATTACAATTTCCTCATCAGAAATGGCTTGGAAAACCTTCCATTTGAAGAGGCCATCCAAGCAGACATCATGAAAAGCCGGTCGCAGAAAAGATGGGGATTTGACTACTTAGGATTTGGAAAGTATGCCGATCAGGTAAAAGCGTATCAAGACACCTTTCCCAATACGAAAGTTTTCCTTCTCGAAGACTTGAAAAAGCCCAATGCGCTGTGCAATGAAATATTTAACTTCCTTGGAATTGGGCCACTGGAAATCGAGAAAGCGGCGAAGGCAAATCCTTCAGGAATTCCAAAAAGCAAGGTATTGGTGAATCTTTTGAGGAAAAATCAACTCCTGAAAAAGGCCGTCAATTTACTTCCCGAAAGCATCAAACACAAGTTACTAGCCAAGCGAGACAAGGCTATGACATCTTTGATGAAGAAGGAAAATTTGAATTCCGAAACTCGGTCAGACTTGATCTCGTTTTACAAAGAAGACATTAATCAACTTGAGAAAATCATAGGCCGAGACTTGAGCTCTTGGAAAGAACGCCCCGAATGAATAAACCCAACTTTTTGTTTGTAGGAACTGCCAAGGCAGGCACAACTTCTATATACCACTACTTGAGTCAGCACCCTGATATCTCAATCCCTGTAAAAGAGACCTTTTATTTCCTTAGGGACATCTACGAAAACAATCACTTAGATTACCCCAAGCAGCGACCGATAAAAGACTTAGTCCTGACAGAAGATCAATACAGTGGTATCTACGAAAATGAAACCCCTGAGAAACGCGTAGGAGAAATTGGCACAGGGTATCTTTATCACCACGATGTGGCTATCCCGAGAATAAAGGAGACTTTAGGCGATCCCAAAATTCTGATCATACTTAGAAATCCAGTTACCCGCTGTTTTTCAAGCCACATGCATTTTGTAAAAGACCTTCATGAAAAACTTAGTTTTTCCGAAGCATTGGAGCAAGAGAAACAAAGAATGGATCAAGGCTGGGACTTTATGTGGCACCACAAGGCTCTTGGTTTATACGCCGATCAAGTCAAAGCGTATTTGGAATCATTTTCAAATGTGAAAGTTTTGATCTCAGAAGAGTTCTCGTCCAATCGGGAAGAAACGATCACCGATATATTCAATTTTCTAGGACTTGTCGATATGGAGGGATTTCAAAATTTGAAAACACACAACCCATCAGGAGTTCCCAAGAATGCGCGTATTCAAAAATTCATTACCCACGAAAACCCTTTGAAATCATTGGTGCGACCAGTTTTCAGAATGGTTTTCTCGCAAGAGAAAAGAGACAAAATTCGGAAAACAGCAAAAGCCAAGAATTTAGATAAAGGACAGCAAATACCTTCTGACCTAGCAAATCAACTAAAGGAGTTTTACCGACCTGATATCGAAAAGTTAGAGAAACTACTCAACAAAGACCTTAGTATTTGGAAGAAGGCAGATTACAATCCAGAGTCTGCTATCGCTTCAGAAGAGAAAGAGGATTAAAAAATGTCATGATGGCATATTTTCTATAAATGAAAATAGCGCCAATGATATTCCACAAGACAATACTGAACATGCTTGCCCATGCGGCTCCTTCCATGCCGTATCTGGGTATCAAAAACCAGTTTAATACAATATTCAGGGTAGTGGATACGGCAACTAGCTTGGTAAAAAAGACTTGGTTTCCCGTCATGTTCAGAAATACGGCGACCATGCCCGAAGCAGCGTTTATTAGCTGAGTCAAAGCAAATATTCTCAAGGTAGTTGCTCCTGCGATAAACTCTTCTTTGATGAGTCCCAAAATGAACTCTGGAAAAATGAGCAGCACCAGAGACACTGGTCCCGCGAATGCAAAAATCATTTGGGTTGATTTCTGAATCACCTGATTGAGTTCTGTCATCTTTTCTTCCCAAAAAAGCTCTGATATTTTGGGCATGGCAATCGTTTTTAGTGCCCCTATTGCAAAATTTGTAATAACCGAAAGTTTGAAGGCAACACTGAATATCCCTACGATAGCAGTTGTTTCAAAAATACCAATCATCAGCGTATCAACCTTTCCATTTATTAATTGAATAAATGAGGTCAGGATCATTGGCAAAGAGATTAGCAAATGGCTCTTCAGAACAAATTTCGGCTCATCCACCTGGGGATCTCTCTTACTCCTTTTTAAGAATCTGTATACAAATGCGGATGTAAAACTCATGGAGATGAAAAATCCTACTCCGTAAAATAATATTGGATACTCATCTTCCAAACCATAAAACCAGGCTAACGCAAGGCCTAAGAGTGTAACAATCTGCAAACTGAGGTTTCGGAAAAGCTCACTGATATGTACCTTTTTTAACCCCCTGATGAACTCTACATTGACAGTAGCCAAAATGCCAAAAGGGAGTGTAAATGCGACAATTCTAAAAGGAAGCTCCAATTTCGGATCTTCATAAACCACTTGAGCCAAATATGGGGCTAAGAAGAAAAGGATGACACCTAAGAGCAAGGCCAGTGGCAAAATAACACGTATAATCGACGAGTAGAGGGATCTGATGGAACTTAACCAGCCCTTTGCATTGTATTGAGAAACGAAACGGATGACTGAAGTATTAAACCCTAAGCACCCAATCATGATCAGCACACCCAGAATAGCTAAGGACAAATTGTAAATTCCTATTCCCTCCTCGCCTAGCTCTCTTGATATGAAGATCATCAACAAATAGCTGATACCCATCGTAATTATTCGATAGATAAAGGCGATGCTCCCACCCCGAAGAACTTCACTGAAATCCCCTTTCCCCAGCTTCTTTTTAATCTTCTTTAGCAGGTTACCCAATTGTATATTTTTAGTTGTTAATCAAATGAAGTGGGCAATATCTGAAAGGATAGAATATATTTGGCAGCAAACATCAATATTTCTTCAGATGATCATAAGTGATAAGTATCGCTACGTATTTATTGAATTGCCCTTAACCGCAAGTACTGCGGTAGCTAAAGAGCTAATCGAAAATTACGATGGGCGCCAAATAATTAATAAGCACGCCAATTACAGAAAGTTCCTAAAGGTAGCATCTGAAGATCAAAAAAAATATTTCTCTTTTGCTGGAGTTCGAAATCCATTAGATAAGGCGGTTAGTCATTATTTCAAGTACGTTTCGGATCACAAAAATAAATACTCAGAACCCCCGAAAAAACCCGGTGCCGTCAATCCCTTAAAATACTTTATTGACCATAGCGTGCATCAAAAGAAGTTCAAGTTCGTTCAGGAAAACGATGCTTCCTTTTCCGAGTTCTTTATGCAGTTCTACAACATCCCTTACAGTGACTGGAGCTTACTAGATCACAAAAAAATGGACTCTGTTATTTTCTTTGAAGACGTAGCGAACGGTTTTGAAAAGACAATTAACAAGATGGGAATAACGCCAGTAAGACCCCTTCCTCAAAACAACAGGACTTCACTGAAGGAGAAAGTCTTTTGGGACTACTTTGATACAAGCGAATCACAAATCAAAGCTGCTCAAATTTTCGGGCCCTATATGAAATACTGGGATTACAAATTCCCAAGTGAATGGACAGTTGACGACCATGTCAATGACAAAGAGTCCAGCTATGCTTTCTACAATTTTATCAAACAAATTTACTGGAGTCTTTAATAGATTTAAACATGATTATCAGTCATAAACATAAATACCTTTTCATTGAGTTTCCACAAACGGGTTGTTCTGCTGTAGGCAGGGAACTGATGGAGAATTATGATGGGAAAAGGATACTCTTTAAACATGCCCAATTGCATGAATTCCTGAAATCAGCCACAAAAGAAGAAAAGGAGTACTATACTTTTTCTACCATTCGAAATCCTATGGATGTAATTGTAAGTAAGTATTTCAAATTCAAAACAAACCATGAGAATTATGCCAATAAGAAGGTGAAGCATGGTAAAGTTCGGAAATTAGTAATGCCTGGATATGAAGGGAAGAGGAGGGATTATATCGTCAATTCCAATGCTGAATTTGAAGATTACTTCCTCAAATTCTACCGCTGGCCATACAGTGCTTGGAGCATCCTGAGCCATCATAAGCTTGATTATCTGATGCGGTTTGAAAATCTCACTAATGACTTCGCAGACGTGCTAGCTGCCATTAAAGTAGATGCCGTGAGACCATTGCCCGTGTTCAATAAGACAGGAGAAAAACGAAAAGCATTTTACGAGTATTATTCAACCTCGGAAGCCAAAATCAGAGCTATAGAAGTTCTTGGACCTTATATGCAAAAATGGAGCTACGGATTTCCAGAAGAATGGAAAGACGAGCTTAAACAGGCAAGTCCAAAACAAGGAGCGTATGATTTTGTAAATCTCTTTCGAAAACTGTATTGGAAGAAGTTGCGTTAGAATTAAGCCCCAGTATTCTTGTTCGAGAGCATATTCCAAACCGTCATAAAAACGATTTTAATATCGAATAAAAAAGACCAATTCTGGATATAGAAAACATCCATTTTGACGCGTTGGTACATTTGTCTTACTTCTTTTGTTTCGCCTCGAAATCCTTTGGCCTGAGCCAGGCCAGTAATGCCTGGCTTTACCCAGTGACGAACCATAAACGGTGCAATCAGTTTCGCATACATTTTAGTATGAGACAACATGTGAGGTCGTGGTCCAACAACCGCCATTTCACCTTTCAAAACGTTAATAAATTGGGGGAGCTCGTCCAGACTTGATTTTCTGAGGAAGTTGCCGACCTTAGTTATCCTGCTATCGCCCTCCGTGGCCTGTTTATTATCGGATTCATCATTGACCTTCATCGTTCTGAATTTGTAACAGTAAAAAGCACTGTTATCAATACCGGTTCGCTTCTGCTTAAAAAATACTGGCCCTGGCGAGCTGATCTTGATGATGATAGCAAGAATCGGAAATAACCAAGAAAAGACAAAGACGATAAGACCCAATGCAAAAAGAAGGTCAAAAGTCCGCTTCAGAAATTTATTCGTTGTCAATTCGAGTGGTTCTTTTGCTACCGCAACAATAGGAGTTGGGCCATTGTAATCCAAATCTACTTGAATAGTTTTCTTATTCAATAAGTGAATGAACTCATTCAAAAAGTTGACATTTATATAATTGAGGTGACAAAACTTTATCAGCTCCTTTATTCTGTAATCAGGATTGGAAGGAAGAGAAATGTAAACATCATCAATATCAAACTCCAATAAGAATTTGTGTATTTCTTCAAAGTCTTGAATTTCTACATTCTGCTCTTCGACCTGATTGTATCCAAAAAAGCCTAAAAACTTAAACCCATATTCCGGATGTCGAATGACCTCATTAACAAAATTAATTGAAAATTTATTTACTCCAACGACAACCATCCTTCTGAAGTTGTACCCTTTCGTTCTATATACCTTGAGATACCAGTTAAAAAACAAACGAGACAACCCTCCCATAAAAAAGAAAGAGGCGTAAAACTTGAAGATAAATTTCTGGCTATATTCTTCCTGTATTAAGGCAATAAAGGCCAAAGAAAGCACCAGGTTAATAAATAGCGCCTTGATAAAATCGAAGTATACCTGAATTGTTTTCTTCCTTCGATTATCTAAATTTGTGTTCCGGTATTTTGAAACCAAAAGCCAAACAAAATTTACAAATACGTAAAGAATAAGGTATTTAGACATCAATAATTTATTGATGCTCTGATACTTAGCTGTAAATGTTAATATGAATGCTATATTTAATGTTAGCACGTCTAGCAACAAATACAGTAGCTTCTCATGATCGGACAGCTTAACTTTCATTCTAGCAAGTTATTAGGGGTAATTGTTGGATAGTACGCCTTGATAGAGGTCAAAGTTACCTTCATCTGATGAATTTCTTAATACACCTTCCTATTTTTCATAAACAACGTCGAAAGTGGCGAATTTTGAAACATTTAATAATTCCTAGAGTATGATTCTGAATGTCTGGTAAGTTTGACTAAGTATTATTACTTTCGCGCTTTCGATTTTATGAAGGAGCTTTCAAATTATTATGAAAGAAAGAGATAACAACATTTTCACCATTTACGACGAAGTCGTACAGCGTGGTGAAAAAGAAGGATTGCTAAAGCAAAACGCAGTGTCCATTTGGATGACTGGTCTCTCTGGTTCTGGCAAAACAACTATTGCCAAAATTGTAGAAAGAAAGCTTCACGAGCAAGGTCGTCTGGTACAGCTTCTTGATGGCGACAATGTGCGTCATGGCCTGAACAAGAATTTGAGTTTTACAGAGGAAGATCGAACAGAAAATATACGACGCATTGCTGAAGTAAATAAGCTCTTTAACGAATGTGGTATTATAACACTTAACTGCTTTGTAAGCCCGACTGTCGCCATTAGAAAAATGGCTCGCGAAATTATTGGGACCGACAGCTTTCACGAAGTGTTTGTAAATACACCGCTTCACATTTGTGAAGAAAGAGACGTCAAGGGACTTTATAAGAAAGCGCGAAGCGGAGAAATCAAAAACTTCACTGGTATTGATTCTCCCTTTGAATCTTCTACAGATCCTGAATTGGATCTACAAACCGAAAATAAAACGGCGGAGGAATCCGCCAACGAACTATTGAATTTCATATCAACTAAAATCAAAAGCGACTGATGAAAGCTTACAGTCTAACTCATTTAAAAGAGCTCGAATCAGAGTCGATCTTCATCCTTCGGGAAGTAGCTGCTCAATTCGAAAATCCGGTAATGCTATTTTCCGGCGGAAAAGATTCTATTGTAATGTTTCATTTGGCTAGGAAAGCATTCTTTCCCGCCAAGGTTCCATTCCCTCTGCTACACGTAGATACAGGTCATAACTTCCCTGAAACAATCGCTTTTCGAGATCAACTAATGGAAAAAACTGGTGCTGAACTAATAGTAGGTTCCGTTCAACAATCCATTGACGAAGGAAAATCGGTCGAAGAAAAAGGATTCAATGCTAGCCGAAACGCCTTGCAAACGGTCACTCTTCTTGAATCCTTGGAAAACGGAAAGTACGATGCTGCCATGGGTGGAGGAAGAAGAGATGAAGAGAAAGCACGTGCAAAAGAACGTTTTTTTAGTCACCGTGATGAATTCGGACAGTGGGATCCTAAAAACCAACGACCAGAATTGTGGAACATCTTCAACGGAAAGAAAAATATGGGAGAACACTTTCGCGTATTTCCAATATCGAACTGGACGGAGATGGATGTTTGGCAGTATATCTTGTCAGAAAGTATAGAAATCCCTCATATCTACATGAGTCATGAAAGAATGGTTTTCGAAAGAGACGGAGTGCTTTTAGCCGATACTGACTTCATCGAAAGAAGAGAAGACGAAGTTCCAGAAATGAGAACGGTTCGTTTCCGTACTATCGGAGATATGACTTGTACAGGTGCAGTAGAATCTGACGCCGACAACCTCGAAAAGATTATTGAAGAAGTTTCTTCCACACGTATAACTGAACGTGGCGCGCGCTCTGATGACAAGCGAAGTGAAGCTGCCATGGAAGACCGTAAGAAACAAGGATACTTTTAAACCTACCTCAGCAATGACTAAAGAACACGGATATTTAGATATGGATCTACTGCGCTTCACCACAGCGGGAAGCGTAGATGATGGAAAATCAACTTTGATCGGTAGAATGCTCTACGATTCGAAGAGTATTTTCGCAGACCAAATGGAAGCAATAGAGCAAGCTTCCAAGAAAAGTGGTGTTGACGGCGAGGTAAACTTAGCCTTGTTGACCGATGGCCTTCGTTCTGAAAGAGAACAAGGAATCACTATTGATGTTGCTTACAGATACTTTGCAACACCAAAAAGAAAATTCATTATTGCCGATACGCCTGGTCACATTCAGTATACACGGAATATGGTTACGGGTGCTTCTACAGCAAACCTCGCCATCATTCTCGTAGATGCACGTCATGGCCTAGTAGAGCAAACTGCTCGTCACTCGTTCATTGCCTCATTGCTTAAGATTCCACACATCGTTTACTGTGTAAACAAAATGGACTTAGTGGACTACAAAGAGGAGCGTTTTGAAGAAATCAAAGAAGAGCTTGAGGCATTTAGTTCAAAATTGGAAGTGAACGATATACGATTCATTCCAATAAGCGCGCTAAAAGGAGATAACGTCGTACACAAATCTAAAAATATGGATTGGTACGAAGGAAGCACTTTGATGTATACGCTTGAAAATGTCCATATTTCGAGCGACGAAAACTTAGTTGACTGCCGTTTCCCTGTGCAGTATGTGATTCGTCCTCAATCAACTGAATTTCATGATTACCGTGGATACGCGGGTCGTGTTTCAGGAGGTGTCTTCAAAAAGGGAGATGACGTGGTTATTCTTCCCTCTGGGTTTACATCTAAAATTTCATCCATAGACACATTCAATGGAGAAGTTGATGAAGCGTTTGCTCCAATGAGTGTGACACTGAGATTAGAAGATGATATTGATATAGGACGGGGTGATATGATAGTAAGGCCTAACAATCAACCCGAAATAGGTCAGGATATTGATATGATGATTTGCTGGATGGGAGAGAAACCTCTTATGGCAAATGGAAAGTACGCCGTAAAACATACCTCTAAAGATGCGAGATGTGTTGTAAAGGAGATTAAGTACAAAGTTGATATCAATTCCTTGCATCGCATGGAGGATGAGAAAAATATCGAGAAAAATGATATTGCTCGAATCAAAATCAGAACGACTCAGCCCTTGTTTTATGACCGTTATTCACGAAACAGAATAAGCGGAAGTATTATTTTGATTGATGAAGCCACGAACGAGACAGTAGGAGCTGGAATGATCGTAGAGTAATATTTGAAAATTAGGTGTATAAAAAAGGCCATGATCTTCTCAGATCATGGCCTTTTTAATTCGTTTCAAAGAAGAAGACTACATCTCCTCTTCTTCTTCCTGCATGAGTGAATCCGCAGCTTCTTCCATAGTATCGCCTGTCTCTTCAACAGCTTCTTCCATGTCTTCTCCTACTTCTTCCATGTCATCCATTAGTTCATCGGTCATTTCTTCCGCTTTCTCCTGAGTGTTTTCAGCAGGGGCACTTGACTCGCATCCTACGAATGCTAGGGCTGCAACTAGACTTAAAGTGATAAATACTTGTTTCATTCTTTGGCTTTATTTGGGTATATAATTAAGATTTATTCAACAGTTACACTCTTAGCAAGATTTCGAGGCTGATCAACGTTGCAACCCCTCATTACAGCTATATGATAGCTCAAAAGCTGAAGTGGGATAACAGTAACCAAAGGCATAAGACATTCATCTACATCAGGTATTTCAATAGTGTGATCTGCCATCTCCTTTATTTGGCGTTCTCCTTCCGTTACAATTGCAATAATCTTCCCTTTCCTCGCCTTAACTTCCTGTATGTTGCTCACGATCTTATCATAAGATCCAGCTCGTGGGGCAACTATAATCACCGGCATTTCCTCATCAATCAGAGCAATCGGACCATGCTTCATCTCAGCAGCAGGATAACCCTCGGCATGAATGTAAGAAATTTCCTTAAGCTTCAACGCTCCTTCAAGGGCCACGGGGAAATTGTATCCTCGACCCAAATATAGTGCATTAGGAACATTTTGATATATGCGAGAAATCTCTTTTACCAGATCATTTGATTCTAGAATTTTCTCAATCTTATCAGGGATACTATCAAGTTCAATAAGCAATCGCTGAAATCTACTCTCTGGAATAGTCCCTTTTTGCTTAGCGACATGCAAGGCCATTAGAGTTAGCACCGTCACCTGCGCGGTGAAAGCTTTCGTCGAAGCAACTCCAATTTCAGGACCAGCATGGGTGTAGGATCCTGCATGAGTCATTCTCGGAATAGTTGATCCAATAACGTTGCAGATTCCAATTATAGTGGCTCCTTTTGACTTTGCAAATTCAATGGCCGCTAAGGTGTCTGCTGTTTCACCCGATTGAGAAATTGCGATTACAACATCATTCTCGTAGATCACAGGGTTTCTATATCGAAACTCTGATGCGTACTCCACCTCAACTGGCACTCTTGCCAAATCTTCAAAAAGATATTCACCAACCAAACCAGCATGCCAGCTAGTACCGCACGCCACTATGATTATGCGCTTTGCATTCACAAATTTTGAAATGTAATCACGAATACCCCCTAATTCGACTTGTCCGGATTCAACTTTAAGTCTTCCACGCATGGAGTCCCTAACAGATCTGGGTTGTTCGTAAATCTCTTTGAGCATGAAATGCTCATATCCCCCTTTTTCCAAGACTTCCAGTTGCATCTCCAATTCTTGAACATACGGAGTTTTCTTCTGGTTCTTGATGTTCATTAGAGTAAAACCATCAACTCGATCTAAGATCGCTATTTCCTCATCATCCAGATAGATTACATTCTTAGTGTACTCTACGATTGGAGTAGCATCAGAAGCGATGAAGAATTCTTTGTCCTGACCGAGCCCTATAACTAAAGGACTTCCCTTTTTTGCTGCAATGAGTTGATTCGGATTATTCTTATCCAAAACAACAATGGCATAGGCTCCAATAACTTCGCTTAAAGCAATACGAACCGCATCGAAAAGACTATTTTTTTCGTTTTTCTGGACATTGGAAATTAGGTGAATCAATACCTCTGTATCAGTATCACTCTTAAATACATGGCCGCGCTTTGTTAGCTCTTCTCTTAAAGCACCGTAATTCTCAATTATGCCGTTGTGGATTATCGCCATGTTGCCATCTTCACTTTCATGAGGATGAGAGTTCACGTCGTTAGGTGGTCCATGAGTTGCCCATCGGGTATGGCCAATACCAATAGTTCCTATCATTTCCTCACCCTGTTCAACTTTCTCCTCAAGTCCCGCTACCTTACCTTTTTGCTTAATAATTCTGAGATCATTGTTCTCAAGGGTAGCAACACCGGCACTGTCATATCCACGGTATTCAAGCCTTTTTAAGCCTTTTATAAGAATAGGGTACGCCTTTCTAGTTCCTATATATCCAACTATTCCACACATCGGTTATCAAAAATTAGTGAAGAGTATTTCAAGTCTAAGATTGTCTTCAGGGTCTTCAGTGTTTGGAAACATAGCTCCGTTAAGAACGACTCGGTTTGCAGTGGTAGAGGCTCTCTGAACGACAATTTCTAAACCGTTAAAATCTTTTTCTTGAGTTAGAACCTGTTGTATAAATCGTGTAATAAAAAAACGGTATCGCTCATTTCCAACATCCAATGATCCATCTATGAATGAATAACTTTGAGGGTCCTGTAAGAACTCATCAAGTAAGAATGCGTCCCCTTTCTCGTCTAAACCAAACAATAAGAGCCTTTCAGGAGCGGGATACCTACCTCCGCTTTTCGAGTTAATAGGTAAAATGAGTTCTGCCTTGGCAATTGCAATTCCGTCTAGTTCACGCAATTTCTCCAAATAAGGCAAATCCACGCGCAATTTAACCGCTCCCGATGACTGCGCATAAAGCGATTGCTCTCCTGGGGAAGCGACGCCATTAACTACCTGTCTTACTAGTGAAGGCTCTCCACCTCTAACGAAATCATGTTGAAATGAATTGAACTTTCCTGTATTCCCTCTGATCTCGAAATCATAGAACAGTTTATTAGAAACACTGTCATTAGCTACGATAAAAGTATCTCTATAGTATAACTCCATCCGACTGGTTCCCAGAAAACTATTAAAAGAAATGATTCCAGTATTGGAAAGATTGATGCCTGCTGCATTCTCATCTACCGCTATCTTCAGGCCCTTCATTACTTCGAGAAACTCCGTTGCACTAAGGCCATCTCCTTCGCTGGCATCGAAGATTCTTTGTCCTAAATCCTTGTTTAATGGCAATCTTATTGAGGGACGGAAAGCTACGCTATCTACGATAGAAGAATCGCGGTAATTGGGAGTGACCAAATTATTTCCCTCTAGAACCAAGTCCTCTTCTAGAACAGATAATGATTGATTGCTGTAATAAGACTTGGTGACATCCAGTGAATCCACCACTTCAAATACCTGAAAATACTGCATTCCTGTAGACCCGTAAACCGGAACCCCTTGACCAAATTCAAAGGCTAAATTCAAGATCAGGCTATCTATAACCAAATTCTCTAATGAAGATCCTTCGGTAAAGAATATCGGGTTTGATGAGGTTAATCTTAACTCGGTATAATGGTCGGCCTTGGAATAGCCGAAAATAGGATCGATGTAAGCGCCCACCATTCCTGTTGTAACACCGTCTGTTCTTACTGAATCTTCAGGTAGGGAAACGGCAGTAACTGTAAAGGTATCTATGCCAGAAACATTCAGGATATCATCATTAGGCTGGAGGTCAATACCCACTGACCCCTCGGGCTTCTCACATGCCGTAAAGACGGCAAATAAAAAAAAGATAGCGGCCCACTTGCGCGGCCGCTTATCTAAATTCAACATATTACAGTATTTAAGTCTATTCAGCGAGAATAGGATTTTCTTCAAGTATTTCGTCGTAGAAATCACTGTAGTTTTTAACGCAATTTTCAGGTTCGCAGTATTCGAGCTTAGGTTTATCGAAGGCCTTAATTTCTGCCTTAATACCATCCGACAGATCATCGCTGGCTTCAATAACACCATCCGCATATTTAAATGCAAATTTCGTCAAAGTTTCGAAGTCAACATCACCATTCTTCAAATCTCCCAAATCTTCATCAGAGAAACCATCAAACTTCAGTTTCTCAGCCACCTTTTTGTCCAGTTTCCCTTCGAAATCTCGAGAATAAGCCGAGAAAACAACTTTGGAATCAGCAAAATGAGGATCCTCGTTGTAAAATTTCTTCAAGTAAAGAGGTAAAAACGAAGTGAACCACCCATGGCAATGAATAACGTCAGGGGCCCAGCCAAGTTTTTTAACTGTTTCCAAAACTCCTCGACAGAAAAAAATCGAACGTTCATCGTTATCCTTGAAAAACTTGCCCTTCTTGTCAGAAAGCACAGCCTTTCTCTGAAAATAATCCTCGTTGTCAATGAAGTAAACCTGCATACGTGCTGTAGGTATAGAGGCCACTTTTATTATAAGAGGGTGATCGGTATCATTCACTACTAAGTTCATTCCAGACAGACGAATTACTTCGTGCAGCTGGTGTCTACGCTCATTAATGGAACCATACTTTGGCATGAAAACTCTGATTTCTTTGCCTTTCTCGTGAATTCCTTGAGGTAAATTCCTAGAAACTTCTGACAATTCATTCTTCGGCAGGAAAGGTGTGATTTCCTGTGACACATACAAAACTCTCGTCTTCTTCATAAAATGCTGGGAATTGTTTTAGATAGTACAAAAATAACTAAATTTTCTCGGATTCTCAATCTATTCATTAGCTTTGGCGACCTTTGCTAAGGAATTTCGATTCGCAATTTCCTTCATTTCGGAAGCATATGATAGTGATCAGAAAGGCAGGTGAAATGGCTTCTCTGGCTGAAAAATCGCCAGAAAAATCGATTGGGTTTGTTCCCACAATGGGAGCATTACATAAAGGTCATTTGAGCTTAGTAGAAAAAAGTTCTTCCGAAAATGACATTACCGTTGTTTCAATCTTTGTAAATCCCACTCAATTCAATGACCATAAGGACTTTGATAGGTATCCTCGTGAAGTTCAAGAGGATCTTGAGCTACTGGAATCGGTGAAGGTTGATTATCTGTTTTTACCAAGCAACACCGAGATTTACCCTGAAAAAGACGAACATCACTACGAGCTTGGAGAAATATCCTACGTGATAGAAGGAGCTTTTCGCCCAGGGCATTTTAATGGCGTTGCCTCCGTAGTGAAACGGTTATTCGAAATAGTTAAACCCCATCGAGCTTATTTTGGACTGAAAGATTTTCAACAGTATAGAATCATAAAGGAATTGAACAAGAATTACAATCTAGGCGTTGAAGTTATTGGGTGCGATACGGTAAGGGATGAGGACGGGTTAGCGCTCAGCTCCAGGAATAAGCTACTCTCAAAGGATGAAAAAAGCTTGGCCCTGCATCTATCAAAAACGCTGAAATTATTGTCAGAAAATAGTGCCTCCTTGGGTCATCTGGAACTTGAAAACCTTGGAAAGAATTATTTGACCAAATATCCCGAACTTGATTTGGAGTATCTCAGGGTTGTCGATCCCGAAAGTTTTGGCCCACCGACCGAAAAGAGCAAGAATGGAGAGCGATTAGCACTTTTAGCCGCAAAAATCGGGAAGGTGAGACTCCTAGATAACATGAAGATTTGAACCTAGACCGTCATGTTTAAAGAAAAGGCCATTCAAATATTGAAAATTATTATTCCCGTTGGTCTGGGGGTTTATTTGGTATGGCATATTTACAACCAACTCACTCCCGTCCAAAGAGTTGAACTCTTTAATGCTTTCGAAAGCGCCAACTATTTTTGGGTAGTCTTATCATTCTTCATGGGCCTGCTAAGTCATTGGATTAGAGGTTTCCGGTGGAAATTTCAACTTGAGGCGATGGGCTATTCTCCACATCTCGCCAATAATTTCATGGCAGTAATGATAGGCTATATTGTCAATCTCGCTCTTCCTAGAGTAGGTGAAGTAAGCAGAGCTGCTGCCATTTCAAAATACGAGGGCATTCCTTTCCAAAAATCATTTGGCTCCATCCTTTCTGAACGAGCTCTTGACTTTATCATTCTATTGCTCATCACTTTTGCTACCCTTATCCTACAATATGATCTACTTGAGAAATATGCACTTGAATTAGTAAGTGTTATTCAAAGCAAGTTCGAGGCGCCTATATTGTTAGCAGTAGGACTCGTTGGAATTGCACTTCTTTTTTTAGGGTTTTACTTGTTAAAAAAGTACTCGCATATTCCTTTGGTTGGCAAAATCCGCAGCTTCATTAATGAATTGTTGGAAGGGTTGCGGAGCATCGTAAGAATGGAAAAGCGATGGCTGTATCTCATAGCTACTTTGGCCATTTGGGGGCTGTATATCGCTATGTTCAGTGTTTGCTTCTATGCACTGGAAGAGACAGCGGATGTAGGCATCAGTGCAGTATTTGCGGGTTTCGTTTTGGGAAGTTTTTCCATCGTCATTATTCCGGGTGGAATCGGAGCTTTTCCCGTCGGCATTATGCAAGCACTTTTGCTTTACGGCGTAGCCGCTGAAAGTGGATTCGCTTTGGGGTGGATTCTCTGGTTCTCCCAAACCATTATGATTCTTTTGGTAGGCGGTTTGTGTATGCTAATCATACCTATATTCAATAAAAATCGCCTCAATGAACAGACTGGATAGAGTTACAGAGAAGATTGTCGAAATTGACAAATTAGAAGCTCTAGCTCAGAGGCTCAGAACCAAAGGCAAACGCATCATTTTTACCAATGGAGTCTTTGACATTCTTCACAGAGGACATGTTACTTTACTCAATCTTGCCAGTGAACTAGGAGATTTCTTGGTAGTCGGGGTTAATTCTGATGCTTCAGTAAAGACATTGAACAAAGGACCCGAACGACCCATCAATGGAGAGCAAGATCGCGCTATGGTTCTGGCGGCCCTTCAATGTGTTGATGCGGTTGTCATCTTCAGCGATGCCACGCCTTATGAATTGGTGAAAAGTATCAAACCTGATGTCTTGGTAAAAGGTGGGGACTATGATCCCGATCAAGAGGATCCCGCGACCAAGAATTACATAGTGGGTTCGGACATTCAACGTGTTAACGGTAAAAGTATCGCCTCCATTCCATTGGTAGATGGATACAGCACGACAGCGATTATTAAAAAGTCAAAAAATGGCTAAATCTAAATCTGTTTTCTTTTGCCAGAACTGTGGTTTTGAATCGCCAAAATGGCAAGGGAAATGTCCGTCTTGTAACGAGTGGAATACCTTTGCGGAGGAGACCGTGGTGAAATCCAAAAAAGGATTCTCTTCAGAAAGGAAAAAGGAAAGTCTGCCCGTTGCTATAAACCAGGTACAAAGTGAAAGCGGTAAACGAAACCACACAGGTGATTCAGAGGCTGACCGCGTCTTGGGTGGCGGAATGGTTCCTGGGTCTTTGGTTCTAATAGCGGGTGAACCAGGTATTGGTAAATCGACTCTTCTACTTCAAACTGCCTTAAAGTATGACAAGGCGAATGTGCTCTATGTCTCTGGAGAGGAGAGTAAAGCTCAAATCGCTGATCGCGCCTCACGAATTGGAAACTTAAACCCAAATTGTTACCTCCTCACCGAAACCGATCCTGACGCTATCATCGAACACGCAGGAAACCTAAAGCCAGATTTCATTGTAATTGATTCCGTTCAAACCCTGAATGCTTCGTGGATTGAATCTTCCCCAGGATCCATTAGTCAAATTAGAGAAAGCGCTGCTCGCCTCATGCGGTTCGCTAAAGAAGAAGGAGTCACTCTCTTTTTAATCGGTCACATTACAAAAGAAGGCAACATCGCGGGCCCAAAAGTTTTGGAGCACATGGTAGATGCTGTTCTTCTCTTTGAAGGAGATCAGAATCATGTTTTTCGATTGCTGCGATGCACCAAAAATCGCTTTGGCAGCACCAATGAGCTAGGCATCTATCGAATGGAAGGCTCGGGGCTGCAAATCGTTGACAACCCCTCTGAGCTGCTGCTAAGTGGGTATGCAGACAATTTGAGTGGATCAGCAGCAGCTGCGATTATTGAAGGAATTCGCCCATTAATTATTGAGGTGCAAGCTTTGGTGAGTACGGCGGTATACGGAACACCTCAGCGCTCTGCAACTGGATATGATGTGAAGCGACTCAACATGCTACTGGCTGTTCTAGAAAAGCGATGCGGCTTTAAACTGGCAGGTAAAGACGTATTTCTGAATATTGCCGGAGGACTCAAAATCCATGATCCTTCAATTGATCTCGCGGTAGTGGCGGCAGTTTTGTCTTCCAGCGAAGATTTAAGCCTTCCCCGTCAAACTTGTTTTGCGGGTGAAGTTGGCCTGTCTGGTGAAATAAGACCCATTAATAGAATTGAGCAACGAATTGCGGAGGCAGATAAGCTTGGATTCAAATCTATCTTCATCTCCAAACATCACCAACTATCCAAGTCAGCCCTTGCGGGTAAAATGGAAATCCACTCAGTGGGGCATGTGAGGGATATGCTGGCGGAAATGTTCGGTTAGTCACCACCCACCATTTCAAGCAGCTCATCCAACTTAGGAGAAAGGATAATCTCAATTCGACGATTCTTTGCCTTATTATTCGGGTCTACTGGCTGGTACTGGCTCCTTCCTGCGGCACTTAATGATTCGGGATTCAAATCAGAATTGGCCAGCATAATATTAACTACAGACGTTGCCCTTAGGACACTCAAGTCCCAGTTATTTCTTGGATATGTTGCTCTTTGAAATTCATCAGCATCAGTATGACCTTCCACGACTATGTCCAGATCATCTCTGTTTCCCAGAACTCTAGCTAAATCGATAATTACTTCTTGGCCTTTCTTGTCTACATCAGTAGCTCCTGTCGCAAACAATAGCTTAGCCTCCATGCTGACATAGATTCGGCCATTTCGCTTTTCTATAGTGAGGCCATTTCCTTCAAAACCCATCAAGGCATCTGAGACGCTTTTGCGCAAAGCATTCATCAGCGAGTCTTTCTCATTTATCATAGAACGCAATTCTTCCAGCTTTGCTTCTCTCTCCACAAGCTCTTCCTCCTTTACATTCAGTGCTGTTTCCAATTCATTCAATGCATCTTCCTTTTCCAAAAGGGCCAAACGCACAGCCTCAAGCTCTGCCATCAAAGTTTGCTTCTCGGCTTCAGTGCCTTCTCGCAAGCTTGCCGTTTTAGTGAGCAGTTGATCATTTAATGAGTTGATCTTGTCGTATTGCTTTCGCAAAATGCGCAAACTACTTCCCAATACAGATGTATCAGATTTGAGTGCGTCAATTTTTCTTTCAGACACGTTGTATTTCGTATCGAACTCATTGACCTCTGTAGTCAATTTTTGGTTTTCGAGGCGCAATTGCTCATTCTCTCGTTCGGCGACCTCTTGTTTTTGTGCTACGTCCATAAACTTTCTGTTGGGAACGCATGATGCAAACATGACAAGGGTGAGTGCGAGAAGAATTACTTTGGAATACGAATAAGACATAAGTGATCAGTTTAGAATACTAGACAATGCTACAGCAAATTTCTTACCTTTTATTCTGCTTACAGCAAGGGTCAGGAACTTTTATTCACTAAAAGAGTATTATAAGCTATGAGCAGCCTTAGCAATGATTGGCTAATCGAGCCCATATTCGATTATGAGTATAAAACCTACCAAGTGTTGGCCTACACCTCTCAAGCCGAAAAACGCTTTGAGGAATCCATGATATTCCCCTACCTCCCTGACATTCAAAGCCATTTAAGGAAGCTAACCCTTTACAAACAGAGTTTACTTAGTCTCGAAAGTGAGTTAAGAACAGACTTGATCGGAGTTGATTTTAATCAATTGAGATTAACCCGAGAGCAACTCGCTGATAACGGGGTAATGGGCACACTGAATGACGTGCTTGAATTTGCCCTAGAAAAACTGTCTTACACCTATCAACTAGGGGTTTCTGAAAAGGAAAACTTACTGGAGCAAATCAACATTCGCCCTGTTGGAATAGTGAGTCCTGAAAGCCGCGGAGGCTTAATCCTTTTAAATAGTTCTGGGAAAACCAGAATCTACAAGTATAGATATCGCTTTGTAAGAAGACCTTATGAAAGTGAGTCATACAAAGATGTGATGACTGAGTTTTTGGATGAAAGGACGACAGGTAGATTCCCGAACTTTCGTGAATTGAAGATGCAGTACCGAGAAAAGAATGAGATCAACACGTATCTGATTGAGACGGAGACGGAGATCCCTGTCTTTGAAACCCTATTGCCGTTTGCAAAAGAATTTCTTCTTAAAAATGAATAGCAAGTCTTATTCTTGCTCTGGCAATAGGTAAACTTGAGAAAGATCAAGATTTCCCATTGGGCTTACCGAAAGGTTTTGAACTCGTTTGTTTACTAGCCAAACCCATTCTTCGTAGTAAAGAGGAGCTACTGCAGCCTTATCCATAACTATACTGTCCGCTTTAAGCAACAATTCTTGCCTTATCTTGGAGTTCGATTCTCTGGTGGAAAGCTCAAAGTATTCGTCAAAGTTGGGGTCATTGAACCTTACCGTGTTCAAATAAGAAGCCTTCACAGAATCGTCTGGCACTAGCTTACCATGAAATAGTTTCAAAAAGTTCTCAGGATCTGGATAATCTGCAATCCAGCCATCCCTCCAAATCGCCACATTTCCCAATTCAATTTCCTCGTAGTGCTTGTTCCTAGGTAGAATTGACAGTTCCACTGTAATACTGAGGTTATCAGCTAGCATTTTTTGAACCGCCTCAGCAACTTCAAGGGCCGTAGGATTGCCATCATTAATCTGGATAGTCAACACAGGAAAACTTTGAGAATCCTCATATCCCGCACCTATCAATAGTTCTTTAGCTCGGACAGGATTGAAGGTGAAGCCGCCAATACTATTGGCATCGTATCCAGGAACCGAAGGAGGGACAAAACCATAAATGGCTGGCTCTCCAAAACCTTTAAGGACACTATCCACCAAGAATTGTCTATCAATAGCATAATTGATTGCCCTGCGAACGTCTGCATTTCCAAACAACTCACTCCGATGCTGAAAACCATAGTATTCAACACGCATTCCCGGAATGGTCAATATGTTGTATGAAGTATTCTCGTTTTCAGCCGACTCTACCAATTGCTGGATATTGTCTCTGGGAACGCTAAAAACCAAGTCGAGATTTCCGTCGAGAAATGCATCGAGTTGATCTCTCTCATTCTCTATAAAGTTGCAGCGAACTGCATCCAAGTAAGGAAGCGATCGCCCCAAGCTATCTATCTCCCGATACTTTTTATTTCGCTGAAAGATGATGACATCGTTCATTTTGATGGTGAATGCTTTGAATGGGCCTGTACCAATGCACCAGTTATTAATCTGGTCTTCGTACTGATATAGCTCCTCTGGGAAAATCCAGAAGCATGGATGAGTCAGAATAGCTAAGAAGTTTGGAGTGGGGTATTTAAGTTCGATTTCAAACGTATAATCGTCCACTAGTCGCAGTCCTTTAGGACTATCAGATGTTTCTTCGCCCTGAATCTTCGCTTGTCTGAATTCAGAGGCTCCTTCGATAAGGTCAATCACAAAAGGATAGAGAGCATTGTTCTCTGATGGCTCACAGAGTTTAGTGAAGCATTGAATAACGTCTTCAGCTCTAACTTCCCTTCCTTTCCCTTCTGGAAAAATAGGATCATCGTGAAAAAAGATTCCCTCTTTAAGAACGATAGTGTAGACCTTACCGTCTTCACTAACCGTATATGATTCTGCTAGTTTAGGTTTAAACTTTTTCGTCTTTTCATCGAGCTCGAAGAGACCTTCATAGACTTGATTCATTAGGTTAAAAGCCGCTGCATCAACCAAGTTGTGCGGGAAAATGCTCAGAACATTATCAGAAAGACTCATTTTAAAAAGACCTCCACTCAATTCGTGGTTCACTTCGCCATTTGCTCCGCTGTTTCCCGTGTGTGAATTATCACACCCGTTAACGAGAAAAAACAAAAAAGCTACGAGTAAAAAGCGGTTTAGAAATGAAGGAAATGCTCTATTCATTTAATTTGAGTTCTAGGAAAACAGGACAATGATCGCTGTGGACCACGCCCGAGAGTATCTCGGAATTAACGATTGATTCTTCCAGAGGTTGGGACACCATATGGTAGTCAATGCGCCAGCCTAAATTCTTTTTTCGCGCGCCAGATCGATAAGTCCACCAAGAATATTTATCAATGACATCGCCGTTTACATTTCTGAAAGAATCTATGAAACCCGATTCTAAGAATCGACTGACCCATTCTCTCTCTTCAGGAAGAAAACCGCTGGATTTCTTATTCGAAACAGGATTATGAATATCGATAGCTTGGTGACAAATGTTGTAATCTCCTCCAATAACGAGGTTCGGTCTTACTTTCTTAAGCTCCTCAATGAATGAGGAAAAGTCTGCCAAGAAATCCATTTTAAAAGATTGACGGATTTCTCCACTGCTGCCAGAAGGAAAGTAGGTGCTCATAATAGATAAATCTCCAAAGTCGGCTCTTAGGACGCGGCCTTCACGATCGTATTTCTCCATGCCGCAACCCTCCACTACATTATCGGGTTCTATTTTGCTTAAAATTGCCACCCCCGAATAACCCGCTTTCTCAGCACTGTGAAAATAGGATTTGTAACCTAGCTCCTCTGCTCCCGAAAGGTCAACTTGTTCGGGCTTTGCCTTGGTTTCTTGTAGTAAAACTATGTCAGGTGATTCGTCCTTGAGCCACTCGAAAAACCCTTTTCGAATAGCTGAACGAATGCCGTTCACATTGTAGGATATAATTTTAAGCTTCAAATTGCGTATTCTTAAATGCCACTTAGGCGAATCGATGTTTTTTCAGGTCCTCAAAGTTAAGAGATTCCCCCTACTACCGTGCTTTTGTCGTCTAAAGAAAACGGCATTCTTAGGGTTGTTGCTTATCGCGCTCGCTGGCGGTACCTCAAACTTGTGCGCGCAAGATTTTGGGTCATTCAGAAGCAAAATAGTCTTCCCTCAAGGCGACACCATAACTCTTGACACACTAAGTATTGATCCAAGCTCATTTGTTGTTAAATCAAATGGGGAAATCTTGCCCGACTCATTGTATTTCGTGTTGCCCGCAGAGGCCAAACTGATATGGAAAAAGGGTCCAGCGCCAAAAAAAATAGGCGTGTCTTACCGTGTCTTGGAAATCGATCTTACTCGAAAGTATCAGAGACGCTCGCCGTCGATCATACAGAAAAGAGAGGATTACTACTCCGACCCATATACTTTTCGGCCCGAAGCACAGCAAGAATCAGTTTTTGGTTCTACGCGGTTGAACAAAACTGGGAGTATCTCGCGCGGATTGGGCTTTGGTAACAACCAGGATCTGACCGTAAACAGCACACTCAGCCTTCAACTCAGTGGGAAACTCACCGACGAAATTAGTGTGCTCGCTTCCGTTACTGACGACAATATTCCCATTCAGCCAGAAGGCAATACAGCTCAATTGCAAGAGTTTGATCAAGTCTTCATTCAGCTCTACGATGACAAGAATAAGCTTACCGCGGGTGACTTTATAATTCAAAGACCAATAGGCTATTTCTCGACCTATTTCAAAAGAGCCCAAGGCGCGTCCTATGAAACTCGTCGTAAAATGGGGACAGGCAACTACACCTTTTTTACCCAAACGAGTGCAGCAATCTCACGTGGAAAATTTGCCAGAAAAATCATTCAGGGATCAGAAGGAAACCAAGGTCCATATCGCATGCGCGGAAATGAAAACGAAGCCTTCATCATCATCTTAGCGGGAACCGAGCGCGTTTTCATAGACGGAAAGGAGATGAAACGAGGCCAGCAAAACGACTATGTTATTGACTACAACACCGCTGAAATAACCTTCACGGCCAATCAGCTAATTAACAAGGACAAGCGCATCGCAGTCGAGTTTCAGTACACAGATGCGAATTATACCCGCAGCCTTGTTCAAACTTCTACAGGAGTAGAAAACGATCGTTTTCAATTTTTCGTTAATTTTTTTAGCGAACAGGACGCAAAGAATCAACCTCTCCAGCAAGACTTAACCGATGAGGATAGGATCATCTTGAGCAATGCAGGAGACAATCCTCAATTTGCCATTTCCCCTGGGTTTGAGGAAGTATTTGAATACAGCAATGACCGCGTTCTCTATACCTTGATTGATTCTCTCGGTTTCGATTCAATTTTTGTGCGAGTCACGGCCCCCACCACTCCAATGTATAATGTCAGCTTTAGCGAGGTCGGCGAAGGAAACGGAGACTATGAGCAAGTGGGGTTTGATGCAACTGGTAGAATATTTAGCTGGGTAGAACCAACTGTCATCGGTGGGCAAGTATTTCGGAATGGAAATTACGCTCCCGTGCGCCAACTCATTGCCCCTAAAAGAAATCAACTGCTTATGGCAGGAGCCAATGGGAAATTTACCGAAAGAACATCGGCAAGCATAGAGGGTGGCTTTTCCAATGATGATCAAAATACCTTTTCGGAAACCGGAGACACTGACAATTTGAGCCACGGCTTGTTTGCTAAATTTGAGCATATTGAACCTCTCTCGAAGAAACCTGAAGCAGCAGAAGTATTTGGTCGGGCAATGGTGGAGTCAAGAGGGAAAAACTTTAGACCGATTGAACCTTATCGCTCAGTAGAGTTTACCCGCAACTGGAACTTGAATGACAGCCTCGAAAACAACGCGCAAAATATCATTTCAGGTGTCCTAGGAATTAAGAAGCTCGACAAGTACAACCTGACATATTCTCTCGACCGCTTCGATGCAGGAAGCGACTACACGGGTATTAAAAACAATTTGAATGCTAACTTAAATTTAGACGGGTTCAGGGGCTGGTTTATCGGTAGTTTACTCGAAACGGAAGGTGCCATTAAATCTCGATTTACTCGTCACAAATCACTCGTCGAAAAAGACTTCTGGATTACAAAAATTGGCTTCACAGACGAACGGGAAGATAACCTCCGCTTTTCGCCTGGTAGCGATACGCTCTCTTCGGCAGCTTATAAATTTTATGACTGGCAATTTTACATCGCCAACCGCGACTCATCTGACTTCGGTTATAAAGTCTTCTACCGCGAAAGAACAGATTTTGCCGCAGCCTTTGACGACTACTCCGAAAGTACACATGCCATCCATTATGGTGCGGAAATATCCTTAATGGGCAACCCAAAAAACACCCTGAAGGCCACTGTTTCAAATAGGATACTGGAAATTGTAGATGAAGAATCCACAACGCAGGAGCCCGAAGAAACTCTTTTGATGAGGATAGAGTATGCGGGTAGATTTTTTAAAAATACAATCACGACGAATACCTTTTATGAAATCGGATCGGGGCTTGAGCGCAGACAAGAGTTCATCTACATTCTAGACCCTACGGGACAAGCGCCATTTACTTGGATCGATTACAATGACAACGGAATAAAAGAACTGAACGAATTTGAGACTGCCAGGCCAGAAGATGGCGAGCGATACTTGAGAATATTTACACCCACAGATGACTATCAAAGAGCTTATTCCAACCAGTTTTCACAGAGCCTGAATATTAGTCCTGCGGGGATATGGATGAAAGAAGAAGGCGTAAAGAAAATACTGGCCAAATTTAGCAACCAGACCGCATTCCGTATTCAGCGCAAAACACGACAGGAAGATGAGGTAGATCGTTTCAACCCTTTTGCAGATCCCTCGGGAACGGAAAATTTGATCTCTCAATCGTCAAGCATTCGAAACACCTTTTTCTTTAATCGAACGAGTTCCAAGTTTGGTGTGGACTATACCTTCAGCGACCAAACAAGCAAGACTCCGCTTACATCAGGTTTTGAAGAGCGAGAAAACACCGCTCATATTATGCGCTTGCGGTATAACTTCACCGCTAAATATGGGGCTATTATAGAGCAAGAAACGGGGAAGCGTTTAAGTGGTTCAGACTTTCTAGAAGGACGCAACTACTCAATCGGCTACATTTCGTTAAAGCCCACTTTCTCATACCAGCCCAGCACGGCGTTCAGGGCAAACCTTTCAGGCACATACACCCTAAAAGAGAATGCACAAAACCTGGGCGGCGAAGAGGCGGAAATAGTCGACTTCGGTGCCGACTTGCGCTTGAGTAAAATTGAAAAAGGCACCTACTTTGCCCAGATAAATTACATTACTATCGACTATGTGGGAGGGGTAAACAATAGCTTATCCTACGAGATGCTCGAAGGACTACAAAACGGTCAAAATATAACCTGGGCGGCAGGAGTGCAAAGAAACTTAGGAAAGAACCTTCAGCTCAGCTTAACCTATAACGGTCGAAAATCTGAAGAAACTCGATCCATCCATACTGGGAATGTTCAGGTGAGAGCCTTCTTCTAGTTGGAGTCTGTCTATGCAACCCGCTATCTTCCTTCCACCATGCCGCTGGCTTGGTCTAAGAACTTGTTTTAAAAAACAGTCATTGACCGCGGTCAACCCCTTCATTTTTAAAACTTCGTGCGCGTTGTTATCGAGTTTTCTGGTTCAGACTATTGAGGGTATGGACAAATAATTATTTTAAATCAAAATCTGCCCTTCCAATCAAAGCTCCTCCTTCATACATCTCTACGATATAGTTTCCTTCGGGCATTTCAAATTCCGCAGGAACGTTGAAGAACACACAAACATCAACGGACTCATTGGTGTAATCAAATGCGCGCTTCACGGTGTACTTTCCGCTCACTCCGTCAAAATCGAAACTTTGATCATCTGCCATTTCTGGCTGCAACACCACCCCATCTTGAGAAATAATCCTGAGGTAAATGGTTTTACGGCCAGCACTAGCGATTCGGTTTTCGCCAATCTTGGCACAGGTTCTTATTATCTCCGTTTTGTTCGCTCGATTCGTCTCTTTTTGCGTTCCGTTATTCCTCATTATCAGACCCACAGCTGTCATCTCCAATGATTGAAGAATGGAACCTGTAGCTACAATACTTTCCAAATTCTCTTTGGAGCTTTCCAGCTGCTTGGTTTTTGTTTTTGCATCAATGAGTTCTCCAGCCAGATAGTCGTTGTCCCTAATCAAGTCTTGGTTCATCGTGTTCAGCGAGTCGATGGTTACCAAATATCCTTTCATGATATCGCGCAGTGTACCCGCTTCCTTTTTGAGTTTAGAAATGATGTAAGCATCATCTTTGTGCTTCTCAATTTCCTTCAGCATGTCTTTGATTTGCTCCTGTTGGGCAGTAATCTCTGCAGACAATTGACCGTTTGCAACAGTTACTGTATCGTACTGTATTAGCATGTCTTGCAAATCATTCTGGAGCTCAAGTTGTTCCAACCGCAATCCTGAGATTGCATCTTCTTTCACCTCTACGGTTTGAGATTTAGTAAATACCAGTATTCCTAAGACCACAGTAGTTATGGCCAAAATGACAACTGCTATGAGAAGTCTCTTGCTCTTGGAATCAGTATTATCCGTCATAGTATTAATTCTTTAATGAGTATCAAAATTACTCGTTTTCAGTATCTTTCAGTGATGAAACAGAAAACTTGGAATAAAATCACGCAAAAGTACCATTTTGGTTGGTTGAGCGATTTCGGGAAGCTGTTCTTTCCCTCAATATGCATCGGTTGTGCTCAACCTCTCAACGCATCGGAAGACACTATTTGTATCGACTGCCTTATAAAATTACCTCGGACGAATTATCATCGTCTAGAAGCCAATCCCGTTTTCAATAAATTTCGAGGTAGAATTCAAATCGATTCCGCTTCCGCTTTCCTTTATTTTGCCCGTGGAAATTCTGCTAGAGCCTTTCTCCACCACCTAAAGTACAGCGGCAGACAAGATATCGGCAAAAGACTCGGCGCGCTATACGCCAAAGACCTTATGAACGAAGGCTACACGGCTCCTGATGTCATTATTCCGCTTCCGCTTCATCAATCAAAACAACGAATCCGTGGATTCAATCAGTGTACCTCAATAGCTTTAGGGCTGAATAAATACTTTGGTGCCGAGATAGGCTCGGATTTTGTAAAACGCATCTCTAACAATTCCACTCAAACCAAAAAAGGCCGATTTGAGAGATGGGAAAATGTCGAACGAATCTTTTCCATACCAAACCCAGAAAGAATTTCAGGAAAACACATTTTACTGATTGATGATGTGGTGACTACAGGTTCAACAATGGAAGCTTGCGGACATACAATTCTCGAAGCGGGGCCAACAAAACTGAGCTTTCTCACACTCGCTACAGCTTAAATTTGATCTATCTTTGCGCCATGAATCGCAACTACGACCATGCTCTCCAACAAATAAAAGGCGTCGTTTCAGGTGAAACTGATTTGATTGCCAACTTGAGCAATATCGCGGCCATTCTAAAAGAACTGGAAGGTTACTTTTGGGTTGGGTTCTATCTCGTAAAAGAGGGGGAATTAGTAGTGGGGCCTTTTCAAGGTCCAGTAGCTTGCTCACGAATAGCCAAAGGCAAAGGTGTTTGCGGCACAGCTTGGAGTGAAAACAAAACCATTCTCGTTCAAAACGTGCATGACTTTCCTGGCCATATCGCTTGCAGCCCCCATTCTCAATCAGAAATTGTGGTTCCTATTCTGAATAAAGAGGGAGACGTGACTATGGTTCTCGATGTGGATAGCAGCTCGGTAGGCGACTTTGGAGAAAACGATCAGTTGGCTTTGGAAAAACTCTCGAAGATCATCACCAATCTTATCCCCTTAAAGTGAGAATCTTTTTGTTGTTCGCCGTAGCACTGACCTTGGGTTGTGCAAAACAAAACAGTCTCACTGGGGGAGAAAAAGACATCATTCCACCCCAGGTCGTGAAATACGCCCCTCCTAATCTTAGCACCAACTTTTCAGGAAATCGCTTCGAAATTGAGTTTGACGAATTCATTCAAGTCAAAAATATTTCGGAACAATTGATCGTATCACCTCTATTGAGCGAGCCACCCGGATATTCGCTGCAAAGCAAAACGATGATCATTGAATGGGAGGAGGATTTACTTCCGAATACCACCTATCAGTTCAATTTTGGTACGGCCATTTCTGATTTGAACGAGTCAAATATCAACTCTGATTTACTCTACGTATTCTCGACTGGCGACCTGATCGACTCCCTCTCCATTTCAGGAAAAGTTCTAATGGCTTCTGATAACAAACCCCTCGCAGGCGCTTCGGTTTTGTTGTATAGAGGAGAAGAGGACAGCTTGCCACGCACTACTCCTCCCGATTTTTTCGCTTTGACCAATGAGGAAGGCTTATTTCAGTTGCGCTATTTACCAGAAGGCGACTTTAAGTTCTTTGTCCTCTCTGAACAAGCCTCTAACTATACTTACGACGGGCCGCCTGAAATAATAGGTTTTTCTCCAAATCGCATTTCTTCGGGAATTGCCGATTCCACGGAAACTCAGCTCATCGTCCCTGCTTTTACCGAAAAAGACACCACTCAGTTTATTGCTGGAACAGAGAAGAAGGACTACGGATTCTATCAAGCCATCTTCAATCTACCAACAGAGAAGCCTGAACTCGTTTTTAGAGAAGTAGAAAGCGGAATCGTACTTCCAGCGCTCAATCTTCTCAACGCGACCAGGGATACTCTGACCTCATGGATTCCACTTTACTTGAAGCAAAATCCTATTGAAGAAATTGAGGTGATCATTCAGGATGGAGATGCCATTCAAGACACCTCGTTTTGGTATCCTGAGATTGATCCAAAATTTAGGCAGGAGCCAAAACTTAAGATTACCTCCAATTTGCAGCAGAAGCGGTTGGATCGATACGAAGAGATCAAAATCAACCTTTCGAATCCGCTGGAAGAGCTGGACACTAATTTAATTATAATCCTCGAAGACAGCTTGGAAATCTTGCCGCAAGCATTCAAAAAGTCCGTCAGTGGCCTTCATTTTTTTATTCATTTAGAGAAAAAACCAACCTCCGTCTATCAGGTGATCATGAAAGAGGGTGCGATTAAAGATCTCTACGGAATTTACAGCGACAGCACGAGTTTCGAATTTAAGCTTGAAGACGAAGAATACTACGGTGACTTGACAGTTACCATTAATGACAGTCTGATTCAAACAACGTCCAGCCCCGTCTTTGAATTCACCAATGAGAGGGGGAAAGTGCTTCAATCCGAACCACTCAATGGAAGAAACACCTTGAAGTTTAAACAACTTCAACCAGGAAAATACAATCTACGTTTGAACTTTGATGCCAACGGAAACGGCGAATGGGATACTGGAAATTATCAATTTGGAGCGCAGCCCGAGGAGAGGTTATTCTATCCTGAAGAAATTGAAGTTAGGTCCAATTGGGACTTGGAAATAGACTGGACTCCCGCCCCGATTCCTTATGGAATAATATCAAACTGATCTGCGTCTAGCGCAACGGGAAACTTCTTCCTGAAATCATTCAAAGAATCCAGATCTAGGCTCGAAAAAATCCATTCTTCGCTCTCATTACCAGTTTTAGATATAGGATCTCCTTTCGCATCAATGGCAATAGAATGGCCGCAGTATGGAATGCCATTTCCATCCTCACCGATTCTATTCACCCCTATAATGTAGCATTGATTCTCTATGGCTCTTGCCAATAGCAACTTATCCCATGCGGCTACTCTGGCTGCTGGCCAATTGCCTATATAGATTTGGAGATCAACATCGCTAGAGCGCGACCAAACTGGAAAGCGAAGATCATAACAGACCCGAGGCATGATATTCCAGCCCTTGAATTTAATCCTCACATCGGCCATTCCTTGGCTGTACACCTTGTTTTCCTCCGCCATGCGAAAGAGGTGGCGCTTATCGTAAGTGTATTCAAGTTTGCCCTCATTTATCCAGAAAAAGCGATTGAAATAATTCCCGTTCTCTTTGGCTACAAAGCTTCCGCAAATGGCAAAATCATTCTCGATAGATAATTTTATTAGTCGACTCATGGTTTCACCACTATTCTCCTCGGCCACCTTAGACGGATTCATGGTAAAACCAGTAGAGAACATTTCGGGAAGAACAACAAGATCCAAGTCCTCAGATAGGAGTTCTACCTTCCGTTCGACCATTTTTAGATTTTCTTCAACAGACTCCCAATGCAATACCGTTTGGAGGAGGGCAAGCTTGAGTGTTGAAGATTTGCTCATAATTCTCTGAGAATGGCCGCAGCCTTTTCTAAAGTCTCATCTGACTTGGCAAAGCAGAATCGCAACATATATTGCTCTACCGGTTGATGGTAAAATACCGATACAGGTATGGATGCTACGCCGTGCTCTTTGGTAAGCTTCTCTGCGAATTTTACCTCGCCCATTTTGCTAATGGCAGAATAATTTAGCAACTGGAAATAAGACCCCGAAGAAGGCAATGCCTTGAAACGGGAATCCTCGATATAACTAAGGAAAGTATCTCGTTTGCGCTGATACATTGCCGCGATATTGTTGTAGCGATCAGGATTTTCGAGGTAATCGGCTATAGCAAACTGCATTGGTGTATTCACGCAGTAAACCAAGTACTGGTGCACCTTTCTAAACTCCTTCATCAGGTTTTCGGGAGCCAATATATATCCGAGCTTCCACCCAGTAACGTGAAATGTTTTTCCAAAACTGCCAACGACCAAAGACCGCCTTGCCAATTCAGGAAATTTTGAAGCACTCCAGTGTTTTTTTCCGTCAAAGACAATGTGCTCGTAAACTTCATCGCTAAGCACCAAGGCATCACTATTGATAGCGAGTTTCTCCAACTCCTTCATGTCATTCTCATCCCATACAGTACCAGAAGGATTGTGCGGGGAGTTAATGATAATGAGTCTAGTTTTGCGCGTGATAACCTTTTTGACGTCCTCCCAATCAACCTTAAAATCAGGAGCTTTGAGTTGAACGTAAACGGGTTTCCCTTGATTCAAAACGATTGGCGGCACATAGCAGTCGTAGGCAGGTGTGAAAATGATTACCTCGTCTTCTTCCTTTACAAGGGCTGTTATAGCCGTATAAATAGCCTGTGTGGCTCCTGCCGTTACAGTGATTTCAGTGTCGGGATCGTACGTGGCCCCGTGCAATTCTTTCGTCTTTTTGGCGATGGCCTCTCGCAAAACCATTGCCCCTGCCATCGGTGCATATTGGTTCTTGCCATCTTTCATATGCATGGTGACCAGATCGAGCAAAATAGGATCGATATCAAAATCTGGAAATCCCTGCGATAAATTGATGGCACCGTGGTCTTGAGCCATTTTGCTCATGACTGTAAAAATCGTCGTACCGACTTTCGGAAGTTTGGTTGATATATCGACGGGTGAGCGCATGCTAGATGTTTCGTTTGGGCCCACAAAAGTAGTAAACCGAATGGATTAGTTGGAAAGATTTCCCGCTACAATACAAGGGACTTTAAAGGTCTCAGTCTTGCCTGCGGGATTGAAAATTTCGATTAGGATAATATGTGGGCCAATGCGCGCTTTCGAGCGATCATCCGTCGTCCCATCCCAAGTCAAAGTTCCCTCTGTTCCCAAAAGAAGATTGTTGGTAAGCCCGCGGATCAAACGGCCCCTGCTGTCGTAAATACGAATAGTAGCAAGGTAATCGGGGCCATCCAAGGCGTAATTGATCAATAGCACATCCTCAAATCCATCATTGTCGGGAGAGAACACCTCATCTTGCAATTCGAATTGCGCAGAGGCTCTGCCTTCCGGCAAAAATTGAGAATTGACATATCCAGGAGTGGCGAATCCAACTCTTTCGGAAGCCGACGACCAATTCCCTCTTATATTGGTAGGTCGGGTATAACTCAATCGTTCCAAACTCACTCCGTCAAACGTATTGAGAAGTGGGAAATGGTAGTCTTCCAAATAGTCAAATCGGTCTACGGGGTTTTCCAGAGAATCGGCCAGAATTACTGCCCCATCGCCATTATTGTAAGATGGAAGCGATTCCATCTCATGAAAATTGTCGCGGTAAGCACCAGACATAGGATACTCCTGAATGGTGGCAGTCACATCGTCGGTGAGAACCATGTGCTGGCCAGGAAATATCACCAACGGATCTTCGCTGATTACCCTCGTTGTCAAATCGGCATTTTGGAGCACCCAGTTTTTCAAGCCAATGTTCTTATCAGAGGCATTGTAAATCTCCACAAAGTCGCGCCCTGCCGTCCTAGGGTTGAAGAGTACTTCATTGATCAATAAATTTCCCGGCTCTCCCGACTCAGGATTGGCAAAATCAAAAGTCTCCGTAGGCTCAATCAGGTTACCAACACAATCAGAAACCCCTTCCAACCTCAATTGATATCGGACACCGAGCTCGAGAGACTCGCTGAGTTGGATGAACAAAGAGGTATAATCAGGTGAATCGTTTATAACGGCTTCCACCCCCATTTCTGGCGTAATTGTAATATCGGTAAGGAGAACTGACAAGCTATCAATTACTTCAGAAAAGCGCACTTCAATCAAATTTGATCCTTGCGCATAAACGGCAGTCACTTCAGGTGCTACAATATCCGGCTCTTCGCTGTAGACGCTATTTTGTTCGCCTGGGGTTCCACCAAAATCTGCTTCCGATCCTGTCCAGTTATCTGCACCGCGGCATGGTTCTAAAAGATTAATACGCTCCAAACTATAGCCCCCATCTTCCTTGTCTGAATCGTTGTACCAAGAGATATCATAGTTCACTCGATCTACTCTCACTCCGTCAGGGTTCAGTAATTCCAGCTCTCTCCCGCCATTCGTAAGGAAAGTAGTACTCATGGATTCCAAAAAGACTACATCGGGATATACAAGGAAAGTGACTTGATTGCTTATTGAAGCAAAAAACACATACTCTCCTGGAGCCAGCACTACTGATTCTTCGAATTCTACTCCAGATAAGGAGCAATTCAATAAGTCGATGGCCGTCTCGGAAGCGTTGTATAACTCAAAGTATTCGCCCTCGAGAAGACCAACTGAAGGAGATGGATCTGCCATTATTTCAGTGATAAGAATTTCATTCTCGACAGGCGAAACTCCCAGTAAGATATCGAGTTCGATGGCGGGAGCCTGATTTCCCGCGCAGTCAGTAACCCCGGTCAATTCCAAAGAATAAGTAATCCCCAATTCGAAAGGAAGAATGAGTTCGATCAAAAGCTCATTGGGTTGTACTTGAAATATACCCGCCACTATAGATTCAGGTGCAAAGGTTGCAACGATGCTGTTGATACTTTCTTCATCAAGGGACTCCGAAAATTCGAGTTGAACCTCATTGTCTTGAGGAATGCTAAAAGAAACCAATGTGGGTGCAGTTTGATCAGGAGCATCATTGAAGATACTATTCTCCTCTGCGGGAGTTCCCCCCAGCGGACTATTGGAAGCCGACCAATTAAACGCGCCACTGCAAGCGGCATTGGGGTTAATCAATTCAAGCGCGTAGCCTCCGTCATCTTTGTCGGAGTCGTTGTACCAATCATCGCTGTATTCTACAAAATCAAGCTGCTCTCCTTCCGAATTAGTCAAAATCAGTTCCTTGCCTCCATTGGTGAAAAAAGAGGTGCTCATATCGAGAAAACGAATGCCATCGAGACCCTCAAAAAAATCTGCATTATTGATAGAGGCAAAAGCTAAATATTCGCCAGGACCAATGGTTAAGGGATCTTCAAACAAAACCTCTGAGAGCTCACTTCCTTGTAATTCCAGCGTCTTGTCCGATTTATTGAAAAGCTCAAAATACTCCCCTTCTGGAAGGCCGATCGAAGGTGTTGGGTCAGCCATGATTTCTGAAATGACAATCTCTCCTGGCAAAGGAAGTTCACCGATAAAAATAGGAATCGTCTCAGATCCTGAAGTATTGCCTTCACAATCAACCAATCCCAAGACGGTTACCTCATACGCCACTCCCGTTTGAAGGGGTTCAACCAAAAGCACCTGGATTTGGTCGTCTTGCACCAAAGAAAAGTCATTGATGGAAATACCTTGGTTCAAGCTGATGGTTGTGGAAGTGAGGTCTTGGAGTGGCTCGGATACAGTGAGCAAAAGGTTGAGCGGATCGATTACCGACACGGAAGTTACGCTTGGAGGAGTCAGATCAGGCGTATCGTCGAAAAGGCTGTTTTGAGTTCCGGGAGTTCCTCCCGAAGTGTTATTCGAGGCGGCCCAGTTGAAAGCACCGCTGCAAGTAGACAAGGGATTAATGCGTTCGAGGCTGTAACCGCCGTCATCTTTCACAGGGTCTTGGTACCAGTCATCAGTGTAGGAGACAATATCCAAAACTTCGCCACTCCCATCAATTAGGCTAAGGCTATCGGCCGTATTTGCCAAAGCTGTGAAGGAGGTGATACCAACGACGTCTCCAAAAGATGCAAAGGCATCAACATTCGAAGCGTCACAAAGAATTAGATAGCTATCGGGTGGAAAGGAAACTGAAGGCAGTAATTTTTCCGTTGTAGTATTCACCAAAATCCAATCTTCCGTATTAAAGAATGAAGAGCTTCGGTTATATATTTCGATGTACTCGAACTCTGGCAATCCAACAGCTGGACTTGGGTCTGGGAAAATTTCATTGAAAATAACATCCCCCGCAGTTGGCTCGTCGGGGATGAAAAAAGTAAAAGCAGCCGTTTCGTCAGTGGCCACATTTCCCGAAAGGTCAGCAACTCCCGAGACGGTTATGGTATAATCCTGCCCGTTGGTCAAAGGCGAAGCGAGTGATAAGTTCACGGTGCTGGTCGCGTCTCCGTCAAGCACTGCAGTTGAAGGATTCCCAATTCCTCCGTCTATGGAATAATTAGTCGAGTTGTTCGCTGATGGTTCGTCGAGCGCTTCTGAGAATTGAAGAACGAGTTCCGTTGTGCTTGTTGCACTGGCTGAGATCAATTCGGGCGCATCCTCATCCACGGGTATTGGCCCGATTTCAATGTCGTCGAAGAAGTGTTTGTTCACTGGGCCAGCAGCATTTGATTGCTGAATTCTAATTCCAAAATGGCTAGCAGAGGTAATGTCGCTATCCGTAATATTACCCGCAGCTGAAAAAAGCCCCGTATTGTCCTCGTCGAGCTCAAGCGTCCAAAGACCCGCAACCGTTCGAATGAGTCGAACTTTGTAAATATTGTTGCTCGAGCCGAGTTCACCATCGGGGCCGTCAATTAAAATACTTTCAGAACCCGAAGACAGTCTATAGAATGAAATTTCATCTGCGGTATTGCCAAAGCGAATGAAGTAACCATTGGCTGCAACCGATAAATCCGTATTGTCGGCCATTGCATAAATATCAACGTAATTGGCTCCCGATGTAGCAAAGTCAAGGTTTATCCAAAACTCCCACTGGACATCGTTGATCAGGTTATTCTCAGTGGAGAGATAATAATTAATCGACAAGTCTCCAGGGTCAACATTGCTTCTAAGCACCTCATTGTCTACGGTAAAAGACGCTGTACTTCCGTTCCACACGGGGTTGTTTGTAAACTCCCCATCTGAGAAATCATCACTGACTTGAGCCGAAACGGTCAAGTTTGCGAGGAAAATGAAACAGGCAAAAACGTAAGAAAGAGTGGACTTCATGAAATCTTTGTACGCTTAAATATACTAACCTCAGTTCGACTATTATTTAGAAATTAATCTAACTCAGATGAGTATTTTTGCTCTTCGTCTGTTATTGTGGTAATAATAGCCTGACAATTTACTCATATGTCTGATCAAAAATGTTCGATATCAAGGGGCGCGAAGTATTAAAATTCAAGGATTTGACTGATGTCAATGCGATATCCTGAGTTCCGTCGAAGGGACTGATTTTAAAACAAGTGGAACGTAGATAGCGGACATTATGGACCGACACAAAACAGGAAGAATATGAAGGTAGCGGTAATAGGAGCCACTGGAATGGTAGGTCGAGTAATACTCGAAGTTTTAGCGGAACGAAAATTCCCTGTTTCGGAGCTTATACCCGTGGCATCAGAACGTAGTGTTGGAAAGACCATTGAGTTCCTCGGAAAGGAATACCGCATCCACTCAATGGAAGAAGCCATCGCCATGAAACCGGACATTGCGCTTTTTTCTGCAGGAGGAAATACCAGCTTGGAGTACGCCCCGAAATTTGCTGAAACTGGCTGCACGGTTATCGACAATTCATCGGCGTGGCGGATGTCGCCTGGTCACAAATTGATTGTTCCTGAAATCAACGGGGATTCTTTGACCGCCGATGACAAAATCATTGCCAACCCCAATTGCTCAACCATTCAGTTGGTGCTGACACTCGCGCCGTTGCACAAGCAGTATGGCGTGAAGCGCGCCGTAGTCTCGACTTACCAATCGATCACGGGAACGGGAAAACAAGCCGTAGAGCAGTTTGAAAACGAAAGGGCGGGAAAAGAAGGCCCAATGGTTTATCCTTACCCCATCGATCAAAATTGCCTGCCTCATTGCGATGTTTTCGAATTAGAAGGATATACCAAGGAGGAGATGAAGCTAACTCGGGAAACGAAGAAAATTCTCAATGACAACTCTGTGGAAGTGACTGCTACAGCTGTTCGTGTTCCAGTAGTGGGAGGCCACTCGGAATCGGTCAACTTGTCTTTTGAAAAGGAATTCGACTTAGGGGACATTCGAAAAATCTTACACGACAGTCCTGGCATCAAGTTGCAGGACAACCCCGATGTGAATTTATACCCAATGCCTCGTTACGCGCAGGGGAAAGACGACGTATTTGTCGGTAGAATCCGCAGGGATTTTTCCTTTCCGAACAGTCTAAATTTGTGGATTGTGGCCGATAACTTGAGAAAAGGTGCGGCGACGAATGCGGTTCAGATCGCAGAGTTGATTGCCAAGAAAGTCGCCGTTTAACCCAATACTTTTCTGTTAGACGTTTGTGCTCTTGCTCTCATAAAGAGGTGAAAATGCACATAGCTCAAATGTCCCAGAATGACGTAGTATATCAATAGGAGGAAAAAGGAATATTCTCCACTGAATATTGGGTAAAACAGAGCATCTCCCGAAGTCCAAAAGGACATAAATACGACGTAGAACATCGACATACTCATGCTCGCATGATATAGTTAAGTCATGTGTTTTATCTGACCGTAAAAGGACAATTGATGTAACTCCGATATAAAGGGTTAGTACGATCAACGCGGAATGAACTACATTAAAAATCCAGAGGGTCTGTTCAACGGGAAGTCTGAGCAGAGCAATAAGTCCAATGATTAATCCAACGGCAATTACCACTTTCGGTGTCAGCCAAATTTCTCTCAACAAGCTGATTACGTATCGCTTGATAGATTTATCTGCGTATTTCCAGTGCGCGTGTTGAAGTTTGCGCAGCTTTAACCAGGAATTTTCGGAGACAAAAGTCTGAAAGGCTTCATCGAAAGAAGCGCCTTTTTCGATCCGCTCTTCCAAAATGCCAGCATAATGATCGGTCAACTCGTCGCACAAGTCATCGCTTTCAATTCCGTATTTTCTTAAAACAACTCTGACCTGGTCGAGCTGAAAATCACTCAAGTATTGGTTGTTCATCGATGTTGAAATTTTTCAGGTTCGCGTATGTATTCTTCGGTGATCATTTTCAATTCATGATGAGCCGTAGTTAGAAGGTTGTATCCGATAAAGCCGCATGTTATGGATAAGGTAAGTGTGATCATTGAGAGTTCAAAAGGCTCTCCTGTAAAAACAGTCCTGTGACCTCCGTTACTGATGAATTCCATAATTATAAACCAAGATCCCATAAAAGGAACCGTAAGATCTCTTGTTTGAAAGTACCATCCGAATCGTTTAAACCAGTAAAGGTAGACCGCTGCACACCAAGCTAGTAAAGCAGTGACAATTGCTAAGATGGAGAACACTGAGCCTAATTCGAACCGATAGCTCAAAAACATTAGAACCAGCACTCCGCTAAAAACAAATAGCTGCTTAGAAAGAAATAACTTCCTGATCGCTTGCAGATGAGCCTTCCACCATTTCTTTTTTACAGTGTCCTCGAAATCCGATTGGATATGCCTCAGCTCTTTCATGTGTTTCTTAGTCTTCCAACTATCAAGGACTCTTTCAAAAGACCAGCCCTGCTCCATTCTCTCTTTCGCTACTTCGCAGTAGTGATCGGTCAATTCGAAAACCAATTCAGGAGAATCGATTCCCCATCGCTTCAAGAAGTCGATGACCAAACTCACTTGTGCGTCTGTTAGTTCTATTATCGCCCTTGATCTCAAGCCAAGTGGGGTTTTTTAAATTCGATCAAATACTCCTCTGTGAGTCCTTTAAGCTTTTGCCATGACTTGGAGTACAAGTTGTATTGATAAAAACTGAGAATGACCACCGCCATCACAAGTGCTGTTTTCCATTGAAACAGATCCGATGAGTAGAATAACTCATCTGATTCTGCACTTTTTACGAAGTAATAAATGCTCCAATAATAAATCAACCCGCCAACCAGATTGTCTCTGAGCTCAAATATTCTTTGGTATTTCTTGATCCAATAGAAGTAGCCGAATCCAATGTAATATACTGCTGATAAGGCTGCGCAAACACCAAGCACTACGATACCGAAACCAAAGTAAGTGGCGAATAAAATCACCCCGATACAGACCGATAACCACAAAAGTTGAGTGGAAGTAAAAACTGTTTTCAGCGCTTTAATTTGTGATCTCGTCCACTGCTTTTCAAAACTCTTCTCAAACTCGCTTTGAATTCTTTTTAGGCTTAGGAAATGTTTTTTTGTCTTCCAGCTGTCGAGCACTTCTTCAAAAGACCAGCCCTGCTCCATTCTCTCTTTCGCCACTTCGCAGTAGTGATCGGTCAATTCGAAAACCAATTCAGGAGAATCGATTCCCCATCGCTTCAAGAAGTCGATGACCAAACTGACTTGGGCATCTGTCAGGTCTCTTTCAGCCATTACTCAATTTTGGATTTAGAAAAAGCTGAAGGTTGCTTGCGTATTCTTTCAATTCGGCAATACGGTCTTTGGCTTCCTTTCCTCCTGATTCGGTGAGCTTGTAGTATTTTCTGGATCTCTTGCCGATCATCTCCACTTCGGTGGTTACCAAACCGTTTGCCTCCATCTTATGCAATGCTGGATAGAGCGCACCCTCGGTAATGTCCAAATCGCCATTGGTCATAGATTTGGCTTTTTTGGAAAGCTCGTAGCCATACATTCGCCCTTCCTCTGAAAGAAGTTTGAGTAGCACACTACTAAGTGTTCCTTTGTATAAATGGTTTTTGCTCATGGCGGGTATTCAAAATTGCGACAGAGCAAATATACATAAGTTTTTTATGCATTTGTAAATTGGGTATTAGTAGTAATGAGTATTGGGATGAGCATGCGTAGAATGCGCTGATCTTCTATTCTCTTTTGCTCTCTGAAAGAACCTTCATATTGAAGCTTGGCTTTAAATTTGTTTCTTTTGTAGAATGAAGCGCATCATCCTCATATTAACCTTGGCCTTTTCGCTTGGCTTCTCCACGTCAAGCCATGGCCAGATCCGCGTATTTGCAGGCAATGCCAACTATATCACAGATCAGGTGCTGCATTTCGCAAATAACCGAATCTTTCCCAGTTATAATTTCGACTTCAATGCAGTGCTGTACACGGTAATTCGCGACAAGATTATGGTGGGTGGTTCTGGATCGGAGTTCGACCTAATTTATACCTATCGAGACGGGAGAATCTACACGGGAAATGCCATGTACTCAGGTCAGATTGCCTTTACATTCGGAGAAAACGGAAAAATCTATAAAGGGGATTCCAATTTTGAATTGGATGTACTTTACACGGTACAGAATGGAGTAATCTACGTGGGAAGTGGAACCTTCGCAGGCGATGCTATTTACTTCATCGAGGGTCGGTACAGCCCTGCTGATTTATTCGGGATTTTGCTCAGCCTCGATTTGATCTCCTGATTTCGCCTCTTCCTTGAAAAAGCGCTTTTGATTGATCAAAATCAAAGCCATTCCCACGGTAATTGAAGAATCAGCAACATTGAAGATGGGTCGAAAAAACTGGAGTCTGTCTCCACCCAACCAAGGAACCCATTCGGGCCAGTTGGTGTCTAAAATAGGAAAGTAGAGCATGTCCACTACCTTTCCTTGTAGAATACTGGAATAGCCACCACCCTCGGGAAACATTGACGCCACTATAGGAAGGGGAGGGCTTTCGCTGAAAATTAGGCCGTAAATTGTACTGTCGATTATGTTACCCGCAGCTCCTGCAAAGACCAAGGCTACAGAAACAATTAAACCCCAAGGAGCACTTTTCTTTATGAGGCCTCGAAGGTAAATCCCAATAAAAATAATGGCTACAATTCTGAAGAGGCTAAGGAAAATCTTTCCTGTCTCTCCACCGAATTCAAGACCGAAGGCCATTCCAGGGTTCTCAATGAAATGGATGAAAAACCAATCGCCAAACACGGCGATGCTTTCATCTAAATGCATATTGGTCTTGATCCAAATCTTTGAAACTTGATCAATGACTAGCACCATAAAAATGATAATGACTGCCTTCCTTCCCACTAGAGAATTTATCGCCTGTCTTGATTGAGCTTCGCCTCAATGCTGAGTGTAGCATGAGGAACCAACTTCAGTCTTTCTTTACCGATAAGTTTACCCGTCGAACGACAAATCCCGTAGGTCTTGTTCTCAATTCTACGAAGGGCATTCTCCAAGTGACTGATGAACTTCTCTTGGCGTGAAGCCAATTGAGCCGTCTCTTCGCGAGACATGGTCTCAGAACCATCTTCCATCATTTTGAATGATGAAGCGGTATCGTTTGTGCTGTTGTCAGCGTACGAAAGTGACTGCTTCAGTTCACTCAAGTCTTCTCGCGCATCCGCAAGTTTTCTTTCGATCAGTGCTTTGAACTCAACGAGCTCATTGTCGGAATATCTTGTTTTATCTTCTCCCATTTTGGAATGATTTTAAATCTTTTGGAGAGCAATTTTAGTTGAGATGTTTCCATCGACTTCAACCCGTATAGCGTCATCGCCCTCTAGTTCAGAAACAAGGTCTAATGACCCCGCCAGCGTTTCGGCGCAAATATAATCCAAATTATTCTCAATGGCTTGCTCGATCTCGCTTGTACGCTCAATACGCAGATTGATTCTATCGGTTACCTCGAGACCTGAATCCTTGCGCAGATTCTGTATTCGATTGACAAATTCACGAGCTATTCCCTCCTCCTTTAGCGCCGTAGATAGGGTGATATCTAATGCAACTGTGATATTTCCATCTGCAGCTACAAGCCACCCCGGAATATCCTTTGCCGTAATCGAAACATCGTCTGTTGTGATCTCTACCTCTTGATCATTTAACAAAAGTTTTATATTCCCGTTACGCTCAAGCTCGGCTATCTGATCGGGGGTGAATCCGTTGATTTGAGCTGCAAGCGTTTTCATCTCCTTGCCAAATTTCGGACCGAGCTTTTTAAAGTCCGGCTTAATTTCCTTCACTAGAACATCTGCAGCATCGTGAAGGTATTCGAGTTCCTTCACATTGACCTCGCTCAAAATAATGCTTTCTACATCGTGAAGCTGACGCTCAAAGGTAGAGTCGATAATAGGAACCATAATCTTTTGCAATGGTTGACGAACCTTGAGTTTTACAGACTTTCGAAGAGACTGAACGAGGCTAGTCATGCGCTTGGCAATGTCCATGCGCTGTTCCAAATCTCGATCAATTGCCGACGCATCAGCTGCTGGGAAATCAGCTAAGTGAACCGATTCAACTGATTGGCGAGTCGTTGCGTTATTTAAATCGGTGTAAAGTCGATCCATAAAAAATGGAGCGATAGGGGCTGCTAAAACGGCCACCTTTTCCAGGCAGGTAAAGAGTGTTTGGTAAGCGGCCAACTTATCTTGACCGTAATCTCCTTTCCAGAAACGGCGGCGACAAAGACGCACGTACCAATTGCTCAGCTCGTCGGTGACGAAGTTTTGCACCAATCGACCTGCTTTTGTAGGCTCGTAATCGGCATAAGCCAAGTCGACTTCTGTGATAAGCGTGTTGAGTCGGCTAAGCACCCAGCGATCTATCTCAGGGCGATCTGCCACTGGAACCTCATCTTCTGAATAGTCGAAGTCATCGACATTCGCGTAAAGCGCAAAGAAGGCGTAGGTATTGTAAAGTGTGCCGAAGAACTTGCGTTGAACTTCTTGGAGACCGCTGAGGTCAAATCGAAGATTGTCCCAGGGCTGTGCATTGGTAATCATATACCAACGGGTAGCATCAGGACCATACTCATCCAGTGTTTTAAAAGGATCAACCGCATTGCCTAAGCGCTTGCTCATTTTCACCCCGTTTTTATCGAGGACCAATCCGTTTGATACCACATTCTTGAAAGCTACCGAGTCGAAACACATAGTCGCGATAGCGTGAAGGGTAAAAAACCACCCTCTGGTTTGATCGACTCCCTCGCAGATGAAATCCGCTGGATATGTCTCTCCTTGATCAATTTTTTCTTTGTTCTCAAACGGATAATGCCACTGAGCATAGGGCATACTTCCCGAATCGAACCAAACGTCAATGAGGTCTTTTTCGCGCGTCATTGGTTCGCCTTTAGAGGAAACGAGCACTATTTTATCGACGTGGTTTTTGTGAAGGTCAAAGGTGTCGTAATTCTCTTTGGACATATTGCCTGGAACGAATTCTCCGAGCGGATTTTCCTTCATGACACCCGCTTCGACGGCTTTCTCACATTCAGATCTCAATTCTTCGGCACTCCCGATACACTTGGCCTCAGTACCCTCTTCGGTTCGCCAGATGGGGATTGGTATCCCCCAAAAACGAGAACGCGAAAGGTTCCAATCGTTTAGGTTTTCCAACCAGTTTCCGAAGCGACCTGTACCAGTAGACTCGGGTTTCCAGTTGATCGTTTTATTCAAAGCTATCATTCGATCCTTTGCCGCTGTGCTGCGGATGAACCAAGAATCGAGTGGGTAATAGAGAACAGGCTTATCGGTTCGCCAGCAATGGGGATAGCTGTGAACATACTTTTCTATTTTGAAAGCTTTTCCTTCCTCTTTGAGCTTGATGCCAATGAGCACATCGACAGATTTGTCAGGAGCTTCATCGTAGTATTCATTCTTCACATACTTACCCCCGAGTTCGGGGCCCATCGCTGCAACGAACTTTCCTTGAAGGTCGACCAAAGGAACTGGATTTCCTTGCCCATCGGCGATGAGCATAGGAGGAATGCCCGCTTTCTTGGCAACTTCGGCATCATCGGCACCAAAAGTCGGAGCGATGTGAACGACACCTGTACCGTCTTCTATCGTAACGAAAGACCCAGGAATGACTCTAAAGGCCTTCTCGGGGTTTTCCATTGGAAGAGCATAAGGCAAAAGCTGCTCATATTCCAAATCAGTCAAATCAGAACCTTTAACACTTCCGATTACTCGAAAAGGGATGTTCTTGCCGTCTTTGGCGTAAGCCTGCATCTCTTCAGCAGACTCCACTTCGCTGTAAGGCGCTGAAAAAACTTTCCCAAGCAATTCTTTGGCCATTACTACCCCCATAGGCTCGTGGGTGTAGCGATTAAAAGACTCTACAATTGCATAGACGAACTTCGGGTTTACCGCAAGTGCCGTGTTAGAAGGAAGCGTCCAAGGAGTAGTCGTCCAAGCTACCATATGGTAGGTCAAATCTTTAATCCCCGAAGTCTCCTTCATTAAATTCTGGCCTGCCTCTTTCAATTTGAAAAGCGCCGTGGCCGATGTATCAGTGACATCTTGATAAGAACCAGGCATGTTCAACTCATGCGAACTCAAACCCGTACCCGCAGCAGGCGAATAAGGTTGAATAGTATAACCTTTGTAGATTAAATTTTTCTCGTAAAGATTCTTGAGGAGCCACCACACCGACTCCATGTACTTGTTTTCGTAGGTGACGTAAGGATCTTCCATATCCACCCAATAGCCCATTTTTAGGGTGAGATCGTTCCAGACATCGGTGTATTTCATCACCGCCTTGCGGCAGGCATCGTTGTATTCCTCAACAGAAATTTTCTTTCCAATATCTTCTTTGGTAATGCCCAACTCCTTTTCTACTCCCAGCTCAACAGGCAGACCATGGGTATCCCATCCAGCTTTTCGGTCAACTCGAAATCCTTTGTTGGTTTTGTAGCGGCAAAAAATGTCCTTAATGGATCTGCCCATCACATGGTGAATTCCAGGCATTCCATTCGCCGAAGGAGGACCCTCGTAAAATACGTAAGGCTTATTGGCTGGTCGAGATTCTACACTCTTTCTGAATGTGTCATTCTGTTCCCACTCCTTCAGAATGTCTTTGGCTAAATCGGGAAGATTCAGCCCTTTGTACTCAGGATATTTCGGCATCTCAGGGCGATTTTTGAGAAGCGCGAAGATACGAATTTTCAAAGGGGAGCGATTCAGATATAATTCGTTGTTATTTAGATAATTGAGTGCATATTTATAAGGTGTAAAAAGGAATTTATCAAGAGTAATAGCCCAATTATTGGGGGCAGAAAATCATATAATAATTACAGGTATTTATATCTGTGAGAATTGCCCGTTTCGCACTATAAGTCTTTCAACTTCTTCTACAAAAGGTTAATAGGTTAATAGGTTAATAGGAATCACTGTACTTTTGATCCATCTTTACTGTAAAGGTTATAGAAGTAATGAATATTATCAAGTCAATCCTTTCACTTTCTTTGTGTGTAATCTCGACCTCATTTGTCCATTCTCAATCGGACAGTCCACCGAATATCCTTTTAATCTTTTGTGACGATCTTAATCTTTCAGGGTTGGGGTCTGATTATAACAGTGACATCGTCACTCCCGTGCTTGACAGCTTGGTGAACGAAGGTATCGTATTCACCAATGCTTATGCAAATGCTACTATTTGCGGACCTTCGCGAGCAAGTGTTTTCACGGGGATTCATCCAATACGAAGTGGCCACTACGGCTACCAAATGGGCTTTAATAGCTGGCAAGACAACCCTGTATTGGGGGGGGCGTCAACTCTTTTTAATCATTTCAAAGAGAACGGATACGACGTATTTGGAACGGGTAAAATTTTTCATGGAACTCGCACTCCTTTGGCTGATTTCACGCATATCAATGAAGGTCCAGATCAGGGACCTTGGCCCTACCAAAGGCGCTCACACTCCTTGCTGCCTGAAAGCTTCAATTCTAAAAAAATATCATTTTCTCCTTTAGAAGATATTCCAAGTTTTCCTGAATACACTGGCTGGACTTACAGAGACGGTAGCCCCTTCTATTTTGGATCATCCCATGATCGAGATTTAATGGGAGACGAATTAAGTGTTGAATACTGTGACTCCCTTTTCCTAGCAGCAAGTATGCAAGATGATAACCCCTTCTTTCTCACGATAGGGTTATTTAATCCCCACGAGCCTTTTCATGTGCCGCAAGAATACTTTGATCTTTACAATCTAGATTCACTCTCTCTCGAAGGAATAATTCCTTCTTGTGATTTGGAAGTGATCGCAGAGCATTCTAACAGGTGGAACTTCAAGGATAATTATGATACGTTTGATGAACTGCTAGACCAAAGTGAGTCTGCCGACAGCCTATATTGGCTCAAAGAATACATCCGAGGATACTATGCTTCAGTTTCTTTTATCGATCATCAAATTGGTAAAGTTATCAATTCGCTAAAAGAAAATCAACTAGACGAAAATACTATTATTGTGATTTCCAGTGATCACGGGTTTCACTTAGGGAGGAGATGTTCGGTACGTAAAACCACGTTGAATTCAGAAGCGTCACGAATACCCCTCATCATCCTAGGCCCTAATTTCGAAAGTCAGATAATTGAAACTCCTGCATCGCTCATAGACTTATATCCAACTTTCTGCGAATGGGGAGGTATTTCCCCACCAGAAGATCAGTTGGATGGAAAGTCATTGCTACCCATAATCAGTGGTTCTGAAGACAATGTGGCCATAATTTCCGTTGCTGGAATGGAAAATCTAGCTGTAAACCAGCCTGGAACGGCAACACGTCAGCATCATTCTGTGGTACTCAACCAATTCAAGCTCAATTTGCACAGCAGCGGTGAATATCAATTGTTCGAGACAGCAAGCGATCCTTTTGAAGTCGAGGATTTAAGCAAAGGTCCAGGTTACGCATCTTTTGTTCTTCAAGGATTGGCTAATTTATCAAGTCTCATTGCAGATAATAAACCTCTAGCAAATCAATGGGAAAAGATGTTTTATGGAAACTTTTCGGACGGTTTGGAAGCGTGGCTCTTTAATGATGCATGCGAGTTCGGAAGTTTCTTTGAGGCGGACGAGTTTTTACAAAATCACATCCGAATCACACCAAACGGCAATACTGCCGTCCTCCGTAATAAAAGTGTGCTCTTCTCCGATACGGGAACACATCACCTCAATATGAATGTCTTAATTAGTGGTGATTCCGTTTCTATCTTCCAAAAAGTCGAACAAAACGAGTCACTCCTTTTGTCGAATAATACCACTCTCGCCATAGGGTGGCATTCCCTCTCTTTGCCTTTTACAACAAATGCCACCGACTTACAAAAACAGTGCACCTATGAGTTAAATGCTGCTGGTCTTGGCCAGGCTTATATCAGAGGAGTTTCGATTTCGGAAGAAAACACGCTATCCAATCTTATGAGTGTTTGCGAAGCAGCAATTGATATGCCTTCAAACACTTCTCAAGTTACAACTGACAGCATTCCCTTTGAATTTGCAAGCATTCCACTCATCAACCCAGGTTCCAATTTACTTTTCCCACGATCCGTCCTCAAGTTTACTCCAGCTGATAGCGCAGGTTTTATCGTGATAAGAGGGGCGGAAGGAACCAATCCAAGCATTGGTGTTTTTACTTCATGCAGCCCTGGTTTAGATCCACTATTCCACTCAGACGCTAGGTCAGATGGAGTTGAAAAATTATTGTTACCCAACCTGACTCCTGGCTTAACTCATTATGCGCTAATCGAACAAAAAGCTTTGGGAGTAAATCAAGGGAGTAAATTTCGCGCAGCCTATTTTGACATCCCGAGAGCACAAATTGACGCGTTCGCTTTAACTGGTGAAAATTGGGAATTGACACTTTCGCTGGTGGATTTTTATAGTTTTGAACCTGCAGAGATTGAAGTCATTGTAACTGGTTTTAATGGTTATTCGACACAAATTAATCTGACATTCAGTGAAGAAGGTATTTATTCTGGTCCAATTCCAGGATTCGACATTCCAGCATCGGGTACTATTCGTGTCGCCTATAGATCCCAAAGACACAATGTCCTTCCGTTCAGCGAGCCCTATAATTTTACATTCTCTACTGAAAGCACCCCTGCCCAAAATCTTGTCCTTCTAAACAATCAACTGTCATCAAGCACAGCTTATTTGTCTGTCGTCACACCAGAAGCCCAAACTAATTCTGTATGGAAAATCTCAATGTATGATTTGATGGGTAAAAAAGTTTATCAACGTTCCTATTTCCCGTCAGAAGGGGAGATAAATCAAATTCCTGTCAATTTAAACCAACTCACAAATAGTATTTACGTTTTTAAGCTTGCTATTTCGGAACAGTTTTGGACTTCACTCGTACTCTTGGTCGAATAGCTTGCAAATTCACGAATTATGGTAAAAGGTTGTATGTGATTGGATTACTCACTAAGCGCTCATCTTCCTATTTTGAATCCAAAAATTATGAATTTCTTACTAAATATCTGAATGACATTTTTGGCTTTCAAAAAATAGTGACCTAACTTGCATTCTAACTACGCTTCATGAAAAGATTCCTAACCACTTTCTTCATAGGTTTGACAGCCTTGACTTTTGGTCAAGATCCAAGTCAAAAAAATATCGTTTTTATAGTTTGTGATGATTTGAATCGGTCTGGACTAGGCTCTATATACAACACAGAGATTCTTGCTCCTCATATTGACTCACTGGTTAATGCTGGAGTAGCATTTACGAATGCTCACTCCAATGCACCCTTGTGCGGACCTTCTAGAGCAAGTCTATTTAGCGGAGTCGCTCCCACTACCAGTGGGCACTATGGATATAAAATGGGGCAAAATGATTGGAGGATGAATCCTGTGCTTCAAAATTCCACATCGGTCTTCAGACATTTTAAAGAAAACGGCTACCACAGTTACGCAGTAGGGAAATTATACCATAAAAAAAGGAGAATAGATTCTGACTTTACAGAATACGATGAAAGATCAAAAAGAGGGCCCTATGCATATGGAAATCAAACGCATACCGACCTTCCAATAGAATTTAACACTACGGGGATGACGTTTGCTGCACTAGAAAACATTCCTTCAACGCCAGAGTATACAGGATGGGTTAATAGGGATGGCTCACCTTTCTTAGTAGAAAGTTCGGAGGTGAGGGATTTACTCGGAGATGAGCACAGTGTAGAATATGCGAAAGAAATTTTTGCCAATTCACAAACCAGTGAAAATCCATTTTTTCTGACATTAGGGTTTAGGCTGCCACATCATCCTATGCACATACCTCAAAGCTTTTTCGATTTATACAACATAGATGACTTAAGTCTCGATCATCTGAACGATTCGATTATTAACTCTGTGGCAGTATTAAATAATCGGTATAACTCAGGAAGCAATAGTGAAAACTACCGCCTGCTGATGGAGTTGGTTCCAGAAGGAGAAAGCGATCCCAATTACTGGATTAAGCGTTACGTGCAAGCTTATTATGCTTCCATTTCATTTTTGGACGAAATGATAGGTCAGGTTTGTGATGCGCTAAGGGAAAACGGACTCGAAGGTGAAACTTACATCGTATTGACAAGTGATCATGGATACCATTTAGGATCCAAAAATATGATGGCGAAAACAACTTTGTGGAATGATGCTTCTGGTGTACCAATTATCATTTCTGGCCCAAATATTTCTAGTCAAATCGTAACACAACCCGTCTCTTTAATTGATGTTTATCCCACCTTGATAGACCTAGCAGATCTCCCGAATCCCGAAAGTCACGAGCTGGACGGGGTTTCGCTGTTAAGTGTTGTACAGCCTGGCAGTGAAAACTCCACTTTGATTTCTGTTGCTTCCAATCAATTTTTAGATGTAGACGTTCCAGGAGTTGACATCAATCAACATCATGCTCTGGTCATAGGTGACTATAAATACGCACTGTATTCTAGTGGGGAGGATGAACTGTATAATATTGTGATGGACGAACATGAGGTTTTAGATCTTTCCCTTCATGAAGATTTCCAAGATATCCGTAAACATCTGTTCCAGGAATTGCGCACTCGGATTGGCAACACAAAAACACCTCAGGAAAAGTTCAATAGGCTGTATTATGGTGATTTTGAGCAAGACTTGAATGGCTGGAGTCCATCGGTTGAAACTACCCAGTTCAACCTAACAGTGGCAGACGCTTTTTTCGAAACTCAACACCTAACCATAAGACAACCATCCAATATAAGCTTAGAAAACAGCAATATTGACATAGATTCAGCTGGGCTTTACACGTTGAAGCTTTCAGGGTATCTAGATGGCATAGAAGCCGAACTAGAATGTTTACTCACGATCGGATCAGAGAACATTATCGACACTGTTATAACAATGGTACAGGGGCCACAGATTCATAAAATCGAATGGCAGCTCTATGAAACACCACATACTTTAGGGAATCAAAAACTCGCTATTCGTTTGCTCTCCGGAAATGATTTGCATATTGATGATATCCAAGTTATTGATGAAACATCTTTTTTAGAATCTATCTCCAATTGCACCGCCTCTTCTGAGATCAGCATTGATCTTGGTCTTGCTCAAATCCCAGCTCAGGATTTTTCCGAAGCGATCTTCGAAAAAAACACAACCTGCAATGGAATTGGTATTCCAGCGCGCAGCTACTGGGGATCCTTCGCGCCTAGCTCCAGTACGGGATTATTATTTGCTCTGACTTCGACTGGCATTAATCCAACAATGGAGGTCTTTGAAAACTGCACTGCCTCCAGCATACGTTGTGGTTCCTTTTCTGGCAGACGTGCCTTATTGCTTCTTGATGAGCTTGACACAACAACCACCTATATTTCAAGAGTAACATCTACTCAAATGGCCAGCGAACCCATGGGTTTAAAAATAGGGTTTCTCAATATTTACCCTGCAGAAGTAATTCCTTCAAGTTCCGACCTCACCCCATCTTCTAACCTAGAAGTTAGCTCATTTTCTCTACTCAATCTAAGCACTGATAGCGTTCATTTTGAGTTTTCTAGTTCAGGTCTGACATATCCTTATACTCTGTCCTATAGTGCCGCTAACGAATACGAAATGGATCTGTTTCCTGGGCTTCCATTCGGAACTTACATAGTAAAGGTCTCTCATCAATTGGAAACACCACGGATTAAGATGCCATTTGGTGAAGATGTTCAAGTGACTTTCGCACCAGATGCTTCTTTTTTGAGAGCTTTTCAAAATCGTTCAGCTACTGTCTTTCCAAACCCGATAAGAAGTGGCGAAACACTTTCCCTTAATATTTCAGAAGAATCTAATTTATACTCGGTGACCATCCGTGATATGTCTGGAAGAGTTATTCACATTGCTCTTATTAAGAATCAACCACAAATTTTATTCAACATAGGTAACGAATGGTCATCAGGAATGTACATTGTAGAACTTTCGGATGTTAACGGTGATCTAGAGAGTCTTTTGGTTCGAGTGCTGTAAGTGAAATCAGTGTTTCACTCAAAACCTTAGTTCATCCTTCATGTTAATACTGTCAAAGACGCAGTACTTATGTTAGTCAGTGATCGTGATTCCAGAATTCTAAAAATCAGGCCAGAAGTTCACGCTTCAGATTCAGAATTGGATCTACCAGAAAGGGTAGGCAATTTTCAAACTATTGTGCTTAGGCCAATTTTGAAATTTCAGAACAGCATCATCTTAGCTCAGTTTAAGCAGTACTTAATAAAATTTAAGCCTGCCTTCAACGCTTACAATGGGCAAGTCCAAAAAAACTACATTCAAGATGTGCTGAAGAGCGATGCACGTATTAAAAACTCCCTCATTGCTTCGGTCGTTAGTATTATGACTCTCGAAGAGTATGCATATTATTGTGAGAACAAAAATGAATGCAACAAACGCATTGTCACACTTGTGGTAAAGCGGCTGCAAGACCAGCTCGAAATGCTTTTCTAAAGCTTGTCGAGGTTTTTCAAATAATAATCTGCCTGGTTCAGTAGTTCTTCTTTCTTTTCAATACTCATCTTATTCAAGGTCGGATAGACAAATCCGAGTCGAGGATTTTTCTCCAGTTTGTCTCGGTTGCGGTCGTAAAAATCCCAGTACAGAGAATTAAACGGGCAAGCGTTTTCTCCGGTTTTTTTCGATTTTGAGTAATGGCACTTCTTACAATAGTTACTCATCTTGTCGATGTAATTCGCCGAGGATACGTAAGGCTTGGTGCCTACAATTCCACCATCCGCAAACTGACTCATTCCACGCGTATTGGTAATCTCTACCCATTCTATGGCATCTATGTAGATTCCTAGATACCATGCATCTACCTCATCGGGGTGGATTCCCGCCAAGAGGGCAAAGTTTCCCGTCACCATCAATCGCTGGATGTGGTGCGCATAAGAGTAGTCCAATGATTGATTGATAGCTTGGCTCATGCAGTTCATCTTCGTTTCACCCGTCCAATACCACTCGGGCAACTTCTGCTGGTGATCGAAGTAATTCATCTCGGCATAATCAGGCATCTTGGCCCAATAGACGCCGCGCATGTATTCTCTCCAACCTAATATTTGGCGGATAAACCCTTCAACCGCGGCAATGGGGTAGCGCTCTTTGTCTTCGTGCCAAGCCTCTTCCACGCTCTGTATGACTTCTTTCGGGCTTAACACCTTACTATTCATCAAAAAGCTAATCCGCGAGTGGTAAACGGACCATTCATTCTCCCGCATAGCATCTTGAAAGTCCCCGAAATTGGTAAGGCACTCATCGATGAAAAAGCGCAGCATATTTAGCCCTTCTATGCGCGAAACAGGCCAGATAAAATTGTTAGGCTCAATTCGCCCTATGGTTTTCACCCCCTCTTTTTTGAGCATCTCAGTGATTTCCTTCACCTCTTTTGAATAGGTTTTGGGTTCAATCACCTTTTGAGCTTCGGGAAGACTCTTGCGGTTTTGTTTGTCAAAATTCCATTGGCCATCCACGGGGTTTTCGCCATCCATCAGAATATCGTATTTCTTTCGCATGTTGCGGTAAAACGATTCCATCAAATAAGTCTTTTTTCCTTTGAAAAAAGCCCCCAAGTCTTCTCGTTGGCTCAAGAAGTGCTCGGTATCAGCTACTCGACAAGGTATCTCAAGTGAGTCTTTGAGAAGATTCAAAGCTTCGTCTAGTCTGTATTCATCGGGAAGTTGATAGGCCCATACATCGCACTTTTCTTTCGCGATGTAATAGCGGATATTCTCCACAATGGAGCCCTGATTCTCCTTATCGTCCAACCTCAGATAGATGACTTTAAACCCCCTCTTTTCGAGCCAGGAGGCAAAATCACGCATGGCTAAAAAGAAAGCCACTACTTTCTGAATGTGGTGCTTAACATAATCTGTTTCAGATCGCGCTTCACAGATCAAAACCACCATTCCATTAGGATCATCATCCCACCAACTATGTTGACGGTTGAGTTGATCTCCCAACACTAATCTTAAATCCTTATTTGCCATAAGGGAACAACAAGCGCCAAAAAGGAAGGTTTGTTTCTAGGATGCCTTTGGTATTTTCAACAGGTCAATTGGCGCTTTGGTTTTAACTTTGGCTTCGAGCATGTGCAAGATGTTGTAGAGTCCAAAGTAGGTGCGATTGATGTAAATACCGTGCTTAGAACCGCGCGCTACATTGCTTTTCCTAAACTGCTTTTCACCTGCAACCTGATCTCCCAAAGCGTATATGCCAGCAAAGTACTCCTTGCTACTAAAGTCAAACTCTTCAACCCCAAACGGCTGACAAAGAAGGGAAACCATTTGGCCAAATACTCGGGTAAAGTACTCCGTCTCTGCCGGTTTATCATCGGGAAGTAGAAACTCCATTTTGTGAAGGAGAGCATTGAATTCAAAAGGCTTTCGCGTAAGCTCGATATTCATAAATCGGAAATAGTCGTTATAGAAATCAAGCGGGATTTCTTTGACACACCCAAAATCCAAAACAGCCAATTGACCGTCTGTTGTGACGAGGAAATTACCCGGATGTGGATCGGCATGAACCATCTGAAGCTCGTGAATCTGGTAATTGTAAAAGTCCCAGAGCGCTTGAGCGATTTCATTTCGCTTTTCTTGCGAAGGCTTGGTTTCGATCCACTCACTTAAGTGAACTCCTTCAATCCAGTCCATCGTAATCACCCTTTCGGATGAGTATTCTGGGTAGTACTTTGGAAAGCGAATATCCAAGTCGCGGCACTTTTCTGTAAGCTCCATCGAACGTCTGAGCTCCAGGCTGTAATCCGTTTCTTCCAAAAGCTTCTCTTCAACTTCCTGAAGATATTTATCCAAATCCTTGCCCTTCACATTCATCAAACGCATGGCAATGGGCTTGGCCAATTTCAAATCACTCGTAACACTATTCGCTACACCAGGGTACTGAACCTTAACAGCCAGCTTCTTCCCATTGAGCGTCGCTTGATGAACTTGGCCTATTGAAGCAGCATTGAGCGCCTTGGACGAAAAAGTGTCAAAAATCTCGTCGGGACTAGCATCAAAATATTTCTTAAAAGTCTTCACTACCAATGGATACGACAAAGGTGGAGCATTGTACTGCGCCATTTGAAACTTATCCGTGTAAGCCTTCGGTAGTATGTTTTGATCCATGGACATCATCTGGGCCACCTTGAGAGCACTCCCCTTCAATTGACTCAATGATTCATAGACATCAGCGGCATTGGCCTCATCGAGGGCATCGCGACTCATGTCTGGATCTACCATCTTCTTGGCGTAATACTTCAGGTAATTACCGCCCACTTTAGCTCCCGTTCCCACAAACTTTGCGGCACGCTGAACCTTAGAAACAGGAATTTTGTGTTGCTCTTTCATGTCCCGCTTATTTTGTTTGCCAAAGGAACTTCACGAAATCAATGGTTCGGTCTAACGTTGATTCTCTCAATAATTCGAATGAAAGGTTTACTGCTTTTTCTATCGCAGCATCAGTTTGCTCGAAGCCATCACTTGTATCCTTCACCCAAAAATCAACAACGAAAACCAGTTGCAACCAAAATGCCTGATTGTAGCGGTCTGAAATAAACGTACGCTCCTTGATCTCATCGCCATTGATTCCTTCTACAGTCACCCGCTTTGAAAACTTCAGGAAGTGCTCCTTGTATGTCTTAAGGGCATCGGGAGTTTTCATCACTTCCTTCAAACCCGTCCATCGCATCGTGATGAAACTTCGCCTTCCCTTCAACACCTCCAAATGTGTGTAATAAAAGGAGAGTAGCTTCTCGCGCGCATTGAAAGACTCGTAGTTCGAATCTTCCGCTATCGCTTTCAACGTTTCGGCCATTAGGTCTTCCCAAACACCTTCTTCAATAGATTCAAATGAGGTGAAATGTGAATAAAACTCTGCTTCACTTATTCCCAAATCATCAGCAAACTTGAAGATTGATGCCGGTTGTTTTCCTTCCGTTAAAACATATTTCAAATAAGCATCTATTATCTGCTTTGGGGTCAATTTCGCTTTGGTAGTTCTTGTTTTTGCTGCCATTCTACACGATTCTGTGTTCCAATTTCAAAATAAATTTAAAGCACCTTTGATTGAACTCTGCGGCTCGTTCAATATTGCAAACGTGACCGCATCGCTCTATGGTTTCCAGCACGACTTCGCTGTATTTCTCTACGTAATCTCTCGCTGGTTGCAGAAATACATGGTCCTGCTCCCCCATTACGATCAAACATGGTGCTTGTATTTTCTGTGAAAAAAGGTCTTTCAATGTTCGGTTGAGTTTTTTCAACAAACCAAACCACCTCTTTGCCTCTTGGTCCTTCAGTTTTTGTGCTTCTCGAATGAACACCCGCCGAGAAGCGGAGTGATTATTTCGCGGAAGCAGGACCACCGCAAACACCTGATAAAGCAACTGAAAAGGCAAAATGGATGAGAGTGCTCTGGCGCCAAAAGCCAAAACTTTAATCTTCCGACTCATTTTAAATATTCCACCTGCCAGCACAACGGACGAAACTCGAGTGGGCGCCAATAACTCGATGTGCCTGATTACTATACTTCCCATGGAAACACCTATGAAATGAGCTTCTTGTATGGATAAGCTATCCATGACATCCAACACATCTTTTGCCACGAGGCTAAAGCCAAACTCCATATCTGACTCCAGATCTTTTGATTTTCCGTGGTCGCGTAAATCAATGAGCAGGAGATTGAATTTTCCTTTGAAGAAATCAACTTGCTTTTGCCAAGTTCTCACGCTTCCGCCTGCGCCGTGCACAAAAACCATCCATGCCTCGTGCTCTTGAGTGTGGTGAATTTCGTAGTGAAGAATGGAGTTCGGTTTAGACACTATCTTTTTGATATTTTATTGCCTGAAATATTTCTCTGACGGCTGCATTTAAACCTGTCTGCGGGAGATGTTCCCGCATGCTTTGTCGTGCGGCCTTGTACTCTTTTCCTCCACATTCTGAAGCTCGATGGCTTCATATTCCTTCTCATCAAAGAGATGACCACTTTTTCGGTTACCCCAAACTGATCTTCAATGGTATCAAAGGTCGTACGGTCTTCCCAAGCCATCTCGATTACTCTATCAAGCCCCCTTTCTCCCAACTCATCTTCAACTTTTTTCAGATTCATGCCCGCTACGTTACTGTCAATTCTCCTGAGAATTTCCTCACTTTGTATTGCTCAAGTACACTTATAACAATCAAAAGCATAAGCATGTTGTAACCTATGTCGTCGACAGGAATGGTGAGTATGCGAAGATTGAGATTTTCAGCATTGTTGTACCAAACTACTGGTTCTTTAGTAAATAGTCCTGTCAGAGCTCCATTGACTATCAAGAACGGTATTTGAATGATAATAAAGGCTAAAAAGAATTGCCCGAGATAGTCACTTCGGTTGATCAGTAGATGCCAAATCAAGAAAAGGCAGAGCAGCGAAAAGGTGGTAAACGTATAAAGTCTGTCGACGAAAAGCACCGACAAAACGAAACTCACCAAAATGAGAGCTGCAGTTATCTTGTTTTGAGCTGACTTCAAGGGTGAATTGGGCAAGAAGTAATTCAGCACTTCATAAATGAAGGCACAAGCAAATGGCACAACAACAAAGAAAAGACACTCTTCGATGGGTAGATTCGCAATTTGAATACCAGAGATGTACTGCTCATTAAAACCCCAGACTCCTTTATCTGTAAACCAGACGTCCCACGGAACAAATAGAAGACACATCACTGCTATTCCTAGAAACACTCCTGGCCAGAACCTAACGAATTTTAAACGCCTATCGAAGCTTTTCGCCAATGGATAGGAAAGGGTGAGCAGGTCGAGTAAAAGATAGTAATAGTGCTCCAATTGCCGTGGTATTGATGGTTCAAGAGGTTCGCATCGATCGCTTCGCCTCACGAAAAAATTTGAGAGGCACTACCAGCATACCAAAACATTCTCCTTCTTCTTTTCTCAAATGCTTGTGGTGCACTTTGTGTGCCTTGCGTATCGCTCTGAAATATACATTATCAGTTCGTTTGAACCAATCAAATCTTTGATGTATGAAAACATCATGCACCAAAAAGTAACAGAGACCATAGAGCGCTATCCCTAAGCCTACGGATAACTTCCAGTCATTTCCATCCATCATACCGAACATAGTGAACAACCATGAAGGAATTGCAAAAATGAGAAAGAACACATCGTTTTTCTCAAAAAAACCAGGTTTATGCTGATGATGGTCCTCGTGAAAATACCAGCCCAAACCGTGCATAACAAATTTGTGTGCAAACCAAGCCATAAACTCCATAAAGAAGAATGTGGCAAATAAGATGAACAGGCTTAAAACCATTTAGATTCAGGCTATTTTAGCAACACTTACAAAGTTGGGACGATCGGAAACGTACCTGTAGACAAAGTTATTAATAACCCTCTTCTTGTGAAACAAGATCACTCCAGGCATCTGAAATGGGTCCCCTGCAGGCTTTCCAATGAGGTTGCCTTTTACCACTCCGGCCATGAAAGCTCTCCACCAATTCCTGAAACCAAATAGGGCTCTGAAACTTACTTTGTAAAGCCCGAAACGATTGTACAAATGTTGATCTACATCAGAGATGTGACTAAGGTCGCCTAGATTGTAAAGCTTCAGCATATCAGTGGCCATCTCGCTTTTTACCATGTGAACAATAACGATTTTAACTCCTGAAGATTCAATATCATTTCTCGCAGCAGCCAAATCTACCATCGTCTCACGGCAAAAGGTACAGCCGAAGTGTCGCAAAAAAACCATCAGAACCCTTTGATTATCAGTTAATTCGCCTAACCTCTCCCCTCTATTCGTAACGCTATTCATTTGATCCTTTATATTAATCACTTTATTAAACAAGACAATTATACGATTGTTTAATACCTGTGAATAACGCAAAACTTATTAGATGGTTTATAGTTTGGGCTTTGGCGATGATCGTTATTGTAGTCTTGACTTTACCAAATGAAAGGCGCGATAAGATTGATACCCTTGGTTTTGAAACCACTGAGTCTGCCGAGCTTTACTTCAAAAACGTGAGGTCATTTTATTACATTAACAATTCTGAGGCAAAAGGAATTCTGGACGTATACCGTTTGGAAAGCATATTCATAGACACCTTGCCATCATTGCCTTTCGCGATGTACAACAACTGGCGGGCAAATGAAACCTTCATTCGGCTAGACACTGCTTACCTAAACATGAGGGACTTTACAGCCATAGTGACTGATTCGTCGGGAGTCAAATCCGATACCCTCCGCTTTCCTGAAATGTCGAACGAGTCTCAATACCTCTTTGCACGCGACATTTATAAAGCTTTGGATGACAACGAGAAATTGGGCCTGGCAAAGGATGATGAAATTATTTGGCTTTCCGAAAGCATGAATCTTTCGATAGAGAGAACGCTTACTGATTATTTCAAGCTGCTCGGGAAACTCTGACAATAGTCTGTCCATAAAGCCCATTACACTTGTTTTTTAAACTTTATGCACCATGCTATTGAACTTTCTTGATCAGACTCTCGTGTGTATTGACAAACTCTAAAAATGTCTGTCAATAGGTTCTCGTTACCACTTCTTGTTGACGAAAATCGGCTTTGCGAAAGCGGTGCCATGCAACCCATACCTGCTTTTATCAGCGTCTGAAAGTTCCCAGGGTTTGTGACTGAACTCTGTTGGGAGTTCAGAAATTTCGGGTAGCCAGTGCTTAATGTAATCGCCTTTTCCGTCGTATCGGTTGGCTTGGGTAAGCATGTTGAAGTATCTATCTTCCCGTGGGTCATTGCCAACGCCAGCCACATACGCCCAATTCCCCCAGTTGCTCGTCACGTCGTAATCTATTAACTCTTGCTCGAAGTAGGCTGCTCCATAGCGCCAATCCTGTTTCAGATCTTTTATCAAATAACTCGCTACGATCTGCCGGCCACGGTTGCTCATAAAACCCGTTTCGTTCAGTTCCTTCATATTTGCATCAACGAAGGGTATCCCTGTTTCTCCTTTCTTCCAGGCCTCTAGTTTTGTGGAGTCGATCTTCCAATCCACCTCCTCATCTCTGATTCCGCCCGGGTAAAAAAGGTCGTTGCCAAACTTCATAGCGACATAGCGGAAGTAGTCTCTCCAAACCAATTCAAATACCATCCAGTAGGTAGATGAATTCTTCTTAATTGACTTCTCATAACGCTTCACTTCACTGTAAATCATGCGCGGAGATATGCACCCGTGCGCCAGCCATCCAGAGAACTTGGAGGAATAGTCTATACCGAGAAGTCCATTGCGGGTGTTCTTGTAAGTGCTGAGATTTTCAGTTTCCCATAAATAGCTCTCTAGACGCTTCCGAGCTTCACGCTCACCGCCTTTATAGGCTATGGCTGCTTTTTCCGAGATCGGTTCTGAATCAAAGCCTAGGTCATTCAGGTTAGGAATGTTTCCAGCAGTCAATTCTTCTGGAAATTTAATCTTCTCGGGAATGGGTAGGATGCCCCTTACTTCGGCCTCCTTTTCGCATTTCTTTCTAAAATTGGAAAAGATGTCGGGTATGTCTTTCGTTTCGAATGGAATGTCATCGGGATGGTAAAGGCTGTGGCCGTGAAAAAACTTTATGTCTACCGTCTTTCCCAAACTGTGCTTTATGCTGTCTTCAACCAAGACTTCTTCCTGGGTTACTTCCTTCTGCGCAAAGAGAGCTATTACCTCGTACTGCGCAGCTATTCGCGAGAGCACCTCATGAGGCTTTCCCATTTCGACCATTAAAGAGCTGCCCATTCCTTCGAGGGAGTTCTTTAAATCCTCCAGGCTCTCCAGAATGAATTGTATACGCCGAGAACCAAATTTTCTCGACCCGTATCTTTCACTTTGCAGATATGCTGAATCAAATATATAGACAGGAATCACCTCTTCGCATTCTTGAGCTGCTCGCAGAAGAGCCTCGTTATCCGTAACTCTTAAATCATTCCTAAACCAAACTATTCCTCTCTTCACGTCTATTTGTTTTTTCGGCAGCGGTCGCTGCAGTATTTCACTTCTTCCCAATTCTTTTCCCACTTCTTTCGCCAAGTCATCGGCTTGCCGCATACGATGCAGGGCTTCTCGGGCAAGTATGATTTGTTTCCCTTATTCATTCCGCCTACCTGGGTTTGTGTGCTTTGCCAAGATCCGACCAGACTCTTTTCTGCTCACCTTGGTTTTCCGCATTCCATACAGTCGATCGGTGGCTTCCTTACGCGCCTTGTCCAAATCAACAATAGGGAGCGGGTAGTTCCTTCCCGGAACAAAATCAAATAGCTGCTGATCAATCGGTCCAAGCTCCCACGGTTTGTGAATGGTATCCCCTGGAAGATTGGCCAACTCAGGAACCCATCTTTTAATGAATGTCCCCTGAGGGTCGTGATCCATCGATTGCTTTACGGGGTTGTAAATTCTGATGGTATTGATCCCAGTCATTCCTGCTTGCATTTGGATCTGTGGGTAATGAATCCCTGGTTCAAAATCCAAAAATATCCTTGAGAGATGCATCGATACAGGCTTCCACGGCTGCCATAAGTGGTGAACAGCAAAGCTGGTAAGCATAGCCCTCATCCGAAAGTTGATGTAGCCCGTTTCTCGCAAGCAGCGCATGCAAGCATCTACCATTGGGTAGCCAGTTCTGCCCGTCATCCAAGAACCCAAGAGTCTTGCGTCCACGGGTTTTTCCAAAAGGTCATAGGCCTTGTTGAAGTTTTCGTACTCGATGCGCTCCTCCATTTCAAACTTTTGAATGAAATGGCAGTGCCAGCGAAGCCGAAGCATAGCTGCGTTAATTCCTGACTTTGATCCATAACCACTTTTCTTGGCCAAACTCATGGCTTGATAGACTTCTCGAACAGAGAAGAGGCCCCAACTCAAATATGGCGACATACGGCTGCAACTCTTTCGCGAAAGCTCTGGTTTGGAGATTCCTTTCCCATAGTTCTTGGAGCGATCCAGACAAAAGCTCTGCAGGTAACGCATCCCTTTGTCTCTTTCGGCTGATTGTCTCAGCGGGTGTTTCGCTAGCCACGACGCGTAGGGTAAGCCTTTATCGATCTGGGTTCTGTCCAATAGAAAACTCCCTTTTAAAATAGCCAAGTCGGAACTAGCCGTCCCAGATGACATGAAGCCATACCATTCGTTTTGCCAGGACTGACGGGTTTTGAGTCTTCTGACTACTCCGTTTTGTTGGTACTCCTTCCAAGCGATTCCCTGCTTCGTCATGAAAGCAACGAGGGCCAAGTCTCGGGTATAGGTGGTTTTCAATCCTGTTTCGGCATGAGAAAAGACCGTCTTAATTTCATAATCCAGACTTAATTGAGCAAATATATCTTCTGCTTCGCCAAAAGCTATTCGGAGACCACCACCCACCTTTTCTATTTGACCAGACAAATCCATCAATGCCTCCCAAACAAAACTCCAATGCATATCGCTGTAATTCGAATGTCTCAGCAAGCTGGGCTCGAAGAAGTAGAGGAAGAGTACGGGCTCTTTTGCATTTAAAGCACAGACCAATGGCTCGTGATCTGTAAGTCTCAAATCACGTTTAAACCAAAGAATGTTTATTGGTTTTTTCATTCACGAATTGGAACAGCACCACCGAGCATGATGTTTTGACAAAAACAAAAAAGCCGCCTGCTTGGAGCAGGCGGCTTTCAATATTTAGATTAAGATTCGCTTATCTAACTACTTGTAGTTTGTGAGTAAGCTGGTCGTTTCCGATAGTCACATTCATTAGGTAAAAACCGTCAGCCATATCCTGGATGTCGATTACCTCACGGTTCAATCCTGTGCTTCTCTGACCTAGGTCTACGCTTTTTACAACTTGACCGAGCATGTTTACGAAGTCGATTGAAATTCTCTCGCTAGTCACCATTTCCAACTCAACGTTCATCACGCTGTTCGCAGGGTTAGGGAATACTGAGAAAGACTCAACTGAACTGATTTCTTCAACACTCAATGTAGTTGGTACCAATACCACATCGATTACATGAACCACACCATTGATCCCAACAAGGTCGGTAACGATTACTGTGGCATCGTTTACCATTACAGTTCCATCTGTAATAGTGATAGTAACGTCTTCACCAAACAATGTTGCTACGTCACCTGCTGTGATGTTAGCTGCAATATTGAATCCTTCGATTACGTGGTAAAGAAGTACTTCGGTAAGATCTCCAGAAGGATCAGCTAAAAGTGCGTCTAATAAACCTTCAGGAAGATTATCAAATGCTTCATCTGTAGGCGCAAATAACGTCACATTGCCAGCGTCTCCGCTTAGCGCTGCGTCCAGACCTGCAGTGTTGATTGCTATTTCCAAAGTGTTGTGAATATCACTATTCACTACGATGTCATAAACAGTCGTCATTACTGTAGGAAGAAGAACCGCATCAATTACGTGAACTACTCCGTTGTCAGCCTCTAAATCAGCTACGGTAACCAAAGCTCCGTTTACCAAAACATTGTCTCCGTCAAGAGTTATAGTTACGTCTTCGCCATTCACAGTCGTTACCAATTGTCCGTCTGTAAGTTCGCCTGCCAAAGCAGTGATCGGAGCAACGTGGTAAAGAAGGATATCAGCCAAAAGATTTGTAGGATCAGCCAAAAGTGCTTCTAAAAGTTCTGCATCTAGTGCTGCAAAAGCAGCATCTGTAGGAGCAAAAACAGTGAATGTACCTTCGCCTGAAAGAACACCTGCTAATTCTGCAGCAATGATTGCCGCTTCTAAAGTATTGTGATCACCGCTATTCGAAATAATGGTAAACACCGTATTATCAGAAGTACAAGAGAGCGTTGGGAAGCCATTGCCATTTCCCTGGTTCGGCGAACTCTCGTCGCACTCACCCACTTCTTGAATTCCAATGATATACGTTCCATCAACTGAAGCTGTCCAAGTAATTTCACAATCTTGGGCAATAGCAACTAAGCCCCCGTCAGGATTAAATACAGTAAGTTCAGCATCCCAAGAACCTGCTCCAGGACCTTCACAGATCGAGAACGTGTATTCTTGGCCTGCCACGAAGTTATCTACCGTGTAAGATTCACTTGCCCATGCTTCAAATGCGGTGATTTGATTAGTAGGACATACACCAAAAGCAGAAACAGGAGCGCCACCGAATGTGCCATTAAAATCGGTGTAAGGTCCTGCTGCAAGGTCAGTACAAACAGCACCTGCAGGAACCAATACAGCATCAATTACGTGAACAACCCCATTGATACCGATCAAATTAGCGACTGTTACTTGCGCATCGTTGATAAATACATCCTCGCCTACGATTGAAACTGTAACGTCTTGACCATTCACAGTGGTAATAAATTGACCGTCTGATAGATCGGTAGCAAGCTCGATTGAACCAGCAACATGGTAAAGAAGAATGTCTGCTAAAGCTCCCGTTGGGTCATCCAATAGAATGCCAAGAAGACCTTCTGGCAAAGCTGCAAAAGCATCATCAGTTGGTGCGAACAAGGTAAAAGTTCCAGGACCACCAAGTGTGCCAGCCAATTCAGCAGCAATAACTGCTGCCTCAAGCGTGTTGTGCACATCGCTGTTCACAACAATATCTAAAATCGTAGTCGCTCCAGCAGGAACTAGTACAGCATCGATAACGTGCACTACACCGTTTATAGCAGGGATATCTGCAACTGTAACTTCAGCTCCGTTAATGAAGACACCTCCAACGAGGTCAACTACTACGTCTTCTCCGAAGAGTGTGGTGATAGATTGATCTTGCGCAAGTGTACTTGATGGAGCAATAGCCCCAACCACGTGATAAAGCAATACTTCAGCTAGTGTCCCAGTAGGATCAGTTAAAAGAGCATTCACTAAATTTTCTGGCAATGCGGCAAATGCAGCGTCGGTAGGAGCAAACACTGTAAGGGCCTCTCCTTCCTGAAGGGCACCATCTAGTTCAGCTGCATTAATAGCCGCTTCAAGCGTGTTGTGGTCATCGCTTTCAACAATGATATCATAAACGGTTGTGGCATTAGAAGGCACCAATACCGCGTCAATAATGTGGATAACACCGTTTGATGCATTCACATCAGGAGTAGTGATCGTTGCCATATCGATCATAACCGTTGCTCCATCAATGGATATTGTAGTAGTTTGACCAGAAAGCAAAGTCGTTAAAGATTGTCCGTCCGAAAGTGCGCCAGAACCAACATTTCCAGGCGTAATGTGGTAGAGTAAAACATCTCTCAAAATACCTGATGGATCCGTAAGTAAAAGATCAACCAAGTTCTCAGGCAATGCGGCAAATGCGGCATCAGTAGGAGCAAAGAGTGTTAAAGGGCCAGGACCTTGGAGAGCTCCTGCTAAATTGGCTGCATCAATAGCTGCTTCCAAAGTATTGTGATCGGGACTGTTCTGAATCAATGTGTAAATCGTCTGAGCCTGAGCCGAAACGCTCAGCAAAACAGCCGAAAAAATGGAAAGTAAAATCTTTTTCATGGGATTAAGTTTAGGTTTAAAGTTAAGGATCACGACAAATTTAACTTTCGTGTCGAGAATCGCAGCAAAAAAGGAACAGTAGTGTTTAATTATTGTTGATTTCTAACCTTATAATATTCAGCGAGAAATGGGACTTCGTGCACTGCTTACTCAAGTAAAATTATTACCAATAACCAAGTCTACTTAACTGTAACATCCTTTTTTTCAGTATTTTAACACACGCACACTGGATGTCCGAAAAATGACACATATTGGAATCGAAAAGCTCCATTATAGGAATCAAGACGGCACCCTTTTTTAGACTATTTTTTTCAAACGTGACTGTTGTGTGTATTGGGACAATTTTCACTTATATGAAGTGGTGTTTTAGCTAAGCGCCTTTTTATAAGTGTCAATGGCCCGATTTCTAGCCATCTTGTGTTCGACAATAGGCTTATATGTTAACTCCTGAAATTCAGGTACCCATTTTTTAATATACTTCATTTCAGAATCGAACTTTTTGGTCTGCAACTCGGGATTGAAGACGCGAAAATAGGGGGCGGCATCGCAACCACTTCCGGAAGCCCATTGCCAGCCACCCACGTTGGATGCCAATTCGAAATCAAGCAACTTCTTAGCAAAATAAGCCTCACCCCAGCGCCAGTCTATTAGCAGATGTTTGGTAAGAAAAGAAGCCGTAATCATGCGAACCCGATTGTGCATAAAACCCGTTTTATTGAGCTCGCGCATCCCTGCATCAACGATCGGGTAACCTGTTTTTCCTTGGCACCAAGATTCGAATTCAGCTTCATTATTTCTCCAAGGAATCTTGTCATAGGCTGGACGGAAACTATCTTTTGCTGAGTGTGGGAAATGCGAAATGATCATTTGGTAAAAATCTCGCCAGATGAGTTCTTTCAACCAAACTTCATTGTGCTTTTGAGCTACATCAACCAATTGACGGATACTTACTGTTCCAAACCTCAAATGAATGCTTAGACGACTGGTGCCCTTGATTGAAGGTATATCCCGTCGTTCATCGTACTTATCTACTACACCTATTTGAATTTCCCGAGAGGGATAGTCAAAATCAAATGATTCAAAACCCATCTCCTCAAGGGTGGGCGTCGTTTTGGCTTTGAATTGGTAAAATGAATCAAAGTACTTCTGATTTTCAAAGGGCTGGAATTTATCAGAATCAAAAGCAGCCAACCATCTTTTGCTGTAAGGAGTAAAAACTACGTAAGGACTTCCGTCGTCTTTGGTCACTTCAGATTTCTCAAAAATAACATGATCCTTGAAGCTATTAAACTCTGCTCCTTTTTGACGGAGGAGATCTGCTACCTCCTTATCTCTTTCCTCCGCGTATGGCTCGTAATCTTTGTTGGCGTATACCGCCATAATTCTATATTCACCCAATAGGTCTTTCCAGATCTCCATTGGATCACCGTACTTGACGGTAATGTCTGAACCAAAGCCTTTAAGCTCTTTCTTGATCCGCGCTATTTCTTGGTGGATAAACTGAACACGAGGGTCCCTTTTATTTTCAAGCTTATCCAGAATTTCGCGGTCGAAAATGAATAAGGGAAGGACTTTTTTTTCATTCTTAAGGGCATGAAATAAAGAGGCATTATCCTCTAATCTGAAGTCTCTTCGAAACCAAAATATGACAACTTCTTCTTTACTCATTCGGTTAGCAAGGTAATATCTTGATCTGGCTTGGCATAGGAAAGGCGGCTTCCTCTGGCTGCGGCGTGATAACTATCCATTCCTGATATGGCGGCAACACCTGCTTCGACTAAATCGTAAAAACCATCCTTGTGGAGGTGTTCCGAATTTAGTTTTACTTCTTTCACTTCGCCAATGATCAACCTGGTCTGATTAAGTTGTATTAGCTCATCCGATCGAAGCAAGCACGTCAAAGAAATGGCACTTTCTTTCACGCAGGGCACTCCAAATTTATTCACCTCTGGAGTGAACTCGGTTTTATCAAACTCAGATTCTTCCTTGAGATACTTAGCCGAAGTTTTGTGACCATCTTCCAGCATAGAGGTAGGAAGGGCATTTATAGTATAGAAGCGCTTTGCAATGATATTATCGTAGGTGTGTCGATCGACAGTTATTGGGCGCATAATCAGACCAATAAGTGGTGGATTGGCTCCGATGTGTATAACGGATGAAAAAATGGCCAAGTTCGTTTGCCCTTCTCCGTTTACAGTTCCAATAAGATTGGCACTCTTAAATCCTGAAATACTGTTGATGAAATTTGCACGAAAGCGGTTTTCCATTTCAACAATATCCTCAAAAGAAAAGGTGCTCATATATTTTGAATAGTGCCCATTCCTCCATCAACACCTAGGATTTGACCAGTGATCCAAGATGACTTATTGCCCAATAGAAATAAGGCAGCTTCAGCAGCATCTTCAGGTCGACCATAGCGATGCAGAGGATGACGAGCATTACTTGCCTCTTGCTTTTTCTCGTTGTTCAATAACGCTTCCGCCATTGGAGTGTCCGTGAGGGACAGGGCAACTGCATTTACGCGAATGTCTGGCGCAAACTCTGCGCTGAGCGATTTTGTCAATCCTTCCACCGCGCCTTTTGCTGCCGAAATTGAAGCGTGAAAATTCAACCCTCTCTCCGCTGCCACCGAGCTAAACATTACAATTGAGGCTGATACAGATTTTTTTAAAGGCTTCAATGAGGCTTGTATGGCATTCACTGCACCAATTACGTTTACCGAATAATCATAAAGGAAATCATCATTCTTCAACCTTTTAAAAGGTCTTAGATTTATAGTACCTCCGCAATAAACCACCCCATCGAGGGTTTCGGGTAAGAACGACCAATCTGCCTCTGGATTAGTGGCATCAATGTCTGCGACCGTTTGATTCGCACTCGATTGAACTCTGGAGGACGCACTTCTGGAGGCAATAAACACATGATGACCTTCCTCAACTAATCTTTCGGAAATCTTTAAGCCAATTCCAGTGCTTCCACCTACCACTAAATAATTCATTGTCCTTCGCTTTTCAGTTTATCAATTTCTTTCAATACCTCTTCTGCTTCTGCTCGAACCATATCTGATTGTGCCCTGTTTGAATGGGACAATTGATGAGACTTTTCCAGTAGCTGCTTGTGCTGCGCGTATAGCTTTTCTACAGGCGTTTTTTTCTTGAAGATTCCAAACATATTAATCGAGATAAGTTAAAAATTCACTTCTTACATTGTCCTTCAGGAAGGATCCGTGAAAGCTAGTAGTTACCGTGCTGCTTGCATCATCTTGAACACCTCGAAGAGATACACACATGTGGCGCGCATCGATCATCACCGCGACATCATCTGTTTCAAGGATGCCCTTCAACTCCTCCGCGATTTGTACCGTCAGTCGCTCTTGTACTTGCGGCCTTCGGGCAAAGTATTGAACCACTCGATTTATCTTTGAAAGACCAATGACATTCCCGTTTGACTTGTAAGCCACATGTGCTCTACCAACAATAGGCACAAAATGATGCTCACAAAAAGACTTAACAGTAATGTCTTTTTCAACCAGCATCTCTTTGTACAGATACTTGTTCTCAAAGAGCGCAACTTTGGGCTTGTTCTTTGGGTCTAAACCACTAAATACCTCTTCCACATACATCTTTGCTACTCGAGCAGGCGTACCTTTCAAGCTATCGTCAGTTAGGTCTAGTCCAAGAGTCTCCATTATTTGCTCGAAGTGTTGAGCTATTTTCACCTTCTTCTCTTCATTCGTTAAAATAAAGGCATCAGATTTCATTGGTGTCTCAAGAGATGTCATCACGTGTTCATCTCCCATCATCTCATTCAAATCGATAAGATCATCCTTCGCATTCAACGAAATTCCGTTCAGTTTCATATAAGGTTATTTTCAGTTCAAGTTTTTTATCCAAGTCTTCCCGTAGGATATTCCAAATTACCCCAGAAATGTTCTCTGCGGTGGGATTCAAATTTTTAAATTCTTCCGTTTGAAGATTGAGGTTTTTGTGGTCAAAACGGTTTTCAATTTTTTCTTTGATCAGATCTTTCAGGACTTTCACATCCATCACGTAACCCGTTTCAGGATCAATCTCCCCTCTTACACTTACGATTAAATCATAATTGTGTCCATGATAATGCTCGTTATTGCACTTGCCAAAAACCTCTTTGTTTTTTTCTGCGCTCCATTCAGGCTGATGCAATCTATGCGCCGCGTTAAAATGGGCTTTTCTAGACACGGTAACTTTCACAGGAATCAATGTTTAATTAATTTGACCAATTTAACAAGCACAGCTAGCTATTGTTGCTAGGCATCTTTTAAAGAACTGTAATACTCGTGTATCCGCTCAAACAGAAGCCTAAACCAAGGTGTGAATAAGTCTGGGTTTTGCCTAATTTCTTCTCTTATTTTTAGAACAGGTGAGTATCGATAGGCTTTTACCTCTTCGGGATTCGGCGACAACTCACCTTCGTATATTCCGTAGAAAACCTCATCGTATTCGTATTCAACTAGTCCATTGTCCAGCTTCGATCTGTAGGTAAAGTCAAAAGCCTTCTTCACATCTGTGGAGAAACCCATCTCTTGCAACATCTTTCGATTAAGGGCCAGAGATTGGTCTTCATTCGGTCTGGGGTGGGAGCAAACTGCATTGGTCCACATTCCGCCACAATGGTATTTCCCATCTGCTCGCTGATGCAAAAGCATTTCATCTTTTGAATTGAAAATGAAAATAGAAAACGCTCGATGGAGTAATCCTTTCTGATGAGCTTCCATTTTTTCCATGGTGCCAACTTGTTTGTTATCCGAATCAACCAGAATAACGTGCTCAACCATCAGAGCAGGTTGAAACTGTGTCGAACGTAACTGCTAAAGAACAAGGCAAACTTCCGTTTGTCACTAATTCTGACTCTAGTGGACAGAATGTCTTCGGTAGATTTATTTCTTATCTTCTTAAAGAGCTTGTAGTAATACACATAAGCTACAAACACACCGAATCGGGCATCTTTTGGAAGCATCTTAATACCTTCATAACCCATCGCGAAGTCCGCGTCAATATCCTCTTCAATAGCTTTGCGCTCTTCTTCTCCAAATTCTTGCAAATCCACTCCTGGAAAATAGGTTCTCCCCAACGCCTTGTAGTCGGCGTGAAGATCTCTGAGGAAATTAATTTTCTGAAAAGCAGATCCCAACTTCATTGCAAATGGTTTGAGTTCGGCATACCGTTGCTCATCACCACGTAAGAAAACACTCAAACACATTAATCCTACGACCTCGGCGGAACCAAGAATATAATTGTCGTATTCTTCCTTGCTGTATGTATCTTTATAAAGATCCATCTCCATGCTTTTGAGGAATGTTTCAATGCAGTCGTGGTCTACTTTGTACTCGTTAACCACATGCTGAAAACTATTGAGTATCGGGTTTAGGCTTATGCCTTCTTCTATTGCTCTATATGTTTCTGCTTTAAATCTGTCGAGAAGATCCTTCTTGTCAAACCCGTGAAAACTGTCAACGATCTCATCAGCAAATCTAACGAAGCCATAAATCGAATAAATAGGATCCCGAAGATCAGCTGCCAAGAATCTTATTCCCAGTGAAAATGAGGTGCTATAGGCCTTAGTGGTAAGCCGACTGCACTTTATGGACACATCATCAAAGAGTTGCTTCATGGTTCTGTCTAACTAGCTTTCATAACCTCTTTCGCCACTACGGCTCCTGAAATAAGTGAAGGAGGAACCCCAGGACCGGGCACAGTCAATTGGCCCGTGTAATAGAGATTTTTTACTCGCTTATTTTTCAAAGATGGTTTAAGCACTGCTGTTTGATTTAAAGTATTGGCAAGCCCGTAAGCATTGCCTTTGAATGAATTGTAATCTTGAATGAAATCGCTGCAAGCGAAGTCGCGTCTAAAAATAACATGATCCCGTATGTTTTGTTCGAAAGTCTCCTCCATCCGCTTCATTACCATATCGAAATACCTGTCCTTAATTTTTTGATCATCCATTAATCCAGGAGCTGTAGGAATCAAGATAAATATATTTTCGCAACCTTCGGGCGCCACTGTTTTGTCAGTTACTGAAGTCGCTGATACATAAAAAAGTGGCTCTTCTGGCCATTCTGGATTGTCATAAATCTGCTCGGCATGCTTTTGAAAATCGGTGTCGAAAAACAAGTTGTGGTGCAAAATGCCATCAATTCTTTTGTTCAAGCCAACATAGTAGAGAATGCTAGACGGAGCCATCGTTCGTTTCTCCCAATACGCATCGGAATAATTCCTTGCCTTTTCCGCGAGCATTTTAGTCTCAGTGTGGTGGTAGTCTGCTCCTGAAACAACGAAGTCAGATTTGTATTCCGCTCCGTTTTCGAGTTTTATACCCGTCGCTTTTCCGTTCTCGATGAGAATCTCACTAACATTTGCCGAAGTATGGAATTTGACTCCTTTCTCCTCAGCCAATGAAACCATTGCTTCAACTATCTTGTGCATACCGCCCATAGGGTACCAAGTCCCTAAAACGATATCTGCGTAATTCATTAGGCTATATAGCGCAGGTGTCTTTGAGGCTTTTGCCCCTAAAAATAGCACGGGAAATTCAAGTAATTCTATCAAGAAAGGATTCTTGAAATACTTTCTTACGTGTGATGAGAGTGAGTTGAGCAATTGCAATCGAACAGCGCCTTTTATGACGCGCATATCCAGAAATTCCAATAAACTCTGTCCTGGCTTGTAAACAAGGTCGTTTATCCCAACCTCATATTTATAAGCGGCTTCTTCAAGAAATTTCTTGAGGTTTTTGCTGCTTCCAGGCTCGTATTTCTCAAACAGCTCATACATCCCTTCCATGGATGCGGGCAAATCCATTTTATGGTCTTTGGCAAAATAGACTCTGTATGACGGATCCAATCTGATCAAGTCATAATAATCTTCTACCGTCTTTCCGAATTTGGCAAAATACTGGTCGAACACGTCAGGCATCCAGTACCAGCTAGGACCCATATCGAAGGTAAAGCCGTCTTCTTCAAATTTTCTTGCTCTTCCGCCTAAAGAATCATTTTTCTCGAAAACCTCCACATCATAACCCTCATGGGCCAAATGTGTAGCAACAGAAAGTCCGGCAAAGCCGGACCCTATGACATTGACTTTATGTTTCATTTAAATCAACGGTAATCAGGTAAAGCAAGCATTAATTTCTTGCGAGCAAGAAATATACGGCTTTTTATCGTTCCAATTGGTAGATTCAAGTCCTCTGCTATCTCTTTGTATTTGAAGCCCTGATTGTACATCTGAAAAGGCACTCTGTATTCATCGTCCAATCTATCTACTTCCATCTTTATTTGGTCGTGAGACATGACGCTCTCTGGGTTTGTGTCTCCCTTCGTAGTAGCAGCTGTATTGATATAGTACTGCTCGTCTGTTTTATCAATAATGGTGTTGGCTCTTACGGCCTTGCGGTAGTTATTGATAAAGGTATTTCTCATGATCGTGTACAACCACGCCTTGAGATTTGTTCGAGCCTGAAATTTATCTCTATAAGTTAAAGCCTTTAGGTAAGTCTCTTGAAGAAGATCATTTGCAGCTTCATCGTCATTCGTGAATCCATAGGCAAATGACTTAAGTGACTTTTGGTATGTGATAAGGAGCTTATCGAAATCGTAATTGTCCATTGCGTTAGGTATTTAAGATTCTTTGTTTAACAAATGTAGTAAATAGTTAAACAAAACAAAACCTGAGGCACTGTTAAACTCTCCCAACGAATCAGATTGGCGATGATCGTTTATATTAAATTGCTGTTTATCAGACTTTTAATATCTGGTATTCTTGTTTAAGAATACACGAATAAGGCAAAACGATCATTCGGGGGTTTCGAGAAAAGTCTTGAATTCGTCCAAAGACTGATTAAAAACGAGGTGTTTGTTTTTCATAATCTCACCGTCGTCTTCAAGCCTATTGGTGAGAATGAGCTTCTTAGAAGGAAAAGTATCAAGCATTTTTTGAATAAGTGCATTCACACTTTTTGGATCTCCCATGCTCATTGTCGCAGTAACTATGTAATCAGCAGGATTCTGGTCATTCACTTTTACTGCGTCAGCAATTGGAACGGATTGACCTAGGTAAACGACTTTGTGACCAGATTTCAGAATTAGGTAATTGTAAAATAGCAAACCCAATTCATGCAGCTCTCCTTCTGGCAGGAAAAGAAGAAACCTGCTCGCATTTTCCTTTTCCACAACTCCCTGCCCATCAATTGCTACGATAAGTTTTTGTCTAATGAGATTGCTTATGAAATGCTCTTGTCCCGGATTAATGGCTCCAGCTTGCCACAATACCCCTACTTTTTTGAAAAATGGGTAGACTATGTTTAAGAGTGTTTGTTCAAACCCAAGTCGAAGCGTGCAGTTTGCAAGTATTTTTTCAAATCTCGACTCGTCTACTTCAACCATTGCAATCACCAAACTTTCAATTTGGATATTCTCCTCAACCTCTTCGGTAGAAATCTCAATAACTTTTTGGTGCAGTTCCTCGGCAGAAAGGCCTACAATTTTGGAGATTTTGATTCCGTAATTGTTAAGAATCGAAATGTTGAGAATTTTCTTTAATTCTTCATTCGTGTAGAAGCGAATGTTTGTTTCGGTGCGCTTTGGTTCAATTATAGCGTACCGCTTTTCCCAAATACGAAGGGTGTGTGCCTTTATACCGGTAATGCGTTCAATATCTTTTATAGAATAATTTCCCATCAAAATTCAGTGAGCCAGCGAAACAGTAGTTTTAACGTTGAGTTTTGGAATATTGTTTTATCGATGGGTTTCCAAAAACGCACAATACTACAAAAGGCCGTAAACATAATCTGTTTTTTCAGTCATTATAAAGTCTATCATCACTAATTTTGAGTGTGGATTTAACAAAAAAAATCAAATTACTTCCTCGTAAGCCAGGCGTTTACCAATTCAAAAATTCCGAGGGGGTTATCATTTACGTGGGGAAAGCCAAGAGCCTGAGAAATCGAGTGAATTCCTATTTCTTAAAAAATGGAGGACACTCAGGCAAGACTCGCGTCATGATTAAGAGGATTGTCGACTTCTCCTTCATAGTGGTCGAATCTGAACTAGATGCGCTCCTTCTGGAAAACAACCTCATCAAGAAGTACAACCCACGTTACAACGTTGCCCTAAAGGATGACAAAACTTTCCCGTGGCTATGCATCAAGAACGAGCGATTTCCCAGTATTTTTCCCACCAGAACCAAGGTTAAGGATGGCTCTGAATATTTCGGGCCATACGCTTCTGTAAAAACCATGAAGACGCTCTTGGCGCTAATCAGAAGAATTTACAAAATCAGAACGTGTAAATACGATCTCAGTCAATCAAATATTGAAAAGGGAAAATTCAAGGTTTGCCTAGAATATCATATTGGTAACTGTCTCGGACCTTGCGAGGGGAAGCAAACCGAAGATGACTACATGACTCAGATTAAGGACATTCGAGAGATCATCAAAGGGAATGTTTCAGGAGTGATTGCTCATTTGGAATCACAGATGAAATTCTACTCCGAAAAGCTCGAATTCGAATTGGCGCATGATATAAAAGACAAGATAGACCAACTCAACTCGTACAAAAGTAAAAGCACCATTGTGAATCCTGCTGTGGGAAATGTCGATGTGTTCGGTTTGGTTACTGACGTGCACAACGCCTACGTTAATTTTATGAAGGTGGTGGATGGCTCGATCATTCAAAGCCACACCTTGACCTTCAAAAAACGACTTGATGAAAGCGATGAGGAGCTAATCACCCAAGGTATCGCAGAGATAAAAGCTGAGTACGACTTGCTGTTCAAAGACATCATAGTAGCCGTGAAGCCCGATGTTGACATCGAAGAACACCGCTTCACGGTTCCTCAGCGCGGCGACAAAAAGAAGCTTCTGGAGCTATCGGAGCGCAACGCGAAATACTACATGATGGATCGGCACAAGCAAACCAAGTTTGCCGATCCTGAAAAGAATACAGAGCGAATCATGGAGCAAATGAAAAAAGATTTGCGACTCCAAGAAGCCCCAACACATCTCGAATGTTTCGACAACTCAAACTTTCAAGGGACCAATGCTGTAGGCGCTTGTGTAGTTTTCCGTAACGGCAAACCAAGCAAAAAGGAATACCGCAATTTCAACATCAAAACGGTAGATGGCCCCGATGACTTTGCCAGCATGAAAGAGGTCGTTTATCGCAGATATAAAAGACTCCTTAACGAAGGTGAAACGCTTCCACAATTAATTATTGTCGATGGAGGGAAAGGTCAGCTGAGTTCGGCATTGGAGAGTTTAGATGAATTGGGAATTAGAGGAAAAGTGGCCATAGTGGGAATTGCCAAGAGACTTGAGGAAGTATTTTATCCTGGCGACACCGCTCCGCTTTATATTGATAAAGCAAGTGAAACGCTCAAGGTGCTCCAAAATGCCCGTAACGAAGCACACCGTTTTGGGATAACTCACCACAGAAATAAAAGGAGTAATTCCGCTATTCAAACTGAACTTACCTCCATTCCTGGTATTGGCGAAGCCACTGCTCAACAACTATTGAAGCGATTTACTTCAGTGAAAAGAATCAAAGAGATGTCACTGGAGGATATTTCCAATGAAATAGGGCCTTCAAAGGCAAAGGCGTTAAGGACTTGGTTTGACGCTTAACGTGCGAGTCGGTCGGCTAAAATTCTAATCTCTACAACTGGGGAGATTTTCTGGTAGATGATATTGTAAACTGCCTCCGCAATCGGCATATCCACTTCCATTTTTCGATTCAGGTCGTAGACACTTTGGGTGGCGTAATAGCCTTCTGCTACCATGTCCATTTCCAGATGGGCAGTTTTAACAGAATACCCCTTACCAAGCATATAACCGAATGAACGATTTCGCGAAAACTTGGAATAGCCCGTAACCAATAAATCCCCCAAGTAAGCGGGCTCTTTTACATCACGGTGAAAGGGATTGATCGCGTCGAGAAAGCGCTCCATCTCCATAATGGCTGCCGACATCAAGATAGCCTGAAAATTATCTCCATAGCCGAGTCCTCCGCAAACTCCAGAGGCAATGGCGTAAATATTTTTGAGAACTGCGGCAATTTCAGCTCCGAAAAGATCTTCACTTATGCTTGTTTTCATAAACCGAGCTGAAAGCATTTCGGCCATCATTTTAGCGTTGCCTTCGTCCATGCAGGCCAAAGTGAGGTAAGACAGTCGCTCCATGGCTACCTCTTCTGCGTGACAGGGTCCACAAATTACTCCGATATTATCGTAAGGAAGCCCAAACTCTTTGTTGAAGTAGCGCGCAGGAATAGATTGTGCTTCGGGAATGATCCCCTTGATAGCCGAAAAAACAACCTTTCCGCTAAAATCGGAAGCGGTTAATTCCTTCAGAGAATCGTGCACAAAAGCAGAAGGAATGGCTACGATTAAGACATCTGATCTTTTAACGATCTCTTTGACGTCTGTAGATAAATGAAGTTTATCCGTGTCGAACTGAACAGCCCTAAGGTAGTTCGGATTGTGATTAAACTTCTTGATGTGATTAACAGCATCCTGATTTCTCATCCACCAATTGAGGTGGCTGTTTTTTTCGGAAAGCACTTTTGCAAGGGCTGTAGCCCATGAACCTCCTCCAATTACTCCAATACGTTTCTCGTTTGCCATTTTTTTCGCGATCGTTAAAGATAGGAATGTTCTTAGATTCGAATTTTTAAATGAACCTGCATATGAGCATCCATAAATTACTGGTTTTTTCAACCTTATTATTGTTCATCATTGCCTCATGTGGCGAGCACAATGAGCAACCCAAAAAGCAAAGCGTTTTTGAAGACGCAACGATTGTCGCTATCTACGATTTGGCTCATCGAGGTGATACGACATCTCTCTATCAATATGCACTATCGGAGACCGCTGCCTACCGCATGGCGTATGCCCGACTTATGGGGTCCGTTCTTCCCGAAAAGGCTCCCAAAGAACTGGAAGATTTACTAATGGACCCTATCCCTTATGTAAGGCTATACGCTGCTTTCGCTGTGGGTCAGATTGGCAATGAAAAATCTCTTCCCGCCTTGGACAAGGCTTTCAAGAAAGCCACCATTCCAGAAATTAAGGCAGAATTCTTAGAAGCCATTGGTAAATGTGCCGATGCCAATGCTATGGATTTTTTGGTGACGCAAAATCCAAATACAGCGATTGAAGAATCAGGAAAAATCTGGGGGATTTATCGAGGAATGCTCAAAGGTCAATTAAAAGAAGAACACTTGGAAATAGTCGTTGCTCACCTGAACTCCCAAGAGGATGAAACTCGACTGGCTGTGGCCAATATTCTCTCCAGACAAAAAGATTTTGACCTTTCTGCTTTCGCCGAAGCAATCTACAATAAGACCTTAGAAGAGAAGATTCCTGAAGTAAAAGCAACCCTAGGTTTCGCTTTGGCAAAGACCGAATTTGCGGAGAAATTTGCGCTGGGCGTCCTAAAATCTGACGACAGCCCGATTCTCAGAACGGTTGGTCTCTTAACGCTGCCCAATCCTCAAGAACATATAACTCTATTGGAGGATGCCCTGATCAGCGAATCACCTTGGATAGCTATGACTGCGGCGAGAAAACTAACTGAAATTGACTCATTTATTCCATCTGTTTCTACCATCGGCGCAGCTCGAACAAGCACCATTCCAGAGGTGTGTTCTATCGTAGCGCTTGCTTTGCTAAAAACGGATGCAAAAAAGGGAAAGGAGTTTTATAATGAGGCTTGGCAGAGACTGGGAAACCCCGTAAAGCGATCAGCCTTACTTGTAATATGGGCTGAATTCCCAGAAGGGCTAGACACATTAGAAACGTATCTGTTTGAAGATGGGCCTTTAGGAACGTCAGCCACAACTGCCTATTTAGCCGGGCTGGAGATCTACCCAGAATGGAATGAAAACTTTGTAGGTTTTGCAGATCGAGCCTTCAGCGAGGGCCATTTTTCGCAGAGCTATCTCTTCGCTGAGGCATTGAGAACACCCAACAGAAAAAAGCTGATTTCATCAGAAATACTCCTAGATGTATTGGAAAAATTCAGCCAGCCAGAATTAGTGGAAGGCTATCAAGCTATTGCTACCACATTGAAAGAAAACTACGGAATTGAAAAGCCTCCACTTCCGATCGAGCACCCACCAATAGATTGGGAAATGGTCAAATCTCTTGGTCAAAAACCAACACTTTCTCTATACGTTGCAGGAGAAGAATACCAAATCAGTCTAGTGCCAGAAGATGCACCTTCGAGTGTTTCTCATCTCGCCAATTTGGCAAAAGCAGGCTTTTACGACGGCACCTTTTTTCATAGAATCGTTCCAGGTTTTGTAAGCCAAGGCGGCGGCCCAAGAGGTGATGGCTACGGAAGCGAAGATCACACCCTACGATCAGAGTTCTCTCCGCTTAAATATGGAAAAGGAGTAGTAGGATTGGCCTCAGCGGGCAAAGACACCGAAAGCTGCCAATTCTTTTTCACTCATCTTCCCACGCCGCACTTGGATGGTCGCTACACCATTATTGGGGCTACTGAAAACGACATTTCAGACATAGAAACAGGAGCAAGAATCGATTCAATGAGGATTAAGCTCGTCAACTTTGAAATGTAACCCCGAGAGTTGATTCCCCGTTAAAGAGCCACCCCTTATCTATCTAACGATTAAAGATAGATTTATGAATATTTCTGAACTTACTGAGCTCTCCTCCTCTGAACTACGTGTTGTAAGCAAAAAGAATCTTTGCTTTTTCGCATTTATGACCGCTCTTGACTTAGCCCTGTTTTACTACAGCTTATTTATGGATCAATGGCTTACCATGTTTTTATCACTGGGTTTTTTCATCGCCTGTTTGGCGCTACACGACAACTATCAGTTTACGCGCGATTTGGCAATAGTAGCCGAAACAGTCGACTAAAGCTCTGCCCAGGTTTTCACCTCATCGAGAAGTAAAGCGGGAATATCCAACTTGTTCTTCTTTCGAAAACCATTTAGCTTCTGGTGAAGGACGGTAGCTTTTTCTTGGGTCAGACTCTCAACAGTAGCATAGCCTGCTTGCATGGCAATTTCAGCCCAATTGGGTGGCATACCTGCTTTTACAAAATCTTCTACTGTATCCACTTTCGCCACTTTTTCGGGGCGCATTTGTGGGAAAAAGAGAACTTCTTGAATCGAGACATTGTTGGTTAACAACATAACCAAGCGATCGATTCCAATTCCTAGTCCTGACGTTGGGGGCATTCCATATTCGAGAGCTCGCAAGAAATCGTTGTCGATGAACATTGCCTCGTCATCTCCGCTTTTCGATAAATTCAATTGCTCTTCAAAACGCCCTCTTTGATCTATTGGGTCGTTCAGCTCAGTATAGGCATTGGCTATCTCCTTTCCATCTATGATCAGTTCAAATCGCTCTGTCAGTTCGGGGTTGTCACGGTGCTTCTTGCAAAGGGGAGACATTTCTATCGGGTAATCGGTAATGAAAGTCGGCTGAATTAATTGGCCTTCGCACTTCTCCCCAAAAATCTCATCGATCAATTTTCCTTTTCCCATTGAGGAATCAGTATCCACGCCAATATCGTCGCAAACCTTTCTCAGTTCAGCTTCGCCCATTCCCGCTATATCCACACCGGTGAATTCCTTAATAGCGTCGATCATAGTAAGCCTGCGGAAGGGTGCTTTGAACGAAATGGTTTTATCCCCCGCTTTCAAATCGGTCGTCCCGTTCACCTCTTGAGCTACTTTTTCGAGGGTGTTCTCCGTGAACTCCATCATCCACTTGTAGTCCTTATAAGCCACGTAGATTTCCATCATCGTAAACTCAGGATTGTGTGTGCGATCCATTCCCTCGTTTCGAAAGTCTTTGGCAAACTCGTACACTCCTTCAAAACCACCAACGATCAACCTTTTCAGGTAAAGTTCATTGGCAATTCTCAAATAGAGTGGGATGTCCAAAGCATTGTGATGGGTAATGAAAGGACGCGCGGCGGCCCCTCCAGGAATTGGTTGCAAAATCGGCGTTTCCACTTCGAGGTATCCAGCATCATTGAAGGCCCGTCTCATGGTATCCACCACTCTCGTGCGCTTCACGAATGTATCACGAACTTTTGGGTTCAAAATTAAGTCCACATAGCGTTGGCGGTAACGCTGCTCTGGGTCAGTAAAGGCATCGTAAACTTTGCCTTGGTCATTCGTTTTCGGAAAAGGCAATGGTTTAATCGACTTGCTAAGAAGAGTAAACTTCTCAACGTTTATGGATATCTCTCCAACTTGTGTTCTGAAAACATGGCCTTCCACAGCAATGTAATCTCCACGGTCGATCAATTTTTTGAAAAGGTCGTTGTAAAGTGACTTATCTTCTCCAGGACAGATTTCATCGCGATTGAAATAAAGTTGAATCTTTCCCGATTGATCTTGGATTTCAGCAAATGAGGCTTTACCCATTATGCGCTTACCCATGAGCCGACCTGCAAGTTTCACATCCTTCCAATTTTCACTATTCTCCTCAGTAAAATCCTTCTTTATCTCCCCAGCAGTATGAGTTACCACTACCTCTTCGGGTGGATATGGATCGATACCCATTTTACGTATCGCATCGAGTGATTGACGACGGATTAATTCTTGCTCATTCAGTTGCTGTGCGGCCATCTACAAAAAATTTTGGCAAAGATAATCAATTGACTTACTGCGTAACATTGGTATCTTCGGTCCGTTTAATGAGAAAATGATTTAAAGGAAAACGAATGACAACACTAGAAGCTACTAAGGAAATGGAAAGGTTAATTGATGCATTTCCAGACAATATGCTCGAAGCGATTGAAATCGGCAAAAAGGCAGTCAACAACTTTAAGCCACGCCCGGTAAAAAACGTCTTGATTTCTGGATTAGGCGGGTCTGGAATTGGTGGGAAATTTGCTTCTCAACTAGTTTGGGATCAGTGCACAGTCCCCATTCACGTAGTTAACGATTACCGCATTCCTGCTTGGGTTGGCGAAGACACCTTATTTGTAGCCTGCAGCTATAGCGGAAATACAGAGGAAACCTTAAACACATTGGCGGAAGCTATGGCAAAAGGCGCTTCCATTTCTTGCGTAACATCTGGCGGGAAACTCGAGCTTTTGGCTAGAGAGAATGACTTCAACATGATTAAAATTCCTGGAGGACAGCCACCTCGGACTAGCTTCGGATACAATGCACTCCAGCAGCTTTTTATTCTTTCAGCTTACGGCTTGATCGAAAAGAACTTCGTGGATAATCTATCAGCAGCCGCACATCTTTTGAAAACAGAAGTTGGAACCATCAAAGCCGAAGGGGCAGTTATAGCCAAGAAGCTTGGAAATCGAATTCCTGTAATTTACTCTGAAACGTACTTTGAAGCAGTCGCGGTAAGATTTCGTCAGCAAATCAATGAAAACGCAAAGACGCTGTGCTGGCATCACACCCTTCCAGAAATGAACCACAACGAGCTGGTATCGTGGGCTGGTGGAAGCAAGGATTATGCGGTGCTGATGATTCGCACACCCGAAGATCATCCAGGTACAGCAGAGCGAATGGATTTAAGCAAAGAAATCATCGCGCGCTACACGGATATCATGATTGAACTTAAGCCAAAAGGTGCTTCACGTATCGAAATGGTTTACTACCTCATTCATCTTGCCGACTGGATTTCTTTTTACATGGCAGTCGAAAAAGACGTAGATCCAATCGAGATTGACGTCATCGATTACTTCAAAGCCCAACTCGCAAAAGGTTGAAAAAAGAACTTCCGAAAGTTCAATTGATTGAAGCCGGGCTAAAGGGCTATCAGGATACTTGGGATTATCAGGAAGAGCTTTTCTCCAGTGTTGTTCAGCGAAAAATTGAGATGCGGAAAACGGGTGAACAAGAGCCTGTTCCCAGCAATTACTTAATTTTCGTTGAGCATCCGCATGTTTATACTTTGGGTAAAAGTGGTAAGCTCGAAAACCTCCTCCTTAACCAAAAGGAGCTGGAGGAGAAGGGTATAGAGTATTTTAAAATCAACCGTGGTGGTGATATCACCTACCACGGCCCTGGTCAAATCGTAGCTTATCCCATCATCGATTTGGATCAATTCTTCACCGACATCCACAAGTATTTGCGCTACCTCGAGGAAGCGGTGATACTCACCTTAGCCGAATACGGAATCAAAGGAGAGCGATACGCTGGCCTGACGGGTGTTTGGCTCGATCCCGACATTCCCGAAAGAGCTCGGAAAATCTGCGCTCTCGGGGTGCGCTGTAGTCGCTGGGTCACCATGCATGGACTTGCCTTTAATGTAAACTCTCATTTGGAATACTTCAACAATATTATTCCCTGCGGCATCGACGATAAAGCAGTGACCTCCATGGAAAAAGAATTGGAAAGAAAACTCGATTTTGACGAAGTGAAAGAAAAGCTTCAAAACCACCTGTCCGAATTATTCCAATGGAAGCTTATTTCCTAATTTTGCCTTAAACTTAATTTAAGTGATAAAAGACATTGAAACTCCCAAGGTAGAAGACATTGCCTTGGCAGCCGTGCTGGAGATCAATCCCGAGTCGGGATTGGACGAATGGAACATTTACCTAATTAACCTCAAGGAAGTTGAAATCGTCAATGTATTGGTGGCTTCGCGAGGATACGGGGTGATTAAGAAAGAGAAGGTTGAGACCTCGCAACTTCGCCATCATGTAGAAGCAATTCCGCCTCAAAGCTACGCGAAGATTGAGCCGATTATGGACGACCTATTTCCTTTGAACAATCAATATTGGGTGAGTTTTTACATCGACAGGGAAATATTCGACAAGAAATACGTTTTCCTAGCGGAGTCTATCCAAAAAGAGAACACCACTGAAATTCCCTTAATGGGACAAAAAGGAGTTTTACTGAAATGATACTCGACATCTGTATTCTTCTGCCCGTTTTATGGGGAATGTTCAAAGGGTTCAAACGCGGTTTGATCATTGAGCTTTGCACGCTGATGGCTTTGATTCTGGGGGTTTATGGAGCAGCCACCTTTGGAGAAATGGGCAGCGAATACCTGCGCGAAACGTTCAATACTGACCCGAGAGTGAGCGGAGTTTTGGGATTCGCCCTTCTCTTCATCATCATCGTTATCTTGGTCTTCATTTTTGGAAAAATTCTAGAAGGCCTCATCAAACTTGTGGCTCTTGGCTTGGTCAACAAACTCTTCGGGCTTCTTTTCGGCGGATTAAAGTTTCTCCTTATTCTGGGCGGACTCCTCTACTTGGTCGATGGTTTCCCGCTTACGGAAGACTTAATTCCTGCCAAAGAAAAAGCCGACTCACATCTATATGAGCCAGCTTCTGAATTGCTTCCTTATATCTATCCAGTTTTGTCCCATACCAAATGGAAAGATCAACTTGAAGATACCCTCGATGACATCAAGGAGGGAATTGATTTTAATTAGAGCTTGTCTACAAAGTCCATTATCTGCGTTCCACTTGTTTTAAAAACACTCATTGACGACAGTCAACTCCTTGGTTTCTTAAACTACGTGCGCCTTGCTAATGAACTTTTTTAATCAGACTCTTGAGTGTCTCGACTGATTCTAATTAGACCTTAATCGCCGCGATACCGGGCAAAGTCTTCCCTTCCAAGTATTCCAGCATTGCTCCACCACCAGTGGATACATAGCTCACCTCATCGCTCAACCCAAACTTGTTGATGGCCGCCACAGAGTCTCCACCTCCTATGAGTGTGAATGCTCCATTCTTAGTAGCTTCCGCCAAGGCTTTAGCAACCTGAACGGTTCCTTTGGCAAAGTTTTCCATCTCAAAAACACCCATTGGCCCATTCCAAAGAATAACCTTGGAGCGTTTGATCAACTCGCAAAAAGTCTCGATTGTTTTAGGCCCAATGTCCAGCCCCATCCATCCATCGGGAATTTCGGTAGTTGGACATACATCAGTGCTTGCGTCGTTTCGAAATTCGTCGGCAATCAGGGTATCCGATGGAATGTGAATGTTCACATTCTTTTCAGCCGCTCTTTTGTAAAGGTTTTTAGCTGTTTCCAAAAACTCCTCTTCGTAAAGGGAGTCTCCGATCTTTCCACCCTTGGCCTTAGCCATCGTATATGCCATTCCCCCGCCGATGATGATATCATTCACCTTATCGAGAAGATTCTCAACTACAGTAATTTTGGTGCTGATTTTGGCTCCGCCAATGATAGCTAATACAGGCTTTTCTTCGCTGTAAAGCGCGCGATCCATGTTCTCAATTTCATTTTGAAGTAGTCGCCCAAACATCTTATCAGTTGGAAAAAACTTGGCCACGGTAGTTGTGGAAGCGTGCGCTCTGTGAGCTGTTCCAAAAGCATCGTTGACGAAGCAATCGCCATGCCCGGCTAATTGCCCCGCAAAAAATTCATCGCCCTCCGTTTCTTCTTTGTGAAATCTCAGGTTTTCCAAAAGCAGCACTTGACCCGCTTTCAAATTTGACGATTGGCTTTTGGCTTCCTCGCCAATACAGTCTGAAGAGAATTCGACGTCTTTTCCCAACTTCTCTTTCAGGGTTCCAATAATGTGCTTCAAAGAAAACTTCTCATTCGCTTCTCCTTTCGGTCTTCCCAAGTGAGACATAAGAACCACGGAACCTCCTCCATCCAAAACCTTATGAATAGTAGGCAATGCCGCCTCAATTCTGGTAGCATCAGTCACTTCCATTTTTTCGTTTAGTGGCACATTGAAGTCCACGCGAATCAAGGCTCTCTTCTCTTTAAAATCGTAGTCGTCTATTCGAATCATTTGAATTGGCTTTGCCGCAAAAATAAGAATCTTCGCTATCCGATGGGTCGATAAGAGGTATGAATATTTCTACCTTTGATCACTATAATAAACTGAAGTGTATTTTAGAGATATCGTAGGACATAATGACTTGAAAAACGCCTTGACCCAAATGGTCAAAGACGATCATGTCAGTCATGCTCTTATGTTTGCGGGTCACGAGGGCAGCGGAAATCTAGCCTTGGCCATTGCTTTTTCAGCCTACTTGCTTTGCAAAAACAGAGGCCCTGAAGAAAGATGTGGAGAATGCCTGAATTGCAAACAGCTCGATCAGTTGGGCCATCCTGATTTGCACTTTTCTTTTCCTTTTGTGAAGAAGGAGAAGATTGAGGTTTCTGAAAGTTTTCAGCGCGATTTCAAAAATCAGGTGAAGAAGAACCCTTACCTCTCATTAAAAGATTGGGAAATTGAGATTGCAGGAGAAAATAAACAGTCGATCATCACCGCAAAGGAAAGCGCCGCAATAGTAAAAAAGCTGTCGCTTAAATCATTTGCCGGAGGCTACAAAGTCATGATCATTTGGATGCCAGAAAAGTTAAATCTGGCCGCTGAGAATAAACTGCTCAAGACCTTAGAAGAACCAACACCGCGGACGTTGATCATTCTAGTTCCAGCAAAAGCGGAAGCCTTACTTCCCACGATTATTTCACGCACTCAGATGGTAAAATGCCGACCATTGAGAGATGAAGAAGTTCGTGCGGGATTAATGCAAAAGTTTCGTATCTCTTCTGAAGTGGCTGATAAAGCGGCTCAAATGGCCGAAGGTAATTTTAACTTAGCCCTGAAAACAGCAAAAGATCCCGACGCAGAAAACATTTACTTCACTCTTTTTCGCGATTGGATGCGAACATGTGTGTCGCCTAAAAATCACGACATCGTAGAGGTAACAGAAAAGATCGCTGCCCTAAGCCGAGATCAACAAGGTTATTTCTTGGAATACTGCCTCAGCTTTCTTCACGAAGCTATTATGTATGCCTATTTAGGTAAAGACAAAGCGCGATACGCAGGGGCCTCTGCTGAATTTGCAGAAAAATTCGCTCCTTACATGGCAGGCAAGGATCTAGGAGCATTCCATGATACCTTGAGCAAGGGGCACAGACTGGTAGAACGGAACGCGAATCCTCGATTGTTGTACATGAAACTAAGCGCTGAAATGATTCGCATCTTCATGGGCAAAAGGCCAGAACCGATTTCTTAACTTTGAACAAAAGAATAGCACGCTAATGGGATGTGAGACTTGTACGAATGGAAGTAACGGAACACCGGCAGGGTGCAAGAATAATGGCACTTGTTCTAGCGGTGGATGCAGTAAGTTAGCCGTATATGATTGGCTAAGTAACATGGAGCTTCCTGGCAACATGAAGCGTTTCGCTTACGTGGAAGTACGATTCAAGAGCAGCCGAAAAGACTTTTATGAGAACACTTCATCGCTTAGCCTAAATCCAGGAGACTGCATAATTGTAGAGGGAAGTCCAGGGTACGATGTGGGTGTTGTTTCTGCCGAAGGTGAATTAGCGCGCCTTCAGATGGACAAGAAAAAATTGAGCAAAAATACGCGCGATATCAAGCGAATTTTGCGCAAAGCTACCACAGATGATCTCACTCTTTGGCGAGAGGCCAGATCCCTTGAAGCCGACGCCATGTTTCAAGCTCGAGGAGTCTCTTCCTCGCTAGGACTAGAAATGAAAATCTCCGATGTAGAGTACCAAGGTGATAAAACCAAAGCGACATTCTATTACACCGCCGATGGAAGGGTAGATTTTCGGGAGTTGATTCGAAAGTTTGCGGAAACTTTCCGCGTGCGAATTGAGATGAAGCAAATCGGTGCCCGACAAGAAGCTGCGCGACTTGGGGGTATTGGATCTTGCGGCAGAGAACTTTGCTGCAGCACGTGGCTCACTGATTTCAGATCGGTTTCTACTAGTGCCGCTCGTTACCAGCAGCTTTCTTTAAACACGCAAAAACTCGCGGGTCAATGTGGTAAATTGAAGTGCTGCCTCAATTATGAACTCGATTCTTACCTCGATGCAATAAAGCATTTGCCAAAAAGCAATATAAAGCTCAGAACGAAAAAAGGAATTGCCTTTCACATCAAGACGGATATTTTCAAAGGCATCATGTGGTATGTCTACGAAGAGGGAACAGCCAATGGCCCAATTCCTATAGCCGCAGAAAGGGTGAAGGAGATCATTGCGATGAATGAGGAGAAGCAATTTCCTGAAGATCTCAAGGGTTTTGTGGAAATCGAGGTGCCAAAAGATGAAGCCTACTCGAATGTGGTAGGTCAAGACAGTCTGACGCGTTTCGATCAAAAAAGAACCAAGCGCAAAAAAAGAAGAAAGCCCAGCGGAAACAAACCTCCACAGGCCAATACGAAAAGCGACGGAAGAGCTAATTCTGGCAACAAAACTCAATCAAACAGTAAAGGCCCTCGAAGCAGTAAACCGCAAAACGCTGCAAAACCAAAAACAGGAGGTCGCAGACCTTCTGCCAACGAAGGCCCCAGTAACAAATAATAATGCAAAAATTTTCTTTTGGATGTTTTCTCGCCGCGGCCTTGTTGCTGGCCTCATGTGCCGATGAAAATCGAGTGTTTGAAGAAAATGTGGAAATCCCCAACGAGAAATGGACGGTTTCCGAAAAAGCCATCTTGGAGGCTGAAATTAACGATACCCTTAGCAGCCACAACTTTTTAATAAACGTTCGCAATACAGAGCGCTACCCTTATCGAAATCTTTACCTTTTCGTTAAAACCATCTTTCCCAACGGAAAATCGAGCAAAGATACCGTCGGGATCGTTTTGGCGGATGCCACGGGTCGTTGGATTGGAAATGGTGGCGGCTATTTGAATAGCAGCAGCCATCTATCCAATACGATCATGTATCAGTACAACCGGAGGTTTCCGCTTTCTGGCACATACCGATTTGAAATAGAACAGGCCATGAGGGCTGACACTCTTGTGGGGATAAAAAATATCGGTTTACGCATCGAGAAGACCGACAAATAAGATCTTTAGACAAGGTTATAATCTGAATTGCGTTTTAACCCGAAATAAAATCTGATGGCAGAGACTCACCCGGAAAATAAAAAAGTGCGGAAACGTGCGGTGTTTTTACTTTGGTTCCTCGGGCTTTCGCCAATTATTGTTTTGGCCGCCCTCCTCTACTTTGCGACCAATAGCGACCTACCCGATACCAAGGCTTTGGCCAATCCGAAGACGAATTTAGCTACACAGGTTCTTTCTGCTGATGGCGAAATTCTAGGACGTTTTTATTTAGAAAATCGCACAAATGCTGAATTTGAAGAGCTTTCTCCTGCTTTAGTCCAGGCCCTCATTGCCACCGAAGACGAGCGGTTTTACGACCATTCGGGAATAGATCTGAAAGGAACGGCCCGTGCAGGAGCTTATCTCGGATCGAAAGGTGGTGCAAGCACCATCACCCAGCAACTTGCCAAGATGCTTTTTACCGAACAGCCGGGAAATGGATTAAAGCGCGTATTCCAGAAGTTTCAAGAATGGATCATAGCAGTAAAACTTGAGAAGCAGTACACCAAGCAAGAAATTCTAACTCTTTACCTGAACAAATTCGACTGGATCAATCAAGCCGTTGGAATTCGTTCAGCAGCGAACGTTTATTTCGACAGTACTCCAGACTCACTTCACATAGAAGAAGCGGCAATGCTCGTGGGAATGGCAAAAAACCCAGCTCTTTACAACCCGTTACGTCGTCCTGAAAAAACGCTCGCGAGAAGGAATGTCGTCTTGGGGCAAATGGTTCGCAATGACTTCTTAACTCAGGGTCAGTGCGATTCTCTTTCTGTTCTCCCCCTTAATTTGGATGTTCAAAGCATCAATCACCAAGAAGGTCTAGCGCCATACTTCCGCGAAATTTTACGAGGTGAATTGAAGCAGCTATTGGCTAAAAAAGACGCCCAAGGCAACTTGGTTTACGCAAAAGCAAATGGATCACCATACAGCATCTATCGCGATGGCTTAAGAATCTACACGACCATCGATTCGAGGATGCAAGGCTATGCAGAAGAAGCGGTAGAAAAGCACTTGGGCGGGGAGCTTCAAGATGATTTTAAGAATGATGTAGCGAAATATCGAAGTCCTCCTTTTTCAAACGATTTAACATCAGATGAGATCCAAAAGATTGAGAGATCTGCAATGAGGAGAACCCAGCGCTATCGAATCATGAGCGGAAAGGAATGTCCGAATTGCCATAGACGCGTCAATATTAAAGAAATAGAAATTGAAGGACACGCTCACTTCAACTGCACTTCCGAGGATTGTGAAGAGCAATGGAAAACGGTTCCAAAAGACAGTATTGAAGTCATTTTCAGAACTAAAGAGTTCCCGATGAAAGTCTTTTCCTGGCAAGGAGAAATTGACACCTTGCTGACTCCTATGGATAGCATCCTTTACTACAAAAGTATTTTGCAAACAGGGGTGGTCAGTATTGATCCAAAAACGGGGTTTGTCAAGGCTTGGGTAGGAGGAAATAACTACAAGCATTTTCAATACGATCATGTGAAGCAAGGAAAACGACAAGTGGGGTCTACGTTTAAGCCCTTTGTTTACGCCACAGCTATTCGAGAAGGATATTCGCCTTGTTATGAAATCCCGAAAGTACCCACGACATTTCGTAAAGGAACTTTCAATCTATTGGAAGATTACACCCCACACGACCCAGGTAGAGACTACGGCTATTTGGTCTCTTTAAAGTGGGGCCTGGCTAATTCCGTGAACACTGTTACAGCCTGGGTTATGAAGCAATTCGGGCCTGAATCTGTCATTAAACTAGCCCGCGACTTAGGTATTGAAAGCGAGATGAAACCAGTGGTGTCTCAGTGCTTTGGTGTAGCCGATCTGTCATTGATGGAAATTACTTCTGCCAATGCCACATTTGCCAATATGGGCGTTCACATCAAGCCGATCTACATCATGCGAATTGAAGACAAAAACGGCAAAACAGTCTACAGCATGGAACCTGAAACAAACGAGGCGCTGGATGAGAAGACCGCCTATACGATGTTGAGCCTTATGCAAGGAACCGTGGACGGTGTTTACAATGAGCACGAAGGCAGGAGCACGGGTACGGCCATTCGATTGAAATTTGATCTCCCAAACCGTGAATACGATGGCTTTGATCGAGATTTAAAAATTGCCGGTAAAACGGGTACTACTCAAAATCAATCTGATGGTTGGTTTATTGGTTTAACTCCTGATTTAGTGACTGGGGTTTGGGTGGGTGCAGAGGACCGTAGTGTCCATTTCCGGACATTGCAGCTTGGGATGGGAACGAATATGGCATTGCCCATTTGGGGATATTACATGAAGGCTGTGTATGCCGACGAAAGTCTGAATATTTCTCAAGGAGACTTCGACAAGCCGGAAGGATTGGACATTGAACTCGATTGCGAAAATTTCGCTCGAAAACAGAATATTTTTGATTCGTCAGAAGGTTTATCTTGGTAAGTAAATTTGAAATCTCATGAATAAAGTGGTTAAAGATGTGGAGGCGGCCATAGCAGGTATTGCTTCAGATATGACTATTATGCTCGGTGGCTTTGGCCTTTGTGGCATTCCAGAAAACTGCATCGGAGCGCTCGCTAAGAGCTCCATAAGCGGACTCACGTGCATCTCAAATAATGCTGGCGTAGATGATTTCGGGCTGGGACTTCTCTTGAAGAAAAAGCAAATCAAGAAAATGATCTCTTCATATGTAGGAGAAAACAAGGAGTTTGAACGGCAAATGCTCAGCGGCGAATTAGACGTAGAGTTGATCCCTCAAGGAACACTCGCGGAAAGGTGCAGAGCAACAGGAGCTGGAATCCCGGCATTTTTTACCCCTGCAGGATACGGAACTGAGGTGGCCGAAGGAAAAGAGGTTCGCGAGTTTAATGGCAAAATGCACATTCTCGAACATAGCTTCGATCCTGATTTTGCCATTGTAAAAGCCTGGAAAGGAGACACTGAGGGAAACCTAATCTTCAAAGCTACCGCTCGAAACTTTAATCCAATGATGGCTATGGCAGGAAAGATCACCATAGCCGAAGTGGAAGAGTTAGTGCCTGCTGGCGAATTGGATCCCAATGAAATTCACACTCCAGGAATATTCGTTCAACGCATTTTTCAAGGTGAGAAATTTGAGAAGAGGATTGAGCAGCTAACAGTAAGACCAAAATTCAACTAATTCAATCACGACAATTTAACTGACCATGGCTCTCGATAAAATCGGTATTGCAAAACGAATCGCTCAAGAACTGGAAGATGGCTACTACGTTAATCTGGGGATTGGAATCCCTACGCTCGTGGCAAACTATGTTCCCGAAGGTATTACGGTTGAATTCCAATCAGAAAACGGAATCTTAGGTATGGGCCCTTTTCCCATAGAGGGAGAAGAAGATGCTGATTTGATCAATGCAGGAAAGCAAACGATTACGGCTCAAAAAGGAGCGTCTTTCTTTGACTCTGCGACCAGTTTCGCCATGATTCGAGGCCAGCATGTTCAACTCACTGTGCTTGGTGCTATGGAGGTTTCTGAAAACGGAGACATAGCCAATTGGAAAATCCCTGGTAAACTGGTGAAAGGAATGGGTGGTGCTATGGATCTAGTGGCTTCCGCCGAAAACATCATTGTAGCTATGACCCATACGAACAAGGCTGGTCAAAGCAAACTCCTAAAAGAATGTTCACTTCCACTAACTGGAGTGAAGTGCGTGAAGAGAATTGTCACTGACCTGGCAGTTTTGGATATTCATCCCGAAGGTGGTTTTATTTTGCGAGAGCTGGCACCAGGTGTCACCGTAGAAGAGGTTCAAGAGAAAACCGAAGGGAAGCTTATTGTCGCAGAAGACGTGAAGATCATTAACTAGTGTCTATCCATACAGTCCATTATCGGCGTTTCTCTTGTGTTAAAAACAGTCGCTTCGACAGGACTCAGGACATCGCATTGACAAGAGTCAACTCCTTTATTACGCCCTTCGGTTGTGAAGACGCATTCGCTAAGTATTTAAAAATGAATGCACCAAGCTAATGAGTTCTCTAGCTCGGACACCTGACTAAATGGACAGATTCTAACTAGCGCTGATCTGGAGCTCAACCCATATCTGGAATAGAATCAATCAATGATTTGGTGTAATCTGAAGCTGGCGAAGCGTAAATCGCTTCAGACTCTCCGATCTCCTCAATCTTTCCGTTTCTCATTACGATAATTCGATCAGCCATATACTTCACCACAGACAGGTCATGTGAGATGAAGATATAGGTCAAATTCAATTCATCTTTTAGATCATTCAGCAGGTTTAGCACCTTGGCTTGAACTGACACATCCAGAGCAGAAACACTCTCGTCACAGATTATAAATTCAGGCTCGACCATTAAAGTTCGAGCAATACATATGCGCTGCCGCTGACCACCAGAAAACTGATGAGGGTATTTCTGAGCCGCTGTAGACGGCAAACCCACTTTATCTAGGATACTATATACCCTCTTGCTCCTCTCAGATCTTGACTTAACCAATCCATGCACCATCAGCGGTTCTGAGAGAGCTTCTTCAACGGTTTTCCCCGGATTAAGAGAAGAGTATGGGTCTTGAAAAATAATCTGAATCTTTCTACGAAAACGAGAAGGGAATTTGATTCCCCCTCCGGCAATTTGAACACCTTCAAAAACCACATTTCCCATATGCGCTTCTTGCAATCCTACCAGCGCTCTCCCAAGCGTGCTCTTACCGCATCCCGATTCGCCAACGAGGCCTAGGGTTTCTCCATGCTTCACTTCAAAGCTCACATTATCGACAGCCTTTAGGTAGGCTGGAGTATTTTTACCGGACTGCTTCAAAGGAAAATGAACTCCGACATTATTTACTCTAAGTACCACTTCTTGAGAGGCCGATTTGCGTTTTTGAGGAACCACCCTTTTTTCGTTGACTTCTAGAAAATCGGAGACAACAGGCAGACGTACCGGGTTATTATTCAATTTAGGTCTGCAGGCGAGAAGTGCTTTGGTGTATGGTTCATTTGGTGATGTCAACAACTCACTGACACTCCCTTCTTCAACTACTTCGCCTTGGTACATGACCAAAACTCGATCAGCTATCTCACTGACAACCCCCAAATCGTGGGTAATAAAAATCAATCCGGTATTGTTCTCAGCACAAAGCTCCCTGAGCAATTCCAAAATCCGCTTCTGGACGGTTACATCCAAAGCAGTGGTTGGCTCGTCTGCTATGATCAATTCAGGCTCACACGCCACTGCCATCGCAATCATTACCCGCTGCTTCTGTCCGCCCGATATTTGATGCGGGTAGCTGTTGAATAGCTCTTCTGGACGAGGCAATTCTACTCGTTCAAAAAGATCGATTACAGATTTGTGCGCCTCCTTCTTTGAGCATTTCTTGTGCAGTCGAATTACCTCCGCCACCTGATCACCGCACCTTTGAACAGGATTGAGCGAAGTCATTGGTTCTTGGAAAATCATCGAAATTCTATTCCCTCGAATCTTTTGAAAATCTCTCTCGGACTTTAAATGCAGTAAATCCACTCTTTTGTCACCACCACCAAAAAGGATTTCTCCGTTTTGGACTTTTGCATTCGAAGGCAATAAGCCCATAATAGCTAAAGAGGTTAGACTTTTTCCAGAACCCGACTCACCTACAATACCAAGCGTTTCGCCCTTATGAAGGGAGAGGTTTATGCCGTTAAGAACAGTCGTAAAATTTCGATCTTCATCGGGAAAGGCCACTTCCAAATTTTGAATATCGAGAAGCGTGTCAGTATTTGTCATCTAATGGCTCGAGATAATTGAGGCTGATAAATTTTTTCCTTTGGTTGTTTTGCTCTTGGCTTAGCGTAATTTCTACCGTGCTGTTAGACTGACTAAAAGTCGTCCAGCGCCTAGAGGTAAGGATGTTTTCATACTCTCCAAAAGGAGCGGTAAGCCTGGTTGACCAATTTTCTATGATCGAATTAGACAAGGTGTCATCATTGGTGAAAACATCCACCTGAACTTCAAATAATCCATACGTATCGAAGGCTAAATATGCATTGAGCATAACGGTATCATCTAAAAGCACTACTTCTTCATGGTACTCAATGGTGCTGTCGTTTGAAACAACAGGGATCCATTTTTCAGCAGCCAAGACACTATCTGGTAGGCACCCCAATTTATAGCCCCGGAAGAATCCCGAATTCTCAATGAGAATCTCCTCTTGGTAGACTTTCTCTTTTGCCTGTGCACATGATATCAGCACGAGTGTAAGGAGAAGAAAGCTATACCGTTTCAATGTAGTCATCGTGAATGATTTCCATATTTCTAAATCGCTGCATTAATCGTGCAACTGTTACTGTATCTTTTTCGCAATAGACTCGAATTCGCTCTTCGTCATCTTCTTCCCAAAAAACACGTCCAACATCAGCGCCAGAAATGTCTCCTTTAGGTGTAGGCACATTAAAGAGCTTGGCCAAGAGATTCAATGAAGTAAAGTGCTTGTAGTCTCCGAATTTCCATAAATCCATGGTGTCCAGATGCTTCACTTCCCACGGCTTTTTACCAGCTAAATTGATAAGCTTGGGCAGGTTGAGTCCGTTAATCAAAGATCGTCGGGCAATGTACGGTATATCGAATTCCTTGGAATTATGACCACACAAAAACTTTTCGCCGCCGCGATCAAATCTATTCAGCATTTCAAGAAATTCGCCTAGGAGCACTTTTTCGTCTTTACCATAATAACTGGTCACTCTCAATTTCTGCTCACTTCCCGATTGATAAAACAACGCTGTAGAGATGCAAATGATCTTCCCGAACTCTGCGTAAATACCAGCTCTCTCGTAAAGTTCACTAGCAGTTTTTGATTCTCGTTCTTGCAAAAACCTCGTCTTGACTGACCAGAGTTCTTGCCATGACGAATCGAGTTCATCAAAATTATAAACGGCTGGAACCGTCTCAATATCCAAAAAGAGGACGTTTTCAAGGTGTATTTCAGTTAGCATCTGTCTAAATTAAGACTTTTGTGAAAACACCCTATCAATAGCTAACTTTGTTGAATGGATTTTGAATTCGAAAATAGATGGAGAGAAGTTATCTCTCAATTGGAGGATAGCTTCGGCGAGGAAATTGACTTGGAGGCAATCCTTTTCTTGATTGGAATACAAGAGCTGGGAAAAGGAGTAGAAAAATTCTCTAAAGATGAGAAGCTCAATTTAATGCACATTGCCATTTGCACAGTTCTTGAGCCATTTGGCTACTACGATTTTTCGCATTTAGATAAAGAGGGATGGCCCCATTTCGAAAAGATTAAGGACCTACCTTATCTTTCTGATACGGAGCAAAAGGAGCTTATGAGAAAAGCGGTGGTTGAATACTTTGAAAAAGAGGGGTTGTTTAAGAACCCAGAACAAACGTTTTAGACGTTGTCTCTTCTTCAACTACTTTCATAATCCCATTCACAAAAGAAGTGCTGTCAGGGGTTTCAAAGGTTATTTCTACATCGAGTATGGCAAATCCGCTTTGACCTGGTTCGTATTGTTCCGTATAGTCAAATTCAGCTACTCCATTTGAATTTGTAAACTGGGTTCGATCAATTGCGATATCTCCCACCTGATCGTCATCAATCGTTCCTTGCCCAAACATTCTCACCTCCGCCCCAGGAACTCTCGATCCTTCTGGTGTTACTACAATAATTTCAGCGATAGTATCCTCTTCTGGGTTACATGACATGGTAACAATGCCTAAGAGTACAATGGTAAATAAGTATGTAAGACGGGTTTTCATCTGTTCTTTGTTATTTTCGCGGATAACCACGATAGCCAAATGTATGAATTTTATAAATAGAGATAAACTTTTAAGCGGTTACCTCTTGCCAATTATAGTAATGGCAACCTGCCTTTTGAGTCTTTCTTTTGTGCTTGACAAAAACGCAAAAAAGGAGGAAATGGTTATCATTTCGACTAAATATGGCGACATGGTAGTGCGGCTTTACGATGATGCGCCTCTTCACAAAGAAAATTTTCTGAAGCTCGCGAAGGATGGTTTCTATGATGGGTTGCTATTTCATCGAGTGATCCAATCCTTTATGATTCAAGGGGGCGATCCCAATTCTCGTGGTGCCGAAGTAGGAGGCGCTTTAGGAACTGGAGGTCCAGGTTATACTATTCCAGCAGAATTCAATCCGCATTACATTCACAAGAAAGGGGCCCTCTCTGCCGCAAGGCAAGGCGATGCGGTAAATCCTGAAAGGGAATCATCTGGATCTCAGTTTTACATCGTGCAAGGAAAGACCGTTGAAGAAAATACTCTAATGAGAATGGCAGCACAGAAAAAGCCAAAACCAGGTGAGGAAGCTTTTTCATATACCGAGGAACAGAAAAACTTTTACGCTGAAATCGGTGGCACGCCTCACTTAGATGGTCAATACACTGTATTTGGCGAAGTGATTGAGGGTTTGAATATAATAGATTCTATTGCCACAGTAAAAGCTGACGGTCGAAATAGACCGATAGAAAACATTACCATGTCAATGAAAATCACGAAGAGGAAATGGCAATAGAAACAGAAAAGATTCTTAGCGAGATTTCTTCATTCTCAGCATCTACCATAGAGGAGTTAGAGGCCTTTCGCATAAAGTATTTAGGTAAGAAAGGTATCGTAAAGGACTTGTCCTCGAGAATAAAAGACATTGCCCCTGAAGAGAGAAAAGCTTTTGGACAGTCTCTGAATCAAGTAAAAACTGCTGTAGCCGATAGAATAGAGGAAATCAAAACAGTGATCTCTCAAGGTTCAAGTAGCGCTTCTTCTGAAGAAGATACAACTCGTCCCACAGGAAGTGAAAATATAGGTTCGCGTCATCCAGTAAGTGTCGTTAGACGAGAGATCGAGGAGATTTTCCAACGTATTGGTTTTACCATAGCTTCAGGTCCTGAAATCGAGGATGATTGGCACAATTTCTCTGCATTAAATTTTCCTGCAAATCATCCAGCCCGCGATATGCAGGACACATTTTTCATCGAGCAAGACCCTGACATCGCATTGAGAACTCATACCAGTAGTGTGCAGGTGCGGGTGATGGAAAACAATAAACCACCAATCCGAATCATCTCTCCTGGCCGAGTATATCGAAATGAAGCGATTTCCTCTAGATCGCACTGTATATTCCATCAAGTGGAAGGTTTGTACATTGATAAGGGAGTCACCTTTGCCGATATGGTTCAAACCATTAAATACTTTGCCCAAGCCTTTTTCGGAAAAGCTAAAATCAGACTTCGCCCCTCTTATTTCCCATTCACTGAGCCAAGTGCAGAAGTAGATGTGTATTGGGGTCTAGAAAACGAAACAGATCACCGCATTACAAAGGGCACTGGATGGCTTGAAATTATGGGTTGTGGCATGGTAGACCCTGACGTGCTTAAAGCCTCAGGAATCGATCCAAATGAGTATTCGGGATATGCCTTTGGTATGGGCATAGAACGAATCGCAATGAACCGATACCAAATCGGCGATATTCGAATGCTGTTTGAAAACGACTTAAGGTTTCTCGGTCAACTAAAAGGAGCTTGGTAACTAGCGTCTGTATGCAAAGTCAGCTATAGTGATTCCCTTGTTTTAAGAACAGTCGTCTGCCCAAAGGCGTACTCCTTGACTACGCGCTTTGGTTGTGAGATCGCTTCTCCGTATTTAAACTACACACCCCGGCAGGGTTTAGTTCGGTATAGGGACTTGTTTTGAACTTTTTTTTCAGACTCAAGGCTCGGGAAAAGAATCTAATTAGACCTTATCCAGCTTCAACATATTGGTCATACCCTGCTCATTCATAGGCATACTCGCCAAGTGAATGATCTTGTCGCCATTCTTTACAAGCTTCTTCTTTTTAAGAATGTACTTTATGTCAGCAATAGTATGGTCAGTGCTAACCATCTTGTCGTAATAGAACGACTTGACTCCCCACACCAAACTCATTTGAGTCAAAATATTCTTGTTTCCCGTAAACAAGAGAATCTCTGCCTTGGGTCTTTGGCTAGAGATTTTGAAACCCGTATAACCACTAAAGGTCATTGTGATGATAGCGGATGCTTTGACCCTATCGGAAAGCCTTGTAGCGTTGAAACAGATCGAGTCTGTGATGTAACGATCTTCTCTACTCTCTACAGGAGGCTCCTCGTGGTGGTAAATCTTATCAGAGGTTTCCACTTCCTTTACGATAGCCGACATCACTTCAATAACTCTGGCGGGATGTTTTCCAACAGATGTTTCAGCACTTAGCATTACAGCATCAGCGCCATCAAGTACTGCGTTTGCCACATCATTTACCTCTGCTCGCGTAGGGGTATTGTCATGGATCATGCTCTCCATCATTTGCGTAGCAACGATAACTGGTTTGCTACTCTTGAGGGCTTTAGTAACCAACATTTTTTGAACCAGCGGAACGTTTTGAAGTGGAATCTCAACCCCCAAATCGCCTCGCGCCACCATCAGTGCGTCGGTTTCTCGGATAATATCATCTATGTCCAGAATAGCCTCTGGTTTTTCAATCTTAGCTACGACAAGAGCGTGCTTTTCTCTTGAACGAATGATGTGCTTGAGTTCAATAATATCTCTGGCAGAACGCACAAAAGATAATCCCACCCAATCAACATCCATATCGAGCACAAAATCCAAGTCTTTGAGGTCTTTCTCCGTTAGGCAAGGCAGCGAAATCTGAGTGTTTGGCAAGTTCACTCCCTTCCTATTCTTAAGAAGTCCTCCGTGCTTAACCTTCGCTACTACCTCATTGGTTCCATTTGTAGAAATGGCTTCGAGCTCAAGTTTACCGTCATCTAAGAGTATTCTTTCACCTACCTTGACATCCTGAGCAAATTGAGGGTATGTAATGTATATTTTGCTTGAATCTCCTTCCTCGGTGGTAAATATGATCTCGTCTCCGTCGTTGAGCATAAGTCCATCCCCCTCAAACTCCCCTACCCTTAACTTGGGGCCTTGAAGATCTGCTAATATGGCGGTATGAGTTCCTAGTTTCTCATCTACTTTACGGATGTTATCTATCGTTTTTGCGTGGTCTTCATAAGATCCATGCGAAAAATTAATTCGACATACATCAAGCCCTTGCTTGATCATTTCCGCAATGGTTTCCTGACTATCAGAAGCCGGGCCCATAGTGGCCACAATCTTAGTTCTCTTATTTATCATGCTACTAACAAAATGTTTTGTTTCAATCTCAACAATTCTAAATCTATCTCAAAAGCCATGAGCACTGTTCCCGTGGCCCTCAATTTTTCAATCACGTCATTCCTCTCTACCTCATCCGATAGATCAATAACCACTAAAAAATCAGCATTCTTTACTTCTGGCAAGAAAAGGCTTACTCCTTTCTTGTTTTCGATGAGTCTGTACCTTATCTGAAGGTTTTCATCAAAAAAACTATAAAAAGCATGATGCCTAGAGGTTTTACTTTTTGAAAAGATTTCTATGTCTGAATCTCGTTTCAACTCCAGTCTCAAAGACTTATTCAACATCCAACATACTCGATGACTCCGCGAAGTAGAAACAATGCCGATGGCCATAAAGGCGTATTCGTCTTCTATTTCCAGGATCAGCTTGGTCATAGTTGTTGTCAAAGTAACACGAAGCTATGAAATATTAATTAGCTAAGTCAGATATCTTAATTAAAGCTTGCTCGGCTGCTGTTTGTTCTGCCCTTTTCTTTGAGCTTCCATGGCCTTTCCCAATTTCATCGCTATTCCATATTACTCGGGATAAAAATCGATGAGATCCTTTTTCGGAATTTATAGGAGCCGTCTTAAAAAACACTTTTGCCTTCAGTCGATGTGCCTCTTCGTGCAACCTGCTTTTAAAATCACTTTCGGTATTCTGTAGCCTACCCAAATTGGCATAGTGCGTCAAAGCAAACAATATTGATGTCTTCGCCTTCTTGTATCCCTTATCTAGATAAATCGCGCCTACTACGGCTTCAAATGCATTTCCAGAGATTAATTGTCTCGAATCAGTGGCTTGTGAATCTGTTTCTATAAGGCTATGAAGCCCCATCTCAACAGCTGTCTTACTCAAGTTTATCCGACTCACTATCCTACTCTTCATTTTGGTCATTTCACCTTCCTCAGCAGTGGGGTGTGTTTTGTACAAATACTCTGCAACAACGGAATCAATAATAGCATCACCAAGGAATTCTAGCCTCTCATTACTTAGGTGACGATCATTGTGAATATTACGAGCAGCAGACTTATGGCAAAACGCTTGACGATATACAGCTTTTTCTTTTGGTCTAATTCCAAAAGACTTTCTTAAAAGACTTTCTATCTCCCTATCTCTGGCAGATTTTGAACGAAAAATTAAAGACTTAAGGTTCACAAGGAAAAGATTTATTCCTCGAATTTTTTGAATACCAAAGAGGCGTTGTGGCCACCAAATCCAAACGTATTATTCATTGCAATCTTTACTTCACGTTCTTGTGCAACGTTCAGGGTAAGGTTCAGTTTTTTATCAATCTCTGGATCGAATTCTGAATGATTGATTGTTGGTGGTACTACATTATCTCTAATTGCCATTACACATGCCAGACTTTCAATCGCACCCGCAGCTCCGAGCAAATGACCTGTCATTGACTTCGTGGAAGAGATATTTAATTTGTAGGCGTCATGACCAAAGACTTTTAGAATTGCCTTTATCTCAGCAATATCGCCTAATGGAGTTGATGTACCATGCACATTCACATAGTCTACATCTTCTGGATTAATCTTGGCGTCCCTGAGTGCTTTCTGCATGACTTCGATGGCGCCCAATCCTTCTGGATGAGGAGCCGTCATATGATAAGCATCTGCTGACATTCCTCCGCCTAAAATTTCAGCGTAGATAATAGCGCCACGTTTTTTCGCATGCTCGTAGCTTTCCAATATGACTACTCCGGCACCTTCTCCCATAACAAATCCATCTCGATTCGCATCAAACGGTCTAGAGGCCGTCTCTGGGCTATCATTTCTCTTGGATAAAGCATGGAGCGCATTAAAACCCCCGATTCCTGATTCAGTCATGATTGCTTCCGACCCCCCAGTTATTATAACATCAGCGCGACCTGTTTGAATTAATATCATCGCATCGATAATTGCATTAGTCGAGGATGCGCAAGCTGAAACCGTAGAATAGTTTGGCCCGCGCATACCGAATCTCATAGAAACCATTCCAGGTGCCATGTCAATAATAGACTTGGGAATGAAAAAAGGATTGAAACGCGGAGTACCATCTCCGTGGGCAAATTCAGTGATCTGGGTCGAGGTAGTGCCCATTCCACCGATTCCAGATCCAAGAATAACTCCCGCCATCGTCGGATCAATAGACGAGGTGTCCAATCCAGCGTGGTCTACAGCCTTTTGAGCGGCGTGTACAGCATATTGCGTAAAGAGGTCCATTTTACGGGCCTCTTTACGCTCCATGATTTCTTCTGGATTAAATCCCTTTACCTCGCAAGCGAAGCGGGTCTTAAATTTTGACGTATCAAACTTAGTAATTGCGGCCGCTCCGCTTTTTCCTTCTTTCAAAGAGGTGAAATACTCTTCTGCCGAATTCCCTATTGGAGTAAGTGCGTCAAAACCAGTAACTACGACACGTCTGAAATCCATAAAACCGAAACGATCTAATTGGTATTCTTTTCGATATACTCAACAGCTTGTCCGACGGTACCGATCTGCTCAGCCTGATCGTCTGGAATGGCTATGTTAAATTCTTTTTCGAATTCCATGATGAGCTCTACTGTATCCAATGAGTCAGCACCCAAATCATTTGTGAAGCTGGCTTCTATTGTTACCTCAGACTCCTCAACTCCGAGTTTGTCAACGATTATCTTAGTTACTTTCGACTTGATGTCCGACATTTCAGTGCAGTTTAGTTTAAAATTTAAATGTGCAAATAAATGAATAATGATCCTAACTGGCAAAATAGTTAAAAATATTCGGTCATCACCTCTCCAATTTGTTTTCGATATATCTGTGGCACTTCTGCATTTTTCTTTGGATATCCCACAGGAAGAAGCAGATAAGCTCTTTCATTATCGGGTCGCTTCAGTAACTCTTTCAAAAAATTCATTGGGCTAGGTGTATGAGTTAGGGTAGACAGTCCCGCATTTTGAAGTGCCGCAATAAGAATACCCACCGCAATACCGACACTTTCGTTCACATAATAGTTGGGAATCTGCTTTCCATCCACAACGTCATAGGGCTTCTTAAAAATCACAATCAAATAGGGCGCTTCTTCTAGGAATGGCTTATTGTAATTTGTTCCCAAGGGCTCTAGGTCTTTAAGCCACTGATCGCTCATTCTATCCTTGTAGCTCTTTTGCTCTTCTGCTTCTGCGCTTCTTCGAATTTGCGACTTTAAGCTGGAATTGCTAATGAGGCAAAAATGCCAAGGCTGCTTATTTGCGCCTGAAGGAGCTGAACATGCTGTCGTGATGGCATTTTGAATTGCTTCAAGAGAAACTTTATCGGAGCTAAAATCACGAATACTTCTACGTTTTTGAATAATAGATTTAAAGCTAGAAGAACGTTGTACCATCTCTTCGCAATTGACCTTGTCATAATCATACTTGATAAAATCGTAAGACTGATTTGACGAATCTACTTTTGGTTCATTTGTTCGCATGGAGTAGCTTTGTCAGTTATATTATGAGTCGAAAGTTCAAGATAGCTATTTTCGCATCTGGTGCGGGAACGAATGCCGCAAAAATCATTGAATTTTTCGGTAGTAGTGCCGACATATCGGTGGATTTAGTGGTAAGTAACAGAACAAAAGCAGGGGTTCTTGACATTGCCAAAGAGAATTCCATAAATTCCATGGTTTTTTCGCGCGCCCAATTTTTAACTGACACTGACAACCTCTTGAATCTTCTTCGCTCGAGAAAAATCGATTTCATAGTTTTGGCTGGGTTTCTTTTGAAGCTGCCCGAAAAAATCATTTCTGTTTTTGAAGGACGAATCCTAAATATTCACCCATCCCTTCTTCCTGATTTTGGAGGAAAAGGCATGTATGGAGATAACGTGCATAAGGCTGTTTTGATCGCTGGAAAAGAGAAAACAGGTATTACCATCCATCAAGTGAACAATGAATATGATCGGGGTGAAATAGTATTCCAAAAAGAAGTTGCTATAGACAAAAGTGAAACAGTAGAAAGCCTAAAAAAGAAGATTCAAGTCTTGGAGCACAAATTCTTTCCTGAAGTAATTCAAACCGAAATAAAGAAGCTCTTCAAATGAAGGTGGTTATTTATACTGATGGTTCTTCAAGAGGTAACCCAGGGCCAGGAGGATATGGTGCTGTTTTGATTTCTGAAAAAGGACATGAGAAAAAATTATCAGAAGGTTTTAGAAGAACGACCAACAACAGAATGGAACTGCTGAGCGTAATCAAAGCTCTCGAAGCCCTCAAGAAACCCTGCGAAGTACTCGTTTTCAGTGATAGTAAATATGTGGTCGATTCAGTTGAAAAAGGATGGGTATATTCTTGGGAAAAAAAAGGTTTTGCCAAAAAAAAGAATCCCGATCTCTGGAAGCTATTTCTAAGCGTATCTCGAAACCACCGCGTGAAGTTCGAATGGGTCAAAGGTCACGCTGGAAATAAATACAACGAAATATGCGATAAGCTTGCGGTGACGGCTGCGCAAAAGCCTGACCTACCTCCTGACGAGGGTTACGAGCGACTATCTGATGTAAATGGAATGTTTCCTACTCCGTAAGCAGAATATCAAAATCGACTAAGTCTACGAATCGTTGAATTCTCACATCAATCTCGCTCTCGTCCAAATTGAGCAGGCGCTCCGTCCCAAATTGCTCTACTGTGAAGCTGGCCATAGCTGAACCAAGAACGACTGCTCTTTTCATATTGTCAAAAGATAAGTCTCCCGATTGGGCTAAATACCCAATAAAACCTCCCGCGAAAGTATCTCCAGCTCCAGTAGGGTCTTTTACTTCTTCTAAAGGAAGGGCGGGAGAATAAAACATGCCTTCTTCATTTACGAGAAGCGCACCGTTTTCGCCTTTTTTAATAACGAGGTGTGAAGGGCCCATTTTAAGAATCTTGTGAGCCGCCTTAACCAATGAGTATTCGCCACTAAGCTGCCTTGCCTCTTCATCATTAATAGTCAGCACATCAATTTTAGTGATAACCTCCTTGAGCTTATCCATGGCGATATCCATCCAAAAGTTCATCGTGTCAAGGACAATAAGCTTAGGTCTTTCGTTCAGCTGTTCAATGACACTGAGCTGAACGGCGGGATCTAAGTTTCCTAGCATTAAATATTCGCAGTTTTTATAACTCTCGGGAAGAACTGGTTTAAAGTCAGCCAAAACGTTGAGTTGTGTATCGATTGTGTCTCTAGAGTTCATATCGTAATGATATTTCCCAGACCAAAAGAATGATTTCTCTCCTTTCTTGATTTGCAAGCCCTCTTGGTTTATTCCTCTCCCTTTCAATTTATCTAAAAACTGCTCGGGAAAATCGTCTCCAATTACAGATACCAGATTAATCTCTTTACCCGTAAGATATGAGGCGGCAAGGCTGATGTAGGATGCTGCTCCTCCTACTATTTTATCTGAATTACCGAAAGGTGTTGCTATTTGGTCGAAGGCTACTGTTCCTACTACGATCAGACTCATAATGTATAGAAGATTTTGTGCAAAGATATTGGTAATTCCCAACTTTTGCTGTAATCTTGCACTCCGATTTTTAAAATGCTCTTAAGCGGAAGAGCTTTATTTCAATAATCGTAAGAAAAGACATTTATTCCTCCTTAGCTCAGCTGGTTAGAGCATCTGACTGTTAATCAGAGGGTCCTTGGTTCGAGTCCAAGAGGGGGAGCAGAAAGGGGTTGTGAAAACAGCCCCTTTTTCGTTTTTATAACTTCCTCATTTTAGGAGAGTTTCCAGAAGAGGCAATCATTTTTCAATAAGTATCTCTTAACGAAGGTATTTACGAATCTTCTATATTTAACCTCTGAAACATCACACTTCAACACGATCTCAAATGGAAAAAAAAATCTTTCTCGTGCCAACAGATTTTAGCAAAGTAGGTGACTGTGCTCTCAATCATGCGATTAAAGTAGCAGAGATTTCCAAAGCCTCCATCACTTTACTTCACGTAGTAGGGAAGCAGGAAATGCTGAGCGATGCTCGCATGAAGTTGAAACTAGCGAAACAGAGGGCTCTTGATGAGTACAACTTTGAAGTAGATACAGTAGCAAGGGTTGGATCGATTTATGAGGATATCGGTGATCTGGCAGAAGAGCTAGAGGTAACCTTGGTAATCATGGGTACTCATGGGCTAAGAGGTATGCAATTCATAACTGGTAGCAGAGCGTTAAAAATTGTAACAAGCGCACCTACAGCTTTTCTTATTGTACAAGAAAAAGAGATTGAGAAAAATGGCTACGATGACATCGTCGTGCCTCTCGATTTACACAAAGAAACTAAGCAGAAACTCTCGATGGTAGCGGATATGGCGAAATACTTTGATTCGAGAGTCCATTTGATTGTCCCTGGCGAATCTGACCAATTTTTGAGAAATCAGATCGCTCGAAACCTCAATTATGCCGAAAATTTCTTTGAAGAAATGGGCATTCCTTACACATCGAGAATTGGACCTGGAAAAAAAGACTTTGATGATACCATCATTGAATATGCTACTGAAATCGATGCGGACCTCATTTCATTGATGAACCTCCCTGAGATAAGTCTCGCAAACCTTATAGGCGGACACTATGTGCAAAACATTATCACCAATAAGCCTCACATACCTGTGCTTATCATGAATCCAAAGAAAGTATCAAACATTAGTATTTTCGGAGCTTATGTTGGAGCAGGCTAATTCAGCACGCTATTAAAACCTAACTCCCATCACTATAATATCATCTATCTGTTCGTGAGGGACTTCTCCAGCATTCAGCCATTCCATCAAGGTCTCGTCTAGGATTTTGAATTGAGTATCTGAGTGTTTAGTGGATATTGACAATAAGAGCTGCCTAAATGGCTCGTACATGAACTTTCTACCCTGTTCCCCACCAAACTGATCCACATACCCATCGCTAAAAATATAGATCATATCGTCCTTTTGGAGGCTGATTTTATATCGAGTGAATTCCTCGTCCATCGACTCAGTAGATCCAATACCTATTTTATCCGCTTTAAAAACTTCGATCTTTTGGTCACGAATTAAATACAACGGGTTGTGAGCTCCAGCATATTCCAAAGTAGCATTTTCTCGATCTAAGACACAAAGAGCCAAATCCATTCCATCCCTCATTCCAAACTCGGCGTTTTGATCAGAATTGAGCGCTTTAGAAGACAATCGATTAAGGTCTCTGAGAATATCGGCAGGGTTTAGTCCAGGATTAAGTCGAATTGCGCTATTGAGTGCATTGTGACCCACTAAACTCATAAATGCTCCAGGCACTCCATGCCCTGTGCAGTCGATTGCTGCGAATACCACTTTTCCATTGTACTCATTGACAAAATAAAAATCTCCCGAAACAATATCCTTCGGTTTAAAAAAGATAGTACTCTTGGGAAGCAATGAGGCTATTCTACTTTCAGAAGGAAGAATGTTTTCCTGCAGTCTACGCGCATATTTTATAGATGCAGTAATGTTTTCTAAGAGTTCTTTCCGCTGCTCGTTCTGCTCTTCAATCTTGTCTTTCTGCTCCGTAATAGCTCGCGTAGCCTCTTTTAAGTCTCGCTTATAATCTTCATCTCGCTTCTTGAGCTTCTTTCTCATCAATAAAAGTGCATGACCTAGAGTATCCTCTTCCGAAAGGGGGTCAAAATCCGTTTCGTAATGTCCTTGACCTACATTATTAGAAAACTCAGTTGTTCTTTTTAGGCCTTGGACGAGCTGTTCCAAAGCCAAACTCATTTCACCAATTTCATCACCAGTATCCACTGTCGCTTTTTCGGGAAACTTCCCTTTTCCAAGAATCAAGAGTGTCTCTCTCAGGCTTCTGACAGGGACGACAATACTTTGAACAGTGAAATAAGCAATTATAAGACCTGCGATAAATAAACCAAACCCAAGGGTGGTAAGGTAAGTCTCGAGCTTACTAAAAGAGTTGATCATTGTAACACTATCATTGGTAATGTTGACTCTCTGATTGCTAATGAGCAAATTAAGCTCTTCAATGACTTTTTGAGATTTCTGATCGATACTACCCCCTTCTTCAACCAACTCACCCATAGCAAAGCGAGCATAAGGCATGTCATAGCTCTCCATATCCACAAGCGTTCTTTGAACTTTGTCGTATTCGAGAAAAAGAGCATCAAGTTCGGAATAGACTTTCTCCTTTTGCCTTCGTTCAGTTTCGTTCCAGTGAAAACTCAACGAATCAACATTCTGTTTTACTCCAGGAATTTCATCTCGAAGCATCTTCCTTAGCGAAATCTTTTGCTTGGTATCTTCCCTTGACTGAACACCAGCCCACATGGAAATCAGTGTCTTTGAGCGGAGAACATCACTTTTAAGTTTCTCTAATGATGATACTGAGGGATTGTAAATATCATTGATATTGTCATTCATTTCCCTACCCGTGGACAAAGTCCTGGATGTGAGAAACACAAGAACTAAGGTTGTGAGAATCAGAATAGCAAAACCAACCCCGATTTTTCGACTTATAGTAAAGCGGAAGCTCATAGATTTAGAATCTAGTACTGCTTATTCTTATCTGCACCTTGCTCATCAATCAATTGCTGGTAACGATCGCTCTCTTCTTCCTTATTCAAATTGTAGGTGATGACCTTGAGGGCTTTGATAACATCAATCTTAGTGGAATCAATCTCATAGGCCCTCATCATAAATGGAAGTGCTGCTTCAATACTCCTCATGCTTTCTGATTGAATCTCCATCAGGTCATGTATGGTGACATAAGGCAGTCTTTCAATACTATAGGCACCGCGATTGTAGTAGGACACTCCTTTAGAAAACCAAGCTTCAAAACTATCCGGGTCCAAATCCAATACCTTGTTCATATATTCATTGGAAAGCTCCCAATGCGAATCGTGCTTCTCACGATCTGATTCGTAAATCTTGCGATGCGCTGTAGACATGGCTAAGAAATATTCAACATCTTTTTTTACTAAAGATGTATCGGGGTTTAGTTGAATGATGATCTCGCGGTAGCTATAATAATGACCTTCGGCTAAATCTATTCTATCAGAAGCGTGCTCTTTAATCAAATCAGAAGCATCATTGAAAAAAGACACAGCCAAATAGCTCAGCGCCTTTTCATTTTGCTGCATATAACGGTCCTTCTTATCGAATTTGATTGAGTTCAAGAACGATAAAACAGCTTCAGACCTATAATCTGAAGACACTTCGTCTGACCTATTTTTCACAAATAAATCCTTGTAAACGAAACCACGAACATGCCAGACAAGTTCGTTTTTATCGCCACCATCGCTTTCTAAAGCTTTGTTGATGACTATTATTGCCTCTTCGTGATTTTTGGCCACTTGGAGTTTGTATGCCTTCTGTACCAAGTCATCAACGGACTGAGCAAAAGACTGAGCTTGCAAAGCAAAACAAAAGAGTAATATTGTCAGATAACGAATCATAATTATCATTCGACCTTTCTGGCCAAGCTTTTTAATGTTGAACCAATGTAGAGCGACTGTGCGTTTGATGTTTTAAGATCAAACAGCCAATTGCTTTCATTCCAAATGAAAGCAATGGCAGATCCTTTTTCCAAAGTGAACTCCCCATCACTTACTATAAGTGTTGGTGTATTTTGAAATTTTTCAGCGATCTGAGGAAGTAAGTCGTGGTTTTCTTTGCCCACATAGATTATATGACAATCACTGATTTTCAGTGTTTTCGATAGTTTTCTGATTTCAATTTGCTGCAGTCCAATCTGTTTAGAATTGTAATTCTTCACCAGTTCCTGGTACAAATTGTCCCCACCCATAACAGAAATGATAAAGTTTCCTGTTTTCTCTTCCTCTGGCCAATCAATGTATTTCCCGAAATTATAGAGGTAGCTTGCTTTTACAAGTGCACCCGTATCTTTCTCATTCATTTCAGGAAGTTGAGGATCCTGAATGAGGAGAGATAGAAACACAGAAAGAAACAGGGTAAATTTCTTCATATTAATTCCTTGCCAAAGGTTGGCGAAGTATAGCGTTAAAATTCAGGTTTTTCAGAGGGTCCTTTTATGAGTTTTCAAATATCAGGCGTTTACTAATACCAGTCTACGCAATTTATTAGAGTTAGGTTATGAGACTCAAGTTCGCTAATCAACAGTGTTCATAGAGTCCAGATCTCGATCAAATAGATACAAGCCTCCTTTGTCTCCACCTATTAGCTTTAGCTTATCTAGCAAATCTGCTGCCAAACCTTCTTCTTCGATTTGTTCTGCAACATACCACTGCATAAAATTATGTGTCGTGTAGTCCTTTTCGTTCAGGCAAAGCTCCACGACACCGTTGATTTCGGAAGTAACTTTTACTTCGTGATCATAGAGTGATTGAAAAATAAAATTGATTGATTCAAAATCTTCTGGCGGTTTTGATAAGTTCGGAACAATAGCTCTTCCGCCTCTTTCATTTATATATTTGAAAAGTTTCAACATATGCTGCCTCTCTTCATCACTATGGACATATAAGAATTTGGCTACACCATTTAAGCCATTGGTCTCTGCCCAAGATGCCATGGCAAGGTAAAATTGAGATGAAGATGCTTCTACTTCCACTTGCCCGTTCAGTGCCTCTTGTATCTTTTCTGATAACATTCTCTTCTTCTTTTAAGCAAATATACTCGAATAGTAAACAGTTGGCTTATCTAGTGCTTCACCAAATTGATAAGCTCTAATAATATCTATCTTCACCAATCGAATGGGGAATAAAAAGAAAAAATACATCCGTCAAAAGAGTCGCACATATTCAAAAGGTGAGCTAAGAGGAAATATAATGGCGCTGCTTCGCGGTATGCCTGAAAAAGAACTGAACTACAAACAAATTTCTGCCAGACTTGGAATTGAAAATTCGAACGACAGGCGATCTGTAGTGCAAATTTTAGATGAGTTAGTTGCCACAGAACTCCTGATACAAATTTCTCAGGGAAAGTTTAAGGTTCATCCATCTCAGACGGCTCAAATGAAGGCTACGATAGATTTCACTAAATCAAGATCAGCCTATGCCATACCCGAGATAGAAGGCAAGGACATCTATGTATCCGAAAAGAATACTGGAAAAGCACTACATGGGGATACGGTGGAAATTGCCATTGTTGGATCAAACCGTGGGCAGGCGGAAGGAAAAGTAGTGAAAGTATTAAAGCGGAAGACAGAGAATTACGTTGGTATAATTGAGCTCTCAACGAATCATGCGTTTTTCATACCCACTAATTCCAGAATTCATGTCGACTTCTTTATTGACAAATCAAAGATAAAAGATGCGCAAAATGGCCAAAAAGTAATCGTTCGATTGCTTGACTGGCAAGACGGGGAAAAATCTCCCAAAGCGGAAGTCGTTACAGTATTAGGAGACCCTGGAGTAAATGAAGTAGAAATGCACGCCATTTTGGTTGAGTTTGATCTTCCTTTCGAATTTCCTGAGTCTGTATTGAATGCCGCAGAAAAGGTCGACGTCACTATCTCTGAAGAAGAAATAAGTAAAAGGCGGGACTTTAGAAATCACAAGACTTTTACCATTGATCCTGATGATGCAAAGGATTTTGATGACGCCTTAAGCATTAACTTAAATGACGACGGTACTTATGAGGTTGGCATTCACATTGCCGATGTTTCCCACTACGTGAAACCAGGATCTGAGTTAGAAGAAGAGGCTCTAAAGAGAGCTACTTCCGTTTATTTAGTTGATCGCGTAGTACCAATGCTTCCAGAGGTATTATCAAATTATGTATGCTCTTTAAGGCCCAATGAAGAGAAGCTTTGTATGTCGGCAGTTTTCCAAATTTCGGAAAATGGGAAGGTAATGAATGAGTGGTTTGGAAAGACCATTATTGAGAGCAAACATCGATTTGCTTATGAGGATGCACAAGCAATTATTGAGGGGGTAGATTCAACACATCCGTATAAAGATGAAATCCTTCGTTTTCATAATTGGGCTCTTCAATACAGAAAAGATCGCATTTCAAATGGTGCTCTTGAATTCAGTGGAACTGAAGTAAAATTCAAGCTAGATGAAAATGGTAAACCCATTGGTGTCTATGAAAAGAAAATGCAAGAGGCCAATAAGCTCATTGAAGAATTCATGCTATTGGCCAATAAAAGTGTCGCAGCATTTATAGGTAAGCCTGCCAAAAACAAAGAAGTAAAACCTTTTGTCTATCGAGTGCATGATACACCAGATCCAGAAAAACTTTTTAAACTCAAAGAATTTGTTTCAAGGCTTGGATACAAACTCAAAAGCACCCAACCAGAAAATGCTTCTTTCGCATTAAATGATCTCTTGAAGCAGGTTAAAGACCAGCCAGAGGAGGATGCTATTAAAATTATGGCAATCCGAACTATGTCAAAAGCCGTTTATACGACTAATAATATCGGACATTATGGATTGGCCTTTGACTATTATTCTCACTTTACTTCTCCGATAAGAAGATATCCTGATGTAATGGTGCATCGATTGATTGAGGCTTATTCAAATGGCACGCCCGCTGCCAAAAAGGACGATTTAGAGAAAAAGTGTAAGCATTCTTCAGAAAGAGAAAAGAAAGCTACAGAAGCAGAAAGAGCCTCTATCAAATACAAGCAAGTAGAATTCATGCTCGATAAAATCGGGGAGAACTTTCAAGGTCACATCAGTGGAATAGCGCGATGGGGAATTTATGTGGAATTGGAGGGAACCAAAGTGGAGGGAATGATTCCTTTAAATACTATGGACGATGATGTATATAGATTCGATGATAGAAAAAGTCAAATTGTCGGCCAACGCTACAAGGAGGTTTTTGAATTCGGTGATAAAGTAAACGTAAAGGTGCACGGAGCTGATTTGATACAGAAACAGCTTGACTTCAGAATGATTTAGACCAAGTTGATCCGTTGCTGAAGGTCCTCTTTAAATGAGCCTCCAATGGGGATTACTTTCTTATCATTCTCAAGGATTAAGTTTGGTTGCTCAATAGCTGCAATCTTATCCATTCGAACAATGAAAGAGCGATGAACTCTAATAAACTCATCAGATGATAGCTTTTTTTCGATATCCTTCATAGTAGAGTGAATGGTATATCGGATGTTCAATGCATTAATTATTACGTAATCTTTCAATGCCTCAATAAAATAAATATCAGCTGTTTTTAGCCGAACTAGTCTTGAATTCGATTTTACGAAAATACAGCTGTCAGCATCTTTCTCTTTGTTTTCGACTATTGAGTAGAGCAGGTCTCTTTCGTTACGTAATTCTTTCTCTTTCTGATGTTTATATATAGCCATCTCAATGGAAGTATGGATATCAATCTCCTTAAAAGGCTTTATGATGTACCCATATGGTTCCGTGACTTTTGCTTTAGCTAATGTTCCTTCGTCAGCATAGGCTGTAAGGAAAATAACAGGTATATTAAGAGTCTCCTTTATCTTTTCAGCGGCATCGATTCCTGTAAGCTTTCCTTTCAGCATGATGTCCATTAAAACCAAATCTGGTTTTAATTCAAGAGCAAGTTCAATGGCTTTTTCTCCTGTAGAAGAAGCGCCCAAAACATTGTACCCCAACTTTTTTAAGCTGTGCTGGATATCTTTGGAAATAATACTTTCATCTTCTACAACAAGAATGTTTGTTTTACCCATGATTTATTAATTCTTTACTGTTTATCAAAAGTAATTAAATATTTGGTACCCTTTTTTGTAAACACCTGAATTGAAGCATCTAACTGATCTTTGAGGGTATATACTAATTGAAGTCCCAATGAGTCGCTGTTTTCGTAATCAAAACCTTCGGGAAGTCCTTTTCCGTTATCTGATATAATCAGTGTTACTTTCGAATCCTTATGTTTTGCTGAGATGAATAATTCTCCGTGCTGCCCTTTATCAAAAGCATACTTCAAAGAGTTCGATATAAGCTCATTGGCAATAAGCCCGCATGGTATAGCTTGATCGAGTGAAAGGTGCATATCATCAAATTCAGTTGTCAATTTAACCAAACCTACCTCCAAGCTATATGAGTGCACCAGGTTATTGGCTAAAGAGAGAATATATCCACCGAACTCTATGCCTGAAAAATCCTTTGTTTGATACAAGGACTCATGGATAAAACTCATGGACTTGATCCTATTTTGACTCTCTCGAAGAATACTTAAGGAATTCTCATCCTTCACATATGACGACTGAAGGTTTAATATACTACTGATGACTTGAAGGTTATTTTTCACTCTGTGATGAACCTCCTGAAGCAAAATCTCTTTTTCATTTATAGACTCCTGCATTTTTTGCTCGATAATCTTCTTATCAGTCACATTGTAAGACATGCAGGATATTTCCTTTATCTTGTTGTCCTCTCCATAAATTGGACTAAAAAAAGTCTCCATCCACATTTTAGTTCCATCTCTTCCAAAGATCCTTCCTTCGAATTGCTGCTTTTCTCCTATAAATGCCCCGTTGAAATAATCACACAATTCTTCGTAAGCGTCTTCTCTTAGGTTCTTCCTCAATATTTCTAAGAAGTTACTACCAATACTAACTTCTCTTGCTAATAATTTGAAATGTTGATCAGCGAAAATCTTATTGTATGATACAATGTGATATTCATTGTCTACTGTCCAAATTAGCATTGCGGTGCTATCAAAAATCGCTTGGATTTTTGCGGCCTGTGCTTTGAGTTTCTTCTCTGCAGCCTTCTTATAAGTTACTGTTTGTGATATTCCTGCTACTTCAATTATTTGTCCCTCCTCGTTAAATATGGGATTGAGAGATACTTCTGCAGTATTTTCTATGCCTGTGTAATCTTTGAATTCTAATTCAAACCTAACTTGCTCACCCTGAAAAGCTCTGTGGTATCTATTTCTCCATAGCTCAAGTGTCGATTCATCCATAAACTCTGCTAACTCGTATACTATATTTCCTAAGTCAATGTTTATGTCAAAGCGCTTATCAACTTGCTGCTTGTAGAGTTCATTGAAATAGGTCAGCTCCAATGATTCGTTTACCGACCATATCATATGATTGGCGGCATTGAAAATTGTATTGATCTTTTTTGACTGCTCTTGGATCTTTTTTGACGCAAGTTTTTGATCGGTTACGTCCAAAGCCAATCCTACGACTTCTTTTACTTCTCTGTACGAAATAATTGGATTCAAATAAATCTCCCTAAAATATGTATTTCCATTGTCATCATTTGTCCTAGTGAGGAAATTGGTGCCTTCACCGTTTTCAAATACTTCCTCATATTTTTTATCCCAAAAGGAGTGATAATCTTCTGATGCGAACTTTTTCTTTGGTAGAGATAAATCAGAATTGACTTCTGGTGTTACTCCATATTGTTTTTGAATTGTTTTTGAATAAGCCTCGTTGAATGAAGTCAGGGCCTTATTTTTATTTACACTCCAAAAGAGAATATTCCCTGTTTGGAATATCGCTTTTATACGAGCAGACTGGTCATTGACATCTTGAAGAGTAGAAACATCATTGGCTATATCTCGTATCACACAAACCAGTGCTGCCTTACCATTGACATTTTTTAATTGACTTTTATACTCTACAAATACACTTTCTCCTGATTCTGTTTTAAGACCTAAAACCTTCGGCTCGTTTGAATCAGTCTTGATTTGCTTTGTGAAATAAGATTGATATGAATCTTTGTAATCAGGATGTAAGATTTCTTTGATGTTAACCTTTTCGGATTTGTATCCGAGCTGCGCCATCCACTTTGCATTTTTATATAAAAAATTCCCTTCAATATCTATTATCTGAATAATTTCCGAACAATCGTTTAAAAAAATTCCCGTCCTATTTTTATCAATTTCAGATTGAATCAGGATGTAATGATCATCCCGCCTTCCCATAAAAGTAAGTTTGGTAAAATTATCTGACTCACTTGTAAAGTAAGACTCTAAACCCACTTCTTCCGTAACCATAATACGGTCGAAAAACTCTATAAATACACTTGAATCCTTTACGTCTGAAAGGTGTTCAATACTTTTTCCCTCACAGTTGCAATTCTTTCCTAAACATTTCTGTATAATCCCATTTTTATCAACCTCCAGAATACTCTGAAAAAGTAATAATTCGTTTGCTCCATCTGTGGTGAGGGTAGTATCCAACATCGGGTATTATAAAGAACAAATCAACTTATTCTATTTGTTGACCTTGCTCAAATGTCGTTAATAAAGATCAATTTGAAATTTCTTCTTCACTTTCAATAAAAGACTCACTAAAAACGCTTCGACCGTTGATTTTAACTTCTCGACCGTTTTTATATTTCACCACTAGTTCTTGTACTCCATTCTCATCGTATGTCTTCCATATTCCTATTCGAACCCCACTGGAATACTTACCTTCTTTTTTCAGTTGTCCATCTGGATAATACCACCTGTGTTTTCCAATAGCTAGCCCTACAGCGTACTCTCCTTTATAATTGAGTTGTGCATCCTCATATTCATATATCCACTCTCCATTGCGCTCTCCGTCCAGATAGGAGCCTTTTTCAATATGATCTCCCACATTATAAAACCACTCACCGTCTTTGTATCCACTTACGTATTCTCCTTTAGAGATTTCGTTTCCATCTTTATCATACTCGGTAGATTCTCCATCTTCTTTACCTCTTCTGTAGTATTCCTCGCGACGTAGAGTTCCATTATCAAAGTACCAGGTCCATCTTCCCTGAGGCAAACCCACCACATATTTTGCACGGTGTTCTATTTCTCCATTTTTATGGTAAATAATCCATTCACCGATGCGGTTACTGTTTTCAAACTCCCCTTCTGCTTTAAGTTCTCCAGTTTCATAATAGAGTTTCCATAGTCCTTGATAATCTCCTTTTTCATTTATTATTCCTTCCGCGGTCTTTTCATCACGGTTATATATTTCAGCTGCTTCAATATTTCCTTCCTTATCGTAGTATCGGTGAGTGCCTTCCTTCATTCCGTCTACATAGCCTCCAGTCGACTTTACTGTCCCATCGAGATAGTATGTATTTCTCAAATCTAGAATGACAGACTCCTCTGAGTCTACCACTAGTCGATCATCTCGGTATTTTTCTAAAGTGAGTAGGTCTCCGCGCTTATCAAATGTTTTAAAAATGCCATTTTTTTTGTCATTCATGTAGGTGCCTTCTATATGAGTAAAACCATTGGGATGAAAAGTAACCCACTTGCCGCGACGTTTTCCTTTGTTATCAATGCGGTTAATCCTCTCTGCTATTTTTAAATAACCGTCTCTGTACTTCAAAAGTGTTATTACTCGCCCATTTCTGGCATATTCAAAACCGTCTCCCTCTTCCAGGTCATTTTGATACGGAATTCGTTTTTGTATCTCGCTAGTAGGATAATATATCTCAGCTATTCCAGACCTCTTATCATTTTCTAGTAGTGCCCGTTCATACAAAATTCCGTTTTGATATATCAGTACTTCACCATTTTTAATACCCTGAGCGTAAGTAATTTTACTCGAAAGAGCGCCTTCCTCATCGTAAAAAATCCAGATACTATCCAGTTGAAATTTATTTCTATTCCCTTCACTTTTGATTTGGCCTGAAGGGTAGTAGGTTGTCCAATATCCATTTGGCTTTCCATCCAGCAGGTAGCCTTCAGAAGAAACACTTCCATCGTCGTAATAGTACACTGTGTATTTCCCATCTTGAGCACTAAGGTCTGCAATTTGAACCAATGTGAAAATGAAGCTACATACTATTACTATTGTTTTATTAATTGAAAATAAAGCATATGATGTATAGGTGTTAGTCTTGTTGAAATTCAATGTCATATTTAATAGGATAAGTAACTTTTCCAAAGTTAATAACAGTCATCTAACGAGTTTGCTGATGGAATATGTTTGAATAGAAGGCATTACCATGTAATTAACAATTTGACTATTCGATTCCCTCTTAATATTTCACTATGTTGATCAATGATTTTTATGTTGATGAGTTAACCTCCCAATAATGAAATTCTCTTGCATCTTTTTCTAGGATATGATGACAACAATGTCCATTAGATAAATACTGATACAAAGGTTAAAAACTTGCTGCTTTCTATACACAGTAAATTTGCACTATTCACATAAGTATTGGTGATAAGTGTGCTCATTGCAACCAGCGTTTAGTGGGGTTAAGGAAAGTATAAATTCTTCATTGTTGAAAAAACAACTCAGCATGTGATGATTATCTTTGGCTAAAACTATATTTATGAAAATTGCAATCGGTGGTGATCATGCAGGATATGATCTCAAAAAAACAATGATTTCACATTTGGAAGATAAGAACCATGAGGTGAAAGATATGGGAACATTTAGTAACGATAGCACAGATTATCCTCCTTTTGCTCACGCCGTAGCTGATGCTGTATTTAATGGAAATGCGGAATTGGGAATTCTCATTTGTGGAAGTGCAAATGGTGTGGCTATGACTGCAAACAAACACAGCGGTATAAGATGTGCTATTTGCTGGGAAAAGGAAATAGCTGAGCTTGCAAGAGCCCATAATGATGCAAATATCGTTGCATTGCCTGCTCGTTTTATTTCAGAGGAGAAAGCCCTCTCAATAACAGATGCTTTCTTACTAACTGCGTTTGAGGGTGGTCGCCACCAAAGAAGGGTAGATAAGATACCCCGTGCCTAAAATTTATTATTGGCTATCAACCAAACTCTGGAGGAGTTTCTTTTTACTATCCATGAAATCAGAGTAGTACTCGCCTGTGCCTGGACCATAGAAGCCGGTATATACTTGGGCGACTTGTCTGTCCCTTCCTATAAAGACTAGTGTTGGAAAGGAGCTTATTGAGCTGAGCATTGGAAATTTCTCGTTGGCTATTTTCTTACTGGCTCTGCCACCAAATAGGAAGTTTTCGGAAATATTTAGATTCTTAGAATATTCTGAAAAAGCACTTTTAGCCAATGCTAAATCATTACTGTATTCGAATAAGACCGGAACAATGACTAAGTCATCTTCGGAAAAAGGACGTGACAATTTTTCTAGAGCACGTGAAGCGTCTAAGCAATTCGGACACCAAGTACCCATGATGTCTAAGACAACGACTTTTCCTTCTAAGTTTGAACTCTCCCACGTAACGATCTTTCCATCTTGGTTTGGTAATTTGAAATCGAAGAGATCGCCTCTTTTGAAAGTAGTGATTTTCTCAGGATTCTTCAAAGCTGCATTAGAATCAGCTACACCTGCCCAGTTAGCGCTGTAGTTTTTACCAGATTTGAAAATACCATTTATGAGTGAATCGCCGCTTATATCTGCCATAAAAAGGAAGGAATGACTTCCGTCAAAGGTGCTCAAATGAATAGATCCATTCATAATGTTGCCTTCCAAATATCGATAGTCCCCTGTTTCGGTAAGAAATGTTCCAGACAGCTTTCCACTGTTATTTTTTAGAATAAGCACAGCTGGGTATTCAGAATCTAAGCCCAATTCGAATTTAACCATGTACCGCAGTGGAAGCGAACGATCGCTTCCGGTATTTGTAAATCTAAAGTCTTGCCCTTGTTCGGCATTTAGCGGTATTTTACAATTTTTTTTATCGAGATTAACCCAAACTCCAGAAAGCATATAAGGCGACTCGATACTGAGTCTCATTTCTGTATTAAAGAATGGCAGAGGAGCAATCACAGAATCATTTTGAAGCTTTACATCTTTAATGATTATTTCTTCATCCCCATTTCTAAGTGTTAATGTCGCTGAGTGGCTTTTGATATTTGAAAAACTTCCGTTAAAAGGAAGGATGTCTCCATTCAGGTCGAGGGTAAATCTCCATGAAGTCGCAGGAATTTTTATTCGATTTTCGACAGCATTAGGATCTGCACTTTCACAGGATAATAGTATGAAGACTAAAATAAATATGATGAGGTGTTTCATGTGGGTTAAAGATTAAAAAGGCTCCACATGGGAGCCTTTAATCAGTCTATAAATTATAAGACAAACTTAGAAATCGAACTTTATACCTTGCGCTAAAGGCAAGCTATCACTGTAGTTTATGGTGTTGGTTTGGCGACGCATATATACTTTCCAAGCATCGCTTCCCGATTCTCTTCCACCACCTGTTTCTTTCTCACCGCCGAATGCTCCACCTATTTCAGCGCCAGATGTGCCGATGTTGACGTTAGCAATTCCACAATCAGAACCTTCATGTGAAAGGAATGCTTCCATTTCTCTCATGTTTGTAGTCATAAGAGCTGAGGACAATCCCTGAACCACGCCATTCTGCAGAGCAATTGCTTCGTCTAGCGTGCTGTATTTCATAAGGTAAAGGATGGGTGCGAACGTCTCATGCTGAACAATGTCATAGTGATTCTCAACTTCTGCGATAGCTGGTTTGACGTAGCATTCGCTTCCTAGATTACCGATGCTTCCACCTTCAACGATGACAGTACCACCTTCTTCTTTCACTTTAACTAAAGCAGAGTGGTAAGCCTTTACCGCGTCCGCATCAATCAATGGCCCCATATGGTTGTTCTCATCCAATGGATTACCAATTTTAACCTGCTTGTACGCTTTGACTAAAGTCTCTTTTACTTTGTCGTAGATAGATTCGTGAATGATCAATCTTCTCGTACTGGTGCATCTTTGTCCTGCTGTACCTACTGCTCCGAAAACGATACCAGGTATAGCGATTGCAAAATCCGCATTCGGCGACACAATCATCGCATTGTTTCCTCCCAGTTCAAGAAGGGTTTTTCCTAAACGAGCTGCTACTGCTTGAGCAACGATCTTTCCCATACGGATAGATCCTGTGGCTGAAATAAGAGGTACGTTTTTATCAGCGGTCATGTATTCACCCACTTTATAGTCTCCGTTTATTACACAACTTAGTCCTTCTGGTAAGTCATTTTCTTGAGCAACTTCAGCGAAGATATTTTGACACGCAATAGAACAGAGAGGAGTTTTTTCTGATGGTTTCCAGATGCAGACATCGCCACATACCCATGCGAGAGCGGAATTCCAACACCAAACTGCTACGGGAAAATTAAAAGCTGAAATAACTCCTACAACACCCATTGGATGATACTGCTCATACATACGGTGCTTGAAGCGTTCGCTATGCATCGTGAGGCCATGAAGTTGTCGAGAAAGACCAACCGCAAAATCACAGATATCTATCATCTCTTGGACTTCACCGAGGCCTTCCTGAAGAGACTTTCCCATTTCATAGGAAACGAGTGTACCCAATTCTTGCTTGTACTCTCGTAGCTTATTTCCGTATTGACGAACGATTTCTCCACGAAGAGGAGCGGGTTTCATTCGCCACTCACTAAAGGCAGATTTAGCAGTCTCGATAACTTTGAGATAGTCTTCTTTCGTTCCAGTGGTGGTTTGGCCTATGAGGAGATTGTCTACTGGAGAGATGGAATTGATCGTAGGACCAGATCCAAAGTTGATGCGACCCGTGGAACAACCATGGTTAGTCTCTTTAACACCAAGTGTTTTGAGTACGTTCTTAATATTAGTTTCAGTAAGTGTTGTTGATGGCATGGTAAAAGTTTTTTGCAAAGATAGGGAGTCTTAATGGAATAGAATACTTTTTAACGTGCAGTGGAACAAGGTGTTATGTAATTATTTTGTTTAAAGGGCTATTTCTTTTTCTGATGGGTCCGATACCAGCGGCGGCTTCCGCTTGAAATTTGAGCGGTTAAATCCCTTTTTTTCTCAAAATGTAAATCTGACTTGAGTAAGGTGTGGATTTTTGCATGGCAGAAACATTGGATTTGAGTCCATTCAATATTCCTGATAGTTTAGATCCAGAAATATATTTTTCGCTTAATAAAGAGACATAGAGACTATCGAAGATCATTCCTCTAGTGTCTATGAGGTCCATATTGAGAGAAGCGGCGAGAGCAGTTATGTCGTTTTCTGTGAAATGCCACAGATGACGCGGCACGTCGTATGCAGCCCAATTTGCGCCGTAGGTTTTTGCATCAAGAGATTTGTAGTTTGGTAGAGCAAGAACAAACAGGCCTCCTTTTATAAGACGGTTTGATAGGCTTTTTATGGTATCAATGAAATCTGGTATATGTTCCAGAACATGCCATAAGGTTATGCAGGCGATTGTTTCAGTTGGGATCTTTTGAATGTTCACGGAATCAATAAGATTAACCCCATGGGAAAGAGCCGTCTTGCGGGCGGTCGCGCTAGGTTCAAATCCATTTATTGTGATTCCTTTGGTTTTAATAAACCTCACAAAATCACCTGCGCCAGCACCATAGTCTAACCATGTTCCACGTGGAACATAGTGACGAATAGCTCTATATTTGAGACGAAGATTTAGGTGTTGAATTTGGCGATACCAGAAATTTATAAATCCTTTAGTTGTCTTGCTGTGGGAAACATAATTCTCGCTCTCATAATACTTCCAAAGGCTTTTAGAGTTTGGCTGTGGATTTGTAAATAGGAATCCGCAATCTCCGCATTTAGTAAGATGAAACACCTCTTGTGATATTGATTGATCCTTGACCGTGATTTCAGGAAAAATTTTATTGCTTTCGCAAATGGGGCAATTGTTAAGGGTGACTTGAGACATTTGTTTAGTGAAGTATTTTGTTCCACGTGGAACTATCGCCCCAAATGAATCATGATCACGGAAATATCACTGGGTGATACACCGCTAATTCGAGAGGCTTGACCGATCGTCTCAGGCTTTATTTTAGTGAGTTTTTCTTTGGCTTCTGAAGAGAGTGAGTTAATCGATAAATAGTCAAAGTCGGCATAAAGATGAATATCTTCGAGACGATTCATGCGATTAGCCATTTCTTCTTCTTTCGCAATGTATCCTTCGTACTTCACGGCTATTTCCAGACTTTCTTTAACTTCATTCCAGATGGATAATCCTACTGCATCTACCCTATTGCTTTCGTGATGTCTCAGTTCTCCTGACATGCTTAAAAGATGGGGTAGAGTGATGTTTGGACGGGTCAGAAGAGATTTGATTTTCACCTTTTGCTTGAGTCCCGCGGAGTTGTTTTCCACGAGGACATCATTTGCCTCTTCCGGAGAAACACTGGTTTTTTCCATCAACTTTGAGAATGAATGATACTCAGCTTGTTTCTTTTCAACCTGTCTCATGCGTTCTTCAGAAGCTAGTCCAAGTTCGTGGGATTTTGGAGTTAAGCGCACGTCAGCATTATCCTGCCGCAAAAGAATTCTGTATTCCGCACGACTAGTGAACATGCGATACGGCTCTTCCGTTCCCTTCGTAATCAAATCATCGATAAGCACACCAATATACGCTTCACTCCTACTTAGAATGAAAGGAGCCTTTTCATGTATGTTTTGATGCGCGTTTATTCCTGCCATGAGACCTTGGCAAGCGGCTTCTTCATAGCCAGTAGTTCCATTTATTTGTCCAGCAAAAAACAAGTTTTTCACCAATTTGGTTTCCAACGTATGTTTGAGCTGTGTTGGAGGAAAGTAATCGTACTCTATTGCATATCCAGGACGAAACATTTTAGCGTTTTCCATTCCCTCAATCTTATTTAGAGCGGCCAATTGAATATCCTCGGGCAGGCTTGAGCTAAATCCATTGAGATATATTTCTACTGTATCCCAGCCTTCTGGCTCAACGAATAATTGGTGTCTGTCGCGATCGGCAAATCGATCAATCTTATCTTCGATAGAAGGACAATAGCGAGGTCCGACTCCTTGAATCCGTCCATTAAACATGGGGGACTTGTCAAAGCCTGACCGTAAAATGTCATGAACTTCAGTATTTGTATATGTAATGTGACATGGACGCTGAGTGGTCATTGCTTTGGTGTCACTAAAAGAGAATTTACCTGGGATTTCATCACCTGGTTGTACTTCCATTTTAGAATAATCCAAGCTTCTGCCATCCAGTCGAGGAGGTGTGCCTGTTTTCATTCTACCATGCTCAAAACCCAGCTTGACCAATTGTTCCGTGATTCCGAAGGAAGCCTTTTCTCCTGCTCTACCACCGCCAAAATTTTTGTCGCCAATATGAATCAATCCATTCAAGAATGTTCCACTCGTGAGAATGACAGATTTCCCTTTAATTTCAATACCCAAACCTGTTCTTACACCCTTCACACGTCCTTCAGCATCTAATAAGACGTCTTGAACCATGTCTTGAAAGAAATCTACATTGGGTGTTTGTTCGAGCATGAGGCGCCATTCTGTCGCAAATAGCATTCGATCATTCTGTGTCCTAGGGCTCCACATTGCAGGCCCTTTAGATAGGTTGAGCATTCGAAATTGAATAGCACTTCTATCGCTGACAATACCTGAATAACCACCGAGGGCATCGATCTCTCGTATAATTTGGCCTTTTGCGATTCCACCCATAGCTGGGTTGCAACTCATCTGGCCAATGGTGTTCATATTCATGGTCACCATTAGGACTTTTGATCCTAAGTTTGCTGCGGCTGCTGCGGCTTCGTTTCCAGCATGCCCTCCGCCCACTACGATTACATCGTATTTCTGAAGCATAAGTTGGTAGAAATCAAAAAATTAAAAGGAGCGTAAAGATAAGTAATAATCCTCTTTACTGCGCATTTCAGCTTGCTGTTCGGCATTCTTATCAGCGTATCCGCATAGATGGAGAACGCCGTGAACCATGACCCTGCAGAATTCGTCGAACCACTCGATATTCAAATCTTTGGCGTTGTCTTTTACTCTATCAATACTGATAAATATGTCACCTGCAATTATCTCCCCTTCTGAATATGGAAAGGTGATAACATCTGTTAAATAACTGTGATTCAGGTGCTTTATGTTTATCTCTAGAAGATCATTGTCAGTGCAAAAAATAAAATCAAGCTGTTCGATTTTTACGTTTTCTTCACGGCAAGTCAGGCGAATCCAATCGCTTATCTCGTCTTGACGATCAAACTGAAAATCAGGGTGTTCAGAGTGGAAATGGACGGGAGCCATTAGGCATTTACCGAAACGGGTTTTGATAAAGACTTAAACGCCAATTGGACAATGCGACCGTCATCATCGAAACCAATTTCATCGGACAAGTGGCGCATGAGGAATACTCCACGGCCATTTGGTTTTTCGATATTTTCAGGTGAAGTAGGGTCTGGAACATTCTCAAAGTCAAATCCAGGTCCTTCATCTTCGATAATAAAGCGGAATTCATCCTCATCAGCATGGTACTTTACGATCACCTTTTTATCAGGATCTTGCTTGTTTCCATGATAAATGGCATTATTAACAGCCTCTGTGAGTGCTATTAATATATTCCCATAGTGCTCTTCTTGAATACGGTGTTTTTCACACAAGTCGTCAACTAGGCACTCGATTACGGTGATATTCTCACCTTTTGAAGCAAACTCTATGGTTTCCATTTTAGCTGATTCAGTAATAGTCATCAATTGTTGATGTCAAAATTAAGAAAATAATCATTCACCTTGTCGCGGTAGTATGGCTTCAAATCTGCAGGGACCGTTCGCAATAATTCAACCTCACGTGATTTCTGCATCTTATACTCCAAATACTTCTCTGGGTTACTAGGTTCGTATCCTCCAGGAGTATTACTCTCACGCTTATCATCGTATTCGCGCTCCCTCATGGCTTTTTCAGATTCTAAAAGGCGAGTCATTATATCTTGTTGGCGCATCAAAGACTCTCTGGTAAGCTCTTGATTCACCAAGTCTTTCTCCATTTCTTCCATTTCCTGAGCAATGTCTTGTAGGCCTTTTCCTTCACCCTTTCCTTTTTGGTTTAGCTCTTGAGCCATCCGCTCTACTTCTCTTCGAATAGCTGATTGCTCGGCAGCCATTTTGGCAATTTCTTTACTCATTCCTTGGTTTCCCATCCCTGGTTTGAAGCCTGGCTTTTGACCTCCTTTCTGCTGGCCTTGTTCCATTTGCTTCATCATTTCTTCCATCTTCTTCCCCATCGCATCTTGCATCTTCCCCATCTTTCCAGGAGAAGGACTCTTGCCTTTGCCCCCAGGATTCTCACAATTACCTTTGCCAGGCATCTGATTGGCCATGGCCATCTGCATTTGTTTCAATGCTTCGTCGAGCAATAGCGCTAAGTTATTGTAAGATGTCATTACGTACTGTTGTCGACTTGTAGCATTGGCTGTTCGCCTTTCGCCAATGTCTTCAAGGGCTTTGCCAATATTTTGATTGATCGATGAGATCTCCTCGTTTACCAGGGACTCTATTTGCGGTACTCTTTTGCTCAGGGCAAAAAGGGAGTCCTCCACCATCTGGCTATCGTCTTTAATCTTGCGTTGTTTTCTTCCTGCATCTACATACGCAGGATCATCTCGCTCCAGCACTTTGAGGTTCTCCATTACCCTTTCTTGATCGAAGCTCAGTTGGATTACATTCTCCAATAAAGCACGAAGATCTTCCATATCTTCTTGGGCTGATTGAGCCTGCGCAGATTCCATGGCACTTTCCATTTTTTTCGCCAATTCATCCATTTCCTCGGAAGCCCCTTCTTGGGATTCGGAAGCCTTACTCTTTTTTCCCTGATCTAGCTTTTCAGAAGAATCCTCCATTTTTTCCTCAATGCTTTTTTCCTCTTCTTCAGTATCGGGAAGCTCTAAAGGCTGTTCTAGTTCTTCGTTGTTTTCTTTTAGCTCTTCTAAGTCTTTTTGAAGCTCTTCAAATTCCTCATTGAGCTTCTCCTGTTCTTCCTTAAGTTTTTCGCTATCCTCGTCTTTTTCTTTGGATTTTACACTCAATTCTTTTTGCTTTTCAGCTAACTCCTTTAGTTTTTCCATGGAACGTTCAAACTCTTGTTCTACTTCGAGTTGCTTGAAAATTTCCAGATTTCTATCGAGCTCTTTCTCCAATTCTTCCGCACTCATCTCCATATTTTCAAGCTGCTCCATCAGTTTTTCTTGATCGAGCTCTTGCATCATCTCCTCCATTTTGCGGTACATCTCCTTCATCTCATCGCTCATGAGTTCGTCAAACATTTTCTCCAGCTGGCGCTGTTTCTTTAGAATTTTTTCATTTGATTCCAGGTAGTTTTCCTGCTTCTTTTGCATTTGCTTGCGCTCATCGCGCATAGATTCAATGTTGTTTTCGAGTTTTTTCTGCTTTTCCAACAAATCTTCTATACGCTTCTTGTCTTGCCAATCGAGTTCTTTGTCCTTGAGCAATTCTTTGTTCAACTCCTCCAATTCTTCCTGAAGTTCAGAAGCCATTTCGATATTTTTTTCCAGCTGCTCCTTGATGTTTTCGGAACTCTTTTTTCGGGCATCATCAAGCTCACTTTCTGTAGGTGCTTGGTAAGTCTTTTTGGCCGTTCGGCTTGATTTGCTGCCGTTCACACCGTCATTGTCCCAAACTTCGAAATAGTACTCAACGGACTCTCCTGCAGCCGTAATGGACTCACTAAAGTCCTTGTAATAAAAGAATTCTTGTGTTTCGAATGCATTGATTTGCATTGCTTCTTGGTAGCTGTTGCGTTCTCCTTCAGTTGAAATCACATCGCAATGGAATAACAATCTCTTGAGACCATGATCATCTGAAACAGATCCTCCAAAGAAGATTCTTCGCTCATCCGTAGAGTCGGCCGTTTCATCAACATTGATTTTAGGGAAGTCATCTTTCACTACATCCAAGCGATAAGTAACCGTATCTGTTGATCCTGCTTTCTCGTTGAATGCACTTAGAGCATAAGGAGCTGAATTAAACATCCTCTGAGTGAAGACAAAAATACCTTCATCACTAACTTGGGAAATCATGGCAGAATCAGCAATTGAGAAGTAAAGTTTTTCCGTGTTTTCTGTATTGAACTTCCATGCCACTTGGCTTCCTTCAGGTATCTGAATGTTGCCACGGTTAGTGAAAGTCTCGTCGTCTTTTTTGAGGTAATCGGGATAGTTAACCTCTATCTTCATCTGACGAACCACGGGAGGCGGAAGCACAGAGATCAAATAGTCCGCAGAATAAAAGCCATCGGCAAAAAACCGAAATGGCACATCGTTGCGCACATTTCTAAATGTGTAAGTAAAACGGCCGCTCCCTTCATGATTCAAGCGGAAGGCTTTTCCACCCAGCTCGATTTTTACAGTCTGTGGAATATAGTCCCCGTCCACGTTGGCTTCCAGCGTGAAATCCTTATTTCCAGGTACAGAAAGCGACTCGTTCACCACGTTAAACTCAAAGGGCGCCTTTGGAGTATAGTCTTGATTGTAAGCAACTATTCTTAGGGTTCCTTCTGTTAATATTGCTGGTGCTATTGCCAAGAGAATGATGGCCAATCCAACAGGTGGAAGGACATATTTGAGATATCTTTTATTGTCTGAAAAGTTAATGGCTGATTCAAAAGAAACAGGCTTTAACTCGGTGGTCTTTTGTTCAATACTGGCTATAAGCAATGAATTATCTATCCCTGATTTTTCAGCTTGTTGATGAAGTTGCAGCGTATTGAGCAATTTGTCTTTGACTTCTGGAAAGTGCTTACCGATAATCGATGAAGCCTGCTCGTGTGAAATAATCGAACCTAGACGATAGCGCTTTAATCCTGGAATGATCAGGTTGCGAATGAGTAAAATCAGAAACCCAGATAGAAGTGTAAAGAAAAGTACTCCACGGACAGTTCCCGAAAAACGACCGAAATACTCGAGTGCAGAGGCAATAAGAAGGGCACTGATGCCAATTCCCAAAAAGTACAGTCCCCCGCGGATTATCTCATTCAGGTAATACCTGCGGATGAATGCGTCCAATTTCTCTATCAAACTCTTGTATGAATCTGCCATGACTGTTACTATAAACGCTTTGGGCTACTCAAAGTAATATGGGAACAAGTTAAGGATTGTTAAGCAGAAGCACATACCACAAAACGGCTCAGGTTGAGCTTTCGTGTGCCCGCTGAGACGGAGAGCCACCCCTTCTTGCTAACAAGAAGTTTTGAGGCTTCTACCAACTGAAGCATATCGTCGATTTCAATTTTGGGAGAGTAGGTGTTCAAAATCAAAACACCTTCTCGCTCAAGCAGTGCTGCAGCGGTTTTCACCAAATCAGGCAATAGATCTTCCAGCTTCCAATGTTCGCCTTTCTTTCCTCTTCCATAAATAGGAGGATCCATGATGATGAAGTGGTATTTGTTTCCGCGTTTCACCTCTTTTTTGGCGAAAGCCAGCGCATCTTCCACTACCCAGTGAATGCCATTGATTCGGCTTTTACTTGCGTTATCAGCCGCTTTATTAACGATCGATTTGGATGAATCTACGTGAAATACATTGCCACCAACAGCAGCAGCACTTAGACTTGCCGCACCTGTATAGCCGAAGAGATTAAGAACACGATCGCCTTTTTTGACTTTCTTCATCAGGTATTTCCAATGCTCTGCCTGTTCGGGAAATAGGCCGATGTGTTTGAAAGGGCTCAGTCCCAAAAAGGTCTTCCAGGACTTATTCCCATTTTCAAATGAGAACTCCCAAGACTCTGGTACTTCGCCGATTTGTATCCATTTGCCTTTCGACTTCGTGGTCTCTACAAATTTGGCGGAAGCCAATTCCTGCCACCGAACCATTCGGAGACTCGACGAACCTACCGCTTGAACCTCAGGTCTATCTAATATGACAGTCCCGAAGCGTTCCAGCTTGCGGCCGTTTCCAAAGTCGATTAATTCATAGTCTGTATTCATCAAGTCGACAAAGGTAGTTTCAAATTCAATCCAGTCAATTGGCCTATCTTTGCGGCCAAATTAAGAAACTACGCATGAAAGTTCGCGTTCGATTTGCGCCCAGCCCCACCGGTCCATTACATATGGGAGGTGTTCGCACGGCCTTGTACAATTACCTTTTCGCCAAGAAGAATGGCGGAGATTTTATTCTTCGAATTGAAGATACAGACCAAAACCGATTCGTTGAAGGTGCTGAAGATTACATCAAAGAAGCCCTTGCTTGGTGTGGGATGACTCCCGATGAAGGCCTGGGATACGGAGGTGATTACGGCCCATATCGCCAGAGCGATCGAAAGGAAATGTACCGAGAATACGCAGATCGACTCATAGAATCTGGCAATGCTTATTACGCATTTGACACACCAGATGATTTGAATGAGATGCGTGAAAGGCTTAAGAAAGCGAAGGTTGCTTCTCCGCAATACAATGCCATCACGCGGGAATCTATGCGTAACTCACTCACAATGAATGAGGAAGATGTTGCTAAGCTTTTGGAGGAAGGACACCCATATGTAATTCGCTTCAAAATGCCTCGAAAAGAGGATGTGCGTGTGAATGACCTGATTCGCGGATGGGTAGTAGTCAATACGACTCAACTAGATGACAAAGTTCTTTTCAAGAGCGACGGAATGCCTACATACCATCTTGCCAACATAGTGGATGACCACAAGATGAAAATCACACATGTGATTCGAGGGGAGGAATGGCTTCCATCAGCGCCGCTTCACGTTTTGCTTTACGATGCTTTTGGATGGGAGACGCCACAATTTGCGCACTTACCCTTGCTATTGCGTCCCGATGGAAATGGAAAACTAAGCAAGCGAGACGGAGATCGACTCGGTTTCCCAGTATTCCCATTGGCATGGAAAGACCCGAAAACGGGAGAGCAGTCAAGCGGATACAAGCAAAACGGATATTTTGCGGAGTCATTCATCAATATGTTGGCCATGCTGGGATGGAACCCGGGTACTCCACAGGAGATATTTTCCATGGATGAACTCATCGAAGCTTTTAGCTTGGAGAGAGTAGGAAAGGCGGGAGCTAAATTTGATCCGAGCAAAACCAAGTGGTTTAATCAACAGTACTTACGTGCTAAAAGTGATGGTGAACTCGGTGAACTCATAGCTCCTTTGGCAAAAGAAAAGGGTTATGATGTGAGCCCAGAATACTTAACGGAAGTGAGTCGATTGATGAAGGAAAGAGCTTCATTTTTACCTGAGATCGTTGAAAGCGGAGCTTACCTTTTCGAGATGCCTCAAGAATATGACGAAAAGACTGTCCGTAAAAAGTGGAAGGAGGATACTCCTGAAGTGATGGAGAATCTGATGGGCCATTTCGAAGGTTTGGCAGATTGGAATGCAGCCAATTGCGAAGCTGCATTTAAGGACTATTTGGAAAAAACAGAATTGGGAATGGGTCGTGTTTTACCAAACTTACGCTTATTGATCACGGGTCAGGGAATGGGCCCATCGATGTTTGACATCATGGCTTTATTGGGAAAAGAAGAGTGTTTAAACCGAATGAAAAAAGGAATAAGTGAGTTGGGATCTGCAGCGAATTGAAGTTCGTGAAATAAAGGTTTACGGTTACCACGGCTGCTTGGCCGAGGAGGAAAGAATAGGAGGGAACTATATCGTCGATCTCTTTGTAGATGCGGATGTATCAACTTCTTTTGAAACCGATCATTTAGTAGACACGGTAGATTATGTTCTATTGAATAGAATTGTGAAAGAAGAGATGGCAGTGCGCTCAAAGTTGATCGAGCAAGTGGCGCACCGGATTCACACCAGAATAAAGAAATCAGATTCCCGAATAAAGAAAGCGGGAGTTTGCGTACGCAAAATTTCTCCACCCATCAACGGAGATGTGGCAGAAGTCACCTTCCGATTAGAAGGATAAGGAAAAGAGCAACCTCTTGTTGGTTATTGGCGTATGAAATGCATACTTTTGGCTGCCCATTGAAAAAATGGTCGCGTGGCCGAGCGGTTAGGCAGAGGTCTGCAAAACCTCGTACGGCGGTTCGAATCCGTTCGCGACCTCAAAACCCCCGAAGAACTTTCTTCGGGGGTTTTCTTTTTAAATTGATTGAGCTTTACGACATAATGGGCGAACGGATGAGAAACAGTTCGAACCGACGACCGCAGGGAGGAGCTCACGACTTCCTGCTGAAAGCAAAATATTATTGGAGTAATCCGTTCGCAACCTCAAGAACCCTACAGCAACTGCTGCGGGGTTTTTCCTTTTAAATTCTATTCTCCATCAAGGAAAATCAGAGCAAACAGATGAGAACCGCTCGAACCAATTGAGTCATTTGCTGCTTAGAAATTAGCCCCGTCAAAAATACCCGAAGCAATCATGGCTGCGCCAAAGAGGGCAAAGAAAATAGCAGAGACAGCAAACCCAATAAGGATCCAAATCAATCGGGCTTTTGCCCAATTTTTCTTGCTCAATGCAGTCTCAGAATCAAAAGCCCAAATGAGAAGCATGATAATATTGACCAATGGAATGTAAGTAATGAGAAGGGTTATCACCCAATCAGTGACTGACTGAGTTTCTTGTAATTTTTCTGGTTGATCGATCATTTTATTTGGTTTTACGCTCCAAAATAAACAAGAGTCTTTGAATCGTTAAGACAATTGTGATAATCGGTATTTCTGCACAATGCGCTGAAGATTACAGAACATAAAAAACCCCGACTACTGTCGAGGTTTTTTTATGGTGACCCGGGAGGGGTTCGAACCCCCAACCATCAGAGCCGAAATCTGATATTCTATCCAGTTGAACTACCGGGCCGTGGTGCAAATTTAATGGCTTTGGTGAACTTCAAGCATCTTCTATGCAACAAATAACAGATGGCAGGCCTTTTCTGTGTATGATTTTGATAATTTTCACGTTTAGTTGACCCAACCAGTTTTTTGATGAATTTTAGATGGATGTTTTACCGATTAGGATTATCCCTTTTGTTTTCAATTATTTCTCTCACTTCTGCGGCCCAACTGGGCACTTGGAGAGATCACTTGAACTACAACAATGCCCTCCACCTCGACCTTTTGGGTGACGAAGTATTTGTGGCTTCTGACAATGGGCTTTTTGTGTTCAATAAAGTAAATAATGATATTTCTCGCCTCAGTAAAGTCAATGGTTTATCAGACATTGGTATCACGGCTATAAAAGCCGATGAAAATAGGGGCTTGGTAATAGTCGGTTATGAAAACGGGAATTTGGACATCATTCAAAACAAGTCAATCACAAATTTCCCGGCAATAAAGAATAGCTCTGTAATAGGCGACAAGTCAATCAGGCACATCTACTTTTTCGGCACTCAAGCTTACATTTCTACAGGGGTAGGGATCATTTCCTTTAACTTGGATCGCCTTGAGGTTAGCGATACGTACCAGCTGCTCGCAACAGGAACTCCCGCTATAAATGAGGTGACCGTGCTCAACGACACTATGTTTTCGGCTACGGATGAAGGTCTTTTCAGGGCTTCTTTAAATTCTGATCTTACCGTATTTGCCAATTGGACACAAGACCTTTTAACACCAGCTCCATTTGGTCCCATAAAGAATGTTTCTGCCGTTGCTGGCTTATTGTACATCAACATTCGAGAAGGGGATGAACCAGGGACTTACCTGAGACAATCAGAGGATTGGATTATTAACAATACAAGCTCAGATATCATCGAGCTTACTGAGTCTCCGTCGGGATTAACTTTAAACGCAAGTTATTTTATAGATGTAAAGAACCTCGATGGCTCTTTGTCATTTCGAATAAGCGATTACGGGGACGATATACCAATGAGGACATCCCAAGCCATTTTTGACGCCTCTGGGAATCTTTGGATCGCTGATAAGGAGTCGGGATTGATAAAATACAACGAGGAAAAGGGGTTTGAATTTATTGAAGTCTCTGGGCCTGGAACGAACAATGCGTTTAAGCTCGAAATAAATGACGGGCGACTATGGGTGGCAAGCGGGTTTCCTCAACATCCCGGAAACTGGAATAATTCCTTTTTACAAACGGGGTTTTATAAATTTTACAATGGGGAATGGGAGAATTACATGCCTGCGGACTATCCAGTATTTTCAGCACAAACAATTAGCGACGTCACAGTAGCTTTCCCTGACCCTGATAATCCCGATTTGGCATATGTCGGAAGTTGGATCGGGGGAATGCTCACCGCCCAAGACGGTCAAATTCTCACGGTGTATGACGAAAACAACAGCAGCCTGGAAATACGTGAGGAATTTGTGCGTCCTGAGGGAGAAGGTTTTGTTGGTGTAGCAGATATCGTAAAAGACGATGACAACAATCTCTGGATGACAAATGGATATGCCGATAAGCCGCTTGCCGTTTTGAGGCCAGATGGATCGTGGGATTCGTTCAGCCTCGAAGGAAATTTCGACGCTGGAGACATTCTTACACGGATGATCGTTAGCCAGGAAGGCGATTTGTGGATGCTCGACAACAGGGGTGGAGTTGTGGCATTTTCTCCTACTCGAGAAGAAGGATCGGACAATCCCCAACTTTTTAAGTCAGGAAATGGAAACGGAGGACTCCCAGTCGATGAGGTATTTAGCATTGCTGAAGATCTAGATGGCGAAATTTGGGTTGGTACGTCAGACGGAGTAGCGGTCTTTTATTCGCCCTTTGATGCTTTTTCTAACGATCCCAGTGACGCCCGTCAAATTCTGGTCGAGCAGGACGGTATTTTTCAGTTTTTACTCGAAGCTCAGAGTATCAGTGCCATTGCTATAGACGGTGCAAATCGGAAGTGGATTGGAACATTTGGCTCGGGAGTATTTTTGCTTTCGGAGGACGGCACAGAACAAATTCTTCGATTTACGGCCGATCAAAGCCCGCTTTTTTCTGATGTGATCAACGACATTGTTGTAGATAATGAGACGGGAGAGGTTTTCATAGCCACGGTAGAAGGAATTCTCTCCTATCAAGGTGATGCCACTGGTGGCGAAGCATCCAATGAATGCTTAACCGTATACCCGAACCCTGTGCGCGAAACCTATTCAGGGCCCGTTACCATTGAGGGGATTATGCGAAATAGCGACATTAGGATAACCGACATGAGAGGAAATCTAGTGGTATCTCTGGTATCGAATGGAGGTAGAGCTATTTGGGACGGGAAGAATCTGAATGGTGAGCGCGTTGCGACAGGAGTCTATTTTGCTTTGGTTTCTAGTGAAAGTGCGGACTCTCAATGCGTCAGTAAAATACTAATGATCAAATAGGGGTGGAGACAACCACTGCGGCTCTGATTCTTAGAAAAGTCCCCTATTCAGGATCATCCATGATTGCATCGGGATACACGCGTAAGTTCGGTATTATGTCTTTCATGGTGCGAGGGATCGGAAAAAAACGGGGCAATAAACTGGCTGCCTTGGAACCGCTCTCAGTGGTCGATATTTCATTTCAATTTAGAGAGAAACACGACGTCCAAACAGTGAAGGAAATTACTGTTAAATCCAGTTCAGGCGGACTATTTTTCGATCCGATAAAGGGAAGTATACAGCTCTTTTTATCCGAAATGCTCTATAAATCACTTCGTGAGGAGGCGCCCGATGAAGACCTATTCGATTACATCACTTCTTCACTGCAGTATTTTGATTCAGGAACGGATCACATCTATTTTCACCTCATCTTCCTGACTAAGCTCACTAAGTTTTTTGGGTTTTTCCCAAAAGGAGATTTTGATGAAAGCGCTTGCTACTTTGACTTGCAAAACGGAATTTTCACTTCGAATAGAAACAGTTCCCTGCATACGCTGGATCGCGATGAGAGCTTTGAATTTTCAACCTTGACCCGAGCAGATTACAGCTCCTCATTAAGAATTCATTCCCATATGAGAAGAAAGCTTCTTACGTCTATTGTAGAATATTATCGACTTCAATTGGAAGGGTTTGGAGAGGTGAAATCTTTACCCATATTAATCGAAGTATTTTCCGCCTAGGAAAATTTAGGGAGTAGTGGGATCTGATAATTTGATGCTGGATATTACAGCATCCAATTCCCGCACGTATTCTCGCTTATCAAACTTTGGAGCAAAAACAAAACCCGATACGACGATCATTTCATTCCCATTTTTAGAAGTTGTTGCTATCCTACGAAATGGGCCTCCCATAAAATAGTTCTCAGTCCTCCAAAGTCCTTGTGTGTAAACAGCATATTGGTCGCCAACAGACACTTCTCTGGATTCAGGAGGGTATCTGTATTCCGTACTCATGTAGGTTCCATCCTGTGGTCCTGGAACGTATTTTTTAAGAATAGAATCGCGCATGGCCATTAGTGTGTCGTGCGCAAAATTCGTTTCGCCAGTGTAAGGATATCGATAGACCATAAAGCCCTGTGTGATTTCATGGCCAGTATTTCCTAAATACTTTACACGCTCGCGTTTGATCCACATGAAGTTCTTTCCCTCTACCGCCACTTTCGTGTCTTGAGGAAGTAGTATTTCTACTCCGAACTTTTTCTTGACTTTTGCGGAAAGTTCTTTGTTTCCATTCCGAAGCAAGTTCTTTTGGAGGCGGTCAATTTCTTTGTCGTTGATCATTTCTACGACTCTCGGAAAATCGGTCTTTAGAAGCTCATTCCACTCTGCTCTGTTATTAGCGTAAGCCCTGAAAACGAGCTGTCCGCTGCTCCATTTGTCTTTACTTAATGTCACAGTATTCTTTCCTTCAGCACCAGGCCCAATTTCTATCTCGATTATATTTCGGTGCTGTTCCAAGAGGCTACTCATTTCACGGGTAGAGAATTGTAAAAGACTGAACATCGCTTCAGCTTGGGGTAATTGATCAACAAATTGCTCCAAGACAACACGAAGACTGTCTCCTTCAGCACCAAGCCATTTGCTCTCATTCATTACCAATAAAATCTCACCAGATTCACCAGAATGCCTGGGAAGCGTGCGCGTATTTGTTTCATCGCAAGAGGAAATGAGGAGGATTCCGAAAAGGAGAAGGCTTATGGGATGAAGGATTTTTGTCATGATGAAGGGGGAATTTTTATTTTCTGACCAGGTTTTAGTCTGTGGGAATCCAGCCCCGAATTAGCGGATTTAATGTCATTGATACTCACACCCGGATAAAGCTTAGCGATATCCCAGAGGGTGTCTCCGCTTTGTACGATATGCACTTTTAAGTCGTCAGAACTTGCTGTCTTTTCAGCCTGTTTCGTTTCGACTGTTTTGGCCGCTTCTTTTTTAGGCTCTGCTTTTTGAGCCGTCGTTTCACCAACCTTGGTGCGAACGGTTTTATGGATCTCCAATTTTTGTCCTGGGTAAATATTATTACCGCGAATATTGTTCCATTCTCGTATGCTACTAACTCCTACTCCATATCGCTCGGCGATTTTGCCCAGCACATCCCCGCTGCGAACCACGTGGGTTTCAATTAAATCCTCTACGATGTATCCGTCTACAGCCTGAGGTGAACCGGGATTAAAGTTGTACAGCTCGTCTTGGTTTACCAAAAAGAGCCCTGCGGCTTCTACAGGCAAATAAACAGTTAGACACTTCTCAGATTTTGGGATGATGTTTCTCTTTATTGAAGGATTGAGCATTTCCAAATCTTCTAAAGAGACACTGGTGAATTTCGAAATCTGGTCGAATGTGGTTCTTCTGCAAACTTGCAAAGTGTCGACTTCTGGATATTTTATCGGCGGTTCAATAGGATAGATATTGTGATCTGCGGCGTGATTCATTATGTAGTTCACCGCGATAAATGCGGGCACATAACCCCTTGTCTCGCGAGGGAGATAGCGGCGAATTTCCCAGTAGGTTCTCTTTCCGCCTGATCTTCGAATGGCCTTATTCACATTACCCGGCCCTGAGTTGTAGGCCGCTAAAACCAAGTTCCAATCTTTATATCTACCGTACAAATACTCCATGTATTGGCAAGCGGCAATCGTGCTCTCATATGGATCGCGACGTTCGTCAACGAAAGAATTTACTTCTAGATTGTAAATCTTGCCTGTGGTGTACATGAACTGCCACAGACCAGTAGCCCCCATCGGCGATTTTGCCGATGGATTAAGCGCCGATTCTACTACCGCGAGGTGTTTCAATTCAAGCGGCATATCAAATCGATCAAGTTGCTCCTCAAAAAGAGGATAGTAAAGTGCGGCAAGGCCTAGTACCTTGCTGGTGAGGTTGCGTCTTCGGATGGCGTAAACGTTAATGTACGATTGCACGTATTTGTTGTAATCAAGTTCCATCGGAGTAACGTCATTCAATGCTGCTATTCTTTTTGCGTAGATGCTATCGGCATATACGGGAATGGAATCGGGTGCAAACCCATGGATATTCAAGGCAACGCTATCGGCATTAAAATCCAACCAATTTTTTCCGACATTCATCCAAGATTGATCCATGGCAAGGAGTATGGGATCATCGGCAGCGATTTTTACATCGGTCGTGTCTTTTGCATTAACCGTGGTGGAGTCTTGAAAAACATCTGCCAAACAGATGTGAGAGAGAAGAAAAGTGAATAGGAAAAGAGAGCTCGACTTCAGAAGAAACATTAAGTCAATTTTAGAGAGATGTAGTGACATACGAAAGATGGAAATCTAATTTGTCAATTTTCGACAAAACTATACCTAGGCATAGCTAAATCGGAGAAGAACCTTTTAATTTTTTAACGCTTCGCTCTGCATTAAGTTGTTGGCGAAAGTGAGAAGGAGTTTTTCGCGGAATGAGCCAGCCATAAATTGCGCTCCTATTGGAAGCCTCGAATCTGGGTGAGAAAAGAGTGGAAGAGAGATGGCTGGTGCACCAACCAAGTTGGCGTGAACCGTAAATATGTCTTCCAAATACATCTTGATTGGATCGTCCGTGTTTGATCCAATAGGAAAGGCAGGAGAAGGCGTGGTAGGGGAGAGGAGGAGATCGTATTCTGATAATAACTTGTCAGTTTTCTCTTTGATAACCCTTCTCACCTTTTGCGCTTTTGCGTAATAGGCATCATAATATCCTGCGCTCAAAACGAAAGTTCCGAGCATAATTCTTCTCTTAACTTCAGGACCAAAACCTTCTGTTCTGCTCATCCGGTAAGTCGAGTCAATATCATGTGAGTTCTTACTTCGGTAGCCGTAGTGAATTCCGTCGTACCGCGACAGGTTGGAAGAAGCTTCGGCTGTAGTAAGAACATAGTAGGCAGGAACGAGGTACTTCAATTCTTCGATGTGAACTGGCTCTACCGTATGGCCTTGGTCTTTTAACTCTTCGATTAGCTTCTCATGGGCCTTTTTCACTTCAGGATCTAGAGCTTCATTCTCTAGGCACTCTTCAATGTATCCTATTTTGAGGGGCTTACCTTCCGATAAATCGGAGTATGTGTCTACCTTCTTTGTCGCTGAAGTCGTATCAAAACCATCTGAACCTGCGATGATCTCGAGAACCAAGGCAGCATCATTTACACTGTGTGAAAGGGGACCGATTTGATCAAAGGATGAGGCAAAGGCAATTAAACCGTGGCGACTTACTCTGCCATAAGTTGGCTTTAATCCTACTACCCCGCAAAAAGCCGCAGGCTGACGTATAGAACCACCCGTATCGCTTCCTAACGACACTAAGCAACAATTTGCAGCTACTGCTGCTGCGCTGCCTCCTGAGGATCCACCAGGAACATAGTCGGGATTTATGGGGTTTCTTACAATTCCTTTTGATGAATTTTCATTGGAACCTCCCATCGCGAATTCATCGCAATTTACTCGACCAATGATTATGGCATCTTCTTCGAGAAGTTTTTTGGTAACGGTAGCATCGTAAAGCGATTCAAATCCGTCAAGTATTTTTGAGGCTGCTCCAACGCGGTGATCTTTGTAACAGATATTGTCTTTCAAAGCGATCACCATACCAGCAAGGCGGCCAGCAGTTCCGTTTTTTAGTTTTTTACCAATCTCTTCTGCTTTCGCTAAAGCCTCTTCTTCAAATACCTCCAAGAAGATATTTAGATCAACGGATTCTTTAATATTATTCAAGTATTGACCTACCAAGTCTTTTAGCTCAAGACTCTTCTGATCAAGATCCTTTTGGATTTCGAGAAGGCTACGGTAATTGTTCAAACTGATCTACTTTGAGTCTTTGTTGGAATCTGAGGCTTCACCTGAGCCATCTTCTTTGGTGGCGTCTTTGAACTCTTTCATTCCACGACCAAGACCCTTCATTAATTCTGGGATTTTCTTCCCTCCAAATAGAAGTAAAATGGCTACTACAATCAAGATGATTGAGCCATATCCGGGAAACGCTAGAAATATGGAAAGAAGCATATTTATATTTTTGGTAAAGTTAAGAAATAATACGCCCTATTGCCTAGTGATCCATTTTGCAGGATCTTCTTTAACAGTGCCTTTTTCGCTCACTTTCCAAATTTCAATATGAGCTTCGGTTTTTCCATCTACTTCGTCTGTCAGCACTAGTCCGATGGCTTCTTTTGCCGAGATAGTTTGTCCCTTGGTCACGAAGACCTCTTTCATATTGGAGTACACAGAACGGTATCCCCCATGGTTGATAATGATATTTTTTCCGGCTCCCGGGATACTAAAGACACCTGAAATCGTACCATCGAAAACGGCCCGGATTTGAGCATTTTGGTTGGTCGCGATGTTGACTCCATTATTGGGCACCATAATACCTGCCAAAACTGGATGTGGATTGTCACCAAATTTTTGAGTGATTACTCCTCTTTCAACTGGCCAAGGAAGCTTGCCTCTATTTTTTTCGAAGTCTGCTGAGAGGGCTGCGGCTTCTGGTGTTAATGAAAAAACGCCTTTGTTGTCTTCCTTCGAAGCGCGTATTTCTGCTTCGATGATCCGCTGGATTTCTTTGTTGACCTTTTCTCGTTGCTTCTCTTGTTTCTTGAGGGTCTTTAGCAAGCCTCGTTCCTCAGACTTCAGCGAAGACACCGTTTCCTTTTGTCTGGAAAGGTCTTGAGATAGATCCTGCTTTGCACCCTGCTCTTGCTCGAGGGTTTGATTTTTAGAGCCTATTGCATCATCCAGTTCTTGATTCAGACCGATTAATCTCTCCTTAGTACTTTCTATTCCTTCGACTTGCTTTTTTCTTATGTCTGCCAGTTGTCTGAAATAGCGGATCCTTCTAACCGCTTGAATGAAATCTTCGGCCGCAAAGATGAACATAAGTCTATCCTGTGTCCGATTCGTGCGGTGGGCCATCCTAACAAGGTCGGCGTAGCGGTTTTTCAACTCACCAAGTTCAGATTCTAGTATGGCAATTTGTTCGCGGTTGCGTTCAATCTGTCGGTTGTATAGCCTCACCTCTTTTTTAATGCTGTTGATGAGGTCTTCGCGAAGCCGAATCTTTTTGTTCAACAAGCCCAACTCACCCTCCATTTTGCTTCGGTTTTGACGGGTCTCTTCAAGCAATTTATTGGTGAAGCTGATTTCCCCAGAAATTTTATCGCGCTCTTTTTTCAGGCTCTCTTTTTCTTGAGCACCCGCCACTGTGGCTCCGGCCAAAGCCAAGAATAACAGAATAGTTCTAACGGAAAAGAGGCTCATATGTCGAAGGAACTTTAAAGGGATACGATTGGGGCGGGTTGATTTTTATTCTGGAGTAGGAAAAGTCAAATTTCGCCGATTCCGTAGGGGTATCAATAAAGATAGTGATATCGTGAGCGAAAGAATGGCCTTCTACTTCAAGGAAATTAGTGTATTCCACCCTGAAAGAGCGCTGTGTGAGTAGGTCTTCGATGATAACCTTTTCCACCCTGAAATTGTCTGAACGCACATAAAAGCGCTTGATGACCAAATCCTCCTCTTCCAGTTTCTTAAAAGCCTTGTCAAGCTTCCTCTTCTTTACTACCTCTGTCTCAATCTGCAAGGTATCCTCCATTGAGGGTTTAAATGAAAGATCTACTGCTTTTCGCACTTTACGCGGATTCTTCGTTTGAATTACGTAGTAAAGTTCATCCACCACAGACCGGTACTTTTCGTCTTTCAATATCTGTATCGGATTTCCTACCAATAGATTTTCTAAGAAGTCATATTGTGCTTCATAACCAAAGAGGGAGTCTAGTGCTCGATAATCGCCCAAATAGTAATTGTCGCCCAGCTTGTCAATAAATTTAAGGCTATCGGCCGTCACCATTGCACGAGCGGCTTCTATGCCAAGTGCAGGTGTGATGCTCATCCAAATAGCGCTGTCAGACGCAACTCGCATATTGACTTTGAATGAGCGGTTTTCTTTTTCTGTTACGGCATTCACAGCAAGCTTGGCGCTCAGGGTAGTAAATTCGAAAGTATTTGCTTCGAGCTGCTCGATTATTGCCTTTTCGTTTAGGGGCACCAAGGGGCTTTTGGTAAGTGCACGCTTCGTTTTACAACCTGAAAAAATTAGGCTCGATAGAAGGAAGATGCATATCAAATGGAAAATACTTTTCATTTGATACGGGCAATTTTTTCGTTGAGTTGAGACGCTTCACCTCCAGCGCCTAGTGCCATTTGCCAAGCGATTTTTGCGTCCTCTTTTTTGTCTAGTTGCCAAAGGATATCCCCGTGGTGTTCTAAAACATCAGGATCTTCTGACCCGCCGTTTTTCAATGCTTCTTTTATCCAGAAAAGTGCATTTTGGTAATTACCTCTCTTGAAAAGTACCCAGGCGTAAGTATCTTGAAAGCTCACCTGATTCGGAATCAAATCATTGGCAGTCCTCGCCATGGCCTCCGCTTTCTCCAAATTTTGTCCTCGAAGAGATAGATAATATGCATAATTGTTGAGCACTATCACGTTTGTGGGACTGTACTTCAACGCTTTGTCGTAAGACGCATCACTCGACTTATCATCATTGATTGAGTGATGAGCATCGCCCAGCGAAGCGTAGAACTGGCCGAGCAATTCATTATTGTCAATGACCAAATTCTTGCCCGCTTCAAGCGCATCGATCGCTTCTTTAGTTCGTCCCAACTGTTGCAGTGCAATACCATTGAAGAGATAAAAAATTGGCTGCTGCGGAAAGTACTCGAGTGCTTTTTCACTCTCGGTGTTCATGGTCTCAAAATCATTTAGCGTCGAACTGATGATTAGAATTTCTTGCCAAATGGGAGGGCGGTTGGGATCGAGTTCTACCGCTTTTTGAAACTTTGCTCGGGCTTCCTCCTGTCGATTGAAGTTATTGTACAGATCACCTTGTATGGCATGCGACTTTGCGTTTTGCGGATGAGCCGCAACCAATTCATCTGAAAGCATGAAAAGATATTCAAGCGATTCTCCAGGGCTTGACATAAGATTGAGGAGGATATTGATTTTTACGTCAATTCCCAAGTCTTCACTGCGAAAGGCTGATGTTAAATACGCACGAGCTTTTGAAGTTTTCCCTTCTTGCTCTGCCATTTCGAAAAGAGCCAAAAGTACCAGCCCATTGTCAGGGTCGATTTCGAGCATTTCGGCATACAGAGCTTTGGCTTCTTCATTTCTGCCTGTTTGCTCCAAGATCTCTGCCTTCATTCCGTAATACCGGATTTCTCCAGGATTTATTTCAATCAGCTTGTTCGCCTCCTCAAACGCTTTTTCTGCTTTGCCCTGTTCCAAATAGATTATTTGCCTTTGCATGGCAATTTCTTCCATAGATCCGAAGCGGCCTTCCAGGTCATCATAGACTTCCAAGGCCTCATCGTATTTGCCTCGAGCGCTCATGAGCGAACCTAGATTGAAGTAATAATCGTACTTCTCTGGTTGTGAGTATATTATACTTCTAACGGTTTCAATTGCTTCATCAAGTCTTCCAGATTCGGCATAGATCTGCGCCAAGTATTCCGAGTACCACTGATTTTCAGGGTCGATCTCTCTCGCCTTTTCTAGCAGTGTAGCAGCCTCGCCCAACCGACCTCTTTCAACAGAGATTTTGGCTAAATCAAACATAGCAGCATCGCTCTGCGGGTTGATGGCTAGGGCCTTTTGGAATAGACGCTCAGCCTCGGTCAAATTACCCAGAATCTTCTCCTTGTTTCCGTCTAAAAATGCAATTTGATATGCACGCGATTCAGTTTCGGTTAGTTCAGCTTCGGTTTGAGACTTCTTCCTGAAACCGTCTTCGGTGCTCTTGCAGCCAATAGCGGCAAAAAGGAGAATGGTGAATATGGCTATGTTATGGATTCGAATCATTTGATTTCGTTGTAGTCGCCAAGGCTCAATACTGCAGGCTTGGTCTCTAACTTAACGAAGCTCCCAATCATGGATTGTGCCATTGACTGACCTACTAGTTGAGAGTGGTCTTGGACAAGGCTGTAAGAAATTCGGGAATCTTCAATCGTTGTGTCGTTTCCGATGGAGGCATTGGGGCCGATAACGGAATTGATGATTTTCGAACCAGAGCCGATGTAGCATGGAGCGATGATGGTCGAGTTGATCACTTCCACATCTGGTGCAATTTCAGAAGTAGCGTATTTCAAATCGAGAACGCGATTTGATGTCTCAATCGTCACTTTTGCGTTTCCGCAATCCATCCACTCGTCTACCTTTCCAGGAGAAAAAGTCTTGTTTTTTTCAGTCATTCGACGCAGGGCATCGGGAAGTTGGTACTCCCCTCCTTTCATCACTTTATGCTCAATTAAGTACTCGATCTCGGTATACAAATCGCGACCTTCCTTAAAGTAGTAGCAACCGATCATTGCTAAATCACTCACAAATTCCTGTGGTTTTTCTACAAAGTCAATAATGTGGCCTTTTTCGTTGAGTTTCACTACTCCGAAACTTGAAGGATCGTCTATTTGTTTCACCCACAGCATTCCGTCTGCATTTGAGTCGAGCTTAAAATCAGCTTTGAAAAGCGTGTCCGCAAAGGCGACTATTGTTTTTCCTTTGAGGGCTTCTTTGGCGCACCAAATCGCATGAGCAGTTCCCAGAGCTTCGTCTTGGTAAGCTATTTTTCCTTGCGCACCAAGACTTTTGGCTACAGCCAACAAATGGTTTTCTACGTCTTCGCCAAATCGACCCGTCACAAAAACGACCTCTTCCAAAGGTTCATCTTTCAAGAGTCGGGCAATGTCTTCAACCAAATGCTGAACGATAGGTTTGCCAGCAATTTTTACAAGAGGTTTGGGAACGGTGAGCGTATGAGGGCGAAGTCGCTTGCCGCGACCAGCCATAGGTATAATGATGTTCATTCAGTATCAGTTTTTTTTTCCAGTGCTTCCAAAACCACCCTCACCACGAAGAGTTTCGGAGAGCGATGAAACTTCTTTAAAGCTGGCAATTTCATGGCGCGCGATAACCATTTGAGCTATGCGATCGCCGTTTTGAATGGTAGCCTCAACAGCCGACAAATTTACCAATAATACTTTCACCTCTCCGCGGTAGTCAGCATCGATCGTTCCTGGTGAGTTTAAGACGGTTACACCCTCTTTGTAGGCCATTCCACTGCGGGGCCTTATTTGGGCTTCCGTTCCTACGGGAAGTGCGATATAAATACCCGTATCGATCAACTTTCTTTCGAGTGGTTTCAGTACTACATTATCTGAGATATTTGCTCTTAAGTCGCACCCAGCGCTGCCTTCAGTAGCATAGTGCGGGAGAGGGTGCTCGGATTTATTTATGATTTCAACCGTTGTCATTTAGTCTGAGTTGTTTTTTTTCTTTTTGAAAAGCGAATAAAGTGAATAGTATAATGACTCCGATACCTCCCGCATATTTCATCCAACCTTGTGGGTCGATGAATTCGAAAGTGAAGACCAAAACCACAGCTAGTAGGACATACTGAGCGATGGAGGATAAGTCATAAGGCATAGGGTGATGCTTTCGCATAAGGCCGTAAGAAATGATAGTCATAATGACATATGCCGCCAGCGTAGCCCAGGCAGAGCCGAAGTAACCGATTTTTGGCACCAGCCAAATGTTAAGCCCTATAGTGACAAGCGCGCCGCTCAGAGCTATTCCCGCGCCGTAAATGGTTTTGTCATTGAGCTTGTACCAAAATGAAAGATTGAAGACGACGCCGTAAAAAATATAGGCGCATAGTAGAATAGGGATCACTTCAGCCCCAACGCGAAACTCCTCACCGATAAGCAGGAGGGCGATATCATCCAAACAAATGAGCGCCATACTGATGAGCAAGGCCACGATGAAATAATACTTCATCACGTCTGCCTGAACTTGATTGCTCTTCTTGCCTTTTTCTAAAGAAAAGATAAAAGGCTCTGCGGCGAAGCGGTAGGCTTGGATGCCAATGCTCAGGAGCATGGCCACCTTATAGCAGGCGCCGTAAATTCCCAGTTGTGCAGCAGCCTCTTCTTTTGGAAGACCCGAAAGACTTTCGAAAGCTGCTCTATCAAACGTTTCGTTAATTATTCCTGCCAGCCCCAAGAAGAGAAGGGGAAGTGCATAAGGCAACAGTTCTTTGAAAAGCCTCGGGTCGAACCCGTATTTTAACCCTTTTAGAACAGGCAAGAGCAGAATCAGCTTGGTAAGGCTTCCTGCTAAATTGGCCACGAAAACGTAACCTATTCCAAATTCAGGATGGTAAAAGCTGGTCACCCAATCGTTGCCATTTTCCATTGCGGCGGGACAATAGAGGAAAAAGAACAAGTTCAAGAGAATGTTGACAACGATGCTGGCCAAATTGACCGAAGCAAAACGAATGGCTTTGTTCTGCAGCCTGAGCCTGGCAAAAGGAATGGTAACGAATGAGTCGATTGCCACGATCCACCCAAAGAGGATGATATACTCGGGGTTGGACGCGTATCCTATGGCATCTGCCATATTTCCACCCGTGAGATAAACGAGCGCAATAAAAAGCGTGGAAGTGGATAGGAGCGAAATAGCCGCCGTGCTAAACACAACTGATTGCTTTGAGGGATCTTTTTCGCGAGAGGCAAAGCGGAAGAATGCCGTTTCCATTCCGTAAGTCAAGAAGACCAGAAAAAATGCCACATAGGCATACAGCTCAGTAATGGCACCGTACTCCACCTTATCGAAAATACGGGTATAGAAAGGAGTGAGGATAAAAAAGTTCATCACACGACCCACGATGCTACTTACGCCGTAGATGGCTGTTTGGCCAAGAAGGCTTCGCAACGCACTCATAAAATGGGGAAGGATTTATTCACCCTTGAAGGTAGGTTTGCGTTTTTCTAAAAATGCTTGAGTTCCTTCTTTGAAATCTCCTGACTTGAAGCAAGCGCCGAAAGAGTCTATTTCAACTTGATAACCATCAACTCCTTCAGAATATTGTGCATTCACTGAACGAATGGCAAGCCCAACTGCCGATGGAGAATTTCTAGCGATTTTTCCCGCTAGCTTTCTGCATTCGTCTAAAAGCTCTTCTTGGCTCACAACCTTGTTTACCAGGCCAAGGCGATACGCTTCCTGCGCATCGATCATCTGGGCCGAAGTAATCATTTCAAGAGCTTTTCCTTTCCCTACGAGCTGCGCTAGCCTTTGGGTGCCACCGTATCCTGGTATTACGCCTAGACTGACTTCGGGCAACCCGAGTCGTGCATTTTCTGAAGCCATTCGGATGTGACAGGACATAGCCAGCTCGAGTCCCCCACCAAGTGCAAACCCATTGACCGCAGCTATTACAGGAGTTTTCATTTCCTCAATTGCCGTAAAGAGCAAGTCCTGACCTTGTTGGCTCAACTCTCTTCCTTGCACTTCATCGAAGTGAGCGAATTCAGAAATGTCTGCGCCAGCAACGAAGGCTTTTTCTCCTGCCCCCGTCAAAATTACCACACGAGTTTCTTTATCTTCATCCGCTTTCTTAAGCTCTGCGGAGAGGTCTTTGATAAGCTCGGAGTTCAGAGCGTTCAATTTATCGGCTCTGTTTATGGTCACTTTTCGGATGTGGCCTGTTTGTGTAACGATAATATTATCCATGATTTCGAATTGCGGTTTCATGCAAATGTAATTTCTTGAATCAAAATGTACGGATTACTATTCCACAGAAGTTGTTTCGTTTTCTTTTTGACTTTTTCTCTTTTTCTTTCTGGAGGTGCATTCAGTCAGCAAAATAGTGAGAACGGCTGGGTATTGCCTACTCAAGGGACGGTTCGAATTCTAATGGTTTTTGTGGAAGTTGATCACGATAAAGATTCAAGTGTAGATGATTATCCAAAAGGCCATAAGAATTGGAAAGTGAATCAAATGCCCGAGTACAAAGATGATCTTTTCAATGTTTTTGAAGGAGAAGATTCGCTCAAGACACTTACTCAATATTACAGCGAATGCTCTTTCGGAGGGCTAACGGTTCTGGGAGATTATTTTCCAGAAATCATTACAGTAAAGCAATCGGTGGTTGGGCACAACAAAACGAAAATCTTAAGAGCTGTAACTGATAAACTCAATTCAGCAGAAAGCATCTCCTCTCAAAATCTAAGTTTTGATGATTTCGATATGTGGGAAGACGAATCGAAAAGAGGCGTACCCAAAACAGAGGCTACCAAATTTGCGGGTGTAGATCACATAATGATATTTCTTAGAAACTTTTCGCGTATTCCCAGCGGAACAGGTCAAGCATCGGCTTCAAGCGGAGGAAAGCTCGGCGGGTTCAATACGGACTCATATTCAATTTTTGGAGGGGGAAAGGGGATGCCATTTAAGATCTTGAAACACGAGTTCAATCATTTGCTTATTGGAGGAAATAATTTCCACTCAGGTGGAGGTAATAGCGCAAATTTCAGGAGTTATGTTTCTGCCCTGCAAGGAGGCTGGTCCATGATGGGAGCGGCAAATTCCGCATTTCTTTCCCCTTCTGGGTGGGATCGATATTGGCTTGGCTGGAAGCCAAAAGAAAACAATTATTTGATCAGCACACTCAATGAACAGGGTCAAGAAGTTAATGGAGATATTCAGTCTAGTCATGGAATTCAAACTTTTGTCCTTAGAGATTTTGTGACCACTGGTGATGCTCTCAGAATAAGGCTCCCATTTATTCCTGAAGATGAATTTCCTCAATGGATTTGGGTAGAGAACCACACGACTTATTCCAACAATGGTTCGCCAACGGATGTGTTTAATCATGAGAGTCACGACTGTATTAAACCTGCGCTTCCAGGCTTGTATTTGGAACGACAGATTGATGCCAACCGAAAAGAGGGAGTGCGCGTTTATGGCAATGTGTACGCAGATTACCTAAAGCCTATTCCTGCAACTGGGGCTTTTGATTTTTTTTGGGATGATGGAAAGCTGGATTTAGGGTTATGTGTGGACAACACACCTCACTATGTATACACCCTGAAAGAGGAGTTTGATAATCCACTTACGGGTCATCATGAGTTAGAGGAACCATTTTATTTCACCAATGCAAGTGAAGCCATTACCCGTGAGGATATGCGCCGACTAAGCACCAGAAGAAATGACGATGGCAGTTACACCCGTCATCCTCACTTGGGAGATCCTGCTTATGGAATGCGCGAAGGAGAGATCGACCATATTGGTCTGGGAACCAATCCATCGACTGCTTCTACGATTACACATGTGAATTCTAGAAAGGGAAAATCTAATAATGAGCGGAACTCCGATGCGGTATACTTGAATGGTATTTCTCTTCGAATTCTCGAGACTCTTCCAGATATGTCTATTAAGGTAGAGGTATCATTTAGCGATACTATGCTAAGCGATTCACGGCGCTGGGCTGGATCAGTGATTCTACTGAACAACCACAATCAAGATGGTTCTGATCTTTATGTGCAGTCAACTTTGACGATTGATCGAGGGAAAACCGTCACTCGATTTGTAGAACCTGATACCGTAAATGGCGAGACCTATTTTTCTTCCGCGGCGGTTCTGCGGATTAAGAGCGGAGCCAAAATGACCATCGAAAATGAGGTTCGACTGCTTAAAGACAGTAAAATAATTGTGGAAGAAGGCGGAGAGTTGGGGCTACTGCGAAAAAGTAAAATAGTCCTTGAAGATTCGGCCGAGCTCATTTTTGAGAAGGGTTCGTCATTCTCTGGAAAAGGAAAAATAAAATTCAAAGCTTCCTCAAAAGGGACAGTCGATGAAGAGGGTATTCTGAAAAAAGTGAAACGTAGAACTTGGCAGAAAAAGCGGGTCGACCTTAAGCTTTAGGCAGCCAAACTTTAAACTGACTCCCTTTACCCAACTCACTGTTAAAGGAAATTTCTCCTCCAAAATTCTCTACAATGTTTTTGGACATAGCCAAGCCTAGGCCCATTCCACGCGTTTTAGTAGTGAAGTTCGGGATGAAGAGTTTCGACATCTGATCTTCGGCTATTCCCGATCCATTGTCAGAAATGAGAGTTGAGTAGCCGTTGTTCTCTTCTTTAATCTCCAGCGTTATCTGACCCCGTCGTTCCTCCGACATTGATTGAACCGCATTCTTCAAAAGATTATTGAATAACCGCAGTGATTGGTCTTTGTCAGCTTTCACAAAGCAAGAGTCAGTAGATGGATAGATCGTTTCGAAATCTATTCGATCAAAGCCACTAAATAGTTCCACGGCACTGGCAACCGTTTCTTTTAAGTCGATGGTTTCCACTTTCGCTTTGGGCATTTTTGCAAAACCCGAAAAAGCATTGGCGATGGAGGTTAGGGTATCTATTTGCTCGACGAGATTTTTCATCACGCGAGTAACTCGCTCCTTATCTACGGAACCCTCAGAAAGAAGTGTTCGCTCCAAGTGCTGAACGCTTAGCTTCATTGGGGTGAGTGGATTCTTGATCTCGTGTGCCACTTGTTTGGCCATTTCGCGCCAAGCTGATTCGCGCTCAGACTGGCTCAGTTTGGCGGCATTCATTTCTAGTTCTGAGACCTTCGCATTGTATTCATCTACCAACAGGCCGATTTCATCCTGACCCTTATAACCCACCAATCTGTTTGCTTTCCCAAGCTCTATTGCCGAAAGGCTTTCCCGTATTGAGCGCAGCGGTAAGGTAATCCACTGCGAGATGAAGAGTGCGATGATTAAGGACAGCACGAAAACCAAAACGAAAAGATTGATAACAGAAACCAGGAAACTCGAGATTTCATTGGTTAATTCTGTTTGTCTGGCAAAGTAGGGGAGGTTTGCATACCCTATTATTTCTCCTCTTTTGTTGAGTAGCGGAGAATATGCCGACAGGTATGAAAGCTCGCCTACGGCTTCTTCTTGAATGTATTCTATCTGGTTGAGATAGTGCATGTAGACGTATGCCGTGGGATCGATTTTCCGACTAATTAAGCCTTCATTGAACATCCTCATTTGGCTCGAGGCAATCAAGTCGCCTTGAGGGTTAAAGAGATTTATATCCGTGAAGAAGATGACTGAAAACTGTGATAGAATGCGATTGAGGTAATCGGACATATCATAATTAAGCCCTTCCTCTTCTCCGAGTTTATTTTCCAATTCCAAGAGAATGGAATGCATTTTTTCGGAGATAAGCCGCTGGTTCTTTTCACTGTACTTCTCTTCTATGTAATACTTGGTGGCAAGCGAAAATAAGACCATCGTGGTTACGGTAAGGATCACCAATAGCGCCTGAACTTTTCGATTCAGATTAAGCCGGAAGAATGTGCGGTCATTGCGAAAGCGAAACAGAGCAATCAGCAAGGAGAATAGAATTCCATAAATAACGCAGAGGTAGGTCACCATGGTTATCTTATCCAAAGGGCCATAGAGCTCTTTGGATACTACAACTAAGTCATCATCATTGAAGGTTGAAATGAAGTGCTCTGAGCCTCTTAAAGGAAAAAAATGGGTGCCATTATCCACTTGTCTTTGAAACACCTGTGGCGTGGATGGATAAGGGTATTCTCCTCGGCTATTCGTTAATCTGCCGTCGGAATACCTTGCTGTGGAGTATTGTTCGTTTTCGGTATTACTTCCGAGTTCTCGATCGATCAAAAGGTTTGGAAAACCCACTTGTTGAGGGAATAGCGTTGAAGCAAATTCGAAGATGAGGTATCCATCCGGTGTTTCGCGAAGGTTGTAATTCAGTGGCAAAACGGCCATATATGCTATCCGGTCAGGTGCATTATACAGAAAGTGGAAACCTTCCTGTAAACTGTCTAGATCACTAAATGTGAGAAGATTTTTTTCGAGATCATCGAACCCACTTGGTCTCGTATCGGGTAATTTTCCCCAAACTGTTTTGTCTGCTGTAAATGAGTGCAGCGTAATATCATACTTGCTCCAGTACCCCGTGAAGTAACGCGAGACCACATAGTCTTCCAGTGTTTCTCGTGAGTGAAGTTCCGCTTGTTCGAAAAGCGTTTTCACATTTGCGTCTCGCAACAATTCCTCCATCTGCCCGTCGAAGAGTACTTCGGCAATTGGGTCATCGTTGATCGCAATTTTTTCCGCTATGATTTCTCTTTCGCTTTGTTCGCGATCCTGCATGTATTTCTTGAAATTGTAGGCCCCGAGAGTGGAGAAGAGGATCAGTAGCAGGGCACCTTCCGGGAAACGAAAAACACTAGATTGGGTGAGAAGGCGCGAATACAATATGGCGATTAAGACAAGAGCGGGCCAGAGCACGAAGGCCAAGTCCTTTATACCTAGAAAATGAGTGGTAACGACCCAAATCAACGTCAAGACAAGAATGGCTAAGAGCGTAGATTTAAAAGTAAGTCCCTTGCTTTTAGCAAAAAGAGAGAGGCCGTCGGCTATCATTATGGCGCTGAAATACAAAACGCCAACGGAGACTACACCGAATAAGCTACTTACCGTAAGTTGATTGAGGTTATTTATTTCAAATGGGATGGAGGAGTTCAATACCAGTTCCTTTGCCACATCATTTATCCATGCTGCCTGCAGGAAAAGCAAAGCCGCACCAACTGAGTATGCGAAGAGGAATTTTGGCCCACCATTTCCCTGTTTGGCCTCAGTCATTCCTTTTCTTGCGAGAAAAGACAAAACAAAAATCAAGAACACATTGATTAAATAGTCAACGAATGTTGGGGAAATAAACGAAGACGCATATAGTACAGGGTCGAAGCCAGCCAGCTTAGCTGTTACTGCGGGCCAGTCTGCGTTTAAACTTAAATAGCGTAGGCTTACTAATAGAATCACTAGAGCGGGATAGAGAACATATTTTTTTCGGCCACTTGACTCAGCTCGATAGACGGAAAGAATAGAGAACAGAATCAGCGCACCTCCGAGCAATGCGCTGAGAGCAAAAAAGAAAGCTTTTCTCTTCGACCGAGATTCCTGGTCTGAAAATGAAAGATAGAAGTTCTGATGATCTGCTTTAAGCTTCACGCGACCAGCAGCGCTGGAGAGATGAATTGATTCTATGTTGTCTTGTCTAAAATCATCGGTCAAGCCGCTAATGAGGTACTCATTGTGGTAAGGGAAAGTTCTTGAAATAAGAATGGCCGAGATGTATTCGTCAATTCCGTCCGTGAAATACACAAGTCGGTACCATCCATTTTCGAAGTGATGAATCTCGGTGCCCAACGCAGCCACTCGCCTAACAGATTCTGGAGAAATCGTGTTATCTGTCCAAAGGATCAGTTGGTCGTTTCGGAAAACGAAAAGGGCAATGTTTTCTTCTTGAAATAGCTTTTTAAATTCTTCCGAGCGCATCGCTTGACCTCGGCGAGGGCCATACTCTTGGATGTCTGACTGCAGCTCGTAGATAATCCGAACAGTCTTAGCGGTCTTTTCGTCAAGTGTTTTGGCAAAAGATTGGGCCTGATCGATCTTGTTTGTTTCGAAGACCAAGGCCGTGGAAATAACGTCTGCCAGCAAAACAAGAGCTAAGCCGATAACAAGGATAAACAGATTAAGGAGTCGATTTCGAGACATTGCGATTTACGATTGCGCAGCAGAAATTACACCAAAAAAAGAAACCCCACCGGTTGGTAGGGTTTAGCTTTCATCAAAGTTATGTTTATGAATCGCTTAGTGCTTCAGCACCAGCTACAATTTCAAGTATCTCGTTGGTAATAGAGGCCTGTCTCGCTTTGTTGTAAGTGAGCTTCAGGTCTTTCACCATATCCGAAGCATTATCAGTCGCTTTGTGCATCGCAGTCATTCGAGCACCGTGCTCAGAAGCATTGGAGTCTAGAATGGCTTTGTAAAGCTGAATCTTCAAAGATTTTGGGATCAGCTCATTCACAATCTCATCTTTACCTGGCTCAAAAATGTAGTCGCTTTGGACCAAGCTTTCGGTAGGCGCAGGGGGAAGAATAGGTAGGAATTGTTCTTCTTTCAGAATTTGAACTGCTACATTCTTAAAGGAGTTGTAGATCAAAAACACTTTGTCAATTTTCCCTTCGGCAAACTTGTCCATCACGCTCTGAGCAATGATCGAAGATTCGTCGAAGTTCAAATTATCGTAAATCGTGTGAGGCTCTGCAGGATATCCTACACCAGGAACGTGGCTTGTCTTTTTAAATGCATCAAAAGATTTCTTTCCAACGGAAAGAACCTTAATGTCCGCATTGGGATGTGCTTCAATAAGCCCTTTCGCTCTCTTGATCACATTGTTGTTGAATGCTCCACAAAGACCTCTGTTTGACGTCACAGAAATTATGAGCATTCGTTTTACCTCACGCTGCTGAGCATAAACATTCTCAGCTACACTTGACGAATTGCCCACGTTCTGCAAAATCTCCTGTAGCTTTTCAGCGTAGGGACGCATTCGAGTCACTTTTTCCTGAGCTCTTCTCAACTTTGCAGCCGATACCATTTTCATGGCAGAGGTAATCTGCATGGTTGAATTTACCGAGGTAATTCGCGATCGTATTTCTTTAAGATTTGCCATTTGTGCTTAAGCTTTCTTTAAAGAGAAACTAATTGATGTACTTCTCGCTTAGATCGGCGGCTACTTTTTCAAGAGTACTGGTAACCTCATCCGTCAATTTACCTGACTTCAGTGTATCTAAAATATCTCTGTGCTTTTCATCCATAAAGTGAAGGAATTCTTCTTCAAATTCTTTGATGCGGTTCACAGGAACTTTATTTAGAAGTCCTTTCGTTCCGCAATAGATGATGGCAACTTGCTTCTCCACAGTCATTGGAGAGTTTTGGGCTTGCTTCAAGATTTCCACGTTACGCGCTCCCTTTCCGAGAACCGACATAGTCGCGGCATCAAGATCAGAACCGAATTTGGCGAAAGCCTCAAGTTCACGGTACTGAGCTTGGTCAAGCTTCAATGTACCCGCCACCTTTTTCATGGACTTAATCTGAGCTGCACCTCCAACACGAGAAACCGAGATACCTACGTTAATCGCTGGTCGCACACCCGCTAGGAATAAGTTTGACTCGAGAAAGATCTGTCCGTCAGTAATCGAAATCACGTTGGTTGGGATGTAGGCAGAAACATCTCCTGCTTGTGTCTCAATAATTGGGAGAGCTGTTAGCGATCCGCCACCTTTTACTCTTCCTTCCAGTGAAGGAGGAAGATCGTTCATCTGCGCTGCGATCTCGTCACTGTTGATGATCTTGGCCGCTCGCTCGAGTAGTCTCGAGTGAAGGTAGAATACATCTCCAGGATATGCCTCACGTCCCGGAGGGCGACGAAGCAAAAGTGAAACCTCACGGTAAGCAACTGCTTGCTTTGAAAGGTCATCAAATACGATCAATGCTGGTCTTCCCGTATCTCGGAAGAACTCACCGATAGCCGCACCTGAAAATGGCGCTAAGAACTGCATAGGAGCAGGTTCTGATGCATTTGCTGCTACGATCACGGTGTAATCAAGAGCACCTGCATCATCAAGTGTTTTTGCGATTTGAGCTACTGTAGATCCCTTTTGCCCGATGGCAACGTAAATACAGAAAACGGGCTCGCCGCGGTCAAAAAATTCTTTTTGGTTGATGATGGTATCAATCGCAACGGTCGACTTACCTGTCTGGCGGTCACCGATGATCAACTCACGCTGGCCTCTGCCTATTGGAATCATGGCGTCAATCGCTTTGATTCCTGTTTGCATAGGTTCATCTACTGGTTGACGGTAAATTACACCTGGAGCTTTACGCTCAATTGGCATCTCGAGAAGTTCTCCTTGGATAGGACCCTTTCCATCGATAGGCTCACCAAGCGTGTTTACGACACGACCGATCATTCCTTCACCTACGTTGATAGAGGAAATAAGTCCAGTCCGCTTTACGGTATCTCCTTCTTTGATTCCTTCTGATGAACCCAAAAGTACTGCTCCGACATTGTCTTCCTCTAGGTTAAGAACGATTCCTCTTAATCCAGTTTCGAACTCAATGAGCTCTCCCGCTTGAACGCTGGAAAGTCCATAAATCCTTGCGATACCATCCCCTACTTGGAGAACGGAACCTACTTCTTCTAGTTCTGCTTCTGACTTGAATCCTGCAAGTTGCTCTTTGAGGATGGCGGATACTTCTGCCGGTTTTACTTCAGCCATGGTGTATTAATTAAAGTTCTGAGATGTATGGGTTTTTTGAAAACTCTCGTTTGAGATTATTCAGTTTTCGCGCTACTGACTCATCGTACTGTTTGTCACCAACGCGTATAATGAAGCCACCGATCAGTTCTTTGTCAACCTTTTCGGTAAGCTCTACTTTGTCGTATAAATTGGTAATGAAGGCCAAGGCCTTCCTCTTTCCTTCTTCACCCAATGGAACCGCCGTAATGATTTCTGCTGTTACAATTCCTTTGTGCTCGCGGTAAATTTGCTGGAAGGCGTTTACAATTTCAGGTAACTGATCTTCTCGCTTCTTTTGGGTTACTAATTCCAAAAATTTGAGGGTAATCGCACCGATTTTTCCTGCAAATATTGTGTTGAGAATCGTCCGTTTTTTCTCCGTTTTAACAACGGGACTTTTGAGGAGCAAAACCAAATCAGGACTGGTTGAGCAAGTATCAGCAATCAACTTCATTTCGCCCGCAACAGTCTCTAGTTCTTTTTGCTCAATGGCAAAAGAGAGTAGTGCTTTGGCGTATCGTTTGGCTGCTTTTGAATTCTGATGCATCAGTTCAATTTTGCTTCTTCGAGGTACTTGTCAATCAAATCTTTTTGCTTTTGGTCGGCGCTCAATTCTTGGCGAATCACCTTTTCAGCAATGTGGATACTAAGATCAGCTACTTGCTTTTTCAATTCGGTAATAGCCGCTAACTTCTCTGTGCGAATATCCTCTTTGGCAGAGCTAAGAATCTTGCCATATTCAGCTTCGGCTTTCTCCTTCGCTTCAGCAATAATTTTGTCCTTTGTAGATCGAGCGTCTTTTAGCATAGCATCACGCTCGCCTCTAGCTTCTTTCAAAAGCTCTTCATTGCTCGACTGCAAATTGGCCAAATCCTTTCTGGCTTTTTCCGCAGATTTAAGGGCATCATCGATCGAGTTTTCACGCTCGCGGATAGACGCCAAAATAGGTTTCCAAGCCATCTTGGCCAGAATGAAGACCACGATTATGAAGGCAATCGAAGACCATAAAACAGTACCTATACTAACTGATAACATATTATTTGCTCTTTAAAAGGTTAATGAAGGGCCCTAACCAACCGTCAGGGCCATCTTCATCTTGTTTGTTTTAGAGAACAACCAAAAGACAAACGATCACTGCGAAAAGTGCAACACCTTCAACAAGTGCTGCCGCAACAATCATGTTTGCTCGGATGTCTCCCGTAGCTTCTGGCTGACGAGCCATTGATTCAAGGGCTGAGGCACCGATTCTACCGATTCCCATACCTGCTCCAATAGCTGCGAGTCCTGCTCCGATTCCTGCGAATCCGGCATCTGCCGCTGCTTGCAAAATAATAGCTAATAATTCCATTTAGCGTTTGTTTTTATGTGGGTTAATAAATGGCTAATTAATGATGTCCTTCTTGGGTGGCTTCTCCAAAATACAAGGCCGCTAATAGTGTAAACACGTAAGCCTGCAGGAATGCTACCAATAGCTCAATGAAGAACATGAAAATCATAAACAATACACTTCCGAAGCCAACACCGTATCCAGCAACGGCACTTTGCTCTCCGAATATCAAAACGAGAGAGACGAAGGCCAAAATGATAATGTGACCAGCAGTAATGTTTGCCGTAAGTCGAACCATCAAAACTAAGGGCTTGATGAAAATGCTGGCAATCTCAATCGGAACTAGAATGAATTTAATCGGAAGAGGAACACCTGCAGGCCATAAAATGTGGCTCCAGTAATGCTTGTTTCCGTTTACAGTGATCAGTATGAAAACTATGGTTGCCAGCACCAATGTTACCGAAAGCGTTCCCGTAATATTGAAGCCACCGATGAACGGGATGAGCCCCAACATATTAGCAATCCATATAAAGAAGAATGTCGTTAACAAAAACGGCATAAACTTCTCTGCTTTTGCTGTGCTTCCGATAGAAGGAATGGCTACCTCATCGCGAATGAAAAGGATGAGTGGCTCGAGAAAGGACTGTAATCCTTTGGGAGCTTGACCTACTCTTCTTTTGTAAGATCTTGCTACAGAGCCAAAGATCAGAAGCAATAGGAAACACGTAAGGAGAACACCAGTAACGGTCTTAGTTATGGAGATGTCAAATACAGCAGCATTTGTTGCTTCTCCTGTTTCTGAATCTATTTCAAGGGGAGCAGAACCATTTGAGTAGTAAATGTGCTCGTGAAACATTACATAATCTCCGTAACTATAGTAGTGATATTCCACAACTTCACCTGTAGCATCAATATATTCTCCGTGGTGCTCATCGTGGTAAAAATGTGAGCTCGAGAATACATCTAGACCATTGTCAGTGTAAAGGATAACAGGCAAGTAAAGAGCGAGATCACCGATAATATGGATTTCATGCGCATCAGAAATGTGATGCAGAATCATCTCTCCAGCGTCAAAAGAACTCTCTTGTGAGTGGGTTTCTTCCGCGTGAGTATCACTTTCGTGATCATGCTGAGCAGAAACGTTAAACGCTAAGCCAGCAAAAAGAATCAGAAATAGGACGCTCTTTGTAAGAGCTTTTTGGATGGCTGTGTTCATCAGCATTGTCGGATGTTTTTGGCGCAATAAGGCGTTCAAAAATCGAATGCAAAGCTATTGATTAAATGCGGAGAATGAAAAAAATGAGATGGTTTTTTTAACACCTGCTGAAAGCCCCCTCAATACCTCTGTAAATCAGTGTGATGAGGATCGGATTATAGGGAGAAGATTTTTGATTTCTGCCACGAGGAAAAGCATGTAACCTATGATGTAACCAATGGCAGTGAACTTCAAGTTGTCTTTGTCCAAAACTCCAACCATAACTAGGATGATTGCCGAGAGGAATAATTTCGCAGTAAGCGAACCCATAAAACTTGCTACAAATATCTGAGGCCTCTTATTGTTGGCCTTGACCAAAAAGCGGTGGATAAAAAATGAGGCGGTGGTGAGCAGGGCCATCGAAAGCCAAAACGAAAAAGGAACACTTTGCCCTAAGAGTTGGCTGGCTGATAGCCATGCACCCAAGCAAACTAAGGTGGTTATAATGACTAAGTCTCGAAGGAATGCATTTTTGGTCTGTGCCGCTTTCATTTGGTAGTAGTTTTTATTACAATGTAAATTGCTGCGGCTACTCCAATTAAAGAGAGAAGCAAGGTGAACCAAGGTGTTTCGAGTTCAAGTTGTTTATCAAGAGCGATACCTCCATAGACTGCGGCCGCTATGGTCATTCCCATTTGAATGGCCATACCCGAGTATTTGAAGAAGTCGTTGACTGGTCGTTTAACCTCTTCCTTGCTTGGTTTCTTCTTGTCGGGACTGAGACTCACTTGGCGTGTTTTTTAATTCTTTGATTACTCCGCCTCCCATTGTGCAGTTTCCTGTGAAAACGGCTCCAGGTTCGATGGCCAACTTTTTCGTAGTGATGTCACATTCTAGTCGAGCTGTAGATTTGAGGCTGAGAAGGCCATTCACGGAAATTTGACCTGTTATTTTTCCTTCAATGTCCGCATTTTCACAAACCACTTTTCCATCAATAGAGCCTGATGCACCAACCACCAAGCGGCCTTTTGCAGTGATCGTTCCCTTTACCGTTCCGTCAATGCGAATATTACTATCCGTTTTGATTTCGCCTTCTATGTTCGTTCCTGATACAATTCTATTTAACTTTTCAGGTGTTTGAGATTCGCTCATCTTGGACATTTCTTTGGGGTTTGAACTCTTAAACATGATGTCTTTGTTGTGTCCTATCTAGAGGTAATTTTCCTCGAAGAAGGCCTGGTATACGTCGGCATTTTTATTGCGAAAAAGTGTCGTGAAGTTTTTTGTTGTGATAACGAAAGTTTGGTAACCCTTCTGGTTGATCTCTTCGAGTGCAGTTTTGTTCACTGCAAAGGTATTGAAGTAGTTCATGGCCTCTGCCTTATCTTTAAAACTTCTCACAATAATGATTTGGTGATCTCGATCGATGAAGCTGTTGGTGATTCTCAAATTATCATTTCTGAAGGATGCGGTGTTAAAGTCAGCGATAGATTCCTTCAAGTCAGTGGAGCTAGCTTCGGCTTTTGGGAAAATCAGAGCGAAAAAATGCTCCGAGTCGTCTTTGGCAATGTACATCGCTGTATTTACTGGAGTAGCGGGGGCATTATCATCGTCAGCCAAATTTGAATCGGGGTTGTCCTTCTTCTCGTCTCTCGCTATTTTAGCCTTGAGCTCGTTTAGTTGCCCAAGAAGTTCCGCAGCCTTATCGGCTTCTTCAGTTCCTCTAAATTTAGAGATGATTTCACGCAAAAGATTTTCATAAGCCTCGGGCTGTTTCTGAGCGCCTATTGTGAGGGCTTTAATTAGATAGTATTTCGAAAGGTAATTGTTGTTTGGCTCATCTCGAATCACCGTATTGCAAGTGAGCATCACGTCATTGTACTGCCGTCTGCTGTAGTTTTTATAAGTCGCTTCATAGGCTTTTCTCTCTTCCTCGACGTTTCGGTTCTTCTCTGTAATATAATCAGGATCTGTAATAAGCTTAGCGAATTCACTGTCGGGATAATCTGCCAAAATCACATTCTTGTAGTATCCGGAGTTGTCTCTATACCCCGTTCCGACAAATCCACCTGACTCTTCCTTTTCAACATAAATGCGGTATAGCTGGTAGTGAGCCGGCAGCGAAGTGACACTTGTATCGTATTCGTTCGTTATCCGCAAGAAGGACTCTATGGCATTGTCATCATCCTGTAGTCGTTCCTTATAGATTGTTCCTATTTCGTACAAGGAGGCGATAATCTCGTTATGCGCAGCGGCCATCGCCTCGTCTCCGAGTGGAAGTTCTACCAAATAGTCTTCCAGAGTCTTTTGTTCTTCTTCCGTTCCGATATCCGCTATTGTGCTATCGATATCTGTTGCTTGAGTGCGCCTCGCCATATTGACATCGGTTTTCATCGATCGTCGCCAATTGTCCTCATTGGGCCTATCATTCCAGCGACTTTTATATTCTGTAAATCCCGAGCTGAGTGCATTGGTATTGTAGAAGTACCACTTCCTCCCTGAACTAGAGCTACCTCCTGTGGAAAAGTTAGGTCTGTTTTGAAGTCTCTCCAGCGCATCAAGCTCGTCTTGGCGCTTTTGATCAGCCTCGGCCTCGAGTTGGGCCATGATCTTCAAGATTTTCTTATCCCGATCTTTTTCATCAAGCGAAGCCAAAGCAATCAAGCTATCATTGGTTTCGACAACCTCAATGTTATTTACCAGATCGTTCAATGAATTGGCCTTGGCAACAATTGACTTGTAATTTGGAAAGTCTTCGGGAAGGATAGTGGCCGTGCTGTCGTAATAATTCTTGGCCAGCACATAATTTCTATCGGCAAAATTTATTTCGGCCAACCGCAAGTAACTTTTCCCTTTTTGAATAGGGTTACTGATGCTTTTTCGGATAGAAGTTTCCAAATATTCAATCCCTTGTGGAATGTTTTGCTCTTCTATTTCAATATCAGCGAGGGCATAATAGATCTGATCAAAATATTCTTCGTTCTTCTCATCGTTTGCCATTTTGACAAGCATGTCCTTAATCTTTTTAGAATCGAGTTTTCTATCAAAAGCAAGAGCCTGGGAGATTTTGGCGTAGAACTCCATCTCATAGTCGGGTTTCATATCGACTACTCTGATATACGCGTCGATTGCGTTCGCATTGCGCCCTTCCATATTGTAAACCTGAGCTAGAATGTAAGTCAGGCGGGCTTTCATTTGCTTGTCATCACAAAGATTTGATGCATCCTCCAAGTAGGGGATGGCATCTTTATACCGATCTTGTCTCAGCATCATTTGAGCTTTTACGGTTTCAAGTTGCCACACAAAATCCTTTGGCTTTTCTTTTGAATTGTCGTCTTCTATGATACTCAGCACAGTGGCAGCTTTTCCATAGCGCTCTTGCTCAATGTAAGTGCGCGCCAACCAAATGGCTGCATCAAAGCGAGAACCCTGTCCTTTATATTTCTTGGCTACATAGGAAGTCATCTCCTCGGCCTTCGCGTATTGACCTTTGTAGAAATTTGCTACACCAATCATCAAGTAGCAGTCGTCAATCCAATTGTTGTGCTCCTTTTTACTAATGTCCATGCTGTGGCGGTCAATCACCGTGCTGCACTTGTCAATGATTTCATCCATTTGAGGATAGAGATTTTTCTGCTCCTCTTCACTCGGCATTACATATATCGGTAAAAGCTCTAAAAAGTCTTCATCCTTGCTGGCCCACACCTGTTCTTTCGTTAATCGGAGAATTTCCGACGCGTTGAAATACCAATTGTAATGAGACGTTGTATTGTGGTACAGCCTATTTGTAAAGCCCGATTTTTTCTTTGAACACCCCGCCAACGCAAAGATGGAGGCGAGAAATATCAGGGTAAGAATTTTGTATGGTCGAATGGAATTCACAGGCTGCCTTTTCGGAATACTCGTTAAACACGAATACTGCAAAATTATTGCATTTTTTTGAATGAGAGTTTGAAAAAGGATTTATGATATTTGTCCCTACCGGATGGAGAAGAAGCAAACAAAGAAAGAGCGGCGAAAGCAGCTCATAAGAAAGCTGAAAAGTAAGTATAGACTGGTGGTCATGAACGACGCCACCTTTGACGAAAGTTTTTCGGCCTTTCTTACACCTTTGAATGTGATTGCGGGCGTTGCATTTTTATTCATCTCTATAGCTGTTATCGTATTATCAATAGTAGTCTTAACACCCTTGAAGGAATACATACCTGGTTATAGTGACTCCCAAACCCGAATACGTGCGTTGAATGCTACTGTAAAGGTCGATTCTCTTGAGCAAGCTCAGGCCGTCTATAGTTCTTATTTTGAGAATATTCAAAGGATCCTGAACGGCGAAGTGGAAACAGATACTTCTAAAATGGCTCTAGGAGGAGGTTCAGAGGAATATGACGACTTGGATTTTTCCGCCTCGCCTCAAGATTCTCTTTTGCGTCAGGAAATAGAATCAGAAGAGAGGTACGCTTTGAGTTCTGAATCTCAATCAGTTTCTGAGTCACTCGGGCTACCAGGAACACTGCTCTTTCCGCCAGTCATCGGGACAATCACATCAGATTTTGATCTGAAAGTTGGGCATTATGGTATCGATGTGGCCGCCAAAGAAGGAGAAACAGTGAAAGCCATTCTCGATGGAACGGTAGTCATGTCTTCATTTACTTCAGATGGTGGAAATGTCATTCAAATCCAGCACGCCAATAACTTGGTATCGGTTTACAAACACAACTCCGTCTTGCTGAAAAAAGTCGGTGATAGAATAGAGGCTGGAGATTCGATCGCTATTATCGGAAATTCGGGAGAACTAACCGATGGCCCTCATCTGCATTTTGAACTTTGGTACAATGGAACTCCGCTTAATCCGAGGGACTACATCGCATTTTCTTCTTAATTATGAGACTGAAAGAATGGTTGAGTAAACCGATAGCTGCCTTAGCAGCCAAAGAAGTGGAGAAATGGAGTCGAGAGGCATTGAGGCGACAAGAGGAAACGATGTCCTCTTTGGTTTCCAAAGCCCGGAATACGGCCTTCGGAAAGGACCATTCGTTTTCCGAGATTAAGAACTATTCAGAATTTAAGGAGCGCGTTCCTCTGCGCGAATATGAGGGTCTCAAGATCTATATCGATAGAATTGTGGCTGGGGAAGCAGATGTTTTGTGGCCAGGGCGACCCATCTACTTTTCGAAAACCTCAGGCACCACCAGCGGAGCCAAATACATCCCGATCACTAAAGAGTCGATGCCCCATCATACGGATGCCACGAAGAATGCGCTGCTACTGTATATCGCAAAAACGGGAAAGGCCCAATTTGTAAACGACAAGATGATTTTCCTTCAAGGAAGCCCCAAATTGGGAGACACGAATGGAATTCCCACAGGAAGGCTTTCGGGAATAGTGGCTCATCACGTCCCAGGATATTTGCAAAAGAATCGACTTCCCTCTTTAGAAACCAATTCAATTGAGGATTGGGAAACAAAGGTAGCGGCGGTTGTTGAGGAGACGCGCAACCAACCTATGAGTCTGATCTCGGGCATACCGAGCTGGGTTCAACATTATTTTGAAAAACTCCTAGAAGTCAGCGGTAAAGCAACTGTTCAAGAGCTGTTCCCCACCTTCAAGCTTTTTGTCTACGGCGGCGTAAATTTTGAGCCTTACCGACCTCGATTTGAGAAGTTAATCGGAGGAAGAGTTGACAGCATCGAAACCTATCCAGCCAGCGAAGGCTTCATCGCTTTTCAGAACGAACAAGATGACAAGTCGCTTTTGCTCAATATTGAAGGGGGAATCTTTTTTGAGTTTATCCCCGTCGAAACTTATTTTGATGAAAAGCCGACCAGGTTGAGTTTGGCAGAAGTCGAGATTGGAAAAAACTATGCTTTGGTTCTTTCTACCGACGCGGGTCTTTGGGCTTACAGCATTGGCGATACAGTGAAGTTTACCTCACTCGATCCATATAAAATATTGGTAACGGGTAGAATTAAGCACTTCACGTCTGCTTTTGGTGAGCACGTTATTGCCGAAGAGGTAGAAGGAGCTCTAAACGAAGTGGTGGCCAAATATCCCGCCGAGGTCATCGAGTTTCACGTGGCGCCCAAGCTAAATCTTACAGAAGGACTACCGCATCACGAATGGCTGGTGTCTTTTGCCAAAGAGCCCGAAGACATGGAGGTCTTTTCGGCAGAGCTCGATCTAGCCATGCAGAAAAAGAATATTTACTATGCGGATCTGATCAAGGGAAAAATATTGCAACCACTAAAAATAACATCTTTACAGAAGGATGCGTTTAATGAGTTCATGAAGTCTAAGGGTAAATTGGGCGGGCAAAACAAAGTGGCGCGCCTCAGTGATAACCGAGACAACGCAGACCTCCTCCTTCGATGGAAAAAATCCTAACGGTACTATTTTCATTTTTTCTCCTTTCGGCTGTTGCCCAAGTTAGCCTGGTTACCTCCCAAATGGATTTTGGAACGTTGACCAGAGCGGATGAGAATTTCGCTGATTTTGGAATTCAAAATAAGTCCAATAAGCAAGTCATTATTTTTCGAGTCGAGGTACCGAAAAACGTGGATGTTACTTTTAGTTCAAAAACCATTAAACCGGGAGAGACTGAATTCGTTCGTCTGCGCTACAATCCGTCCAAAGAAGGCTCATTCAAAGAAAAGTTTGATGTTTTCACTAGTGCATGGTCAGTACCGCAGCAGATCACGTTGAAAGGAGAGTCAACCTTCGCAGCAGATCGGTTTATGCTTTGCCCCGATTTTTCGGATGATCCTGCGGGTTCTCTTAGACCGTTTAGCATTTCGGCTAGAACGATGCGAAATATTCCATTGGCCACAGCGGAAGTTCAGATTTATAAAGACGGAGAAACGGTTGGGAAGTATTACACGAATGCCAATGGCGAGCTCGACCTAAACCTCCCTCTTGGGAGATATTACTTCGCACTTGACGGTTTGGATACTTCCATTTTTGTCAATGCAACAAATGACCATCTCGTGGCTTTTTTGGACGTGGAGCAAATCGCAGAAGTCAATCCGAGTCCCAAAATTCCTGAACCTGAGATCATCCCTATTCCACCTCAAGATCCTATCACTCCTGGAGTGACTGCGCCTTCTTCACTACTCCAAAGTGTTACTAAGGAAGAAGGTCTTGCATTGCCTCTTTCGAAATTCAAACCAAACAACTTGGTTTTTTTAGTCGACGTTTCCACCTCGATGAAACACAACGGCAAGCTGGACTTGCTAAAGGTAGCCATGATCAATTTGATCGACGACCTCAGAGATGTAGATCGCTTCACGCTGATTTCTTACGCCACCGCTTCAGGCGTTATTTTAAAGACGGAAGGGAACCTTGACAAAGAAGCCTGCAAGTCTGCGATCAAGGGATTGGCTGCCGGAGGAAAAACAGAAGGAACAAAAGCCATTAATCGAGCTGGTCAAGCGGCAATGGACTTTTATATAGAAGACGGCAACAATCAGATCATCTTGGCAACCGACGGTGCTTTTAATGAAGGTGCTTATAAGGCCCAGAAGCTGTCGGCGAAGTACAAAAGGAAAGGTGTGGTGACATCAGTCGTAGGGATAAAATGTGGCAAATACACAAGCAAAGAAATGAAAGAACTTGCCGATAAGGGCGGGGGTAATTTTGTTGCGCTCAGCGGAATTGAAGATGCTAATAGCAGAATACGGGATGAGGTTAAATTGCGCTCCGCCAAATAATATCCGTCAACGGAGTCAAGTGTCTGAGCTAGAAAGTTCGATAGCAGGGCGCACGTAGTTTTAAAATTTAAGGAGCTGACTGATGTCAATGCGATGTCCTGAGTTCCGTCGAAAGGACTGTTTTTAAAACAAGAGGAACGATGATAGCGGACTTTATATACAGACACTAAATACCCTCTTCTGTGGTGGACTATATGTTATCTTTGCGCCTTCATGCAAGACAAAACAGCGAAGCATATTGCCATTCTCGGTTCCACAGGTTCTATAGGAACGCAGGCCCTGGAAGTTATCGAAGCACATCCTGATGAGTTTGTGGTAGAGGTGCTTACCGCAAATAGGAATGCGGATCTTTTGGCCGAGCAGGCCCTGAAGTTTTTACCCAACGCCGTGGTGATCAATGATAAATCGCGTTATGAGTGGTTAAAGAATTTGCTTTTTGACAAAGGCATCAAAGTTTATTGCGGTGCCGAGGCTATTGCCGATGTAGTTCAAATGGAGGAGATCGATATCGTTCTTACGGCTTTGGTTGGTTTTTCAGGCTTACAACCCACTTTAAAAGCAATTGAGGCGGGAAAGCACATTGCCCTGGCAAACAAAGAAACACTAGTAGTTGCAGGTGAATTGGTGACAGCGGCCGCGCGGAAAAAGGGAGTGAACATCTACCCAGTAGATTCTGAGCACTCGGCCATATTTCAGTGCATCGTAGGTGAATTTCATAATAAGTTAGAGCGCGTAATCCTCACCGCTTCGGGAGGTCCTTTCCGAGGGAAAACCACCGCAGACCTGGCGAAGGTAACGCCTCAACAAGCACTCAGGCATCCCAATTGGGACATGGGAGCCAAAGTCACCATTGACTCGGCCAGCTTGATGAATAAGGGATTGGAAGTTATTGAGGCCAAATGGCTTTTTGGCTTGAAGCCCGAAGAAATTGATGTAGTGGTTCATCCACAATCAGTTATTCACAGCATGGCTCAATTTGAAGATGGCAGCATAAAAGCGCAGATGGGATATCCAGACATGAAACTGCCCATCCAATTTGCTCTGAGCTTTCCTGACCGATTGAAGTCTAATTTTCCCCGTTTCAATTTTGCTGATTATCCGTCTCTGACTTTCGAAAAGCCAGATATGGAAACATTTAAGAATTTGTCATTGGCGTTTGAAAGCATGAAAATGGGAGGAAATGCTCCTTGCATTTTGAACGCTGCGAATGAAATTGCGGTTGAGGCATTTTTAAAAGAAGAAATCGGCTTTTTAGAAATGTCAGACGTAGTGGCGAGCTGCTTGAAGACTGTTTCAGTGATCAAGAACCCAACGCTAGAAGATTATTTTGACTGTGATGCCGAAACAAGAGCAAGAGCAAAAGAGTTTATTAAGACTAAAGTTGCCAAATAGATAATGGAGATAATCATTAAAGTAAGTCAGTTTTTACTAAGCCTGTCCATATTGATTGTCCTGCACGAATTGGGGCACTTCATACCTGCGAAGCTTTTTAAAACCAGAGTAGAAAAGTTTTACTTGTTCTTCGATCCTTATTTTTCTCTCTTTAAGAAAAAAGTCGGAGACACGGAATACGGTGTAGGGTGGCTCCCGCTCGGTGGCTATGTGAAAATATCGGGAATGATCGACGAGTCGATGGATCGTGAGCAGATGGCTCAACCACCAAAACCTTGGGAATTTAGATCGAAGCCAGCGTGGCAGCGCCTTATCATAATGGTAGGTGGGGTAACGGTAAATGTCTTTTTGGCATTCTTCATCTACGCGATGATGCTATTCGCTTGGGGTAAAGAATACATTCCAGTCGAGAATCTTTCTTATGGAGTATATGCAGATAGCTTAATGCTAGATAATGGTTTTGAGCATGGCGATAAGATTCTTGGTTTAGAAGGAGCTGATATCCAAACTTTAAATGATGTAAATGCGTCTGTCCTTTTTGGAGGTGAGCGAACGATAAGCATCGAGCGAAATGGATCTAGAAAGGAGATCACCTTGCCTGATGATATAGAGCAAGCTATGTTGAAGTCGGGCAGACAAACGCTCTTTTCAGTGAGGTATCCGTCTGTGGTTGATATCACTGGCCCAGGATCAAATGCGGAGAAAGCAGGGCTATTGCCAGGTGATCAAATTCTTGAAGTTGACGGAAATGATGCATCGTTTTTCCCAGATATGAGCTATGTTTTGGCGAATTACAAAGAGGATTCGGTCAGCATTAAGTTAAGTCGCAATGGGGAGCTTATCTCATTGGATGCTTTGGTTAGTGCGGATGGTCTTCTTGGGTTCAACCCCAAAATGGTCCTTGATATTGAGACGGTGAAGTATGGCTTCTTGGAGAGTTTTCCTGCTGGTGTAGCTTACGGTTGGTCACGACTTACCGATTATGTTCAATCTCTTAAACTTCTTTTCAGCGGTGAGGGTGTGAAGCAAGTAGGTGGGTTTATTACCATCGGTAAGCTCTTTGGCGCTACTTGGGATTGGCAACGATTCTGGAATATGACAGCTTTCTTATCCATTATATTGGCTGTCATGAATATTCTTCCTATCCCAGCTTTAGATGGAGGGCATGTCATGTTTCTCCTGTACGAAATGGTTTCTGGTCGTACACCCAATCAAAAAGTCATGGAATATGCTCAGTTAGTTGGAATCGCATTGCTTCTCACTCTTCTCATTTATGCCAACGGGATGGATATTTTTAGGCTGTTCAAATAACTTCTTCGTGATGAAACTGTTTAAGGTACTAAACCGTATGAATGACACAGTTATCCTATAAACGAGACTTGATATGAGCACAATTAATGTGAGTGGTTTAAAGCAGCTTTCGGGAAATGATGAAGCATTTGTAAATGACATTCTCAAGTTATACACCGAACGTACATCAATAGATCTGAGCGAGCTGAAAGATGCTCGCGATGAAATTAATTGGAGGAAGGTGCGTTTCGTAATTCACCGAATGCGCTCTGCCGCATTGCCCTTAGGTCTAAAAGAATTGGTAATATTGCTACGTAAAGTCGAAAATAAGCTAAAGGCCGAAGAGTTGGAAGGAGTACTTTTGGAGCTAGACCAAATTACCAAACATTCAGAGGAAGCTTTGCAAGATGCTAAACGTCAGCTAGAAATAGCGTAGAAATTTTTTCATATTCAGACTAAACTTTGAAGTTAGTGCCCTCAAATAGAAAACAGAGAATCCTTCTTGTCGATGATGAGATAATCACGCTAAAGATTACTCGTAAGTTGCTCACTGAAAGCGGTTATGAAGTTGATATTGCTCCCAGTTCGGCAGAGGCTATGAAGCTTTTAGGTTCCCTCCAATACGATTTGGTAATCGTAGATATTACGATGCCATCTAGCAGTGGGTTTGACCTTATTCAACTCATGCACAGTTTCGATTACGACGTTCCAGTAATATTCTTGAGTAATAATGATAACGACTGGACCATTGAAGAAGCGAATAAAATAGGCGCTAAGCGCTTTGTGAGTAAAGAAAAAGAGTTCAATTACCTCCCAGAAATTGTCAAAGAAGTTCTAGCTACCGTTTAATTCACGGCTATGTTTCTTAAATTCAGCCTTGATTAAATGGGCGAAATAAAAAAACACTTACCGCAATGCTTGAACTGTGGCACTGAGCTTAAGGCTATAGATCAATTCTGCTCGCAATGCGGACAGCGCACAAAAGGTGCTAGGGTACCCCTGAAGGATTTTATTGGAGACTTTTTCCAGGACTATTTCACGGTTGATTCCAAGTTTTTCAAAAGTATTTTGCTTTTGATGGTGAGGCCGGGAAGGCTCACCAAACAGTTCAATGAAGGGAAGCGAAAATCATACATTGCTCCACTGAGAATGTATCTCTTTACCAGTTTTGTCTATTTCTTTCTTTTGTCTTTATCGGTAAAGGACGACTCTGAAAACTTATGGTTTTCAAACAATAACGAATGGGATCAAAAGGCTTTGATTTTGGATAGCCTCTTATCTGCTGATAGCGATACACTGCTACTTGCTGATTTGCAAATATTGGTTGATTCTTTACAGATAGAAGAGAAGGAGGAGGGAAACTTTATTAGTGTCGGGGATGAAGAATTTGAAGAAGGGGGATTCTGGGATTATGTTCAGGAACATGCGCAGAAAGCCAATAATGACCCTGATTCTTTCTATCGTTCATCGTTTCGTGTAGCATCCATATCACTGTTTTTTTTACTTCCAATTTTCGCCTTGGTGTTGTGGGGCTTTCATTTTAAAAGGAATTCTTTTTACGTCCAACACCTCGTTCATGCCTTACATCTTCACACCTTTGTTTTTGCCCTTTTAAGCACCTACCTCTTTATCAGCTTTTGGATTGAAGCAGAGACTTCTGCCATAATTACACTAGTTCTATTGGTTTACTTTATATGGTCTCTAAAAGTGGTTTATTCTCAGAAGGTTTTACCGTCCATTACAAAAGCTATCTCAATACTCATCGTTTATTTTATCATTTTCCTTTTGGCATTGGTTCCAGGAATCTTGATAGCGATTGTAACGGTATAGACTAGCTTTGTGCCGTGATAGCAATTTTAGGTCAAGGTATAGCGGGAACGGTTCTCGCGCTCAGATTACTCGAAAGAGGAATTGATTTCGTTGTTTTTGATGATGATTACCGATCGTCAAGTTCTATGGTGGCCGCTGGGCTCTGGAATCCAATTGTGTTTAGAAGAATCAACAAAAGTTGGATGGCCGACGAATTCATCGCTGAATTGGAAGTCTTTTATCAGCGAATGGAAACTCTTCTCGGAGCAGAATTTTATAAGCCTCGGTCGATCTGGAGAATTCACGGCTCTAAACAAGAACGGGACAAGTGGTTTGAGAAGAATGATCTCCCAGGCTTTCGCCCGTACCTATTCAATCCGACAGGGCAATTGCAGTCCATGTTAGGCATAGAACCTGAGTTTGGAGAAGGAGAAGTTAGACACGCGGGGTATTTGGATAGCCCCGTTTTTTTGACAGCCGCAAAACGTTATTTTTCAGAAAAAGACTGCTTTCGCGAGGCGAATCTTAGCTTAAATCCTGAGGTTAAGGAATTGGAAGAGGCTTACGGTCGAGAAGGAGCTATTTCGAAAGTGATCGATTGCCGGGGAAATCGATCTGCACAAAGTGATTGGTGGTCTTATCTGCCATTTGGCTTAACCAAAGGCGAAGTTCTGACGCTCAAATGCCCAGATCTCTCGCTTGATCGAACATTTAATGCGGGCTTTTTTGTGTTGCCTCTGGGCAATGACCTTTACAGAGTCGGCGCCACCTTTAGTTGGAAAGATAAAACCAACGAACCTACAGAAGCAGGAAAAAAGGAGTTAATCGAAAAATTTGAAAATTACTTTAAGACCAGCTACGAAATAGTTGATCACAAGGCTGGTATCAGGCCTACCGTGCAGGATAGAAAACCACTTATAGGCAAACACCCCAAAGAAGACAATTTATACCTATTCAATGGTTTGGGGACAAAAGGAGTGATGCTAGCACCTTTTCTTTCAGAGCATTTTGTCAATTCGATCTACGGTGGAGAGGAGCTTTCAGCTGAATTGAACGTCAAACGTTTCGAGAGGTTCTGGGGAGAAAAGAATCCGACCATTAACTATCCAATTCCATAACTCACTTCGCACTGTTAGCATTTATACGGGAACCCCTTGTTATCCAACCATTGAATTGAAGTATTTTACAGAAGGTATCCATCTTTTGTACTGCTCCAATAATGAAGCTCCACTACACAAAATTTTTCTTTCTTTTCCTCTTCTTTTTCTCCTGCTTGATTGCGAGCGCTCAGTCGCCTGAAGGGATTAATTATCAAGCGGCACTTAGAGATAGCGATTCTGGGGAGGCACTGAAAAACGAAATGGTTTTTATCATCATTACCATTCGAGATGGTGGTCCTTCTGGAACAATTGTCTTTTCCGAATCTCATTCAGGTATTCTAACCAATGACTTCGGTTTGATTAATTTAGTAATAGGTGGTGGTGATGCCACAGAAGGGAGTTTTGCTTCGATACCGTGGTCTTCGGGAAATATTTGGTACGAGATTGAAGTCGATAGCGGTTCTGGTTTAGAAAGCTTAGGATCATCGCAGTTTCTCTCAGTTCCTTTTGCTCTTTTTGCAGGAAATGCAGAACAGTCTTTGGACAATGATCCAACCAACGAGCTCATAAACTCTGCCGAGTTTGACCAAGAGACCCAATCCATTTTGATCGATGAATCTGGAAATCTTGTGAGCATCTCGCTGCTAGGCTTAGACGTGGACGATGCGGACGCCGACCCTTCAAACGAATTAATCACTTCAGCTATTTACGATACTGAGAACAGCTCTATTGTTCTTTCACAGGCTGATGGAAGTGAAATAGTTATTTCTCTTGTCGATTTGAATATTTCCGACGCTGACGCGGATCCGACCAATGAATTAATAGATCCTGATCAAGGCCTTCAATTGATCGGTACTAACCTAGTTATCTCAGAAGCAGGTGTTTCCTACAGCGTTAATTTAGATGTGCTGGTGGAGGATGAAGATGCTGATCCTACAAATGAATTAATCGATGATGAGGCCTTTACCTTGACAAATGACACGATTCTCACTTTGAGTGAAGCAGGAATAGAACATTCGATAAATCTTGCATCACTAAGAGATGATGGTGATTGGAAAGTTGACGAAGAAGAAAACACGGTGTACAATGAAGACCAGAGAATTGGGGTGGGGACCAATGCACCATCTGCTCGGCTTGATATAGTAGAAAGCACTAGCTCTCAAGTTGCACTCCGAGTTGTTTCGGGCGATGAACCCCTTTTGCATGCTGAGAATGAGCGCTTGGGGATTGGCACAACTTCTCCGCTTAGTACGGTGCAATTTGGAGGTTCTGTGGGGTACGACGTGACCTTATTGGAAACAGGAGTAGCGGATAGTTACAATGCAAGTATTGATGACCACATGATAGTGATCAACTTTGTTCTTGCAGGAAGTATGGATTTCGGAATCTTTTTACCGCCAGCTAACGTATGCGAGGGAAGGGTCTATATCATCAGGAAGACCGGAGTCTCTGCTGCCTTTGGCGATGTCACTATCGATACGGGAATTTTTCTGGTCGATTTTTTCACGCCTAATCTTGTTTTAGATGAGTTTAGCGCGGAAACGGCAGTTATGCTCTCTCTTGGAAATGATGGTTGGACCAGAATACTTAGAGATAATTAGATATGTCAAAGTTTTTCCCCTTAAAACTAAAAGACAGAAGGAGTTTTCAATTTGCCTTTCTGTCAGCCATATGGTTGTTGTGCTTTGCTGCAACCGATATTTATGGACAAACTGTCCCTGAGGCAATAAATTATCAAGCCATTGTTCGAGATGCTGGGACCTTTCTCCCCATTTCAGATCAAGGAGCTTATGTTTCGATTGAATTCTTAGATGGTCCCGATGGAGATGTTCTGTACCAAGAAGAATTCCCATCCATTCAAACAGGAAAGGCAGGACTTATTAATTTGAGTCTCGGTCAGGGAAATCCATTGATTAGTAGTTTTAATGCGATTCCTTGGGAGTCAGGAAATGTCTGGTTAAGGCTTTCTGTTGATATTGGAAATGGATTGAATATCCTTCAAGAGAACCCTTTCAGCACGGTGCCATACGCCTTTTATGCGAAATCATCTGGAAGTAATGGTGCTGACGGTGATGGAGATTCAACAAATGAACTTATTGAGGAAGTTGTCCTTGAGGGAGCGAATTTGCTCATTATGGAAGGAGATCTAATCCAAACGGTAGACCTCAGTTCATTGTACCAGGATGAAGACGCCGACCCACTGAACGAAATTCAAGACCTTAGTCTCAATGTTTCCACTTTAACCTTAACGGGCGATGGGACGACAGTTGACTTAAGTGCATTGCCTGGATTAGGCGACGACGCCGATGCCGACCCACTGAACGAAATTCAAGATCTTAGCCTCAATGTTTCCACTTTAACCTTAACAGGTGATGGGACGACAGTTGACTTAAGTGCCTTGCCTGGATTAGGCGATGATGCTGATGCCGACCCACTGAACGAAATTCAAGACCTTAGTCTCAATGTTTCCACTTTAACCTTAACGGGCGATGGGACGACAGTTGACTTAAGTGCTTTGCCTGGATTAGGCGATGATGCTGATGCCGACCCACTGAACGAAATTCAAGACCTTAGTCTCAATGTTTCCACTTTAACCTTAACAGGTGATGGGACGACAGTTGACTTAAGTGCTTTGCCTGGATTAGGCGACGATGCTGATGCAGACGCTGAAAACGAACTACAAAACATTCAACTTGTTGGCAATTTTTTGTCTTTAACAGATGTGAGTCCAGCGGCTCTAGTGGATTTAGATCGGTTTGATCAATCAGACCTTTCAGAAGGTCTTATTTTTATAGGTGATGGATCAGACGAGGCAACAGAAGTAGAAATATACGGGGATATCAACCTAGACGCAATCGGAGAAGCCACTGTAAAAGGAATTCAGGGAATTGATGTTAGTGATGTGAATCCAACTAATGATCAAGTTCTCGTTTATAATGCTTCAGAATCGGAGTGGCAGCCCGCAACACCGTCCTCTATTAGTCCAGTAAGCACAACGGAATACTATAGCATTGATCCACTAGATTTTAGAGAATTAGCTGACCCGATACTTTTTGGAGCTGATTTGTCCTCTAATAATGGTCTGAAGTTTTTTGATGACGATGCACCTTTTGCCATGTTGAGAAATGAAGGAATCATTGAAATAATGGCCCCTTTGCATTTACCTCACGGTTCTACTATTAACAAGCTTAAGGTTTATTACAGAAATAGTGCTTTTTTGGGCATGCAGTTTTCTCTTTACCGAAAAGACATGACCAATTTTAGTGTGGGAAACGAAGTCTTGATAACTGTTTTGGCCGGTGGCCTTCTGGGAGATGTAGAACTCGACCTCAACATTACCAATCAAAATGTAGTAGACAATGCTGCTTATTCTTATAGACTATATGTCCGCTTTACCACTCTTGAGGGTGATGATAATGTTGCTTTAGAGGATGTGGATCAGAGAGTTTATGGAGCTGTAATTGAGTACACGACCAACTAAATTGAACTTGAGGAAACGCGAAATATTGCTTATCGTCTTTATGCTTCTGCTGGCTTTGTCAAGTTCGGCACAAGTCGTAATTGATCGCCAGGTGATCGGCTCTTCAGGTGGTTCATTTTCACTTGGTGGTAATATTATTATGGAGCAAACTGTTGGAGAATCCGTCATCTCAACCATTGGCAACAATGGACTTATCCTTACTCAGGGTTTTCATCAGCCACTTACCGAAGGTTTCTTAAGTATTGCAGTAGCAACAACTCCCTCATCATGCCCAACCTCTTCGGATGGGAGTGCATACATAAGTGAGATTACAGGATGTACTCCGCCCTATGAGATAGTTTGGAGCAACGGTATTGTTGAGATAGATAGTCTTGACAGGCTATTGCCAGGATTGTACTCTGTTACTGTGTTTTCGGGATTTTGCCAAGAAACGGTTGAGTTTGAGGTTCTGCCTGGTCCCGCTTCAAATTGCGTCCTAAGAATATTCAACGCCTTTACACCTGATGGTGACGGAAAAAGCGACACATGGACTATGGAGAATATTGACTTGGAGGAATTTAAGCAAAACAAGGTGGAGATTTTTAACCGCTGGGGTCAGCAAGTCTTTTCTGCAAGGAATTACAACAACGATGACGTCGTCTGGAATGGCGAGTCTGAGTCTGGAACTGAACTCTTATCAGGAACCTATTTCTACGTTGTAGAAGCAGGCGGAATAACATTCAAAGGATATATAGAATTGATCAGATGAGAAAGTTCTTAGTCATACTGCTTCTCTTGTTCTCGGCTGTTGCCGAATCTTTTGGCCAGCAACATTCTCTGTATTCGCAGTACATTTTCAATCTGTATGCTGTTAATCCAGCTTATGCAGGCGAGCGCAATTCTGTGGCAACCGCTTTGAGCTATAGGGCCCAATGGGTGGGCTTCGACGGAGCTCCCAAAACGGCCTACTTCTCGGCGCATTCCCCTATTCTGAATAAAAAACTGGCAGTAGGGTTGTGGTTTCAAAACGATCAAATAGGAGCCAGAGAGCATACATCTATGCATGGATCGGTATCGTATAAGCTTCAATTAGAAGGGAGCAATCGAATTTCTTTTGCATTGAGCGGCGGTGCTTTGAATCATAGATATAATTGGAACGAGCTTGATTTTCCAGACGGATCAGATCCTGTAGCTTTTGTTTCAGAAGCAAGCCAGTGGAGACCAGTCTTCGATTTTGGGGTGATGTACCTTTCAAGTCGAGGATATGGAGGCTTGAGTATTATGAATCTGAACGGCGTTGATTTAAGTGCTAGCGATATGATCGATGCTAGGTTGGAGCCTAGTGTCAATTTGGTTGGGGGATATATCTTCCCGATTTCTGAGAAAGTAGATTTAAAACCAAGCACATTAGTGCGTGCACAGACTGATGGAACGTGGCAATTTGATGCCAACATGAGCGTGGGATTTAACAATGACTTGTGGGTTACCGCTACATACCGCTACCAATTTGGGGTGGTTTTCAGCGGTCATTTCTATTTAAATGATAATTTCCACTTTGGATACTCATATGACTTGACTACAAATGCACTGCTGTCTCAGCAAGGTGGCACACACGAGCTTTTCATCGGATATGATTTCAATTTATACAAGACTAAATCCTCTACTCTAAGATACTTCTAGCAAACGTGCAACGTCTCCCCTTGACCATAGCATTGTTTTTATTCTCTTTTGGCGTTCATAGCCAAAATGAGTCGAGCCATTGTGACAAGTTGACAGAACTTCTAGGTCAAGGGAAATACAAGACAGCCTATCGTCACTTGGTCGTAAATGGAGAGTATTCCTGTGGAAACTTCCGCTATGCAGAAGTTCTGAAGTGGAACGGACGCTACGAAGAGGCATTTGAAATACTTCAAGGACAGGAAGGTGAAGAGGCAACCGAATTGAGACATGAGTTGGAAGGATTTCTCGGTATGAGAAAGAAAGATGAACTCTATTCTATCAGGGCTTTTGGCGCAAATGATTCCATCTCGCACATGCTATTTGCCTTCCTAGATGCCCCAATTCTTTTGCGAAAAGAGGAAGTTCAAACAAGCTTCTTCCCCAGAAAAATGACACAGGAAAAAGTTTTTTTCGAATCGGCAGCAGTCGATTCTACTTATATGAAAGAGTTAATCAAAGAATTCTCTCGCATGCAGGATAAGTTTAGGCTCCAACTTTCTACGGGATGGATTACCGAGGACACTTTGCTCTACTACGGCGCCTACTATCAAGCACCAATTACTTCAACTGGTTTTCACGATGATTTTGCCATATATACTTGGGACGGTAAAGAGCACAAACTACTAGAATGGATTGATAAAGGCGGTGCTTACGCTCACCCAACCGTCACCAAAGACGGATGGCTCCTTTTTTCTTCAGATCGTGAAGGAGGCTACGGAGGAATGGACATTTGGAAGATGAACATCAATGAAGAAGAGGGGGAGCCCATCAACTTAGGTGCGATGGTCAATTCTGAATTTGATGAAGTATACCCAGCAGGGGCGGGAGACTCACTGTACTTTGCCACCAATAATCTCGAAAAATCATTGGGAGGATATGACGTTTTGCTCTACCACGATGGAAAAACGACAAACCCGGGAAGCCCCTTGAATAGTGCAAGCGATGATTTTAATCCGTACACAGTAAATGGAGAGTTGGCCTTTATAAACACGGATAGGCTATATCCTGATTCTCTTGATTTGATTGTGAAGGTGAAGCCCTTCAAATCTAGACTATTGTTTGACCTGATGCATGGGGAAGTGAAAAACGATGAAATAGTCGCGGGTGAAAAAGTGGAATTATTAGATAGCGAGGGCAATCTTCTCGACTACACCTATGTGAACAAAGACGGTCGATTTACTTTCGCGAGCCTCAAAGGACTTGAGAATTACACCATTTCCTTTGATAAAGGAAAGCTGGATGGAGGCGAAAAAGTTCTGCTTTTTGACAAAAATTTTAGTTTGATGGAGTCCTTGGAAGTGGACGAATCAGGCCAAGCCCAATTTATGTTGCTCGCCCCAGAAGATTACTCACTCGGCAGAGTGGTCAACGAAGACGAGAGTATGTTGTCTGTTGATATTGCAGGTTTGCTTTTGAGTTCTGATCAAGGAATTAAAAAAGGCATAGAAATCTTTTTGCAGGATTCAGAAGGGATTACCATTGCGCGGGCTTTTACCAATGAGAAAGGCGAATTTATATTTGATCAAGTGAAGCCCGATGAAGCTTATTCATTTCAATCAGTAGTGGTGGATATGGATTCTGAAATCAGAATTTTCAACCAAGACGGAGAGGTTATTGAAAGCATTATGCCCAATGCAGGGGGCGAGTTTGTATATGTAAGACTAAAAGATTCTGATAAAATAATCACCATTACAAATGAAATGAATGTAAAAGTCAAAGTGGCTGAGGAGGAAAAATTCAACTTGCCTGCCATCTACTTTGAACACAATGAATCTCAATTGAGCCAACGCGCTGGCTTGGTATTGAATAAACTGATTTCAATACTTAGAGAGAATCCTCACGTGGCTATAAAACTTGCAGGACACACTGACTCAAACGGAGAGGCGGCCTATAATTTGAAACTTTCACAACAGAGAATTGAGAGTGTACAGCAATACTTGATACAAAGCGGGATTGAGCCCCGTCGAATTTCAGGACAAGGCTTTGGTGAAGCGCGACTCGTTAATCACTGTAAAGACGATGTCGAGTGCACTGATGAAGAGCACGCAGAAAATAGGCGAATAGAAATTCAATTTTACAGCACACAAAAACTGTAAACTTCCCTCCCCGATTTTTAAACTATGAATAAGTTTTTTCCAAAATACCTCAAGATAGTTCTACCACTTCTGCTAATGATGATTGTATCAAGTGCGATGGCTCAAACCAGAAAAGGAGAGAAGCTGGTAAACAAAGGAAGATACCAAGATGCCATTAAGCCACTCAAGCAAGCTTTTGAAGGCAATCTGGAAGATAGAAATGCAGGAGCGTTACTGATCGAGTCATACTATATGCTGCAGCGGTATCAAGACGCTTTGGACGTGGCCGAATTGATGGATATTGAGAGGTCCGTCAACGAAAAAGAGATGATTCTTTACGCAGACGTTTTGATTGCAAACAACGATTTTTCTCGAGCATACGTGAACTTATCAAGAATGCTTGGTGAAGGCGGAACAAAGGTTCGAGGATATAAATGGCTGAACAAAACGGGGAATTTGCTGCAATGGGATTCAGTGCCGTCGGGAAGTACCGTTACTGACATTCAGGGGCTGAATACCGTATATAACGAGTATGCCCCCTACGTTACGGAAGACGGATTAATGTATCTAGCCGATCATTTGACCGTGCAGGTGCTTTACCCTTCCGCATTTACAAACCAAAGTTTGCACCTCCTTTTTACCAGTCCAAAAGATGACATTGGAAAGTTTGGCAGAGCCAAAATGCTTTTAAAAGGAAGAGAATATTATTACCACGACGGACCGATTGAAGAACGACCCCAAACAGATACCTACGCTGTTACTCTCAGAGAAATCGACGGTCTACTTTATGATTTGAAAATGAATATTTTCTTTTCAAACCTAAGCGGTACTGAAGAAGATCTTAAATCATTTAAATACAACGGAACCTTCAACACGGGACATCCCACCTTTACCGACGGCGGAAACAGGATGTACTTTGTAAGCGACCGCCCAGGTGGATATGGGCAGTTGGATTTATGGTATACAGATTGGGAAGGCGGTGAGTGGACTTTACCTAAAAATGCAGGCCCTGCAATTAACTCACCCAGCAATGAGCTGTTTCCCAAAATCTGCAATGACCGATTATTCTTCTCTTCAGATCGAAGAGATCAAGGCTATGGGGGGCTCGATTTGTACTATGTAAGCTTGCTCTCTTCTAAAGACCGTCTTTATAATTTAAGGGCTCCGATAAATTCTCCTTACGATGATTTTGCAGTAGATTTTATAGACAAAAAAACAGGTTATTTTTCGTCCAATAGAACAACGGGCTTTGGCGGAGATGACATTTATGAGATGTATTTTCAGCCCGCATCAACTGCTTTGGACACACTTACTTTCGCATTGGAGGATAGGAGTGGAACAAAAAAGGTACTTCGAATTTTTGACGGCTCTGGAAACGAAATGGTTGGTGTCAATAACAGTGATGAGAATATGACTGTTTCAGGATTACTAACCAGAGAACTATATACGATCGAGGCGGATTCGGTATTTGATGCACCGTATATACTGGCTGCTTATAACAGTAAAGGGATGAAGGTGGAGGAATTTGCGTCAGATATCTCGGTCTTTAGTATTGAGTTTTTAGAGCAGTATGAGTTCGATCTAAACAGACAGGAGAATATCGATGAGAGTCATCTATTCGATCTTTTTGGCGTTGTCGTGTCAAATGAAATCGAGGGTTTTAGCAATGTATTGGTAGTGATGGAAGATAATTCTGGAACTGCCCTAAACGAGGTTCATACCGACAGCACGGGTAAATTTTTAGTTAAGGGGTTGACATGGGACGAATCTTATAACCTCATAGCAAAGGGTGCGTCCGGAGAAGTTGAAATCGATGTTCTTGGTCTAACTGGAGCTCCCATTACAACGCTACAGAAAAGCACTGGCAGAAATAGTTTTGCATACACCAGAGCTAGGGCTGAAGCTGACTGGATGATGTCCACAGATGTAGTAATCCCAGTTGTGTTCGCTATTGTTTCTAGTGCTAACCTCCCTTCAGGCGATGATCCTGAGATATGGGCACTTGGTGATTCTTTAATTGGAATATGCGAAGTGGATGAGGATGGCCTTATCGATATGGGAAGCCTTTCGACAGGACATGCCTATGAGCTCTTTTTCAAAAACAGCAGTTTTGATTTGAGTGACAAACTAATCATAATCGATGGCTCAGGGGACACTACTCAAACGGTGAGGCCTAACGGGACATCAGCCTTCGTATTTGAACTAATGCCTCCTTCAACAAAACGAGCTATTGATGAGGTTGAGTTGGCTCAAAACAAACCGCAAATGGAAGCGGAAGAAGCTAAAAGGGAGGAGCAAGAAGAAGCTGCAGAGAAAATTGGGGCTACAGAAACACGCGTGAATTTACTGGGAGTGTCAGCTGAATTAATGACTAGCGATGCGATAAAGCTTTTTGATTCATCAAATGATTTCCTGACGGAATCATATGCTGCAGAAGATGGCCTTTTCAGTTTTAGTCAAGTTGCTCTGGACTCTATATATTATGTTCGAGCTGACATAAAGGAAGCGTTAAAATTGACTTCGATTTATCACGGATTTGAGAAGACAGGAGTACTGAAATCAAAAGGCTTGTGGAAGTTTGACTTTACGGAAGTAGAAGAAGCAGAAAAGATCATTATCCTTCCAAACATCTACTACCGTTTCGACAGTTATACCTTTAGTCCTGAATCAACTGAATCTCTAGATAATCTTTGTGGATTCTTGAGACAGAACCCCGATCAAAAGATCAAAGTGTTGTCTCACACTGACAACAGAGGTCCAAGAGCCTACAACGAGCAACTTTCCAATTTGAGAGCCAGAGAAGTTGTGAGATATTTAATCAGAAGAGGGATAGATGCTGACCGACTTTCCTATGAAGGCCGCGGGGAGAGTCAGCTGGTTAATGAATGCAAGGACGGTATTTACTGCACCAATGATGAGCACACCAAGAACAGACGCACTGAATTCGTTCTGATCAAGAACTGATTTTCGCTAACTTTAAGCGTTACTAATGAATGAGTTTATGAGCATTGCAAAGCCGTTTAACCTACAGAAGTGGATCGACGAAAATCGAGAGATTCTCAAGCCACCTGTTGGCAATAAAAACCTATACCCAGAGGGAACCGATTACATCGTTATGATTGTTGGAGGGCCAAATGCCCGAAAAGATTACCATTATAATGAAACAGAAGAGCTGTTCTATCAACTGGAAGGGGACATCAATGTTAGGATTCAGCAAGATGGAAAAGCAGTGGACATTCCCATAAAATCAGGTGAGATGTACCTTCTTCCTCCCCGAATTCCACACTCTCCTATGCGGTCTGATGGCTCTGTAGGTCTAGTAATTGAAAGGGTAAGAAAAGGGACTGACTTAAAAGATGGTCTCCTCTGGTTTTGCGACAATTGCAACAACAAACTGCACGAGACTTACTTTAAGCTTGAAAATATCGAGACGGACTTCCTACCAAGATTTCGTGAATTCTATGGAAGTGAGGAGTTAAGAACCTGCGGGAGCTGCAGCCAAAAAATGGAAACTGATCCGCGATTTGCCTAACGAATCAATGTAACCATTCCTTTCAATTCAAAAACTTCACCAGTATGTTCTCTGGCGACTATTCGGTAAGGGTAGGTGCCTGATGGTGCATAATAGTCGCTGTCAGGAGAGCTCCCGTTCCAGCCATAATCGATTGAGTTTGAGATATAAATAAGCTCTCCCCATCTATCGAATATTTGCATCCTGAACTCTATGATGTCGATTCCTTGAGCTTTGAATAGATCATTGATACCATCACCATCAGGGGTGAAGGCATTGGGCACGTACATGTTTCCTGTAACCGTTACCAAAATGGAATCTGTTTCTATGCATCCATCAGCTGTTTCTATCGTAGCGTAAAAAGTCGATGTTTCAGGTGGCGACGCTGTCGGGTTGTCGCAGTCCAGACAGCTTAAGTATGGACTGTCAACCCATGTAATGAGGTAATTGCTAAAAGCCTCAATAGTGGCTTCCCCGCCAAATGGGATCACTTCGTCAAGACCCAAGTAAATCGGTTGTCTAGGGTATATTCTTATCAGACGAGTCTCAATATCAAAACAACCATCTTCATTAAATCCGATCACTGATATTTCTGTTGTTTCTAAAATTTCAACAGAAGTGTTTTCGGCGTGGGGATCGGCAAAGAGGTTTTCTGGTTGCCACCTATAGGTTGTTGCCCCTCCAGTTACACTGACCCCGATAGGTGTCAGGAAACAGCCGATTGAGTCTGTTGTGAGAGAAATATCGATGAACTCTGTTCTTACGAGAATATCCAGACTGGCAGCTCCGCACTGATTGGTTGATGTAACCGTATAAACCGTCTCAGAACTAGGGTTAGCAGTTGGATTGGAAATGGAGGGATTACTTAAACCCTCTACTGGTAGCCAAGAGTAGTTAACACCACCGCTGACATCTAGCTCCACAGCAATGGAGTTGCAAGTCGCATAGTCCGTCTCACCTGAAAGCACAGGAGGTCCTTCCAATAATATTACTTGAATGCTTGCCGTTCCTTCACAACCTTGTTCAGTGCTTACGGTCACCTCATAAGTTATGTCAGTGTCAGGAGTTACCGTCGGATTAGATACGCTAGGATTATCTAGAAACGTAGTGGGAGACCAGGAATACTCCGAGCCACCAGAGGCGTTTAGTTGAGCTGATTCTCCAGGGCAGAGGAGGATCTCTTCTTCAAGCTGAACTTCGATAGCACCGACTACGATGGTAATTTCTAAAGTCTGGCTACCACAGGTTGTTGCTCCTGTCAGGCTTATGGTTGTGGTCTGCCCTCCAATAAAGATGGGATTTGCTAGGGTGTTATTAATAAACACGTCGGCAGGCATCCATAAATAGCTATCTGCTCCAGTTGCCCCAAGGGTCAACTGTTCTCCCGTGCATAATGGGTTGTTTTCAAAGTCGAATTCTACCTCTGGTGCAGGAAGAACTACCACCTCGATAGATGTTGAATCAGGGCCAAGGCATCCCTCACTATCTTCTGCGAGAAGAGTTACCGTATAAATTCCTGGTTCAGTGTAAGTATGTGAAGGTTCAAATTCATCGCTGGTATTATTGTCACCAAAATCCCATAAGAACAGATTTGCATCTTCACTGAGATTGGTGAAAACTGCAGGCTCGTTTTGACAGAGGGGAATAGCGGTGAAGTCTACGTCAGCCAATGCTGAGACTGAGGAAAGACGAAACTTAAAAACGCCCAAGTTACAGTTCGAAGATGGATTGGCTTGCGACCATACGCCAGGTTGACTAGGAAAGTCACTCAGACCTCCGCAGCCCGCGCACACAGCCTGATAAACAGTTCCGTTTTTGTCAAAGCGACTCGTACCACCATCTACGTGTTCTGCACTTTGGCTGCCACCAAAGAAAGTGGCATAGGTAAGGTCTTGCGCATCTTCACTGAGTACCATTAGATAAAAATCGCTCCCATCGGTAGATGATTGATATGCATCAGGGGTCGTAGGTAGGCCAAAAGTTGTGCCTCCTGCTTGCCCAAAGTTATTGGTGCTTCCGCCCCACCCAGAGACGTAAATATCGCTGCAATTGGTAACCAAAAAAGCCGAAGGAGAAAAATTGATTTGATTGTCGTTGCTTCCTATCGTGGTGCTCCATTCCAGCGTAGTAAGATCAGCGCTGTATTTCTGCACAAATTGCCGCCCACCAGGGTTTGAATAGACATCTGGTGACACTTGGATATCTCCCAAAGATTGTCCGATTACGTATACTTCTCCATCAGTATCGAGCTGTACAAAGTAGGTTTGATCAAAGCCGAAAGTACCTACATAGGTAGAATTTAACACTGTTGATCCATTGGCACTGAGCCTCATGATATAGCCGTCGACCATACCCGAATAACTTGGGTCAGCTCCCGTCGCAGAAGAAATTAGGTTAACACTTGTTGTCCCGCCTGTTATGTAAATTGTTCCGTCAGGACCAATTTGAACACCAAAAGCAGCTTCGGCTACATCACCGCCTGTAGCTGAGGACCAAATAAGCTGAGTTAAATCGCCACTTAAGTTGAAAATGGTACCGCTGGACACACCATTGTATGCGCCTGAAAAACCATTGGTAAAGGGGAAGTCTGTTGACTGCGTGACGGATGCCACGTAAACCCCACCTTGGTCTCCTACAATGATTTCTCCTCGAAATCGATCACCGAAATTGAATTCCAGGGCTGGTGAAAAGTTGAGGCCATCGTTTCCCGTCCCTCCGATGTAAGTAGCGGCGATCAAGTCAGTGCCATCAGCGCTGATCTTGGCTACGAAAATGTCTGCACCTTGAAGGTAAGAGACTCCTAACCCTGTAAGAGTAGGACCGCCAGCAAAGTTTTCTTGTGCAGCACCAGGAGTGGTTGGGAAGTCAAATGACCCTGTCGTTCCGTAGATAAAAAGTTCATTGTTTTCGTTTACCACCAAAGAATGAGGAGCTTCATTATCCGATCCGCCCAAGAATGTACTGTACAACAACTCCGTCCCATCTGAACTGAATTTGGTGATTCCGCAATCGATCACCCCTCCAGCAAAGTTAATCTGGAAAGGGCCGCCCACGACGGGGTATCCACCACCGAAAACGATAGCGCCTCCGTAAAGGTCTCCATCGCTATCGTAACTGGCCGTAAACCCGAAATTATCCGAAAACGCGCCAACATAAGTTGAAAATGAAATCTCAGGATCGATGATTAATTCCCGATTCGTGTCATACCCTTCAGGAAATTCATAGGACACCAAGTTGCCTTCGAGTAGATAATTACATTCCACGCGTTCAACACGACCGTTTTCGTCAAGTTGATAAACGAATGGCTGTTCTTCATAAATCTCACCAACGCTAGTTTTAAAGATAAGGCGGCCATCTTTTAGCTCAATTGATTCAGCATTCTTAATGTTCACGTGAATCTCGCTAGGATCCGTATTTGGAGCCACCAAGAATTCGTATTTGAGTCGATCGCTTTTAATGTCAAACCTCAAATCAATATTTGGGTAGACATTGCTGTAGTAAGCCCTTTGAAATGACTGAACTCCTTTTGCATGTTTAGATAGATCGTTTCCGATGAAGAAATTCTCCGTTCGGTTTAGACCTTCTTCTCCATGGAAATCATTGAAATTTCCTCCGACAAAGTCAAATTTTAATGTGTGGGTATTTCCTATCGGTTCGTCAGAATTTCCTTGGATCCAGTCGTGAAAGTGATCAAAAAACCCTTGCTCCAGTTGTTGAACCGTGACTCCATTTTCGCCGATGAAGAAGTAGCCTCCATCTGTGAGAGCCTTGAAATGAACCTCCTCATGCCATTGACCTTTGTTCTCTACTAGACGCGGGTCTATACCAGCAATTGCCGACTGAAAAAGGATCAGCAATAAGAACAGTGTTGTTATCTGTTTTGGTGGTAGGAGCATTTTCGCGATAGAGGAACTTTAAAGATATACAATTAAGACGCTAATTCTCCTAAATGGTTGACGCTGTGAGCTCGGTCATTCCTAGTTACTTTACAAGTCTGATATGTTTTTGATTTATTTACTTTTGGATTAATTCAATTAACTTCGCGCTTTCTTAAAAATTCATGAGCGATCCTATCAAACACGAGTGCGGAATAGCACTTCTCCGGCTCAAGAAACCACTCTCTTTTTACCGTGAAAAATACGGGACGTCTTTTTACGGCCTGAATAAACTGTATCTCCTTATGGAGAAACAGCACAATCGCGGGCAAGATGGAGCAGGTGTGGCCAATGTCAAACTCGATATGCCCCCAGGCTCTCGATTTATAAGTCGAGTAAGATCGAATAGTCAGCGTCCAATACAGGAGTGCTTCGACCGCATCAATAAGCGTTTTCAAGAGCTTGCCGAGAAAGACGAGGATAAGCTGACGGACGTGGAATGGCTCAAGATGAATGAGGGATTCACTGGTGAACTCTTTTTAGGCCATGTTAGGTATGGAACATTCGGGAAAAATAGCATCGAGAGTTGTCATCCTTTTTTACGTCAAAACAACTGGAAGACCAGAAACCTCGTCGTAGCGGGTAACTTCAATTTGACCAATGTAGATGAGCTCTTCGACCTACTTGTAGACATCGGTCAGCATCCGAAGGAAAAATCGGATACAGTAACGATATTGGAAAAGATCGGTCATTACCTCGATGAGGAAAACGATCGCCTTGTGGCTAATTGGAAGGCACTTGGTTACAGCAAGAAAGACATTACAGAGAAAATAATTGAGCACATCAACTTGCCTGAAATCCTTCGCAATTCTGCGGAAGATTGGGATGGAGGTTACACCATGGCAGGTCTTCTCGGTCATGGCGATGCATTTGTACTTCGCGACCCGAATGGAATCCGTCCAGCATTTTATCATGAAGACGATGAGGTAATTGTAATTGCTTCAGAAAGACCAGTAATCCAAACTGCTTTCAATTTGAAGGTGGAAGATGTTCATGAATTACCCCCAGGACACGCCGCTATTATCCGCCATGATGGTACGATGACTCTCAGCGAAATCCGAACACCCGGCGAGCGTAAGGCTTGTTCTTTTGAGCGAATTTACTTTTCAAGAGGAAGCGACCAAGATATTTACCGCGAGCGGATTGCACTCGGAAAATCGGTGGTTCCTCGCGTTCTGGAAAAAATTGACGGAGATATGGAGAACTCTGTTTTCAGTTTTATTCCCAACACAGCCGAGGTAGCATTTTACGGCATGATGAAGGGGTTGGAAGATCATTTGAATATCCAGAAGAAGGATATGATCTTGAATCTTGGAGACAAACCCGATGCGGATGCTCTGGAAAAGATTCTGGCTTTGCGTCCTCGAATGGAGAAGATTGCAGTGAAGGATGCCAAGTTGAGAACGTTTATCACCCAGGATGAATCGCGCGATGATATGGTGGCGCACATCTATGACGTCACTTACGGAGCAGTAAGATCGAACGTGGACAATCTCGTGGTTATCGACGATAGTATCGTGCGAGGGACGACTTTGCGTCAAAGTATCATCCGAATTCTGAACCGGCTAGAGCCGAAGAAAATCGTAATAGTTTCCAGTGCTCCTCAAATTCGTTTTCCCGATTGCTACGGAATAGACATGGCGAAACTCGGAGATTTCGTTGCGTTTCAAGCGGGCATTAGCCTGCTGAAGAAAACGGGTCAGGAGAGAGTTATTTCAGACGTTTACGAGAAGTGTAAGAACCAAGAGAAGTTGGATAAGTCCGAAATTCGCAATTATGCGAAAGAGATTTTTACACCCTTCACCTATGAGGAGGTTTCAGCAGAAATTTCGGTGCTGCTTACGCCACCAGAAGTGGAGTGCGAAGTAGAGATCATTTTTCAAACGTTGGACGGATTGCACAAGGCTTGTCCCGATCACCTCGGCGACTGGTACTTCTCAGGAGATTACCCCACACCAGGCGGAAACAAGGTGGTCAATCGGGCATTCATAAACTATTACGAAGGGAAAAACGAAAGGGCTTATTAAACTTTCTTCTTTTTGTAAATAGGCACCGTACTGCAAGGTTCACCAAACATAATCATCTTAGCCACTGGCATTAGCTTTTCGGTAAGTTTACCGTAAGCGCTGTAGTGAACGGATTTTTTTCCACACCCTTTGATGATGATTCTCGCATCCTCGTATTCTGATGTATCTAGCGCATCGATAGCCTTTTCAATGTGGCTTTTCTCTGCTTCGGCAGGAGTGTCGAAGTAAATATCAGACGAAAATGACTCAAGCCTTGAAGCGATAAGCATAAAAGCCCAATTTGGGATGATCGCGTCTGCCGAGCAAAAAACAGCAACTGCCTTATCTTGATACTGACTCCAGTCGTGAGTCGAAACGTATTCGCGAAAGTCTTTCTCTTTTAGTGCAATTCCTTCCCAGAGTTGGTCCTTGATATCTATTTGGAGCAACGCTTCATCGGAAACGAATTCATCCATTTCGATGACATTTAGGCCACTCTTGGCTACTTTATTTACGATTTCGAAATCACTCATTACAAGAAACCTAGTTCGAGTTGTGCCTCTTCGCTCATCATTTCTTTGTCCCACGGCGGTTCAAAAGTAATTTCAACTTTGGCGCCATTCACAAATTCGATGGCTTTGATTTTATCCTCTACCTCTACGGGCAATGATTCGGCCACAGGGCAAGAAGGAGAGGTCAGCGTCATGCTGACTTTCACATTGTGGTCAGTGTCGATGTTGATATCGTAAATCAAACCCAACTCGTAAATGTCGACGGGTATTTCAGGGTCATAAATTGTTTTTATAGCCGTGATGATGATATCCTCTTGTTGCTTTTTATCCATTGCGGTTATTGTTTTGCCTGATGGGCCAAAGCGTAAAACTTCATTTGCTTAACCATCGAAACGAGTCCGTTTGATCGAGTAGGTGATAGGTGTTCTTTCAATCCGATTTGATCAATGAAGCTCAGCTGTGCACTCACTATGTCTTCTGGTTTCTGATTGTTGAGCACGCGAATCATCAAGGCAACTATTCCTTTGGTAATGATGGCATCGCTATCGGCAGAGAACAGTATTTTGTTTTCCTCCCGATCAGCGTGAAGCCATACTCTCGATTGGCACCCTTTGATCAGATTTTCCTCTTTTTTGTACTGCTCATCAATCATGGGTAAGCTTTTCCCCAGCTCGATGAGGTGCTCGTATTTTTCCATCCAGTCGGGAAAAAATTCGAACTCTTCAATGATTTCTTCTTCGCGTTCTCGAATCGACTCAGCCATTATCTCAACATATTTACGGCGCGTTTCACGCCTTCGGTTAGCAAGTCAATCTCTTCGAGGGTATTGTATGCAGCGAAGGATGCGCGACACGTTCCTGGTAATCCGAACTTATCCATCAAGGGTTGGGTGCAGTGATGCCCCGTTCTGATGGCTATTCCCAGCTTGTCGATAATCGCTCCGATATCAGAAGGGTGAGTTCCCTCTACCACGAAAGATACTACGCTGGCTTTGTGGTCAGCAGTACCGACGATTTTTAGGCCATCAATTTCCAAAAGTCTTTCCGTAGCGTAAGCCACTAATCCATTTTCGATTTCAGAGATATTGTCAATTCCAAAGTCTTCCATGAAATCTGCCGCCGCGGCTAGGCCAATGGCAGCAGCCATATCTGGTGTGCCTGCCTCAAATTTGAAAGGAAGTTCGTTGTAAGTCGTCTTTTCGAAAGTGACCGTCTTGATCATCTCTCCACCACCTTGATAAGGAGGCATATTCTCAAGCACAGACTCTTTTCCGTAAAGGATACCGCTACCTGTGGGACCGTACATTTTGTGTCCGGAGAAAACGTAGAAATCACAATCGATATCCTGAACATCAATTTCACCGTGTGGCGCAGCTTGCGCTCCATCTACTAGCGTGTAGGCTCCGAATTTTTTCGCTTCGGCTACTATTTCTTTTACGGGGTTGATCGTCCCCAGTGCATTTGAAATATGAACAACCGATACCAACTTGGTGCGATCAGATAGTTTCGACTTTAAGTCGTCCATATCAATCGAGCCGTCCTCGTTAACGTTGGCTACGACCAATTTTGCTCCTTTATCGCTGCAGGCCATTTGCCATGGAACAATATTGGAATGGTGCTCCATTTCGGTAATGAGAACTTCATCACCCTCTTTGAGGTGAGCTTTCGCGAAAGCTGATGCCACCAAGTTTATGCCATCCGTGCACCCTTTGGTGAAGATGATTTCCTTCGTGGAAGAAGCGTTGATAAATCTGCGCATTCTCTCTCTGGCACCTTCGTAACTCTCCGTAGCTAATTGGCTGAGGTAATGAACACCTCGGTGCACATTGCTGTGCTCATTGAAATAATAGTTTTCAATGGCCTTCAAAACCTGTTTGGGCTTTTGAGCTGATGCCGCATTATCGAGATAGACTAGCTTATGCCCGTTTACTTCTCTTTTGAGAATGGGGAAAGCCTCTATGAATGAGGTATTATCGGGTAGTGTTATCGTTTTTATTGCTGTTTCGGCCATATTTAAGCCAGTTTTGTGTGTATAGTATCTTCTATGATTTCTCTCAGATCTTCATTCACGAGCTTCTCCAAAACATCTTCGGCGAATGCATTGATCAAGAGTTTGCGTGCATTTTCTTTGGACAATCCACGAGCCATTAAATAGAACATCGCTTCGTCGTCGAGTTGTCCGGTAGTGCTGCCATGGCTGCACTTCACGTCGTCGGCGTAAATTTCCAATTCTGGCTTCGAGTTCATCGTTGCCATATCTGATGCAATGATGTTTCCGTTGCTCTGGAATGCATTGGTTTTCTGGGCGTCTTGCCTTACAAATACCTTTCCGTTGAATACTCCTGTCGACTTGTCTAGAAGCACTCCGCGGTACAATTCGTTCGACACGCAATTTGGTTTCTCGTGATCGACGATTGTATGATTATCTATATGCTCCTTCAAATTCGGGATATAGAAACCGTTCAAGTTGCATTCACTGTGCTCATCAATTAGTCGAATGGTCGAGTTATTCCTCGTCCAGTTTCCACTCAAGGTAAATGTGTTTTGCGTGTAAGTGCAGTTTTTTCCTTGTTCACCGAAAGTTTCGTGCAGATGAAATCCTTTTTCGGAACCGTGTTGCACAATGTCAATCTTGAGATGAGCATTGTCGCCCACGACTGCTTCAGAGTGCACATTAGCGAAAGCCAAACTGCCCGCTGAGTGAATGTGAAACTCTGAAATCTTTAGTTCAGAATTTTCTGCCACCTCCACAAATGAACGTGGCTGAGAAATCGTGTTTTGGCCAGAATAAAGAAAAACGATTTGCAAAGAATCCTTAATCGCCTTGTTCTTAGCTACGCTAATGTGATAGCCATCCTGCGGCATGGCGGTGTTCCAAGCTCTGAAAATATCTTCTTCTCCCTGCGCGATGGTCGAGGCAATACCTGACTTCGCGAAAGGCAAAATCGTCAAGCCCTCCGCTGTGGGAAGTGATGATCTTTTGGCGTCGAAGTGACCGTTGACAAAAACCATTCGGTTTTTTGATACGGGCAAATTTTCTGGAAGGTCGATGTTTTTCAACCCTCCGAACCTCCATTCCTTATTCGCTATTTGGCCTGTTCTCGTGTACTTCCAATATTCCAATTTCGTGGTAGGAAACTCCAGTGATTCAAGCTTGAGTAAACTACTATTGCTTAAGGAGTCGAAAGAATTGGGAACAGCATTTTTGTATGAACTCCTCATGAAATCCAAGACCGCTTGTTCTTTTGTCATTTCTTTTGCTAATTCCATAGTTAAGCAGTTACTGTTTCAGCTTCTTTCTTAATCCAATCGTATCCTTTCTCTTCGAGTTCCAGAGCCAATTCTTTGCCTCCAGTTTTCACGATTTTTCCATCGTGAAGCACGTGAACGAAGTCTGGAATGATGTAGTCTAAAAGGCGCTGGTAGTGTGTTACAATAATAAATGATCGGTCTTCACTACGAAGTTGGTTCACACCATTCGCTACGACTCTTAGGGCATCGATATCGAGTCCACTATCGGTCTCATCGAGAATGGCCAGTTTTGGCTCGAGCATAGCCATTTGAAATATCTCGTTTCTTTTCTTCTCACCGCCCGAAAAACCTTCGTTCACCGAACGGTTGGTGAGCTTGTTGTCCAGCTCTACCAAAGAGGCTTTGTCCTTTACTCTTTTTAGAAACTCCTTCGCTGTAATGGGTTCTTCCCCAAGTGCTTCGCGTTTTTCGTTGATGGCAGCTTTCAAGAAGTTGATGTTACTCACACCAGGGATCTCTACTGGATATTGAAATGCCAAAAACACTCCAGCATGAGAGCGTTCATCAGGGCCCAATTCCAAAAGGTCTTTACCAAGGAAGTCAACTGATCCTGAAGTCACTTCGAAAGTGTCGTTTCCCGCAAGAACAGATGCCAGGGTGCTTTTACCAGAGCCATTTGGCCCCATAATAGCGTGAACTTCTCCAGGCTGAACTTCAAGAGTGAGTCCTTTGAGTATTTCCTTGCCTTCAATTGAGGCGTGTATATCTTTAATTTTGAGCATTCGTCGTCTTTTCTGAGTTTATCCTACGCTTCCCTCGAGGGAAATGGCGAGTAATTTTTGGGCTTCCACGGCAAACTCCATTGGTAGCTTATTTAGAACGTCTTTAGCGTATCCGTTTACAATTAGGCTGATGGCTTTCTCTTCGCTAATTCCTCTTTGCAGGCAATAGAATATCTGGTCTTCTCCAATTTTGGAAGTCGTGGCCTCGTGCTCCACTTTTGCCGAGCTGTTTGAAGTCTCGATGTATGGGAAGGTGTGAGCACCGCAACGGTCGCCCATCAAAAGGGAGTCGCATTGCGAAAAGTTCCTCGCATTCTCTGCACTCTTATTGATTTTCACTAATCCTCGGTAGGAATTTTGAGACTTGCCTGAAGAGATACCTTTTGAGATGATCGTGCTTTTGGTGTTTTTACCAATGTGGATCATCTTGGTACCCGTATCAGCTTGCTGGTAATTGTTGGTTACCGCAACGGAATAAAACTCTCCGACTGAATTGTCTCCTTTGAGGATACAAGACGGGTACTTCCAAGTAACAGCAGAACCCGTTTCAACCTGAGTCCAAGAAATCTTGGCGTTGGTTTCGCAAATCCCTCTTTTGGTCACGAAATTGAAAATGCCACCTTTCCCGTTTTCATCTCCTGGATACCAGTTTTGAACGGTGGAGTATTTGATCTCCGCGTCATCAAGCGCTACTAGTTCTACGACCGCGGCATGCAATTGATTCTCATCGCGCATTGGGGCGGTGCAGCCTTCGAGGTAGCTTACGTAACTTCCCTTATCTGCAATAACTAGCGTTCTCTCGAACTGGCCAGTGTTGGCTTCGTTGATTCGGAAGTAGGTCGAAAGTTCCATCGGGCATCTCACTCCAGGTGGGATGTAAGCGAAAGATCCGTCAGTAAATACAGCGCTGTTTAATGCTGCATAAAAGTTGTCAGATTTTGGCACGACCGAACCAACATATTTCCTAACTAGTTCTGGGTGATTTTGAACCGCTTCACTGAATGAACAGAAAATGATTCCCAACTCACCGAGTTTTTCTTTGAATGTTGTAGCCACGGATACGCTGTCCATAACGATGTCTATGGCCACACCAGTTAATTTCTTTTGCTCATCAATCGAGATTCCCAATTTTTTAAAGGTATCCAGCAATTCAGGGTCAACCTCGTCCAAGCTGTTTAGCTTTTTCTTGGGTTGCGGAGCTGCGTAGTAGTGGATGTCCTGGAACTTTGGCTTGTTATAATGAACATGTGCCCATTCGGGCTCTGTCATTTCCGTCCATTTACGGTAAGACTCAAGCCTGAAGTCAAGCATCCATTGGGGCTCCTTCTTTTTGCTGGAGATCAATCGAATGATATCCTCGTTGATTCCTAAGGGTGCTTTATCTGATTCGATATTGGTCGTAAACCCGTACTTGTATGGGGTTTTCGTTACCTCATCGATTATTTGATTTTCGTCTACTGCCATTGTGTTTTTCTTATATTGAAAAGCTCTCTCCGCACCCGCAGGTGCGATTTGCATTGGGATTGACAAAAGCAAATCCTTTGCCATTTAAACCTCCAGAGTAGTCCAACTCAGTTCCAATTAAATAGAGGTAGCTTTTCTTGTCCACCACTATTTTGATACCGTTGTCTTCAAACTCTTTATCTCCTTCTTGTCTATCAGTGTCGAAATCAAGGTCATACATTAATCCGCTGCAGCCTCCGCCTTTTACGCCGACTCTGATGAAGGCTTGTTCACCCGCACCGCTTTTGGTCAATAGTCTTTGTACCTCGGCTTTTGCACTTTCTCGTACTTTGATCATATGCTTTGTTTCAAGTGTCTAACAGTCTCTGCTTGCAAATGTTGAACAAAACAGAGGGTTATTTAGAACTATTATAAATAACCAATTGTCCTGCAAAAATACTGAACAAGTCCCGTGTAAACAAACGAATCCTCTCCAGTTTATTGATGTGGTCATTGACAAATTCTTTCAAAACATTCTGAACCTGTATCTTTGCGGCCCTCAAAGAGCATTATTATGGAAAGAACGGAACTGGCAGACTTAGGAGAATTTGGTTTAATCAACCACTTATCTAAACATGTAGAAATCTCCCAACCATCTACTATCAAAGGCATCGGAGATGATGCTGCTGTAATTGATGCAGGAGACCATGTGAAGTTGGTGACTACGGATATGCTAGTGGAAGGGGTTCATTTCGATCTGAGTTATGTTCCGCTGAAGCACCTGGGTTACAAAGCGGCTGTTGCCAATTTTTCTGATGTGTATGCCATGAATGGAAAGGTGGAGCAGATAACGGTCAGCTTGGCTTTGAGTAACCGTTTTTCGCTGGAAGCGATTGAGGAGCTTTATTCTGGTGTTTTGCTCGCTTGCAACACATATGGAGTTGATTTGGTAGGAGGAGATACAGTGAGTTCAAACGGTGGTTTGATGATTAGCATTACGGCTATTGGTCGAGCTAAAAAAGAAAATGTAGTGTACCGCGATGGCGCCAAAGACAAAGAATTACTAGTGGTTACTGGTGATTTGGGTGCTGCTTACATGGGCTTGCAGATTTTGGAAAGAGAAAAAGCAGTGTTCAAATCTGACCCAAATATTCAGCCTGATCTTGAAGGATACGATTACATCTTGGAGCGACAACTGAAGCCTGAAGCCAGAAAAGACATGGTAGAGCTTCTCGAAAAAATGGGCGTCCAGCCTACTTCAATGATTGATATTTCAGATGGCCTAGCTTCAGAAATTCTTCACCTATGCAAGAGTTCCAATGTTGGATGTTCTCTTTTTGGTGAAAAGATTCCAATTGATCCTACCGTGATGACGGCTGCTGAAGACTTTAATCTTGACCCTACAACATGCGCATTGAATGGGGGAGAAGACTATGAGCTCCTCTTCACCATAAAGCAAGGGGATTATGACAAATTAAAAGGGAATCCCAACTTCACTTTTATTGGTCATATTACTGAAGGTGGGTCTCCACTGCTTGTTACTAGAGATGGTCAAGCCGTAGAGCTCACTGCTCAAGGATGGGATGCATTTTTGAACAAAGATTCATAACACATTCTTCATTGTAACTCTTTCTCGAACGGCTTCTTGAAAGGGGATTCCAGAAAGATGACTTTGCGCCCAAGCGATGAAGTCAAAGTATTCAAATGCGATTTTTTCATAGTCCTCATTTTCAAAGGGGCTAACAGCGTCGATGAAAGTCTCAAAGTATTTTCTTTCGTCTGAATCAGAATGATACTTTTCAAGATTTTTAGCCAGTTTGATAAAGTGTTCTTCGAATTTGTAACGGCGCTCTCGAGTATCGAGATATCTGTTCAAGCTTTTAATTATTCCCGACAACAGATCAGTATTGCCAAGTTCGAAGTGCAACACTGCATGGAAGATTTGCCCAAAACAAAATGAATCTTCCGCTTTTTTTATGCTGATGGTGTTGAGCAATTCGTTGTTCCATTTTAGCGATTCTCCCAAAGATCCTAAAGTGAAAAACATTACTGAAAGACCATGCAAAAAAGAAGCGCGCCTTACATCGCCGTGTTTGTGTTGCCACCTCACTAGCATTGGCGGAATAACCTCTATCAGCTCTTTTCCTCGCGAGGTGTTCCCTGTTAGGTTGCATATGGCCAATTCCAATTCGTAACTGTCCGAAAAGATGCGGTATTCGATATGTTCGGTTGGGTTTATTTTCAGTTTTTCAGGTAAGGATCTACTTTCATCGAGAAACCGTTTGACATCATCGAACTGATTCAGTTTAGCTGATACGTAGATAAGATTGGTAAGCACCGAATGATATAGGATTGGCTCTTCGGCGGCTAAGTGAAGGTGTTCCTCTATCAGGGCGAGATTTTGCGCAAGAGCTATTTTACATTTTTCATAGTGTCCTGTCCTAAAATAGATGGCACTCTCCGTATGATAGATGAGGTGATTGGTCTCAAAAACCTCTGACTTTCCCTTGAACTTATACAAAGAGTCTAAGTCTAAGATGCTCCTATCCGCCATTTCTTGGCTCCTCGCTTGGCCCACCCTGAATAATTCTTCAAAAACAGTTGCCTTTATTTTCCAAAGCTCATTTCCCAATGCCAATTCCGAAAGGAGTTTATTTTGATCTTCATATAGTTTGGGATCTTTTTCCTCGTGATGCCTTACTTCTATAAGTTTCTTTTTCCACTTGATAATCCGCAACAGGACAATCTGCTTTTCATGTTTCTTTGCGATTTTTTCTGCTGTAGACAAAACACGGGAGCATTGCTTATAGAGGGTCTTTTGGAATAGAATTTCGACATAGTGCAAGTAGCGCTGGAGCTCTGCTTCTACTGAGCTCTCGGCATGAAAGGCGTCGAGAGAACGCAGAATTTGATGGTAAAGACGATTTTTCGCAATCGAGAAATGTTTGACGAAGGGGTCACCCTTGAACTGATTCAGAATTGATTCCTCGTCATATTCACTTTGGTTCTCAATTGCTTGAAAAAGTATGTGGTAGTTGTTTTTCGAACTTCCTGAATGACGCTCTGCATAAAGCTTGAAATAGCGCTTTTCGGCAGGAGCCATGGAATGGATTAATTCGTGTACTTGGTTAGAGGCTTTATTTGACATCTCAATTCGCTTCGTGGATTGAGATCAAAGTAAAAAAGGCTCACATAAAAAGTGAATCTTAAACAATAAACGGTAAGATCTAATCTATTTAGGACTTCCTGTTCCCGATGGTCCTGACTCGTCGTCTCCATCATCATTGATGAAAACAGGTACAGGGTTTTCATCCTCCAAAGGCAATACGCCTTCGTTTCTTACATCAAAATCACGGAAATTCTCATCGGTGATGGAAGACGGTACAATACTGCTAGGCGAATCATTCTCGGGTTTGGTGCAACTAAAGACCAATGTGAGGCAGAAAAAGAAGGATATATATCTAATTGTTCGCATTCTCGATAAACTAAAGTACTTCATCAGCCCTGATTTTCCAAGGATGATCCCGCTTAAGTTCAGGAACGGTCGATTTTTTAGGTATTCGGATGATCACTCTGGTTCCTTTTGTGCTGCCAGCCTGTGTTTTTCTTTCGAAAGGTCCATCTACCTCATATCTCAAACCAGTCATGTTTTGGTAAAGCCTTAATCGATTTAGAGTAATATTCATTCCCTGCGATACGTGGGCGTCGTGCGTGCTGGTTTTGCTGTTCAAACTGGTGTCAATTCCTACACCATTGTCATCAATTATGATTTCATAATTACCATCACCCAAAACAATTCGGATAAGTATTTTTCCGTGCTTATCACTTGGCAAAATTCCGTGCCAGATGCTATTTTCCAGGAAGGGTTGAAGCATCATTGCTGGAAGAGTCAATGCATCGACATCAATTTCTGGATCAATTTCTATTTTATACTCAAACTTCTCTTGAAAACGCATTTGTTCAAGGGACAGATAGAGTTTTAATCGCTCCAACTCCTCTCCCAAACTGGTATCCATTTGTTGGCTGCTATCCAAGTTTTTTCTGATAAGCTTGGCAAAACTAGTGAGATACCGATTGGCTGATTTCCGGTCTTGCATATTGATATAATACTGGATGGAGTTAAGGGCATTGAAGATGAAATGCCTGTTCATGCTCGAATTCAAGGATTGTGATTCTAATTGCATCAGCTTTGCCTGCAATGTCAATTGAAGTTTTTCTCGTTTTTCTTTCTCTTTGTTTAGGCGGGACGAGTAAATGAGGTATACCACTCCCGCCAAGCTAATCGCAACAAGTAGGAAAAACCATGGAGTGAGATAGAATGGAGGCTTTACTGAAAATGGAAATGCAGCTTCCGCGATCAGTTCAGGGTTGTCGACTTGGAATGATTGAACCCGGAAGGTAAAGTCTCCATGGGGTAAATAAGCATAAGTAGCCGATCGGCTTCGGGTTGGGCCAAGCCAATTGACATCAACTCCCTCAACCTTGTAGCGATAACGAATCTTCTCTGGATTGGAAAAATAGATTCCGCTGTAATTAAAGGTTAAATAATTCTGGCTGTATTTGAGCTCGGGTTGAATGGGTAGACCTAGTTCAGTCGAAAAACTATCCGTTATATTTTTCCATTCCACATCTTCGAGAAACAATTGAATATTGGAGATTTGAACAGAAGGGGAGGCATACTGCTTTGGTTCTTTTTCTATGTCGAAGCGGACTACCCCTTGAGTGGTGCCGAACCATAAGGACTCCCCTTTGATAAACACAGCGTTTTGATTTGTCTCAGATCCTGACAGCCCTTCAAAGCGAGTGTAATGTTTTGTTTCGATGGAAGAAGTCTGATGGTATTTTTCAAGGTTAAGCGAGTACATCCCATTGTTCGTCCCGATGAGCATTCTGTTCTCATTTAGCGGGGCCAGAAAGTTCACGTTTTTAGCTCCGAAGCCACTTGCAAATTTGGCTTCGCGTAGGCTATCGCCATTTTCGGATAGCACAAAAAGCCCATCAGATGTGCCGACCCATAAATTTTTATGCCCGTCTTCACTAATGCAATATACGGTTGCTTCAGACGGGATATTGCCAGGAACAATTGTAGCGATTTCGCCATTTATCCTGACCAAGCCTATATCGGTACCACAGACTATTTCACCCTCATATTCCGCTATTGCCCTTACGCCGCCAAGATTTTTATCCTCGGTATTCGAAATAATTCCTTCAATGACAAAATTTGAGTTCAAGGAAGCAATACCATTTTCTGTTCCTACAAGAAGTTCTTTAGAGCTTTTTCGATAAATGGAAGTGATGCGATTTCCCGGTAATCCACTTTGCTTGTCTAGAATTTGAACTTGACCATTCTTTTCCAAAAATAGCCCCGAAGATGTGCCCGCCAATAAACCATCAGGACCATTGTTCAAACACCAAACGGTAAATGAAGGCAAGAACCCATTGAAGGGGTAGCTGATGGCGGTGTCGTTTTGGAGAACGGAAATACCCGAATCGTAAGTTCCCAAAAGCAATGATCCGTCGCCACCTTCCGCTATGCTCATGACTAAGTCGGAATTGAGCCCACTTTGAACGGAATAAGTTTGAAACACTTCTCCAGCACTCCGAAGTAAACCTTGACCATCTGTTCCAATCCACAAGTTCCCTTCCCGGTCTTGACCTAGCGACTTAATGTTAGCATATGAAAGCCCATTCGTTTCATCATAAGTGTCAATTTCGCCATCTTCAAACTTTGCTAAACCAACTTTCGAAGCGAACCAATATTGTCCCGAAGACAATTCCTCGAAACACCTTATGAAATTTGAATTTAGTCCATCATTTGAGGTGTAGTTTTGAATGGAATCTCCTTCAATAAAGAATATTCCATTGCCAAATGTTGTGATGACCATTTTACCATCAGAAGTCATTTTAATCTGGCTAACGCTGATTTTTAGAAGTGTCGAATCTGGAGGTGTGATTGTATCTTTGGAAGATTTTAGCATAACGAGTCCCGAGCGGGTTCCGATCCACAACTGGTCGGTCTTGTCGAATGCTACGCTTCTCACATAGTCATCGGGCAATCCATCATCGGTAGAAATGGAGCTGAACTCGTCGCCATCCCATTTTATAACTCCGTTACCGGCAGTTGCCATGTAGAGGCTGCCATCTCTGCTTTCGGCAAAATCAATAACTTTTGCAGTTCCTAATTCTTCTGGAAAGAGGATGCTGGAAATCTCCTGACCTTGCACAAAACACAATGCCCCTGTCGTGCCAACATAAAGTTTAGACCCTTGATAGAAGCAATTAATTTGATTGTCATTAAGACCATCCTTTTTACTGAAATTCTTAAATTCAGTTCCGTCGAATCGGCTAAGTCCCGCCATGGTTCCGATCCAGAGATAACCAAAAGAGTCCTGAGCAATCGCTCTAACTTGGGATTGAGGCAACCCATCTTCCAAGCCATAAGCGATGTAAGCTGACTTCTGAGCTACAACGTTAAATCCGAAAAGGAAAAAAAAGAAAAGAAATAAACTCTGTTTGATCATTCTTCAGACGAACCTACTATTTCTTCTAAGAATGATTGAAGTTTTCTGCGCGATATCGGCACGTATTTGTCGTTGCTCATCACGGCAGAGTTCCCGTCTACTCTGCTAAAGCGAAGCAAGTGATGCTTCACATTGATAATATGCGATTTATGTGTTCTAAAGAAAATAGTTTCGTCTAGTTTCTCCTCGTATACCTTGATGTTTTTGCTGCTAACAATGCGTTTTCCACTTGACAAGTAGATGAGGGTATAACTCTCACTTGCCTCCAAATGGACAATGTCTTTGACGGCAATCAATTCGAAACCTTCCCTCATTGGGATGGCAATTTTTTCATTGTCTGACTTTTTAGAGATTTCCTTCAGAACTTGTCTTACAATGTCATTTGGGTTAGACATGTCGCTGATCCTCTTTGAGGCTTTCGAGACGGCGTCTTGCAAATCGTCGATATTGATTGGCTTCTCCAAGTAGTCCAGCGCTTCCGCCTTAATGGCCTGCAGGGCATATTCATTGTGAGCCGTGGTAAACACAATCGATTTAGGTTTGCTGGAGATGCTTTCGAGCAGATCAAAACCATTTTCTTTTGGCATCATGATATCCAAAAATAGGATGTCAGGATTAAAACTTGATAGTTTTTCACGGGCCTCCTCGGCATTGGAAGCAAGTTCAATTTCAGCGATCCCCGAACAGTAGTCCGAAAGGAGAATTTTAAGATTGTCGCGGCAGAATTTTTCGTCATCTACTATTAAAGCTTTCATAGGCTGGCTTTTGCCTGAAGTTATGAAATAGCTTTTTGGCGAATTGCTAAAAGTGGATGGGAGGATACTCTCAATGAGTCAATGGTAGCTCTCGTCGATCTAACCCAAGCCTTTAACGGCTTCAATCAAATCTTTCTTGCGCTCCCGAGAGACAGGAATGCTTTTACCTGACTTTAGGATTACCACCTGCTCATCACCATGCAGGATTTCACGCGCCTCTTTTAGATTGATCATGAACGAACGGTGAACCCTATTGAAAAAGGTCGGAAGCAACGCCTCGTATACTTTCAGTGTTCGCGTGTCCAAATATTGTTGTCCGTTTTTAAAGTGCAGGATGGTGCAATTTCCGCTGCTTTCTAAAAAATCGAGATCGGCGACCTCAATTATTCGAATGCCTTTTGCATGATGAATCGTAAGACGCTCCGGCTCTTTATTTTCCTCTATCTCTTCCTTTAGATTCTTTAGATTTTCTTGACTTTTCAGGTTTTCTGAATTTGCACGAGACGCCATTATTCTTTGGACAGATTCTCTTAGGTCTGTTTCGTCAATAGGTTTCAAGACATAGTGAAGAGCACGACGTTCAAAGGCTCTAATGGCATAGTCTTTAAAAGCTGTGACAAACACAACCTGGAATGACTCCTCTTCAAGGATCTCCAATAAATCGAATCCTTCTGCCCCAGAGGGCATTCTGATATCGAGAAATACGAGGTCGGGTTTTAATTCGTGAAAGATCTTTTCAGCAGCAGGAACGCCATCTGCAGTTCCTACCACTTCAATTTCAGGAGAGCTTTCCTCTATTAAAAAACGGAGGTTTTCTCTAGCATGAAATTCATCGTCTACTATTAAAGCTCTTATTTTCTTTCCCTTACTTTCCAAGATCTTTCTGTTTTAGCGGCTGTCAATTTACTCAAGTGTCTGAGCTAGAAAGCTCATTAGCAAGGCGCATGTAGTTTTAAAAATCAAGGAGTTGACGATTGTCAATGACTGTTTTTAAAACAAGCGGAACGCCAATAATAAATTTTATGGGCAGACACTATTTATTCTCCGATGATTGATTCACATAGTCCGTTCCTTTTTTGGTCTTCATTGAATTCATAAAGTTGACATAAATTTAAGATGAACAAAAACTTAAAGCCTATGATTTCTTCTTTACTTATCACACAAGTTTCAATAATTTCAAAGGAAATTGAGTCAAGATGGGTTTTTTCTGACCGTTGAATTTCTGTAACATTAAACTACATACAGAATTTTTTTCCGTAACTCATTTGGAGTCTAATGCGTAAGATTTACCGATTAGAATTATTCGGATTATGCTAGATTTTCAGACCAGAGTTAAGTTAGAAGTAGATCAAGAAAATTCAACAGTGCAAATTGCTTTCCAACCTGAGTTTTCACAGACAACTTATGACATTTTCGATTTACACGGAAGGACTCTAAAATGTGGCGAAATCGATTCAGTGGAGACAAGTCTCAAACTGTCAGGATTTGAAAATGGCCAATATATTGTGCTGATTTTAGACGGCAACAGAGTCCATTCTGAGAAATTTCAACTGGGCTAAGAAGTCTAAGCTTTCATCAACTCTTCAATTTCATCTACCTCAATCGGAATATCTTTCATCAGGTCAATGAATCCATCTTCGGTAATGATGATGTCATTTTCGAGACGAATGCCCAAATTTTCTTCCCGGATATAAATTCCTGGTTCTACCGTAAACGCCATCCCAGCCTCTATAGGTTCTGTCCACAACCCTACATCGTGCACATCCAACCCTATAAAATGTGAAGTTCCATGCATAAAGTACTTCTTGTATGCTGGCATTGACGGATTTTGGTTGTCAACATCTTCTTGAGTAAGCAGTCCCAGTTTTATCAATTGTTCCTCCATCAGGTCACCTACTTTTTTGTGGTAATCAGCTAAGAATACACCTGGTTTTAAAAGCTCTTTCGACGCTTTCATGACGTGAAGCACTGCGTTGTAGACGTCTTTTTGTCTCGAAGTGAATTTCCCGTTCACGGGAATTGCTCGAGTCATGTCGCTGGCATAATTGCCGTACTCGCAAGCCACGTCCATCAGTATCACTTCTCCGTCTTTGCACTCATTTTCATTGCTTATGTAATGCAAAACACAGGCACTAAAACCAGAAGCGATGATTGGTTCGTAAGCAAAACCCCTCGATTGTTGACGAAGGAATTCGTGCATAAACTCGGCCTGAATTTCGTATTCTTTGACGCCTGGCTTTGTGAACTTGAGTATTCTTCGAAATCCATCTTCCGTGATTTTGCAAGCACGCTGCATTTGCTCGATTTCTTCGACACTTTTAATGGAACGAATTCTATGCATATGCGGTGAAAGTCTGCCATACGTATGCAATGAGTATTCTTCCAGAATCCATTTAGAGAATCTTTCTTCTCGCGTCTCCGTTTTAATCGATCTGCGGGTGTGCTCATTCGATGGGAGTAAAACCGTTTCGGCTTCAGACATTAAAGTCTTCAGAACCGTTTCAAAGCTATCCACCCACATAATCGATTTTATTCCCGTGAGGTCTTGAGCTTGTGTTTTACTCAATTTCTCTCCTTCCCAAATGGCAATTTCAGGACTGGTCTCCTTGAGAAACAGAATTTCTCGGTGCGCCTTGGTGTGAGCGCTTGGAAAAATCACCAGAATAGATTCTTCTTGATCAACTCCCGATAGGTAAAGTAAATCGCTGTTTTGCCGAAAAGGCATATTGCCATCAGAATTTGTTGGGAGAATGTCGTTTGAGCTAACTATTGCCATTTCCCTCTCTGACATTCGGTCAGTTAGCTTTCTTCGGTGATTGATGTAAGTTTTTGCTGAGAGCGGCTGATACCTCATGATGGTTTTCGATTTTCCCAAAAGTAAACTTTACGATTTAATCCATGTTTATTGTTTGTGCTGAAAGAATACGCGTAGAATGAGTTTAGATAGACCGAAGTTTTACTTTATTCCCTTTGGAGCCTTACATTTGTGGTTTAATTTTCTGAATAACTGCTTTTACCATGAGTAATTCTGCATTGATAAAATCTAGCCTAGCAAAAAAGTATTGGATGGCCTTTACAGGTCTCTTTTTGTGCTTGTTCTTAATCGGTCATTTGGCTGGAAACCTCCAGCTCTTTATAGATGGCTACGCGGCAAAACTTCAGTTTAATGAGTACGCCGTTTTCATGACTACAAATCCCGCGGTGAAGCTCCTGAGTTACGTCGTTTACGTGAGTATTATTTTCCATGCTATTGATGGATTGGTTCTTACTATAAACAACAGGAAAGCGAGGCCTCAGGGATATGTAAAGGAGAAGCCCTCGGCAAATTCAATGTGGAGTTCTAGAAACATGGGAGTATTGGGAACTATCATTCTTGCTTTTATCGTTTTTCACATGCAGGATTTCTGGTATGATTACAAATTTGGAGAAATGCCATACATGATTAGTGAAGATGGGTCGGCACTTTTACTTAAGTCTGGAGAAGAAATACTAGGAGCGACAGTAAATGCCGATTATGAAGTGGTTTCTGTAAGCGGAAAGGTGCTCGGTCCAGTAATGAAAGATCTCCACAAAGAAGTGATGGTCGCTTTTCAAGAATGGTGGATCGTTCTTCTTTATGTTCTGGGAGTCTCAGCTATAGGTTTTCACCTATGGCACGGTTTCCAGAGTTCTTTCACCTCCATGGGCCTTAAAACACCAAAGGTAGAAGCTGCCATAAGAACGCTTGGATACGGATTCGCGGTTCTCGTGCCATTGGCCTTCGCCGCCATCCCCATTTATGTTTATCTAATTTTTTAAGTTTTTCGTCATGACAAAGCTAGATGCAAAAATACCTGAGGGGCCGATTGATAAGAAGTGGACGAACCACAAGAACAAGATAAAGTTGGTCAACCCTGCCAATAAACGAATGATTGATGTAATCGTCGTTGGAACTGGGCTGGCAGGTGGCTCAGCTGCCGCATCTCTTGCCGAGATGGGATACAACGTGAAAGCGTTTTGTTTCCAAGATTCTCCAAGAAGAGCCCACAGTATCGCTGCTCAAGGAGGAATCAATGCAGCAAAAAATTACCAAAATGATGGTGACAGTGTTTACCGTCTTTTTTACGATACCATCAAGGGTGGAGATTACCGTTCTCGAGAGGCTAATGTCTATCGTTTAGCTGAGGTATCGTCCAGCATTATCGATCAATGCGTTGCTCAAGGAGTTCCTTTTGCACGTGAGTATGGCGGTCTTTTGGACAACCGCTCTTTTGGGGGTGTTCAAGTTTCTAGAACTTTCTACGCAAAAGGGCAGACGGGTCAGCAGCTTCTTCTTGGAGCCTACTCGGCAATGTCTCGCCAAATTTCCAAAGGAAAAGTAACGATGTACAACCGTCATGAGATGATGGATGTCGTGAAAGTGGATGGAAAAGCACGTGGAATTATTGCAAGAAATTTAGTGACAGGAGAGGTTGAAAGACACGGCGCCCACGCAGTGGTTATTTGTTCAGGGGGTTATGGAAATGTTTTCTTCCTTTCTACTAATGCCATGGGATCGAATGCTTCGGCTTCATGGAAAGTGCACAAGAAAGGAGCTTTCTTCGGAAACCCATCTTACACGCAAATTCACCCGACGTGCATCCCTGTTTCGGGAGAGCATCAGTCCAAATTGACCCTGATGTCAGAATCGTTGAGAAACGATGGACGAATCTGGGTTCCTAAGAAAAAAGAAGATGCCGAGGCTATTCGCCAAGGAAAAATGAAGCCCGTCCAGCTGGCTGAGGAAGACCGCGATTACTACCTCGAAAGAAGATATCCTTCATTCGGAAATTTGGTGCCGCGTGATGTAGCTTCCAGAGCTGCGAAAGAACGTTGCGATGAAGGTTTTGGTGTAAATCAAACTGGTGAGGCCGTATTCCTTGACTTTGCTGCTGCATTTGAACGCTACGGCAAAACAGAAGCTAAAGTGAATGGCTTAGAAAATGCCTCGAAAGAAGAAATTATTAAACTGGGAAAAGGCGTTGTAGAATCGAAGTATGGAAACCTCTTCGAGATGTACCAGAAGATTACCGACGACAACCCTTATGAAACCCCAATGAAGATTTATCCTGCGGTGCATTACACCATGGGAGGTGTTTGGGTTGATTACAATTTGATGACAACCATTCCTGGTTGTTACGCATGTGGTGAAGCTAATTTTAGTGATCATGGAGCAAATCGCCTGGGTGCTTCTGCACTGATGCAGGGACTAGCTGATGGCTATTTTGTTTTGCCGTACACTATTGGAGATTACTTGGCAGACGATATCCGTACAGGAGAAATTGACACGAATTCACCTGAATTCGAAAAGGCAGAGAAAGAGGTGACGGCAAGCTTGGAAAAGCTTCTGAACATCAACGGAACTAAAACCGTTGACCATTTCCACAGGCGCCTAGGAAAAATAATGTGGAACGAATGTGGAATGTCTCGTAACGGAGAAGACCTCAAGAAAGCGATGAAAGACATTCGTGCTTTGCGCGATGAATTCTGGAGTGATGTGAGAGTGCCAGGTGATATGAACGACCTGAACTTGGAGCTAGAAAAGGCGGCAAGAGTTGCTGATTTCCTTGAATTGGGTGAGCTAATGTGTTTAGATGCGCTCGATAGAGAAGAATCAGCGGGAGGACACTACCGAGAAGAACACCAGACACCAGAAGGTGAAGCTTTGCGAGATGATGTGAATTTCTCTTTTGTAAGTGCATACGAATTTACTGGTGACCCAGGAAAGTCTGTCTTGCACAAAGAACAACTCGCATTTGAAGCCGTTGAAGTAAAAACAAGAAGCTATAAATAACCTGTTCGATCAGGTCAAACGATAAGATCATGAACTTAACACTTAAGGTTTGGAGGCAAAAAGGGCCTGAAGCAAAAGGAAGCATGGAAACTTACCCAGTTTCTGATGTAAGCCCGGATATGTCCTTTTTAGAGATGTTGGATGTGTTGAACGAAGAGTTGGTCCAGAAAGGCGATGTGCCGATTGCATTTGACCACGATTGCCGCGAGGGCATTTGCGGTTCATGCAGCCTGTTCATCAATGGCCGGGCACATGGGCCGAAGCAAGGAACTACCACGTGTCAATTGCACATGCGTTCGTTCAAAGATGGCGAGACAGTTTTCATTGAGCCATGGAGAGCAAAGGCCTTCCCTGTAATCAAAGATTTGGTGGTAGACCGTTCGGCTTTCGACCGCGTGATTCAAGCAGGTGGTTACGTATCGGTAAATACCAGCGGAAACACCCTTGACGCAAATGCTATTCCCGTTCCAAAAGAAGATGCGGATATGGCTTTCGATGCCGCTACCTGTATTGGTTGTGGAGCATGCGTTGCCACGTGTAAGAATGCCTCTGCTATGCTTTTTGTATCGGCCAAGGTATCTCAACTTACATTGCTTCCTCAAGGAGAAGTGGAAGCAAACGAGCGCGTAAAGCACATGGTGGCCCAAATGGACAAAGAGGGATTTGGTAACTGTTCTGTAACAGGTGCCTGCGAAGTGGAGTGCCCGAAAGGAATAAGCTTAGAGAATATCGCACGAATGAACCGCGAGTATTTGAAGGCAAATCTTTCTCCTGGGAAATAATTAGGCTGACCTTACTGGGGGCCTGAACTAGAAAGTTCATTGCTAAGGGCATGAGGAAACGCAGAAAATAACTACGATATTTAAAGGTGCTTTAAGAGCACCTTTTTTTATGAGCGAAGAAGACGAAATACTCGACCTAAGAAAAAACCCAAACCCTGGCCTCAATGTCTATTTGATATATGGGGCGGCCTTAATCTTATTTATCTACTGGTTCATATCGGATTACTTGTTCTGGCCATTCGGAGAGCCCGCCTTGTTGATAGGAATGATCTTACTATTGATAGCCGCCGTTATCAGGCTCAGAAGCGCAGAAGAAAAGCGCTTAACGGCCTATGCCTACTTTGCTGGGAGAGTCATTTTGATTGCAGGGGTTTTCCTGCACATTGTCGGTTATCCTCAAGCCGAGTATTTCTTGTGGACTTCCTTCGTGTTCTTTGGTGCGGGACTTCTAGGACTATACGTTGGCAATAGAGATTAGGCGTTGTAAAACTTCAGAATGGCTTTCAAATCCTCCAATGTATTTGCCTCCTCTGGTTTTTTGTCGAAGCGTCTTCTCAGGATTCGCGGAAAGCGCAATGCAATCCCTGATTTGTGTCGTGTGCTGGGGGCGATTCCCTCAAAACCTATTTCAAAAACGAGCTCGGGCTTTACACTCCTAACAGGCCCAAATCGCTCCAAAGTGTTCTTCTTGACGAATTGATCCACTGATTGCATTTCCTTATCGGTAAGGCCGCTATATGCCTTTGCAAAGGGTACCAGATCTCCTTCTTTCCAAACGGCAAAGGTATAGTCGGAGTAAAGATTGGCGCGCCTTCCGTGACCGCGCATGGCGTAAATCATTACGGCGTCGATACTCATTGGGTCTACTTTCCATTTGTACCAATCGCCTCGTTTGCGGCCCACTTTGTACGTACTGTTCTTCCGCTTTAGCATTAGGCCTTCACTCAATACTTCTCTGCTCGTTTCTCGAATTTTAGCGGCTTCTTCCCAAGATTTTGGTTCTAGTTTCTCGCTGATTAATAAAGTGTTTGCCGCCGTCCTTTCGACGATTTCTTTCAGTATCGTTTGCCTTTCCTCCATCGAAGATTCCCTTAGGTCTTTCCCATCTTTTTCCAAAACATCATAAGCGATCATCACCACGGGAGAGGCTTCCATGATTTTCTTGGAGACTTTCTTTCGTCCGATACGTGTTTGGAGGTGATTGAAGGTCAAAGGAAATCCGTCCTTGTAGCCCATTATCTCCCCATCGATCACACAGTCTGTTGGAAGAAGGTCTTTCAATTTCTCCAATTCGGGAAACCTCTCGGTGACCAGTTCTTCTCCTCGACTCCAGACGAAAATCTCCCCATTTCGAAGAATGATTTGACCGCGAATCCCATCCCATTTGTACTCGATTTGCCAATCATCAACATTGCCCAAATTCTCGGGTGCTTCCTCCAGCGGATAAGCTAGGTAAAAAGGGTAGGGGCGAGAGAGATTCTCGTTTTCATCGGGTTCCACCAGCAACTTTTCGAAAGTGGTATTCTGTGGAGTCCAGTTACCCATCAGTCGATGGGCGATGAGGTTTTCTTCTTCGCTTAGATGCCGTGCCAAGGCACGAACGATGAGCTTTTGCGATACCCCGATTCGGAAGCCTCCTGTGATGAGTTTGTTGAACACGAAGCGCTCTGTCTTATTCATTTCCGCCCAAGCAGAGAGAATGTAAGTTTTGACTTCCTCTTCTTCTAATGATTTCAGATTGAGGAGATCTTGCATCCGATCGTCCAGCGATTTATCGCTTGTTTCGGTCTCAGCGGGAAGGATGAGTGCAACGGTCTCTGCCAAGTCGCCCACCACGTGATAAGACTCTTCTAGCAGCCACAACGGGATACCCGAAACTTCGGCAGCCCACTCGCGCAGGAAACTCGTTTTGACTAGTCTTTTGGGCCTTTTTCCGCTAAGGAGGGCAACGAACCAAAGTTTGTCAGCATCGGTAGCGGCATTCAAAAAGGCTACCATTGAATCCAATTTGTCATTGGTTTTGGTGGTCGCATCGAGTGCAAGGATCAGTTCTCCAAAAGCCTTCATTCCGCTTCTTTTTCTTGGCTCGTTCCTTCGCCGATTTCAGAGAGTTCGCCTTCGTATTCGGTCGTCACAGGCTCGGCATCCAATCCTTGTGATTTGAGCCAGTTGGAAAATATATTGGTGTAACCGTGCGTCACGTAAACCTTCTCGGCTTCGGATGCTTCAACAGCCTGATTGAGCTCATTCCAATCTGCGTGATCGGAGAGGACAAAACCTCGATCTACATTCCGTCGGCGTCGGGCTCCGCGTAGCGACATCCACCCCGAAGCCGTGCCTACTTTGTAGGGTTTTAGTTTCTTCATCCAAGCAGATCCAAAAGCCGATGGCGGAGCTATAATCAAGGCTCCGCGGTATTTTTCTTTAGGTGTATCTTTCGTAATAAGCTCTGTTTCGGGAAATTTTAAACCAGCTTTCTCAAGTGCCAGATTGCTATTGTGAATAGCGCCGTGAAGTAGAATTGGTCCTATGGTAGGATCTATGGAACACAGAATACGTTGCGCTTTTCCGAGGGAGTATCCCAGCATGACGGATGCCAGTCCCTGTTCTCGGTTTTCTCGCCACCATTGATTCATCTCATGAAATACCTCTTCTTGAGGCTTCCATTTGTAAACAGGCAGCCCAAAGGTCGACTCGGTGACCAGGCTATGGCACTTGACCGATTCAAATGGAGTCGAGATTCCGTCATCAATTAATTTGTAGTCTCCCGTAATGACCCAAACCTCTCCTTTGTATTCAACTCGGACTTGTGCCGATCCAGGGATATGTCCGGCAGGAAAGAGCGACACACTCACACCGTTGAGTTTTCTCTCCTCGCCGTATTCTAAGCCAGTCACATTAATTTCGCCCAAGCGGTGTCTCATCACAGGGATGCTTTGGTGGTGGGTCAAGTAGCTTTTCATTCCCCATCGGGAATGATCGGCATGGGCGTGGGTGATAATCGCTTTTTCGACGGGTTTCCAAGGATCTATGAAGAAATCTCCTTGCGGACAGTAAAGTCCCTTGTTAGTGAATTCGATGAGGCGCATAAGTGCTTAACAGTTCAAGGGTCGATTGGTTGGTTTCTTTTTAAGCCTTTGTGTAGATTCGAAAAAAAGAATTTGATGAACGAAAAATACAATTCTGAAAAAGCTCCTGAACCTGTGGGCCTTTATCCGCATGCCAGAAACGTGGGGAATCTTTTATTTCTAAGCGGTGTAGGGCCCCGAGAGAGAGGAACAAAGAAAATTCCAGGCGTTGAACTTGACGACGCGGGGAACATTCTCAGCTACGACATTGAAGTGCAATGCCACTCTGTATTCAAAAATGTGCGACTAATTTTAGAAGCTTCAGGTTCATCTTGGGATAATTTGGTGGACGTTACCGTTTTCTTGACCAATATGAAAGACGATTTTAAGACATACAATCGAATTTACGCGGAGTATTTTAAGGACAATCAGCCGTGCAGAACAACTGTGGAAATCAATTGCCTTCCAACTCCGATTGGAATAGAACTTAAATGCATGGCAACTTTAAACGATAAATAGCAATGTCTACCTACAGAGCATTAGTCGTAAGGGAAGAAGGAGAAAGATTCACAAGGAAAATAGAGGAAGTTCCTTTTAATTTTCTTCCCGAAAGCGAGGTGCTGATAAAAGTCTCCTATGCTGGACTAAACTACAAGGATGCCCTCTCGGCATCGGGACACAAAGGTATTACCCGGAGTTTTCCGCATACACCGGGAGTCGATGCCTCGGGAATTGTCGAGAAGAGTTCTTCGTCTGAATTTAAGTCAGGTCAAGAAGTAATTGTCACATCATTTGATTTAGGCATGAACACCAAAGGTGCCTTTGCAGAATATATCTGCGTTCCAGCAGGATGGGTGGTTCCTTTGCCGGAAGGCTTATCGCTAAAAGATGCGATGATTATGGGAACGGCCGCCTTTACTGCCGCTTTGGCATTGCACAAGATGGAGAAGTCAGGGCAGAATCCTGATATGGGAGAACTGGTGGTTACGGGAGCTTCGGGTGGCGTTGGATCCATGGCTGTAGCTATTTTGGCGAAGAGAGGATACCGTGTGATCGCCTCCAGTGGAAAACAAGAGCACTACTCTTGGCTGAAGAGCATCGGAGCCAAAAGATGCATCAGTCGAGAAGGGGCCAATGACGAATCGGGAAAACCACTTTTGTCTACCCAATGGGCTGGTGGGATTGATACGGTTGGGGGAAACACGCTTGCGACTCTGATCAAATCTTGTGGTAAAGAAGGATCAATCGCAGTATGTGGATTGGTGGGTTCTCACGAGCTGCAAACGACCGTGTACCCCTTTATTCTGAACGGGGTCAATATCCTCGGGGTGGATAGCGCAGAAACGCCGATTGATTTGAGGAAGAGGATTTGGCACTTGCTCACTACGAGCTATCGTCCAGATCGATTGGTTGATATGGGGAAAATAGTTTCCCTTGATGAGATACCCGCCTATATGGACGAAATCTTGGGTGGAGAAACTTTTGGAAGGATCGTCGCTCAGATAGAATAAAAAAAAGGGTGCCCGTATAAGCACCCTTCCAAACTAACCAATAAAACTACTATGAAGATGCATGGGTAACCACTCCCACACATTATCTATACATCTGTTAGGGAATTAACCCCCATGCCGATAGAGCATTTAACTTTTATTCTGAGATTACTTGCTCGCAGAGCGAACCTTGTCCCATTTGTTTTTGAATTTTTTGTTTTGAGCATCTACGTAGTATTCATCCCAAAGAGGAGTCATGCCCCCGTAAATCTTGTTGGCTTTAAGATTCATTCTGATCTTATTGAGTTCTTTAAGCATGCTTTTATTTTTTTGTGATTCGAATAAGACTATTTTCTTGGATTATTTCGTAAGACAAGCCCAAGGGCTTACATACGATCTCCAGAATCTCTTCAACTGATTGATCAGTTGAGAATTCCCCACTATAACTCGTATTCAGGTCTTCAGGGTATTCAACCTCGAATCCCGTAAAATCTTCGAGGGAATTGAAAACTTGGTCAATGCTGACATTGTCAAACCGATAAGTACCGCCGACCCAAGCGTCGATGTATTCTGTTTTAAGATCTAATTCCTCTAAAATAGACTCGCTCATTTCTACTCCTTTTCCAGGAGTAAGAATCACCGATAGAGCATTTTTATTCTCTACCAAAACCTTTCCTGTTTTACAAGAAACTTTCAGTTTGTCATTATTAGTAATTACCGAAAACGAAGTTCCCAATACACTCACGACACCAAGATCTGTAGAAACGCTGAATTTGCTTCCTTCTTCTACTTCGAAGAATCCTGAACCTGAAAAATCAAGGTCTCGAAAGAGCGCCCATGTTAAATCGTTGTAGCTCAGATCTGCGTTGGAATTCAAGTAAATGGTTGAACCATCGGGCAGTGTATGCGCCAGAACGGAGCTGCCTAAGTTTTGAACTGTTTCTGAACCAAAAAATGAAATAGAGAAAGTAAGCAAGGCAGCTATTGAAGCGGCTATAGCCAATTTCGAATAAAATTTGTTGGGTCGGTGCAGCGGGATGACCTTTTCGGTCATTTCAATTCTTCCCATCACTCGCCGCCTAGCTTCTTCATGAGAAGTCGAGAAAGAAAGCCGACTCTCATCGAGGAGAAGATCTAACTTAGAATTAAAATCGTGTTCCACTTTGTTGTGTGTATTTGCTGATGTTTGCGTCAGTTATACACGTGTTCAAAGTTTTACCCTACTCGGATCAAAAGGTTATTCGACGGTAATGGCCACAGACTGACCGTTAAAGGCCGTAAAGAGACCCCAAGCCCCTTCGATGTTTGAGGGCGCCCCTTGAAGTTCAGGAGCTGAATTCTGCGAATACATTTGCATGTATTCGTCATTTACTGCACTTACATAGAGCTGGTAGCTTCCTATATGGGTGAAGTGATCTGGATAAAGATCGACGGAATTACCAGTGTGCAAGGTGTATAGAGGAGTGTCGTGAGATGGTTGAATAGGATAGGTAGCAGCGGTATCGCTTTCTATCCCACGAGCAAAGAGGCAATACGTTTGGGAGTCTACCACATCCGTCCAATTCAGAGTTGTCAGCAGCACTTGATCATTCACCGATTCAGTAATATTGATATAGTCATTTGTAATGCTCAGATTGTCTATTGGAGAAGGAAATTTGGTGCTAGCCGTATATGTTTTTCCATTGTAGGTAATCTCTAACGATAGCGACTCAGGACCTGAAAAAACGAATTCGGGATCGCTGATTTCATAAATGCCCGTTGCCTCACTTTTCAATACAAGGTTAGCACTCAGATTGCCTTGAGAGATTTTGATGTTTGCATCATTGACAGGAATCAAATCTGCACCACCCGCATCATTTATACGGGCTATTTTGACGTGATCTACATGCTCATTTGCAAAGACATATGCCTCTACCATCAGCTGCTCATTGAGATTTACATCATCTGACGAATCATCAGATGCGCAACCGAAAACAAGCATGAGCAAGAGTAGCCCATTGAATACCTTAACCAAACTTCTCATAATTTCAACTTCAAAAAAACCGACGGCGTAAAACCGAGAGAAAGGATATTTCTTTGACCAAGGTCATAAAAATCGCTATCCTCTCTGGGAATTTGAAAGTAGTCCACATACTTAACGGCTAAATTGTCGTAGACATTGTAAACCGATACTCCCATTTGTAAAACTCCTTTTCTCAAAGGCATTGTATAACCTGCCGATATATCCAATCTGTGATACCATTCCAGCCTGCTTGAGTTAATCCCACCTATGGTCACAAACTGTTGTTGGTCGCCATTTGGAGTCGTAACTATAAAAGTCCCTAGCACAGGAGTAAAAGGTACACCGTTAGCTAATACAAACGCAGCCGAAAAATCCCACCTATTGTATTCCAAATTATAAATCAATGACATCTCATGATTGGATACGCCAGGACTAATAAAGTAGTTTCCTTGATTAATATCGTCGTACTTTGATTCTGAGCTAATAAAGGTGTAGCCCAACGTAACATTCTGGTTTTCAAACGATTTTTTTAGTAAGACATCGACACCAAAGACTCTCTTATTCCCGTCAACAGCGAATTGATCGAGACTCCCTGTCGGAATCCCAAATTCAGGAAAGAGGAACTCGACCACACCTTGTTCATACTTATGGTAACCTTCCAAAGAGATTTCCCAATCATCAATTTCATAGACGGCACCCATTATGTAGTGAGCACTGCGAAGGACAGGTATAGTATTTTCTCCAGATAGAGTCCAAGTCTCAGGGATGCTCAGGTAGAGACTGCGTTCATTAAGTCTTCGTATCATTTGGTGGAAAATTCCATAAGATCCTTTAAGGGTAAGTTTTGGAGTCAACTCGTAGCTCAAAGCGAGCCTAGGCTCCAAGTAAATATTATCATCGCGATTGTAGTGCGTGGCCCTCAAACCAGCTTTGGTGTTAAGCTTTCCCAGCCTTTTTTCAAGTTGTAGGTAAAAGGCATTGCTCACCGCAGAAATGGTCGAGTCTTGAAGTATTTCCAATTGGTCTTGGGCTTGAGAAACAATACTGTTCGATGTATTCCACCAGCCAAATTCAACACTTGAGGTTTTATTGATAATGTAATTATTGTCAAGCCTGAAGGTATTGTCGTTCACCTCTACTCTTTGTTCAAAAAAACGCTGGCTGAAAGTATCTAGTTGTGTTAACACAGTCTCTTGCGCTTGAAGGTCGCTTGTGTATTGCGAAACACCGTAAATCGCGTACGTAAAAAGTTTCGGATTCCATTTGCGTGACCATTTTATGCTTCCACCTTGGTTTCCCCAATTGGCTTGATCTTCGGAAATTCTGGTTAAGCTATCTACCCTTCCGTCAAAGGTGATTTTAAGATCGTCTTGACCTTGGTAATAACTCAATGAAATAGCGTCTTTTTCTGAAGGGTTGAAGTTGAATTTCGCGTTCAAATCACTGAAAAAATAGTCGGGCACATCGCTACTCTGAAATACGTCTGTACTGTTCACGGGCGTATTTGGTAAATTCGAATTGAAAATATTATTGAACATATTTTGGTAAGTAGGGCTTTGGATCAAACTTGTGAAAGCCCTTCGATAGCCAAATACGAGTGAAGCTTTGTCCTTAACCACAGGGAGCTCCAGAAGGATGTTTGCACTTAGCATAGTCGCTTCGGCCTGGATGGAGGGCTTTACCTTGTTTCCGTCAATGCCCGTAATATCAACCACGCCCGAAGATCTCCCCCCGAATCGGGCGTCGAAGCCTCCTTTGCTCACACGTACATTCTTGATGATATTGCTGTTGAAGGCGCTCAAAAACCCAAAAAGATGGTCAACATGATAAACCGAAATCCCGTCAAACATGACCAAATTTTGATCGGTCTGTCCACCACGGATGCGCAATCCACTTTCGGCATCTTGCCCTCCACTTATTCCAGGTAATCTTCTTAAAGCAGAAAAGATGTCGTTCTCTCCAAGATTTGGGAGCTTTGATATCTCCGACGTATTAAAGGTGAGCTGACTAATGTTCTCATCAATCTCCAGCAAGTCTTTACTTCTTGCACTTATTTGAACGGAGGGCAGATTTTTGAGTTTTCTCTTTAGATAAAAATCGAGAATTCCAGATGTAGCAGCAGATCCGCCAATCATGACTTCTGGTTTTTCATAACCGATGTAAGAAACCAGAATAACTGAAGTGGGCGATGGAACCTCCAGAAGAGTGTATCTGCCTTCCGAATTGGCGGTGGTACTCTGATTGGTATTGGCGATTCTAACCGTCGCAAACGGCAGAGATTCGCTGGTAAGTTCGTCTCGAATAACTCCGCTAAGTGGGAATGATTGTCCTATTAGGCCGGACTCGATTGGGATGATGACATAAGTGTAGCCAATCAATTCAAATCTCAAAGGAGAGCCCTCCAGCGCAAGGCTGAGAAAATCTTCCATCGTTTTTATTTCGGAGTCAATTTCGGGAACGGTCAAAATTGAAACTGCATCTGGATCGTATGAAATCGCAACCTCTTCTTTTTGCCTTAGAAATTTCAAGGCGTCTTCAAGGTTTTGCCCACTAAACTGCTTAAAGTCAATTCCGCCGTCGACCTGTCCGAAGCCGTTCAGAAAACTGAAAACAAAAAGAAATAGAAAAGTGACAAATCGCATTAAGGCTCCAAGATAACCACTCCGCCTTTGTCTGAAGATATTTCAAGCCCGAAAGGCTTAGTTAGAATTTCTAATGAGCTCTCGAGATCATTAGAATCCAAAGAGCCAGAGAAGCGATACACTCCACTTGTAGTGAATTCGATGTCCATACCGAATTGCTCTTCCAAAGACTCAATGACTATTTGAATTGGGGTATTATCGAAAGAGAGGTCATTGTCATTTTTAGAAATAAAGGGCTCATTATTGATCCACTCGCCCTGCTGTGTGCCCTCTGAGGATATAATGATATAATTGTCTGCCGTAAGAATTTCACCATCCACATCCACTGTTCCTTCTTGACATTGAACAACTAGGGCGTCTTCATTTTCCCAAACTGAAAACTGAGTTCCCAGAACGGTTACATCTCCATGAGCCGTTTCAACAGTGAATTGATCCCCGCTTTTTACACTAAAGAAACCTTCACCTTTCAAATCTGTCGTTCGAGTAAAGCCCCATAAAATAGAGTTGTAAGAAATAGAGCTGCCCTCGGCAAGCGTTACTTCTGAGCCATCAGGCAACAAGTGCTTAACCGAATTTTCTTGAGCAGTCAGTGTGGTCTTGCCGATAAAGTGAATGGTGAATGGGAGCGAAAGTATAAGTGCCAAAGCCGCCGCCGCCGCGTATAGTCGACTGTATCTAAAACCTTGCGTTTGATCAATTGATTCATCAGCCTGAATAGTTCTAGCCATCACCTTTGCCTTAGCATCGGCAACGCTTTCATTCGAAAACGGGGCACTGTAATTCCGTAGTCGATCTTCGGCTTTTTTCAAATCGTTCATATCTTAAACTTTTCGATCGAGGTCTTCTCTTAATATGGCTAGTGCTCTCGACATTCTCTTTTCTACTGCCTTCATACTTAGCCCTAGCATTTCAGCGATTTCGCGGTATTTCAATCCTTCTATTCTGTTCATCAAAAAAACCTCGCGGGCGCCATCTGGGATTTTGGCCAACACCTTTTGAAGCTTTTCGTCGAATTCTTGCATTTCTAACAAATACTGAGGCGTCTCATTATCGCTTCTCTGCTCTGTATAATTCAAGAATTTAAACTTCAATTGCTCTCTTTTGAGCTTATTGATCATGAGGTTGTTTGCAATGGTAAAAACGTATGCTTTAAGCGAAGATTTGTCAATCTTTTCGCGGGTTTCCCAAAGCTTTACAAACGCGTCTTGTGCCACATCTTCAGACAGTTCTGACTTTGATGTTTTGTAATATAGAAAATTCCTAACCTGCTTGTAATACAAATCAAACACTTCCTCGAATTCCCGAGCGGTTAGAACTTCCTTCTTACTTTCTGATTCAGATTTATTGAATAATCCCAAAATTGAAACTTCCTTTAGGCTGTTAAAAAAAACAATACCTTTTTAATTAAGCGATTTACAGAGGGGGAAATAAACAACTTAAACACGGCCCCACTAATTCTCGTTACCAAATAAACCAAATCTTTAGACAATGGAATATAGACGACTCGGTAAATCAGGCTTAAAAGTAAGCGAACTTTCCTTTGGTTCGTGGATCACTTTTGGAAATCAAATTGGAGACAATACTTCCGAGCAACTTATGAAAATAGCCTATGACGCAGGGGTTAACTTCTTTGATAATGCTGAGGTTTATGCCAATGGAAAGTCGGAAATTGTGATGGGAGAAATCCTATCAAAGATGCAATGGCCACGCGATACATACAGTGTTTCGAGCAAAGTGTTTTTCGGAGCAGGAGGGCAACTACCCACTCAAAAAGGCCTGAATAGAAAACACATTATGGAGGCTTGCCACGATGCCCTGAAACGTCTTCAGGTCGATTATCTCGATCTATTCTTTTGTCACCGACCCGACAAGGAAACACCAATTGAGGAGACGGTTTGGTCGATGCACAACCTTATTATTCAAGGTAAAATTCTCTATTGGGGGACCAGTGAATGGAGCGCCCAAGAAATTATGGAAGCTCATATGGTTGCCAAGCAGTACAACTTGATTGGCCCTACAATGGAGCAACCACAGTACAATATGCTCGTTCGTGAAAAAGTCGAAGTTGAATTTTCACAGATATACAAAACCGTAGGCCTTGGAACCACCGTTTGGAGTCCACTCGGTTCTGGTGTCCTTACCGGGAAATACAATAGCGGGAAGGAAGGAGAATCAAGATTGAAAAGAGCAGAGCTATCATGGCTCAACGAAAAATTACTGATTGAGCAAACCTTAGAAAAAGTAAGCAAATTAACTGCCCTAGCTGGTGATCTGGGAATGGCGATGCCTCACCTCGCTTTGGCTTGGTGCCTAAAGAATGAGAATGTAAGTACAGTGATTCTTGGAGCTAGTAAGGCTTCCCAGCTTGAAGAGAATCTCAAAGCTGCTGAGGTGAAATCGAAACTAACGCCTGAGGTGATGGAAAAGATCGAGGTTATTTTGGACAACAAACCCCAGCACCCGCAGTTTTAGTATTTAATGGGTGAGCTCAAAGTAGCGGAGGACTGGTTTGAAGCGAAAGGGTGGAAGCCATTTCAATTTCAGAAAGATTCATGGCGAGCCTGTCTCAATAAAGAGTCAGGTTTGCTCAATGCTCCCACGGGGAGTGGAAAGACTTATGCCTTGTTTGCTGGAGTTGTCCTCGAGTATCTAAAAGCGGAGAAAGAAGGAAAGCTCAAGAAAAAAAAGGGACTCAAGCTAATTTGGGTAACGCCAATACGCGCGCTTACCAAAGACATCAAGAATGCTTGCCAAAATCTTTGTGAAGACCTTGAGCTTCCTTGGCAAATAGCCATCAGAACAGGAGATACATCAACTTCTGATCGGGCAAAACAGAAGCGTACACCCCCAGATGTGTTGATTACCACTCCTGAGAGTATGCATCTGTTGATGTCGTCAAAAGGATATGCTGATTACTTTGCTTCGTTGCGATTTGTGGTAGCCGATGAATGGCACGAATTGATGGGTTCAAAAAGAGCCGTCCTTCTCGAGCTGGCACTTTCCAGACTAAAGACCATCGCCAATCCATCCATTTGGGGCATTTCGGCTACCATCGGAAATATGGAACAAGCCATGGAGGTTTTGTTCGGAACCGATGTGGGCACTAAGAACTTGCGGTTCATCAAATCGGAGATTAAGAAGAAAATTGAGATTTTTCCCATCATTCCCGACGAGATCGAAAAGTATCCGTGGGCGGGTCATTTGGGAGTGAAGCTTGCAGAGAGTGTTCTACCCATTCTCGAAAAGAGCAGAACCACATTGATATTTACCAATACCCGGGCTCAAGCCGAAATTTGGTATCAACATTTACTCAATATTAAGCCCGAGCTGGCTGGACTTATTGCCATGCATCACGGCTCCATCAGTCGGGAGTTGCGCGATTGGGTAGAAGATGCCCTTCACGAAGGGAAATTAAAATGTGTAGTTTGCACGAGCTCACTGGATTTGGGAGTGGATTTTCGCCCAGTGGAGACAATCATTCAAATTGGCAGCCCCAAAGGGGTGTCGCGTTTTGTTCAGCGAGCGGGCAGAAGTGGGCATTCTCCTGGAGAAAAATCAGTGATCTATTTTTTGCCGACGAATGCGCTTCAGCTTATCGAATGCGAAGCGCTGAAGGCTGCCATCAAAAAGGATGATCTCGAAGAACGAATGCCGTACATCCGAAGTTTTGATGTCCTAGTTCAGTATCTCATCACCTTGGCGGTATCAGACGGCTTCAGGCCAAATGAAATTCTCCCTGAGATACAATCTACTTTTTCTTACCAAAGTCTATCGCAAGAGGAATGGGCGTGGGCATTAAATTTCATTACCAAAGGAGGGCCATCGCTGAAGGCTTACGATGAGTTTTCGAAAGTAGAAGTAATGGAGGATGGCTTGCACAAAGTCAATAACCGCAAAGTGGCCATGCGCCATCGCCTTTCCATTGGAGCCATCGTAAGCGATGCCATGCTGATGGTCAAGTTTCAGTCGGGAGGATATTTGGGGTCGATTGAGGAATGGTTTATTTCCAAACTTAGCCCTGGCGATACGTTTTGGTTTGCCGGAAGGCCACTCGAACTTATTCGGGTAAAAGAGATGACGGTTCACGTCAAGATCAGCAAGAGCAAGAAAGGAGCCGTGCCCAGTTGGCAAGGAGGAAGAATGCCCCTCTCAGCGATGCTTTCGGAAAACCTGCGGATCCAGATTGGGAAGATTGCCAACGATCAATTCGATTCGGCAGAGTTGAGAGCCGTTCGCCCGATCGTGGAAACACAAAAAGAGCTCTCCATAGTTCCCGACGTACAGGAACTGTTGATCGAAAAGCTAAATTCAAGAGAAGGCTGCCACATTTTTGTCTACCCTTTTGAGGGAAGATTCGTTCACGAGGGATTGGCCTCACTTTTAGCCTACCGACTTTCCCTCTTCAGGCCTTTTAGTTTTAGCATTGCGCTCAATGATTATGGATTTGAGCTTTTGTCTGATCAAGACATACCTATAGAAGATGGAGTTGACTCGAATATATTTTCACTCGATCATCTGAGTGAAGATATTGCTGCTAGCCTAAACCAAAGCGAAATGGCTAGAAGGCGCTTTCGAGATATCGCTGGAATCTCGGGCTTGGTGTTCAAAGGATTTCCGGGGCATTATCAAAAAGACAAACACCTACAATCTTCGTCGCAGCTCTTTTTCGATGTTTTCAGAGAATATGAGCCGACCAACCTTCTTTTCAAGCAAGCTCTATCTGAGGTAATGGAATTTCAGATTGAAGAGGTTCGACTTCGGTCAGCCTTGAAAAGAATTGCTTCGCAAGAAATCAGAATTACCTACCCCGAAAAGCCAACACCGTTTTGCTTTCCGATTTTGGTTGATCGATTGAGGGAGCGAATGTCTTCGGAGAAATTAGAAGATCGAATCAAAAAAATGACCTTACAGCTTGAGTCTTAAATGAACCACGTTATTCATAATGCGCAGCTCACGTTGCTTCCCGAAAAAGCTATTTCTTGGGAAGAGAAGGGGATGCTCATCGTAGCAGATGTCCACATTGGCAAGGCAAGTCATTTTCGTAAGAATGGCATTCCTGTTCCTGGAATGGTTGAACGAAACAATCTTTGGCGCCTTTCGGGACTGCTCCTAAAAACCAAGCCTAAGCAAATTATATTCTTGGGTGATTTATCTCATAGCAAGCTCAATAAAGCTTGGGATCAGTTTGTGGATTTCAGAAAGGCATATTCAACTATTGAAATGATCTTAATCAAAGGGAACCATGACATTCTCTCAGAGCAGTCCTTTAATAATGCTGAGATAAAAGTGCTAGAAAGCTTGACTGTTGGCCCATTCCTATTTACTCACGATCGCCAGGAGACAGACCTCTATAATATACACGGTCACATTCATCCAGCTGTAAAGTTGAGAGGTAAGGGCAGGCAATCATTAAGAGTTCCGTGCTATTTCTTTGGAAAAGACTACGGAATTTTGCCTTCGTTCGGAGACTTTACTGGATCGTTTACCCTTAAACCTGTTGATGGGGATGCTGTTTTCGTTCCTGGAGAAAAGGAGACGATGAGAGTTTTCTAAATGTGCTTCCTTAATATTTGAATCACCTGTCCCGTGTAGCTTCCGCCAAAAAGGTTGACGTGAGCGAGCAAGGGATACAAATTGGCCACATGAATTCTTTCTTCCCATCCAGTCTCTAAGGGGTAAACCTCATGATAGGCATCGTAGAAACGCTTATCGAAGCCGCCAAACAATTTGCTCATTCCCAGATCCATCTCTCTATGTCCATAATAGACTGCAGGGTCAAATATGACTGCTTCACCTTCAGAGTCTGTCATAAAGTTTCCTGTCCATAGGTCTCCGTGCAAAGCGGCAGGTGGTTCTTTTGGGAAGTACCTATCTACTCGACTCAACATTTTGTCAAATAACCTCAAAAACTCTGATGACGCATGCCCATTTCGTTTTGCCATTTCAAGCTGAGGAGCTATTCTCATTTCGGCAAAGAAGTTTTCCCAGCTTTTGCGCTTGTCATTTGTCTGAAGAAGACTTCCCAAATAGTTGTCCTCATTCAACCCAAAATAATCAGCGCTTTGTTTGTGCATATGCGCCAATTTTCTCCCAAACTCTTCCCAGAAGTATGGTTTTCGTTGAGTGCTATTTATATTCTCCATGAGAATCCACTGGAATTCCTCAGTTACCCCTGTAGCTATGGGATGTGGGATTCTAAATTTGCTGTGATGAGTCAAGAAGTTAAGGCCAGAAAACTCAGCCTCAAACATACTGGGGTAATCAGCAGCACTATTGATTTTGGCAAAAAAGGTGCCTTCGGTTGTCTCAAGTCGACGAGCGTCGTTGATACTACCGCCACCTACAATACTTACTCTGAGAATTTCAGCTTTTTTTCCTCTTAAACTTTCAATAGTTTTTTGCCAGTCGGCTGAAAGATTTTGATTTAATACGCTCAAGATGATTCCTTAAGGTTCGATTGGAATGAAAACTTTTGAATACAACAAAGGTATGAGATATTTATTCGCTCTTCATGGTTGCAAGAGAAACTTCGATCCCGTAATTTCGCCCACCTTTCAGGGCCCATAGCTCAGCTGGTTAGAGCAGCAGACTCATAATCTGAAGGTCGAAGGTTCAAGTCCTTCTGGGCCCACTTAAGTACCCGTAGTTAGACACTACGGGTTTTTTTGTGCCCATTTATTAAAAACCGAGATTATTTTTTTGTGAATTGCAAGTTTTTTTGACTAAAGTCATTTTGATCCTATATTTTAGGTTGTTCGTGAGCAATATAGTAAGTTTCATCGAAATATTGAGCGAATCGAACAATAGTAAGCCTTAGTATTAACCAAAACCAATTTTAACCTCATGAGAACTTTTATGCCCCGTCCTCTTAGGACTGCTTTGCATTGTTGTAAAAGCTTTTCCCTATTATTTCTACCCCTGATTTTCGCCTTATTTTTCTCGGTTCAAAGTCAAGTGCAATCCACCCAACCAGATTTAGTTAAGGTCTGTAACATCACTGAATTTTCAGATGCTTCAAACGGTCATTCATTATTTCTGGCCAATGTCTCTGGAATTTCTGACAATAAGTATGAGTTTTTCCCAGATGCTCCAGGAACCCTGGAATTGTTTTCGGACGGAACGGCTAGACTTAAAGGAAGAGTCAGAAACAAAACGGATCAATCCCTTTTATGGGATATCGACTTCCATTATACAGGAGGTTCGGACTGGACCACTTGGACTGCAGGCGGAGGAAATTATAAAGACGAGGCAAGTCTGGCAGGAACCAATTATCTTGGATGGGACTATTTCATTTTTGACGCAGCCAAGTCAAACACTTTAACAGGCGCAGATGGTCTTGCGGGTTCCTCTTTAACAGTGACCCATAATCCAGACGATTTCGGATTTGGCCTTCAAATTGGAGAAGCTGCAAATAGTAAGAATGCAAATGATGGAGCTTCAGTGTGGTTCTTTTACGATGGAACTGTAATTGGAAATAACGTTAGCGGACATGGAGATTTAAATCTCAACACAAGTTGTAACGAGATTCTTACAATTTGTCCACTAGAACAGTACGCTGCAAATAACCATACTCTATGGTTGCCTGGGGTAGCTGCAGGTAATAATTGGGTTCCAACTCCTTTCGGAGTTTACTTCGCAGAATTAGCTGGTGGTGAAGGCAGTTTGTACGGTGAAATTCAAAATCAAAATGACCCGTCTTTAGTTCTTTGTGTAGATTTTTGGTTCTCAGACAAAGCAGACTTTGTGACTTGGTCAGGATTGGGAAGAGGGATTAAAGGAAGTCCTTCTAATATTAATGAAGTAAACTGGGATTTCTATATTTTCAATCCCAACAGAGTGAGTAGCCTTTCAGGTTGTTCGCCATCTAAACTAGGACCTTATATTACCATCGAGCACAATCCTGCGGATTATAATTATGGCTTGCAAGTTGGACTTGGTGCCAATGATAAAAATGATCAATTCGGACTTTCGGTTTGGTTTCTCACGGATGGTGAATTTCTCGGAAATGCTGTAGATGGTCAAGGAGATGTTAATTCAATTAATCTTTGTCCTCCACCACCAAACTTTATTTGTTTTGAGAATCCGCCAGTAATTACTTGCCCTGCTGATACTACAGTAGATTGTTCTTCGGCAACAGACTCTGAATTATTGGGAGAAGCAACTGCTGATAGACCTACATCTGATTGTCCGCCTAATGTGGAGATTTTCTTTGAAGATGATATTTCAGTGAATGGCTGTGAATCTGTAATCACTAGAACTTGGACTGTAGTCGACGAATATGACAATGTTGTTTCGTGCGATCAGTTAATTACGGTTGTTGATACGACAGCCCCAGAGTTGGAGATGCCAGCGGTATTGGAAAGCGACATTACTTATAGCGACATTGGTTTAGAAGCCGCAACAGGATTTGCGAACGGAACGTTAACACCTGCTGAAGCAGCCACCTTCTTATCAGCTGTAAGTGGTTTGTTTGTCAGCAATGGATTGATTCCATTGGGAACGAACGACGACTGCAACGCAAGCGACTTGGAAGAAGTATCTATCGAAGTAGTGTTGAGTAGTGACTGTGATGCCTTAGCAACATTGATCTGCACGTTTGTGGCAGAGGATGTATGCGGCAACGTATCGGAGGCGGCATCAACGACCTTGAACATAACAGACAACGTAGCACCGGTAATCATTTGCCCTGCAGATGCAGTAGTAAGTTGTACAGATGATACAAGTCCAGGATCATTGGGCATGGCAACCGCTACAGATGACTGCGGTCAAGATGCAGCGGTAGACTTATCAGACGGAACTGTTTCAGGAACGTGTCCAGAAGTGTTCACCAGAACATGGACAGCAGCAGATGCCTGAGGCAACACATCGAGCTGTGATCAGTTGGTCACAATAGCCGATGAGGAAGCACCGGTGTTTGACATCTCATGTCAGTTTGACTTTGAGTTCTTCACGAGTCAGGGAGTAGATTGTCCATCAGATGCAGGGTTTAGCTTTGTAGAAGGAGATGAGTTCCCAATAACTGAAGGCTACACAATAGCTGGCGTAGACATTCCATCCTTATTTGGATGTGTAGTTGACAACTGTGCGGCAGATGAGAACATCATCATTCGCGCAGCAGTGATCACTGAAGTAGGAGACGGATGCAGCACGACATTCACGGTAGTCTTCGAAGCACTCGATGAGTGTGGCAATGTAGGCGGTGGCTTTAGCTGCAACTACACGATCACTGACGATGTAGCTCCAGAGTTGCTTATGCCTGAAGAGCCAAGCATGCATATTACATGTATGGCTGTTGATTACGCTATGCTACTTGACTATGTTGATGGAAATATTTCAAACACTCAAATGAGCTTTTACGAAAGCTTCCTCGCAGGAATCTTTATACAGAACGGCTTAACACCAATTGAGGCAATCGATAATTGCAACGATGCCAGTTTCTCTGAAACGGGTATTGAAATCTCTACTGATGTTGATTGTCCTGCTAAGGCTACTGGTCGATGTGTCTTTGTAGCTTCAGATGCTTGTGGTAACGAATCAGAACCTAGCTACATAGAGTTGGTGGTCATCGACAACACTACACTACACATCTTCTGCCCTGCAGACTTAGTGGTAACATGTGGAAGCGATACGTCACCCGATGTAACAGGATTTGCAACTGCTACTGATAATTGTATAGGAATTATGAAGGTAACATATGAAGACCTTTATGTGTCTGATATCTGTCCATCTAGCTTTGTAAGATTGTGGACTGCGGTCGATGAATGTGGCAATGTTGCTACTTGTGAGCAGCTCATCACAACGGTAGAAGAACGAGTTTGTGTAACAGCTCCAAACGGTCTTGAAGCAGAGGTTGTAGGAAGCAATTCAATCCAGTTTAGCTGGAATCCAGTTCCGAACTCAGTTGCTTGTAGAGTGTTTGGGCGTGCGTCAGGAAGCAGCGCAAATATTACTCTTGGAACAGTTATGCGTGCCGAGCCTTCAGGATTCATGTTTACCTCAGGGCAGTTGCAAGATGGACTGTTAATTGAATGGAGAGTTATCTGTGCTTGTGAATTGTCACCATTAACTACAAGTCCATACAGTCCTTGGACTCAGTTCTACTTCTTGAGTGATGATAACAAGAGCAACGACGCTGCGAACGACGAAGGAGAGCAACTCAAAGGAGAGCTTTATCCTGATCCAACCAGATCAACAGTGTTTATCAACTCTGAATTCAAAGAAGGAGAGACATTGACAGTAATGGATCTATCAGGAAAAGTTGTTGGGCAATACAATGTTCCTTTAGCGAGCGGCTTGTTTGAAATCAATCTGGCAGAACTTGAGGGTGGAGTTTACTTTATCCAGCCTTCAGGTTTCAATGGAAGGTCTCAAACCTACAAAGTCGTTAAGAACAATTAAGCGGTAGTTATTAATCTAAATGAAACCCCTGCCTAATTAAGGTAGGGGTTTTTAATTTTTATAGATCGAGCATAAAAAAACCACCATCTCATAACAAGTGGTGGTTTCTGTGGAGAATACCGGATTCGAACCGGTGGCCTCTACACTGCCAGCGTAGCGCTCTAGCCAACTGAGCTAATCCCCCGAAGGAGCGCGAAATTAGAGTAATCTTCCATTCTAGACAAGCTTGGTGAAAGTTATCTTCGAGGAATGATTAAAAATATAATCTTCGATTTGGGTGTGGTGCTGCTCGATGTAAATTATCAGAACACCATTGATGCTTTCTCAGTACTTGGCTTGGACAATCCCGAGGAGGCTTTTTCAAAGCAAAAACAGGATGAATTCTTCCGCAAGTATGAGAGAGGTGAGATCAGCGATGATGAGTTTCTAATTGGCTTATCAGATAGAATGGGAGGAGTTGACCTAAATAAGCTGAGAAATGCATGGTGCAGAATGCTTGGAGAGCTGCCAAGAGAGAAATATAATCTCATCAAAAAATTGAATCAAGACTATAGACTCTTTATTCTTTCCAATACAAATCAAATCCATCAATTGTGGTTTGAGAAAAAGATCGGCGAGCAATATGGGTGGAAGAGTTTTAGTGATTGCTTTGAATTTATTGGCTACAGCCATCAAATCAATCAGCGTAAACCAAATAAAGAAGCATTTCAATATGTACTAAAAAAACACGACCTAGTGTCCAAGGAGACCCTTTTTGTGGACGATACCATGGAACATGTTGAAGGATCTCGAAAACTTGGCGTACGCGCTATACACTACAAGGAGGGTGAAGATTTGGAAGAATTGGTATTAATCGAGATCAAAAGGGTTCTTACTTCTTTCTAAACGTGCTTCCAAACGAATTGTCGTAGTTCAGGTAATAATCTTCTCCTGAAGTTAAGTCTGAAACATCTAAGGAGCGACCAAAACCTGTTCTTACGAGGTTTCCGTATTTGTCGAAAACTTCAAAGCGTGTATCGCTAGAAAAGGTAATGGCTTTCTCTGGTTTTTCGGGAGAAAAGGTCACAGCAGAAACACTAGGATCGTATAGGACAGCATCACTGTATCGCGGTTTTCCAGTGTAATCAATTTGCTTTACCCTCGCTTTATTCTCTCCCGAATACGGGGCAAGTTTGTACGAGTATTCGTGTTCCTGTGGAGACCCTATTCCTATTACTTCGCCTGCAATCACCCATTTGTTCCATCGAAACTGTTCTATTTCAAAAGGAAGCGATCCGCTTTCCTTATTAGAAGTCCAAGTGATGGTATTGTTTTTAACTGCAATACTTTTTATTTCAAATGTGCTGTGAGATTTGATGGCTTCAGGATTTAAGACCAAAGGCCCGCAACCCTCTTTGTGGTTGAGCACTATATCTACTGATTGTCCTTTTTCTATGCCTAAAATAGAGAAGTCTATAGCGAAAGCACTGCTGTTGATTTCATCTCTTGTCAATTCTCCATTAACGTATACTTCGTAGACGCAAAAGCCAACACCGTTGTCTCCGAAAGGGTTTTTTACGTATAAATCCTTTCCTTGATAGACACCCTTAAGCACCAGAGAGCTGCTTTGAGCGGCTGTGGATAAGCCGAATAATGCAAGAAGAAATATGAAAAAGTAATTTTTCATGAAGTTGATATCTGGTGACGGGAGCCTTCAAAAATACAAATTACCAAGTACCCACCTAGTTTTAAGTGCGAAAGCAAGAGAATGCGAATATCTACAAAATTTCCGCTCGGATGAAATACATAGAATATGAGCGTGGGGATTGCACCTTTATTCATGAGAAATCTTTCATAGCCTTTTTTGGGATTGTTATATTCGTCCAATCGAAAAATCAAATATGAATCTCAAACTAGACAATAAGACTGCTCTTGTAGCGGGAAGCACGCAAGGAATAGGAAAAGCCGTAGCTATTGAAATGGCGAGTTTGGGCGCAAGAGTTATTTTAATTGCGCGTAATGAAGAAAAGCTGATTGGAGTCAGAGATGAGTTAAACGCCATAAATCTAGCTAACCATAAAATTATTGTTGCTGATTTTTCTGATCCTGAAAGTCTAAAGTCTAAGCTCGAAAGAGAGTTGGCAGACGAACAGGAGATTCACATTTTGGTTAATAATACAGGAGGCCCTCCTGCAGGAGCCGCCTCAGATGCTACGATTGATGAGTTTAGAGCGGCGTTTGAGATGCACCTAATTTGCAATCATCTCTTGGTGACCTATTGCGCTCCACTGATGAAAAAGGCAGGTTATGGCCGAATTATCAATGTAATTTCAACTTCTGTCAAACAGCCGTTGCCAAATCTGGGAGTGTCAAATACGATACGGGGAGCGGTTGCGAGCTGGGCAAAAACATTGGCCAACGAGCTAGGGCAATTTAATATTACTGTAAATAATGTGCTCCCTGGACCTACAAATACCGTAAGACTTGAAGCTATCGCAGAGCGCAAATCGAAAACCAGCGGGAAATCTGTAGATGAGGTGATTGCAGATATGGGCAATGCTACTCCAATGAAACGAGTAGGAGAACCAGAAGAAGTGGCAAACGCAATATGCTTCCTGGCATCTCCCGCGGCGTCTTATATCAATGGCATAAACTTGCCAGTAGATGGAGGTAGAACCTCTTGTCTCTGATTAGGTCACTAGCAACTTGAAACCTTTTCCATGAATATTGATTATTTCAATGCTTGAATCAGGCTTTAAATGTTTGCGCAGCTTAGCTATGTAAACATCCATGCTTCTGCCATTGAAATAGTTGTCATCACCCCAGATGGCATTCAGCGCATAATTGCGTTCTAAAACCCCATTTTTATTTAAGCAAAGTAGATGAAGCAATTCGTTTTCCTTCGTGGTTAACTTTTGTTCTTCAGCATTGTACTTAAGCAATTGTCGCTCGTAATCGAAATTGAAAATACCCAACTCAAACACCTTTTTATCTTCATCTGCACTCCGCCCTTTATCTGTTCTTCGTAGGATAGCATTTACGCGGACTAGCAATTCCTCCATCGAAAAAGGCTTAGTGATATAATCATCTGCACCTATGTCAAACCCTTTTAGCGTGTCTTCCTTCATGGATTTTGCTGTCAGGAAAATGATAGGAATCTTCTTGTTGGTCGTCCTTATTTCTTTCGCCACGGTGAAGCCATCCTTTATTGGCATCATCACATCTAAAATCACAAAATCGAATTGTTGCTGATTGAAAACCTTAAAAGCCTTGTCTCCATTCGTGCAAAGCACGGTTTCGAATTCTTTGGCTTCTAGGTATTCTTTTAGAAGTGTTCCAAGATTGGGATCGTCTTCTGCTAATAAAATGCGGGTCTTAGATGTCATGCTCGTATGGTAGTTGAATAATAAATGTACTTCCTTTTCCAAATTCACTTTTAACCGTTACTACTCCATGATGTTTTTCAATGATGGATTTCACATAGCTTAGGCCTAGGCCAAAGCCTTTAATATTGTGGACATCGCCAGTCGGGACACGGTAAAGTTTGTCAAAAATCCTCGCTTGCTGATCCTTCTTTATACCAATTCCATTGTCTGAAACTCTCAGAATGATCGAGGATTGATTGCTTACTGTTGCGACTTTTATTTTGGGATGATCGCTGCTATATTTAATGGCGTTGTCTAGTAAATTGTAGACCACGTTCGTAAGGTGAATTCTATCTCCTTTAATGACCGCGATGTCTAGACTCTTTTTCATTTCAATTGAGCCACTTTTTTGCAGTATTTGCAGTTCTATATTGCGAATGGCTGTTTCGATAACTTCATTCAGATCGACATCCTCGTATGAAAGCTCCATCTCTCTTCGGTCCAAAACCGCACTCCTTAAAACATTCTCTACCAGAACTCCCAACCGCTTGTTTTCATCTCGAATCATACCCACGTACTGCTTGTGCCTATCTTGAGACTGACTCATTACAGGATCAGCCAATGCCTCACAAGCCAAAGAGATGGTGGAGATAGGCGTCTTGAGTTCGTGGGTCATATTGTTAATGAAATCATTCTTTATTTCTGAAATTTTCTTCTGCCTGAAGATAGTCCTGATGCTGTATGCAAAGGCCAAGATGATGGCAATTAGAAATATAGCTGATGACGTAAGTAACGGCCACAACGTTCGAACCAAATAGGACTCTTGATTGGGAAACCATATTCTCAAATACCGTGTGGGCTGAGTAAAGTCATCAGGAAATAAACGCACCTTATACCCATTATTGTACAATGGTGCAGTGTCTTTTAAGTCTTCCGACAAAATCAGAGGATTATCGAAAAGATCGAAAACACCGAATTCGTAATTGGCATCAATACCCCCGATATCACTTAAGTGCAAGTTCAAGAGCGAGTCTAGTTGAGCACTTCCATAGCGATTAAGAATGTCCGACTCACGGTCAATATTTACCAAACCCGTCAATAGTTCAGTGATAATTTTTTGTTCCCTTTCAGGAAAGTAACTGGGCACTTTCGCAGGCTTTTTTTGGGGAAGCCTCTCTTGTCCCATTACCATTGGATCGGGAAATGTTAATTCTTTTTTTCTCCGCAAAACCCGGATTCTATTCGAGCCATCTTGGCTTAAAAAGCTAGCGCTGTCTATGGAAGTGTTATCCGTAGTCCATAAATGATCAATCGTCTTCTCATCGGAAATGCTGTCGATCTGTGCACGTATTTGTCTGCCAATGTCAGATCTGTGCATGCGCTCATCCGCTTCTTCACGTTCCAAAACATTGTTCACTTCCGCCAAGGCAATCTTCACGTTTCGCCTAAACTGCGTATCTCTTAACGCAACGGAGTTCTGTATCCAATAGATTTGGATAGCAATTAAACCAATCAACGAAAAGCTGATGAGAATAATAAGTATGGGAATATATGATTTCTTCAAGCACCACAAATTTACTCTCATCCTAGCTGCAAGTGCACGAACCTTAACCTTAATTAACAAAAGGTAGTATTCCATTAACGTTTCCTTGCGCCCCCTTGCCTTAAATTTGCGTCAGGTTTTACAGTTTACATTTTTTCGCAACAGAGAGAGCTCAAAAGAGGGCTCTCTTTTTTTGTTTCAAAGAATTATTTCTGTCCTAACCTTAGATTTTCGAAATTCACCGAATGGAGCGCATAGAAAATTTTATTGACGGTGATTTCGTTTCTCCTGCTTCGGGTGAGTATATCGCGAATATCGACCCATCACGAGGAGTGCAATATGGTGAGATTCCCGATAGCGATGGAAAAGATGTAGCCGCTGCGGTCGAGGCGGCAGAGCGAGCTTTTCCAGCTTGGTCTTCTCTAAAAGGCCCCGAGAGATTTGCCCATCTTATGAATTTGGCAAAAGGCATAGAGAGACGAATGGACGAATTTGTCGCGGCCGAGAGTAAGGACAATGGCAAGCCCGTTTCCTCGGCTCGTATGGTGGATATTCCGAGAGCGATCCAAAACTTCGAATTCTATGCTTCAGCGGCTATCCACTTTTCTTCTGAAAGTAACTTCACCGAAGGGCTAGGGATCAATTATACGCTTCGTCGACCTTTGGGAGTCGTGGCTTGTATTTCTCCCTGGAACTTACCCTTGTACCTTTTTACTTGGAAGATTGCCCCCGCTTTAGCTGCGGGAAACACGATTGTGGCTAAGCCTTCAGAAATCACTCCGATGACGGCTTACATGTTGGCACAAGTTGTCAAAGAAGTCAATTTCCCGAAAGGAGTACTCAATATTATACATGGTACTGGAGCGAGAACTGGGGACGCTTTGACACGTCATGAGCGCGTGAAGGCGATCTCATTTACCGGAGGTACAGAAACTGGAAAAAGGATTATCGAAGTGGCGGGAACGCAGTTTAAAAAGCTCAGCCTCGAACTCGGAGGAAAGAATCCAAATTTAATTTTTGCCGATTGCGATTTTGACAAAATGCTTTCTACGACGGTGAGAAGCTCTTTTGCCAATCAAGGTCAAATCTGCCTCTGTGGCTCGAGGATTTTAGTAGAAGAATCAATTTACGAGAAATTCAAAGAGGCCTTCGTGGCGAAGGTCAGCAAGATGAAAGTAGGCGACCCTTCATCAGAAGATACCAAATTGGGTGCGGTGGTCAGTGAGCCACACATGGAGAAAATATTGAGCTATATAGATATAGCAAAACAAGAGGGTGGTCGAGTCCTTTGCGGTGGCGAAAGAGTAAGACTCGGAGGCGATTTGACTGATGGCTATTACATTCAGCCAACTGTTATTGAAGGCTTGGATCAAAAGTGCCGCACCAATCAAGAAGAAATCTTTGGCCCTGTGGTTACCATTGACACGTTCAAAACAGAGGAAGAAGCTTTGGAAAAAGCCAATGCCACGAACTATGGACTCGCTTCTACCGTATGGACGGAGAACCTGCCTCGCGCACACAGAGTCGCCGAAAAATTGGAAGCGGGAATAGTTTGGGTAAATTGTTGGTTGCAAAGAGATTTGCGAACTCCTTTTGGAGGAGTTAAAAATTCGGGAATGGGAAGAGAAGGCGGCTTTGAAGCAATGCAGTTTTTTACTGAACCTAAAAACGTTTGTATTAGCTACTGAAAATGAAAACTAGGTTTCTTATTGTATTGGGAATGATTCTTTGGCAACTCACATCTTTTGCTCAGATGGATCCTTTTCTTTTATTGGAGAAGCCAGGCAAGCAAAAATCTCGGATTCGCTATTATCTTGGCGATGAGATATATTGGAAATTCAAAGATGATAAAAGCACGTATAATGCGGTAATAGCCGTAATTTCTGACTCCACATTTACCACTGACAAGGCATTGACAGTTCCTTTTATCGAAATTGATATAGTGCTTATCCCCAAAGGTGGAGGACTTAAAGCCGTTGGTATAAACGCTTTTTGGGGGATTCCGCCAATGATCCTTCTAAGCGCGGCAAACAATGCTTTCAATACCGGGCGCTCTCCATTAATAGATGAAGAAGTGTGGTACATTTCGGCAGTTTTTGCATCCATCAGTGGATTTTTCTTTCTCCTTCCCGATGAAAAGAAGCAGAAGCTGGAAAACAAATGGCGTCTAATTCCGATTATTCACTGAATCTTGATTCGATTCTTTTTAACTTACTCATAGAATTGACCGAAGAAACTTATGCTTAAGCAGAGCTTACAACAGAAACTTTTACAAAAGCTATCTCCACAGCAAATTCAGCTGATGAAGTTGCTGCAGGTGCCTACCATTGAGTTGGAACAGCGCATTAAGGAGGAGATGGAAACCAATCCGGCCCTTGATGAAGGGGCCGAAGAGGAGGATGAGGACATCAAAGAAGAAACCGAATGGGAAGAGGAGTCGAAGGATAAGGATGAAGCGGAGGAATTTGATTTCAGCGACTACATGCAGGATGACGATATACCTGCTTACAAAACGAGTATCAGCAATAAGAGCGCAGACGACGATGAGAAATCAACGCCATACGCTGCGGGAAGTTCCTTTAGAGAAAACATTGAGCGTCAACTCTCATTGAGGAGCGTTACAGATCAGGAGGAATTACTGGCCAAGACATTAATCGGAAACTTAGATGATGACGGTTACTTGCGAAGAGACCTCGAGAATATCGTCGATGATTTGGCTTTCTCTCAAAACATTATGACGACTGCAGATGAGCTCGAAAAAATCTTGATGACAATTCAAGAACTCGACCCGGCAGGAGTGGGTGCGAGATCGCTGCAAGAGTGTCTTTTGATTCAATTACGGAGACAAGACCAGTCATATCCATCTGTTCGAATTGCCACGGAAGTGATCGAAAAACATTTTGATCCCTTTACCAAAAAGCACTACGATCGCATTCTCAAAAAACTGGAGATCTCCAGCGATGACTTGAAAATCGCCGTTTCGGAAATCGTCAAGCTTAATCCAAAACCTGGCAATAGCTCTCGCGATAGCGGGAAGTCAACCCAACAAATTGTTCCAGATTTTGCCATAATAGTCGAAGAGGAAGAACTCAGACTTTCTTTGAACGGCAGAAATGCGCCTGAGCTTAAGGTGAGCCATTCCTATCGTGAAATGATGAAAGGTTACGCTGAGTCTAAGCAAAAAGACAAGAAGAAAAAGGAAGAGCTTCTTTTCGTCAAGCAAAAAATAGATTCAGCCAAATGGTTTATTGATGCCATTAAGCAAAGGCAACAAACCCTGCTTCACACGATGGATGCCATCATGAACTACCAGAAGCAGTACTTTCTGACGGGTGATGAGACCAAGCTCAAGCCAATGATATTGAAAGATATCGCTGAAATTGTACACATGGATATCTCAACGATTTCGCGTGTGGCCAATAGCAAGTATGTCCAAACGCCTTATGGCACTTTTCTGCTCAAGTCCTTTTTTAGCGAATCGCTTTCGACGGATAGCGGCGAGGAAGTATCGACCCGAGAGGTGAAGAAAATCCTTCTCGATAACATTGGTCTCGAAGACAAAAAGAAGCCACTTACCGATGAGAGGCTGGCCATTCTCTTAAGGGAAAAGGGATACAACATTGCCAGGCGTACCGTCGCAAAATACCGCGAGCAGCTCCATATTCCCGTGGCTCGATTGAGAAAGCAGCTTTAGTATGCGAAGGATTGCGGTAATCACTTCGGCCATTATGCATCCATTGATGATGCCTTTTCTGGCCGTTTTTATCGCTTTCAAGTTCGATTGGTACTTATCTGGGAGACTAGTTAGCGAACAGGAAAACATCATTTATCTGATTATTGCCATGAGCACCATCGCCTTTCCTGGATTGAATATCCTTCTACTAAAATGGTATGGCGTCGTGAGTTCTCTCAGTATGCCCATTCGCGAAGAGCGCTTAACACCCTTCGTTTCTACGCTGTTCTTCTTCGGGTTGGGGTACTATCTACTTCGAAAGGGAAGTCTACCAACACCCGTTTACTCTATATATCTTGGCTGCAGCCTTGCTTTACTCATACTGATCACTATCAACCTGAAATGGAAAATCTCCGTGCATGCGGCTGGAATAGCAGGGGTCCTAGGGTCTACGATCGGATTATTTCAGATCCATAATTTCAGCAACCTCTGGTTGATTTCTACTCTCATTGTCATTATGGGTCTGACACTTTCGTCGCGACTTATTTTAAGTGCTCATACTCCAACACAAGTCTATGCAGGAGCGGCAATTGGCTTTGCAACGACTTACCTTATGGTTATTGGGGAGTGGGTTATTTGAATGGAATCAGGGCTATCCCAATAGAAATAGGAATGACTTGAGTACCGTTGCCTTCTTCTATCAACGGTGTCAGCGAGTAGAATCCCGTCAAAGCGACTTTTCCTACTCCTACTCGGGCATTGACACCGTACCTAAGACTGGTTACACTGTCGAAGTCATAGATCTTTCGCTTTCCGCGGGTATCGATGATCTTTTGCTTATCAGTCAATAGATAGCCTACCCTAAAACCAACTGCAAATCTGAAGGCGTTTCTGCCTTTGGCGATAAAGCGCAATTCCAAAGGTAGTTCCAGGAAAGTGGTGGTAAATTTGTTCGTTTCGTACTCGTAATCATCGTCAAAAGGAGTCAGGATTTGATCTCCTGTGGTACCATCTTCAAATTCTTCTTGAACCAATTCGGCATTGCTGTGCACATTATCGGCGCTTATGCCGACACCCCAAGCAAAGCTGAAATTGGACTTTCTGCCAAAAGTGTAATCAGTGTAGAAATATCCTTTAAAGCCTATCGAAAGAGGTTGCAGCTCCGCTCCGTCTGGAAGGTCTAGCCACATATCATGAGTCAACTCTATTATGAGTTTGTCATCATAGCGATCTTTGACAGGAATAATCCTGATGCTATCGCTTTGCGCTTTCGCCGAAAGGCAAAAAAGCACTACCACCAAAGTGGAGAACAGCTTGATTATTTTAGAGTTTTTTGCCAATTCCATGCGTGTACGAGTGCATCTGATAAGGTGTATTCCGGTTGCCATTTGAGAACGGTGCTTGCTTTTTGGGTATTGGCAAAAATTGCCTCCACATCTCCCGCTCTTCTCGGCCCATATTTCACTTTAAAGTCAATTCCGTTTTCGTTCTTAAAGGTATCGATGATTTCCTTCACGCTGTTGCCCTTTCCTGTTCCGATATTAAATACGTCATGTTGAGGAGCTTCTTTTTGGCCAATGTATTCCAAAGCCCGAACGTGGGCTTCCGCCAAATCTGAAACGTGAATGTAGTCTCTCACGCAAGTGCCGTCGATGGTTTTGTAGTCGTTTCCGAAAACGGTTAACTCATTTCTAAGTCCCGCTGCTGTTTGGCAAACAAAGGGAATGAGGTTATTGGGTCTGCCCAATGGCAGCTCACCAATTTGCGAAGAGGGATGTGCGCCGATGGGGTTGAAATACCTGAGAGAAACAAACTTTGTTTTTATATCCGTTTTGGACAAATTCTCAATCATTCGCTCACCGATCTGCTTGGTGTACCCATATGTGCTGAAAGCATCACCCATGGGAGTTTCTTCAGTTACTTCAATAGATTTGGGAGAGCCATAAACCGTGCAAGACGACGAGAAGACGAAGCTTTGAATTTGGAGTTTTTCAGTTACCTCAAGGATCGAGGTCATCGAACCCACATTGTTGTCGTAATACTTCAGAGGGTTTTCAACCGATTCGCCCACTGCCTTGAAAGCGGCTAAGTGTATGATTCCAGAAATGCCCCCTTCTTTTTCAATGAGGTCTAGTATAGCCTGTGAATCTCTACAATCGATTTCGTGAATCTTTTCTTCAAAGCCTGTAATGCACGAAATACCATCTGTAACGGAGCGCTCTGAATTGGACAAATTGTCTAAAATAACAGGAGTGTATCCCGCAGCTCGAAGCGACACGGCAATGTGCGACCCGATAAAACCAGCGCCTCCTGTAAGCAGAATTTTGATCATCGAAGGACGAAGATAGGATTTCACCCGTTGAGTTTCTGTTTCTGAGAACCAAGACTGATCGGTGGTCATCTGCAAGGTCAAGTGTCTGAACTAGAAAGTTCGATAGGCAACTCCTTAGACCAAGGAAGGTAATGGGCGCAAGTATTTCTGAAAACTAGGGAGTTGACATTGGTCATTATCTGTTTTCAAAACAAGAGGAAGGAACATAGCGTACTTTATAGACGGACTCTAATAGATTCCCTAACTTTGAGCATCAAGCAACAAAGATGAGCGAAGAACTATTGAAAAATGACTTGGATTCTCTTCAAGAAAGAGGATTAAACGAGAGAGATTTAGACGCATACCGCACCACGATTTTGAATGGTTTCCCTTTCATGATGCTTCATGGAAATGCTGAACCAGGATCTGGAATCAAGTTGCTTTCACAAAAGGAGAAGGATAAATTTCGTTTGATTTATCAAGATCGAAAAGGTATTGTGGTGGTGAAATTCGTTCCAGCAAGCGGCGCGGCAAGCCGTATGTTCAAGGAGCTCTATGCTTACACCGAAAGCGGCAAAATTTCTGATAATGTTGCCAATTTCTTGACTGAATTGACAGATTACCCTTTCTATGAACAGCTTTTGGCGGAAGCCAAGATGACTGAGGAAGACCTAAATACCGAAGAGGGAAAACGCAAAGCGGTTGATTTCCTGCTCTCGGAAGAGGGCATGAACTACGGAAATTATCCCAAAGGGATGATCAAGTTTCACAAATACGATGACGGTCATAAGCGAACGGCATTTGAGGAACACTTTCACGAAGGAGCTATGTATGCGCAGAAGGATGGAAAGGTGAGAATCCATTTTACCATACCTGAAGAAACAGCCGAAGATGTGAAGGAACACCTTCGAAGTTTGCAAGGGTGCATTGGCACAATGCACAATGTGGAATACTTGATAGACACAAGTGTACAAAAACCTTCTACTGACACGCCTGCGGTCTTTTCAGATGATCAGGAGCGGGTGAGACTTGAAGATGGTTCATTGCTCTTTCGTCCAGCGGGTCACGGCGCTCTTCTAGAGAATTTAAATGACCTCGATGGAGACCTTGTTTTCGTTAAGAACATCGATAATGTGGTGCCTGACAGACTCAAAAATATCACCGTCGAGAATAAAGAGTTGCTGGCAGGGGTGCTCTTGGAAGTTCAAGACAAGCTTTTCCAATTTTGTGGCGACTATGAAAACGGCCAGTTCTCGAGAGAGAATGTTCTGAGCATGATGAATCAATGGTTTGTCGGAGATTTTGAGAGTCAATCAGATGCGCAATTGTATACTCTTCTTAATCGCCCTTTGCGTGTTTGCGGAATGGTGAAAAACGAAGGTGAGCCAGGTGGAGGCCCTTTTCTCGTTGAAGAAAAAGGTAATTTGCCCTCATTGCAGATTGTAGAATCTGCTCAGATTGATCCTTACCACGAGGCTCAACAAGCGATTCTATTGCAAGCCAGTCACTTCAATCCCGTGGATCTCGTTATTTCATTGAAGAATCACAAGGGGGAGCATTTTGACTTGAAAAACTACCGAAACGACAATACAGGAATGGTGGTCGACAAGACTTTTCTTGGCCGAGATATCAAGGCATTGGAACTTCCAGGTTTATGGAATGGAGCGATGCACGATTGGAACTCCATTTTTGTGGAAGTTCCAATCGAGACATTCAATCCAGTAAAAACGGTTTTCGACTTACGCCGACCCAATCACTGCTAAGCGTCAACGAACGCTTCTTTAAGCTCTTCGATTCTGTCGTCCATTTTTTTCTTTGCCGATTCGAAATCAGCTTTTCCTTCAATCTCAGTATTTAGGCTGAAGTAAAACTTGATTTTAGGCTCAGTCCCCGATGGACGCGCAGTTACTTTGCAGCCATCTTCCAGATAGAACTGAATCACATTTGAAGAAGGCAATCCAGTACTCGTAGTCTCCCCAGAGACAAAGTTCTTGATTTCACCTGTTTTGTAATCGCGCATTTCAATCACCTTCGAACCAGCAATTTCGCTTGGGGTATCCGATCGGAATCGCTCCATCATCGCGGCAATTTGTTCTGCACCGTCTTTTCCTTTTTTCACTAGAGAAACCAATGCTTCACGGAAAAACCCGTACTCCACATACATGGCGATGAGTTCTTCGTAAAAAGAGCTTCCTTTTTCTTTGGCCCAAGCTGCAACTTCGCAGAGTACCGCACCAGTTACAACGGCATCCTTGTCGCGAACGGCGTCTCCAATCATGAAACCGTAGCTTTCCTCGCCTCCACAAATGAATTTTTCGGTGTTTTCTTTTTCTCTGATTTGTGCCGCGATCCATTTAAAACCTGTTAAAGTGACATAACACGGAACATCGAATTTCTTAGCTATCCGATCCATTAGCTCAGTCGTAACGATCGTGCTGCACACGAAACCATTTTTGGGTGAGCGTCCTTTAGCTTTAAGCCCAGAAAGGATGTAATGAGTAAGCATGCAAGCCGTCTCATTTCCATTTAGCAAAACCAAATCACCGTTCAGGTCTTTTACTGCAATTCCCACTCGATCAGCGTCGGGGTCGGTCCCCATCAAAATTTCGGCATCTACCCTTTTTCCCAATTGAAGAGATAGATCGAGCGCTGCCTTTTCTTCCGGATTCGGTGAATGAACCGTTGGGAAGTTTCCGTCTGGTTTCTCCTGTTCCTTTACGGAATGAATGTTTCGGAAGCCCATAGCTTTGAGAAGCGCTGGCACCTGTGTTATTCCTGTTCCGTGCAGATTGGTATAGACAATCGGCATTTCTGCCTGCCCTGCAATGCTTTCTGAATAAATAGATTCCTTGAGTAAAGTCTCTCGGTACAGGTCATCCAATTCCGTTCCGATGATCTCAATCATCTCATCTTTTGCATCAAACTTAACGTCTTTAGGATTGCTGATTTTTCGAACTTCATCTATGATGGCTTTGTCGTGAGGAGGAACAATTTGGCCTCCGTCATCCCAATACACTTTGTAGCCATTGTACTCTTTTGGGTTGTGAGAAGCTGTGACAACTAAACCCGCGGAGCATCCAAAATGTCTTACCGTATAGGAAAGTTGCGGTGTAGGTCGAAGTTCGGGATAGAGATAAACTTTGATGCCATTGGCAGCTAAAACTTCAGCAGCTTTTCTGGCAAAAACATCGCTGTTGTTTCTCGAGTCATGCGCAATAGCTACGCTCTTCTCACCGCTGACGGCTGAGTTTATATAGTTGGCAAGACCCTGAGTAGCCATTGACACCGTATAAATATTCATGCGGTTGGTTCCTGAACCCATGACACCTCTCAATCCACCTGTTCCAAAATCTAGGTCTTTGTAGAAGGCATCTTCTAACTCTTTAGGGTTATTGTCGATAAGTGCTTGAACCTCGCTACGCGTTTCTTCGTCGTACTCAAGTCCTAGCCAAGATTTGGCTTTATCTAAAATCTTTGAATCCATGGTTATAGGTATTTTTCGAGGTAGTGCTTTATTGTTTTTTCAATTCCTGATTCAAAATTTTCTTGGGCTTTCCATCCGAGTTCACCCTCAATTTTTGAGGCATTAATGGCATAGCGCAAATCGTGACCAGGCCTGTCTGTCACGAAAGTTATTTGTTCTTTGTAAGAGGCCGAACGAGGTTCAATTCGATCTAGAATTTCACAAATAGTATGGGAAATATATAAGTTGTTTCGTTCGTTACGCCCACCAATATTATAGGTTTCACCTGACCTTCCTTTTTCGAACGTTAGATTTATTCCTGTGCAGTGGTCCTTTACAAATAGCCAGTCGCGCACGTTTAGTCCGTCGCCGTAAATAGGAATCGGATTTCCTTTCACAGCGTTCCTGATGATGGTTGGTATCAACTTTTCGTCGTGCTGATTGGGGCCATAATTGTTCGAGCAATTTGTCGTAACCACGTTCATTCCGTAGGTATGGAAGTAGCTTCTTACGATAAAATCGCTGCTGGCCTTGCTGGCACTATAAGGACTGTTCGGGGCGTATGGAGTCTCTTCTGTAAAAAGTCCTTCTTTGCCCAAGCTACCGTAAACTTCATCGGTGCTTACGTGAAGGAATCTTGCTGATTCTTTGCCTGCTTTCACTTTTCCAGGAGCTTCCATCCAATGTTTTCTGGCAACGTCCAGCAAAGTAAATGTGCCGTTTATATTGGTCTTGATAAATGCCTCGGGCCCACTGATGCTATTGTCCACATGGCTCTCGGCGGCAAAGTGAAAAACGCCTACAAAGTCGTGTTCTTGAAAAAGCTTTTCTACTAAATTTCGATCGCAGATATCACCTTTTACCAACTCGTATCGGTCATTCCCTGAAAAAGAGGTCATGTTTTCCTCGCGACCAGCATAAGTCATCAAATCGAGATTAATGACTTCAATAGTGGAATTGGAATCGAGCAAGTGCTCGATAAAATTGGAGCCAATAAAGCCCGCACCACCCGTAACTAAGTACTTTTTCATGAATCGAGTTTCTCAAGGAAATCGGCCAAAGCATCCTGCCAATGTCTGATTTCCAGGCCAAAAGTATTCTTTATTTTTTTCTTGTTCAGTACGCTGTAGTGAGGCCTTCGTGCGGCCGTTGGAAACTGGTCTGAAGTTACCGGCTCTAGAGCTACATGATTGTGGTTTTTTCTCAATGTTTCTCTGGCAAAGTCATACCAAGAACAAACACCCTCGTTACTGAAATGGTAGGTGCCGTATGTGTTCTTCAGGTCGCTTTGGCAAATGTGATTTAAGGCTTCAGCCAGATCATCTGCGAATGTTGGATTACCGACTTGATCAAAAACAACTTTGAGCTCGTTTCTATCTTTTGCCAACCGCAGCATAGTCTTCGGGAAGTTATGCCCCGAGAGTCCGTAAAGCCAAGATGTTCGAATGATAATGTGCTCGCTTAGTTCTTTCTGAATCGCTTCTTCACCTTCCCATTTTGACTTGCCGTAGGCATTGATGGGTTCGGTAGGATCATCTTCGCGCAAAGGCCGATTCCAGTCCAATCCAAATATGTAATCGGTGGAAATATGAATCATTACCGCACCTTTCTCTGCACAGATTTTGGCTAGAATTCCAGGAGCTTCTGCGTTGATAATAGTCGCCAATTCTTGTTCTTCCTCCGCCTTATCTACGGCAGTATAAGCAGCAGTATTCACAAGGACATCAAAATTGCGTGCACGAATTGCCTCAGACAGTTGATCCAGATTAGACAGGTTAGCTTCATCGCGCCCGAGAAATTCATACTCCCAAGGCCCTTTATTTACAGAGATCGCTTGAGCTAGTTGCCCTGTTTTGCCTGTGACCAAAATCTTTTTCATCCGCCAAATTTAAAAAGTTGAGGCAGGGTCTGCCTCAATGCACTTTATTAAAGTGTAAACTCGCAAGATACCTCAAGATCATGCAAAAGTCATTATTCCTAAGTTTCACTTTATTTTTTTTCATTCAGCTAAGCGCTCAAGAAGACCTGAAGGCCTATCAGTTCTACGAGGATTCAACTCCCATTTCCTTTGAAAAAGCCGTCGAGGCTATGGCCAAATCAGATGTTGTTCTTTTTGGAGAATTCCACGATCATGCCATGGTACATTGGCTACAGCTAAAAGCAGCACAACACCTTATGAAGAGGGGAAAGCTCATCATGGGGGCCGAGTTTTTTGAAACGGATGATCAAATGCTTCTAGATGAACTCAGCGCTGGACTTACTCCCATGAAAAAATTTGCCGCTGAAGCAAAGCTGTGGCCCAATTTCGAGACTGATTATCAACCGATTCTTCAGCTAGCCGTTGATTCGCAAATCATCTTCATTGCTACAAATATACCCCGTCGCTATGCATCCTTTGTTGCTCGAAATGGTATCGATACGTTGGCTTCATTTCCCGAGCCAGCCAAGAGTTTGATGCCTCCTTTGCCAATGCCCTTTTCCATGGAAACTCCAGGATACCAAGATGTATACGATATGATGGGTGGCGGACACGGAATGAAACCAGAGAGTTTTGTCTTCGCGCAGGCCCTAAAGGATTACACCATGGCTTACAATATTGGTGAAAACACGGAAAAGAAATCTCTATTCCTCCACTTCAATGGTGATTTTCACTCGGCTGATTATGGAGGGATATATTGGTATTTGAATGAACTCTATCCAAAGCTTAAAGTGACTTCGATAAAAGTGATTCAAGCCAAAGAAGTCGATCAGCTCACAAAGGATGAATTAGTAGGGGGGGACATAATACTGGTTGTTCCTGAGGATTTTACGCGCTCTAACTAACTTTTGCAGTACAGTTTTTTAGAAAAGATAAAAAATCCAGGTTTTGATTTTTTTTCAAACAATTAATAAAGGTGTAACCACACTATAGCATTCCCGTATAGAATGATAATCTGCTGTGCGCCAACGGGCGCTTCCCCGAGCAGACAACTTAAACTAGAGATTAACAAATTCTCACGCGGAATGTATTTATCCCCCTTAAACTACACGCGACGAGTTATTCGTCATTTATTATTTTTCTTCGTCCTCGCTGGATTAGCGCACCAAAGTGCTTTCTCTCAAACCAGTACTGATTTTTGGTTTGCACCTCCTGAAGTCTCTCAAGGACATGCAGGTAGCACGCCTATTCTCATTCGGGTAGCCTCTGGCGCTGACCCAGCTATCGTAACAATTGACCTCCCGGCCAACCCTGGCGCTTTGAATGGTGGTGCACCGATTACGGTAAGCCTTACGGCGAATGAATCGCAAACAATCAACCTCAACGCTTTTGTAAATATTTTGGAAACGCAGCCACCGAATTCGGTTCTCAATACGGGGATTCGCATTACATCGACTGCCAACATTACTGCCATTTACGAAGTGAGTCCGACCAACAACCCAGACATCTGGGCATTAAAAGGTCAGAATGGTTTGGGGACTGAGTTTGTCATTCCGATGCAAAATTACTGGCCGAATGGAAACTACAATCCAGATCCTTACACTTCATTCGACATTGTAGCGACCGAAGACAATACTACGGTTCTCATTTATCCCACATCCGACTTAGATGATGGGAGTCCTGCTTTTCAAAGTTTTACCATTACACTCAACGAGGGGCAGACTTATTCTTGTTCTGTTACAGATTTAATGGCGGTGAATAACCCAACTGGATCAGTTGTGCTTTCTGACAAACCCGTTGCTGTTTCAATAAAAGATGACTCCATTAGTCCTTTGGGCCAAGGTTGTCGTGATTTGGTCGGTGATCAAATAGTACCAGTAGACATCGTTGGGGATGAATACATCGTAAACAAAGGACAACTCAATAACACATCGGGTGAATATGCCTACGCAGTCGCTACAGCAAACAATACTGTAATCTCTATTGATGGAGTGACGGAAACGACACTTTTTAACGGAGAAACATACCGAATACAGATTACCAACCCGCTTACTTACATCACTGGAACAAAACCATTTTACCTGATACACATATCGGGTTTTGGTTGTGAATCAGGGATGGCGCTTTTACCGCCACTGAATTGTGCTGGTTCTGAGCAAGTGAGTTTTGTGCGTTCAACTAGTGAGAATTTTTTCATCAATCTATTGGTTCGAACAGGAGGTCAGGACGACTTCACCTTGAATGGAGGAGCTGTGACAATAGACCCTGCCGATTTTGATCCTGTTCCAGGAACAGGCGGAGAATGGGTTGGAGCACAAATTCAATTTAATACGACTCAAATTCCAGTTGGCGATGCCAACCTTATCACAAACAGTCAGGAGGTTTTCTCTCTTGGTTTGGTAAATGGTGGTGCCAGTTCAGGTTGTCGATTTGGATATTTCTCGGAATTTTCTTCTGCTATTATAACCGATGCCGGACCCGATCAGACGGTTTGCGCCAACCAAGAAACCATTTTAGTTGGTTCTGTTTCTGGAGGTGCCACACAAGGAGAATGGAGTACCAACGGAACGGGATCATTTACTCCCGATGCTACCACATTGGGAGCCACTTATGAACCCAGCTTAGCTGACCTAAGTGCGGGCCAAGTCACCTTAACACTCACCTCGGTAGGAAACTGTTTTCCCGTCGAAGACGAAATTGAAATCACCTATACACCTGCTCCGATTGTCGATGCAGGTCTTGCCATTGTAGCCTGTGGAAACAACACTACCGTCACTCTTTACGGGTTTGTAGATATTGCCACAGGTGGATTATGGAGTGGTGGTGACGGATCATTTGACCCAGGAACGGGCACCCTCGACGCAGAGTACACACCTTCAGCTCAAGAAATTGTCGATGGCAGCGTAGAGCTTACGCTTACGTCTACTGGAAACGGAAATTGCCTCGAAGAATTCGACACTGTTGAAATCACTTTCGGCCCGTCTCCAACTGCTGATGCGGGAGTGGATCAAAGCGTTTGCGCCAATAACGTTCAAGTTGTATTAAGCGGAGCGGTAACTGTTTCAGGTGGAGGCGCATGGTCTGGTGGCGGTGGTACTTACAGCCCTTCCGATCAAGCATTGGGTGCAACTTACACACCCAGCGCTGTCGAAATATTGAATGGTTCACTTACACTAACGCTTACTACTACTAATAACGGCGGTTGTGCCCAAGTGACGGATCAAATGACAATCACCACCACTGATGCCCCAATCGTGGATGCAGGAAGTGACGCTGACGTTTGTAGCAACAATGCCAATATTACTCTAAATGGAAGCGTGATTATTGCTGCTGGCGGAACATGGTCTGGTGGAAATGGAACCTACAGTACCGATGAGAATGACCTTGCTGCTGTTTACACACCTTCTCTTGCGGAACTGCTTGCGGGAAGCGTAACGCTCACATTATCTTCTATAGGAAACGGGAATTGTTTGGCTGTTACAGATCAGGTAACATACACATTTACTGACCCTCCCGCTGTTAATTCGGGTACAGATGGATTCGTTTGCGAAAACAACGCTCTGATCTCATTGAACGGATCTTTAGTTGGTGCGAATTTTGGATTATGGTCAGGTGGTGCAGGAACGTTTACTCCAAACACTACCACGCTCACGGCCACTTATACTCCAACTGCCGCCGAAATTGCTTCAGGAAGCATTACTCTTTCACTTACATCACTTGACAATGGAAACTGTAACCCTGAGTCGGATGATGTGATTTTCACATTTACACCTTCTCCAATAGCTGATGCAGGTTCAGACCAAAACGTTTGTGAAAACAATGCTGACATTAGTCTAAGCGGAGCTGTAACGGTAGCTGGCGGTGGTATTTGGTCAGGTGGAAGCGGAAGCTTTAGCCCTAACAATACGACCTTAAATGCTGTTTATGCACCCACAACTTCTGAGATATCTTCAGGCTCAATTACCCTTACACTCAACACTACGGGCAATGGAAATTGCTCTTCGGTTAGTGACTTTGTAACGATCAACTTTACCGACGACCCAACTGCGAATGCAGGTGCGGATCAAGTGCTTTGTGCCAATAATTCAGAAATTACATTGGGCGGTTCGGTAACTATCTCGACTGGCGGAACATGGTCTGGTGGATTGGGAACATTTACACCAAATGCCAATAGCTTAAGTACAACATATGAGCCAACTCAAGCCGAGATAAACTCGGGAAGTCTCACCCTTACATTGACTACCACTGGCGGTGGAAACTGTATTGAGGTATCAGATGAAGTCGACTTCACATTTACCCCAGCTCCAACTGCTGAAGCGGGTGTCGCCATTTCAGTTTGTTCAAACAATGCGCAGATTAGTTTAAATGGGTCCCTAACCGTTGCTTCAGGTGGAACCTGGAGTGGAGGAGCTGGAACATTTATTCCAGACGCTAATACGCTAAACGCTCTTTACAATCCTACAGCGGCTGAGATCGCATCGGGTTCATTGATACTCACATTGACCACAACTGGAAATGGAAACTGTGTGCCTGAAGACGATTTTGTAAACATCTCTTTTACACCTTCGCCAACATCAAATGCAGGTTCTGACCAAACGGTTTGTGCCAATGACGCAGAAGTAAATCTTAGCGGTTCTATTAGCCTTGCGTCAGGTGCTATTTGGAGCGGCGGTAGCGGAACTTTCCTTCCAAACAATATTTCACTAGGAGCATCTTACGCGCCAAGTGCTGCAGAAATTACTGCTGGTTCAGCGACTCTTACACTCACTACTACTGGAAACGGAAACTGTAATGCTGAATCTGACCAGATGATCATTGACATTACGCCTACCCCAGTTGTTGACGCGGGAGTTGGTATCGAGCTTTGCTCAAACAATCCTGAGTTCACTCTTGGTGGATCGGTCACTGTCGCTACTGGAGCTACTTGGAGCGGAGGAAACGGAACGTTTGTTCCCGATGCCAATGACCTAAATGCAACCTATACACCAAGCCAAGGTGAAATCAACGCGGGAACGCTCACACTTACATTGACTTCAACAGGAAATGGAAACTGTATTGCTGTTTCTGATGTCGTGACATACACATTCGGACCTTCGCCTACATCTGATGCAGGTGTAGATATTGTGGCTTGTGCCAATAACGCCGAAGTACAGCTTGATGGGGCGGTTACAATCGCCACTGGTGGAGCATGGAGTGGTGGAGCTGGAAACTACAGCCCGAGCGCCAATGCGCTGGATGCTACATACGCACCTACTTTGGCAGAAATTGCTACTGGAAGCCTAACACTTACACTTACCACTACTGACAATGGAGATTGCCTTCCCGTTACCGACGAAGTAGAAATCACATTTACACCTGCTCCAACTGCCAATGCAGGAACTGATCAAACGGTTTGTGCCAATGCTGCTGACGTGACATTAAGTGGATCAATATCTGTTGCAACTGGCGCAATCTGGACGGGAGGAAATGGATCTTTCAATCCTAACGCAAGTGCTTTAGCCGCGATTTATACGCCAAGTGCAGGCGAAATCGCTGCAGGAACAGTCACCCTTACGTTGACTTCAACAGGAAACGGAGACTGTATTTCAGTAGCCGACCAAATGGTCATCACGATTGCGCCTTCTCCAGTGGTTGACGCAGGAGTAGAGACCGAGCTTTGCTCAAACAATCCTGAAATTTCTTTGAATGGATCAGTAAGCACCGCAACCGGCGGAACCTGGAGTGGAGGTAGCGGAACATTCACACCGAATGCAAACAGCCTCAGCGCAACATACACTCCAAGCCAGAGTGAAATCAATGCAGGAACGCTCACACTTACATTGACTTCAACAGGAAATGGAAACTGTGTCGCTGTAACTGACGATGTGACTTACGCCTTCGGCCCTTCACCAACAGCCGATGCTGGAACAGATATCGTTTTGTGTTCAAACAATGCTGCTGCTGATTTGGCAGGAGCCGTAACGATCGCAACTGGCGGAACGTGGTCAGGCGGAGCTGGAACTTACAGCCCAAATGTCAATACATTGAATGCTGAATACACACCTACTGCTGCTGAGATTTCTTCAGGAAGCATAACACTTACTTTGACCACTACTGGAAACGGAGATTGTCTTCCTAAAATTGATCAAGTAGCCATCTCATTTACTCCATCTCCAACTGCAAATGCTGGCCTTGATGTAACGGTTTGCGCGAATCAAATAGACGTAACATTAAACGGATCTGTGACGGTAGCAACTGGAGGAACTTGGTCAGGTGGTAACGGAACATTTACTCCTGATGCCAATGCAGTCGGAGCGATCTACTCTTCAAGTGCAGGTGAAATTGCAGCAGGAACGGTAACGCTTAATTTGACAACTACTGGAAACGGAGACTGTGTTGAAGTAACGGATCAGATGACGATTACCATTACCCCTCAACCTACAGTGGATGCAGGAGTGGGAATCGAGGTTTGCTCGAATAACTCTGAGATCTCTTTGAGTGGATCAGTAAGCACTGCAACAGGTGGTACCTGGAGTGGTGGTAGCGGAACTTTTAGTCCGAATGCCAATGATTTGAACGCAACTTATACTCCGAGTCAGAGTGAGATCAATGCTGGAACTTTAGCACTTACATTGACTTCTACAGGAAACGGAACATGTATAGCTGTGACCGACAATGTGACATATACTTTCGGGCCTTCACCAACATCTGATGCAGGGATGAACATTGTGGCTTGCGCCAATAATGCCGAGGTTCAATTGATTGGAGCAGTTACCATTGCTACTGGAGGAATCTGGAGCGGTGGAAACGGAAACTTTAGTCCTAGCGAAACGACTCTTAACGCTTTTTACACACCAACTCCACTTGAGATTGCAGCAGGTAGTGTGACGTTAACTCTCACAACTACAGGAAACGGAGACTGTACTTCAGTAACCGATGAGGTAGGGGTATCCTTTTCGCCAGCCCCGACAGCAAATGCTGGTCTGGATCGCACAGTCTGTGCGAATGCAGGTGATGTGACGCTGAACGGATCGGTAACGGTCGCCACAGGCGGAATATGGTCAGGTGGAAATGGAACGTTTACGCCTGATGCCAACACTTTGGGAGCGATTTATTCTCCAAGTGTAGGAGAAATTGCTGCGGGTTCAGTAACACTGACTTTGACTACCACTGGAAACGATGACTGCAATGCGGTAACGGATCAAATGATTATTACCCTTACACTTGAGCCTTCAGTGGATGCGGGAATTGGAACGGAGTTTTGCTCTAACAATCCTGAAATCACATTGAACGGATCTGTAGCAATCGCAACTGGCGGAACATGGTCAGGAGGAAGTGGAACTTTTAACCCTGGTGCAAACGATCTGAACGCGACCTATACTCCAAGTCAGAGTGAAATCAACGCAGGTATTCTTACCCTCACCTTGACATCAATTGGAAATGCAACTTGTGTGCCAGTTACCGATGTTGTGACGTACACTTTTGGTCCATCACCAACAGCTGATGCTGGAACGGATATCGAAATGTGTTCAAACAATGCAATTGCTCAATTGACAGGAGTCGTAACCGAAGCAACAGGCGGCACTTGGTCGGGTGGAGCAGGGTCTTTCAGCCCGAATGCGAATGCACTAGATGCAGAGTACACTCCAACAGCTCAAGAATTAGCTAATGGCTCGGTGACGCTTACTTTAACAACTACTGGTAACGCAGATTGCTTGCCGGTAACCGACGAAGTAGAAATCTCATTTACTCCGGCGCCTATTGCTAATGCAGGGATAGACCAAACGGGATGTGCCAATGATGCAGAAGTAAACCTCAACGGATTTGTTTCTGTCGCGACAGGTGGAACTTGGAGCGGTGGTTCGGGAACTTTTATTCCTGATGCCAATGCCCTCAATGTTATTTACGTGCCTTCAGCAAGTGAAATTGTAAATGGTTTGGTAACACTGACATTGACGACCACTGGAAACGCAGACTGTCTTCCAGAATCTGATCAGATGACGATCACGATTGATCCTGAGCCAGAAGTTGCTGCTGGTGCTGATCTCGATATTTGTTCAAACAACGCCGATGTTCAATTGAACGGAAGTGTTCTGAACGCCACAGGTGGTCAATGGACTGGTGGACTTGGTTCATTCAATCCTGACAACGCGACTCTAGACGCTGTCTACACGCCGTCTCCTGCAGAAGTCGCAGCGGGAAGCATCACGCTTACCCTTACTTCTACAGGAAATGGAAACTGTCTTGCCGAGTCGGATGCCTTTGTGATAAACTTTACACCAGCTCCAACTGTAGATGCAGGAGAAGACATCACACTTTGTGCGGCTACACCAAATGCATCACTTAACGGAGCATTCACTGTAGCAGGAGGCGCTATTTGGTCAGGTGGAAACGGAGCGTTCTCACCGAATGCAACCAACATGAGCGCAACTTATACACCTACATCACAAGAAATTGTGGGTGGCAGTGTAACGCTCACATTGACAACTATTGGAAACGGAAACTGTGTTCCTGAGTCCGATGAGGTAACAATCTTCTTCGACCCAGAACCTACTATTACTCCGGGATCTAACTTGATTTCTTGTGCCAACAATCCTACGGTTCAACTGGAAGGAGCTTTCACAAACGCTTCAGGTGTTCAGTGGGCAGGAGGTACAGGTTTCTTTAACCCGAATGACGAAACTGCCAATGCGATTTACACGCCGTCTGCAGCAGAAATCACAAACGGATTTGTTTCACTTACTATTGAATCGGTAGGAACTGGGGCATGTCCTCAAATTTCCGATCAGATGTCGATAACAATCACACCTGCGCCAGTTGTTGATGCAGGAGCCAATCTTGAAGTATGTGCAAACAACAATACAGCTCAGCTGAGCGGATCAGTGCAGTTTGCTGGAGGTGGTCAGTGGAGCGGTGGCCTCGGGAACTTTACGCCGAGCAACAACTCTCTTACAGCCAGCTACCAGCCTACTGCTCCTGAAATAGCTGCAGGTAGCGTAACGCTTACTTTGACAAGCCTTGGGAATGGAAGTTGTGATGCGGTTTCTGACCAAATCATTATATCCTTCACCCCTGCGCCTGTAATCGATGCAGGAGTAGACCAGACACTTTGTGAAAACAATCCTGACGTTCAGCTCGCTGGTTCATTCACAGTGTCTGAAGGCGCAAACTGGAGTGGTGGTGCCGGGTCTTACAGTCCTGATAACAGCATGCCAAACGTGGTTTACACACCTTCTGCTTCTGAGTTGGCCAACGGAACGGTTACTTTGACTTATACGACTTTCGGAAACGGAAACTGTCTGCCGGTTTCAGATCAAGTGACGTTCAACTTCACACCTTCACCAGTTGTAGAGGCAGGAGATGATTTCTTCGCTTGTGTTGATGACTTGGCCGTGCTATTGAATGGACAAGTTACAGGCGGATCGACTACAGGAACTTGGACGACTAGCGGAACGGGAATATTTGTTCCGAACGCTTCAGCCTTGAATGGATCGTACTTGGCGTCTTCGCAGGATTCTCTAATTGGAGAAATCACTTTGACGCTGACTTCAGCGAATAATGGAAACTGTATTGCGGTAAGTGACGACTTCACGGTCTTCATCTCACCAGCTGGAACAGCCGAGGCAGGGCCAGATCAGTTTATCTGTGGAAACAATGCAAACATATCCTTGAGTGGGTCGATTGGTGGCGCTGCTACCGAAGGGGCATGGATTTCTTCAGGAGCAGGAGTATTCCTTCCAAACAATGAAGGAACGAATGTGAACTACATCCCAAGTGATGATGATTTGGTGAATGGTTCTGTGACTTTCACTTTCGAAGTAAACTCGTGTAATCAAGCTGCTGATAATGTATTGGTGACTTTCACACCAGCACCAGAAGTAATTGCGGGAGCAGATATCACGGTATGTTCTTCGGAAGTATCGGTTGATTTGACTGGTCTCGTTTCAGGTGCGAGTAGCACGGGAACATGGACGACTTCAGGATCTGGCTCATTCTCTCCAAACGCAGATAATTTGAATGCGACTTATGTATTCTCATCTGCCGATGTGGACGATCAGATTATCGAATTGATCTTGACTTCGACCAATATTGAAGACTGTATAGTGGTGACGGATACCTTGACTTTAGAAATATTTCCACAAGGATCTGTAAATGTTGGCGACGACATAGTGACTTGCGACAACAGTCCAGATGCTGAAGTGAGTGCGACAATTAACGGAGGAGATCAAATCCTTTGGAGTAGCACAGGTACGGGTTCATTTCTACCAAACAACACTTCTTTGTCTGCTACTTATGTGCCGAGTGCAGGAGATCTTTTGAACGGATCAGTGAATTTGACGGCCACGGTTACCAACAGTTGTAATCAAGCTTCAGACTTCTTGAACCTCTCATTTATTCCAGGACCTGCAGCTGATGCAGGAGAAGACCAGGCGGTTTGTGGAGTGGTTATCCCTTTCCAGATTTCTGGAAATGTGGCCAGTGCATCGGGAGGACTGTGGACAACAACGGGTTCTGGATCATTCCAAAATGCGAATAACCTGAGCACGTTCTATGTGGCGAGTCAGGCTGATATCGACAATGGAGGAGTGTTTTTGGTCTTGACGACTACGGGCAACGGAAATTGTTTTGCCGATTCGGATTCATTATTCCTCGACATCAATACAGGTGTAGCTGTAGAAGCGGGTCCTGATCAGGTAGTGTGTTCTGAAGCAGGAAGCACACAACTCTTCGGTCAAGTGAGCGATGGAACGACTACGGGTATTTGGACGAGTACAGGTGACGGGACATTCTCTCCATCTGCCACTAGCTTGAATGCGACGTACAACTTCACACAAAATGACATCGACGAGGAAGCGGTTACATTAACCTTGACTTCTACCAACAACGGTATTTGCTCAGAGGCTAGCGATAGTTTTGAATTGACCTTTGGAGATGGAGCATTCGTTTATGCTGGAGAAGACAAGGAAGTTTGTGAAACACAAGACTTGGTGAACCTCAACGGAGTTGTGAACGGTGATAGCAATACAGGTATCTGGACTACCACTGGAACGGGAGGATTTTTCCCAACCAACACCTCTCTCAATGCCTTCTATGAGCCCAGTCAAGCTGACTTGGATGCAGGTTCAGTAGAAATCACATTGACATCTACCAACAGTGTACTTTGCAATGAAGGTACAGCTAACATTATAGTAACATTCCAACCTCTTCCTGAAGCCAATGCCGGGGCCGATGCGGTAATCTGTGGACCCATTGAAGGAGTTCAACTTCTAGGTTTTGTAACAGGTGCTTCAGGCGGAGTATGGGAAACAACAGGTTCAGGTGTCTTCATGCCAAATGACAGTGTTCTCACGGCCATCTATATGCCTTCACAGGCTGATAGTATCATTGGCGGAGCCACTCTGACTCTGACTACTTATGGAAATGGATTCTGTGCTGCAGGCAACGATCAAGTGGAGGTTAGCTTTTCTGGTGCTGTAACTGCTAATGCTGGAATTGACGTGGAGATTTGCGAAAATCAAGTCGCTCTTCAAGTAACAGGAACAGTTTCGGGATCATCAAACTTCAACTGGACAACGTCTGGTGGCGGAACATTCACTCCACAAAGTGATGTACTCAACCCAGAATACCAGATGGCTCAAGCTGATTTGGATGCAGGAATCGTAACACTTTACTTAACTGCACAAGGAAACGGAAGCTGTCCTGCCTTTACCGATTCACTTGTGGTGAGCATAGACAGAGTTCCTGGAGTTGAGATCATTGCGGAAGTGGCTGTTTGTACTTCTGATCCTGCGGTGGAATTGAATGGAAATGTATCTGACGAAGATTCCTTTATCTGGACTTCAACAGGCGCTGGAACATTCTCGCCTAATAATGTGAGTGAAGAAGTGACCTACACTCCATCGGTGGCGGAATTGGCTGCGGGTGTGACGACAATCAGTCTTACCGCTACATCTGACGGTGTCTGTGGATCGAATTCAGAAGCTTTTGAAGTGACCTTCGCCCAACCACCAGCGGTAGGAGCAGGGGCAGATCAAATCGGTTGTTCAGCCGACGGAAGCGTTCTACTAGCTGGTTCTTCATCTACTGGAGAAGCCATCTGGTCTACTTCTTCTTTCGGAACGTTTGATCCTGACAACACGAGTCTGGATGCAACATATGTGTTTGGAGTGAATGACATTCTCGTAGGATTTGCAGAATTGGTCATCACTTCGACCAACAATGGTCCTTGCGACGCCACAACGGATACAGTGCGATTCACCATCAACCCAGCTCCGATGGCTTCTGCAGGACCCGATCAATTTGTTTGTGAGTCATCAGGATTACTCTCAATGTCGGGAAGTGCTGAGAATTTCGCGACAATAGAGTGGTCTACCGAAGGGGATGGAATGTTCCTGAACACAGGTGATGATTTTGCTCCTGAATATATATTCGGAAATGCGGATGCAATCGCTGAGCAGGTGCAGATTATTCTCACAGCAACGGGCCTTGAAGGGTGTGCTGAAGCGGCAGATACAATGTTGGTGAACATCAATGCTCCGCTTGCCGCGGCTTACACTCATTCGAATGCATGTGTGGGTTCTCCTGTCCAATTCACTGATGCTACCGTAATATTTGAAGGTGAGATTGATGGATATGTCTGGGACTTTGGTAATGGGATTATCGATAACCAGCAAAACCCAACGTTCGTCTTCAATCAGGCGGGAAGTCAAAGTGTGCAGCTCGTTGTAGAAAGTAGCTTAGGCTGCACAGATACCACAACTCAATTGATCAATGTGGCTCAAGGGCCGCAGGCAGCCTTTACAGTAAACCAATTTAGAGCGCCTGTCAATTTTGACTTCATATTCGACGATCAGTCAATTGGAGCAGAACAATGGAATTGGAATTTTGGCGATGGTTTAGGGATCACGCAAGTACAAAATCCGACGTACAACTATCCCGATGAGGGAGATTACCTCGTGACCCTTATCGTTGCAGGTTCCACTGGATGTGTTGACTCTGTGTCGCTGTCGCTAATTTTAGAAGGACAAACGGTTCTTCCACCGCGATTGCCAAATAGCTTCTCGCCGAATGGAGATAACACCAACGACCTTTACTACGTGCGCGGAGGACCATTCATTAAACTCGACTTCAAAGTTTACGACAACTGGGGACGAGAGATATTCCAAACTATAAATCAGGAAGTAGGTTGGGACGGCACCGAAAACGGTAGTGACGTGCCGGTAGGAGTTTACGTGTACACCATTAAAGCCACCAATCTCGATGGCGAAACATTCGATTACTCTGGACGAATCAATTTATTCCGATAAGTCATGAGAACTAAAACATTCCCCATGAAAAAGCAACTAGTTATAACTCTTGCAGCCTTGGCTTTTCTGTTTGCGCAGAAGAACCAAGCTCAAGACGCACAATTGTCACAGTACCAGGCTGCTCCTATACTTTTCAATCCTGCCAATACAGGGATGCTGAAATTCACGGATATGAGAGTTGCCGCGCTGTACAGAAGTCAGTGGAGTTCATTGGCAACGAGTATCAATACGTTCGGCATATCCTTCGACATGGGTGCTGGTGATCGATTCGGTTTCGGAGGTGCATTTATTAATACCGATGCCGCCAATGTGATCAATACTACTAGTTTCATGGCTTCGGGAGCTTATCAGATCACGGATCCGAATCAAACCAAGTACATCCTCTCAACGGGAGTACAAATCGGAATTCTTTACAAGAGAATAAATACGAATGGGCTGATTTTCGACGCGCAGTTTGATGGGTTTATCTTCGATAGAGAACTTCCTACTAGAGAGAGTTTTGATAGAACCTCGAGGTTTATGATTGATGCGAACGTGGGTTTTTCGTACAAATCGACTGACCGCACGAAGAAGATTAATCCATTCGCCGATCTGGCAGTGTTTCACTTAACCATGCCAAATGAATCATTCATTGGCGAGCAAGAGTCGAGACTTCCGATGCGATGGATGGCAAATGTCGGTGCACGGATTGAGGTCAACCGAAGTTTCTTAATCGATCCTTCCGTAATCTACATGAGACAGCGAGAAGCCAATCAGTTTTTGGCTACTGCAATAGGTTATTACGAGATCGAGGGAACGGCTTATCAGGCCATTGGGGGACTGGGATACCGAACTTCTGATGCCGTGATCATTCATGCGGGTATCAGACACAACTCAAACATCTTTAGAATCTCTTACGATATCAACACTTCAGAATTGAGCGATTACTCGCAAAACAGGGGTGCACTTGAGTTTTCAGTGATCTACCGTCCAGGACGAAGAACGTCTAGAGCAATTTATTAGACTACTCAATCAATATTTTTAGACTAATCTAAAAATGGTGATCTTTGTGCCTTTATGAGAAGACAAATTTTTTTTGGACTGATTTTATTTTTCATAGTTGGCTGCGGCCAAGAAGACAAAGTTCAAGACCGGTTTTTAGTTGTCACTACTACGTCGATGATTGGCGATGCCATGGAAGCTATGCTCGACACGAGCGTTTCTGTGGTTTCTCTCATGGGCCCTGGTACTGATCCACATCTTTTCAAGCCCACCAAGCAGAGCCTGGATTACTTAGCCGAGGCCGATTTAATTGTTGCAAACGGTCTTCATTTAGAAGGTAGAATGCAGGATATCTTGGAAAAGATGTCTATGAACAAGCCAGTCATTTTCTTGGGAGCAGTTTTATCAGATGAAGAACTTATTTTGCCAGATGGCACTGTTGATTATCCCGATCCTCATATCTGGTTTGACGTCCGTCTTTGGAAGAATGTTTTAGAGGAATCCTCAAGCGAGTTGAATGAATTAGGAGTCTTGGATTCAGTCAAAAACGAGGACTATCTCTCGACCTTGGAAGAACTCCACGGCTGGGCCCTATCTGAAATTGACCAAATTCCACTTCAAAACAAGGTTTTGCTTACCGCCCATGATGCCTTCTCGTATTTTGGGAGGGCCTACGGAATTCGGGTGATCGGCTTACAGGGAATCTCGACAACGGCAGAATACGGGCTGAAAGATGTTGAGATGATGGTCGATCTTATTGCTACCCAACAGATCGGGGCAGTCTTCGTGGAATCTAGCATTTCATCCAGATCTATGGAGGCGGTAATTTCAGGCGTCCGTCAAAAAGACGGAGAAGTAAAACTTGGCGGGACACTTTATTCAGACGCACCTGGCCCCGAGGGAAGTGGAGCTGAAACATATATTGGAATGGTGCGCCACAACGTTGAAACAATCACAAGAGCATTAAAATGATAGCCTTCGAAGCACATAACCTTACGGTGAGCTATGACAAGCAGCCCGTTCTTTGGGACATTGATTTCGAAATACCCGAGGGAAAGTTGGTGGGGATAATCGGCCCGAACGGCTCGGGGAAAACTACCTTGCTCAAAGCGGCCATGGGAATTTTAGAGACAGACAGCGGTTACGTGAAAGTTTTCGAAAAGAATCCCGATATGGTTCGTGAACGAATGGGCTATGTGCCACAACGGCAATCAGTCGATTGGGATTTTCCCGCTACCGTGATGGATATCACCTTGATGGGTCGCTACCGAAAAGGAAGACTCTTTGGACGTTTGTCTAAGTCTGACAAAGAAATTGCAGCAGACTCTCTCAACAGGGTGGGGATGTACGATTACCGAAACCGACAGATTTCTGAACTTTCAGGTGGACAGCAACAGCGCGTTTTTATTGCTCGCTCATTGGCGCAGCAAGCCGATGTTTACCTCATGGACGAACCACTTGTTGGAATTGACGCAGCTAGTGAAGAATCAATTCTCAAGATTTTGGGAGAAATGAGAACCGCGGGAAAAACTGTAATCATGGTTCACCACGATTTGCATACAGCACTCGAATTTTTCGATTGGGTCATTCTTTTGAATACCCGACTCGTCGCAGCAGGACCGAAGGAAGAGGTTCTCACCGAAGAAAATCTGAGAACCGCTTACGGCGGAAAGCTGAACGTATTGAGCCGTATTGCCGACTTGATCAAGTCGAAAGAGTATCCGATTCGCGAAAAAGACATGAAGGAGTAGACCTATGGGAGGTAATTTCACATGGGTGATGATTGGCTGTGCCTTGATTGGTGCAGGAGCATCCGCAGTAGGGGTTTTTTCCTTTTTGCGGAAGCAAGCCCTCGTGGGAGATGCCGTGGCTCATGCACTTTTGCCAGGAGTGGTGCTCGCTTTCATGGTTACTGGACAGAAAGATATTTGGATTCTTTTTCCTGGGGCTTTCGTAGCTGGCTGGCTCGGGTTGCTGAGTATTGATTTTATCTCAAAGTATTCCAAAATCAAATCCGACACGGCCATTGCCATTGTGCTTACGGTTTTCTTCGCTGTCGGTATCGTTCTACTCACCCACGTGCAGCAATCAAATTATGGAAATCAGTCGGGGTTAGAGGCATTTCTTTTTGGAAAGGCTGCGGCCATGCTGCCAGCCGACATCACGCTTTTTGTTGTGGTCGATACAGCGCTGATCTTGCTCATCGTGCTGACTTACCGATACCTGAAATTGTATTCTTTCGATCCCGATTTTGCCAAAGCTATCGGACTGCCCGTTAAGGGTATTCAATTTATTCTGTCTTCTCTTACCGTATTGGCGGTGGCTTCGGGAATACAGGCGGTTGGAGTAGTGCTGATGGCAGCGCTTATTATTACCCCGGCAGCAGCGGCTCGATTTTTTACCGGAAGGCTGAGCCACATGATCATTCTGGCCATGATTATTGGTATCGTCAGTTCTATGATGGGTGTCTACATTTCGTCGCTAGCAGAGGGCATGCCCACGGGCCCTTGGATTGTGATGGTCATGAGTATCATTGCCATTATGGCTTTCATTTTTGCTCCAGGCAAAGGAATGTTGCAGCGATCCATAAAGCGAAAAGCCCACCAGCAGAAAGTGCGAAGAGAGAATTTGCTCAAGTTGTTTTACTCTCTAGAAGAGAAGAACGAGGAGCAGTTTTTTTCCCGACCTCAACTCTTGCGGTCGAGAAGATTTCGAGGAAGAGAGTTGGAGTTGCTTTTGAATAAATTGACAGGAAAAGGGTTTTTGTTCAGAGAAGAGAATCGATACGGACTCACTGATCATGGTCGAAGCGAAGCGACTCGGGTGGTGCGTCTTCACCGTCTTTGGGAGCTCTACCTCAACGAGCGCATGAACATTGCTCCAGATCACGTACACCACGATGCCGAGGCGATTGAGCACATTATAACTCCAGAGCTCGAGCACATGCTCTTGAAGGATTTGGGTTACCCCGAATTGGATCCACACAGCTCCGAGATTCCGGGGATAAAAGACATGAAGCGATGAATGACTTTTTGATCATACTAGAAGGTAGTTTGGTTGCGGTTAGCTGCGGCTTACTTGGCGTGTATCTCATCTTGCGAAAGATGGCCATGGTGGGAGACGCCATCTCTCATGCGGTCTTGCCGGGAATAGTTATTGCCTATCTCGTCGCTCAGTCCAGAAGCTCTTTTTTCACTTTGCTCGGTGCCGCCATGTTCGGATTGCTAACCACTTTTATGATTGAGGTATTTTACAAAAAAGCGCGAATCCAATCCGATGCATCCATCGGGATCACCTTCACTTGGCTGTTTGCTATTGGTGTCATTCTGGTTTCTGCCTTTTCGGGAAATGTCGATCTCGATCAAGAATGCGTGCTCTACGGCGACATTGCCTATGTTCCATTCGACACCTTGTACCTCTTTTCTATGGATTTGGGTCCCGCTCCAGTTTGGCTTCAAGCCATCAATTTGGTAGCCATTCTGATTATGCTCAAGGTTGGCCACAGAGGCTTTTTGATAACCAGCTTCGATCCTTCTTTTTCTTCGGGTCTCGGTATTAAAACCGATACGTGGCACTATGTTTTAATGGGAGCGGTTTCGTTTACAGTAGTGCTCAGTTTCAATGCGGTGGGAGCAATCCTCGTAGTCGCATTTCTCGTTGTTCCACCTGCGACGGCATACCTCATCAGCAAGCAAGTGGAAACCATGATGGCCTATACCGTTCTCTTCGGAATTCTATCTGCCGTGATGGGGTTCTATTTAGCCACTTGGTGGAATGCGTCCATTTCAGGAGCCATGGCAGTGGCGGCGGGGATTATTTTTGTACTCGTATTTGCGGCAAAAAGGCTTTTTGTGCGCCAGCAAAAAAAGGAAAGTATGGCATTGGTTGAGTTGAAAAGTAGCTAATTCGCTTTTCAAGATAGCTGCGAAATTTTCCAAATCCCGATGGAATCGGGATTTCCCAACCCTTCTCTCTCTGCATCGGGAGAGCCACCCCCGCCGGGTGGGGGACAAAATCCCGTCAGCGATAAAATCATTTATTGATGTGAGAGGATGTACTGCTTTAGGTGGATTTGTGATTCTGATAATCCCATCTTTCTAAAACTCACAATTCTTCGGACTCCTCGGAAACGGAATGACATCGCGAATGTTGGTCATTCCAGTTACAAACATCACCAATCTTTCAAAGCCCAGACCGAAGCCTGCGTGCTTGCAGGTTCCGTACTTGCGCGTATCGAGATACCACCACAATTCCTCAGCTGCGATACCCATTTCTTCCGAACGTCGAGTGAGCACGTCGAGTCTCTCTTCACGCTGCGAACCACCTGTTATTTCACCAACACCTGGGAATAGCACGTCCATTGCTGCAACTGTTTTCTCGTCGTCGTTCAAGCGCATGTAGAAGGCCTTGAATGAAGCAGGATAGTCGGTGAGGATTACTGGTTTCTCAAAATGCTTTTCTACCAAGTAACGTTCATGCTCGCTTTGGAGATCTTTTCCCCATTCCACTGGGTATTTGAATTTTTTCTTTTTGAATGGCTTCGAATTGCGAAGGATGTCGATGGCCTCGGTGTAGGTCAATCGCTCAAAGTCATTTTCAGAAATAAAGGTCAATCGCTCCATCAATCCCAAAGCATTGCGCTCGCTCTCGGGCTTTGATTTCTCTTCTTGCGCTTCGCGCTGGGCGAGAAATTCCAAATCGTCTTTGCAATTCTTCAAGGCATAACTCACCAAGTATTTGAGGAAGTCTTCCACCAAATTCATGTTGTCGGTGAGATCGGCGAAAGCCACTTCGGGCTCTATCATCCAAAACTCAGAGAGGTGGCGTGAAGTGTTTGAGTTCTCCGCTCGGAAAGTAGGGCCGAAGGTGTAGACCTTACTCAATGCAAGCGCAGCCATCTCTGCTTCGAGCTGTCCCGAAACAGTGAGGTTTGTTTCCTTTCCGAAAAAGTCTTGACTATAGTCCACCTTCCCGTCCTCTTGAAGAGGAGCGTTTTTTGAATCGAGGGTACTCACTCGAAACATTTCACCTGCACCTTCGGCATCAGATCCTGTGATGATCGGAGTGTGGATGTAGAAGAAGTTTCGGTCGTTGAAGTAATTGTGAACGGCAAAACTCAAAGCGTGACGCAAACGGAATATCGCACCGAAAGTATTGGTGCGAAAACGCAAGTGTGCTTTTTCACGAAGAAAATCCAGGCTGTGCTTTTTGGGCTGCAATGGATATTCCTCTGGATCGGCGTCACCGTGAATTTCGATAGCTTCGACTTGGACCTCTACCGTTTGGCCTTTTCCTTGGCTTTCTATCAATTTACCAGTCATGGTAAGGGCCGTTCCTGTATTGATTCGGTTTAAAACACCTTCGTCCATTTGCTCAAAGTCTACGACTCCTTGAATGGTTTGGATAACTGATCCATCGCTCAGAGCGATGAAGCGGTTACTCCGAAAAGTGCGTACCCAACCTGAAATGCTTACAGATTCACCGATTGTGGGTTGATTCAAAATCTCTTTAATGCTTGCCATTGCTCAGTTTTGAGGGTACAAAACAACGAACTTTTTGTTGATAATGCTTCATAATGCGAAACCAATTGCAACACCTCAGGAAACTAAAAATAGTTAAAACGTTTCCTTCGTGTAAAATGTGTTATACATTTGTCGTCCAAATTTATGAGCATTCAAGTAGATAAAGAGCAAAAAATAATCGCCGATGCCATCAAGGTCTTTATGACTTACGGCATTAAGAGCGTTACGATGGATGACATTGCCAAGCATATGCGCATGTCAAAAAAGACGCTTTACCAATATGTTTCGGACAAGAACGATTTGGTAACGAGGTGTCTTAAGTACGATTGCGAAATAACGGAAGACACTGTTAAAGAGATCTTGAGCAAAGGCTTAAATGCCATAGAAGAGAATTTTGAAATCTCCAAGCACATTGTTGAAGATTTGAAGAAAATTCACCCTTCTATTTTTTACGATTTGGAGAAGTATTATCCAGACGCATGGCACATGATGCACAATCTTCGTCATGAATTTGTGGGGATAGTGATGAAACACAATATGGAGCGCGGCATTAAAGAAGGATTGTACCGAAAAGACTTGAATGTGGAATTGATGACTCAGCTGTGGGTAGCGCGTTTGAATATCATTTTCGACCCGGCTATTTTTTCGTTAAAAGAGCACAATTTGGCTGATGTCTATCGGCAAATGTTCATTCACCACGTTCGTGGAATCGCGAGTGATGAAGGAGTGAAATACATTGAAAAAAACCAACACAAATTAAATTAACACCATGACCCGACACATTCTGGCTTTTCTTGGTTTGGTGCTGTCTGCGCAAGTCATAGCTCAGCCTTTAGCGGTTTCGCTGGAGGAGGCTATACAGATTGCGGTGGATAGCAGCTATGTCACAAGAGATGCCGAATTTAACCTTGAAAAAAAGGAAAGAGAAGTTCAGGAGGTAATCGCTATCGGATTGCCACAAGTGAATGCTTCTGCCCAGTTTCAAAACTTTTTAGACATACCTGTATCGCTCGTTCCCGCGGAGTTTTTCGGCGGTGAGGCAGGAGAATTATCCGAGGTTCAATTTGGAGTGAACTACAATTTGACTGGAAGCATTACAGCGTCGCAGCTCATTTTCGACGGGACCTACTTCATTGGCTTGCAAGCCGCAAAAACGGTAGTTGAGTTTTCGAGAGTACTACAGAGTAAGGCTGAACAAGAAATAAAGGTTGCTACTGCAGAGGCCTATTATACCACCTTGCTGGCTCAGGCCAATTTTGATATTCTCACGAATAATGTAGCCAACCTCGACAAGACGCTGGAAGAAACACGAGCGCTATACGAGAATGGTTTGACCGAAGAACAAGACGTCGATCAACTGGAGTTGAACCGAAACAAGCTCATCATCAGCCGAGACAATACACAACGGATTTTGAATATTTCTAAGCAAGCATTGTTGTACATCATGGGTTTGTCAATCGACACTCAGATCACACTAACTGATGACATTGAGTCTCTCGTGGCTTTGAGCAACTCTCCAGAGTACTTGCAGACAGAGCCAGACTTTTACACTCATCCCGATTACTTATTGGCCAGAACCAACGTAGAGCTTGCCGATTTGCAAATCCGTGGAGACAAGGCCACGTTTTATCCTTCGCTCTCAGGGTTTTTCACTCACCAACAGGTTGGCCAGAGCAATGATTTTGAGTTCTTTGAATCGGGTGCTCCTTACTTCCCTACAACCGTTTGGGGAGCTACCTTGAACGTTCCGATTTTCAGCGGTTTTCAGCGAAAGCGGCAATTGCAGCAGTCTGAAATTGCTTTCGACCAAAGTCAAATGCAGTTGAGACAAGCTGAGGATGGACTCAAACTGGATATCATCAGGACCCGTAGCAACTACGAAGGGGCTCTAAAGAATTGGGAGAACCAGAAGCGCAGTTTTGAATTGGCGCAGCGAATCAATAAAAAAACGACGATCAAGTATTCCGAAGGGGTTGCAGATAGTTTTGAGTTGAATATTTCTGAGAACCAATTGCTGCAAGAGCAGACCAGATACATTCAGACAGCACTTGAATTACTCAACGCTAAAAAAGCGCTAGACAAAGCATTAAACACATTATAGAGACATGAGATCAGTTGATTGTAACGCAATGAAGCTTTTTAGCTTGGGACTTATCGCCGTTTTAGTGGCGGCTTGTGGAGGTGCACCCGAAGGTGATTTACAAAACTTAAAAGCCGAAAGAGATTCTTTAAAAATTGTTCGGACCGAATTGGACAACCGCCTTTTTGATTTGGACCGCCAAATTGCCGAGAAAGATTCTACCATTGAAGATAAGATCGTCACCGGAATCAAAGTAGGCAAAGATGTTTTTAGGCACTATTTCGAAGTATACGGAAACGTACAATCCGATAAATCGGCGATCATTTACGCGGAGAATTCAGGGGTTGTTCAATCCATTAATGTGAATGAGGGACAATCGGTGAAAAAGGGTCAAGTTTTGGTGACACAAGACGTGGAGATGATTGCAAGAAATATGACTGAAATACGTACCCAGCTTGATTTGGCAGAAATTCTCTACGAAAAACAAAAGCGGCTTTGGGATCAAAATATCGGCAGTGAAGTTCAATTTTTAGAGGCGAAGAATAGAAAGGAATCATTAGAGAATTCGATGGCTACCTTGAAAGAGCAGAGGCAAAAGTCGTCTGTCACTGCTCCTTTCGACGGGGTTGTAGACAAGATTTTTCCCAAAGTAGGAGAACTGGTCGGAATGTCCGTTCCGTTGGTGAGATTGGTCAATATTGACGAGCTATATATCAATGCCGACATATCTGAGCGTTACATCGGCGATCTCTCAAAAGGCAATTCGGTTTGGGTGATCGTAAATCGAAAGGATACCATCAAGTCTTCGATATCGAGGTTGGGAGATTATATAAATCCATCCAATCGCTCTTTTGAAATGAGAGTAGAAATAGATGAAATAGTTGACGTCCTGAGACCGAATTCTCTAGTTGTTTTAAGAATAAACGACCATACCGAAGAAAATGCAATCGTGATCCCATCCTCATTGATAATGCAAGATGGTGCGGGCGAAGATTATGTGTTTACTATTAAAACGGACGTGCACAACGACTTAATAGCGCGAAAGACTCCAATAAAAACGGGACTATCATATCTTGGAAAAACCGTTGTGAAGAATGGTATTTCAGATGGCGATGACCTGATCGACAAGGGTTCTAGAAAAGTCCGCGATGGAGATAAAGTGAAAAAAATTACCGTATAGCGATGGCAGAAAATACACCTGAAAAAAGCGGGAAGGGATTCAAAGAGTTTGGTCTTTCTTCGCTTTCCGTAAATAACAAAACGACGGTTTTTGTTCTGGCGATCATCATTTTCATTGGAGGTATTGCTTCGTATATAAGCATGCCAAAAGAGAACTTTCCTGATGTAGTAACTCCAGAAATTTATATTGGTACACCTTATCCCGGAAACTCACCGCTGGATATTGAGAAGCTGATTACCCGTCCATTTGAAAAAGAAATCAACTCCATCACGGGAGTAGATGAAATAAACTCTACGAGCGTTCAGGGCTACTCCACTATTCAGGTGAAATTTAGCTTTGACGTAACTGCCGATGAGGCACTACGCAAGGTTAAGGACAAAGTAGACATTGCGATGAGCAACCGCGATTTTCCACAAGATTTGCCTGCAGACCCGAACGTATTTGCCCAAAATATTTCGGAGTTAATGCCGATCATGAATATTAATTTATCGGGTGATTTTTCCATCGAACAGCTCAAGGATTACGCCGAGTATCTCGAAGACGAAATAGAAGACCTCCCCGAAATAACCTCAGTGGATATACGCGGTGTGATGGACAAAGAGGTGAAAATCGATGTCGATCTTCTCGCGATTGAAGCGATGAAAATCAGCTTCGACGATATAGCCAATGCCATTTCGCAGGAAAACGTCACCATTTCAGGAGGCGATTTGCTGGTAGATGAGTTCAACAGAAACGTCCGTATTATTGGTGAGTTTCGAGATATTGCCGAAATAGAAAACGTCATCGTAAAACGTGAGAACCAAGAAATAGTCTACCTCAAAAATGTGGCCGACGTTAGTTTTGGTGAGGAGGAAATCGAGAGTTACGCTCGCGAGTATCTCAAGCCCGTCGTGATGATTGATGTGAAAAAGCGCGCTGGCGAAAACCTGATCGTGGCTTCAGATAAAATCTCTTCAATAATTGAAAAGGCCAAAGCCGATATATTTCCCGAGAATCTGCAGATTTCTATTACCAATGACCAGAGCGATCAAACCCGCACACAGGTTGATGAGCTTTTGAATAGTATCATCTTCGGAGTATTGCTCGTTACGGGCGTGCTCTTGTTTTTTCTTGGGTTTAGAAACGCTCTTTTTGTCGGGATAGCCATTCCGCTTTCTATGTTGCTGAGCTTTATTATTCTCGGTGCATTGGGCGTTACCCTTAATGTAATGGTTCTCTTTGGTCTGGTATTGGCCTTGGGCATGCTGGTTGACAATGGTATTGTCGTGGTCGAAAATATTTACCGTCTCATGGACGAAGGTTATCCACCGATGCAAGCTGCAAAGCTCGGTGTTGGTGAGGTGGCCATACCCATCATTGCCTCTACTGCCACGACATTAGCAGCTTTTCTACCCTTGGCGTTTTGGCCTGGTCTTTTTGGGGAGTTTATGTTTTTTTTGCCGATCACACTGATCATTGTTTTGTCATCCTCACTCTTTGTGGCACTGGTTATTAACCCAGTTCTCACCTCAGTTTACATGAAAGTAGGTGAGCGCGATGTCAACAACCGAAGAATGCTTAGAAACAGCTTGATTTTCATTGCTGTCGGTGTTTTTCTGGATGCTGTTTCCATTTCGGCAGATGCGGCATTTGTGATGATATTAGGGAACATTTCCCTCTTTATCGGAATTGCTGGAATTTTAAATATTTATGTCCTCTCTCCGGGAACCAAACGTCTTCAAAACAACATTCTTCCAAAGCTCGAGGATTACTACAAGCAATTCCTAGGCTATGCGCTGAATGGCAAGCGCCCTTACATTTTTTTTGGGGGCACCGTTTTTCTTCTTATCAGCTCACTGATGTTGTTTGTGTTCTTTCCGCCCAAAGTGGAATTCTTTCCGATAAACGAGCCGCAATACCTCAATATTTTCATCGAAAAACCTATCGGCACAAACATCGAAGAAACCAACCGTACGGCTTTGGAGCTCGAAAAGCGCGTGATTGAAATTCTTGATGATAACAAGTATTACATCGAAAAAGATGGTGAGAGAATTCCTTTCCTTATTGAGTCCGTTATCGGGCAGGTAGGTGACGGGGCGAGCGATCCCGCTCAGGGTTTTTCTCAAGCCAATACGCCGCACAAGGCACGAATCACTGTTCAATTTGTCAAATTTCAAGACCGAAGGGGATTGCAAACAAGTGACGTGCTTGATCGAATCAGAAAGGAACTTCGAGGGTATCCAGGAACCCAAATCACCGTTAATAAAAACGAAGCGGGTCCGCCACAGGGAGCCCCAATAAATATTGAAGTACGGGGAGATGACTACGTGACAATCATGGCTGAAGCACAGGGGTTAAAATCTTTTCTTGAAGACCAAAATGTTCTCGGGGTAGAAGAGCTCAAACTCGATATAGAAGCGGGGAAGCCTGAAATGCCCATACTCATCGATCGTGGAAAAGCGAGAAGACTGAACGTATCTACCTATCAAATTGGTGATGCATTGAGAACGGCATTGTTTGGTAAAGAAGTGTCCACTTTCAAAGACGGTGAAGATGATTACCCTATCAACATTCGCCTTCAGAAGCATTACCGCGACAATGAGGACGCCCTAATGAATATGCGCCTGACATTTCGCGATCAGGCTACTGGAAAAATTACTCAAGTGCCCATTTCATCAGTGGCACGTGCCGAAAAATCGAGCACCTTTAGTGCGGTTAAAAGACGCGACCTCGATAGAGTGGTCACAATTTCTTCCAATGTTCTTACGGGATATAATTCTACTGAAATCGTCTCTAAGATGAAGGAGATGGTAAAGGAGTATGAACTGCATCCGGGCACAAAGGTTCTTTTTACTGGGCAACAAGAGGAACAAGCCAAAGAGCTCGACTTCCTTACTACGGCTCTGGCCTTAGCTCTTTTTATGATTATCATCATTATTACGGCTCAGTTTAACTCCATTTCGACGCCTTTTATAATTGGCTTTGCCGTTGTTTTTAGTTTGATCGGAGTCTTCCTTGGATTGGTTGTTTTCAATATGGATTTCATTATTATCATGACGATGATTGGAATCATTTCTCTGGCAGGAATTGTAGTAAACAATGCAATTGTATTGATTGATTATACCAACTTAATTCGTACCCGACGAAAGGAAGAGCTCAATATGGCTTTGGATGAAAAGCTTCCTTTCGAAGAAACGGTTTACGCGATTGTCGAGGGAGGAAGGACCAGGCTTCGTCCGGTTTTACTTACCGCTATCACTACTATTCTCGGTTTAGTTCCGCTGGCTGTAGGCCTCAATATTGATTTCTTCAGCTTGGTCACCGAACTGAATCCTAAAGTTTATGTGGGTGGTGACAATGTTATTTTTTGGGGGCCGATGTCTTGGACGATCATTTTCGGACTTTCGTTTGCCACTTTTTTAACATTGATTATTGTGCCAGTCATGTATCTCATCTTGGCCAAGATTAAATACAAGCTCATTTACAAGAAGGACACTAGCTATACCATTGAGAGGTAGAATTTAAGAGTTGATAAAAAGGGGAGGCTGAAAAACCTTGCCTTTTTTTGTGTTTTTGAGCTAGTGCAGAATGACTCTTAATAGCTAGAATACTAGGGCGGCCAGCAACATTTATTTTTTACTTTTGTTATGGCTGTTACTAACACCTACCATATGAGTTCATTTCAGGCAGGACACCTTCTCGATCAAATCGAAATTCCCGCTGACTTAAGGTCAAAAATTAAAGAGCAAGAACTCGAAGAGTTTTGCGCTCAGCTGCGCGAGTACATTATCGATGTGGTATCTACCAAAGGAGGACACTTCGGCGCGAGCCTTGGAGTAGTGGAACTCACCGTAGCTCTTCACTACGTTTTTAATACGCCTTACGATCAGTTGGTTTGGGATGTAGGCCACCAGGCTTATGGCCACAAAATCTTAACAGGACGTAGAAAGATTTTTGATACGAATAGAGTATACGAAGGCATCAGCGGTTTCCCGAAAAGGTCGGAGAGCGAATACGACACTTTCGGTGTGGGACACTCTTCCACCTCCATTTCTGGAGCTTTGGGAATGGCTGTGGCAAGCAGACTAAAAGGAGAATTCGATAGACAGCACATTGCTATAATCGGTGATGGCTCGATGACAGCGGGATTGGCCTTTGAAGGACTCAATCACGGAGGAGTTGAAGACACCAATCTTTTGGTTGTTCTCAATGACAACTGTATGTCAATCGACCCCAATGTCGGGGCATTAAAAGATTATTTGACTGACATCACTACTTCGCACACTTACAATAAAGTGAAAGATGAGGTATGGCAGCTCTTAGGTAAGATTTCCAAATTTGGGCCAAACGCTCAAGCCATTGCTCAGAAAGTAGAGCAGGCAGTGAAATCTTCCTTGCTCAAACAGAGCAATATGTTTGAATCATTGAACTTCCGTTACTTCGGTCCAGTAGATGGACACGATGTAAATCACTTGGTGAAAGTGATGGAAGATTTGAAGGACATTCCTGGCCCGAAAATTTTGCATGCCCTTACCGTAAAAGGGAAAGGCTACGAATATTCTGAAAAAGGCTCTCCTACCACTTGGCACGCACCAGGCCTATTCAACAAGGAAACGGGAGAGATCATTAAAGTGGTTCCTAAAAGTCCGCAGCCTCCGAAGTACCAAGATGTATTCGGTCACACCATCGTAGAATTGGCGGAGAAGAACGATAAGATCGTGGGAATTACTCCTGCAATGCCTTCGGGCTCCTCTTTGAAAATAATGATGGAGGCCATGCCCGATCGCGCATTTGATGTTGGAATTGCCGAGCAACATGCGGTAACTTTCTCAGCTGGATTGGCTACTCAAGGAATGCTTCCTTTTTGCAATATCTATTCGAGTTTTATGCAGCGCGCCTACGATCAAGTAGTGCACGATGTAGCGCTCCAGAACCTCAGCGTAGTTTTCTGTTTAGACCGAGCGGGTTTTGCAGGTGCAGATGGGCCGACCCATCACGGATCATACGATTTAGCCTATTTCCGTGCGATCCCCAACATGATTGTAAGCGCTCCTATGAACGAAAGCGAGTTGCGAAACCTCATGTACACAGCTCAGAAGAAAGAACACGGGCCATTTAGCATCCGCTACCCGAGAGGTCAAGGTGTAATGACCGATTGGAAAACACCTTTTAAAGAAATTAAAATTGGTACCGGACGTCGAGTACGCAATGGAAGTGATTTAGCTATTCTAAGTATCGGCCATCCTGGAAACTTCGCGTTAAGCGCGGCAGAGAAGCTAGAGAAAGAAGGACTAGATGTGGCAGTTTACGATATGCGTTTTGTGAAGCCTTTAGATGAAATTCTATTACACGAGGTATTCTCCAAATTTGATAAAGTCATTACCGTAGAAGATGGTTGCTTGATGGGGGGTCTGGGAAGTGCCATACTCGAATTTATGGCTGACCATGGCTACAACGCCAAAGTAAAAAGACTGGGTATAGAAGATAAATTTTTCGAGCACGGAAGCCAAAATCAGCTCTTTACAGAAGCAGGTTTCAACGTAGATGATATTGCCGCAACAGCTGAAGAGATGCTTGCTGCGAAACTTCAGAAATTGAGTAAGTTTTCAGCTGGGTAAACTGACTCGAGGACTCTAAATAAAAAAAGGCATCCGTTATAAACGGATGCCTTTTTTATTGTCAAATGGAAAGCGACTAAACTGGTTTCAGTTTAAAGTCCTCCAAAAACTTCGTGGTGAAGTTTCCATTCTTAAAGTTTTCGTCTTCGAAAAGCTGAATGTGGAAAGGTATGGTCGTTTTAACTCCTTCAATGATGTATTCGCTCAGTGCGCGGTGCATTTTCTTGATGCCTTCTTCACGTGTTTGTGCCACCACAATTAGTTTCGATATCATCGAATCGTAATTCGGTGGAATGGTGTAACCAGAATAAACGTGGGTGTCTACCCGAACGCCGTGTCCTCCAGGAGAGTGATAAACGGTGATCATTCCCGGGCTTGGACGGAAATCGTTGAAGGGATCTTCGGCATTGATACGGCACTGAAACGCATGCATCCTAGGCTCGTAATTGTGACCACTGATAGGAATACCTGCGGCAATTTTAATCTGTTCTTTGATCAGGTCAAAATTGATCACCTCTTCAGTGATGGTATGTTCCACCTGAATTCGGGTGTTCATTTCCATGAAGTAGAAGTTGCGGTGCTTGTCAACCAAAAATTCTACGGTTCCTACACCCTCGTAATTCACGGCTGCCGCTGCCTTGATAGCTGCATCACCCATTTTCTTGCGAAGGGCTTTCGTCATAAAAGGTGAAGGAGTTTCTTCAACCAATTTTTGGTGTCTTCGCTGAATGGAGCAGTCGCGTTCACCCATATGGCAGAAGGTTCCAAATTGGTCACCTGCTACTTGAATTTCGATGTGGCGCGGCTCTTCGATGAACTTCTCCATATAGATTCCATCGTTGCCAAATGCGGCAGAGGCTTCTCTCTGAATGTCTTCGAAGAATTTTGGAATGTCTTCTTCATTCCAAACTACGCGCATTCCTTTTCCACCGCCACCAGCAGTAGCTTTCATCATTACAGGCAGACCGATTTCTTTTGCCGTTTTACGGGCATGGTCACCATCTTTTAAGAGGCCTTCAGAACCAGGAACACATGGAACGCCAGCTGCAGCCATAGTAGATTTGGCCGTGGCTTTATCTCCCATTCCCTCAATTTGCTCGGGACTAGCTCCAATGAATTTGATGCCGTTTTCGCCACAGATTCGAGAGAATTTGGCATTCTCAGAAAGGAAACCATAACCAGGATGTATAGCATCTGCGTTGGTGATTTCTGCAGCAGCAATGATACTCGGTATCTTGAGGTATGAGTCGGAGCTCGGGGCAGGCCCAATGCAAACCGCCTCATCTGCAAATCTAACGGGTAGGCTATCTGCATCAGCTTTGCTGTAAACGGCCACCGTTTTTATACCCATTTCTTTACAGGTACGAATTACCCTCAAAGCGATTTCGCCTCGATTGGCAATCAGGATCTTCTTAAACATAGGTTTCGAATTGATTAAGACGGATCGATCAAGAACAAAGGTTGGTCGTATTCAACGGGTGTAGCATCATCTACTAATACTTTCACCACTCTCCCTTCTATTTCAGCTTCAATTTCGTTGAAAAGCTTCATAGCTTCAATCACACATACCACTTTCCCATTCTTTACATCGTCTCCTACAGAAATGAATGCATCCTTATCAGGACTGGAAGACCGATAGAAGGTCCCAATCATTGGAGATTTTACAGTGATGTAATTCGAGTTTTCCTCCGCCTTCTCCTCTTTCGGAGCGCTAGGTGCAGGTGCAACTTGAGGTTGAATCATTTGTTGAGGTGCCGCCATCATTTGTGGCATTGCCATAGGCATCTGTGGCTGAATGAAGGCTTCTGCTTGCGCTGCTGCTCCTCTTCCTCTCTTTTTGTTGGGGTCAGATTTTATGGTGATCTTAAAATTTGACTGTTCGATTTCTACTTCCGTAACACCAGAGCGGGATACGAATTTGATCAAATCTTGTATTTCAGTAAGTTTCATTGGTCAAACTGTTATTTCGCTAAAGATAAAAATGTTTGTTTAGTTGGAGTCGTATGCCCACTTTAAGTACACCGACCCCCAAGTAAAGCCACCTCCAAAGGCAGCTAGTATTATATTGTCACCTTTTTTCAATTTGTTTTCCCACTCCCAGAGGCAGAGTGGAATCGTTCCATTGGTAGTATTTCCATACTTCTGAATGTTGATCATTACTTTGGAACTGTCAACACCCATTCTGCGGGCCGTAGCATCTATGATGCGCAAATTTGCCTGATGAGGCACTAACCAACTTATATCGTCGCTTTTTAGATTGTTGCGCTCCATGATTTGCTCAGCGACATCAGCCATTTTGCTTACGGCAAACTTAAAAACTGTTTTGCCTTCTTGAAAAACGAAGTGCTCCTTGTTTTCAACTGTTTTGATAGAAGATGGATAAAGTGAACCTCCCGCTTTTTGATGGAGGAATTCTCGTCCGCTTCCGTCGCTGTGCAAGATTGAGTCTTGAATTCCCATTCCCTCTTCGTCAGGCTCTATCAAGACGGCCCCAGCTCCATCACCGAAAATGATGCACGTTGCTCGGTCTTCGTAGTCGATAATCGAGCTCATTTTGTCGGCACCAACTACTATGATCTTCTTGTATTTTCCAGTCTCAATGAATTGCGAAGCCGTCGATAGCGCATAAATAAAACCGCTGCAGGCAGCCATTAGGTCATATGACCACGCTTTTTTAAGTCCACATTTGTCAGAAATGATATTTGCTGTAGATGGAAATAGATGGTCAGGTGTGGCTGTCGCACAAATGAGCATATCTATCTCCTCTGGGTCGATTCCTCTTTTTTCGAGCAGTATAGACACTGCCGCTGCTCCTAGATCACTAGTAGCTTTTGTCGGGTCTTTCAGAATTCGTCGTTCCTCAATTCCTGTTCTGGATTTGATCCACTCATCGTTAGTGTCGACTATTTTTTCTAGGTCGGCATTAGTCAGCTTATCTTCGGGAATGTAGCCTGATACGGCAGTAATTGCAGCCTTTCTATCGCTCATAAGGGTTGCACTTAAATTTTACAATTCGCCAAAGGTAGAAAACTTATCGATCTGCATATCGGAGGCTGCTACGAAGGTTGTTAACGAAAAAAATCAGCCCAGAAGAGCTGATTTTATGCGGTATTCTTATACTGGCTTAGTCTACTGACTTCTCCATTACCACTTGACCCTTATAGTACAATTTATCCTCGTACCAATGAGCGCGGTGATAAACGTGAGCTTCACCTGTGGTCTTGTCGACCGCTAGGGTGGGAGCAGATGTTTTATAATGAGTTCTGCGTTTGTCTCTTCTCGTTTTGGAGATTTTCCGTTTAGGATGTGCCATTTCGCCTTGTTTTAATTACTTCAATTTTCTTAACACTTCCCATCTTGGGTCTATGTCTTTGTTTCCTTGGTTTCCACTCAATCTGCTGATCGTATCTTGATCGCACTCGTCGAGTGATTCATGAGCTGCTTTAAGAGGCATATTTAAAATGACCATCTCGTTGATTCGACTAGAAACATCCAGTTCATGTTCACTTGGCAATAAAACAATGATATCATCGATATCCAATGGTTTTTCGTCGCCATACTTAACAATCACCCTATCGGTGCACTCAAGAGTTAATTCCATCGTGTCACCACACCGATCACAAGGAACTTCTCCTGTGCCATTGGCACTAAAGTTCAAGATGACCATATTTGATGTTTTCTCTAGCAGAAGCTTAACCCTAATATTCGGGTTTTTAAGCAATTCACTATCGAAGGATTCAAAGAACAAGTGGTTCAATTCAAATTCGTAATTATGAATCCCTGGCTTTAAACCGTAAATGGGTATTACGAATTGTTTCATGACCTTTCCCGTAGAGGGTCGGCAAAGGTAGATAAATTTTGAATAAACTAAAAAGGAGAAGGATTATTCTTTTTTAGTTACTTCCATGGCATTTGCGGCGAGCAGTCTATTTTCTGTTCGATTCTTGTAAATGTCACATGCCATATAGATAGCCTGTCTAAAGCTTTGCTCATTGGCGACGCCTTTTCCAGCAATGTCATAGGCTGTTCCGTGAGCGGGTGAAGTACGCACAATGGGCAGTCCTGCTGTGTAGTTGACGCCATAATCGCCTGCAATTGATTTGAAGGGAATCAAGCCCTGGTCGTGGTACATCGCGAGGACGGCATCAAACTTTTTGAATGTTTCACCCGCAAAAAATCCGTCGGCTGGATAGGGACCAAAAGCGAAAACACCCTGTTCTTTTGCTTCATTGATTGCGGGTATAATCACTTCTTTTTCTTCCGTCCCGAGCAAGCCATTGTCTCCCGCGTGAGGATTAAGGCCCAATACGGCGATTTTTGGTTTCTGAATGGTGAAGTCCATTTCCAGTGACTTATCCATCGTCAGAAGCTTTGAAACAATTTGTTCTTTCGTGATCTTCTCGCTTACCTCCTTCAAAGGCACATGCCCAGTTACCACTCCAACACGAAGATCTTCCGAGCACATCAACATTAATGCTTGGTCGACATTGCTATACTTAGCCAAGTATTCGGTGTGTCCTGGAAAGTCAAACCCTTTCTGCTGAATATTTTTCTTGTTGATAGGAGATGTGATCAGCACGTCTATCTTATTTCCTGCAAGATCTTTTACCGCAGCTTCCAATGACATGAAAGCCAATTTCCCTGCTATTTCTGTCACTTCACCCGGGGAAATAGGGAGTTCTTGTTTTGTTAAAGAAACAAGGTTCACTTTTTTTGGGATGGCGTCAGCAGCATCTTTTATTCCGTGAAAGGAAAACTGCTCAATATCCAACTCCTTTTTGTAGGCATTAAGCACTCGATTTGAACCATAAACAATTATAGTTAGATCTTGTGATAGTCTATTGTCTGATACTGTTTTTAGGATAATTTCGGGACCGATCCCGTTCATATCTCCGAGCGTAATACCTACGCGTATTTTTTCAGTGATCATGCGCTCAGTTTTTTGAAAAATTCATAAAGTAAGTGAACACCAAAACCCGTGGCCCCTTTTGGTAAATAACCTCTTGCTGAAGTAAGAAACGCAGGCCCTGCGATGTCGATATGCATCCAAGGGTAATCCGTAAATTTTTGCAGAAATTTACCAGCAATAATTACATCCGCCATTGGTGTTGGACCTAAATTTCGGGTGTCGGCGATATCGCTATGCAAGTCAGTTTCGTAGTCATCCCAAAGTGGGAACTCCACCAAACGCTCGTGCGAAGCAAAGCCAGCATTTATCAAAGTCTTTTTCGTTTTTTCGTCGGCAGTTCCCATAGCGGCAGCGGCGTAGTTTCCTATAGCACGCATCGAAGACCCAGTGAGCGTGGCCAAGTCCATTACCAAAGAAGGGTGGTACTGTTTGGCATAAGCCAATGCGTCGGCCATCACTAGACGACCTTCAGCATCCGTATTCATCACTTCCACGTGGGTTCCGTCGTACATGGTTATAACGTCTCCAGGCCCATAGGAGTCTGGCCCCAGTTGGTTGTCTGTAGCAGGTATCAAGCCTATGATATGCAGAGGTACCTCGTTCAAAGCACATGCGTGAATGGCTCCTGCTACTGCAGCCGCTCCACCCATATCACATTTCATAATATCCATGGAATTGGCCGTAGGTTTCAGGCTCAATCCACCCGTATCATAGACGATACCTTTACCAACCAGAACTATTGGACTTTCGTTGGTTGCGTTTTTGGGTTTGTATTCTATAATTGAGAAAGTAGGTTCCTTTGTGCTCCCCTGATTTACGCTGAGTAATCCCCCCATTTTAAGGGACTTAATACGGGATTTCCCTAAAACTTCTACGCTATATCCGCCTCTTTGCCCAGCATTGACTATGCGCTGAGCAAGCTCCTTGGCTGTAAGCACGTTAGCGGGCTCATTTACCAAGTCTCGAGCGAAGAATATTGCTTCCGTCAAACCAGTCAATTCTTTGATTTCGTTATCAGAAGAAGATAAAATCGAAATTCGCTCCAAGTAATAGGGGTTGCTCTCTTTTTTATAAATTTCAAATCGGTAATCTTTCAAGGCCATACCAAGGGCAATGAAAGTAGAGCCTTCGTCTGCTAGTTCGACTTCTTTTGATCTTTGCCTTGATAATTCTTCCCACACAGATGATCCGAATTGTCGAAACTGTTCAGATTTGTTCTTTCCACTTTCTAAAGGCGCGCCCTGAATTAAAAAGAGATTGCCATCTTGGATGGTCCTTACTTTTTGTCCTCTAGCAAATTTAGCTTTGAGGGACTTTTCACCATCACTTGTAATTATATCGGATACGCTTTTAGGTATTTTGGTTCCTATAAAACAAATAGGATTATTACCAGATAATGTTTTTAGCTTTTTATAGACTGGAAGCATGATTTTCATTTTAGAAACACAAAACTAACTTTTTCCAGCTGACCACTGGGAGACTGAACTAGGCGTAACTTTAGATGTTAGACGGAAGGATAGCCGTGAAGTTCGTTCTTCTTTTGCTACTTTTAGATCATTGATTTTTCAGGACTTGAAAAGAACTCTCATTGTACTTGTTTCCCTTTTGTTTTCGCTTTTGGCGAATGCCACCCATAATAGGGCGGGCGAGATTACATACAAGCATGTAGCAGGAAACACGTACGAGTTCACTGTATTTACTTATACGAAAATCTCTGCGCCTGCTGACAGGCCATGGTTGCCCATTGTTTGGGGCGACGGAAGCCCTGCCGACAGTCTAGAGCGATCACAAATCAATTCATTCCCTGATCGGGATTCCCAGGAGAACATCTACATCAAACGACACACATTTCCAGGGTCTGGAGAATATGAGATTTGCATAACGGACCCCAACAGAAATGGGGGGATTCTAAATATTGATAATGGGAATTCATTATTTGTGGTTTTTGCCATCCAAACAAAACTCAGAATATCTGCAGCCGTTCAAGCCAATAACTCTGTTCGTTTCACAAATCTTCCGCTGCAGGATGCGTGTAAATTCCAGCCTTGGGTTTACAATCCAGGAGCAGTCGATATTGATGGAGACAGTTTGTCATTCAAGCTCGTTCCAAGTATGGGCGCTGGCTGCGCGCCTTTTGAATTGGGTTTTTATGTTTACCCTGACGAGGTAAATGCGTTAGGAGGTTCACCCGATCCTACGAACAATATAAATATCGACCCCCTTACGGGAACGATCATATGGCAATCGCCACAGCGAAACGGAGAGTATAACATCGCATTCATTGTTGAAGAATGGAGAAATGGTGTGAGCCTGGGACAAGTAATGCGCGATATGCAAATAGTAGTGAATGACTGCGCCAATCTGCCGCCCGAGATTGGTTTTATACCAGATACATGCATAGAGGCTGGTCAAAATCTCAACTTTGAAATTACGGCTACCGATCCTGAGGGTTCTAATTTAGAGATTGCCGCTTTCGGGCTTCCTTTTGAAGTCGATAACGCGGCTATCATAATCCAAGAGGGAATGATGCCTCCAGTGCAAGCAGAGTTTCGGTGGGACACCGAATGTCCAAATGTGCGCTTACAGCCGTATCAAGTTACGTTTCAAGTTACGGACAATGGTCCTGGTGTGCCACTTGTGGACATTACCACCATGAATATCACAGTGGTGGCGCCCGCGCCTCAGAACTTGCAGGCAGAAGCCATTGGCAGTTCCATACAGCTCAACTGGGACCCCTCACCCTGCGCCGAGGCAATCGGATATAAGATTTATAGGCGCATTGGTCCTTTCGGGTTTGAACCAGGTCAGTGCGAAACAGGTGTGCCTGAGTACACTGGCTTCAGTCTAATAGACACTACTTTGGGATTGTTCAGCACTTCTTTTCTAGACAATGATGAAGTCCTTTTCGGCCGACAAAATTGCTACATGGTTGTGGCTTGCTTTCCTGATGGAGCGGAAAGTTATGCAAGCAATGAATCATGCGCCGAGATTATTTTTGGAATTCCGATCATTAAGAAGAACAGTGTTGGTATTACCGCTTTTGCTGGTGTAGATACCGTAAGTTGGAGAAACCCAATTGATCTTGATCTTGACGTATTTCCGGGGCCGTATCAATACAGATTGTTTCGCTCAGAGGGCTATGGAGCTGCTGAAGATCTCGTATTTGAATCGATCATAAAAGTCGATTTAGAGGATTTGCCATTGACTTTTACACCCCCACCGTTTACAAATACCCTTGATACGGCGAATACATATAGGGTAGAGTTAATGAGTAATGGTGAGTTCGCAGCACGCTCAAATTTGGCCTCTAGCATCTTTCTTCAGCTCATTCCAAATGACAATCAAATGGAGCTGACTTGGATAGAAGAGACCCCTTGGCCCAATTATCTGTATGACATTTTCAGAAGGGCGGAAGGTGAGGCGGATTTTCAACTCCTTGCCACAATTGATACGGTGGGATATTTAGACTTAGACTTGCGCAATAATCGAGAGTACTGTTATTACTTAGTTGCAAAAGGATCCTATTTCGCTGAGCTTGAAAATGACACCTTAATCAATTATTCCCAACAAGCTTGTTCCATCCCGTTTGATCGCAGTCCACCCTGTCCTCCTGAGCTTTTTGGAGAATCAGATTGTGTAGATCTATTTGTAGATCTGGAGTGGACCAACCCGAATATAGAATGCGAGGATACCGATGATGTGACTGGATACAATCTATACTATTCACCCACGGAAGACGGTGAATTTGAGTTTTTGGAATCTTTCCAAGGAGAGTTTTCAAATGAGTTGTTCAGAGATTTGCTGGATGAAAATTCTATTTCAGGGTGTTATTTAGTCACCGCACTCGATTCACTGTCTCCATGGCCCGATGGTAGTTTGGTTCAAAATGAAAGTGAGTTTAGCAATATCGTTTGCTTTGACAATTGTCCTGAATATGCGTTTCCAAACGTCTTCACGCCGAACGGCGACGGAAGAAATGACATTTTGATCCCATTTCCAATAAGGTCTGTAGACGCGGTAGAATTTTCGATATTCAATCGTTGGGGAGGAATAGTCTTTGAATCCACCGACCCGAAAATTCTATGGAATGGAGAGAACATTCAATCGGGTGGTATCGTTACTAATGGCACATACTTCTATGTTTGCAGAGTTTTTACTATAAGACTTACTGGCATAGAACCGATAGATCTGTCAGGCTACATTACCATTTTCGCTGAAAAAGGAAACATCCTAGATTAACCCCAACATGTTCACAGGTATTATTGAAACAACGGGCTCAGTGAGGTCCATTGCACAAGAAGGAAAGAATATACACTTCACTATTAAATCAGCAGTCAGTGACGATCTTAAGATCGACCAGAGCATTGCTCACGATGGCGCTTGCCTAACCGTGGTTGAATTGTCAGAAGGTTCTCATGTGGTTACGGCTATTGCCGAAACATTGAGAAAAACGAGTCTGGGGAGCTGGAAAGTAGGAACACACGTCAATCTGGAGAGGTGTATGCCCATGACGGGAAGGTTTGACGGGCACATCGTCCAAGGGCACGTCGATACCACTGGAACGGTCACCGAGGTTTATGAAGAAGGTGGAAGTTGGAGATTCTTTTTCGAACACGAAAAGAACATGGATTTCATGACTGTCCCAAAGGGTTCTATAACCATCAATGGCGTGAGCCTCACCGTTGTTGATAGCTCACCAAAAGGTTTTTCGGTTGCCATTATACCCTATACCTACGAGCATACTGGTTTCAAAGATTTCGCTGCAGGCGATACTGTGAATCTTGAATTCGACATTATTGGCAAATACGTCAGAGAAATGATGAGGCGCGAAAAAAAGACCAACGAGAGTCTAATCTAGAGAGTTCATTAGCAGGGCACATTCATTTTCAAATACTTAGCGAAAGCGAGCTCACAACTAACGGGTGTAACCAAGGAGTCCTCCTCAGGCAGATGAACTGTAAATCTTTCAGCCTTGATCTGCGGTTTCTACAGTAAGTTCCTAGACCAAGCCACAGGCATGGTGCAACGCCGATATCGGACTATTTAGGTAGACTCAACTAGAATACTTCAGAAGCGATTTCCTTTACGGCTTCCGATCTACCCATGGTGTAATAGTGCAGGCATGGTACGCCGTGTTCTAGCAGTTCTTGACTTTGTTTAATCGACCATTTAATTCCAACTTTATTTACTTGATCATTGGTTTTACAATCCATTAACTGATCAGCCAAATCTTCGGGGAAGTCTATAAAGAATGTCTTTGGCAAAAACTGAATATGACGCAAAGAGGTAATTGGCTTGAGGCCTGGGATGATGGGAACTTTAATTCCTATATCGCGGCAGCGTTTCTCAAAGTCGAAAAACTTCTGATTGTCGTAAAACATCTGTGTGGTAATGTATTCTGCGCCAGCATCTACCTTTTGCTTAAGGTATTTTAAGTCGGTTTTACCGTTCATCGACTCGTAGTGTTTTTCAGGATACCCAGCTGAGCCGATGCAAAAGTTGGTCTTTCCACTATTTTCATTTTCCTCGTGCAGATAACTGCCTTGATTCAAATGAGCAATCTGATCAATCAGTTCTTCCGCGAACTGGTGCCCAAGTTCTTCAGGTACAAAATTGTTTTCACTTTTGATGGGGTCACCTCGGAGCGCCAATACATTGTCTACACCCAGAAAGTGAAGGTCAATCAAGGCGTTTTCGGTCTCTTCCTTTGTGAATCCTCCGCATATAAGGTGAGGAACCGCATCAATGTCGTAATGGTTAATAATTGCTGCACAAATCCCAACGGTTCCAGGTCGCTTTTTAATGCTGACCTTCTTAAGCATATCGTTCGGAAACTTTTTATAAATGTATTCTTCGCGGTGATAGGTAACATTAATAAAAGGAGGATTGAAATCCATCAATGGGTCTATTCCTCGATAAATGTCTTCTATTCCCTTTCCCTTGAGAGGGGGCAATATTTCGAACGAAAAGAGGGTGCTCTTAGCTCGATTCAGGTGTTCTGTTACTTTCACGCTCCGTTTTTTAGGGGCTAATATAAAAGGCAAGCCCTAATATCGAGCTCGTCTTTTAGTATAATAATTTGAAAGGATTATTGTTCGCTACCTTCTTCGGTAATTATCGTAAGATTCCCTGTTTCAATTTTGTCGACGGAAGGAAGCTTCAACTCATAGAAGTAGACCCCTCCAGGAAGATCGTCGGGATCCCAACCCTTGTTTTCGGCTTGGTATTGATCATAAGACGAACTAGAGAAAACCTCTTGACCCCATCGATTAAATACAGCTAGAGATGCTCCTGGGAAAAACTCAACGAATTGAACCTGGAATAGATCATTCAAGCCGTCACCATTTGGTGTGACGATATTGGGAATGTTGTAGATACAAGCAATAGGAGTAAAGATTAATGTATCTCGACCTGGCTCTGGACATCTGCCATACTCATCAAAGGTAAAGACAGTGGCCATGTAACTTTCTACAGGTTCAAACGAAAGTGGAGGGAAGTTTTGGAATTGGTCAAAATCAAAATCAGTAGTGGGGGTTAGTGCACCAGGATTAATCGGAGCAAGTTCCCAGAAGTAAGATCCATTTCCAGCTCCTTGCAGCACTGCAGTTAGATTAAGAGAATCATCTTCAAAACAAAATATTGGATTTTCTGGGAGAATCGTCAAATCAGGTTGCTCAAACCACTTGAAGTTTCGGGTAACCGCATCATTTGGGCACCTTACGTCTGTATAGGTGATGAGGTAATCGCCGAACTCAGGAGCGATGATTTCAGTTACAATGGCATCAGGTGCTGAAAAGATAATTCCATCATCGTCGGTAGTCCATGAACCACCAATACTTTCGGGAACCACTTCCACTGCTCTAAATCGTGGAACTAGACCACATATCGTATCACCTTCGAAGTTTACTTCAATGGCGGTTACATTAGAAGTGTCGGCTGCGGTTCCGCAAAAACCAGTAATAGTCAATATGATTTCTCCTGAACTGCTTACCGTTGTGCTATAGTCAGTCGTATTATAAGTGCCACCGTCTTGTGTCCAATTAATAAAGAAGTTGCCCGAATTTGCCTCCTGAGGTCCCGCATCGTATAGTATGCTAGACCCTCCGCATAGCACGGTATCTTCGAAGAAAGGCTGTATTTGTGGGACAGGACGAAAATCAATTTCAGCTTGACTGGTATACCCACAATTGTTTTCCGTGTATTCTAGGTTGTAAACCCCAAACTCAGTGGCAGTAATAGTGGTAAAACCAAATTCATTCTCATTAGAGAAGATTAACTCAGCCGTTTCAGTAGGCAGGTCAAGAACTTCATAGACTCCTCCATCTGGGTCATTATTTGGATTTAGAGAGTCGATTAGAAAACAAGCGATATTGCTGCTGAAAATAGGTAGCGGTCGAACGTAAACAAAGAAGGTGGTATCGTGGATACAACCAAAACTGTCCTCTACCACAAAGGTGAACGCATTGTTTCCTTCGTTAGAGGGAACAATCGTAATGCTCGTGTCGGAATTGAACACGATGTCCTCATCTTCTACCCAAAATGTGTTTACAATTTCTGGGGTGTAGTAAATAGTGTCTAGTTCGAAGTCTGGTCCGAATTCCATTCCCCAATTGAAAATGTAACCATTGTCTGCTCCAATGTTGTCTCTAATGGTTATTGTCCAATCGCCATTAAGGGGGCATCCGTTGAAAGAAGTTTCGAATTCCTCTGCAGGCAAATAGGTTCCTGAAATCATGGCATTTCCACCAGGAGGAAATGAGCTGACGGGCACTGTGTTTCCACTAGCAAATTCCTCGGCCATAGCTTGAAGGGCCCCGTCATCCGAAAAACAATAATCGAATCCGATTCCTTCGGTTTCTGTGCCATCATCATTGGCATCACCCAAAAAAGTAAGGCCACCGCCAAAACCATTCCCTGGGTAACCGCCAGCTCCGCCAAAACCATCGAACAACAATGCTGTCTGACCATTTGGACAAGTGAGCCATGCTTCTAAATCCCCGAGATAAGTATGCTCCATGTTCAAACAAACATTAACCAAATCCCCTGGCTGAGAAATAACAGGATCTTCTAGATAGCCCTCTATTTCTATAGTTGTTTGGTATTCCTCTCCGTTGCCATCCGGCAGAAATCGGCTATCGGTAAAGTCGTAATTTGGTTGCACTATACTCGTACTTGGACTTACACCAACGGTATCGGGAAATAAAATACCTCCAGTAATAACGGTTGTGTCACCTAGGCAAAGGGTATCACCAAAAACGATGTTCGAAAAAATTGGACGAGGTGCCATCAGTAAATAGGCTTCATACCTTTCGACTTGACCTTCCACATCTATTAAAGTAATCGTGGCTAAGTAACCACCTGGCTCAGGGTAGCTGTATGTCAGTGTATTCAAGAAAATGCCCTCAAATACATCACCATTGCCCATATCCCAAATGAAATTGCATTCAGCGGCAAGCTGCTCATATCCGTCACCTGTCGCATCAGATAGTGGGAATGATGGATTTGCGGTGAAATTGAGCGTGTCCCCAAAACAGAAAGTGATGACATTTTCGTCAAGGCCTATGTCTGGAAAAGTATCAGTAGATAATCCGAATGGTGGATCGATAAATACAGAAAGATTGAAAGGTTGGAGTTCTCGAAGACAATTAATTTGCGCCAAAAATCCTTCTCCCGAGCTGTTCTCGCCAGATTCCCAAACAAAAGTCACACAAGGAACCGTCGTTGTTAAAAACACACCGTCTGGATCAGTGATGCTATTGAAAGCGCCCAAAAGTTCGCCGCCTGTGCCAACGCCTGCATAAATAAAGAGCGTACTGTTGCCATCTACATCCCACAAATTGAGGGTGTCATTTCCATTAATCTGTGGGATCATGATGATTTGAACGGAATCACCTACCAACGTATTTAAACAAGCTGTGATTTGATAGGTCTCACCTGGAAGGTAATTCCCATCGTCAGCATTGCTATCCGTAATATAGATTGGATTATCACAATTCGTTGATTCAACCGTTCCTCCATCAGAAATGGGTATAAGTTCTTGTGCGGAAACTGAATTTAACGCTACTGCTAATAAGAGGACTAGCGCTCCCTTGACATCAAAATGCATAGAATAAGATTTGATTATTGTTGTGATGAGCGAATTCGCGAAAATTCTTTGCTGAACTGAGTATTGGATTTCAAGACGAGGTATTGACTCATCCCCTTTATTCTATAAACGTTGGATTTATTTCGATCCATAGCGATGTCTAAATCCAAGATGTTGAAATTTTCCAAATCCTTAATTTTGACTACTTCCCCTGACATCATCGTTTTTCCCGTCGCTTCGCCATCTACAATCGTGTAGCTATGGTCGAGGTAATAGGTCCAGTACTCAATGGTAGAAGGCTGATTTTCATTTAGCTCAGCAATTCGATCTTCAGAATATCGGGCTAAAAGTCTCTGATCGAATTGCGATTGGCCCATAGAGCCAATACAAATGGTTAAAACCACCAGGGTAAATAAGGTTTTCATAATAGTATTGACGTAAGTTGTACAGTTTGCGTTGCCACAGATTCGCAAATATAGTAAGATAGTAACATTGACGACTTAATGCCTAGGTCTATCAATGTCTTCTTGGAACGTTATTTTCTTCACTATGAAATTCTCAACTACTCGATGGGACTGAATTGATCAAATTTCCGCATCGCTTTTTCCTTAGGACATTCCAAGCCAAAAAGCGTATTTTTGCATTCGATTTATAAGGTATGAAGAACATCCGAAATTTCTGCATCATCGCTCACATTGATCATGGTAAAAGTACACTGGCTGATAGGCTGTTACACTTTACTGGAACCATCTCTGATCGAGAGCTTCAAGAGCAAACGCTCGATGATATGGACTTGGAGCGCGAGAGAGGAATAACCATCAAGAGTCACGCGATTCAGATGGACTATGAGTTTGAGGGGGAGAAGTATGTTCTGAACCTGATAGACACGCCTGGTCACGTAGATTTCTCCTACGAGGTGTCTCGATCTATTGCCGCTTGTGAAGGGGCTTTGCTTATTGTCGATGCTACACAGGGTATCCAAGCGCAGACTATTTCAAATCTTTATTTGGCCTTAGAGGCCGATTTAGAAATCGTCCCCATCCTCAACAAGATGGATTTGGATAGCGCCATGGCCGAGGAGGTGACCGATCAGATCGTCGATTTAATTGGCTGCAGGCCTGAAGATGTTATTCCGGCAAGTGGAAAAACAGGATTGGGTGTAGAAGCTATTCTAAAAGCGGTTATCGATCGTGTGCCTGCCCCTAAGGGCGATACTGAAGCTCCACTTCAAGCCATGATCTTTGATTCGGTTTTCAACTCTTTTCGAGGAATCATAGCTTACTTCCGAATCAGGAATGGAAGCATCAAGAAAGGCGACGAGGTCATGTTTGTCAATACAGGCAAAAAGTACTTTGCCGATGAAATCGGTACGCTCAAGCTCAATATGCTGCCCAAGAAAGAACTCAGTGCGGGTGATGTAGGATATATCATTTCTGGAATCAAGAAGGCGAAGGAGGTTAAAGTTGGAGATACCATTACGCTGGTTAGCAATCCATGCACCGAGGTCGTAAAGGGTTTCGAAGATGTGAAGCCGATGGTCTTTGCAGGAATCTATCCGGTAGATACGGATGAGTACGAAGAGCTTCGTGCGTCTTTGGAAAAATTGCAACTCAACGATGCTTCTTTGGTTTACGAGCCAGAATCATCGATGGCACTTGGTTTTGGTTTCCGTTGTGGATTCTTAGGAATGCTGCACATGGAGATCGTTCAAGAGCGATTGGAGCGGGAGTTTGACATGACCGTAATCACCACCGTACCAAACGTGGGCTATATCGCCACGACTACGGACGGAAAGACATTTAATGTGAACAACCCTTCCGAATTGCCCGACCCATCCAATATGGATAAGGTGGAAGAGCCGTATATCCAGGCGCAGGTAATTACGAAGTCTGACTTTGTAGGGCAAGTGATGAACCTCTGCATCGAGAAAAGAGGAATCCTAAAGAATCAGATTTACCTCACTTCAGATCGAGTTGAGATTACATTTGAATTGCCTCTTGGCGAAATTGTATTTGATTTTTACGACAAGCTGAAAACCCTTTCAAAGGGATATGCTTCTTTCGATTACCATCCCATCGGCTATAAAGTGAGCAACTTGGTAAAGCTTGATATTATGCTAAATGGAGATCCAGTAGATGCTTTGTCTGCTTTGATTCACCGTGACAATGCCTTCGAATTGGGCAAGAAGATTTGCGCAAAGCTGAGAGAGCTCATCCCAAGACAGCAATTTGAGATTGCAATCCAAGCAGGCATCGGTTCTAAGATTATTGCCCGTGAAACCGTTCGTGCATTAAGAAAGGATGTAACCGCCAAGTGCTACGGTGGTGACATTACGCGAAAGCGAAAACTTCTTGAAAAGCAGAAGAAAGGGAAGAAGCGTATGCGCCAAGTCGGAAATGTTGAGGTGCCACAGCAAGCGTTTTTAGCGGTGCTGCAGTTGGACTAGAAGACTTTACCCAATATTTTTTCTTTTTCTTTGACGAGCGAGTAACTTTTCGGACACCCTGTCCGTCACACACTCGATACCCTCTGATAAGCCTATGACGGTTGATGACTATAACCAATGTGTTGATGCCCACGCTGACGGGCTGTACCGCTTTATGCTAAAGCATACCCGCGATACAGAACAAGCCCGCGACTTGGTCCAGGAAGCCTTCGCCAAGATGTGGCTGAAGGTGGAAGAGGTCAATGCGGAAAAGGCAAAGAGCTATCTATTCTCGACGGGGTATCACACGATGATCGATCAAATAAGAAGAGACAAGAAAAAAGGAAACTTTAGTGAGGTGGAAGCGCAGAAGCTTTCGCACAGCAACCAGTACTCAGACCTAAACGAAATATTACACGAGGCGCTGGAGACTTTGCCCGACAGGCAAAAGTCAGTAGTGTTGCTCAGAGATTACGAAGGATACAGCTACCAAGAAATTGGAGAGATTACTTCCATGTCTGAGAGTCAAGTGAAGGTTTACATCTTCCGTGCCCGGAAAGCACTGAAAAAATACATCGGCAGTATTGAAGCCGTGATTTAATGGAAAAAATTACTCGACATAACTACGAATCTTTCTTCCTCGACTACCTCGAGGGTGAGTTGAGTGATGAGCTTAAAAAGGAGCTGGAAGTTTTTTTAGCCCAGAATCCCGATTTGGCGGAGGAGTTGGAAGAATTCGAAAGTGTTTCACTCAAACCAGAGGCTACTTCATCGACATGGAATGATTTGAAAGTTCCATCACTCGAAGACTTAGTCAAGAACGAATCCTTAAGAGAGCAGTTGTACTTCAGGTGTGCTGAGGTGCAGGCAAATGTTCACGATGAGAGACTCTTGGTAGAGTTGCTCTCCCTCAATCAATTCAAAGAGGAATATGCGCTTTGGACAACATTAAAACTGGTTTCTACGGCAGAGTCGGTGAATCGAGAAGGGCTTTATCAATTGCCCTTGTTGCTTCCGGTCACTTCGGCCAATTATGAGGATTTCTTAATTGCTCGAACTGAGGGCATTCTTTCTGAGCAAGAAAATCAAGCACTCGAGAGTTATGTTTCGGGAATCAAAGGAGGAGAAAAGGATTTGGCCTTAGCCGATTCCTTGAGGCTGGAAGGCCCCAAAGGTGTTTTCTATCCTTACAAAAACGATCTCAAAAAGAAAAAGAAAGGGCTCGTGCTGTTTTATCGAGCAGCAGCTGTATTGCTCTTATTGGGACTGAGTGCATCCGTATTTACGCTGCTCAATCAGGATGGGTCTATTGATTCGAAATATGCTCAAAGAGAAGCCATTCAGTCGGCTCCGGATAGTTTGAAGGGCTCGGAATACGAAGTAGAGATAGGTAAGGACTCCATTCCCACAGAAAACAAAGCCGAACGATACCAACTCGAAGAGTGGGAAATACGTGAACCTGACCCTGTCTTTGTAGCAGATAAAGTTGAGCCAAAAATCAATCAGGAGATTAAACCCCAAGTACCCTCTATAGAAGAAGATTTTGATGAGGTAGAATATGCCGAGGTTGAATCGATTGAGAATATAGAGCAAGAACAAATTCAACTTCCTGAACCCAACGTCGAAATGCCCGATACGGATGAAATGATTTTGGCTGAAGCAGTTCCTGAAGCGGAGTATCAAACCATCGGGGAAGTAGCACAAAACCGCGTAGCCGATCAACTCAACCTTTCGGACAGTGAGAAAGATGAATTGGCACTAAGCGTGGCCAAACGAATAGCTCAAAAAGCAGGGGAGGCATTGGACTCTGAAGTGAAAAAAGAAATAGATGAAGATGCTGATAGACTGACTTATTCACTTAGAATCGGCGGATTTAAGCTTTCTCATTCCAAGTCAAAGTAACTTTTTGCCACCCCTATCCGTCACACTTTTGAATACCGAAAACCATAGAATATGAAAACGATAATATACACTCTAGCACTGCTTGTTTGCATGGTAGCTTCTGCTCAAGAGCCAGAGAAGGCAGACACCAGTTTTAAAACAACTCCTTCCGTTTCACTTAAAGTTGGCGATGATGGTCTTGAGGTGAAAGGTCAGAATGAAGATGGTTCTTATACCGATACTACGAGAATCGAACTCAAGAATTCTTACATCACTATTGTAAGCAAATCTGAATCTGATCAAGAAGATGATGACGATGATGACTGGGATGACTGGAGTAAGCCCAAGTACAAACTCACGTGGTGGAATGGAATTGACTTAGGTGTGAATGGAATTCTTAATGAGGATTATGGATCAAATTTGTCTGATGACCCTTTATCGGGCATGCTCGAACCAAAACTCGGAAGTTCACGATACATCGCTTTAAACATGGCCCAGGTTAAAGGACGAATAGTAAAAGACTATGTTGGGATTGTTTCAGGATTGACCATCCAAAGTTACAATTGGAAGTTCTCAGGATCGAATGAATTGAACCTTAATAGTGACACTATGATCACTCCGACTGTCGACAAAAACGTTAGTAAGAATAAACTTCGCGCTACTTATATTGGTATTCCTGTCCTTCTAGAGTTTAATACGTCGCTCGATCCCAAAAAAGCATTTCACATCACCGCAGGAGTTGTGGGTAAGGTGAGAATTGGAAATATGTACAAGCAGAAATTTTCCCTCGATGGAAATGACAATAAAGCTTCTTTGAAAGGAGATTTGGGTCTAAATCGTTGGGCTGCAGATGCCACTCTTCGAGTCGGTTACCGCAAATTGACCTTCTTCGGTCAAGTTGGATTACTGCCTTTATTTGACAACAATGGCACCGATGACGTTTATCCTTTTGCCGTTGGTCTTTTTATTAAGACTTAAACAAGAAGTAAGAAATTGAAATGAGACTTAAAGTGCGAGCGAAAGCTTGCACTTTTTTATTTCTGGTCAGGGTTTTCCACCACCTTGGGCACCTTGAAGTAGAAGCCATCATGCTCGGGAGCATTTTTAAGTGCCTCCTTTTGCGACAGCTCTTCGCTAACGACATCCTCTCGGAACTTATTCTTCTCTTCATTCACATGAATTAAAGGTTCTACTCCCTCCGTGTCAAGTTCGTTCAGTTGCTCTACAAAAGCGAGCATCCGTGTGAGGTCTTTCTTGATTCTTTCTTTCGACTCTTCGTCAAATTCCAGTTTAGAAAGGTTGGCAAGTTTATCGATCAATGCATTGTCCACAATCATGGCGACAAATTTAAGGAAAACCATCTTGTGATAAAGGTTAAGACTTACTGAAGTTGAAGAACTTGAAATCCCTAGATTTGCCAACAATATGGCAAGAATTTTAACAGGAATACAGAGCACGGGAATTCCCCATTTGGGAAATATTTTGGGGGCAATCAAGCCCGCAATTGAACTCGCTAACGAGGGAAGCAATGAGGCTTTTCTATTTATCGCCGACTGGCATTCGCTTACCACAATAAAGGATGCAGAGCTGCGCAAGTCTAATGTTCGGGCGGTAGCTGCGGCTTGGTTGGCATTCGGTTTGGATACTGAGCGCAATACCTTTTACCGTCAAAGCGATGTGACAGAAGTGGCAGAGCTTACTTGGTATTTGAACTGTTTTACGCCGTTTCCGATGCTGGCAAACGCGCATAGTTTCAAAGACAAGAGCGAGCGATTGGCAAATGTCAACGCTGGTCTGTTCACCTATCCTGTTTTAATGGCCGCCGATATTTTGCTCTACAATGCTGAGATCGTTCCTGTAGGGAAAGATCAGCTTCAACACTTGGAGATGACCAGAGACATTGCTGGTTCTTTTAACCACCAGTTAGGAGAGACCTTGGTAGTTCCTGAGGCGTCGGTTCAGCAAGAGACAATGTACATACCTGGCACGGACGGTCAAAAGATGAGCAAGAGCTATGGAAACTTCATTGATATTTTTCAAACTGATAAAAAGCTTCGGAAGAATGTGATGAAAATCATTACCGATAGCAAAGGAATGGAAGAGTCGAAAGATCCTGACGCTTGCAACGTGTTCAATATCTATAGAACGATGGCCAGCTTAGAGCAGACTACTGATATGCGGCAGAAATATAAGGCTGGTGGTTTTGGCTACGGACACGCCAAGCAAGCCTTGTATGAATTGATAGTAGATCGTTTTGGAGAAGAACGAGCAAAATACGATCAGCTGATGTCTAGCCCATCTGAAATTGAAGATCAACTTGCCTTAGGCGCAGAGAAGGCTAGGATAGTCGCTCGATCAGTTATTGCTAAGGTGAGAGAAAAATTGGGGTATTAAAAAAGCCGCCAATCTCAGATTGACGGCTTTTAGCAAAGATCAACTGCTCTTATTTTTCTATTTCGGTTTGTCTCTTCTGGGCTCCTCTTTGTTTTTTTCCGTCTTTCATTTTGCCCATTTGTTCAGGAGTTAGAATCTCATTTAGGTTGGCCAAATGTTCTTTTCTGATTTTGTTCTTGGTCTCTTTGTCTGCTTCTTTTCCTCCCGCTTCTTCAAATTTACTGAGCATTTCTTCGTTGGCTACATAAACCAATTTGTACTGATCGTCCGTAAGTTCTAGCTGGGTTTTCATCCGATCTGTCAACGTTTCGGCGCTTCGCTCTTCTCTTTGAGTTTGGTCTTGAGCGGCTGAGCTAAGAGCTAGTCCGAAAAGCAGAGCAATCAATAAGAATGTCTTTTTCATAATCTTTGGAGTTTGGTTCTTTGACCAAGATATGGAAGAATGGTTTAACTAGCACAAAACAATAATAACGGCGCCAATGAGCCTTCTCAACTCGGATGAATTTCGAGATTATTTCCCCGAAATAGAAAGCCCAAAAAACAGAGTCAATTGATTGAGTGCCTCAGAGGCTACGCGTTCTCTGGTTCCGTCAAGCGATTGGCCACTGATTGGATTGTACTCGACAGGATCTGTATAGTTGGTGGCTTGCAGCACCTCTTGAGCCCTTGCATAAGTATACTGCAATCCAGTCAAGACTTTAAATCGTCCTATTTCTACCAGGAACCCAGAACTTATATGCCACTTGCTCATATGGATTTGGTTCACTCCAAAATTACCATCCACATAGCGTTTATCTTCCTGGTTGCCATTTGTGAAATCCGTCCTAACGCCGCCTAAAAAGGCAAGTTTTTCTGATATCATATTCTTGTATCCGATGGCCACATTGGTAACTGGTCTCGCTCTAGAACTATAAGTCATAAAAGATTGCTCTGTCTGGTTTTGATCCACAGGGCCAGGGAGCCAATTAGCTTGCTGATCAGAGTCTACGAGATTGTAGGCATCTACTGGCGAAAAGTATTCCGCGGTAAACAGCAAAACATTTGTTTTCTTTTTGAAATAATACGCCCCACCAAAAGCCACAGAAAATGGACTCTTTACACGCACACTACTTTGTTCTTGAGCCCCTAACGTATTCTCGTTGGTCACAAAATCTCCTGTGGTATTGTCGTAAATATTGCTTCGATAAAACCGTTTGCGCACATCAGCCTCACCGTATAACGGGATATTGGGCATGGTCATATTGAGCCCTAAGCTCAAGCGTTCATTCTTTAATGTATACTGGAGCCCTATTTTAAAAATAGCACTGTAATACCAATAAGAAAAATCCTCTTCAGAGCCACTCGTAGAAATATACCGAGGCTGCAAATTATCACCCACTGATACTGAATCAGACATTTGAAAAGCTTCAGCCGATTGAAAAGAAACGAGGTCCATGCTTTTGTAAGAAACAAACATGCTACTACCCACATACAATCGGTCTGATAGTTCATATGAAATCCCAACGCCACCCCACGTATCATCAAATTGGCGTTTATAACTGAGGTATCCATTGTATGTTTCGAGCCCCGCAGTGCGTTTAATCAAATCCAATTCGGTCTCATATTGAGCAGCTTATGCTACGCTCTCAGAGCTTGGAGACATTAGGGCAAACTGAATTCCTATTCGTTTAATTGCGGTAGGCAGGACGTAGGAAATAAACCGTGGCTGAACCTTAAATAGAAAATCGTCCGCATTCAAATTGTCTACAGCAAGGTTTTCTACTTTGTAAAATTGGAAGGACAGCAAATTGGCACTCACCGAAAGGGAGGGTAAATTCTCGTGGTTGAACAGTGCAGGATTGTAAAAAATAGAACTTGGCCCTGACAGACCCCCAACTACTGCACCAGCAAGCAATGTAGAATGGGTATTGCTATTCCATGACCAATAGTTATCGGATTGCCCAAAACTGCTTTGTGAAGCCATACAGAATAGGCAGACCTTCAGCAATAATTTAGGCCAGTTCCATATTGATTTCATATTCAAAACTATCCTATCGAAACTGTCTTAGAATTTCCCCCTTATCCCAAAAGAGTTTTTTCAAGCACGGATGTTTCCATTCTTAAGTTGCGGAAAATTCAAGTGAAAAATCCTAGAGGACTCCAGATTCTCGTTTTTAGCCAGCACTTATTCGCGAAGCCAAAAGTCACAACTGTTGTCAAATCGACCTAATTAAAATCATTGGAGTCTGGTCAGCTTGACCAAAAAGGGGAAGAATGCTCAGCTAGTGCAGAACATTAGCGACATCGCTAACTAGCCTTCTCAATGCGTAGTTTTTTGCATCTACACTTTCTTCAAGGGGTGCTTTTGAATCAGTAACCTTGCTTCGGCTAGTAATCTTACCAGGAAGCCTTCCTGCTTTGGCTGATCTGTGCTTTTTCAGTTCAGTTTTGTCAACCCACTTGAGGTTGTCAAACCTATTATCGTCACGGGTGTAATCTTTGTGAATGACAAATTCTGCCTCGGGACCAGAAGCTTCAACAAAAAATTCAGCAACCAATCGATGCAGGTAAATAGTTTCTCTCGACCCTTTTCTCGTGGTGAAAGAAATGTATTGATAACCTAGTATTTTTCTCGGGTAGAACGGCTCTTCGGGTCCTTCTCCCTTTTTCATACGAGCTACATTTCCGAGATTCGACAATTTGAAATGGTGGAGCAAGGGCTCGCCATTTAGCTCGGTCATTAAGACCCATTTTTCGGGAGTATTTTTCTTAGCCATAATTGTCAGATTTCCTCAAAATTACGGTTTTCCCTCCATTTCTGGCAAACCATGTTTTCGCAGGTACTTTAAGTAAAGATCGGTCTGCCTATTTTCAGGGTCGATCAGCTGACCATCCAAGTAGATTTGAGACACTTTTCCACTCCGAATATCAAAGAGATCTCCTTCGGTCACGATGAAGTTGGCTTGCTTTCCTACTTCGAGACTTCCCGTTCGATCATCAATGCCTAAGATCTTCGCTGGATTAATGGTCAATCCTTTTAAAGCATCTTCTTTGTCCAGTCCATTGGCAATAGCTACTCCAGCTGCAAAGGCTAGATTTCGGTTTTGGATGGGCTCCATATCCCCGTCCATTTGAAAGGCAAAAAGAACTCCTGCTTTCGCCAATTGAGATGGCAAACGAAACGGAGCATCAATATGATCTTCAGCCAGTCGGGGTAAGCTGATGACACGTCTGACCAAAACACTGATCTTGTTTTCCACCAAAAGATCTGTAACTCGATTGGCCTCATATCCACCTACGACGGTGACTTTTGGCAAGTTCAATTCTCGCTTAAAGGCAACCACTTCGCGAATCTCTTTTATGAAATCAGCTTCGATGTAAAGGCGCTTTGTTCCATCAAATATTCCCTTCATGGCCTCAAGGCGCAAGTCTCGTTCTAGCGGATAATTGCTTTGAGAATAAGCTTTCGCGGAAGCGAAGAAACTTTTGAGCTCATTGATGCGCTCCTGGTATTTTTCGTCGGCCTCATACTCTCTAGGATCGTCTCGCTCGCCTTTGCGCTTGAACATTCTCGGCCAACCCATGTGAATGCCTTCATTTATTTCGTAAACGGCATCTTCCCAATTCCACCCTTGGAGTTTCACCACAGATGAGGTTCCACTTATGGTTCCGCCTCTTGGGCAAATTTGCGCAAAGAGTACCCCATTTTCCAATACCGTAGAAGTAATGTCGCTCTCGGCATTGTAGGCTATTATGCTCCGAACATTCGGGTTCATGTCTCCTACCTCTCGGTAATCACGGGTAGCTCGAACGGCGAATATTTCCGTTAACCCAAGAGTCGTATTCGTAGCAATAAGCCCAGGGTAGATATGTCTTCCTTGAAGCTCCTCCACACGGCTGTAGTGCGAAAAGTTCGCATCAGATGCCTTACCCACGAAGCTGATGGTATCGGCTTTCACGCCAATAGCTCCGTTTTCAAACGTTTTTCCAGCAGCAGTAAAAATTTGGCCGCCAGTGAAGATGACACTTCTGTTTTCTTCTTGACCCTGACCCAATAAAACGGACAGGATTCCGATCAATGCGAGTATATTATTCTTTCGTATCACAGTGGTAATATCTTTCCATTTCACGTTTTGGCTTTTGGGTAGCGGAGCCATTCGAAGACGCCTTCGCCATTTTATTGGCAATCTCATTTCGCTCTATCTCGTCACGTACTTTCCGCAACTCCATCTCGTCACGGTCAAAGTAGACTTTCCCGTCAATGAAGGTTTTCGTTGCCTTAGCATAAACCGATAAGGGATGGTCGCTCCAAATAACTAGGTCAGCATGTTTTCCAGCCGTAATGCTGCCGACGTATTGGTCTAGATGAAGAATCTTGGCTGGATTGAGCGTGACCATTTTCAAAGCATCTTCTTCGCTCATTCCGCCATACCGAATTCCCTTGGCTGCTTCTTGATTCAGGCGCCTACCCATTTCAGCATCATCAGAATTGATAGCAGTCGTTACACCCATCCGATTGAGAATGGAGGCATTGTGAGGGATGGCATCTTTGACTTCGTATTTGTAAGCCCACCAGTCGCTAAAGGTCGATGCCGATGCACCGTGCTCCTTCATCTTATCTGCCACCTTGTATCCTTCTAAGATGTGCGTGAAAGTATTTAGCGTGAAGCCCATGCTGTCGGCAACGTGCATCAGCATATTGATTTCGCTTTGCACGTATGAGTGGCAAGTAATGAAGCGTTCGCCATTGAGAATTTCGAGGAGAGCTTCCAGCTCAATGTCGGTTCGAAATGCTTCTTGTTCCACCTTTTCCTCGCTTTTGCGCTTTCGCTTTTTCTTGGATTCCTTTCCTGCTTCATCGAGTTGCTTCAACTGTCCGTATTCCTTCGCTCGGTAAAAGGAGTCGTAGAAAAACTGTTCCACACCCATTCTGGTTTGTGGATAGCGTTTGTTATAGGAGTCTCCCCAGTTGGATTGTTTGACGTTTTCGCCTAGCGCGAATTTGATGAAACCCGGCGCTTCCGCGAAGAGCATACCATTCATGCCTTCGCCCCAACGTAGTTTAATAATGGCAGACTGTCCTCCGATTGGGTTGGCCGAGCCGTGGAGCAACTGAGACGTTGTAACTCCGCCTGCCAGTTGGCGATATATATTGATGTCGTGGGGAGAAACGGCATCGCCAATTCTCACTTCAGCGGTGCTCGACTGCGTGCCTTCATTTACGCCACGGGTAATGGCGATGTGGCTATGCTCATCGATAATTCCAGGCGTGATGTGCATTCCTGTTCCGTCAATGGTATTGAGATCGGTGCTTCCTTCAAACTCCGATATATCTATATTGGAGCCCACCGATTTGATCTTACCGCCTGAGATGAGAACGTCAGCATTCTCTAAAACCCCGTTTTCATCCAATGTCCAAACTGTGGCATTTTTAATCAAAACCGATATTTCTGTCGGAAGAGCGTCTTGACCGTAAGCGGTCAATGGGTAGACCATTTTTGGCAGAAGAAAGAGGCTATCGGTTGCGGTAGTATCCGTCTCCAATTCCTTCTCTTCAGTTTTTTGCTTCGTGCGAATGGCAGTCCATAAAACCTCTTTGCCGAAAGGATTGATGCCTCGTCCATCCCATATTCTATTGCCCGAAAGGCTCGTAGCCGAAAGTCTGAATCGACCATTTCCTTTGGGATCGTCAAAGGACAGAACCACCTCATTTCCTTGACTCGAAAAAGCAACCTTTTCTGTTAAGGTATCGGCGTCTTGGATCAGGGATACTTTTCCTTTGGGTGTTTCCTCTCCTTTAAGCGAAAGCTTGTAGTAAGTATCGTTAATATTCAAATCATAATTCCCTTCGAACGAAAGTCGATCAATATCAGCGATAGTGTTTCTTTTTCCTTTTATCCAGTGCTCAAAAACTTTCGGAGAGTCTTCCGTAAAGATTTCCTTATCGGTAATGAAGAAATTGGCTAGGTAGCCAGGGGCCAGTTTCCCGATATTTTCACTTCCTAAAATTTCAGCAGGAGTTGTAGTGAGAGATGCCAGTGCTTCTTCTGCTGGTAGTCCTTTTTCAACGGCCAGTCGTAAGTTTTTGAAAAAGTCTTTTTCCTTATCAATTCCATGGGCCGACAGCATGAGTGGAATAGCCGCCTCAGAAACAAATCTCGGATTGAATGGCGCCCTTTCCCAATGCAGCAGATCTCTTTGCGAAACATAGCGGCTCAATTCAGGGTCGCTCATGTCAAAGGGTATGGGGAAATCGAGTGCAGTTACAATTCCTTTAACCTGCTCACCAACTTCTTTCAATACTTGGTACGAATCACCTGCGTCTAAAACAATAACCTTGAGATCAAATTCTTCAGCTATTCGTTGAATTCGAAGGATGTCATTCGCCTCTTTTGCTTCAAAAATGAGGGGTAAATTTCTTTGATCGAGCAGTGCTTGAAGAGAAATGTTTGTTTCCTGTTGCTGCCCTGAATCGTACCACTGCGCGTCGTAGAATGCTTGACGTGTCAAGGCCATTGCGCCCATCAAGCTCGATGGGTAATCTTGCGTACTGCTTCCTTTTTCAAATGAAAAATGTTGTGCCGCTTTTTGATCGAGCATCATTTCATTGGCTTCTCCTTCTCCTATCAAAACCAGTGAAGATGTGCCCCTGCCTATTCCATCGTGATTGTGGGTAAGTGCAATGCCGAATCCCATTTTCAACATGCCTTCAGCCTCCTTCTCATTCGGTTTGAAACCGTCGAAGGAATTGACCTCAGGATGAAAAGCTTCATTCCAGTATATACTCGTATTCTCTTCACGATCGTAACGGGGACCTTTTCTCGAACTCTTGCTATTGGTCTTTGTCAAACCATAAGAGGAATTGAGTTCGATAAAGGAAGGGTAGATGTGCTTTTCGGTGCGGTTGTAGAGGAGTGTATTTACTGGTATGTTAGCTTCAGCTATCTCCCCGATTGCTTGGATTCGTCCTTTGTAAACTAAGAGATCGCCTACCTCTGTTTTTCCTGGTTCCAAGTGAATGGTGGCGCCTTTGATCAGGTAGTGTAAGTTGTCTTTGGATGAAATGCCTTTTTGGGGGAAAGTGACTTGCGCCGAGGTCAAAATTGTCACGGCCATCAGTCCTAGCCATGCTAAAGTTCTCTTCATATGTTTTTGCTATATTGTAAAGTTATAGAAACTCTAAAACTGTTTTGGCGTATGTCTTGAGCCATAGCAAACGTTAGCTAGTGAATAAAGTTTGTTCTCATTAAATCTATAAGAATGAAGTTTAAATTGTTCCCCCTTGTTTTTTTATTTCTTCTTACTTCTTGTGTAAAAGAGAAAATTGAGGTGAAGGACATTAGTTCTTCCATTTCACCTGAGTTTGGTGTGCCGCTGGCTAAAGCAACAATTTTTGCTGAAAAAGTCATCGAGAGATACGATGATCAAGGCCTAGTGACAACTGATGAAGAAGGTGTATTGACACTTATTTACCAGGATACGCTAGAATCCATATCAGCTGATGAGTTTCTAGGATTAGAGGATCAACAGATTGCAGACGAATACGAACTCAATGCATCTGATCTTTCCAATCTTGCAAGTTTTGGGACACTTTTATTTGAGCAAGATGTGATCTACAACTTGGAATTTGGCGATGACAGATTAGACTCAATTCGTTTTGAAACAGGGGTGTTAACCCTTCTTGTCAATTCCGACGGATCAATACCGCTAACTGGAATGATGTCAATTTTGGACCCATTCACAGGCGAGTCTCTATTTAGCACAAGCTTTTCAGACGATTCACCTCCAATTGCAGTAACGGTGAATGAAGACTTTACCGACCTCTTGTTCAGATTGAGATCTGATGATGAATTTACCAATGGGCTACGACTTGCCTTCGCTTTTGAATTGACAGACAATGGCGGAACGTATCCAGATGAAATTTCCATAAGTTTTGGCCTTACTGATTTCTCAATAGCCTCGGCAGGTGGTTACATCGCGCCGCGCATCATCGACTTAGATGACCAGAGTGCTCGAATCAGTATTTTTGATGAGGATTTCGGGGGCCAGATTCGACTCGAAGATCCCAAGTTAAACTTGTTCTTTTTTAATGGCTACGGAATTGGCGTACGCCCCGTAATAAATGAAATAATTGGAGAAAACAACGATGGTGAGACACTGGTGGTTCCCGGTAACCAGATTGAAGCCTTAGACGTGGTTTCATCCGCACCATCGCCAGGAGAAATTGGAATGAGTCAAATCCAAATCGACAATGAGACGATGACACCTACGGTAACAGATTTTATGGCATTTGAACCCAACCAAGTGACTGGAAAAATTTCCTTGGAAATCAATCCTGAAAACGATGAATCTAATTTTATTTCTCGTGGCTCTTCTCTGGATGTGAATTTTGAAGTGGAGCTTCCAATTTATGGTTCGTTGGCTGATTTTAATTTGATTGATACCACTGGGATTGATTTTGGTGACCTAGTAGATTCAGCAGATGATATCCAAGAGATTGATCAATTGGACATTCGGCTTTTTGTGAAAAATGCGCTGCCAATTGACGCGGGTGTTCAACTCATTTTTCTCGATGATAATTTCAATCGCATCGACTCGCTTTTTGCAGAACCAACTACAGTAATACCTGCGGCTCCTGTTAATCTTTCTGCAGCGCTAGGCTCACCTGATTACGGTCGAGTTATTGGCGAAACTGAAACGAGGATCGATGTCTCTATTCCTCGGGAAAGAATTGACCCGCTCAAGGATGTCACACAAGTTATTGTTTTTGTATTCGGGAACACGACTGGAAATGGGGATAACCCGATACGCCTTTATCCAGAGAATTTCATTGAGGTTAATTTAGCCGCAAAAGCAATTTTCAACCTTGAACTGTAGTAAAATGAAGCGATTAATAATTATCCTCGCACTTCTGTTTTCAGCCCACGGTTACGCTCAGATGAGTGGACAAATTGGGCAGTTCGATTTGGTCCCTCAGCGCATTTATGCCAATCCCGCTTTTCAGCCGAAAGCTAAACTGAACATTGCTTTTCCAGGTCTGGGAAATGTCTACGCTCAGCACGGTAACAATTGGATTCAGCCGCGAAGTTTTGTGGAGGGAGGCAATTCGGTATTGTCGCCAGAATCTATTCTTTCGGCTATAGGAGATGAAGCGACTACCACTCAAATGCAAGGGATAGAACTTCTGCATTTCGGATTTCGCTTTGGTAAAAACTACATTCACCTGCGTGCTAACGAAAGAGTTCAGGCAAGAGTAAACTTACCTGCCGATATATTTAGATTGGCAGTTTATGGAAATGTAGGCTCTTACCAATTTGAAAACAATACCGCCAATTTTTCGAACCTGGCCATCGATGCCATTCATTTCCGAGAATATGCAGCGGGTTTCAATCGTGAAGTCACTGACAAAATTACGGTAGGAGTTACTGCCAAATACCTTTATGGAATGGAAGTCATCCAAACCGAAAACTCATCCTTAAAGCTTCAAACGGATCAAGACACGTATGCATTGACATCGTCAGGAGAATTAGACATCAATACTTCGGGGATTAATTCATTGGTTTCAAGTGAGGAGGATTTTGATGCGAATGAATACTTATTGGGTCGAAACAATAGTGGGTTTGCCTTTGATTTTGGAGCCACTTATGAACCCATTGAGAAATTGCAATTGCAAATATCTGCTCATGACATCGGCTTTATTCGCTGGAAAGATGACATTTCAAATTACAAGACCAATGATGCAAGCTTTGCATTTGAGGGAGTTGACATGACTGACTTTCTCTTTCAAGAAGACATTAGTTTTGGAGAAGAATTTCAAAATGAAGCAGATAGTTTGCTCAATGAACTCGAAGAGACTTTCGGCTTTGAAGAAACCAATGGTTCTTTCAAGACAAACTTAAATGGGTTTATGCGCTACGGAGCGGCTTACACGATCTTCGAGAACCAGGGTTTTCGGGGTACGGGTTGGTGCAACGTGACACATGGCCTTGGCGAAAGTTTGGTCGACCTCCAGGCTTCTCTTGGATACAATCAAACGCTTTGGAACTCAATCCAGGCAGGACTTCACGTTACAAAAACAGGAGACTTACCTTATACTTTGGGTGGTGGATTGTCTCTCAATGCTGGATTGTTTCAAGTCTATGCAATGGTCGAAAATATTTCCGTGGCACCTCTCGCCGAAATAACTATTGTAGATAGTGATGATCCTTCCAATACATCTACCGTCTTTCTTCCTGCTTCACCTTCTGATTTAAGGGTGCATTTTGGAATAAATTTCACCATTAATCGAGATTATGGTTCGAATCAAGGAAGCGGACGCGCGATGATTCAACGCTAGGCGTAGATCAAAGAATCCGTTTCTTTTGAAGGCTTTACAAAACCACGGTACATCCCTTCGGTATTGAAGGGCATCGCGATATTTCCTTCAGCACCCCTCCGTTGCACCCCATTTTTGGAATGGGTTCGCTTATCACAATTGAAGTGGATTTAAAGAGCAATTTCTTTCCATACTTCATCAGTGTGGCCAAGTCACAAGCAATCACAGCCTCAATATAGTATTGGTCCCAGCACTTTGTGGCGCGAAGACGTTAAAATAGAATCCTATCCGTTATGTCCGATTTGGACTATCCGATGAGAGCGGCAATGAGGAATCTCCTGCTTTGGTTGTATTGCCAAAATGCGCGACCGTGATCGGGAAAGGGCCGGTTATGGCCTTGGCCAAATCTCTGGAATATTCCAAGAATGATGACAGAATAGGTTTTTAGAACATATATTTAGCCGCTTATCTTCAATGGGATACTTTTCCAATTAAAATAAGATTTATGAAAAAAGGAATACTTAGCTTTTTAGCAATTGGCGCAGCACTTTTTTCGACAGGCCAGACTTACCTGAGCGAGAGACTGGGAAGCGATACTGACCTCAATGTAGAACCTGATTTTGGTCTCTGCATGATGGGTGGCGCTGGAGAAACGGACGAGGCTATGATTTGGTTTTTGGAAAAAGCCAATGGTGGAGACGTTTTGGTAATTCGTGCCAATGGAATCGGCGGATACAACGACTATTTGTTTTCGGAATTGGGGGTAAGCCTAAACTCGGTTGAAACGATTTCATTCGAATCTGCCGATGCAGCTACCGACCCCTACGTTTTGCAAAGACTTAACGAGGCTGAAGCCATCTGGATGGCAGGTGGAAATCAAGCTACCTACGCCAGCTATTGGAAAGACACAGAGGTTATGGATGCCCTGAATAATCTGCTCAATTTTCGCGGTGGAGCGCTTGGGGGTCTATCAGCGGGAATGGCTATTTTGGCGGAAGCCTATTTCCCCGCCACACTTGGTTCACTCACTTCAGAAGAGGCACTGGATGATCCTTTGGACAATACCGTTTTGATCGGTTACGATGACTTTATTCAAGCACCATTTTTGGAGCAGACCATTACCGAGACACACTTCAATGACCCCGACCGTATTCGTTACGGACGCATTATGGGCTTTATGGCTCGGTTGAAAAACGATCAATCTTTCAGACCAAAGGCCATCGCTTCGAACGAGTATTGTGCTGTGACCATCAATGAGGAAGGTATCGCCAGAGCTTGGGGAGAGTTTCCTGAATATGATGATGACTACGTTTATTTTCTGCAGGAAAACCTCATTGACCAGGGCGGCCCCGAAGTTTTGGAGCAGGATGTGCCACTTACATGGATCAGGGGCGAGGAAGCCGTGAAAGTTTACAAAGTGCCAGGAACGATTGGCGGCGAAAACTTCTTTGACTTAAACACATGGGAAACTGGTGAAGGCGGTACTTGGGAAAACTGGTGGGTCGACAATGGCGAGCTTTTCATGGCAATGGGAGATCCACTGTCTACAGAAGAATCAGAATTTAAAGAAATTTCTATTTACCCCAACCCCACAGCTGATTTTTTAAATCTACCACTGGAGTTAACCACGAGAGATCGATATGAAATATTTGATGGATCGGGTCGGATTTCGCTGAGTGGAAACTTCAATGATGGCTCAAGAATTGGTGTGGCAGATTTGCCAGAAGGCTTTTATGTAGTTCGTGTCATGAACGAGGATAGAGTTCTAATTTCGCGCTTCCTTAAAATTCTGTAGGCTTTGCTAAAGAAATCCCCCGACGCGCTGGTGATCATCTCACTAGTGTTGATTCTCTTCACCATTCTCACTTGGATCATTCCCGCAGGCGAGTATTCTCGTGAAGTGGTAGATGGCAGAACAGTAGTGATGGCAGGTACCTACGAAACCGTTGAGGCCAGCCCTCAAAGTTGGGCAGATCTGCTCGTAGCGCCTATAAAAGGCTTTGTTGGAGCGGCCCATATTATTGCTTTTGTGATTTTAGTAGGGGGTGCTTTTTCTATTGTCACGGCCACGGGAGCATTGGATGCGGGGTTAGGTTCAGTTCTTAAATACGCCGAGCGTAATCCTGCTTCCAAACATTTTGTAGTCCCCGTATTGATGGTTTTTTTCTCGCTGGCAGGCTGCACCTTTGGGATGTCAGAAGAGAATTTAGTTTTTATCCTCATTACCATTCCACTCGCTAGAAGTATGGGATATGACAATCTGGTAGGAGTCGCTATTCCATTTTTGGGTTCGGCAGCTGGTTTTGCAGGGGCGGCAATCAATCCATTTACGGTTGGAATTGCTCAAGGAATAGCCGAGTTGCCCATTGGAAGCGGTGCTGGCTATCGTTGGTTTGTATGGGCGATATTTACAATCATCGCTATCGTATTTGTGATGCTTTACATCCGAAAGTTGGAGAAGCATCCTGAAAAGAAGCTCATCACCGACGACGATCAAAACAGTTACGAAACAAAAGAAGCGCCTTTACTGGATATACCTCGAAAATTGGTTTTGATTCTGTTTGTATTCGCCATCGTCTTATTGATGGTTGGAGCGAATCAATTTGGCTGGTATATCGACGAGATCTCAGCCTTATTCATCGCTTTGGGTTTGCTTTCGGCAATCGTCACCCGAATGGGCGTGACCAAAACGATCAGCTCATTTACCGGAGGAGCAAAGGATATGTTGACGGCTGCAATAATCATTGGTATTTCAAGAGCTGTTCTAGTAGTAGCCGACGACGGAAAAATCATTGATACAGTGCTTTATGCCATGGCAAATGGTGTGAAGGACTTGCCCGATACGATTAGCGTCCAGATGATGTTTTTTGTCCAAGGCGCACTGAATATTTTCATTCCATCTGGGTCGGGACAAGCGGCTATCACTATGCCCATTATGACGCCTTTAGCTGATATTTTGGGAATCGCTCGTCAATCGGCTGTGCTCGCATTTCAATTCGGTGATGGGTTGTTGAACGTTGTTATTCCTACTAGCGGTGTCACGATGGGAATTCTTTCCATAGCTAGAATCCCTTACAACGTCTGGGTGAAGTGGGTTTGGAAACTCATTCTGGTTTTCACCGTCTTCTCGATGCTGTTCTTGGCTTTACCGCAGTATTTTGATGTTTGGCCTTAAGTAGAGTTTGTCTAGTAAGTTCGCCATCGCGCTTCCGCATTATCTTTACTTATGCTTAATAAACGAATTGGCCGCTTCAACCTCCGAGATGAATTCTTCTTTTTTCAATGGTCTGTATTTTAAAAACTCACTGATAAGAATTATCAGTGGATTTACCTTTTAGAAAAGCCCTGAAATGAAGAGTTAGCCCTTTAGAAAAGATGCGGCAATAAGTAAATCTTCTCTTGTGGTGATTTTGATATTCCTGCGGTTACCTTTCACGATATCAACAGACTGACCCATGTGTTCGACTACTGAGGCATCATCGGTAAAGATATCTTGGTAGCCTGTTTCGTAGGCTTTTTTGAGAATAGCTGTTTGGAAGCACTGCGGTGTTTGGATGGCAACAAGTTCATTGCGGGGAATAGTGTGGCTCGTATCCTTACCTATCCTGCGTATGGTGTCGATTACTGGCACCGCGGGTATAGCAGCTCCCGATTTGGCTGCGTTTTCGAAGCAACGCTCAATGGTGTCGGCTGAAACGAATGGCCTCACTGCATCATGAATAGCGACCAATTCTACCGTTTTTTCTAAAGCAGCTATTCCGTTTTTCACAGAGTGAAAGCGTTCCTTTCCTCCCTCTACAACCGTGTGTTTGAGATCGAAGCCGTAGTCTTTTTGAATTTTGCTCCATTCGCCGTGAAGGCTTTTGTAGAGCACCAAGATGAATTGAAGTTCAGGATCGAAAAGGCGAAATGCTTCAAACGTATGAAGTAAAACAGGTTTCTCAGAAAGGGGTAAAAACTGCTTAGCTGTGTTGAGGTTCATGCGGGTGCCGGTACCTCCCGCCACAATTATTACCGCCCTATTTGCCATAAATTAGATGATCAACATAGCATCTCCGTAAGCCTGGAAGCGGTACTTTTCTTTGATAGCTACTTTGTAAGCAGCTATAACATTGTCGTATCCTCCAAAGGCTGCCACTTGCATAAGCAAGGTGCTCTCAGGAGCGTGAAAGTTGCTAATCATCGAATCGGCAATGGAGAATTCATAAGGAGGGAAAATGAACTTGTTTGTCCACCCTTCAAATGGTTTTAATAGGCCTTCAGTAGAAACAGAAGTTTCAACTGCGCGCATGGCAGTGGTGCCCACTACGCAAACTTTTCGTTTTGCAAGTTTGGTCTTATTCACTGTATTCGCAGACTCTTCTGTAATAGCCATCTGCTCACTGTCCATCTTGTGCTTGGTAAGATCTTCTACCTCTACCGGGCGGAAAGTTCCAAGTCCTACATGAAGTGTAACAGGTGCAAAGTGAATTCCTTTAAGCTCCATGCGTTTGAGCAATTCGCGGCTAAAGTGCAAACCAGCAGTTGGAACTGCCACGGCACCTTCTTCTTTGGCAAAAATAGTTTGGTAGCGCTCGAAGTCTAACTCTTCAACTGGGCGCTCAATGTACTTAGGCACGGGCGTTTCTCCCAACGACATCATTGTGCTTTTGAAATCCTCGTAAGGACCATCAAATAAGAAACGAAGTGTTCTACCTCTGGAGGTTGTATTATCGATTACTTCTGCTACGAGCTCATCATTCTCTCCAAAGTAGAGTTTGTTTCCAATTCGGATTTTACGGGCAGGGTCTACTAAAACATCCCACAAAAGGCTTTCGCGATTCAATTCACGGAGCAAGAATACTTCGATCTTAGCACCTGTTTTTTCCTTGTTTCCGTATAAGCGTGCAGGAAAAACCTTGGTGTTGTTCATCACAAAGCTGTCGTCCTCTTGAAAGTAGTCGAGAACGTCTTTGAATATTTTGTGTTCGATCTCACCCGTTTTGCGATTCAAGACCATAAGTCGGCTCTCATCGCGGTTTGGGGCGGGGTATTGTGCAATAAGTTCTTTTGGAAGGTCGAATTTGAACTTGGAAAGCTTCATTCAAAAGGCGTTTTTGTGGTCAAAAATTGCGGCTGCGAAGTTAATGAATAAGGTCGAGATTTCTATGCCATTTTAAACATCTTCCTGAACACCTTGCACCACCCGTTGAAAATCAACGGGATTGATGGCCTTTTCAACCGAGTAGTCGCCAATTTTTGTTCGGCACAATTCAGATAGGTAAGCGCCACACTCTAGTGCCTCGCCAAGATCGCGTGCAATCGAGCGTATGTATGTGCCCTTGCTGCACTCAATTTCAAATTTCACCAGTGGCAGCGACGAGTTGTCTACTTCAAATTTACTAATAATGACTGGCCGAGCTTCTAATTTCACCTCTTTTCCCTTTCGAGCTGCTATGTAGGCGCGCTGTCCATTGACTTTCTTCGCAGAGAAAATAGGAGGCATTTGCATAATGGCACCCCTCATTTTACTAACCGCCACGTTCACCATCTCATCTGTGATATGATCGGTCGAATGATGATTCTCTGTTTTTGATTCCAAATCGTAAGAAGCTGTAGTGGAGCCAAGAGTGAAAGTGCCTGTGTAAGTTTTATTTTGGAGTGTAAGGTCCGCGATTCGTTTGGTAAACTTTCCCGTACAGATGATCAGAAGACCCGTTGCAAGTGGGTCAAGGGTGCCTGCGTGACCCACCTTCAGTTTTTTAAGATCAAATTTTTTGCGAATCGCGTAGCGAACTTTTGCCACCGCATCAAAGCTTGTCCAAGTAAGGGGCTTGTCAATTAAAAGAAGCTGACCCGCTTGAAACTCTTCAACCGTATGCTTACTGTAATCGATCATACGTAAAGCGAATATCCAATTGCGATTGCTCCAACAGCGAGGCAGTAGTATGCGAAATAGTCCAACTTGCTTTTTTTCACAATGGCGATCATCCAGCGACAAGCAAATATTCCCGCGACGAATGCAGCTGTGAATCCTGTAATGAGGGCCATATTGTCAATATTTCGCGATGGCTGAGCTTCTAGAAAATCCTTGTATTCTAGAATCATGGCCCCGAAGATGACAGGCAAAACCATCAGGAATGAGAACCGCGCTGCACGTTCGCGACTTACGCCTGAGATAAGGGCGATAGATATCGTAGAGCCTGAACGGGAAACACCTGGCAGCACCGCAATAGCTTGGGAGATCCCGATTAACAAAGCTCTACCAAAAGTCACTTTCCCCTGCTTTATAGGTATCCGTGTGGTACTATAAAGTAAAACGGCTGTGAAGATGAGCGAGCATCCTACCAGAAGAAGATTTCCTTCGAATAGCATTTCAATTTCATCCTTGAAAAAGACACCTACGAAGAATACAGGAATCATACTGACTAATATGAATGCTGCAAACTTGGTGCTCTCGTTCCATTTGAATTCGAAGAGGCCTTTAAAGAGATCGGCAATGTCATTTCGGAAAACGACAACGGTGCTTAGCGCAGTGGCACCATGCAGAGCGATGGTAAATAACATGCTCTCATCAGCCTCGAGATCATCGCCAATAATGGCTTTTGCCAATTCCAAATGCCCTGAGCTACTCACGGGCAGAAATTCCGTAAGTCCTTGAATAATGCCCAAGACGAGGGCCTCTAAAATACTCATGATTCAGATTGAGAGGAAGTTTCTTTTTTGAGAATTGAATAGAAAATCACAACATATCCGATCACGACTACAATGGGAGCTAAGGTTATTCTGCGAAAGCTAAAAAGCTCTTCACTGAACTCCATTGGGTCTTCCGTTCCACCTCCTATCATCAGGATGAATCCCAAAACCACTACTGCAATGCCAATCAACATCACTTTATAATTCTTTGCGCTTAGTGCAAAGCTTTCTTTTTCTTGATTTTCTGCTGTGCTCATCGGATTCAATAAATTTTAGAAGCGTCCATTCTCAAGTAACGTCTTACTGCAAATAACGTTGATATTCCTGAAATTACCATTCCCAAAAGGGAAACAAGGCTAAATAGCTTAACAAACATTATCAGGTCGTTGAACTCAAAAAACTCTGGAACCTCGTGCCTTACGGCAAAAAGAATTCCCAGAATCAATAGGATGGCGATGAAGCTAGCATAGAGTCCTTGGAGGATTCCATTCCAGATAAAGGGTCGCTGAATAAACCCTCCTGTAGCGCCCACCAATTGCATACTGCGGATTACAAAACGCTTTGAATAAATGGTGAGTCGAATGGTATTATTGATCAATGCTATTGCAATAAGCAGGAGTAAAGCGCTGAAAGCCAGAAGCGCAATTCCAATTTTATTTATGTTGTTTTCGATCTGTCGAATCAAGTTTGGGCTATAGACCACTTCATTCACCCCTTCTCTGGCTTCTATTTTTCCAGCAATGGTTGCAATGCTGTCGGGGTGCGTGTATTCTACATTTAACTTTAGATCTATCAGGCCAGGTAGGGGATTGTAGTCCAAGAAATCCATGAATTCCTCACCGAGATCTTCTTGCAGCTGCTTAGCTGACTCTTCTTTACTGATGTATTCCGTTGATCGTGAATAGGCTTCAGCGTCTATTTCCTTTTTAAGTCGGGTTATTTCTCCTTCGCTCAAATCAGCTTCGAGAAATATTTCCACGCGAATGCTTTCTTTCACATAAGTGGAAAGCTTCTGAGCATTGAGGATTAGGATGGACAAAATACCAAGCATAAAGAGCACTAAGCTAATGCCTATTACTGTTGAAACGGCACTTGTTCGCGCTCGTCTTCTTGCGTACTTGTCAGGAGTGTAGGCCATAACAGTCGGCTAAAGTAGGAATATTATCAGTTTGACAGGACACCCATTAATAAACCTCTACCCGCTCTCTTCTCAGCCCTAATGATTTAATAACTTTGCTGCCTCTAATCGAATGGTAATGGAATACAATTTTCGGGAAATTGAAGCCAAGTGGCAGAAGATCTGGAAGGATACAGAAGTTTATAAAGTTGAAGAAGATCCTGACAAAGAGAAATTCTACGTGTTGGATATGTTCCCGTACCCTTCTGGTGCGGGCCTCCACGTGGGTCACCCATTGGGATACATCGCTTCTGATGTGATTGCGCGCTATAAAACCCACAAAGGGTTTAACGTGCTTCACCCCATGGGCTTCGACTCTTTCGGTCTCCCTGCTGAGCAATACGCTATACAAACAGGGCAGCACCCTGCTATTACCACCAGAGATAATGTAGCTCGATACAAGGAGCAGCTCCAGCGAATGGGCTTCAATTACGACTGGAGCCGAGAGGTGCGCACCAGCGATCCTGACTACTACCGCTGGACCCAGTGGATTTTTTCGAAAATCTACCAGAGTTGGTACAACAACAAAACAAACCAAGCCGAAGATATCTCAACCCTAATCGCCGCATTTGAAGAAAACGGAACATACGGTGTCGAGGCATTTATTGATAGAGATTGGTTCAAAGAGCTGAATATGGAAAATTTCCCTTTCGGGGAATACTTCTCGGGAGAGCTCACTGCCACCGACTGGAAGGTCTTGAAAGACCACCAGAAACAAGAAATATTAAGCCATTACCGATTGGCATACCTCAGCGAAACTTGGGTGAACTGGTGTGAAGCTTTGGGAACTGTTTTGGCAAACGACGAAATAAAAGAAGGCCTCAGCGAGCGTGGAGGACACCCCGTGGAGCAGCGCCTGATGAATCAGTGGAGCTTGCGTATTACCGCCTATGCCGACCGATTGCTCCAAGGCTTGGAAAAAGTAGACTGGCAAGATTCTATAAAAGACATGCAGCGCAACTGGATCGGTAAATCGATCGGCGCCATGGTGCGTTTTATGTTGGCCAATCATCCTGAGCATATCGATGTTTTTACCACTCGCCCCGACACCATTTTCGGCGTGAGTTTTATGGTGCTTGCGCCAGAGCATGACTTGGTGAAGAAAATTACTACCGACCGCCGCCGCGAAACTGTGGAAGCTTACGTGAAAAAGAGCATGGCCAAAACGGAGCGCGAGCGTCAAAGTGAGGTGAAAACCGTAACAGGTGAATTCACAGGAGCCTATGCTACTCATCCTTTTTCGGGAGAGAAAGTTCCTGTTTGGATTGCCGACTACGTTTTGGCGGGATACGGAACAGGAGCCGTTATGGCCGTCCCTTCTGGCGATGAAAGAGATTACGCTTTCGCGAAGAAATTTGATCTAGAGATTCCGAATATTTTCGAAGGGGTCGACATTTCTGAAGAGCCTTATCCAGGCAAAAAGGTCACGCTTAAAAACGCTGGATTCCTTGAAGGAATGACTTACGAAAAGGCCATGCAGGCCGTCATTCACGAATTGGAAGAAAAGCGTCTTGGCTATGGAAAAGTTAACTACCGATTGCGCGATGCCATTTTTTCGCGTCAGCGATATTGGGGAGAACCCTTTCCAGTTTACTATAAGAACGACATTCCTCATCTTCTTGCCGATGATCAATTGCCTCTGACACTTCCTCCTGTAGATAAATACTTGCCGACAGATTCTGGTGAGCCACCTTTGGCTAGAGCCAAAAAAGAAGACTGGCCTATTTTTGAAGGCGACCGTATGGAGCACAATACCATGCCTGGCTGGGCGGGTTCGTCGTGGTACTTCCTTCGCTACATGGACCCAAAGAACACGGAACTGCCTGTTTCACCCGAAAAGGCAAACTACTGGGGAGCGGTTGATTTGTACATCGGAGGGGCGGAGCACGCCACTGGTCATCTCTTGTATTCTCGCTTTTGGACTAAGTTTTTGTGCGATCGTGGCTACATCGATTTCGATGAGCCTTTCGGCAAAATGATCAATCAAGGAATGATCTTGGGAAGGTCATTGATTTTATATCGTTTGAATTTTGGATACAAGCCTGATGATAATAGTGAAAACGCATTGCCTGAAATTTTAGTTTCAAAGTGTTTCAAAAATCCTTCGAGTTTAGACGAATACGGGCAAGAATTACTTGTCAAGTTGATCGGTGAAAAACTGAATGAATTTAATCAATTGAACGCTACTAATTTCGGAATTAATGACCGAAAACACTTGATTAATGCACAGGTAACCAGACAACATATTGATGTAGATCTTGAGAAGGATGGGGTGGTAGATGAAGCGGAAGTTAAAAAATGGCTCCGACGTGAGGTAATTCTGATTCCTGAAGAGGATGGTAGAATAATCGGAGATCACGAAGTGGAAAAGATGTCCAAGCGCTGGTTTAATGTGGTAACTCCCGATGCGCTTTGCGATCAATACGGTGCGGATACCTTGCGGATGTACGAGATGTTTCTCGGCCCGGTAGAACAATCAAAACCTTGGGATACTCAGGGAATTAGCGGAGTGCACAACTTCTTAAGAAAGTTTTGGCGCCTCCTTCACGATGGTGAAGGAAACGTTGTCCTAAACGAAGATGCACCTACTAAAAAGGAGATGCAAACACTTCACCGATGTATTAAGAAAGTCACCGATGATTTGGATCGACTTTCATGGAACACCGTCGTGAGTACCTTAATGATAGCCGTAAACGAACTAACGGCTTTGAAAAGCAACAACAAGCAAGTATTAGAAACCTTGGCAATCCTTATTTCCCCTTACGGGCCTCACTTTTCCGAAGAGATTTGGGAGAAGCTTGGAAATAGCGATTCTGTACTCAAGCAACCTTGGCCGACTTTCGAGGCGAAATACCTTGAAGAGGATGAGTTTGAATACCCTGTTTCCTTCAATGGAAAGATGAGATTCAAAATGGCCTTGGCAGCAGATATGCCCAAAGAAGAAGTCGAAAAAGCTGTTCTCAACTCAGCCGAAGCCGCGAAATACTTGGAAGGCAAAACACCAAAAAAGGTGATCGTGGTTCCGAAGAGAATTGTGAATGTGGTGATATAAAGGCAATTTTTTGCTTCTGCTATCGTCTATTAACAAGTCTTCTAACCCTTTGGAATGGAATTTGAATTGACCGCTGCATGAAGCAAATAGCACTTCTTACAATTAGTACGCTCTTGACCGTGTCGGTTTTTTCACAGAAAAGACCGCCGAAGGTTAGTTTGGATACCCTTCCGGTAATGGATTTGCCGGCAATTGATCAAATTGCTTTTGGTGAAGGTGAATACCTTCGATTCAGATTGCATTATGGGCTTATCGATGCAGGCGAGGCGGAATTGAATGTCTACAAAAGCAATAAGAAATACGAAGGCCGCGATGCCCTCCACGTTGTCGGAACAGGAAAGACACTAGGGGCTTTCAACTGGTTCTTTAAGGTGAGAGATCGCTACGAGACCTACCTAGATGAGGAAGGTGTTTTCCCTTGGGAATTTGTTCGAGATATTCGGGAAGGCGGCTACGAAAAGCAGCAGACCTACAGCTTTCATCAGCATAAGGCCGCCGTAAGCACCAACAAGGGCGATACGTTCAAGATTCCACCATTGTCGCAAGACATGCTCTCTTCGTTTTATTTTGCTCGCACGATCGACTTTTCAAACGCCCGTATTGGTGAAGTCTTTACCATCCCCACCTTCGTCGATGGAGAAGAGTATCCGCTCAAGATCAGATACCTCGGAAAAGAAAACCTCAAATCGAGGACAGGAACCTACCGTTGCCTGAAGTTTGTGCCCGTAGTTCAAGAGGGAAGAGTTTTTAAGGAAGAGGAAGATATGACGGTTTGGATTACCGATGATAAGAATAAGATTCCCGTTTTGGCTCAAGCCAAAGTATTGGTGGGTTCCATCAAAATGGAATTGGTAGAATACCACAACTTGTCGAATCCTATCGCAAAAATCGATTGATTTGAACTTCGATTTTTATATTCGCGCTCCATGCAAATTCGCTCCACAGTATACCTGCTTTTTTTCCCCTTCCTATTTCTAGCTTATTCCTGTTCGGATAGTCAAGAAAATGTGGAGGATTTAGATCCCGAAGACGTCTCCATTCAAGTAATTGAAGTGCCCAAGCGTTACGGAATCGAAGAGCGTGCCTACAAGATTCACGAGGGTACCATTAAGAAGAATCAGTTCTTGGCCGACATACTCCTGGGCTTTGGTGTGCCTTACGGCGACATTGCCACCTTGGAAGGGGTGAGTAAAGATGTGCACGATGTTAGAAAACTTAGGGCAGGAGACAATTATGCCGTTTTCACCAACCGCGATAGCACCGAGAGTGCGAGCTTCTTCGTAGTGGAAACCAGCCCAGCCAATTACGTGGTTTATCAACTGGGAGACACCATTTCGGCCTACCTCGGGAAAAAGCCAATTGAGACAAAGTTGAGAGAAGCAGGAGGGATGATTACTAGCTCTCTTTACCAAACCATTTCCGATAATGATTTGCCAGCTGAACTGGCCATGGAGTTGAGTTTGATCTATGCGTGGACGGTTGATTTTTACCGCATCCAAAAGGGCGATTACTTCAAAGTTATTTTCGAAGAAGAGTCTGTCGAGGGTCAACGAATTGGAGTTGGAGAGGTCATTGCCGCCGAGTTTGGACACCGCGATGAGGTGTTCCACGGTTTCTATTTTGAGAAAGATAAATTGAGGGAATATTTTGATTTGGAAGGAGAGAACTTGAGAAGGGCTTTTTTGAAAGCGCCCGTCGAATTTTCGCGAATTTCATCGCGCTATACCATGAAGCGCTATCATCCCGTTCAGCGACGGTTCAAAGCACATTTGGGAACGGACTACGCGGCGCCTCAGGGCACTCCAATCGTTGCTACGGCAGATGGTGAAGTCATCGCCTCGGCCTATGGTAAGTACAATGGGAATTATGTCAAAATCAAACACAACAGCACCTACACGACTCAATACCTGCACATGTCCAAACGAGCCGCTAAAGATGGAGCGTACGTGCGCCAAGGCGATGTGATTGGTTATGTTGGTTCTACAGGCTTAGCGACTGGTCCACACGTGTGCTACCGCTTTTGGGTAAACGGAAAACAAGTAGACCCTTACCGGCAAGATTTGCCTTCGGGAGATCCAATACCAGACGAGTTTAGACCAGAGTTCGGTGTTGCCAGTGATAGCCTGAATCTTATTCTAAAAGAGATAAGGATCGATCAGTTGATCTAGGTTTTTCTCTAAGGCGGCTTGACCACTTTGTTTTTGCTATTTTCGCGCTTCATTTTATAATCTTATGAAGGCTAGACTTATTCTTCCTACTATTTTTTCTTTTTTGTTTGCAGGTGCTTTCGCCCAAAATACTCAAGCTCTTGTTGAAGAGACAGTCACGCATTCGGGAGTTCAGGCCAAGATTGAGTTCTTGGCATCCGATGAACTTCGAGGGCGAGACACACCATCGCCCGAGCAAAATATTGCCGCCAAATACTTGGCTACGCGAATGAAAGAGTGGGGAGTTAAAATGGCTCCAAGTATGGATGACTACCGCCAGCAGGTAAACTTTAAAAACGTCACTCCGCCCTCAGCTGGGACATTCGTAGTGAAAGATTCTAGCTATGTCCTTGGAGAAGATATTCTATTGCTCGAAGGGATTTCAGGAAACTTTGAAGCTAAAGTAGTCTTCCTAGACTACGGGAGTGAGGAGGATTTTGCCGATGCCAAAGTCGAAGGAAAGATAGTAGTAGTTCGTCTTGGTGCTAAAGGAGAACCGAATGTGCGCAAGGCATTCAGAGCAGGGCGAGAAAAGAAAAAGAGAGCGGCCGAGAAAGGAGCGCTGGCATTGATTGAGTTATACACGTCTACCCAAATTAGCTGGAAAATAATTAAGAATTACATCGGAGGCCCAAGCATTTCATTGGACATGGGAGAGGAGGAGGAAGACGGAATTCCTCATCTGTGGTTGGACGACTCTTACAATACTGGCTCTGAATTTTTTGCTGAAAAGAGCAGAAAGGCGCAATTGAATATTGGCGGAGAAGCGATCGATCGATTTTCGGCCTACAACGTAATTGGAATGGTAGAAGGAACCAATCCAGAATTGAAAGATGAGATCGTGGTTTATTCAGCGCATTACGACCACGTTGGAGTGGGACAGCCCGATGCTGACGGGGATACCATTTACAATGGAACCCGCGACAATGGAATAGGATCGATTACCGTATTGGAAGCTGCGCATAACATCGCTAACTATCCACTTGAGCGCACTTCGATGTTCATCTTTTTCACGGGAGAAGAGAAGGGCTTACTAGGAAGCGAATGGTTTGTAGAACATCCAGTCGTTCCTCTTGAAAGTATTGTGATGTGTTTCAACAGCGACAATGCTGGATACAACGATACTACTATCACCACCATCATTGGCCTGGAGCGAACCACCGCTACCGAAGCCTTTGTTACTGCTGGGGAAACGTACGGACTAGGCACGATTCCTGACCAAATGCCCGATCAAAATCTCTTCGATCGCTCAGATCAGGTGAGCTTTGCCAGAAAGGGCATACCAGCAGTGATGTATACAATGGGTGTGACAGCTTTCGACGATCAGGTTTTAGAGTTCTACCACCAAGCGGGTGATAATCCAGATTCTGTTGATTATGATTACCTCTTCAAATTCACCAAGGCCTATGTGCATGCATGCAGGCTAGTTGGAAATATGGCCGAAAGACCATACTGGACAGAGGGAGATAAGTACTTCGAAGCGGGAGAGGAGTTGTATAAGACTCAGTAATTCTCTGTCATCCCATCATACTCAAAATGGTGAACGCCTCTTAGAGAGGCTTTCGCCAATCTTAGCATTGACTGCGCCACTGTTTTCACGTGAATGGGTTTGTACTTGCTGAAAGAACCAAGCATCAACGGAGCAATCAAGTTCATCCCTACTGTTCCAATTTTCTCGCCCAAACGGCTTTCTATTCTGGGGCCGAGCAGAAGAGAAGGATGAAAAATATGCAAGCTCTCAAAGCTGAGGTTTTCCAAATTTAGCTCCACCTCGCCCTTTACTTTACTGTAAAAGACGCTTGAGTTGGCGTCACTCCCTATGGCACTGATAAGGCTGAAAGACTCGATGCCCTGAGCCTTTGCCGCTTTCGCGAAAGCGATAACGTAATCGTGATCTACTTTGCGAAATGCTTCTTTTGATCCAGCAATTTTCATGGTGGTGCCCAAGCAGCAAAAGGCATGGTCGGCACCATTGCAGGCATTCTCGAGATCCAATGATTTGTCAAAATCGATTTTTGTCCAAGCCACCTTCCCCTCTTGCTTGCCATCTCTTCTGGTGAGGGCTATGGCAGATAAAACGTCTTTATCTGATTTCATTCCGTCGACTAGAAATGTGCCGATAAGTCCTGTTGCTCCTGCTATTATTGCTTTCAAATCTCTACTTCTTTAGGTTCTATCCAATCTCCGTGTTCGCGAATGAGGTCGATCAATTCGTCCACCGCATTTTCAGAAGGCACATTTCGTTTTACCACATCCTTCTCTTTGTAGAGGGTGATTTTTCCAACGCCTGTTCCGACGTATCCGTAATCGGCATCAGCCATTTCGCCAGGGCCATTCACGATGCAACCCATAATCCCGATTTTCACTCCTTTCAAGTGTTCGGTTCGGGCGCGAATTTTTGCCGTTGTTTCCTGAAGGTCGAAGAGTGTTCTTCCACATGAAGGACATGAAATGTATTCCGTTTTGCTGATTCGAGTCCGCGTAGCTTGCAGAATCCCGAAATTTAATGAGTTGGTTGTTCTGGCATCAACCACATCTGACTGAACCCAAATTCCATCTCCCAATCCGTCTATAAAAAGTCCGCCAGCATCAGTTGAGGCATAGATGCGAAAATGCTCTTTCTCCAAGTCAGCGTATTTTCTTTTGATCACCACAGGAATGTCGGAATCGTTGTTCATCAACTCCATGAAAGCTCGACGAAGCGCGGGCATCGCATGCTCATTTTCGGTCTCCAAGATCAAAACTGAATTCTTCGAAGCCTTTAATTTTTCTATGAATGATGAATCGTAGATCTCTGTTTCGTCGGCGGCTATAAAGTTGGCAGTCGCGCTTAGTTCGCCCGTTTCCATAAATGACTTGGCGGCGATCAAAGGATAAACTCTTGGCTTGTGTGATTGCTCTTTCCAAGCTTGTTCATCGACTATCACACTGAGCGTGCCTGGGATTTCAAAACTTACCGAATTCTCGCCGATATACGCGTAGTCCGCGGCCTGATCGCCGATGTTCCATTTATCCAATGGAATGCTGTAATTGTAACCAAGTGGGAAAAACGACGCAGGTTTGATTTCCGCTTTTTGCGAAAGATCGCCTATCACAATTGGTGATTGACCATCACCCATGTTCGCCACTCGATTCGTGTGGCGACGTGTATATGAAAATGGATCGAGGGGATTGTGACTGACTTCCTTGATGGACGCGTGCCCCTTTCTTTTTTCGTAACGATCGACTAGAAGCCGTGCCACTGGAATTTCTTCTTCCGGATCTTCGGTTAAGCTTACGCGAACTGTATCACCAATTCCATCTTCCAATAAAGTTCCGATTCCAACTGCCGATTTTATCCTGCCGTCTTCGCCTTCACCTGCTTCGGTTACTCCAAGGTGGATGGGGTAATTCATTCCCTCGTCCATCATTCTGCGCACCAAGAGGCGGTAGGCCTGCACCATTACCAGCGTATTGCTGGCTTTCATGCTGAGCACGAGCTCATGGTAATCGTGATCTCGGCAGATATTTAAAAACTCCATCGCCGACTCAACCATACCTTCGGGAGTATCGCCGTAGCGACTCAAAATACGGTCGCTCAAAGATCCGTGGTTGGTGCCGATTCGCATGGCGGTTCCTTCCTCCTTGCAAATCTCCACCAGTGGAGTAAATCGTTTTCGAATGCGATCCAACTCGGCTTGATAGCTATCGTCGGTATACTCGATGGTCTCGAATTTCTTTTTGTCAGCGTAGTTTCCTGGATTTACCCTTACCTTTTCTACGATGCGCGCTGCAATCTCTGCCGCATTTGGGGTAAAGTGAATGTCGGCTACCAAAGGGGCGCTATGGCCTTTGGCGCGAATTCCATCCTTGATTGCTTGAAGATTTTCAGCCTCTTTTTTACTCGGAGCGGTAATTCGCACCAGCTCACAACCCACTTCAATCATCCGGATAGATTGGTCAATGGTGCCTTGAGTATCCATCGTATCCGTGGTGGTCATGGATTGAACCCGAATAGGGTTATCGCCGCCCATTCCAACAGATCCGATTTGTATAGATCGGGTTTGAAACCGCTCGTAAGCAATCGAATTCGGGCAATAGGATTTGTTATCTATGATCGTTTCAGACATTGACATTTTGGTTTAATTAGTTTCTGTCAACAGGTTACAGGAACTTTATGGACAGACTCTAATGACGAAGTTAACGCTTTCATCAATCGTTTGTTTCTCGCTTGACTACAGCTTTACGAAACGGTAATTTCCCTTTCTTTTTGAGGGCATTTAAATAGAGTGCTCCTAGGATGAGAACGGTACCAACATAAAAGCCAAAAGTCATTTCTTCGCTGGAGCCAAAAATGAAAAAAGCCAAGATGATTCCGTATACCGGCTCGAGATTAATGGTGAGCGAAACGGTAAAAGGAGTGAGTTCCTCCATCACTTTTACGCTGGCTACAAAGGCAAATCCTGTACAGACGATTCCTAGGATGAGAATCCAAAACCAATCAGAAGCAGGGATATCAATCATATTGAATCCAATTTTTCCCGAAAGGCCGAGCCAAATGCTTATTCCTAAAACACCGCCGATCATCTCCACCAAACTGATGCGATAGGGATTGTCTTTTTGAATGAGACGCCCGTTGATAACGGTGAAAAGCGAAGCGAGAAAAGCGGAGGTCAATGCCATGATAATTCCTGTTGCATACTCCGTTTCGAAACTAAAGATGAGCACCAACCCAACTACAACCATGCTTCCAAAGAAGAGCTCCGTGGGATCAACCTTGCGTTTGAAGATGAGGGGCTCTAGTATGGCGGTGAAGAGCGATGCCGAACTGAGGCAAGCTAGTGTGACGCTTACATTGGAGATTTTGATAGCCTGAAAAAAGGTGACCCAATGCAGGGCAATTAAAAAGCCCACGCCGAGATACGTCTTGGCATTTAGCCAGATTGACTTTTGAATTTTTCCTGTTGGATAAGCGAAGAGGGCGATTGAAATTGCTGCGATCAGCATCCTCCACCATACGAGCAGATCAGTATCCGTTTCAATGAGTTTTCCTAAAATGCCTGTAAAGCCGAAGATGAAAACGACTACATGCAGAAGAAGGAGGTTCCCGACTTTAGCTTTTTTCATCTAATTTCTTTCCTAAATCGGTCACGCCACCTGATACGATGAATTTCATGAATTCAGCCGTATTTACTTCTACGGGAGTTACATTTTCTATAGGGACGATGAAGATGTTTCCAGAAAAGTTGTAGCTGTGAGGAAGGTACACGGCTATTTTTCCCGTTTTGATGTTGAGCGTTGTCAAGTCGTCATTGGTTACAAAACCAGGTTTTTCGATGTCACTCTCCCTGTTCAGCTTGACCAAAACAGGTCGAGAGAAACTTTTCTTTTGGCCAACAAAGGCCGAAAGTAAATCGCTGATGGCGGTGTAGATCGTTTTCAGCAAGGGGAATCCATCAAGTATTTTATTGGCTCTCTTGTAAATCGGCTCAGCGATGAAGGTAGATCCCAAGAATCCGAGTCCGGTAATTCCAGCCAAGAGAATCAGTAGTCCCAGGCCAGGGATGTCGGTGGGAATGATTTCGTCGAGAAATACGAAAAGCTTGTAAATGATATAGGTGATCACCGTAATGGGAACTACCAAAAGTAGTCCTCGAAAGAAATAGCCGATAATGCCTTTTATGAGAAAGTTCTTTTTCACGGGGGCAAAGTTAACCCAGTTCTTCTTTTAATTTCTTCGGAAGTGAGGAAACCACCAAAACATAAGAATGATCGATCAGTTTCTTTTGCAATTTCGAATCTAGGCCAACAGCAGACACCGTGTTCCAATGCTTTTTGCTCATGTGCCAACCTGGGCGAATGAGGTCTGGATAGCTCTCCCGAAGTTCAATGGCGTATTCAGGATCGCATTTCAAGTTGAAACTTTGGTAGTTGTCAATATTGCACAAAGCGAACATTTTGCCCATCACTTTGAATACCAATGTCGAGTTGTCAAAAGGAAATTCTTCGGTTACTCCCTTGCGGGCGAGGCAGTACTCACGAAACTCGTCGACGTGCATGGGCTAGCGTGTTAGACTAAATAGAACAGGCCGCGACGGCGTAGCATCGTTTTCAAAAGGAGCAGTCTGTAAGTTTAGCAAGTAGAGCCCATCTTGGATTTCGTCGGGGACAAAAATCATTTCTGTGATGGTGCACTCTCGATCGTTTTCTCGGCCGCTTTGCCAAAATTCGTGGTGTGATTGAAGTTTACCTCCGTCCACTTCTCGATCTACCGAGGGTAGATCCAAAAGCAAATGCTTGATGCTTTTTTTTCTAAGGAAACTCAAAGCTTCGGGTTCCAAATAGGCTGGATTTGCTCCAGAATATTCCATTGACTTTTTATAGTCTAAGTTGGGAGTCGTTCGAATGACGAAAGCCTCACAATCGGTTTCGTGAAGAGCTTTTTCAATTTGATTTTTGGTGATAATCCGATCTCCTTTTTCCCGAAAAGGGCTATCACCGCCTTGGTAAAACTCGGGCTCTATACTTACGAGAAGTGCCGAGAAAAAGTACTGACTTAAAATGGCATTGACGGAAGTCACCTCGCGATCAATGTGCCCAACAGATTCGGTGTGGGTGCCATGGCCGTGTGGGTTGAAAAAGATGTTTCTGAAATTCACGTCTCCACCTTCAGCCACACTTCCCGTGAAGCGATCGGTGCGAACAGGTTCGATGGTCATCGGGTCGACGTACCAAGCTCGTGGCCCATCTGGACTGAGGGGAATTGAAATATCCAGCGGTTGATTTAAGTCGGCTTTGTATTCTACTCCGTTGAGGTCGATTTTAATCTTCATGCTCTAAAATAAAGAAATCAGAGGCTATTCCATCGGCAAGGAACATTCCCTTTTTGGTTAAGGTCAATTGATCGTTTTCCAATTGGGCCGAGCCATCATTGATTATTCGTTCGATTTCGGCAGAATAGATTTTTTGAAAGTCAACACCAAATTCCTGATCACCTCTTTTTAGGTCAATGCCTTTTGCCGTTCTCAGGCCAGTCATTACCCATTCGTTGAATCGTTCTTCTCGGCTCAAAGTTTCTTTTGTAGTCGGCAATTCTCCCGCTTCTATTGCTGCACAATAACCCGCATTGTTGGCTACGTTCCAATACCTTGAGGTTCCATCAAAGCCATGAGCCGAGGGTCCCAGAGGGATATAGGGCACTCCCGCCCAATAGGCAGAGTTGTGTTTGGATTCAAATCCAGGCTTTGAAAAATTGCTGACTTCGTATTGGCGAAAGCCTTTCGAAGCCAAGAAATCTACCATATACTCGAAGTGTAAGGCAGCTGCTTCTTCATTTACTGGTTTCTCCTTTCCCTTGGCCACGTGATGTCCGAGGGCAGTATTCGGCTCCACTGTGAGGCAGTAAGCTGATATGTGGTTTACTCCGAGGTCGACTGCTTTATTCAGGTTTTCTTTCCATTCATCCACGGTCATGTTTGGAACGCCGTAGATGAGGTCGATTGTCATGTTGTCGATGCCAACATCAAGAGCAATCTTCACACAGTTTTCTGCTTCGGCTGCATTGTGTGCGCGGTTCATCCAGGTGAGATGGTTGTCGAAGAAGCTCTGAATGCCGATGCTCAATCTGTTTACTCCGAGCTTTGCCCAGCCCTCTGTTTTTTCTTTTGAGACGTCATCGGGATTGGTTTCCAGAGTGACTTCTGCATCTGAGGAAATTTTATAATTCGATCGAATGGAGGTCAGCACTGTTTCCAATTGAGCGATGCTCAAAATGCCTGGCGTTCCACCACCGAAATAGACCGTGTTGATAATTTCCGTCGTTTCATCTTTCCGCATCTCAGCTTCTTTGGCCAAAGCCAAAACCACTCGATCTACGAGTTTATTTGAAGTCGAAAAGTGAAAATCGCAATAGGTACAAGCCTGCTTGCAGAAAGGGATGTGAATATAGATGCCAGCCATCTATTGATTGGTTTTCAGCACAATTCGAAAAGTGGTGCCAACGTCGGGCTCACTTCGTTTCACGAATATTTTTCCGCTGTGGTAAATTTCTATGATTCGCTTGGCCAGCGAAAGTCCCAGCCCCCAGCCGCGTTTCTTGGTGGTATATCCAGGTTGAAAAACAGCCTTGTGTCCAGAAGCGGGTATTCCTTTTCCCGTATCGGTAATATCGATGTAAACGTTTTGAATCTCATTGGAAATCTCCACCGTGATCTTGCCTTTTCCGCTCATGGCATCGACGGCGTTTTTGATGATATTCTCAATTACCCAACTAAATAGTGGTTGGTTGAGCATCGCCTTGATTGTGCCTTCTTGATTCTGGGTAATTTCAAATTCTACCTTTTTGCTGATTCGTGGACGCAGGTAGTCGATGGTGCTATTCATCACTTCGGATAACACCGTATCGGTAAGCTCAGGAGCTGAACCGATTTTCGAGAAACGATCTGTGATAATCTCAAGCCGCTTGATGTCCTTATTCAATTCAATGATGGTCTCCTTGTCCATTCCTCGAGCTTCCAAGAGCTGCACCCAAGCAATGAGGCTTGAAAGTGGCGTTCCGAGTTGGTGAGCGGTTTCCTTAGCCAATCCGATCCAAACTTGATTCTGTTCGGCATTTCTGAATGTGCTAAAAATGAGGTAGGAAATAAATAGAAACAGCCCGATAATGACCAGCTGGATAAACGGAAAATACCGCAGCTGGGTAATGATCACTGAATCGGTGAAGTAGATGTAGTTCACTACATGGTCTCCAAAATTCACTTCAATCGGGTCATTTTTCTCACCCATTTCCGCAATTTGAGCCATAGCCAAGCTAGAGTCCTGAACCGTGGTAGAATCAACATTGCTGAAATTCACGACTGTTGTTCTGGCGGAATCAGTTACCAAAACAGGAACGGATCCCGAGTTCATCACCGTTTCACTGATAAAGGAATTGATCAGGTCGTCCAGGGTTTTTTCCAGCTCGGTAATGATGCGCGAATCCTTGTAATAGACCTTTTGTTCAATACCCATTATACTGATTCTTATGGGTTTGTACACCGCGCGCATTGCCGCCAAGGTGCTGTCCGTTCTTTCTGGCGTAGAGATGTATTTCTCATCGATATTCCGATGAAATTGAACCTTGTTTTGGGAGTTGACCACCAGCATGGGAATGGTCGTATTGTTTTGAATGATGTCTTGCAAAAACGGAAGCTCGCTATCATCCACAATTGAGATGCGACCGGTAGCTTGAGCCCATACGTCAGCCTTGTTGCGCTCTTCGCGGCGCATATCCGCAAAGAGGATTTCAGTATAGTTGATCAACGAGAGGCGACGTTGAACGGCTTCGCTCCAAAGCTGAACCTTGAGGCGTTCTTCTCCTCGTATTTTATTGACTATGTAATTGGAGTACCAGATCGATAATCCTACGATTACAGCAGCGAAGATGAGTAGTACTGCTTTCCATCGCTGTTTCCGCGAGTATAAATTCATTCGATTTTTCTCTCAATTCTTGAGTAGATATATGCTATAGGCGGATCGGGTTTGGAACCAAATTTAAGAATCTTTTGACAGCTTAAGAATATTCATTGAACGCAGTGGCTTTATGAACGAGAGCGAATTACTTGCTCTCTCTGAACGAGGGTAAAAACGGCTATTCTTTACTGTCCCTTTGCGTACGAAAGTAAAACTTACTCTTGTTTATAAATAGCCTTAAAGATCATCGTCGTCTTCCAAATCGTCATAGAGATCCTGATCTTTTTTTCTTCGTTTTTTCTTTTTGCCTTTCAGCGAATCAGTCTCCAATGGCTCACCCCATTCAACGTCAAATTGAACAGGCTCATTCTCAACTGGGATTTCTGAGGGAGCCGTGAGCGTCGTATCCGATTTAAAAAGTCCAAACTCCTTCTTCAATATGCCTTTGAAGGTATTTGTCTCCTGGTCGAATTTCTCTTTTCGTTTTTCTCGAGCCGTTTCTTTGTCACTACTGAATTCAGGGTTATCAATGGTTCCCGCCATTCTTAAGAAGATTCTCGTGCCCGTATCATCATCCACGACATAGCCGAATTCGCTGTCTTTTTCTCGCCCTGTTCTCAGTAATTCGCCTAAGCGAAAACTGACGGAGTAGTCTATATTATTCTCGAAATCGTGCGTCCCCGAAGCAGATATATCCAGAACTGATGTGGCAATTTTCATCTCGGGAATGGTGATGACGTTGTTCTCAATCGTCAGGCTGTTTTCGAGTGTCTCGAATTCAATATTGCTCAGACGCTTTTTTAAGGCATCTACCTTTATAAAGCTGTTCCAAAGCGCGTTGCCTTTGATGTATTCGGCAATGTCGATAAGCGCTTGAACCTCTTTCAATTCACCCTTGTCGATTTTCAGATTGACGTCAGCTTTGACGCTTTCTTTGCGAATGGCCAAAGTGGTATCCAAAAAACACGTCAAGTCGACCGAGCCATTAAAGAGGCCGTCGATTTGATCGTGGCCAATTACTTTTTGACCAAAATCGTCGAAGTTGATGAAGAGCTCATCCACCTTCATTTCCGTGAGTTTGCTGTTGGAGCCAAGTTCAAAACCGTCCTCCACTTGATTTAAGCGGATATTCCCTTTAAGGGTTCCTGATGCCATAGTCATCTTAACGGGATTCAATGTGAACAGCCCATTGCGGTAGTATGCTTTCCCAGAAAGATCGGTGGCTGAGAATTTTTTATACTCGAGTCGGTCGATTTCAATATTTAAATTGAATCCAACTTTTTCGGGCAGCCGAAAGGCGGTCGGGATGTTGACTCCTTCAGACTCACCCAGCAATTGCTCCAAATTAATTCGATCGGACTTTAAGTCGGCCAATACTTCCAGGCTACCACCATTTCCAGTCAAATAGGGAAGAGCATTATTGATTTGCCCTGCGATTTCAAATTTGTTGTCTCCGACTTCTGCCGTCAGCTTTTTTGTTTGGATGGAGTTTTCGACGATCTCAAAACTTCCTTCGATCTTTTCGAATACTTGCGATCTTCCTACTGTCTTGAAGGCGCCATTTTTCAAAACGATTTCGCCTAGAAAGTTCACCCCGCGCAGCAACCGCTCAGTACTCAGATTGGTTTGAGTAAACTCCCCTTCGAGTTTCCCCCTGATATCAATGCGCCCTTTGAGCACCTCGGCAAAACTGATGTTGAGGAAGTCCTTGAGATCTTCCAATTCGAGTCTACCTTGAAGAGCTAGGTCAAATCTTGGGGAGTTGAAATTCTGGATTTCACCGCTGGTCAAAAACCGACCAGGGCCGATTCCAGCTTCCAATCCCTCGATCTTTAAGTTGGTTTGGCCTTGCGCCAATGCGAATGTTCCTCGACCCGAATAGATGTCCGCCCGACCCGAACTTTCAGAATGGATGACTTCTCCCTCGAGGCCATCAAAATTTATGATTAGTTCAAACCCGTTTTCTGTTTTGATCGAGAGATCGAGGTCTGCATTGCCGGAAGGCCGGTAGGTCTTAAAGACAGACTGATTGGGAAGAGGGGTCAAGGCAACTGCATTTTCCAATTCTGTGTTTTCAGACTTCATCTGAACTTTCCAAAATGAGTTCTCTGAGGAATTTTCGTAGGAACCTTTGAGCGCTATCTTTTCTTTGCCGAGAAGAATCTTGTCTGATTTAAACGTGTAGACTTTTGACTTGGTGTTGATATTCAGCGCGACTTCACCGTCTATGGCTGTTTGTTTGTAGAGGGTGTCTTCATCGTAAAAAACGGATTTGACAATCAAATCGACGCCAGACTTCAGGCTGAAGATATCTTGGCCAAAATCGCCATTCGCCTCTCCGCTATTGATGTGGATGTCCAATGCCAATCCAGTTCCTGTTTCCAAGAGGTATTCGAAATCTTCTACCTCCACATTGGTCAAAGTAAAGGTCTGCTCGGTGGAGTCATTTGAGCTTTTCCAAAAGCGGAAATTGTCCGATCCATCTTCAAAGATTTTCATGTTGAAGAACCCCCGATTGATCTCCGCCTCGCTCACGGCATAATTTTTTCGGAGAAAATCCAGCAGGCCAATTTGCAGGTAAAGATCTTCGATGAAGATTAACGTATCGGGGTCAGCACTGACTGCTTCAGGGATGATCACATTGCTAAACCTCAATGAAGCGTAAGGGAATTTTTGGAGTAAGCTCAGATTGATATCCTCCACGTCAACGGGCACATTGAGGTGCTGATTGAGTTCGAAGACGATGGCATCTTTTACTTCGGGCTCGAATTTTTTGGCCAGAAAAAATGCTGCGACCATCGCGAGGATGACCGCAGCTAATAGGATTAAGGCATATTTTAGTATTCGGCTCAAACGGATGAAATTCTGAATGAGAGAAACGCCTGAACCACCCTGATTATTTCAGCATTTTGAGATTATTAATCTCCTGTTCAGTTAGGAATCTCCAGTTTCCGCGAGGCAAATCCTTTTTGGTGAGACCAGCAAAAACAACGCGGTCTAATTTCATGACCTTGTAGCCGAGACCTTCAAAAAGGCGTGTAAGCACTCGCTTCTTGCCGCCGTGAATTTCTACGCCTACTTCGCGCTTGTCCTTGGCATCGCCTACGTAAGAGACAACGTCTGCAGCCATGGTGCCGTCTTCAAGCTCCACACCTTCCACCAATTGTATCAAGTGCTCTTCTTTTACACTCTTGTCGAGCGACACGTGATAAAGCTTCTTGACGTTGTGTTTCGGGTGGGTAAGCTTTTTGGCCAAATCACCATCGTTGGTAAACATGAGTAGGCCTGTGGTGCCACGATCGAGTTTCCCCACGGGGAGAATACTGTTAGATCCCACGCCGCGCATCAGCTGCTTTACGGTATGGCTTCCCTTATAGTCCTTCATGGTAGTCACGAAGTCTTTGGGCTTGTTCATCAAAACGTAAACAGGCTTTTCGGTCGATAGCTTCTCTCCCGCGTATTTTACCACATCACCGGGATTCACTTTGAAACCCATTTCGGTGATTGTTTTTCCATTCACCTCAACCATACCCGACTCGATGAACACATCGGCTTCGCGTCTATTGCACAGTCCCGAATTTGAGAGGTACTTGTTTAAGCGAATCCTGTTATCGCGTTCTGCTGATTCAGAAGGGAGAACCTCGCCACCACGTTTTCCTTTGTAAGGTTTTCTGCCTCCGCGGTCGCGATCGTATTTCGATTTGTAAGCGGGAGTATCTTCGGTACGTTCGAATTTTCTTCGACCGTGTTGCTTGTCGTAGTTCTCTCGGCTCATGGCTATATTCTTCTCGCCATCTCCTTCTTTTCCAGTTTCGTCAGATTTAAATCGAGAAGAGTATCCCCGTTTTTCAAAAGGTTTGTCATCCCTTGATTTATCGTCATCACCTTTTCTTTCTCTGCTACTGTCTCTTCGATCAGAGTCAGAGCCGAATCGTGATGGTCGCTCTCTTTTGTCAAAGGGCTTTCTATCCCTTGATCTATCGTTATCGCTTCTTCTTTCCCTGCTATCGTCTCTTTTGTCAAAGGGTTTTTTATCCCTTGATCTATCGCTATCACCTCTTCTTTCCTTGCTATCGTCTCTTCGATCAGAGTCAGAGTTGTATTGAGAAGGTCGCTCTCTTTTGTCAAAAGGCTTTCTTTCTCTTGGACGATCCTCGTCTCCTCTTCTATCGTCTCTTCGGTCTGAGTCAGAATTGTAATGAGATGGCCGTTCTCTTTTGTCAAAGGGTTTCCTTGCTCTCGGTCGATCTCCGTCGCTTCGCCTTTCTCGATTATCATCGCCTTCGCTGTCGGTTCTCTTTCGTCCTGGTCGTTTATCAAACGGTCTGTTTCCAGAAGGTTCTTGAGAACTTCTTACTCTGCCTCTGCCAGGGCCGTCCTTCTTTCTTGGCGATGATTTGCCAGTGCCAGCTCTACGGCTGCCGCGATTATTATCTCTATCTGTACTCATGACTTTATTTCAGCCTACAAAGTTGGGTAAAATGCTTCTTCTATGTGCTCTAATTCGTGATTTCCTCGGTTTAGCACGATTGCAATCACATCAAAACGACCTTCTTTATCAATATCCTTTAATCGGATATACTCGTTAGCAGCAGATATGATGTGCCTTTGCTTCTTTCTGTTGATGTATTCTTCCAGCCTTCCAGGAAAAGGTTCTTCTCTTGTTTTAACTTCTACAAAGACGATAAAATCCTCTACTTCAGCGATTATGTCGATTTCTTTTTTGCCAAATCTCCAATTCTGTTCAAGAATTTTGAAACCCCGACCTACCAAATGCGTAGAAGCAAGAGATTCGCCCAAGTTGCCGATTAAGTTGGTCGATGACATACTAACAAAAAACTTGAGAACTCAAAAGGTTCCTTAATCTGTTCGTTATGAAAATGTTTACAAAAAAGATTGCAGCTATCACGTTGGGGGTAATGATGGGATTCGCAGGCTTCGCCTCTGGACCTTTCCAAGGGACCATCAAATTTACCAAAACGATTGGACCGGTAACGGCTAACTATGTGTATTACGTGAAAGATCACTTGGTACGTGTGGAAGAGCTCAGTGAAAATGGAGAAATCCAAGGTATTATGATTGTCGATACCAAGGCCAACACTGTTAAAGCCCTGAGCCCCGAACGTCAAATGTTCATTGATGTACCGAATAAGCGACCAGCACGCGAGACGGACGTTTATGTTCAAAAGACAAATAAGACACAAGAAATTAACGGTTATGAGTGCACTCAGGTGAAAGTAACAGGTAAGGACGACGGTCGTGAAGTAACCTTTTGGGTTGCAGATGATGACTTTGACTTCTTGGTGCCAATGTTAGAGACATTGAATCGAAAAGATAAACTCGCTGTTTACTTTATGAATGTACCCGATATCGAAGGAATGTTTCCGATGAAGGGTGTAGAAAAGAAAACTGACGGTGTAGAGCTTACCAATCTTCAAGTAAATGAAGTAGAAAGAGGTGATTTGGATAACTCATTGTTCGAGATTCCAGCTGCTTACACGAAGTTCGAAAGAGAATAAACTACCATCTACTACTGCAGCAAAGAAGGCTGATCGTTTCTAACGGTCAGCCTTCTTTTTTTGCCGTGTATCCAAGCACGATTGTCATCGATATGGCCAGATGGAAAGTTGAATGCTACCGGGAAATTATAAGAAGCCACTCTTTCGGCAATGATCTCATCGGCAGTTTTACCGAAAGTAACTGTGTTGTCGTTCATGTCATTCATTCCCCCCACAACGAGGCCAGCCAAGTTTTCTAGAATCCCAGCTCTATCAAGCGCTACCATCATTCTGTCAATGTGGTAGAGGTATTCATCCAAATCTTCCAAGAATAGGATTTTTCCATCCGTCAAGGGCTGGGCGGTAGATCCCAGCAAGCTGTAGATCATACTCAGGTTTCCACCAATCATGGCTCCCTCTCCGTTTCCACCGCGATTAAGATCATGGGGTTTTGCCTCGTACGTCAACGATTCTCCTCGAATAAGCTGAAAAAGACTATCAATAGACTCTGTCGTATTTCTTTGAAAGTCGACGGGCATAGTGGAATGCAAGCTTAGCGTCTGGCAAGAATTAAGCACATGACTGTGCAAAGCCGTGATATCGCTATAGCCACAAATCCATTTTGGGTCGTTGTTAAAAGCCTTTCCGTCAAATCCTTTTAGAAGGCGCGTTGTTCCGTATCCACCGCGGGCGGCAAAAATGGCGCGCACCTTTTTGTCTCGTACAGCTTCGTTCAGATCGGATAATCGTTCTTCAACACTTCCAGCAAATTGATTTTCTTTTCTGAAAAGGTTCTTGCCTAAAGAAACTGAGAAACCTCTCTTTTCAATTTCAATGACCGCGAGGTCAATAAATTCTTTGTCGACCGCTCGGGCAGTCGAGATTATTCGAATTTCATCACCTGGTCGAAGATAGCTTGGGGTGTGTGCCTGCATGTTTAAGTCATTATCTTTGCGCACACAAATCAAGCATTTTCCCATTGAATAACCCAAAACGATATACAGTTACTGCCGCTTTGCCTTATGCAAATGGGCCTTTACACATTGGTCACATAGCTGGAGTCTACGTTCCTGCTGATATTTATGTGCGCTACTTGCGAATGGCTGGAAAGGATGTGGTCTTCGTTTGCGGAAGCGATGAACACGGCGCTGCCATTACGCTTAAAGCGAAAAAAGAAGGAAAGACTCCGCAGGAAATTGTGGATGAATTTCATACCATTAACAAAAAGTCTTTTGCTGATTTCGGAATTGGTTTTGACATTTATCACCGTACTTCCGATCCCTTGCACCACAAAACGGCTCAAGAGTTCTTTTTGAAACTGAACGCCAAAGATTCGTTTACACAGAAAACCACCGAGCAGTATTTTGACGAGGAGGCCCAGCAGTTTTTGGCCGACCGTTACATTACGGGAACTTGCCCAAAGTGTGGATTTGAAAATGCTTACGGCGACCAATGCGAGAATTGTGGTTCGAGTTTGAATCCGCGAGACTTGATTGAACCCAAATCTACCTTGAGTGGTTCGAAGCCCGTTTTGCGAGAGACTTCTCATTGGTTCTTGCCGATGGAAAACCACGAAGTTTGGTTGAAAGACTGGATTGAGAAGGGAGAGCTTGACGGTAAGAAACTGCACGATCCTTCCGAATGGAAGAAGCAAGTGATCGGTCAATGCAAGTCTTGGATCGACGGAGGCTTGCAGCCTCGAGCCATGACCCGCGACCTAGATTGGGGCGTGAAAGTTCCCCTCGAAGGTGCCGATGGAAAAGTGCTTTACGTTTGGCTCGACGCACCAATCGGTTATATCTCAGCCACCAAAGCTTGGGCCGACGCCGAAGGCAAAGACTGGAAGCCTTATTGGCAAAGTGAGGACACCAAACTGGTGCATTTTCTTGCCAAAGACAACATCGTTTTCCACTGCATCATCTTTCCGATTTTGCTCAAAGAGCATGGCGATTTCATTTTGCCAAACAATGTGCCCGCCAATGAATTCCTCAATCTGGAGGGAAAAAAAATATCCACTTCGCGCGATTGGGCCGTATGGCTCTATGAATACCTCGCTGATTTCCCGGGGAAGGTCGACGAGCTGCGCTACGTTTTGAATGCTATTTCACCTGAGTTTCGCGATAGTGAATTCACGTGGGAAGATTACCGCGCTCGAATCAATAATGAGTTGGTAGCCGTTTTCGGAAATTTCGTGAACCGCACTTTGGTTTTGACTCAGAAGTACTACGATGGTCTGGTTCCCGAAGTGGGTGATACCGTCGACAAGACTCTGGTAGACGAGGCCATTTCATCTGCTCCTGGCAAAATAGCCGACGCCATCGAAGCGTATCGCATGCGTGACGCTCAGAACGAGATGATGAATTTGGCCCGAGCGGGAAATAAGTTTCTTACCGAAACGGAGCCTTGGAAGTTGAACAAGACCGATCCCGCCAAAGCTGCAGAGGTCATCGAAAAATGCCTTCAGCTTGCAGCGAATCTTGCGGTGATTTGCGCACCGTTTTTGCCCAACACTTCCAAAAAGATGGCTGAGATGCTCAACATCGAAATCGGAGGGTGGGAAACTGCGGGCCGCACTCACGTGATAAAGGCTGGTCATCAAATCGGAAAGGCTGAGTTGCTCTTCCAGAAAATAGAGGAAGAAGAAATCCAGATTCAGCTCGACAAGCTCAAAAAAGAAGATGAACCTAAATCTACCCTGATGCCCCAAAAATCAAACGTTGTTTTCGACGATTTTGTGAAAATGGATATCCGCACCGCCACTATCTTGGAAGCGGAGCGAGTGCCTAAAACGGACAAGCTGCTAAAGATTTCTTTGGACACGGGTATTGACAAGCGAACGGTTGTATCGGGAATTGCCGAGTTCTTCAAACCCGAAGAACTAGCTGGTAGAAAAGTGAGCGTCTTGGTCAATCTCGAGCCGCGGAAAATCAGAGGAGTCGAATCTCAAGGAATGATTTTGATGGCCGAAGATGAAGAGGGTAAGTTGACTTTTGTTGGGCCAGGAGAGGAGTGGCCGAACGGGAGTGTGGTGAGGTGATAAAAAGTAGCCCCGCCGGGAATCGAACCTGGATCAAAAGTTTAGGAAACTTCTATTCTATCCATTGAACTACGGGGCCAAGAAGAAGTCAAAAGTATAAAATAATCTCGGCTCAGGCAGCGGCGAAAACCGAAGCGACCCAAAGCACATACTCCAAGAAAAACAACACCCAAAAGCTGAGGTAAAACCGCTTCACCTGCTTTTTTTCAAGGGGATTGGTTTTTGACGCCAAGACCAAAAAAGTTATTCCAAAGATGGTGTGACCGATTGTGATGACTGAGCCCGATGCCATCTGGAAATCAAAAAAGAAGGGAGCGAAAGCCGCCGAAGAATAGCCTAGACCCAACAGCCAAACCCCTGCCGAAAAAGCTTTTCCTGCGCCTTTTTCAATCGCGAGACTTCCAATGGCTTCCTGAGCATCTCCTTCGATGTCGGGAATATCCTTAAACCAGGCGATGCCCGCGCTGAAGAGGATTACGAAAACCGTCAGCGTCCAAATCTCCACGGGGAAATCATAGCCCCCTGAGAAGAGTGCGTAGAATCCGAGGTTGATCAAAACGCCACGAACGATGACAATCGCAAAAGCCGCCGTTTGATGCCGTCGTTTCAGATAGACTCTTTTCCAAGAGTAGATGAAACCAAGGGCAGCTATTGTCGCCACCAGGCCCAAGAGGAAAAAGGAGGTATAAGCAGAGATCAACAATGATGCGATCAGCGATCCGAATACAATTATTCGCGCCGATGGAACGCTGAGATTGCCCGCAGGCAGAGGAAGCTCGGGCTTGTTGATGCGATCGATATCGATATCGACGAGTTGGTTATAGCCCGTGATAAAAACATTGCAAAGCAGCGCAGCGACCAAACTCAGAATAAACAGAAAGCTGAATTCCCATTCTCGAACGGCCATTAGGTAAAGTACGGTTACGCTTACCGCCGAGCCGATTATGGTGTGCGGACGGGTGAATTCCCAAAGTGTCTTTAGCGCTCTCATTTCACTAGAAAGTATTTCAATTTTGCCATTCGGGAAGGTAGGAGACCCTGTTCGACTATTCTTCCGCTCGAGGTCAATTCCGTTTCCAAGTCATCCCATTCTTCTTGACTGAGCGATTTCACCACCGATGCCAGTCCATCCCAGCAGGTAGCCAAAACTCCCAAGGGAAAAGCATAGGTCAATAAAAGCCATTTGAATGAAAAGGGTCGCATAAAAGGTGCCAACAGAAAAGGTCCGATAAAAGTTGCAAGAAAGACTTTGAAAAACACATCTACTCGAGGTCGAAGTGGTTCAATGATCAGGAATTGACCTTTGTTGTGGCTGGCTTTTTTTGCAATCAACTCCCGCTCCTCGCTGTCGAAATGGTGGAAGGCGTTGAACATGATGTAAAGGTCAGCGTCTGGTAATTCCGATTCTAGAACATCTACTTTTTCGATGAGATGGGATTCTCCTTTGGCTCTGCGTTCTGATGGAAATTTATCGGTCAATAAAACTTTAGTTCCAGATTTTCTCAATTCGGCTGTCGTGTTCATGGCCGATTCTCCCGAGCCAGATGCCAGGTCGACAATCCTCTTTGAGTCAATGTTTTCCAGCAGCTTATTTACAGGAAGATACAATTGCGTAATTCGATCTAATGATGACAAGAATGCCATTTGATAGGCTCTCAACCAATTTGGAAACCAAGTCTGGTCTTCCAATTCTGCTGGCCGCCACTTCTTTCTCTTATTTTTGCCGCTCCTCAATAGACTAAGATTGGATTTTCTCCTCGCTGGTTTGGTATTGTTCTTCGTATTGCTGGCCGAAATTCTGCACCGCAAGGAATTGGTCAACCCTGTTTTCGCGAGAAAGATACTCCACATCGGGGCAATATCAGTCTCGGCTTTTTCGGTTTATTTTCTCGAGATCGATCAGCTTCTCGTAATCATAGGCATAGCCATTCCTCTTTTGGCAGCTGCCGTTTTTCTGGGCTTTTTCAAAGATGAAGATAGCGGCAGAAAGAGCTTCGGCATCCTCTATTTCGCCATATCATTTTTCGTCCTCACCTATTTCTTTGGTTACGACCGTCCTCACCTCGTTTTTTACCCGCTTATGGTTTTGGCTTGGTCAGATGGTTTAGCCACCGTAATTGGTTATGGCATTGGCAAGCGCAAGTTTGATTTTTCGCCGGAAGGCAAAACAATGGAAGGCGGCTTAACTTTCGCTACAATAACTTTTTTGGTATTGGCATTCAGCGCTAAGCTAATGCCCGAGACTATTCCCCAAATCAACTTGGAGCTGGCTTTGTTCATGGCTGTCTTCTTGGCTATTCTGGAGCTGCTATCGGTCAGAAGCGTCGACAACCTATGGGTGCCTGCGGCAGTGACTTATTGGCTTTTAGTTCCCGATACAGATAGCATATTAATTTATGGGATCCTCATTCCTGCTTTGGCATTTCTTGCCTTTCGGCGAAAATGGTTGACCTCTGGAGGGGCATTCGCGGCAGCTATCTTGGGATGGATATTTCTCGTCAATCCAAGCCCCGAGATTATCATTTTTCCGACTGCATTTTTCTTGATCGGTAGCCTGCTTTCCAAACTTCCTGGACACAAAGATGACAGCTCCGTGCGCGACGCCAAACAAGTTTTTGCCAATGGAGCTGTTCCCGCCATATTCTTCATGGCATACTTCATTTGGGCTGATTCCGTTTTCTTAATCGCGGGTATTTCGGGATTTGCTTTTGCCTTGAGCGATACCTCTGCTTCTGAAATCGGTGTGCGAATGGGAGGGGACCATTATAAAATATTGAACTGGAAAAAAACGACTACAGGTGCCAGCGGAGCGATTACGCTGCCTGGTTCTTTGGCGGGAGTTATTTTCGCCTTCGTCCTTGCGGCATTGGCTCTATTGCCTGTATTCGATTTCAGTTTGACGCAGTGTTTGATTATTGCTGCAGCAGGGGTTTTAGGGAATTTGGCCGATAGCCTGATCGGAGATCTCATCCAAGCAAAATACAGGAATTTCGATGGCACTACCCGCGAGGTCGCTATTGAAAAAAATGAAAAACCTTTGCGCGGATTTTATTGGGTAAGCAATAGCACAACAAACCTTTTCGCCTCCCTTATTTCTTGTGTGTTTGGTCTTTTGCTGGCAAGCTTGCTTTAAGCATCCCATGAGCTTCACGATTTCCAACACTTTACTGTGAAAAACTATGAATAGTCGAGACATTACACTCACTCTGATGCGTAACTTTAAAAAGATAATTTATCAATCCCCCTTGATGACTCGAAACTTCCAGCTTACGGAGGCGATTTTCCTTTTGCCCTTGCTTTTCCTAGGATCATTTCTAGTAGCGCAAGATTGTTCCACCCCAGAAGCACTCTGCGCTGGCGAGGGTTCTCCAAATTATTCATACTTAGACGGTGCACCGTCTGGTGTTGGTTCAGACTTCTGCTTTATGGATGCGCCGAATGCGGTATTCTATTCATTCGAAACGCAAGATACAGACCAGTTTCCTTTCATTGATTACCAAGACAGCACTGCTACCATTCAATTCAACGTAGATTCATGTCTCGCCGATACCTCTATTGGTATCGCTGTATTTGAAGCAGCTGACCTTTGTGATTCGGACAGTTATTCAGCTTTTGATTTTTGCACAATTGATACAACAGGTGGCGGACAAATATTTTTGACGGCGCTCCAACCGTCCACGACATACTACATCATGGTCACAGGATTGAACGATGGAATGGGTGGCCCTGATTCAGAGTGTAGTTTCAATCTCGATGTTTCTGGACCTGCACTGGAATATGACTTGGGGGCTGAGGGTTATCAAAGTGGAGGCGATCCGAACAATTCTTCGTCAACCGTCCAGATTTTCGAAGGAGAAACGGTCGTTTTAACATCCGAAGGTAATTTTGGGGATTTGGAATGGTCGGGTCCTGAGCTAAACCAAACCACGGGAGATGAAGTGACTGCTGACCCAGATGGGGTGAACATCACTGTTACATACACAGTGAATGCTGAGATAGAGGGGTGTCAATATCTGGATCAAGTAACTGTATTCATTCTACCTCCCATTGTTGCTTCCAATGCGTTTACCCCAAATTCGGATGGCTTCAACGATACATGGTTCATTGAAGGAATTAGCACATGGCCCAACTCCCAAATATCTGTGTATTCGAGATGGGGAAATAGAGTATTCCAAGCAACGAATTACCAAAATGACTGGGGCGGAGATGACCTACCTGCTGCAACATATTACTACATAGTCGAACTCAATCCGGTTGATTTTGATGCCGAGCCTATCGCTGGTTCCGTAACTATAATGAGATGATGAGGAAGCTGTTCATATTGTTACTCGTGTTGACTTATTGCTCAATGGCAAAAGCTCAACAAAATGCACAGTTCACGAATTTTCTCTTCAATTCATTTGCACTTCATCCTGCACAAGCGGGTATGCAGAAATGCCTTGATGCCAGAGTGGGTTACCGAAATCAATGGGTGGGTTTTGAGAACAACCCTCAAACGCTTTTTGTCTCGGCGCACCAACGAATTGAGAAGATCAGCAAAGAAAAGGGAGTTATTCATGGAGCTGGGATTATTATCGAAGGCGACAATACTGGATTTACTGGAAGGACATCTCTCCACGCCGTATATGCCGTTCACATACCAATTACGCGTAAAACACGCGTTTCGTTTGGGTTTGGAATAGGAGCGCTTCAGTATCGTTTTGACGCTTCACAAGTTAGAGTGTTGGGCCCAAATAACGGCCCTGACCCGGTACTTGATGAGTCTCAAGCTGAGTTTGCTTTTCCAGATATTAAGGCTAGTATTTGGCTTTACAGCAAATATTGGTTTGTGGGCTTTAGTGGCCACAACTTGACGGCTCCTACATTTAACGATATTGGAACAGACGTTCAAATACAGCCAAATTTCAATTTGACGGCTGGTCGAGTTTTCCCTGGTGGAGATAAGATGAATTATATCCCAGCGGTTCAACTAAAAATGACAGGTAACTCTACACCTTCATTCGACGTAAACTTCTGGGCAGACTACGACAATGTGGTAGCTCTCGGTGTAGCGTTTCGATCAGAAGACGCGGTAGCAGGAATGCTGAAATTCAGCTTTCTCGATTACTTCACCGTAGCATACGCATACGACGTGACTTACTCTAAAATCCGTCTCGGCTCTTCCAACAGCCACGAGATTATTTTAGGAATAAGTGCTTGTCCGAGAAACCAAAAAGCAGGCTTTGTGCCGTGTAACGCATACGACTAGTATTTGAAATGAAAACTGCACCTTATATCCGGAGATCACTGATTATCATCGTCTCAACGTTGCTCCCTTTTTTTAGTTTGGCCCAGCCTCTCTATTGGCAAGGTCAGTCGGAGAATTGGAATGACCTAGAAAACTGGAGAGATGCTAAGGGTGCGAAAGCAGAGCATCTTCCCAGCGCACAGACACATGTGTTTTTCCCCGTTCAAAGCGCAGGAACAATAAATCTTCAAAATCAGGAAATTGAAATAGCTTCCTTAACAGGATTGAATTTGGCTCACTTGACATTGGAGTCGAATCAGGCTTCCACACTAATCATTAGCGGAAGCTTGAATCTAGGGGAAGAAATTTCTTTGGGTTCGAATATTAATTTTCAACTTACTGGTCAAGGATACTCAAATCCAACTCTTTCTATTCCTTCGAATCTCGAGAATCATCTAAGTGTTCTTCCTGATCATTACCAAAGAATTTCCGGCTCTGTAGGGCCACTAGGGTCTTGCCCATTTTTCGATTTGACAGCTGATCCGACTCCGCCTACTTGCAATGGATTCGAAAATGGAATCGCAGCCGTATTGGAGCCCACCACAGGTGTAGGGCCATACACGTATCAATGGATTGGCGGACCGACGACCAGAGAGTGGACAAATGTGGGTGCGGGAACTTACACTGTTTTAGTGTTCGATCAAGGTCAAGGTGGAACACCGTGTAACATTGACGTGTTTGTGAATGAGCCAGGTCCGTTAACCTTGTTTTCATTGAATGAAACTCCACCTACTTGCGCTGATTTGTGCAATGGTCAAGCGTCACCGATCATCATCGGAGGAAACGGTGGCTACATCCTTACTTGGTCAAATGGTGAATCCGGGTTTTCGCCTTCCGCCTTATGTGCGGTTTTCACTTTAAATATTGAAGATGTTGAAGGTTGTGTTTTTGATACAACTCTAGCTTTTAGCAATCTTCCTGACCCAATTCTGATTGATGAAACAATTACTGATGTCACTTGCTTTGGCGCAAATGATGGTTTAATAGATATCACTGGTTCAGGAGGGACAGGAACCCTAGGATTCAGTTGGACAGGTCCAAGCGGATTCAATTCCATATCTGAAGACATTTCTAATCTTGAACCAGGAGATTATACCCTAGAAGTGACGGATGACAATGGCTGTACTGTCAATGAGACTTACACAGTTATTGAGAATCCTGTATTGCTTGTATCTGCGATATCCACCAATAATTTGTGCAACGGCGACGATACTGGTTCAATCGACCTGACCATTGCAGGAGGTTTGTCGCCCTATGATATTTCGTGGACAGGACCAGGAGGGTTTGTCTCAACAGATCAAGATATCGTCGATCTAATTGCGGGTACCTATGAAGTGACTGTTACCGATGCGGCAAATTGTGTAGTTGTTATTCAGGAAACAGTCAATGAGCCAGATCCTTTGACAGCAGTCATTACCCCTTCAAACCTCCAATGTTTTGAAAACAACTCGGGTGAATTAACCGCACTCGCACAAGGAGGAACTCCCGGATACAATTATTCTTGGGTAGGCCCAAACGGGTTTACTGGATTGGGGCCTACTATTATTGGACTTTCTGCAGGAACATATAGCCTTACTGTAACGGATAATATAAACTGTGTATTCACCATCGATGTAGATTTAGTTGAGCCCGATGAGCTTATTCTCAATTTCCTTGAAACACCTATTTCATGCAATGGAGATTCTGATGGTGAAATTGACTTAACCGTTTTGGGAGGAACTGCTTCTTTCACTTTTTCTTGGACAGGACCAGGCGGATTCACTTCAACAAATGAAGATATCACGGGCCTTGCGACAGGCATCTATACCATCGAGGTAACAGACTTCAATAGCTGCGTGATCTCTGAAAGTTATGACTTGATAGAGCCACAGCCAATTGCTCTTTCGGCTGCTCTATCGAATCCAGATTGCGCCGCTGAAAATACTGGGGCAATCGATTTGACTATCGCCAATGGAACCCCTCCATACAATGTACTGTGGTTTGGACCCAGCGGATTTTCATCAACCGATGAGGACATTGCTGGTCTTTCTGCAGGAGATTATACGGTGATTGTAGACGATTCAGGAGGCTGTTCCATTACTGAAACATATACCATAATAGCACCTTCTGGACTGAGCGCGGTATTTACGCTCACTCCCGTGTCTTGTTTCGGCGGCGCTAACGGTGCTGTAATTACCACCTCATCTGGGGGCACACCGCCTTACACTTTTTTTTGGTTGGGTCCGTCAGGATTTAACTCTTCCGATCAAAATCTCAATGGTTTAGTTGCGGGAGAATATTCGCTGCTTCTAAGCGATGATAGCGGGTGTAACGGGTTTTTCTCAGTAACTATTATCCAGCCGAGTAATATTTCAGTCTCAAACACCATTACAGACATTTCTTGTTTTGGCGGATCAGATGGGGGCATTTCTATAACACCATCAGGAGCCTCTTCTCCCTATTCATTCGCTTGGTCGGGACCAGGAGGTTTTTCGGCTTCTAGCCAAAATATTTCGGGGCTGGCGGCAGGAGATTATACAGTCTTGATCACAGATGACAGCAATTGCGAATTCAGTCGCACCTACACTGTGAATGAGCCAGATCAAATCGCAATAGATGCAGCCATAACTGACGTGGTTTGTGTGGGCGACTTTACGGGTGCGATCAACATTACCATTTCAGGCGGAAGTCCTGGCTTTATTCGCTCTTGGACAGGTCCAAATGGTTTCACAGCCATCACCGAAGATATCAATGGCTTGGAAGCGGGGTCGTACACTGTGAATATTACGGATAGCCAAGGCTGCATTGCATCGGCCACATTTACGGTTCAAGAGCTTTTTGATGTAGAACTATCTTCCGTTCCAACCGATATTTCTTGTTTTGGTGTAAGCGATGGAGCTATAGATTTGAGTCCTTCAGGGGGGCAGCTGCCTTTTACTTTTGACTGGACGGGACCAAATGGATTTACCTCTGCCGACGAAGATTTAGCCGATCTGGAAGCAGGCATTTACATCGTGTTGGTAACAGACGACAATGGTTGCGAAGAAACTGCACAAGTTGAAATTTTTGAACCTTCAGAGATTGTATTGGATATTACCGTGACGAATATCGATTGCTTCGGCGATGCTGATGGAGCAATCACTGTATCTACCACGGGTGGAACTTCAACATTGGACTTCTCATGGATCGGACCGAATGGCTTTACCTCTAGCAATCAAAATTTATCAGGACTAGAGCCAGGTGATTACGAGGTTACCGTTGAAGATGCAAACGGATGTTCTGTTATCGAGATTGTTACCATATCAGAGAACTCTGAATTGACTGTCATCGTTGAAACATTTGATTCCAATTGTCAGCAGTTTGACGGTTTGGCTGTAGCCACTGCCTCAGGTGGCACGGGTGTTTTGACCTTTTCTTGGGAGAATGAGGCTGGAGTTGAAATAGTACAAAACGACAGCTTGATCGATGTTCAGGGAGGTACCTACGAAGTGATTGTGACCGATGAACTCGGTTGTTCGATTCAATTAACCGCTGTCATTTCCGATAACAATGGAACATTGACAGGAACCGTAACAAACCCGACTTGTTCAGGTGGAAACGACGGAGCCATTGATACAGAACTCACTGGTGGAACGGGATCATTTGATTACGTATGGACGGACGGAAATGGATTTACTTCTGACCAAGAAGACATCACTGACTTGGTTGCAGGCACCTACATTCTGTCGATTACGGATGCCAATAATTGTGTGTTTTCAGAAACTTTCGAAGTTGTCGATCCAGTGGCAATTTCAGTTGATGCGATAGCAACTGAAGTGTCCTGCATTGGATCAGATGGGTCCATAAATCTCTCCATTCAAAATGCCACCGAGCCATTTGATATCAATTGGACAGGCCCCAATGGTTTTATTGGAACAGGAGCCTCACTCGGCGATTTAGAGCCTGGAGATTACGATTATATTCTTACAGATGCATTAGGGTGCAGCGCAGCTGGAATCGTTTCGATATCATCGGCGCCTTCAATTACTGTTGTAGAAACGGTAACCAATATCACTTGCGCAGGAGATATGGATGGTGCTATAAGTTTGGAAGTTTCAGGGGGTAGCCCACCCTTGCAGTTTTCTTGGACTAGCCTTGATGGGTTTATTTCATCAAGCGAGGACATCTCAAATTTATCTCCAGGAGAGTACTCATTGACGGTAACAGATCAGTCCACTTGCGTGGAAAGCTTGACGCTTACCGTGACTGAGCCAGACTCTATTTTGGTCGACATTGCTATTTCTGAGCCCGATTGCATTCAGGCCAATGGATCTCTAGAAGCATTCATTACTGGTGGTACTATTTCTGGAACTTATGTGATTATCTGGGAAGATGATTTGGGCAATCTGATATCAAATTCAACTCTTGCGGAAAATTTATCTCCAGGAAATTACACGTTGACCGTTACTGACGACAATGGCTGTATCTATCAAGAAGAGATCACACTAAGCAATCCTGGAGGTGATATCACTGCTACGATTTCTCCTGTGACTTGCGGTGGGGGCCTTGACGGAGCCATTGATTTAGAAATTGCCAACGTTGCCGAGCCCTTTACCGTTTCTTGGACAGGTCCTAATGGATTTGTATCCAATGACGAAGACATTATGAATTTGGCAGGAGGTAGTTATTCCTACACGGTATCAGGAGCAGATGGATGTGTTTTCACAGAATCTCTTGAAGTGTCTTCGCCTGAAGCGCTTGATGTGCTCCTTAGCATCACAAATACTTGCTTTGACGAAAACAACGGACAGATAGAAATTGAGATTTCAGGAGGAGAGGAGCCATACACGATTCTTTGGAATGGACCGAATTCATTTACCTCGAACGAATTGGTTATTGCTGAATTGGTGCCTGGCGATTATGATCTCCAAATTATTGACAATGCTGGATGTGACTTTACTGGTGTTTATACCGTTTCTGAGAATCCTGAAATTATAACTGAGATTACCGCGCAAAACATCGCTTGTTTTGGTGAAACAAACGGTTCGATTGACCTCACGCTAACGAGCGGACTCTCTCCTTTCACCATTGAATGGCTCGGGCCAGATGGATTTATCTCTTCTGTCGAAGACATTACTGCACTGGGCTCGGGAGAATATACCCTCACAGTCACCGATTTTAATGGCTGTTTTACTCAGGACACGATTGCTCTGGAGCAACCCGATGAACTTGTTGTAGTTGAAGAAGTTATTGCTTCAGGATGCTCAGACGAGCCAAATTCAGGATCTATCTCTCTTTTTCCAGAAGGAGGACAACCCGGATATATCGTTGAATGGACAGGGCCAAACGGATTTACCTCAAGTCTTTTTGATATTGTAAATCTTTCAATCGGAACCTATGTTTATACGGTTACTGATCAAGGAGGCTGCGTGATGAACAATTCAATTGATATTGTCGAAGTGGAGCCTTTGTCACTCGATGTAAACAGTATAAATCCAGCTTGCTTCGGATTTGCTACAGGTACTATTGAGACTCTGATTGGTGGGGGACTCACTCCTTATCAAATAATATGGACAGGACCAAACGGTTTTGAAGCTACAACGGACACCATAGAAAATTTGGTGGCAGGAGAGTATAGTCTAACAGTGATCGATCAGGCGGGATGTGAGCTAGGAGAAATAATTATCCTGACACAACCCGAACCTATATCCCTTGAGTTGAACAGTGCTGCTGCGACTTGCTTCAATGTTGCTGATGGGTCAATTGAGGCCATAGTGACAGGAGGCACGGCTGACTACACTTTCCTTTGGACAGGGCTAGATGGCTTTGAATCAGATCAAGGAAACATCACTTCCTTATTTCAGGGAGAATATATTTTCACAGTAACGGATGCCAGTGGTTGCGAATTTTCAGATACGTCGAATGTAGACGTCCTTTTCAGCCTTGACTTGAACGCAGGAGCAGATACAGCCTTTTGCCCGTCAGATTTGCCTGCCACTTTAACTGGAGAACTAGTAGGTGGAGACGAGTTTTATTGGACGCTGAATGGAGATACCATTTCCTCTACGTCACAGGTTATTGTAGATGAAACGTATGAAGGAATTACTGAGTTCATTCTCATCGGTTCAAACGGTACTTGTTCGGAAACGGATACCATTACTATTGAAATACTGGAAAGTCCCGAAGTTGATGCAGGTGAAGACCTTCACGTATTTATTGAAGAAGTCTTTACGCTTGGCGGAGACCCGACCTCTCCCGATGAGGTGACCTATTTATGGGTTCCAAACCCAATGTCAGTATTTGATAGTGCTTCATCAAATCCAACTGGTTTTCTTTTAGAAAGTGTGGATTTTGTAGTGACTGTTACTGATGTTAACGGATGTCAATCTACCGATACAGTATTGGTAGAAGTATTGCCCGACATAGAGGTAACTTCAGGCTTTACTCCCAATGGAGATGGAGTAAACGATAGCTGGATAATAGACAATATTGAACTTTTCCCATCTATGGTCGTACACGTTTTCAATCGATGGGGTGTGGAAGTATTTGAATCGCAGGGGTACAACGCTAATATAGCATGGGGTGGAACTTACGAAGGTTCTATTTTACCTAGTGGAACATATTATTTCACTATTGAGCTAAACGATCCACGTTTTCCTGACCCGATTACGGGACCATTAACCCTGCACAGATAATGAAAAGACTTTTCTTCATAGCGGTTTTTCTCTCATGCCTTCAGGGTTTGAACGCACAGCAAGTACAGCAGTTTTCGCAGTATTTTTTGTCAGGTTTTACTTTCAATCCAGCATTTGCGGGAACTGAAGAAAACTTCAACGCATTGGCCACTCACCGCACCCAATGGACTGGAATTACCGATGCTCCTAGAACTTATTTCCTGGGATTACACGCACCGAGCGCTTCGGGAAAAATGGGTTTTGGAGGTTCTCTCTTCACAGATGTGGCGGGACCGACACGCAGAACGGGAATTCAAGGTGCATACTCCTACCAGTTAAAAGTTACTGAGAATTCTAAAGTTTCCTTAGGCGTTTCTTTTGGCCTTACACAGTTTGTTATCGATGGAACCCAGATCACACTTAGAGATAACAATGATCAGGCTCTTACCAACTCCATGCAAGCAGAGCTCAAACCCGATGCTTCTTTTGGTGCTTTATGGTATGGGGAAAATTTTCATTTAGGGGTTTCTGCGACGCAACTTTTTAATAATAAACTTGATCTTTTTCAGGGAGATACAGAGAGCCGAATGGCGGTGCACTATTTCCTGACAGGAGGGTATAAATTTAATATAAACGAAGTATTCGATATTGAACCATTTGCACTACTGAAATACGTTTATCCACTTGATCCTCAGCTGGATATAAGCGCTAGAGTGCTCTATAAAAGTAACCTTTGGTTAGGTGGGTCATATCGAACTAGTGATGCTGCGGCTCTATTTGCAGGATATCAGATGCTAGACTACCTCATTATAGGGTACTCTATTGATTTTACAACGTCTGAACTAAAAAATTACTCCAATGGAACCCATGAGGTTTTCTTGGGCATTCGGTTTGGAAAAGAAAAATTGATTGAACCAGAACTATAATATCCCCCTATGAAAGCCATTTATAAAGTCTTGCCTTTTCTGCTGCTCTTCTTCAGTTTTGAACTGGCAGCTCAGTTGGATACCAAACATTGGATACCACCATTTTTTGCAAAACTTGAGGATCAATCTGGCACCTCCAGTATTAATAAGCATTTCGTTAGTCTCTCAACCCCTGCAGAAGATACTATTCCTGTGATTATTAGAGACGGATTTGGTGCTTTGATAGACACCGTATTCATTTCTAAGGCAATGCCTATGGAATATATTTTTGGGCCACAAGGATTTGCTGCTGGCCCTGATACTTCTGGTGTAGATACCCTTTCAAGCTATCCACTTAATGTTATTCCCAGAGATAGTTTGAATATGCCTATCCGTTCCCAGGGTCTCTATTTCGAGAGCTTTCAGCCATTCTTTGTCAACATGAGACATGTTTCTGGTTCACAGGGAATGTCCTTGACGTCTAAAGGACAAGTTGGTTTAGGGAAAAAATTTTTCAGTGGACATATCTATACGATCAGAAACAATCAAGAAATTTGGAACACCGACAGACGCTCTCACTTCATTTCAGTTATGGCTACTGAGGATAATACGCAAATCACCATTGATTTGATAAAAGACCCTATTTCGTTTATTAATCAGCCCGATGGTCCTATTACATTTACCCTAGATCAGTTTGAATCCTATGTAGTTGGAGTTGATCACAATGATCTGTCGAATGAAGACATCAACAACGTTAACGGAACCAGAATAACCTCTGACAAGCCTATCGTTTGTAATTCAGGATCGTGGTTGTCAGGAAATCAACAAGGCCAGTGCATTGGCGCAGATCAGCTGGTGACAGCAGATGTTACTGGTCAGGAGTATATTGTTGTGCGGGGGTTAGGAAATGCAACTACTGAACGCCCAATGGTCGTAGCAGTTGAAGATGGTACAGAAGTATTTCTTAATGATGAAACTGCTCCGATTGCTGTGCTTGACGAGGGCGAATTTTACTTCATAGAAACAGATAAGTTCACTGCGAATGGCAATTTGTATATTCTTGCAACTGAGAAGGTGTATGTCTTTCAGACCTCTTCGGGTTCGGCCACGAGCATTGGACAAACGGTGGGCTTGAATTTTATTCCACCTCTCAACTGTGTTGGGGCAAAAGAAGTAAACTTACCATTTGTTTTTAGTTTGAAATCAACTCAAACAGGCGCTCCTGAGGTTGATGCCCGAATAAATATTATTACAAAAGCTGGGACATCAATTTTTATCAATGAGAGCGTCACGCCTCTCACGGGAGCCCAGTTAGTTACAGGAACGTCAGAATGGGTTTCTTACGCTTTCGATGCAGAGACGAACAATGTCAATATTGTAAGTGATTCAGTAATGAATGTGGCATTGCTCACACAGTCCAGTGTGGTTGGGACTGCAGGTTATTTCTCTGGGTTTACGCTAGAGCCCGTAGTAGGAATCAGCGCAGGAATAAGCGGAACGATACCTTGTATTCCAGGGAACGCAGTCCTCCAAGTATTTGGCTTCGACACGTATCAGTGGTATTTTGAAGGCGAAGAAATTGAAGGAGCAACTGGGAATACGCTTACCCCTGAATTTGCGGGGCAGTATAGCGTAGAAGGAATCGATATTGCTTGTGGATTCAGATTTCCGTCAAATCCTTTTGTCATTCCTTATTGTCCATCGACATTGGGAGTTGCTAAAGAGGCTCAAGTGGTGCAAGAGACGGCACCAGGTTCGAGAATATTTGATCTGACTTATCAAATCTTTATCGAAAACCTAGCGGGGAATGTGAGTCAGAATATACAGGTTATTGAGAATATTCAAGGAGGTCTGCCCGCAGGAGCTACAGCTGAGCTCATTGGAACACCGAACTTGTCATTTGGGAATCTTACGGGAGGACTCAATGGATCTTTCGATGGAGTGACGAATCGTAGATTGCTTCCAGGTAATGGGAATCTGCCAGGAGCTGGTGCAGGTAATAATGCAGACGCCATTGGAATTACCATTCGAGTGGATATGAATGCTGCCGAACAGGATGGATTCTTTAATCAAGTTACGGTTTCCAGTATCGACGAAGGAATCAATGACGGAGTAACAGGTCCATTCAATGGTCAAGACTTCTCACACGTTGGAACAAATCCAGATCCCAACGGAAACGGTGAGCCAAACGAAGAGGGTGAGAATGAGCGAACGCTTACCTGCTTCTTTCTAAATACATTTGAATACTTAGCAGAAAGTTTTTGTATAAGTGATGACGTTCAGGCTATTGAACTCGATGGTGTGAGTAGCGGATTATTTACGACTGCTATCGATGGTTTAGCGATTGATGCTGAAACCGGAGCTATTACTCCTCAGGATAGTGACGCCGGAACCTATATCGTAACCTTTACTACTGAAGGAAGATGCCCGACCACTACCTCGACTGAAGTAACCATAATAGCATTTCCTGTTCCTGGAATAGGAGATGCGATAGAAGCATGTGAGCAGTCAGAGTTAGTTGACTTGAACGACGTTCTTGTTGGCGAAGACCTTGATGGCGTTTGGACTGATTCAGAAGGCAACTTGGTTGGGAACAGTTTTGACCCAGTGGCGCCTGGAACCAACGTCTTTACATACACAGTTATCAACGAGCCTTGCTCAGCGGAATCTGCAGATGTCACCATTAATGTGATCGAGGCACCGATTTCTGGTGTTCCTGCTGAGAATACGGCATTCTGTTTTGATGAATCTCAGGTATCGCTTGATGAATTGATTGTGGCCGCAGATGCTGACGGAGTTTGGACTGATGCTAATGGTATTGTCATTGAAGATTCATACATCTTCGGAGGGTCTGGCGATTTTACGCTGACGTACACTACAACAAATGCGATATGTGGAGATCGTTCGACTGATGTTGTGGTATCCGTAATACCAGTGCCAGATGCTGGAGAAGATGTGGGTCTTGAGACTTTCTGTGAGGGAGAAGAAGTGAATTTGAATGATTTACTTATCGCGGCTGACGATGATGGGCAGTGGTTTGATCCTGAAGGGGTAGAATCTGCGGATGTTATTGACCTTTCCGTTTTGGGAAGTCAAGTTTACACTTACACCATTAATCGTGTCCCATGTCCTGAAGTTTCAACTGAAGTAACGTTCGAAGTGGTTGAAGGGACAACTCCTGGAGTTCCAACCGACGGACAAAATAATCTTTGTCCAGATGATCAATCCAATGTCAACTTATCCAACTATTTGGTTGGATCTGACTTAGATGGTGTGTGGACAGATGGTGATGGAAATGTAGTCACCAACAGCTTTGTCCCTTCAGTTGAAGGCGATTATGAGTTCACATACACGGTCAGCAGTATGGAGTGCGGCGATGTTTCAGCAACGATTATCATTAACGTTTCGGAGGGGAACTGTGAAGTGCTCGTTGAATTGGACATTCCAGAAGGGTTCTCTCCCAATGGTGATGGAATGAACGACGAGTTTGAAATTCAGGGATTGAACGAATTGTATCCCAATAATTCGCTTCAAATTTTCAATCGATGGGGAGCAGAAGTTCTGGCGGCATCTCCTTACAACAATGATTGGAATGGAAAAGCTGAAACAGGCTTGAATGCGGGAGAACAACTTCCTGTAGGAACCTACTGGTACATCCTTGATTTGGGGAATGGAGCTGATCCTATTATGGGTTTTGTCTACTTAAATCGATAATTAGAACTTTAAAATAAATGGCTATGAGCTATTCGACTTTGAAAAAAATAGTGCTGGGTTTTGCCGTAGTTTTTTTGACTGCAGATGCATTTGCTCAGCAGGCCCCATTGTACACCATGTACATGTGGAACCAGCTAGTGATTAACCCTGCTTACGCAGGTAGCCGTGAGGCCTTGACTGTTTCTGGTGTTTTGAGGGAGCAATGGGTTGGCCTTGAAGGCGCGCCATCCACGCAAGTATTGAGCATTCACAGTCCATTGTCCAATGACAAGATAGGGCTGGGTTTTACGGTACAAAATGATAACGTTGGCCCGGTGAACAATACAGGTATCTGGGGGGACTTCGCCTACCGCATGAAAGTGACAGAAAAGGCTCGACTTTCATTGGCCTTAAGGGCTGGCTTTAGTGTTTATCAAGCAGACCTTAGAAACTTGCAGACTGGTGAAGCGAATGACCCTGCCTTTAACCTAAACGTTAGCAATAGTGTCCAGCCTAATTTTGGATTTGGTGCATACTATTATACCGATCGAGGGTATGTGGGACTTTCATCTCCAAGTACGCTCGAAAATGAATTGAACAGTGGTAATAATACGCCTGGCAATGATTTTGAAGACTTGAATAACCGTCACTACTATTTGTTGGCTGGTTATGTATTCAATATCAGTGCAGATAGTGGTTCGGTAATGTTTAGACCATCTACAGTCATCCGCGCGGTAAATGGCGCTCCAATTAGTTTTGACATTTCTGCAAATTTTCTACTCAAGCAGAAACTCTGGGTAGGGGCCTCTTATAGATATCAAGATGCTATAGCCGCTATCGTTTCATTTAATTTTACAGATCATTTACAAGCTGGATATTCTTATGATTTTGGCACAAGTGATTTGAATACATACCACAACGGGTCTCACGAGATCATGCTCACTTATGACTTCTTTAAAGATGATGTCAAGACAAGAAATCCCAGATACTTTTAGGGATACTTCGAATCAAATTATTCAAGCCTCGGTTTATATCGGGGCTTTTTTTGTGACCTATCTTACCGAATCAGCCGCGATTCATCACTTACCTTTGTTATCTAACACAACGTTTCGATCTATGCAAATGCTTCCTAAGTTTTACTTAATCTTTTTTCTGTTTCTTTTTCAATCCTGTTCTTCTCCTGCTCAGGAAAAAGAAGTTCAATCGTCTCCTATTGAGGTAGAAGTCAGCGAAGCCTCAGAACTGATTGCTCAAGGCGACTTGTTGCTTCTAGATGTAAGAACGCCGGGTGAGGTGAGCCAAGGTTATATAGAAGGCGCATTGAATATTAATGTTTCAGCTTGGGAAGAGTTCAAGGCTGGGGTAGACAAGTTGGATAAGACCGAACCTGTAATGGTGTACTGCAAAGTTGGCGGAAGATCTCACAAAGCGGCCGTTTACTTGGTGGAGAGTGGGTTCACCCAGGTTTATGATATCAAGGGTGGAATTCTCGCTTGGAACGATGCAGGAGAACCTTTAATAAAAGATTGATATGGCGAGTTTTAAGGAAATAATCAACGGAGATAAACCTGTTTTAGTAGACTTTTTTGCTGAGTGGTGCGGACCTTGTCAAACCATGGCTCCAGTATTGAAAGACTTATCGACCGACATAAAAGGGAAGGCGACAATTCTCAAAGTCGACATCGATAAAAACCCGCAGGCAGCTCAAGCTTTTCAGGTTCGAGGAGTCCCGACTTTTGTGATATTCAAAAATGGAAAACCTGTCTGGAGACAATCAGGTGCGATGCCCAAGAGTGAGCTGCTAAAAGCTTTACAGAGCAATTATTAGCTTAAGTTAAAGCCGAAAAGGTATAACCTTCTTCCTTCAACCGTTTTAGACTTCGAGGAAGAGCGTAGATCATATTTTTGTAGGCTTTATCACTATCGTGAAAAACGACAATGCTACCTGGACTCGCATTATCAACCACATTCGACAGACATTTTTCAGGAGACACATCACTTCGCCAATCGGCGGATAGGACATCCCACATTACGATTTTGAACCGTGATTTTAAGCTCTTGACCTGATTTCTTGTAATACGGCCATAAGGCGGGCGAAAGAGATTTGAATCTACAACAGATCCGCATTCCAACACATTTTTGAAATAGGAGTAATCGGAGAACTCCCAGCCATTCATATGATTCCACGTATGGTTGGCCGTTTTGTGACCCGCATCGAGAAGAGCTTGGTAGGCTTTCGGGAAACGAATCACGTTACCTCCAATGCAAAAGAAAGTTGCCAGAGCTTCGTACTCCTTCAGAATATCGATAATCTCTAATGTGATTGATTCGGTCGGCCCATCATCAAAAGTGAGGTAAACCACCCGTTCCTCTCTACTCTCATTCCAGAGTAAGTCGCCCGCTAGGGGTTTTAAAATTTCGGGTGTTTTTACCAAATACACTATTAGAGTCTGTCTATAAAGTCCGCTATCTTCCTTCCACTAGTTTTATAAACAGTCACTGACCAATGTCAACTCCTTGATTTACAAAACTACGTGTGCGTTGCTATCGAACTTTCTAGCTCAGTCGCTTGACTAGAGGGACAATTTTTATCAGAATATGTCCACTTAGTTCAGCGTCTACGGACACACATTTTTTAGAATCTCATAGTGGGCTGAGTTCGATAAGATTCTAGATCTTTGATTTTTATATCAAAGGCCTTGTCAAGTTCTAGGAATCGTTCATCCAGTTCATTTCCAAAAGCTTCTTGAGGATAGCGTTGCTTCACGTCGTCTCTGAGTCGTCGCATGACTGAGTAAGCTATCTGAATATCCTGTTGGAGCTGGATAGCAAATTTCGGTTCAAGCGCCATGTAGTACTCAAAGTCTTCAGCGTATCGGTCGAAAACTATTTTTGTGATTTCGTTCGCCTTTTCGTTTTCACCCAGTGCGTAATAATTCTCGGCAATTGGAACCATCAACTTATCGAATGGGACATTGTGATGAGGCATGACCTCCATGCTTCTATCCAAAACTTTGAGCGCTTTCCCCTCTTTTTGCTCCACGATAAGTTGCTCGGCTAAATTCGAGAACTGCAGTCGCAGGTTGTTCGTCATACGGAGGTTGTTCTCGTCCATATAGATCTGGTTCTCACTATCCATTCCTCCCCACTTGAATTTCTCCATCACATTTTCGTACATCTTTTCGGTATCTACTTTTCCGTAGAGATTGGGATTTCGATTTTCGGGGCTTTTCACAGGAGTAAGTCGGTAGGCCAATCCTTCTAGTTTGAAGTAACTCTCCAAATTGATGTAGCTATCAGGTCCCGTTGTAACTGCAAAATAAATAGGTCTTTCCCAGTTATTGGTCGCAAGCAGATCGAGCTGCATCATGTTGTTTTTCAATAGATAGCTTCTGTTTATTCTCCACTCTACACGATCAGAAACGAAGGCGGTGTCTTCCACACTGATCACCCCTCTTCTCAACAAATCCTCTTTGTCTACCTCGATGTAAAAGCTTTTGGTAGGAATCACCGCTAGCTTTGCACCTCCACCCATGCTTTTCAAGTTCTCATCCTTCGCGATGAAAGCGATGGCTTTATCCACGTCAACAGGCACACTGTTTGGATTCGAAGATTCATCCATCAAAACCACATCACGGGTTCCCTGTCGGTATTTGGTTTCTGTGAGCGAGAAAGGCACAGGTTCAGACTCATAAGCCTTTCGTTTCATCTGGTTGATGTACCAGTCGGTGTTCAAAAGGCTCAAGTTTACCACCCTTACATCTGTTCGAATTCCTTCCACTTCTTGGGCATACCAAAGAGGGAATGTATCGTTGTCACCATTGGTAAATAGAATGGCATTTTTTTCAGTAGAATAAAGGTAATTGGCGGCGAAGTCGCGTGCGGTGTAGCGGTCTGATCTATCGTGATCATTCCAACCATCAGCTGCCATCAGTATGGGTACGGGCAGCGTAAGCATTGCTGCAATAACTGCAATGGGTACGGCGGACTTTACTGACTTTCCTAAAAAGTAAAACAGCGCAATCGCACCAACTCCAATGACTCCCATATAGAAAATTGAGTAAGAGAAGAAGTGGCTATTATCTTGAAGATTTTCGAGAACATAGATGACTCCACCTGCTCCTAGAACTGCACCTGCAGTATTGATGAGTTGCTTTTTCTTAATGTTATACGCTGCATCGAAAAGGGCATATACACCTAAACCTATCCAAATAGCAAAGGCATAGAATGAACCCGCATAAGCGTAATCTCGCTCACGCGGTTGAAAAGGCGTTTGGTTCAGGTACACCACAATGGCTAATCCTGTAAGTAGGAATAGCAGCAACGTTACAAACCAATCATCGGGACGTCGATAGAGTTGGTAAAGTAGACCGACCAATCCCAAAATAAGAGGCAAAAGGTAGAACCTATTGTAAGCGAAGTTTTCTGTAATACTGCTCGGCAAATTCTCTTGAGTACCCAGACGCTCTTGGTCTACGAAGTCTACTCCGCTAATCCAGTTTCCACTCAATAAATCTCCGTGTCCTTGTACATCGTTTTGCTTTCCAGCGAAATTCCACATAAAGTAGCGCCAGTACATAAAATTGAACTGGTAGCGGAAGAAGAACCGCATATTCTCAGTGAAAGTAGGCTTGTTTACGATGGTAGGCTGGCCATCTTGTCCGATGGTTCGAATGGGCTTCCCTTTAAAATCTGACCAGCTTTTGTATGATTGAACGTGGTTTGCCTGCGAACTGTACATCCTTGGGAAAACAGACTCAAATTGCGGGTCGTAGTTGACCACTGAAGATTTCCTGTCGTCAGACACCACATACTCATGCGAGAGATCATAAGGCTGATCCGAATTGGCGATGTATTTCTCAGCATCAAATCTTTCAGAGAACCATTCGACAATTCTTCCTGTCTTAGCCTGAACTGTCCACGCTTTTGCATGAAGAGGCTTTCCGTCGCTTCTCGGATTCTGTGCATCCGTCGGCGAATTGAAATAATGTCCGTAGAGAAGAGGTCGGTCTCCGTATTGCTCGCGGTTGAGGTAGGAGAGGAGAGTAAAAACGTTTTCAGGGTTGTTCTCATCCAATGGAGGATTGGCCGATGAACGAATCACAATCGTCGCAAAAGTGGAGTATCCTAGAATGATAACTACAACGGATAGAACCACCGTGTTCCAAACGGGCTTGTTGTTCTTGTGGGTGTAATACAATCCAAAAGTTAAAATCGCGATGCTAATCAAGGCATAAACGATTGTTCCCGTATTGAAGGGCATGCCAAGCGTATTCACGAAGAACAGTTCAAAGTCGCCCGCAAGGGAAACAACACCTGGAATGATACCCGCTTGAATAACTCCCAGGATGACCAATGACACTAATCCAGTAAAGATTATTCCTTTAGTCGTGGGCTTGTTTCGTTTGAAGTAGACTACAAAGCATATCGCAGGAATAGCAAGAAGGTTAAGCAAGTGAACTCCGATAGAGAGGCCCATGAGGTAAGCAATGACAATGATCCAGCGCATTTCGTTCTTTCCGTTGGAAAGACTCTCCCAACGAAGAATAGACCAAAATACTGCTGCTGTAAAAAGCGATGACATGGCGTAGACCTCACCCTCTACTGCTGAAAACCAGAACGAATCTGAAAAAGTATAAGTCAATGCTCCGACTACACCTGCCGCCATGGTGGCGATGATTTTACCCGAGTTATTGGCAGCGTCTTCTCCTTTTAGCGCCATTTTTCTCCCAAAGTGGGTGATGGTCCAAAACAAGAAAAGGATAGTCAAGCTGCTGCTGACCGCCGACAGAACATTGACAGCCATAGGCACATTTTCTACCGATACGAACATGGAGAACAGTCGCGCCAAGAGCATGAAAAGCGGCGCTCCTGGAGGGTGTCCGATCTCAAGCTTATATGCGGTTGTTATGAACTCACCCGTATCCCAGAAACTGGTGGTGGGTTCGATAGTCAATATATAAACGATGGTTGCTACGAGAAAAACTCCCCAGCCCGTAATCAGATTCAGTTTTCTAAAGTCCATATGGATGGTCAATTGTGCCTGCGAAAATAAGAAAATAACCCTGCCTAGTTCCCGCACTTTGGAACCATTAAGAAGTCTGGCCCATTTTTGTGTTTTTTTGTAGAATGGCTGGCGATAATTAAGAGAATGTTTACATTTGCACTCCTTTACAGGAAATTGTCCCATGGTGTAACTGGCAACACGTCTGTTTTTGGTACAGAAGAGTCTAGGTTCGAGCCCTAGTGGGACAACGAAGCCCCGCCACATTGGCGGGGCTTTTTTTGTTTCTCATATGTTCAAGATTTGCGTCATACCAGCGTTAAACTAGCGGAGAAGATTTTTACTTAGAGGAGCGCAGTAGGAGCAAGAGTATTTATAGTGCATTCTTGTGACATCTCTTTTTCTGACTCCGACTATTTAGACAAAAACATGAAGTCGTTTAAGAAATGACACAATACCATCTCTGATGTATGCATTTCTCTCATTGAATCATTCTTTGGTTAGCCAACTTTCCCCATTTCCACATCACTTATTCATCCACAGAGACATTGAATTAATTGAAAAAAAACGAAGCAATAAAAAGCCCCGCTTAAATTTGAGCGGGGCTTTTTCGTAAACCGATTGTTGCGAAAAATCAGTTCTTATTTCTGTTTTGCTTTTTTGATCATTTCTGTGTTTACCAGTTGATCCGTCGATGTGTACATGGGTTTCACGATGGTCTCTGCCAACTTTCCTTCTTTGAATAGCTTGGCCAGTTCAGGACTCAGCAATTCTCGATTTTCAGTGCTTTTCTTTTTGGTTTTTCCTTCGTCTGAAGAAATTCCGGAGGCAAAGCTTTGCCCTCCGAGCATTAGAGCCAATGTAAAGGCCGCAATGAGAGCTTTCATAATAGTTTGTGTTTAGTTTGTTTAATAATTTAACCGACACAAACATACGGCCTGCACCATGCAGGGTTACAGTAAATTGGGATAAGCGATCTTAGAAATTTATAAGCGGTGTCAACGATTGTTAATTCACCGCTATCAGCTCATTTTTTGACCAAAACGGCTATCGGTCGGAAGCCAACTTCAGGAGAAGCATCGTCATAGGGCATAAGGCTTTCATTTCTGATGTCGTAGCCTGGACTGCGCCAAGACCCTCCCGCCGCTTGATCAGAGTCGGCGAGCATTTCAGCAACATTTCCGTTCATCTGCTTTAGCCCAAAACCATGAGCAGCATAGCCATCTACTGGAGCAGTGACGTCAGCATGGTCATTTAGGTGTCCTGCAACTCCCATGTATGATGGTAGCGTTACAATTTCAAACTCTCCTGTTTCAGCGTTTCGGTGTATGTGCTCAGAACCAATCCCATTGAAATTTGCTAAATAGACACCGTCTGTATTGCGGAGGTAACCTGAGCCCCATGAATAAGAGGATATAGCTTCGCCATTTGCAGCTCTGACCCATTCGGCTCTGGTAGGAAGTCTGAAAACCAATTTCATATCGTCGGGAAGCCCGATGTCTATTGTCTCATATACTGAAGTGAGCCAATCGCAGTATGCGCCTGCATTTTCCGCTGAAACATTGACTACAGGATAATTCTCATATGCGGGGTGAGCGTAATAATGCTCTGCGAGGGGTTCTGATGCAAATAGTTCTGTCCAATTGTTGGATTTAACTGCATATTTTGATTTCAACTTATCCTCGGTGAGGAAATTGAGAAACTCGGCGTAGTTCAAATTGGATACTTCCGTTCTAAACATATAAAAAGCGCTTGTCTCGATCTCTCTTTCATCGATGGTCACCGATCCATTTGGGATATAGGCATAGCTTGAAGTGAACACTTTTTTGAGCTTTATCAAGTTCTTCGGACGCTCCTTAAAAGCCGATACAAGCACAAATAATACGATTAGCGAAAAGAGAGCTTTTGTTTTCATGGTTATGCGTGTTTCTGAATGGGCTAGAAAGATAGCAAACGATTGGCATATTTCTTTCTTGTGCCGACGGGTTTGTAATTTTACCCAATACCCAATACCCAATACCCAATACCCAATACCCAATACCCAATACCCAATACCACGATCTCTATTACCTTTGTCAAAAATTGAATACGATGTACGGCAAGATAAAAGAACACCTTCAGAA
>JBLIDT010000002.1:0-235795 GCA_047632755.1 Cryomorphaceae bacterium
CGTACACATTTTTGAGCCCTGTCTTCGATAGTATCACCCATAGCACCCTTTCTGGAGGCTTCAGCAAAAGGGCCTTGCTCATAATGATTCCACAAGCCAAGCAGCCCGTATATGCCTTAGGAGGTGTTACCGCAAAACTGCTTACAGAGGTTACTGATTTGGGGTTTGAAGGAGCGGTGCTCCTCGGTTCTGTTTGGAACACAGAAGAAGCACCGCACGTAGTCTTCAAAAAGGCTTTGGAGGTAGCCGAAAAACTCTAAAAGCTCAAGCGTAAGCCCGCCAAGAAATTGGTTCCTGCCTGCGGGTAGAAGAAATTCTCGGTAATCGGATCACCCACTACATAAGAGTACGTATAACCGTTCGAACTATATTCTGCATTGAGAATGTTATTCACCAAGAGGCTCACTTCGATTTCTTTAAAAAGGACATTCTTTATTTTGTAGCCGATTCGAAAATCATTTACCCAATATGCGTCAATCCTCTTGGCTTCATTGGAAGTATTGTCCAAATATTGATCTCCCACGTATTTCGAAATCAGCATCAGCTCTAACCCTTTCAGCGGCTGGTAAATGAGCCTCCCCGCTGAAATAATTTCGGGACTAAAACTGATATCAGTGTTTTCAAACTCATTTACGAGAACATCGAATCCATTGGTGTAATCGTAAACCACCTCATCGAAACGTCCGATACGGTTTCGGCTCAATGTCAAGTTGGCATTCAACCAAAGATTCTTGGCGATTTGAACCGTTGCATCCGCTTCAATCCCAAGTCGGTAGCTGTCATCCACATTTCTTCGGATAGAAGAACCCACATCGTTCAACTCGCCGGTGAGCACCAATTGATTCTCGTAAATCATGGCGTATCCATTCAGGTTGAGCTGAAAAGATTCCGTTTTGTAGGTGTAGCCCACTTCTAGATTGTTCAGCGTCTCCGCTTCTGGATTGGTCCCTTCCAAAGCATCGATAAAGTCGTTTCTCACTGGCTCGCGATTTCCCCGACCGAGGTACACGTAAAAGGCGTTTCGATTGTTAAGGTCGTAGCGCGCTCCTACTTTCGGATTGAAGAAATCAAAGGAACGGGTAACGTCGATGGCCACTTGATCATTGTCTATTCCGTTCGTCTCGTAATCCACCCTTCGATATTGAATGTCGGCCATAAAATTCCACTTTCCAGTGGCATATTCCCACTTTCCGTATACGCTGTAGTCGTCTTTGTTTCCGACATTGAAATAATATTGCTGCAAATGATCGATGTCTTGCGAATACTCAGCCCAAACAATCTCGCCGAAGTGATCACCACGGTAGAAGTGAAGCCCACCACCCAGGGTGAGTTTATGACCTCCTTTGGAGTAATCCAATGAATAAGTGGCTCCGTAGAAATCATTGTCGAGCCATCGGCGGCGGATCAAATCGGTTTCCGTGATGGTATCTATTCCAATAATGGGGTTTTCCAGACCGTAATCGGAAAAATCGTCACCAGATCGTGATTGCTCAAAAAATCCACGTCCATATGTATAATGTCCTGCCAGTGACAGTTTCAAAGCTGATGTAAACTCGTGAACCAAGTGAAGCTGGTAGTGATCCTGCTGGTAATCATCTACCTCATTTTCATAGAGGTAGAAGTTATAGGTTCTCCCCGAATTCAAAAGGCTTTGAGTTTGTTCATCAGAGTAGCCCTCATTGGCTGCGTGTTCGAGCATTCCTTCTACATCGTTTTCAATTCGCGATTGCGGTGTTCCATACCAAGATTGGTAGGTGCGCTCTGCTCCTGAGAAGGTAATGGCTTTTACCATGGTTTTCTTTCCGTAATAACCTCCCGCGAGGTAGTAGCTGCGCAAATCGCTCGAAGCGCGATCAATGAAACCGTCTGATTGAATATTGCTCAATCTTCCCTCTATGGCGAAACCATTTTTGAGAATTCCCGAGTTGAATTCAACGGTGTGCTTGCGCGTGTTAAAGGAGCCATAAGAATTATCGATTGCTCCGCCAGCTTCTGGCTCGGCGTTATTTGTTTCCAGATTGACCGAGGCTCCGAAAGCTCCCGATCCATTGGTCGAAGAACCCAAGCCACGCTGGATTTGAATACTGGAAAGGCTCGAGGCCAAATCAGGCATATTGACCCAAAAAACGCCTTGCGACTCAGAGTCGTTGATCGGAATACCATTTACCGTAACGTTAATACGGGTTTGGTCGCTTCCGCGAATCCGCATTCCCGTGTACCCGACACCAGCGCCTGCATCACTTGTAGCTATTAAAGAGGGCGTCCAGTTAAGCAAGAAGGGGAGGTCTTGACCAAAATTCAACTTTTCCAACTCCTTCTTGTCAATGTTCTGAAACGTTGCTGGAGCTTTTGGTGAAAGCCGAGTAGCCGTTACCACAACCTCATCTGTAACATACGGCAGTGGTTTCATAGAAATGGGAACATCATTCACTCCCGCCATCAATACCAGTTGATTGCTGAACTTTTCGTAGCCCAAATAGGTGGCTCGAATTGAAACATTGGAGAGCTTCATCTCCCCGAAAGAATAATTACCGTCGTTGTCAGAAAAGACACCAATCAGTGATTCTTCCAGAACTACTTGGGCACCTGCCATTGGGTCGCCATTCTGGTCTGTCACTTTTCCTTTAAGCACAGATTGTGCGTTTGCTCCTGTAAACAAGAGCATCACAGCCGCTAGGGCCGAACTTAACTTTTTAATCATTTCAGATATATTTTTTTAGTTAAGGTCTCGTGCTTGGGGGCAGTCGATGACCAAAACAAGTAAACTCCCTACGCCGGCATTATCCGGATCAGGTATATGTCCTCTGCGAATCGAGGACATAGGGTATGATCTCAGCCTTTTGAATGGGTCTCGTTTGACCGTTTCTTTTAAGGCACCCCTGTGAGATGGTGCAAATGTAGAAAGATGTATTCGAAATCAAGCGAAATTATTTCGAGATAATCCTCGAAGTGCAGAATCAAGTCGCACTTTACCCTCTCCTTCTACTACTGTAAAAGAGCAGTTCTGACGCTCTAATTCATTTCGATAAAGAGTAAAAAGCAGCTCCCGTTCTTCTACAGAAGGGCTTTCGCGAAGCGGATCAGGTGACCAAGGGAGGTCGGGTTTGCATAGCAAATAGTGATCGTATTTTCTTTCTCGCACTGCTTGCTCAATAAAACTCGACACCCGGCCAAAGCGGTAATTCGACCAGATTTTCAAAACCAGCATATCAGTATCGAAAAAGCAGATCTTTTTGGCTGCAGCCAAAGCCATTTCTTCTTGAGCAATCTGCCCTTTACAGATCTCATTCAGATCTTCAAAAGAATATTCAGAGCCGTTTTCTTCCAGGTAATCTCTGGCAAACTCGAGGGCATAGACGGTATCGAAATGATTCGCTAGGGCTTTCGCCAAATCAGATTTACCACTGCTTTCGGGGCCAGTGATAGCAATGCGGATCATGAGGTTTGGGATTGTTTTTTAAAATCCTTTCGCCAAGCGAAAAAACCGTAAACAGCAAGGAAAGTGTAAACGATAGAGAGCATAGCGTAGACATTTAAGTCACGTGATAAATAAAGGTAAATGGTTAGGGAATTGATACAAATCCAATAGATCCAGTTTTCAATGATTCTTTTGGCCACCATCCAAGTGGCAATAAAACTAAAGATGGTAGTGAACGAATCGAGCAGTGGCATCTCAGCGTCGGTAAACGTCTTTAGCAGAAAAAACAGACCCACGGTAGCTGCATAACCGACAACGAGAATTACCACGTGAGTCGGAATTGTGAGGGCGCTTATTTCAAATTTTCCTGAATCGCTCTTCCCGCGGCTCCACGCCCACCAGCCATAAAAGCCCATGAATACGTAATACGTAAAGAGAACCGACTCGGCGTAGATTTTCGCATCGACAAAAAGCCAAATACTCAGCGCTGAACCAATGATCCCCAAAGGCCAGCACCAAATATTCTCGCGTGCGGCCAATACCACATAGCCAATACTGAAAGCAACGCCAACATACTCAAGAGTTTCAACCGTCATAACTGTACCCGAGGTCGAGATCTCCTTTTAACACCTTTATAACAAAGGAAGCTTTCACTCCATTTTTATAGACCTCCTTGGTCGCATTCTTCAGTGTTTCGAACACCAAGTCGAAGTTGCCTTTAACTTGTGTACTCATGGCGTTTACGTGAATTTCTAGTTCAGCTTCTTGATGAAGCAAAGCGAGGAAAGCGAGAATTTGCTTTTCGTAGTCTTCGCGCAAGGGGTACATAGATATTTCAATGGTAGCAGTCATATCAATTGCAATTGCAGGGTGATGAAAAGTATATTTTTAATTGTGGGTACTGGGTTCGAATGGCTTTTTGATCAGCCTTATTTAATTCTGTCATTCTCAAGTCTATCCTTTCCAAATGATCTAAACCTTCTGGTAATGAGTTGATATTGGTTCCGCGTAAGTCGAGACTCCGTAAAGATTTGAGTTGGCTAATCTCCTTCGGGAGAAATGAGAGTCCGGTGTGCTTAAATGAAAGCTCTTTTAATCCTTTCAACTTCAGTATGCCCTTTGGGAAAACAGCTAAGTCGAGGCGCTTTATGTATAAAGAGTTCATCGTCTTGTCCGCGAAACACTCAGGAAGGTCTGTGAAAATCGCTTTCTCGATAGCAAGACTTTTAAAAGAGCAATCGCAATAATCTCTCAATCCGATTACCTCGTCACCTTTTACAGAGAGGAAACCATTTTTTATATCTGAGCAGGGCTTTTGAAAAAAATCAATCGGTAAAGTCGACGTCAGTAAGATCACTAAGGTGACGTTCAGCCACAAGCGCGTCCTTTTGGAGCTGCGCACGAAGTTGGTCCAGGCTTTCAAATTTAATCTCATCGCGAATTCGATCTACGAAGGTAACCTTGATTTCCTTTTCGTAGAGGTCTCCTTCAAAATCAAAGAGATTAACTTCCAAAATTCGCTCTTCAGAATCGCTTACCGTCGGTCTACTTCCAAGGTTGGCCATTCCGCGGTAGAGCAAACCGTCATAAAGGACACTCACTGAGTAAACTCCTTTTCCTGGGATCAATTTATATGACTCATCGGGCTCAACGTTGGCCGTCGGGAAACCAATCGAACGACCAATCTTTTCTCCCGCCACTACTATTCCTCTCACGGAGTAGCGGTAACCTAGAAATTCATTGGCTCTAGCCAAATCACCCTGCAGTAAAGCATTTCTGATTTTCGTAGAACTCACATTGACATCGTCAATTTCTTGGGCTGAAATCTCCTCCACTTCAAACCCATACGAGGGAGCGCTATTTTTTAATTCTTCCAAATTGCCCTCTCGGTTTCGTCCAAAATGATGGTCATAACCAATGACCAATTTGGAGACATTGATATCTCTCACCAAAATATCTCGAACATATTCCACGGCAGTAATTCGACTAAAGCTGAGCGAAAATGGGTGGATAATAAGGTGATCAATTCCCGATTCTTCGAGAAGTTCGATTCTTTCTTTGAGGGTAGAAAGAAGTTTGAGTTCATTGTAATCTGGAAATAAAACGAGCCGTGGATGTGGCCAAAAGGTTAAAAGAACGGACTCCCCGCCTTCCTGCTTTGCCAGTTCATTGATGCGTTTCAGAATGGTTCGGTGACCAATGTGAACCCCGTCAAATGTACCCACAGTAACGATGGTGCCAGAGGCAGGACGGAAATCGGCAACATCACGGTATACTTCCAAGTTAGTTTCCTTTGTTTAAGTGGGATTAAGGCTCCGAAGAGACCCCAAAATTATGAAAAATTAAATGCGCTCAGTGGGTTGGTTATAACCAAGTTAAATTTTAGCTTTGCACCGCAATTTATTGACCCTAAAAGTCAAATCTTAACACAACAAAAAATGGCGAATAATACCGGTAAAGTAGTTCAGGTCATCGGACCGGTAATTGACGTAAGTTTTGCAGAAGCGCAAAGTTTACCGAACATTTATGACTCTTTGGTAATCACTAGAGCCGATGGTTCTAAATTGGTTCTTGAGTGTCAACAACATGTAGGTGAGGATACCGTGCGAACCATCGCAATGGAAGCCACCGACGGAATCGCAAGAGGGACGGAGGTAGTAAATACTGGTAGCCCCATAGTAATGCCAACGGGTGAACAGGTAAAAGGACGCCTCTTCAATGTAACTGGAGATGCCATTGATGGTATCGGAGAAGTTTCAAAAGAAGGTGGTTACCCCATTCACCGACCAGCTCCAAAATTCGAAAACCTTTCTACTGCTAACGAGATCCTTTATACAGGAATCAAAGTTATCGACCTTATCGAGCCTTACTCGAAGGGAGGAAAAATTGGTCTTTTTGGTGGTGCGGGAGTAGGTAAAACTGTTTTGATCCAAGAGTTGATCAACAACATTGCAAAAGGATATTCAGGTCTTTCGGTATTCGCAGGAGTAGGTGAAAGAACCCGTGAAGGAAACGACCTTCTTCGTGAAATGCTTGAATCTGGAATTATCACTTACGGTGATGAGTTCATGAAAAGTATGGAGAGTGGAGGATGGGACTTGTCTAAAGTTGACAAGGAGCAAATGAAAACTTCACAAGCAACTTTCGTATTCGGTCAGATGAACGAACCTCCTGGAGCACGCGCACGTGTAGCTCTTTCAGGATTGACTATGGCTGAGTACTTCCGTGACGGAGAAGAAGACGGACAAGGAAAAGACATCCTTTTCTTTATCGACAATATTTTCCGATTTACTCAAGCAGGTTCTGAGGTGTCAGCACTTCTAGGACGTATGCCATCGGCAGTAGGATACCAGCCTACACTAGCCACCGAGATGGGTGCCATGCAAGAGCGAATTACTTCAACCAAGCGTGGATCGATTACATCTGTACAAGCCGTATACGTGCCTGCAGATGATTTAACTGACCCTGCACCAGCAACGACGTTCTCTCACTTGGATGCCACTACAGTACTTTCTCGTAAGATTGCCGAGCTAGGTATTTACCCAGCGGTAGATCCATTGGATTCAACGTCTCGAATCCTTAGTAGAGAAGTAGTAGGAAATGAGCACTACGATTGCGCCCAACGAGTGAAAGAAACGCTACAGCGCTACAAGGAACTTCAAGACATCATTGCCATTTTGGGTATGGATGAATTGAGTGAAGAGGACAAGCAAATTGTACACAGAGCACGTCGTGTTCAGCGATTCCTTTCTCAGCCTTTCCACGTAGCCGAGCAGTTTACAGGTCTCGAAGGAGTATTGGTTCCTATCGAAGAATGCATCAAAGGATTCAACATGATTCTCGAAGGAGAGCTTGACCAGTATCCCGAAGCAGCTTTCAACTTGAAAGGAAACATTGACGAAGTAATCGAAGCGGGTGAGAAAATGCTCGCTGATAACAAATAAGACATGACCGTTGACATCATTACACCCGATGAAAGTCTTTACTCAGGCGACGCCACTGCGGTGATGGTCCCTGGTATTGATGGAAGTTTGGGTATACTCGAACGTCACGCTCCACTTATCTCTGCTCTTAAAAAAGGACAGGTGAAAGTAACAGATGGCTCAGGCAAGGAAATGACCTTTGAAATCGATGGCGGTGTGGCCGAAGTGAAAAACAACAAAGTGATCATCTTGGCGGAATAGCCAAACGGTCTCAGCATATTTTAGAGCCGCTTCGAAAGGAGCGGCTTTTTTGTTTTCGAGAAATTCGAAAAAGTAAAATGCAACAATTAATTACTTATTCGTCGCATATTTTGCGGTGTTCATTTTTAAGATGCATCGATTAGAAGGACTTGGTGCTGAAATCGGCGGTGGCTCATTTGTGGTTTGTCACCATCCATTTGACGATGGAAACGGAAGAATAGCCCGTACCTTGACTGATCTACTTTTGGTACGAGCGGACAAAAGTACCCAACGGTTCTACAGCATGTCAGCTCAAATAAGGCTTGAGTGAAAGCAGTATTATGCCATTTTGGAAAAGACCCAACAAAGCAATCTCGACATCACCTTGTGGATGATGTGGTTTCTAAATTGCCTCAAAAATAGCTTGAGGTCTACAAATGCTTTTTTGAAAAGAGTATTGGCGAAAGCCGAATTCTGGAACAGGCATTCGAAAACCATTTTGAACAAAAGGCAGAAAGAAATGCTGAATAGGCTTTGGGACGGATTTGAAGGGAAGTTGACTTCTTTGAAGATGGCCAAGATGGTCAAGTGCTCGAAAGACTCAGCTATCAGAGATATAAATGATTTGACTGTTAAAGGTGCGCTTCAGAAAGAAGCTGCGGGTGGGAGAAGTACCAATTATGAACTGGTGAAGTTAGTTGGGAATTAGGCGAGAGTCCACATGGACTTGTCGCCAGCATAAATCGAAAGAGGCAAAAATTATTCACCCTCTTTCAACTTCGGGTTTTCAAGGTGTCTCGAATGATCTCTTCTGGTCTTTTTTTCGAAGTTTTTCTGAACGGCTTTTTCCAAATCTATGCCTGTTTGATTGGCCAGACACGTCAATACCCAGAGCACATCGGCCATCTCGTCGCCGAGGTCTTTATTCTTATCGCTTTCTTTCTCTGATTGCTCGCCGTAACGCCGGGAGATAATCCGTGCCAGTTCCCCCACTTCTTCAGTCAGAATAGCCATATTAGTAAGCTCATTGAAATAGCGAACCCCATACTCCTTTATCCAAGCATCGACTTGTTCTTGCAGCTCTTTAATCTCCATTAGTCTTTGTTTTTGGTATCGATAAGAATGGTCACAGGGCCATCGTTATCAATCAATACTTTCATGTCAGCACCGAAGACTCCCGACTCTACTTTGCCATCTACTTCTTTTTCTAACACTTTTAGAAAATGCTCATAAAGGGGAATGGCCAAGTCAGGTTTCGCAGCTCGAATGTAGGAGGGTCTAGTGCCTTTCTTGGTTTTCGCATGAAGCGTGAACTGGCTTATCGCCAAGACATCTCCGCCAACTTCATTTACCGATAGGTTCATCACTCCGTCCTGATCATTGAAAATTCTCAGCGCTGCTATTTTGGCTGCTAGCCAATTGGCATCCTCTTCGGTATCTTCCTGCCCAACTCCAACCAGCACATTCAGACCCCGATCAATTTTCCCCACTGTCTTTCCCTCGATTTCTACCGTGGATTTTCGCACACGCTGAATGACTGCCTTCATGTTCGAAACGTCTGTTCATCGGTTTCTTGAAGCATATTCAGGTAACTGTTGTAGCGGGTTTGCGCGACTTCGCCTGTCTCCAAAGCGGCCTTCACTGCGCAGCTAGGCTCACTGTTGTGAATGCAGTTGTAAAATTTACAATCGGGCAAGAGTTCACGCATCTCTGGGAAATATCCTGCCAGCTCTTCCTTTTCGAAATGCACCAAACCGAAACCTCGTATACCTGGCGTATCGACGATGTACCCCCCAAAACTGAGGTGATGCATCTGTGCAAAGGTGGTGGTATGCTTTCCCATTTGATGAAAATCAGAAATCTCACCCACTTTTACATTGAGGTTAGGATCAATTGAATTTACCAATCGAGATTTCCCAACTCCCGAATGCCCTGTAAGCATAACCGTTTTGTTTTCGAGTAAACTCTTCAACTCCTCAAGCCCTTGGCCAGCTTCAGCGGAAGTGATCAAGGTTTGGTATCCCAAATTAGAATAGACCTTTAAAAATTGATTTGCCATTTCAAGCTCCTCTTGATCGAGTAGATCTGCCTTATTGATAACGACCGCAACGGGAATGTGGTAGGCCTCGGCCGCAACACAAAATCGATCGATAAACGTGGGAAAGGTAGTCGGGTTCTTTAGTGTCACGACGATTGCAGCCAAATCCAAGTTGGCCGCGATAATATGACTCTGCTTAGACAGGTTGACCGATTTGCGGACGATATAATTCTTCCGCTTGTGAATATTGACAATGGCATAGCTATCAACCTCGCCATCGTAATCGACAATATCGCCAACTGCAACGGGGTTTGTAGAGCGGATTCCTTTCATCCGCAGCCTCCCTCTTACGCGACAATCTATAATCTCTCCACCCGTTGTTTCAACGGTATACCAGCTCCCTGTACTTTTTATTACTCGCCCTTCCTGCATTGAGGAAGCTAAAGTAGCATAGATCACAGAAAGTTGTATAATTTCGTCCACCTATGTCGATCAAAGTCGAAAATATTTCAAAATATTACGGTAGTCAAGCGGCCCTAAAAGGTGTTTCTTTCGAGGTAAAGAAGGGAGAAGTAGTTGGATTCTTAGGACCAAACGGTGCAGGAAAATCTACCATGATGAAAATCATTACCTCCTATGTTCCTGCAGATGAAGGTAGCGTGAGTGTCTCGGGATTTGACGTGAATGAAAAACCCATCGACGTCAGAAAAAGAGTGGGATATCTTCCTGAGAGCAATCCTCTTTACCCTGAAATGTATATCCGTGAATACCTCTCTTTTGTGGGAGGAATGTATGGATTGAAGAATAAGAAGCAGCGAATAGAAGAAATGATCGAAGCGGTGGGTCTGACCCCAGAGAGTCACAAAAAGATTGGTGAGCTTTCGAAAGGATACAAGCAAAGAGTCGGTTTGGCTCAAGCGATGCTGCACGATCCAGAGGTTCTGATTTTAGATGAGCCGACTTCCGGGCTCGACCCCAATCAATTGGAAGACATACGCTCTTTGATCAAAAAAATCGGAAAAGAAAAATCGGTTCTTCTCAGCACCCACATCATGCAAGAAGTAGAAGCCATCTGCGATCGAGTGATCATTATCAAAAAAGGTGAGATTGTAGCGGACGATAGCATGAGCCATTTGAAAGAAGAGGCAATCTCAGAAGTAGTATTTTTTCATGTAAATGGTAAATTGAACACCGAACTAATTCGGGCCATCTCTGGGGTAACAAAAGTGAAAAGTGTAGGCTCAGGCCAATACCTAGTTTCTGCAGAAAAGGGCAGCGGGCTGACTGGAGAACTTTCAAAATTAGCTGGTCGCGAAGGTCTCGATATCGAAGAATTGCGAAAGGAGGAGCGTCGATTGGAGGACGTTTTCAAGTCATTGACCAAATAATGTCTGTCTATAGAGTCCATTATCTACGTTCCACTTGATTTAAAAACAGTCATTGACAAGAGTCACCTCCTTTATTTTTAAACCTACGCGCGCCTTGCTAATGAACCCTCTAATTCAGCCATTTGAGTGTGTTTACAGACTCTAAAAAGTGGCTATCCATGGAGGCCAACATCTTCGTTAACCCATGCCTTCGGCTTGATCTTCAGACTTGATATAGAGACTTGTTTTGGCAAGTCGGCTGCCGACCTTTCTAGCACAGACTATCGACTCTATGGACAAAGTCCAAGTAAAGTTTTTCAACGTCTCTTTTTTCCTATTTTTGTCCTCTCGTGGAAAGATTTGGCCTATTGCAACCACTGTAAAAAATGCTAAAAATGCGTTTTCTATAGGCCTGCTTTATCGAGGCGATTAAAAACAATTAAAAAAATTTCATGCCTTACTCCTTCACTTCCGAGTCGGTGTCAGAAGGACACCCGGATAAAATTGCCGATCAGATTTCTGATTCTATTTTGGATAACTTCCTTGCTTTTGACCCAACATCAAAAGTTGCTTGCGAAACGTTGGTTACTACTGGCCAGGTAGTTATTGCTGGCGAGGTGCGATCAGATACGTATCTGGACATTCAGAACATAGCCAGAGATGTGATCACGCGCATTGGTTACACCAAAAGCGAATACATGTTCGAGGCAAATAGCTGTGGAGTATTGAGTGCCCTTCATGAGCAATCTCCCGACATATACCAGGGAGTAGATCGAGGAAATCCCGAAGAGCAAGGTGCAGGTGACCAAGGGATGATGTTCGGCTATGCAACGAACGAGACCGATAACTACATGCCATTGGCACTAGACTTGTCTCACCGTATTTTGCGGGTTCTTGCCGAGCTGAGAAGAGAAGAAAAGGAAATTCCTTACTTGCGTCCTGACGCAAAATCGCAGGTGACAATCGAGTACAATGATGATCACCAACCTCAGAAGATAATGTCCATCGTGGTTTCTACCCAACACGATGAATTCGTAATGCCTGAGTCTAATGATCACGCTACGAAGAAGAAAGCTGAAGCCGAGATGTGCGACCGAATTCGCAAGGATTTGATCACCATTCTTATCCCACGCGTCAAAGCGCAGCTCCCTCAGCATATTCAAGATCTATTCACAGAAGATATCGTTTACCACATCAACCCTACGGGCAAATTCGTGATCGGCGGGCCGCACGGTGACGCTGGTTTGACAGGAAGAAAAATCATCGTTGATACCTATGGTGGCAAGGGTGCACACGGTGGTGGAGCTTTTAGTGGAAAAGATCCTAGTAAAGTAGACCGTTCTGGAGCTTATGCAGCTAGGCACATTGCCAAAAACCTGGTAGCTGCAGGAGTATCTGATCAAGCTTTGGTTCAGGTTTCTTATGCGATTGGTGTCGTTGAACCTACAGGAGTTTTCATCGATACTTATGGAAAGTCAAAAGTGAAAATGACTGACGGTGAAATTGCCAAGAAGGTAAGCGAGCTATTCGACTTGCGTCCTGGAATGATAGAGCGTGACCTTAAGTTGCGTTTCCCTATCTACGGCGAATCTGCAGCTTATGGCCACATGGGGCGCACGCCTGAAATAGTTAAAAAGACTTTCACCCGTTCAAATGGAAATGGAATCATCTCCAAAGAGCTAGAAGTTGAACTTTTCACTTGGGAGAAACTCGACCGCGTGGATGATATCAAAAAGGCCTTCGGACTCTAATTAGAGTACGTCTATGGAGTCCAATATATGCGTTATGCTTGCCCTGAAAACAATCATCCGCCTAAGGAGGACTCCTTAATTCAGGGCTGCGCAAGCCTTAATCTCGAAATCCCAAGCCAAAACACTCGACTCTATTGACAAGCTCTAATTAATATCTGCCCAGACTTCGCTATCTTCCTTCAGCTTGATCTTAAAATTTGATCTAGGGACTTGTTTTATGACTTTCCAGTAATCCGCCAAACTGCGGGACTCCTTGATTTTTAAAACTTCGTGCGTGTTGCCATAGAACTTTCTAGTTCAGACTATAGACTAGAAGAGCAGAAACCGATTATTTCTTTCTAAAGAAGATCATTATGGGGATACCTTCCAGATTGAAGTTATCTCTAAATTGATTCTCTAAAAACCTGCGATAGGGCTCCTTAATATACTGGGGGAGATTGCAGTAGAAAGCAAAGCATACCTTACTGGTAGGCAATTGCATCACGTATTTTATATGTAAGAATTTCCCTTTGTAGGTTGGCGGCTGTCTATGCTCAAAAATGGGCTGAAAAACCTCATTGAGTCTAGAGGTGGGGATACGTGTTTTCAGTCGGTTGTAGACGCTTAAAGCCTCTTCAATAGCCTTGTGAATTCGTTGCTTTGTAAGAGCAGACGTAAACACGATAGGCACATCGCTAAATGGAGCAATTCGCTCGCGAATTTTGTCTTCGTATACTTTGGTCGAATTCGTATCCTTTTCAACCAGATCCCACTTATTCACTAAAATCACCAAGCCCTTTCCATTCTTCTCAATCATACTGAAGATGTTGAGGTCTTGTTTCTGAATTCCTTCAGTGGCGTCGATGATCAGGATACAAACGTCGCTGCTTTCAATGCTTCGCACCGAACGCAATACGGAATAGAACTCAATGTCCTCATGGACTTTACTTCGCTTTCTTATTCCCGCTGTATCTACTAAATTAAAATCGAAACCATAGGCATTGTAGCGCGTGAAAACAGAATCTCGCGTGGTGCCTGCCTGGTCAGTCACAATGTTCCTTTCCTTTCCGAGAAGTGCGTTGATGAACGATGACTTGCCCACATTCGGTTTTCCGACAACAGAAATCTTTGGGATTTCATCATCTGGTTCTTGAACTTTTTCAGGGAAAGTGGCCACCAAAGCATCAAGAAGATCACCCGTTCCACCGCCATTTGAGGAGGAGATACAATAAACTTCGCCCAATCCGTAAGAGTAAAATTCCGAGGCTAGGACGATGCGATCATTGGTATCAACCTTGTTGGCAACTGTGAGAATGGGCTTATCTGATTTTCTCAGTAAAGCGGCAATCGCCTCATCATGATCAGTTACTCCAGTGGTAACATCGTTCAAGAAGATGATGGAATTGCATTCATCTATGGCTAGTTCTACCTGCTTTTTAATCTCTTCTTCAAAGACATCCTCGCTATTGATGGTATAACCTCCAGTATCAATCACGGAAAATTCCCAGCCAGTCCACTCGGCTTTCCCGTAGTGACGATCTCGGGTCACCCCGCTGGTAGGATCAACTACCGCGTCTCTGCTCTCGGTTAAGCGATTAAAAAGAGTGGATTTACCCACATTGGGTCTTCCTACTATTGCAACAATGTTGGGCATATTTATGCTTTGTATCCGTAATTTTTCAATTTGCTTTCTTTATTTCTCCAGTCTTCGTCCACTTTTACATAAAGTTGAAGAAAGACTTTCTTATCGAGAAACTTTTCTAAATCCTTTCGAGCCTCTGTTCCAACGCGCTTTAGTCCAGCACCTTTGTGGCCTATTAGGATCCCTTTTTGACTTTTCCTCATCACATAGATAATGGCTGAAATCTTGACGATGGTCTCTTCGTCTTTGTATTCCTCCACTTGTATTTCTACGGAATAGGGAATTTCTTTTTTGTAGTGAGTTAAAATTTTCTCGCGGATTCTTTCTTCTACAAAAAAGCGCATTGGACGGTCAGTCAGAGCATCCTTATCATAATATGGAGGAGATTCTGGAATCAGCTCTTTAATTCTTCTTTCTAAAACATCCACACCGAAATTGCGCAGCGCAGAAATAGGAATGACTTCTTTCAATCCAAACTTTTCCTTTAAGGCGTCAGACATCTCTTCAACCTTGGTCTGATCAGAAAGATCAATTTTATTGAGTACCCCTATAATAGGAACATCAAGCTCTTTCAAAGGCTTTTCGAGCCCGAAGAAATCGGCATTCTTGTCGTAAATATCTACAAGAAGTAACAGTACATCAGCATCTGAGATTGCTTCCTTTACGAAAGACATCATACTGCTCTGCAATGGATACTTCGGTTCTAGGATACCTGGCGTATCACTGTATACAATTTGATACTCCTCAGTATTGACAATTCCTGTGATCCGATGTCTGGTCGTTTGGACCTTGCGATTGATTATAGAGATGTGCTCTCCTACCAACTGATTCATCAGCGTCGACTTGCCTGCATTGGGTCTACCGATAATGTTGACAAAACCCGCTTTATGCTTCATGGAAAATAAATTTTGCCAACAAAGAAACAAAATATATATTTGCACCCCGTTAAAGAAAGAGATCAATTATCGAATTGGCTCACAACGGAAAGTAAAGACCAAATTAACCCAAGATATTGCGGGGTGGAGCAGTTGGTAGCTCGTCGGGCTCATAACCCGAAGGTCGTCAGTTCGAGTCTGGCCCCCGCTACTAAGAAAAAGCCGATCAAATTGATCGGCTTTTTCTATTTTTAGAAATATATATTGTGTTTACGTTTTATACTCACCAAAACACGACCGAATTTATATCGGTGAGACTTCAAATCTAATTGAACGTGTCAATTCGCATAATTAACTTGAGAAAAAAGGATCTACATTAAGTCACAGGCCTTGGATTGTTGCTTACGTAGACCTCTTCGAAACTCGTTCGGAGGCCCTAAAGAGAGAGAGAAATCACTTAAGCAAGGACAAGGCAGAAAGTGAATCAAAGAAAAAGTGCTACCCGAATATTTGTGAGGGCTTATGTCCGCCTGAGGCGGACGTCAGTTCGAGTCTGGCCCCCGCTAGTAAGAAATCCGTTCAGAAATGAGCGGCTTTTTCTATTTTCAATAATAATGTGGTTTTGGTAGGATTGAAATCTTTCCGTTTCGTTACGCCTCAAGCTTCGTCGTCACTTCTTCCCATTCCACCATTTTCTTATCAAGTTTTTTCCCTGCCGTTTCTTTTGCTGAATTATGAGACTGAATACTTTCTGGATCACTGTGATCTATATTCGCTCTTTCCATTTCTAAATTAGCAATTTGACCCTCCACTTTTTCAATTTCTTTCTCCAGTGCAGCCAGTCGCTTGTTCAATTTCCACTTTTCTTTCTCGGACACTCCAGCGCTTTTCTTGGCTTTAGCCTTGGGCGTATTTTTGATGTATTCATATTGCTTGATACTTTCGGATCGCTTTATTTCAAGAAACTCAGAAATAGATCCTGGAAATGTAGTGATGGAAGAATCGTGCATTTCGATCACAGGATTGGCTAAGCCTTGAAGAAAATCTCTATCGTGAGAAACAACCAATAATGTTCCATCATAAGCCATAATGGCTTGCTTAAGAACCTCTTTTGACTGCATGTCCAAGTGGTTCGTTGGCTCATCGAGAATCAAAAAATTGTATTGATGAAGCATGAGCTTGCAAAGAGCTAGACGTGCTTTTTCACCTCCAGAGAGCACTTTGACTTTCTTGTATACATCATCGCCGCTAAACATGAACGATCCCAAAAGAGAACGCACTTTTTTACGGTATTCTCCCGTTGCCTCATTCTCAATGACTTCAAGAGCAGTAAGATTGGGAGGGAGTTCGTCACTTTGATTTTGGGTGTAGTATCCCACATCAACATTATACCCCAATTCACACTCACCCTCATAACTCGTTTCGCCCGCGATGACTTTTGTCATAGTGGTTTTACCAACTCCGTTTTTCCCGATGAGAGCTACTTTTTGCCCTCTAAGGATTTCGAAATCAATGCCTTTAAAAATCTGCTTTGAGCCGTATGATTTTGACAGTCCTGTTCCTTTTACCACGACTTTTCCCGCTCGAGGTGCAGGCTGAAAGCGAAAACCCATCGAAGAGTCATCTTCTTCATCGACCTCGATTCGCTCCATTTTGTCCAATTTCTTAATCAGACTCTGCGCGAAAGCTGCCTTATTTGCCTTTGCCCTGAATTTATTAATCAGTTCTTCCGTTTGCTTGATCTCTCTTTCCTGATTTTTCTTAGCCTCTATTTGCTTTTCAATCACGTCGCGTCTCAGCTCAACAAATCGCGAATAAGCCGCATTATAATCGAAAAGTGACCCATTGATCAATTCGACTGTGCGGTTGGTCACGTTGTCTAGGAATAGCCGATCGTGAGAAATAAGAACCACCGCTCCAGAGTAATTCTTCAAATAATCCTCTAACCATTGAATGGATTCAATATCCAGGTGATTGGTCGGCTCATCGAGAAGCAACAAGTCAGGTTTTTGAAGAAGGATTTTAGCCAAAGCAACCCTCATTTGCCATCCACCGCTAAAAGAAGCTAGAGGCTTTTGAAATTCTTCTGCCAGAAATCCGAGGCCTAAAAGAACGAGATCAATCTGCTGATCTTGGGAGTCGACATCATAGATTCCAAGCTGAGTGGAGATTCGGTTCAACTCTTCAGCTAGATCTAGATATTCATCACTTTCATAGTCTTCCCTTTCGGTAAGTTCTTGGGAAATTGATTCTATCTTTTGTTCCAAAAGCTGAGTGACTTCGAACGCTTTTGAAACCTCCGCTTTCACTGAAAGTGTAGAATTGAATACTAACTCCTGCGGGAGGTAACCGACGACATACTCTTTGGGCTTGGAAACTCCTCCTTCATCTGTTCCTTGGTCGCCGATAATAACCTTGAACAAGGTCGTTTTTCCAGCGCCATTTTTCCCAACTAGCCCAATTTTATCGTTCTCGCCTATAAACAGGTCAATCCCATCGAAGATGGGACGTTGGGCAAAATTCAAACGTATATTCTCTAGTCTAAACATAAAGCAAAAAAGCACCATGCGCTAGCATGATGCTTTTGAATTCGATTTATAAAAAATGATTAAAAACTCCAGAGATCATGTTCCATGATAAATAGCTTCTCCTTCACTTGTTCGGCCTCGAGCAGTCTGTCAATTCCAGAGTAAACATCATCTAGCTTACGGTCATAAACATTGGATTCTTTAACGATAGTTGAGTTGAACATTCTCTTTTGAAACAAGTCATCAAAAGAACGTCTTTCAGAGTCATTAAATCGGTTAAAAGAATCCCAGTTGGCAAATACATACCTACACTCGGGAAAGTACAACCAAAATAGTGTCTCGTACGCTCCAGTGGCTTCACCGTTCTCATCTCTACGCTCTTTTAAGGGAGCGATACCAATGATGCGGACATAACGCTCAGAGCGCTGCTTGTCAAAAAACCAGTCTTCCTTAACTCTATATCTTTTGATGTCTTGAGAAGTTGTTTTGATCACCTGGTAAACAGGTACTAATTCACCAGTATCAGGATCCTCAGTAAAGGTGGTATCAGGCTTTTCGAGCATACTCTGCACGTCGCTTCTGAGAAGTGGTGTGCGGAAATCATCCTCTCTGCCAGTAACCCCTGTGCTGTATGCAGTGATCGAACCTTCCACCAACAAGGCATCTTTGATCACGTCAAAGAGACTCTTCATTCCATTGGATTCTTCCAACGGGAAGTAAAGAGGCATATTCATCTTCTCGCGAAGATCAATATCCTGCCAGATACGCTTGGCAAACATTACGTCGGCCTCACGAATGAAAGGATACTGAATAACCTTCTTGGTTTTGTTGTGCTCCTTAATCCAAGCGCCGTCCAAAACGGTTTGGGCTTGAACTTGAGATCCGCTTAAAAAAGCAAACGAACCAATTAAAAGAGCCAGTACAAGATGAGATTTCCTCTTCATAATGATCAAATTTATAATATTCGCAAAGTAATACCTGCCAGTTTTCTAATTGTGCCATCGGGCGCAGTCGCCTTTATGTTCTCAACGCTAACTGTCTGGTTCCTCCTAGTTTCTCTCAGTAGCTCTTTTTGTTCAGCCGTCAACCTATTGCTAGTCGAAGAGAGAATCTTCACATCTGCACCATTCGTAACTGCAATGTCGAAGGAACGTATCGGGTAATTCAAATCAAAAACGAAATCCTTCAAGTCGGCGATTACTCCAAGGGAAGCAGTCAAATCAGACTTTCTCACCGTATTATCGACCGCAGTCTTTCCAGCAAACTTAGCGACAGGATCAGGAACAGATTTCAAACGGAACTTAAATTGTCCCATATTCTTCTTCTGTCCTTGAATTTCGGCAGAGACACTAACAATAGCCTCTGAGCCTGTTTTTACATTCGCAACATAGGAACCATCTGGTTTCTTAGATAGACTACCAGTGCTGATTGTAGCTGTCAGAGCATCCTGAGGTATTCCAGGAACCGAAACTTCTATTGGATTTTCAATTCCCCGATACAACACATTCATTTTTGTTGCTGACACAACCAAACTAGGTTTGGCCACTTCATACTCAACAATGAACTTGTATGGCTCTTCTGCCTTAGTAGCAGGGTTTCGGAACTTAATAATACCTTCCCAATGCTTATCTCCTACACCTCGGGCAGGTATAGCCAATCGACCAAAACCGTCGGCACCAACTTTCACAACAGAAGTCTGACCTTCAGGAAGAGTTACCACACCACTATCTAGCTCAAGACCTTCTGGCCCTAAATCGATGCCAGGTAGATTTGTATTGTCATAAGCTGCCAAGAAAACCTTCGCTCTGAAAGAATCACCTTCTAGAATGTATGTTTTCTCAGGAATAACAATAGGAGCTAATTGAGTAAACTTGTAAGAAGCCGCCTCAACGCCAGCAAAAAGGTATCCGAGAACATCCGACTCAGCATTTCGCACATCGGCTTGAAGCTTACTCAAAAGAGTAGTCGTTGCTGCAAGTGGAACATCAGAGAAATTCAAGGCTTCCCAATTCGTGGTAGTCCCTGAAGCATCTTTGTACTTTTCAGGAAATGTAAATAAGCTGTCTATGGCGGATTGAACGGTCGCATTTCCCTGAGCCATGGCTTTTAGATTGCTTCCATAATCCACTAGCTTCTGCTTCAATACAGTTGCTCGGTAGTTGTTTCCATCCTCGTGGTCATTGTCTCGGGGCGCATCTGGCTCAGCACCAACCATCAGGTTGGTATTGCTGAGATAGTTGTCTTTACCATTTACGTATTGAAGTCCCAAAATCGTATCCTTTCCGATCTCATTCTTACCAATCACTTCCTCCATTGTCAAACCTTCTGTTTCAGCTATAGTTTTAGCCTTAATCAGGTCCATATGGTGGATAAGCTCTTTGGCTTGAGTGCGCAACTCTTGAGCTTGTTCCCAAGCTGCTCCATACTTTTCTTGATTTTCGTTGAAGGAAGCATTGAAGGCACCGTATTGGCCTGCAAGCTTTCCATCAAAAGTAACCATAGTGGTTTCCAGACCTTTATTGATCGTGATAAACGCGTCCAAGATTTCTTTCGAAACGTTAAGGGCCAAAAGAGCAGTCAGTACGAGATACATCATACCAATCATCTTCTGCCTCGGGGATTCTTTTCCTCCTGCCATGTCTTAAGACTTTGTTTTAAGAGTTAATTAGACGTTAACAGAGGCAGGTGCGCTCATCGCAGAGAGCATATTGCCATAAACCGTGTTCAGTCGAGAAAGATTCGAAGCCAACTCAGAGATATTCTCTTTGTACTTCTTGGTATCCTCAACAGAATCGTTAAGATTCGTCATCAATTCAGTAATTCCACTGTACAATTGAGATGAATTCTGAAGTTCTTGAAGCTGAGTTTCATACATGCTATTCAACTCGGCCAGATTAGAACTCATCTTCTTTAAGTGTTCACCTGTTGCAGCTCCTTCAACTTGCCCTTCAGTAAGAACCGTTAAGGCTGCTGAAGCTTTTACATAAGAATCTGACAGTTCACCCACTTTAGCAGAAGCGCCTTTCAAGGATTCTGCATATTCGTTGGTAGCTGCAGAGGCATCGGACATGTCATTAAGCTTCTCAGCCTGACTACTCAAACTGCGCAAACCGTTGCCCAAACTAGCTATTAACTCTGGCTCGATCTTCGCCTCTTCCAGCATATGATCAAGTTGCTCTGTAATGGACTGGTCATCTTTGTGTCCAAGTGATTCTTTTGCTGGCTCACCTGTTCTTAGCTCCGGATAAACGAGCGACCAATCCAATTCTTCATGCACCGGCTCAAAAGCCGAAAAGAAGAAAATGACTGCCTCTGTAGTCAAACCGACTACCAAAAGCGCACCTGCAAATGGCCAGTGTTGAATTTTAAAAAGTGCTCCAATAATCACTACAGCCGCTCCGATTCCGTAGAGCTTGGCCATAAACTTTTTCCATGATTTACTTCCTGGTTTCATTTTCCTTGCTTTTAGAAATTGTTAATAATTCTTGCTGGTTTCAATAAGAAGAATTTGAATAAATGAAGATGAGGTTTTTAGTTCCAATCCTCGGAGTTCCCGGTCTTACCTCTGCCAAGGTAACTCATCACTGAGCGGAAACCAATGTAGCATTTAGCAGTATCTTGATACTCGTATGAGCGTGTTCCATTTTGAAGATAGTACATCACATCCTTCCAAGAACCTCCGCGAATAACTTTACGTTTCAGCGCCGGTGGATCGTCTGCCAAAGCATCATACTGGTATTCGGGGTTTAGATCGTGAGCAAACTCATACACAGATTCGTCATAAGCCGTACTTGTCCATTCAGCAACGTTTCCTGACATGCAGTAAAGACCATAGCCGTTTGGTTCATATGAACGAACATCTACCGTAGTGCATCCGTCATCATCGACATAATCACCACGTTGAGGCTTAAAGTTGGCCAAAGGACAACCAAGGATATTTCTGATGTAAGGACCACCCCACGGATACGGATTCTTGTCTAAACCGCCACGAGCAGCATACTCCCATTCCGCTTCGGTAGGCAACCTAAATCTCTGAACGTATGTTTCACCGTTCTTCTGTTGCCACGAACTTAGTATTTGTGACCTCCAAACATTGAACGCTTTGGCTTGCTGCCAAGTAACTCCCACTACAGGATAATTATCGTACGCAGGATGCCAGAAATAAGTTTCCGTCATTGGCTCATTGAACCCATAAGTGAAATCATGCACCCAAGCCAAAGTATCAGGATAGACATTAATTATCTCTCTGATAATAAACTTGCTTCTATCAGTGTGACCACGAATAGCATTGTTCTGCCCCTTGATATTGGTGTAGGACAAATCCAAATCTCGACCAGATTTGCTAGCTGCAGCCTTGAGGTCTATCCAGAAGTATTCAAATTTAAGCTTTCGGGTATCTATTTCTTTCCTTCTGTAGAATCGCTCGTATTCGGGCAAAAATAAATCTGCCAGTTCCTCGCGTTCATCTTCGCCGTTCCATTCTATTCCTTCATCCCAATTGATAATTGGGGGATCAATAATTTCGCCGTACTCATCTTCTTCTATGACGTGCTCGCCTATACCTGCTTCACCTAAATATCTGTGGGCAATTGAATCCCTCACCCAGTAGACAAACTGTCGATATTCATTATTGGATATTTCGGTATCATCCATGTAAAACGCCGAGACGGTCACACGCTTCGTGTTATTCACCTGAGCGTAAGGAACATCTTGATCATCAGATCCCATGACATAACTCCCAAAATGAATGTAATTCATTCCATAAGGATTGTACTGAATCCAATCCTCTCTCGGCGCTACGCCGACAAGTTCGCCTCGGTTTCCACCTACACAACTCGCCAAAGTTGAGGCAACTAACAGAAATAATATGATTCTTTTCATGCCTTACAGGTTATTAATCCTCAATAAAACGGTTTACAGCGACTTCTTTACGTCAGTATCGCATTAATGGTTTCAAACAAATTCGCTAAAGGAAGCGTGGGTTTTTGTAAACACGTTTTGGTAATGGTTTTTGTAACTGATAGCAGTAGCCAAGCATTATTTCGTGGCTTCCGCTACTGTAATTATTTAACTCTGAAGTAGTCAAGTCGTAAGAATACCCTATTCTCAAGTTGCTTTTTCCGTCAGGGAATTGATAGTTGTAGCCAGCCATTGGCGCTATCGCATCCTCGAGTCGGTAACTAACGCCTAACCAAAAAGTATTATTGTAAGTAGCCGTTGCATTAATATCTACTTGAGTAGAGGCTAGGTCTGTTTTCACTAGAGTTTGTGGCGACAAAGTTATCATTGGAGTCAACTCAAAGTCATAGCCTGCCATAAAGTAAAGGTGTCTGGCTACTTTAATATTAAGCTCGGACAAATCCCCCTCATTTAAATGCACGGCAGAGATACCTACATAATATTTAGGGTTGTACAAGTAAGCTCCAAATGAAGCATCAAAAGTTGACGCTTGCTGGGCTTGCTGAAGAATGGAGGGGTCGCCAATACCGCTTCCTAATCCACTACCAACGACATTGCCGTTGTCGTCGAAGTCATATGCTCTCCAATCAGTACTTAAGGAACTACTTAGAAGCCCTACTCCAACACCAAGAGCAAGCTTAGTAGAACCTGAAATTTTGATGTGGTATGCGTAAGAAAGTTTCAATGATGTCGTTGACTGCGGGCCAATTTCATCCAAATAGACCGTTGCTCCGATTCCACTTTTAATAGAATTAATAGGTCCTGATACATTGAGAAGTCCTGTAGAGGGCTGTCCTGAAAGACCAGACCACTGCTGTCTACCAATGAGGGTAGCACAGATAGCATCTTTGCTACCCGCAAAAGCTGGATTGACAGAAAGCCTGTCATACATAAATTGTGAGAATTGAGGGTCTTGTTGACCCCAAACCAAGGTGCTGCAAATTAGTAAGGAAGCTATTGAGAGGCTAAGTTTTTTCATTCAGGTTCAATTGGTTTTCTAACGAAAACAACCCCTTCTGGAGGGGTCATCTACCGCTAAGAACGTGGCTAAAATAAGTAAATATGCTTACTGACAAAAATTTTTAACGTCACCCTTGCTTGTTATCTTAAGACAAAGAGGAATCCTAAAATTAATTTTTCACCCAAGTTTTCGATAAGTTTTCCACCAAAGGTCAGGCATGTCTCCTTGGCTTGCCCTTTGGTAGTCATCATAGCCACAAGGCATAAGGTGGTGTCTATCAGAAAACTTAGAGCCTGTCACGGCGTATGGAATTTTCATCCACCACCTATCTGTCCTCTTACTTTTGAAAAAAACAAGGTCCTCTTTGTACTCTGGCAATTGCACTTTGTATTCCACAAAATTCTGCTTCTTAACTAAAGGAAATTCCTTGACTCGTCCGAGTAATCCTTCTAAAAAATACCATATCATCTGTGCAATAAGGGTGGCCTGCTGTCCATCTGAATCTCGATCTACATTGTAATTGAAAACACCGAATGTAGAAACCTTGTCACTCATGCCAGAGTACCTCGCTATTCTACAAATTGATTCTCCATCAAAACCGTTTGGCTCAAAAGTTCCTGGCGCAGATTCATTCTTGACACTCATCATATCAATGGAAATCATATCAGAATTGCGAATAAGGGGCTCAGTGATTGTTGGATCCGACTTAATCTCACCAATTCTAATGGATTCGAAATACATCTTCTCCATTAACTGCATCACTTCAGGGTCAGCATAATAAGTATGATAGCCCAAAATGGTGAGGTTAAAAAGGTAAGATGGGTCATGAAGGACTATCTTACTGAGGTAATTCTGAATCGACAGTTGGTCGCGGAATTCTCCTAGGTCAATCCTGTTATCCACAATGGTGTGGTTCACGGGAACCTCTAACGCCTCATATCCTTGATGGATTGCAAAAGTGAGCTCCTGAGTACCGCCTAAAACAATAACAGGAATGTGGCGCGTGGTCAAATTTGCAATGACTTGTTTTAACGCAGCATCAGTATCTTCAGGAGTTTCGCCCTGCTCGATATTTCCCAAATCTGCTCCCGCCATAGTTTCAGCAGGAGAAAAAAGTTCATAAAGCTTTAGGCGCACTGCGTCTGGCGCCCCCGATTGATTTTCAAAATGAGACCTTCGAGACTCTTTTACTCCAACAATCGCAAACTTCACTCCTTCTAAATCGGGAAATGAGGAAGGACCGTGAATTCTGAGGGTATTGCCAACCTTGGTTCCCTCTTTGGTAGAATAGCCTGAAATAGAGCTTTCTAGAGGAGTGAAGAAATAAGAGATATCATCGACCCAGGACATATATAAAGATGTTTACTTCGCTTTCTTCTTAGCCTTTGGAGCTGCCTTCTTTGCTTTCGGGGCTGCCTTCTTTGCTTTTGCCTTTGGAGCTGCCTTTTTTGCTTTGGTTGCTCCACCACGTCCTTTCTTCTCGGGGGCTTCTTCAATAAGCTTTTGACAATCGGCAAAAGTTAGGCTTTCAGGCTCTACATCTTTTGGAATCTTAATGTTTTGTTTCCCTGCTTTCAAGTATGGGCCCCAGCGTCCTTTTAGGATTTGAACAGTCTCATCTTCCTCGTAGGTTTTGATGATTCTCTCGAGATCTGCCTTCCTTTTCGCCTCTATTAACTCAACAGCACGGACAATTTCAATGCTTAAAGGATCATCTCCATCATCTTCCTTTATTGAAACGAAAATCCCTTTATGCCTCAAGTATGGACCAAAACGTCCAATGGCAGCGGTTACCTTCTCTTCCTCAAATTCCCCGACTTCTCTGGGAAGTTTGAAGAGTTCTAGCGCATCTTCTAGGTTGATGGTAGTCATGCTCTGCTCATGACGCAATGACGCAAAGCGAGGCTTTTCTTCGTCCTCAGCATCTCCGATCTGAACCATCGGTCCATAACGTCCGATTTTAGCATAAACTGGTTTACCTGATTTCGGATCTTTACCTAGATCTCTTCCCGTAGGACGATCGCCATGCTCGAGAGTTTCTTCAACATTTGCATGAAATGGCTTGTAGAAAGACTTGATCATGTCTGTCCATTCCAGCATTCCCTCCGCTATATCATCAAATTGTTTCTCGACGGTAGCCGTAAAGTCGTAGCTCAATATTTTCTCAAAGTGTTCTACCAAGAAATCGTTTACAACGATCCCTATATCGGTCGGAAATAGCTTTTGCTTTTCAGCTCCAGTTATCTCAGTCTTCGTTTTCTCATCAACTGCAGTCCCTTCAAGCTCAATCACCGTGTAATCTCTTTTGCGGCCTTCACGATCTTCTTTCACTGCGTAGCCTCGCTTCTGCACGGTAGAAATAGTGGGAGCATATGTGCTCGGTCTTCCAATTCCCAATTCTTCTAATTTCTTAACCAAACTCGCCTCGGTGTAGCGCGGAGGATGATTTCCAAATCTTTGGGTAGCAGTGATTATTTTTCTCTCCAGCGTGTCGCCGACTTTCATAGTCGGAAGCAAGCCTTCCTCTTCTTTATCGCTGTCCTCATCATCGTTGCCTTCCAAATAAACTTTCAGGAAACCTTCGAACTTGATCACCTCTCCTTTTGCCACAAAGTGCAAACTATCTGATGGTGCATCGGGTCCTTCAATCTTGATTCTAACTCGTGTTTTTTCTAGCTCGGCATCGGCCATTTGAGAAGCAATGGTTCTCTTGTATATCAGGTCGTACAACCTTTGGCCTGCGGGGTCACCGTCAACAGATGCTACCGACATGTCCGCTGGACGAATGGCCTCGTGAGCCTCTTGTGCTCCTTTGGCCTTTGTCGAGAAATGACGTGGCTTCGAAAACTCCGCCCCATAAGCAGAAGTGATCTGTTTCTTTGCTCCATCCTTCGCGGTATCAGAAAGATTGAGACTATCTGTTCTCATGTAGGTGATCTTCCCTTCTTCGTATAGTTTTTGAGCAACAGACATAGTTCTAGCAACGCTAAAACTCAATTTTCTGCTCGCTTCTTGCTGAAGAGTCGAGGTAGTAAATGGCGCTGCTGGGGTCTTCTTTGCCGGTTTGACTTGAAGGTCATCTATTTTGTAGGAAGAGCCATTGCACGCCTTTACAAATTCTCTCGCCTCTTCTACTGCGTCAAATCGCTTGTTTAATTCAGCTCTAAACGATTTTCCATCTGTAGAGAAAACTGCGGTTACGCGGTAGCCAAACTTCTCTTCGAAATTATTGATATCGCGTTCTCTCTCGACGATCAGTCGCACAGTAACGGATTGAACACGTCCAGCACTTAATGAAGGCTTTACCTTTCGCCAAAGAACTGGTGACAGCTCAAACCCAACTAAACGATCCAGCACTCTTCTAGCTTGCTGGGCGTCCACCAAACGATAATCCAATTTTCGCGGATTTTCAATGGCTTTCGTAATCGCCACTTTCGTAATCTCATGAAATACTATTCGACTAACGTCCTTTTTTCCCAAGTCAAGTACCTGTTCTAAGTGCCAACTGATGGCTTCACCCTCGCGGTCCTCGTCCGTCGCCAGCCAAACTTTATCCACTTTCGCCACCAATTTTTTGAGCTCATCAATGATCTTTTTCTTATCCGGCGAGATCTCATATTCGGGTAGAAAGCTATTCTCCACATCGACAGATAACCCTTTCTTTTTAAGGTCTCTAACGTGTCCGTAGCTCGACTTTACAATAAAGTCTTTTCCCAAAAACCCTTCAATGGTTTTGGCTTTTGCGGGGGACTCAACTATGACTAGATTCTTTGACATTCCTTCAGGTTTTGGGCACAAGGCCAACGGATGCAAAGTAAAGCAATGAATTCCTAATTGATTTGAGTGACCCACAAATTCCGTCATTCAACCCTTTTTCTGCGCCTGTCATTTTGGCAGAAACACTTATTTTTTCAATAACTTCGCACAGATTTGAAAAGAGAGTTAATGAAAACGAGTTCAGAGAGTATGCTAGAGGAGGAACGTCAGGGTGAAGCAACTTTGCTGAAAAGGGAGTCTACTAAAAAGAGTAGGAAACTCTATTTGGAGAGCTATGGCTGCGCAATGAATTTTGCGGATAGCGAAATCGTGGCTTCCATCATGAAGGAAAATGGTTTCGAAACCACTGGCAACAGTGAAGAAGCAGATTTGATTTTAATCAACACTTGCTCCATCAGAGATAAAGCGGAACAACGCATCAGAAAGCGTTTAATGCAATTTAACACCCTCAAGAAAAAGAAGCGATCTAATATGATGATCGGAATTCTTGGCTGCATGGCCGAAAGGCTTAAAGAGCAGCTTCTGGAAGAAGAAAAGCTGGTAGACCTGGTCGTTGGACCAGACGCTTACCGCGAATTACCCTCTTTGGTAGAAGAAGTAACCGATGGTAGAAAAGCCGTTAACGTGCTTTTATCCAGAGAGGAGACCTACGCCGAAATCAATCCCGTTAGACTCGATACCAGCGGTGTTACTGCCTTCATCTCTATCATGCGAGGTTGCGACAATATGTGCTCCTTTTGTGTGGTTCCGTTTACGCGTGGCCGCGAAAGAAGTCGAGACCCTGAAACTATCGTGCATGAGGCAAAATACCTCTTTGAACAAGGATACCGAGAAGTCACTCTCCTAGGTCAGAATGTAGACTCGTATAGATGGAATATTTCCAAAAAAGGAGAGATTCTTGACCCTGAGAAAGAAACGGTGAATTTTGCGCAACTGATGGAAAAAGTGGCACTGGTGAATCCAGAGTTGAGAATCAGATTCTCTACCTCGCATCCAAAGGATATGACCGATGACGTGCTGCACATCATGGCCAAGTATGAAAACATCTGCAAATACATCCACCTACCAGTTCAGAGCGGAAATACCGACGTATTAAAACGCATGAACCGCGGCTATACGCGAGAATGGTACATGAACAGAATCGACGCCATTCGTCGCATTATGCCAACTGCTGCCATTAGTACAGACATCATCGCAGGCTTTTGCAACGAAACGGATGAAGAGCACGCAGAGACCCTTTCGATCATGAAGGAAGTGGTGTACGAATTTGCTTACATGTACAAGTATTCAGAGCGACCGAAAACGTTGGCTGAAAGAAAATTTGAAGATGACGTCCCAGAAGCCGTAAAACAAAAAAGGCTAGAGGAAATCATCGCGATTCAACACGAGAATAGTTTTGTACGAAACAAAGCTTCGCTTGGCAAAACATTCAAAGTTCTCGTGGAGGGCTTTTCAAAAAAATCTGACCAAATGCTTTTTGGTCGAAATAGCCAAAACGCAGTGATCGTATTTGATCGAGGGGACATTCAGCCAAAAACATATGTGGATGTGAGAATAAATGAATGCACCTCTGCAACTCTAATTGGTGAAGTAGTAAATCAGTAAATGGATATTCAACAAGTCAAACAACGTTTTGGAATTATCGGTAATTCTCGCTTGCTCAATCGAGCACTCGACATTGCCGTGCAAGTGGCTCCTACCGATATTTCAGTTTTAATCACAGGAGAAAGCGGAACGGGGAAAGAAACGATGCCACAAATCATTCATGCCCTCAGCGCGAGAAAGCATGGACAGTACATCGCCGTAAATTGCGGGGCCATCCCCGAAGGCACTATAGACTCCGAACTATTTGGTCACGAAAAAGGAGCCTTCACAGGAGCTCATGATTCCCGAAAAGGATACTTCGAAGTAGCCAATGGCGGAACGATCTTCCTTGACGAAGTGGCGGAGCTGCCCTTGCAAACTCAGGTCAGACTGCTTCGGGTTTTAGAAACCGGTGAATTTCTTCGGGTAGGATCTTCCAAGAATGTCAAAACAGACGTTCGAATCATTGCCGCTACCAATGTCAATATGGATAAGGCCATTTCTAAAGGAACTTTTAGAGAAGACCTCTTTTACCGACTGAACTCCGTGCCTATCTATCTACCGCCATTGCGCGATCGGAAGGAAGACATACACCTCCTTTTCAGAAAGTTCGCAGTCGATTTTGCTGAAAAGTACAAGATGCCCGCCATTCGACTGAATGAAGATGCCGTCATCCTTTTAGAAAATTACAACTGGCCTGGAAATATTAGGCAGCTAAAAAATATTACCGAGCAACTCTCGGTCATAGAAGAAGAGCGAAACATAACGGCGGAGATCATGCGCCAGTACCTTCCCGACGCTGGAAACGCCAACTTACCCGCTATTATCGATCAGAAGATTGGGGCTAGTGGAGCTACTGACTTCAGTGAAAGAGAGATCCTTTACAAGGTCTTATTCGAAATGAGGCAAGATGTGAGTGACCTCAAATCGATCGTTCTTGAACTGGTTCAAAACCGAACGAATGAGAATAGCCTAAGAACGAAGAATCCCTCAGCCATCAAACGGCTTTTCAACGAAAAACAAGAGTTTGAGCAAAATGAGGAAACGGACGTAGATCACGATTTTTCGCCTGCTGACTACAATATATCGAAGCCATCACAGGGCCAATACATTGATGAGCACGAAGAAATAGAGGAGACGCTTTCTCTGGAACAAACAGAGAGAGATCTAATCGAAAGAGCTCTTAGAAAGCACAACAATCGTCGAAAGTGGGCAGCCAAAGAATTGGGTATTTCGGAACGAACCTTGTACCGCAAAATCAAAGAATACAATCTCAAATAGGCTTTGACACAAAAACACCAATCATATCTTCTGCTATTGCTGATCGCGCTTTCAGGCTGTACGGTAAATTACTCCTTTACAGGTGCAGATATTCCTGCTGACGCCAATACTTTTTCTGTTCAGCAATTCCAAATTGCCACTCCTCAGGCTAGCCCTGACTATGGGTTGGTATTATCAGAGTCCTTTAAAGATCTTATGCTAGCGCAAACGAGATTGGACCTAGCCGCCAAAAGAGGCGATCTTCAATTCGAAGGAATCGTAACGGGCTACCAAATTGGCAACGCGGCCATTTCCAGCGAGGAATTCACTACATTGAACAGGCTCACCATTACCGTAAAAGTGAAATATACCAACACAATAGAAAAGGACAAGAGTTTCGAAAAGAATTTTTCTCGGTTTGCGGATTACGACTCTCAAGTAAACTTTACTGATATCGAAATTGAACTTGTCGAGGAGGTCAATGGTCAGCTTACACAAGATATTTTTGACGCTTCACTCGGCGCTTGGTAAGGATGGAAAGAGCTAAAATCATAGAGATGATTGATTCGGGTCGGATTCCCGAAGGATCAGATTTCAATGAAATTCGAAATCTCTCATTGAAATATCCTTACTGCTCCACCTTCAAAGTTCTCCTCGCCATGGGGGCAAAAGAAAAGGATGATCTGGAGCTCAAGGAATTCATCAATAAGGCTTCCATCTATGTTCAAGACCGATCGAAGCTTTACGATCATGTGGTTCGTGACGGGCTTCTCAGAAAAATCGAGCAAGGCGAAAGCCATTCAAAACAGAACGAAACCGAAGTCATAAGCCAGCCGTCCATCACTCCAAAAACTACTGAAGAAGTGGATGTGGATGTGGATGATCAGATGACTGAGGATTTGCCCGCAGAAACCCTTGACAAAGACCCACTCGAGGAGCAAATCATGGCCGCAGCCGTTATGCAGTTGGGCGAGCTTGAAATCGAAAGTGAGTTTGAAGAAATAGAAGAGCCAGGCTCCCTTAAACCAACCCAAACTGAAGATGATGACAAGCCTCATCAAGAAACTCTAAAAGGAGGCTCTGCTTTCAGTCGATTCCTAATGAATGTTGACCGAGGTCATAGCAGTTCTAAACCAGAAAGAGCGCTAATCGAAAAATTCATTTCGGAGGATCGAAAAATCACTCCAGCAAAAAAGGCCTTCTTCTCTCCTACCCAAATGGGTAAAATAAGTTTGATGGATGACGAATCCTTTGTAACCGAGACTTTAGCAAAGATTTATGAGCGCCAAGGCGACTATAAAAAGGCAATCAGAGCGTATAAAAATCTGAGTTTGAAATATCCGGAAAAAAGACGTTATTTTGCCGATCTTCAAAAGAGAGCAGAAGAACAATCTTAATCAAAATCAAGAAGACATGCAGGTGTTTATTTTCATACTCATTATTTTAGTTTGCGTTCTCTTAGCGCTAATTGTATTGATTCAAAATCCAAAAGGTGGAGGACTTGATTCAACTTTCTCATCGGCAAATCAAATCGGAGGCGTTCAGCGCACCGCAGATTTCTTGGAAAAAGGAACTTGGAGCTTGGCAATTGTCCTTTTCGTATTGTGTCTGGCTTCGGCTGGTATGCAAGACAATGCGGCTGAAGTTCAACCTAGCCAATTTAAAGAAGTTGCTCCTCAGCAACAGCAACAAGCGCCAGCTGAATCAGCTTCTGCTGAAACAGGAACTGAACAAACTCCTGCCGCAGGAGAGTAGTTGTAGGTCAATTAAAAAAACTATAATAATGTCAGTGTGTCATACGCACTGACATTTTTTTTGTCCGAATCGGACTTCTTTTCAGGTTATCCCTTCTGGCACATTTTGTGTCTAGACGAATTCAACAAAAAAACAATAACAACTATGTCAATAAATTTCAAACCAATTGCAGGTTCTCAAAACCGCGTTGTAGTTGAGGCAGCTCCAGCAGAAGAGAAAACCGCCAGCGGAATTTTTATTCCCGACACGGCTAAAGAAAAGCCACTTCGTGGTGAAGTAATTTCTGTAAGCGAGGAAGATGAAAAGGGAAAAAAACCAAAAATAAAAGTTGGCGATCATGTTTTGTATGGTCAATATGCAGGTACAGAATTTCCACTTGATGGAAAAAAATACCTGATGATGAGAGAGTCAGATATATTTGGAGTAGTAGGCAGTAATTAATCAACAACCTGAAAAAACAAGAATAATGGCAAAAAATATCACATTTGATGTAGAAGCACGTGACAAGTTAAAGCGCGGTGTTGATGCATTGGCCGATGCAGTAAAAGTAACGTTAGGACCTAAGGGCCGAAACGTGATCATTGGCAAAAAATTCGGTGCTCCATCCGTTACTAAAGACGGAGTGAGTGTAGCCAAAGAAATAGAACTAAAAGACCCCATCGAAAACATGGGTGCTCAGATGGTAAAAGAAGTTGCTTCTAAAACTGCTGACATGGCAGGAGACGGAACGACTACTGCAACTGTACTTGCACAAGCCATGGTTACTGCTGGTTTGAAAAACGTAGCTGCAGGAGCAAATCCGATGGATCTGAAAAGAGGAATCGACAAAGCAGTTGAAACCGTGATCAAAGAGCTTAAGAAAATCTCAAGAGAAGTTGGAGACGACAACTCGAAGATAGAGCAAGTAGCTACCATTTCTGCAAACAACGACAGCACCATCGGAAAGCTTATCGCTCAGGCTATGGCCAAAGTGAAGAAAGAAGGTGTAATCACTGTTGAAGAGGCAAAAGGAACCGATACTTACGTAGATGTAGTGGAAGGAATGCAGTTCGACCGCGGATACCTTTCTCCTTACTTCGTAACCAACTCTGAAAAGATGGTTACCGAATTGGAGAACCCGTACATCCTCATTTACGACAAGAAGATTTCTAACATGAAGGACCTTCTTCCAGTATTGGAAAAAGCAGCTCAAACGGGAAAACCACTTTTAATCATTGCAGAGGATATAGAGGGTGAAGCTCTTGCTACTTTAGTAGTGAACAAAATCCGTGGATCACTTAAAATCGCGGCTGTTAAGGCTCCTGGTTTTGGCGATCGCCGTAAAGCTATGTTGGAAGACATCGCTATTTTGACTGGTGGATCTGTTATTTCTGAAGAGCAAGGACGCAAATTGGAAGACGCTACGTTGGAAGATCTTGGTACTTGCGAGAAAATCAGTATCGATAAAGACAACACAACTCTAGTAAATGGTGCTGGTGAGAAAAGCGCTATCGAAGGACGTGTGAACCAAATCAAAGCTCAAATCGAAACGACTACTAGCGACTATGATAAAGAGAAGCTGCAAGAACGCTTGGCCAAATTGGCTGGTGGTGTTGCCGTTCTTTATGTAGGTGCCGCTACTGAGGTGGAGATGAAAGAGAAGAAAGACCGCGTAGACGATGCACTTCATGCAACACGTGCTGCAGTTGAAGAAGGAATCGTAGCTGGTGGTGGAGTAGCATACCTTCGCGCATTGCCTGCAATAGCAGCAATGGAAGGAGTGAATGCAGACGAGACTACAGGTATCGCAATCGTAAAGAGAGCGTTGGAAGAGCCACTTCGTCAGATCGTACAAAACGCTGGTGGAGAAGGATCCATTATCGTTCAAAAAGTACGCGAAGGCAAAGACGACTTCGGATACAACGCCCGCACTGAGAAGTATGAAAACCTTTTCGAAGCAGGTGTAATCGACCCAACTAAAGTGACTCGTATCGCTTTGGAAAATGCAGGATCAATCGCAGGAATGCTATTAACTACCGAATGTGTAATTAGCGACATCGAAGAAGAAGAAGCTATGCCCCCAATGGGCGGCGGAATGCCAGGCATGATGTAATTAAACTGCGTCACAATAAATTTAAAAGGCCATTCACCTCGCGGTGAATGGCCTTTTTTTTTGTACGTTTTTTTTATTTTTCAGGCCAATACATTCACTTAAAATGATTTAGACCATAGATAATCAGACCTCTTCTATTTAATTTTCTGGACGACAGCTAAAAGGTCGATCCATTGCTCTTCAGCTCTTTTTCATCGAAAAATCAAATTCTTTATTGCTCATTTATGTTAAGTATTCTTAAAGTTTCCTAAATTCAGGTATGAAAGCCTTCACAAAGAAGGCCATTCTCTAATCACCTAAACTTTAAGCCTATGATTTTCAAAAGATTACTGTCACTTTCCTTCTTCGTGCTCCTGTTGGCACAAGTTGGATTTGGGCAGGGGAAAACGTATTCCGGAACAGTAGCTTCGGAATCAACAGGAGAAACGCTCCCCGGTACCACGGTAGTGATAAAGGGAACTACCACAGGAACAGCAACAAATGTCGATGGACAATTTTCCATTGATGCTGCATCTGGTGACGTTTTGGTTTTCGCATTTATTGGTATGGAAACCCAAGAATTAATCCTAACCGATGTAACCAATTTAACAGTAAGTCTCAAAAGCGGCATAGAGATAGACGAGGTAGTTGTAACTGCCCTCGGTATTTCTCGGGAGAAAAGAGCTCTTGGTTATTCCGTCGATGAAATCGGAGGGGATGAATTACAGAGAAGTGCAGAGAACAATATTATTCAGTCACTGGCTGGAAAATCCGCTGGGGTCCAGGTTACTGGTTCAAGTGGAACTCCTGGGGCTTCGAGTAAAATACTTATTCGTGGACCATCCACATTCACGGGAGAAAATCAACCTCTCATTGTAGTAGATGGTGTCCCGATTGATAATGAAACCACTCAATCTTCACCACGTGATTATCCTTTCAATGCGAACCTAGCGGGTGTGCAAAACTCTAACCGCGCTTTGGATATCAATCCAAACGATATTGAAACAGTCACTATTCTTAAAGGACCTGCAGCAGCAGCCCTCTATGGTGCAAGAGCTGGGAACGGTGCCATCATCTATACAACCAAGAAAGGGAGTAGAGGAAGAAAAGGACTTGGTGTAAGGGTTTCTTCTGCGGTAGAGTTGAGTGAAATAAATAAGGTTCCTGACTTTCAGAGCTCATACAATTCAGGAGTCAATGGTACAACTTCTGCTTTCGCCAATCCAGGGCCTGACGAACGTTTCGGAACTGCCGACGACGTTTCATTTGGGTCTTCAAACAGCTGGGGAGCCAGAATTACTAATGAACCAACATTTGACAATATTGACAACTTCTATCAAACAGGAGTCTCGTTCGTTAATAATGTTGAAATAACTGGAGGAAACGAAAAAACGGGTTTTCGCGTGTCAATAGGAGATACGAGACAAGGAGGGGTAATTCCTGAAACTGACCTCGGTCGAACTTCTGTGAGAATAAGTGCAAACAGTTCTCTTTCAGACAAAGTTGAAGTAAGCGGTTCTGCAACCTACATAAGAACATCCAGCACAATGGCTCAAAACGGGTCGAACCTGTCTGGTGTAAGTTTGGGTCTATTTCGGATGCCTGTGACATTTGATGTGCGCAACTACGAAACGTCTCTGGGTTATAATAATTCCTACTTCTTTGTTTACGACAATCCCCTTTATACGGTGAACAATAACCCGTTCACTTCAAATGTGGATCGATTTCTCGGTAACTTTTACGCATCTGTCGATATCACCGAAAACTTGAAAGCATCTTACCGCCTAGGTGTCGATGCATATGTAGATCAACGTCAACAACTTTTTGCGCTAAGCTCAAACAATTCTGACATTCGTGGAGCTGGTCAAATAAATGAAAACCGATTAATCGGTCGTCAAATTTATGGTGACTTCATACTCGACTACAAGAAAAAGTTCAGTGATAAGATAACTTTTCAAGCCCAAGGTGGACACAACTTTTTTATAGATGACTTTGATGATGTGTTCTCGCGTGGTCGCAACCTGACCATTCCGAACTTTTACAACCTGTCCAATGCTTCGGATTTATATTCCTCAAGGTATACCGAGAATCTAAGGACCTTTGCATTCTTCGGAAATGTGTCGCTCGACTACGATCGATGGTTATATGTAAATGTTACGGGAAGAAATGAGTGGGCATCTTCGTTCGAACTTGCCAACAACAATTTCTTCTACCCTTCTGTAAGTACTTCAATTGTCTTTAGTGAGTTATTGAACTTACCCGATTGGATTGATTTTGGAAAGGTGCGATACTCTTATGCGCAAGTTGGTATACCACCTGTGCCATATCAAACTAGAACTTACTACGTGAGCCCTACTTACACTGATGGGTTTACCAATGGGCTCTCTTTCCCTTACGGTGATGTGAATGGTTTTGGAATCTCGGATGGTCTGGGAGATCCAAATCTAGAACCTGAAAGACTTATTGGAAATGAAGTTGGTTTGAATATGAGCTTTTTGGACAATACGTTTAATCTAGACGTGACTTACTACCACCAAAAATCAACTGATATTCTTTTGTTCCGTCCAGCAGCTCCTACTTCAGGATTTGACTCGCAGTACACAAATGCAGCTGAGATGGTGAACCAAGGGTGGGAGATCACTTTAGGAATCAATCCTTATAAGAGTGGCGACTTCAAATGGGCTGTTAATATGAACTGGGCTACAAACAACAATGAAGTGACTGCCCTTGCAGATGGTGTAGAAGAAGTTCAGCTCGAAGCTGCCTTCTCGTCAATTGGATCATTTGCGATTGTCGGCGAACCAATAGGTGTATTTTATGGCACGCGATGGGTGCGAAATGGAAATGGAGACATTATCATTGGTGAGAACGGACTTCCTTCTATCGCCCCCCAATCAGGAAATATAGGAAGTTGGATTCCAGATTGGACAGCAGGCATTAGAAATACTTTTTCCTACAAAGATCTTACCCTCTCGTTCTTCTTGGACTTCAGAAAAGGTGGAGACATCTGGAACGGAACGAAGGCTCGAATGAACAACGTAGGAACATCAGCTGACTCTGAAGACCGCGAAAGAATGTACGTTGTTGAAGGAGTTGATATAAATGGCTCTCCAAACACAGTAGCCATCGATGCTCAGACTTACTTCAAAAACGTTGTAGGAGATGCCGGAGGTGCTGCTGAAGAATTCGTTGAAACAGTAGATTGGGTTCGTCTACGTGATCTATCTCTTTCATACAGACTTAGATTCAGCGAAACCGCCAAAATTAGCTTCCTTGACTTCACATTCACTGGAAGAAATTTGTGGTTGTCAACCAACTATACTGGTGTTGACCCTGAAACCAGTTTGACCGGTGCAGGTTCTAACTTGAATGGTTTTGATTATTTCAATAACCCTAACACGAGATCTTATCGTCTAGCGGTATCCTTCTCATTCTAAATTTTGAACAAGATGATATTAAATAGAACAATAAATAAAGTTGCACTTATCGCGGTAGTACTTGCCACCTTAAGTGCATGTGATGGATTTTTGGAAGACGACATCGTATCTCCCAATGATCCTGCAACAGTTACTCCTGAACTCCTTTTGGCAAATGTTCAAGTTGCAACCTTCGCAGGGTATTGCGGACAATTGACGCGCCAGTCACTTGTTTTTAATCGCCAATTAGCGGGAACAGCTGAAGGGTCTCAATCCCAAGAAATTGCTCAGTATAACATTACAGAACTGACCAATGTGAATGAATGGGAAGCCATCTGGGCTGGAGCAGTCGTAGATTGCAGAAGTATCATTAATGATTATGGCACGGAAAGCCCATATTATGGAGGCATAGCCAAAGTAATTCTGGTGATGAACATAGGCTTAGCAACTGACTTGTGGGGTGACGTGCCTTTCGATGAGGCTGGATTAGGTCTAACAGTTGGGCTCACGCCTGCTTATCAATCACAAGAAGTGGTTTTAGAGCGTATTCAGACCACGCTAGACGCAGCTATAATAGATTTGAGTTCAGGCGTAAATGACAACGTTTTCTTCCCAGGGTCTGATGACCTCATTTTCGGTGGAAACGTAGCTTCATGGATTCAAACAGCTTGGATACTTAAAGCTCGCTACGCAAATAGATTGAGCCAAAGAGACCCTAGCGGAAGTGCTGACGATGTAATTGACTATCTGCAACAAGGCGCTGCAGTAAGCTCAGCGAACGATGCCTTCATGAACTTCTTCGATGGTAACGCTATTAATCAGTGGAGAGCTTTCGAGAATGACAGAGGAGCTTACTATAGAGTGAGCAAATCGTTTGCAGACTTGTTGATTGGCAACAATGATCCTAGATTAGAATTCTTCTTGGGTCTTGATGGAGATGGTGCATACAGCGGAACGCCTTACGATGATCAGTCAATTAGCAATACATCATATGTTGGAGATTTGTACGCCACAGCTTCATCTCCTGTTCCTTTGGTTACCTACGTAGAATCTAAGTTTCTAGAAGCTGAAGCGCAGCTAAGAGCAGGTGCAGCAGGAATGGCTGCTGATGCACATAATGATGGTGTTATAGCTTCAGTGCTGCAAGTAACGGGCTCTTCTCCATCTCAGGATTTCATTGACGCATTTGCCAGTGAAACCGCTGGGACGATTTCCTTGGAGACCATTATGGGTCAAAAGTACATCGCTCTTTATATTCAGATCGAGACGTATGCCGACTGGAGAAGAACGGGTGTGCCCGATCTAGATCCATATGCGAATGCAGTTATATCTGGCATTCCTGTTAGATTGCCAACTCCACAAGATGAACGTTTATACAATCCGAATGCAGTTGTAGTCGGAGATCCTTTAGTTCCTGTTTATTGGGATATGGACTAAGGACAAGTAGGTTATAGAAACCAATAAAACGGGCTGACTCAAATTTGAGTCAGCCCGTTTTTTTTTAATCGAATGATAAATTAAAAAAGGTCCTGCTAAACTTTCATTCTCGACTCACTCGGACATCTAAAAATAAAAATTATGCTCCTTTTATCGATCTAAGTGAATTAAATACACATTGTTAAATCAACCCATAAGTTCAATGATCACAAGCGTTTGGTGGGGGGAGAAAGGGCATCGTTCTTGTATATGATTGAAGAAGAGTGAAACCTTTCACCTCTAAAACCGAAAAACAAGGAAGAACAAAGTCTGCTTCAATATGAAAGACATAAACGCATCAGGGCTTAAACGAGCCCATCTTCAGCACCTTTTAACGACACCCGAGGCTGACCTTATTGGAGAAATTATTAAACTCAATCACACAATCTACTCGAATACCCTTGATGTCATTAAGGTCTGTTCCGTGATTAAGAAAAAACGCAAACATGCTGTTTAATTTCATTCGTTAGCATTCTGTTAAACTCTCTAGGACTGCTCCGCTGAGTCATTAACTTAGCAACATGAGCCGCAAGCTAATCGGTATCCTTATTTTATTGGCCATAGTCAGTGTAGCGGGAATTATTGCTACTCAGATTTATTGGCTCGACAAGGCTTTTAAGGTTCAACGAACCCAAATAGACCTTCGTAAAGATCAAGAAGCTTCCGAGGCCAAACAGTTCAACGATCGCGTCACTATTGCTCTTACCAACGTTGCCGACGAGATTCTCACGATCAATGATGATCCCGCAGAACTCTTCCAGGCTGTCAAACAAATTCGACCGAATTACTTCACCGTCGCCATCAACGATACGGTACACCCCTATCTTTTAGAACGTCTTCTTAGAACCGAATTCGAAAGGAGAAACATCCAAGAAAATTTTGAATACGGAGTTTACGATTGCTTTACCGACAGCATCGTTTTTGGAGATTACATTGCCTTAAATGAAGAAGCTGAACCTGCCACAAGCTCAGAAGTTCCAAAAATAAAATGGGAAAAAGACGGACACTATTTCGGAGTGTTCTTTCCACACAAGGAGCCTTTTACCATCGAAACTCCTTCTACAAAAATTTCAACCTGGGCATTCTCCGCCCTCATTTCATTGATTGTATTTGTGTTCTTCGCCTATGCCGTTTACATCGTACTCAGGCAGAAGCGTCTTTCAGAAATGAAAACGGATTTCATTAACAACATGACGCACGAGCTGAAAACACCCATCAGCTCCATCAGTCTTTCCAGTGAGGTGCTGCTGAAACCCGACATCGCTCAGCAACCCGAAAGACTTCACCGCTATGCCGAGCTAATCCATAACGAGGTAAGAAGACTCAGACTTCAAGTAGATAAAGTATTGCAACTGGCCACGCTAGAGCAAAAAAACGTGGAGCTAGAACATGAAACACTCGACCTACACGAAATGCTCCGGAGCGCGGTCAATACGCTTGAAGTAGCCAATGAGCGCGACGCCCTCAGAATCGACCTCGACTTAAAGGCCGTCGATTTTCAAATCGAAGGAGACGAAGTACACGTTTCAAATGTCATTTTCAATTTACTGGACAATGCCGTGAAGTATAGCCACGAGAATCCCGAAGTGAAAATCTCAACCGTTTCAACTGGAAACTCCATTGAAACAACCATTAGCGATCGCGGCATAGGAATTCCCAAAAAATCCATCCCTCTGGTTTTCGATAAGTTCTACCGCGTTCCCAAAGGAAATCTGCACGACGTAAAAGGTTTTGGATTGGGACTCTATTACGTGAAGCAAATGGTGGAAGCCCACGATGGAAAAATCAGAGTAGAAAGCGAAGAAGGAAAAGGCACGAATGTTAGGTTTACACTTCCGTTAAAGAAATGAGCGAACCCATCAAAATACTGCTAGTCGAAGACGACCCTTCTTTGGGCTTTGTGATTCAAGACACCCTTTCTGTAGCTGGCTACATGGTTCACCTAAGTCGAGATGGGAAAGAAGGTCTAAAGCAGTTCAATTCCCATCCCTACGATCTGTGCATTCTGGATGTGATGATGCCCAAGAAAGATGGTTTTGAGTTGGCCCGCGACATTCGAAAAATCAATCAGCAGGTGCCCATCGTTTTCCTTACGGCAAAAAGCATGACCCAAGACAAGGTGGAAGGCTTTCGCTCGGGAGGAGACGATTACATCACCAAACCTTTTAGCAACGAAGAGTTCCTGCTGCGGTTAGAAGCCATCTTGAGGCGCAACAACCTCGCGAATGGAAACGACAAAGCAGAAGGTTTCAAAATCGGTTCGTACACCTTCAATCCTGAGAATTACGAATTGCAGGCAGGCGACTTCTTAAAGGTTCTAACCAAAAAAGAAGCGGGAATTCTAAAGATCCTCTGCGAACAAAAAAACCAAGTCATCGAGCGAGAGCTTATCACCAATCTGGTTTGGGGTGATGACAGTTACTTCGTGGGGAGAAGCTTAGATGTATTTATTAGCAAGCTGCGCAAATACCTCCAGCACGATCAAGGTGTGAGCATCAAGAATGTACACGGGGTTGGATTTAAGTTGGAGGAGAGCCAGTGAAATTCTCTAAATGAACGTATTGATCATTTCTAAAAACAAAAAAGGGGCTCAAGGCCCCTTTTCCATTCTCCAACTCTTAAATATTCTAAGAACCTAGTTTCGCTTTAACAATCTTCGCCACCAGGCTTCCATCCGCTTTTCCAGCCATGGCGGCATTGGCTTGACCCATTACCTTTCCCATATCTCTCATTCCTTCAGCGCCCGTATCAGCTATGATCTGACTCACCTTGGCTTCAATATCGGCTTCTGACATTTGTGCGGGAAGAAACTCCTCAATCACTCCTGCCTGAAATACTTCTTCTTCCGCAAGGTCTTCTCTTCCCTGCTCTGAGTAAAGGGCGGCAGACTCTTTCCTTTGCTTGTAAAGCTTAATGAGGATTTTCATTTCCTCAGCTTCTGTAATGTCTCCATCACCACCTTTGGTGGCGTGCAAAAGTAATTCGGACTTCACTGCGCGCAAAACTGCCAGCTTGTCCTTTTCCCTATTCTTCATGGCCGTTTTCAAGCCATCGTTTATTTTATCTGCTAGTGACATTCTCTTGTTTTCAATAAATTCAAATCTTAACTAATAATCCATAAGCAGTGAGTTTCAACTAAAAATGAAGAAGTAATAGCGGGCTATCTCAAGTCATTTTTAAGATCAAAATCGCCGTTTATTAATCTACGTTGTCATGTAAGAATGGATTGTTCGGTCGTAAACCAGAACGCTTGTTTCCATCTTCATCCTCTTCAGGAGATAAGGTATACTTAGAAACCTCCGAGTCGCTGCTGTGCGGAATATTGTCCAAACGAACATTTCTACGCTTGTAGGCTGGTTCTTTTTCCAATTGGGTCAATCCCTCAGGAGTTTTCAAACGGTCGGCCATCTCGCGCAAGTTGCGCAGACGCTCGCGGTTCACTTGGTTCACCACTTCAGCATTCACTCGGTTCCCGAGAGTTCCTTCTTCCTCAGTCGTTTCGCCTAATGTGTAGTATTTTTTCTCGTCCAGTGGTTCTTCAACTTTTTGAGCAGTGGAAGTTTTTTCTTCGTCCTTCGTTTCGCTTTGAACTTTCTCAGCGCAATCTTCTGCCTCAAAAAGGTTAAAACGCTGAACCTCGTCGGCTGGTTTGTTAGCTTCTGTTGGTTGCACCGCAGAGGGCTTTGCATCTTTCAAGTAAGGCTCCACATCATCTGAAGATCCCATCGGGTCATCCATTTGCTTGGCCACAGGAGTTTCCTTCTTCTCATCTGTTGTAAGGACATGACGCACGGGCTCATCCATTTCAAACCCCGTATCTGGAGTAATTTTAAATCCAGTGGCGATAATGGTAACGCTCACCTCGTCATCAGCGAGGCTATCGTCGTTTCCGTGGCCCCAAATCACATCGGCAGTAGATCCTGCCGCCTGTTGGATGTAATCGGTAATATCTGAGATCTCGTCCATCATAATCTCACTCTCACCGTAAGTGATGTTGAGTAGGATGTACTTGGCTCCTTCTATGTTGTTGTCGTTGAGCAAAGGCGACTCTAAGGCTTCTTTGGCAGACTTGAGTGCGCGGTTCTCACCACGGGCAGTTCCCTGTCCCATAATGGCCACACCGCTATCTTTCATTACGGTGTTCACGTCGTTCATATCCACGTTGATCGCACCCGTAACTGAGATAATCTCAGCGATTCCCTTGGCGGCAATAGACAAAACACCATCCGCTTGAGAGAAGGCATTCTTTAGGGAAAGGTTTCCATAAATCTCACGAAGCTTGTCGTTGGTAATCACCAACAACGTGTCTACCGAGGCGCGCATTTCACGCAAGCCCTCAGCAGCCTGAAGCATCCGTTTTTTTCCTTCAAAGGTGAAAGGAATCGTAACGATCCCAACGGTCAGGATACCCATGTCTTTTGCCGCCTTGGCAATAACCGGTGCGGCTCCTGTTCCCGTTCCACCGCCCATTCCAGCGGTCACAAATACCATATGAGTATTGTGAGAAAGTATTTCGTGTATATCGTCCAAGTTCTCGATGGCAGCGTTGCGCCCCACATCGGGAATAGATCCAGCACCGCGGCCTTCGGTAAGGCTTTGGCCAAGTTGAACCTTAATGGGCACTGGACTAATGTCGAGCGCTTGAGAGTCGGTGTTGCAGACGATGAAGTCCACCCCTTTGATTCCCGCCTCGTACATGTGGTTTACCGCGTTGCTACCGCCACCTCCTACACCAATGACTTTGATGATAGAGGATTGGTTTTTTGGCATATCGAATTCCATAATAAGAGAGTTTTAGAGTTGGTTTTTTAGATATCGTCGTCGTCGAAAAAGGCTTGTCCTTTCGAGAGAATTTTGTCAAATAAGTTCATTTTGTCTTTTCCGCCCGAGCGAATCGGAGCCCGTTTGCCAGCAGTTCTTTTCTTGTTCTTTTGCAGCAATTGGTAGCCTTTCAATACCAGGCCGATACCCGTAGCGTACATCGGGCTCGAAAGGTCAGCTTTATTGTCTTTTCCAAGGTGCTCAGTTGGGTACCCCATTCTGGTTTCTAGACCCGTCAAGTACTCCACCAATTGGGGCAAGTGCTTAAGTTGAGATCCGCCACCCGTCAGCACGATTCCAGCTATGAGGCGTTTTTCGTACCCCGAACTTTTGATCTCGTAGATGATTTGCTCCACGATTTCTTCTGTTCGCGCTTGGATGATATTAGCCAAATTGCGGATCGAAATTTCTTTTGGATCACGGCCGCTGAATCCAGGTATACAGACGATCTGGTTCTCCATGCTTTCGGAACTAAGGGCCGAACCGAACTTCACCTTGAGCTGCTCGGCATGCTTTCGCAAAATGCTGCAACCCGAAGCGATATCGTCGGTAATGATGTTTCCACCAAAAGGAATAACTGCCGTATGGCGAATGATTCCATCTTGGAAAATGGCGATATCTGTGGTGCCACCTCCGATGTCTACCAAGACCACTCCCGCTTCTTTCTCTTCGAGACTAAGCACTGATTCGGCAGAGGCAAGTGGTTCCAGCACCAACTCGGCTACTTCGAGATCGGCCTTGCTGACACTTTTGTAAATGTTCTTTACGGCATTGACCTTACCCGTGATGATGTGGAAATTGGCCTCAAGCCTGATTCCCGCCATCCCGATGGGATCTTTGATGCCTTGCTCATTATCGACGATGTATTCCTGCGGAAGGACGTGAATGATTTCCTCTCCCGGGTTCATCACCAATTGGTGCATGTCTTCCACTAAGTTGTCAATATCGAATTGCGAGATTTCCTCGTCGGCGTCTTTTGCCTTACGTGTTAAAATTCCGCGGTGCTGAAGGCTGCGTATGTGCTGGCCAGCAATGCCGACGATGACTTCTCCTACTTCTTCACCCGTTTGTTCAACGGCCATGTCTACAGCGCGCTGTATCGACTCTACCGTTCGGTTGATGTTACTTACCACTCCGCTTCTGACACCGAGTGATTCAGACTGACCCAAAGCAATAATCTCCACCTTACCGAACTCGTTGATTCGGCCCACGATGCAGGCTATTTTGGTAGTACCAATGTCTAGTCCGACGATGATTTCAGGTTCCTCCATAAGGGTGTTTTTTGGTGCAAACAATTTGATCCTTGTATTTCAGGTTTATTAACTTGTATTTATTCCAGGCTTCTTGGCTCATTCCTTCTCGGTAAAAAATTCGAAGCACTTCAAGCTTCTCTTCTAAACGCTCAGAACCAAATATTATCGTGTGATTGCCCACCTGGGGGAAGGCGATTAAATCTCCATTTCTCTCAAACGACAGGTGCTGAAATTGAGCTTTCCAGAGACTATCGCCGTAAATCAGACTTCCCATCTCGTAAGCTTCCGCTAATTTTGGCTCCACCAACGAATCGCTTGTGTGCAGATTCATTTCTACTAGCGACTTTTCCAATCGAAAACTTCCTGTAATCACAGGCAGTCTCAAAGCAGAAATCTTTGAAACAGGCATCAAGTATCCATCTGCATCGATTAAGGCAGAAATACCATTCTCATCGATTAGTCTCACAATAGGTGTTCGTTCGGTCACCCTTACTTTCAACCGATTGTCAATCGTGGTGTAAACCACAGAATGATTCAAAAAAGGAATCTCGTTCAAAGCCTCTTCCAGTTGATCAAAATTAACTTGGCGCAAATTCTGACCGACGATTTGGTTGGAAACACTTAGAATCGTTTGGCGAACGAAATCTTCCGTCAGCAAAGGTTCGTCCACATTGCGAACAAACTCCAGCTCAATTCCTTCGCAGACCGCGTCTGACTTGGAGCTTTCAATAAAGCCAAGCATGACAATGGCACCGCATATCGCTATGCAGTAACCCAACCAACGTAAAGCTCTATTCATCTTCTTCATCAAGAGCGTTTTTCAAAGGTTCGATCATTCGGTCAATATCTCCAGCACCCATGGTGAGGAGTATTTCAGGGCTCAATCTCAGAACTTCTTCCACTAGGTTTTCAGGGGCTACCAACTTTTTATTCACCAAGCGTACTTTATTCAATAGCATTTGAGAGTCCACTCCCTCAATAGGTTCCTCTCGTGCTGGATAAATATCCATCAACAAAAGGTCGTTTAGCTCCGAAAGACTCTCTGCAAACTCATCGGAAAAGTCACGTGTGCGGCTATAAAGGTGCGGCTGAAAGACTCCCGTAATTCTCTTTTCGGGATACAACTCTTTGGCCGAATTCACACAGGCTCTAATCTCAGTTGGATGATGCGCATAATCATCGATGTACACGCGGTCCTCTCGTCTTATTTGGTATTCGAAGCGTCGCTTAACGCCAAGAAAAGTTTTTAGTCCTTCGGCAATTTCTTCCCAGCTCACATTGGCGTGAAGTGCCATTCCGATGGCGGCCAAGGCATTTTCAGCATTGTGCCTTCCAGGGTAATGCATGATTATTTCCCCAAGTTTTTGGCCCTTGAGCCAAACCTCAAAAAGGTAGGCCCCGTCTTCTACATGAAGATTCTTGGTGGTCAAGTCGGCGGTTTCGCTTTCCACGGCGTATGTCCAAACGGGTGCTTCCACCTTCATTTCGATGCCTTCTCGAATAAGAAGCAATCCCTCTTTGGGAACGAGTTGAGCAAATTCTTCGAAGCTCGAACGCAAGCTTTCGGCGTTTCCGTATATGTCTAAATGATCGGCATCGACGGAAGTAATCGCTGCGACGAATGGACAGAGTCTCAAAAAGGATCGGTCGTATTCGTCAGCTTCCACGACAGCCATATCCGAATTTTTGGCCACCACCAAATTCGAATTGAAATTCGTGGCAATGCCTCCGAGGAAGGCAGTAGCACTGTGCTTTCCTTGATTCAATAAGTGCGCTACCATCGAGGAAGTGGTGGTCTTCCCGTGGGTACCCGCAACGGCATATGTTCTTTTCTGACCTACTATGGCTTCGAGGGCTTGCGAACGCTTGATGACGTTAAAGCCTCGGCTTCTACAAAATCCTAATCCCTCATTTTTTTCGGGAATAGCAGGAGTATAAACCACTAGTATTTCGCTCAGCGGTGAGTCAACGAAACGCGAAGGAATAGCCTCGGGCGCGGCATCAAAATTCACTTCAATACCTTCAGCTTTCAGCTTACTGGTGAGCTGAGAAGGAGTGCGGTCATAACCGGCTACATCTAATCCCAATTGATGGAAATAGCGGGCAAGGGCACTCATACCGATGCCTCCGATACCAAAAAAGTAGACTTTATGTATGCCGCTTAAATTCAATTCTTTTCAATCAATTTCAATACCTCTTCTGCTATCTTCTTCGCCGCATTTGGCTTGCCCATCGCTTTGGCATTCTTGGCCAGAGATTCTCTGGCATCTGCATTCTTGAGCAGTTGACTTACGGTCGGCCACAAATCTGCGCGCGAGTTGGCATCACTTACCAAAATGGCCGCTTCGTTTTTCACCAAGGCCAATGCGTTTTTCGTCTGGTGATCTTCTGCCACATTGGGAGATGGCACCAAAACTGATGGCTTACCGATCAAACAAAGCTCAGAGAGTGCCATTGCGCCTGCTCGCGACACAATGAGATCAGCAGCAGCGTATGCCAAGTCCATTTCCTCGATGAAGGCAGTCACGCGAACGTTGCTAGCATTCTTCTCCTTGAGAATAGCCTGAGCTTTCTCGATATAAAGTTTTCCCGTTTGCCAAATGACTTGGCAATTCGAGTTGATTATTTCATCTAAAACCCCAGCAATACTCTCGTTGATGGTTCTGGCTCCCAGGCTTCCGCCAACGATTAAAAGCGTCGGTTTTTCTGAATCGAGATCGAATGCCTTTAATCCTGCTTCTTTCTTTCCTTGGATATCCACCACCTTACTCCGTATGGGATTTCCCGTCATGATGATCTTCTCCTGCGGGAACCATTTCTCCATCCCGTCATAGGAGACACAAATTTTATTCACCTTTTTCGCCAGAAGGCGATTGGTAATTCCCGGAAAGGAATTCTGTTCCTGAATCAAAGCGGGAACTTTCTTTCGGCTAGCCACGTGGAGCAATGGCCCTGAGGCATATCCGCCGACACCCACTGCCACATCGGGCCTAAATTCTTTGATAATTTTTTGCGAGACCTTCAAACTCTTCAAGACCTTCAATGGAAAGCTCAGATTCTTTACCGAAAGGCTGCGCTGAAAACCGCTGATATCAAGTCCTCGAATTTCATATCCTGCTTTGGGCACCCGTTCCATCTCCATTCGACCAATGGCACCCACGAAAAGAAACTCCGCTTCGGGACGCATGGCTTTGATGGCATCGGCTATAGCAATGGCAGGAAAGACATGTCCTCCCGTACCTCCTCCGCTTATGATGACTCTAGGCGACGGCATAGCTCTTTCTTTTAACTCGTTTTTTTCCCTTGACGGTATCTCCTTCAATATTTGTGCGGCTTACACTCAATATCATTCCCACTGCCAAACAGGTAAACCAAATGGAGGTTCCACCCATGCTGACCAAGGGCAATGGTTGACCAGTAACGGGCAAAATACTCACCGCGACTCCCATATTTATAAATGCCTGGAAGGCGAGCAAAAAACTCAGGCCAATGACTAGCAGCGTGCCGAAATCGCGTTCGCAGGCATTGCTGACCTTGATACTTCGATAGAGAAAAATCAGGTAGAGTAAGAGCATTCCAAAACCTCCTATGATAGCTCCATACTCCTCGATGATAAAGGCGTAGATCATATCCGAATAAGGGTGAGGCAGATAGTTTCGGGAATCACCAGAGCCTGGCCCTGAGGGAAATAGGCCTCCCGAATGGATAGCCATCATGGCGTGTTCGACCTGGTAATTGGCTTCGCTATCTCCCGATTCGAAGCTCATGAGCCTGGTCTTCCACGTCTCGACACGCGGCAACAAATTAGGGGCTACCGAAGAAAGACTAAGCATTAAAACAAAGCCTGCCGCCGCAATTCCCAAAACTGCCAAGAGGTGCTTGAAAGGAATCCCGCCAATGAAGAGCAGAGTAAAACAAACGAAGAATAAGAGGGCCGCTGTAGAGAAATTGGCGGGCAAGATTAAACCACAAATTAAGCCGATCGGAACAAGAATAGGGAGAAGTCCATCTTTGAAACTGTGTAGATTGTTCCGATTTACGACCAGCATCCGAGACACGTAGGCTACAAGAGCGATCTTGGCAAAATCTGAGGTTTGAAAATTTTGATTGATAATGGGGATTTTGAGCCAACGGCTAGCATCGTTGATATTCACACCGAGAATCAACGTAAGCACTAACAAGGCGGCCGCAACCCACACCGCTATTTGCGACAAGCGAGAGAAGTAGCGGTAATTGACTTTGTGAATGAGGTACATGATGAAGAAGCCCGAAGCGAGCATAATGCCATGCTTGAAGAGATAATAGAGCGTATTGCCTTGAGTGTACTTGTATGCCAAGGACGAAATACTGGAGTACACGGCAAGAAGCGATACCATCCCGAGAATGAGACAGACCATCCAAATGACTTTGTCCCCTTTAAGATATGTCGTCCAAATTTTATTCAACTCTTCTTCAGTTCCTTCACGTATTTATCAAATGCTTGACCTCGATCAACGAAATTGAGGTAGCCGTCCTGGGCAACACAACTGGGTGAATAAATCACCAAATCATCTGCTTCAGCAACTTTGAAACTTGCATTTACAGCTTCTTTTAAATCGGCAACAATTAGAAATGTATTCACCAGCTTTTCTAGCTTAAAGCGCATGTCAATAGCCTCAGCTCCGTAAACCACAATGGCTTTAATCTTCTCGCTTATGTACTTCTCAATCAAGGCGAAATCGCGCTCGTGAGGTGTGGTAGTGGTAAGCCAAACTGTTGGTCCAGCCAAGCATTTAAAGCTGTCTTTAGTGGATAACAGATCTACTGAGCGGCTGTCATTCAGAAAACCGATACCGTCGACTTCGCCGACTAAATCCATTCTGTAAGCGGTGGCTTCCAATTTCTTGCACATTCTATTTAGAGCGGCGACGGAAGTCTTCGACTGACTTTTCTTTCCCTTGTGAATGGTATATGACTTGCCCTCTGCCATGCCTTATCCTTTTGCGTTTGCCTTGATCTTAAGCAACTGATTAAAATAAGCGCCACGCTCCCTGAAATTGGAGAACGGTTCAGAAGCTCGACATCCTGGCGAGAATATGACCGTATCATTTGCCTTCGCAATTTCCAGGCTCAACTCGATGGTTTCATCCCAACTATTGGCCTTCACAAAAAAGCCTAGGTAATCCCAAAGTGCATCGTGCCACCTTGCGGTATGCTCGCCGTATACAACGACGGCTTTTACTTTATCACGCAGAAGTTCTGTGTAGTCATCCAATTCAAATCCTGGGTCATTGGCCTCGGTTATCCACACTATGGGCTCCTCAAAATGACTCAACGATTCGATCACCGCCATGGCATTGGTGGCAGCCGAATCATTGACAAAAGTCACTCCTTTAATCATTCCCGCTGGCTCGAGAGAAAAAGGTCGTTCCGTTAAAAGCGCCTTCATTCTAGAGCGTACCAGTGGATTCTCTGTAAGGTCTTTCGTCGTGTTTTTTGGATCCATGAACATGGTTTTAAAAGGTTTTTTTAGAGCATTCTTACCGAGTGCTTGAACTGCTGACCTCGATCTTCATAATTGTCGAAGAGGTCAAAGCTCGCGCAGCAAGGAGAAAGCAAAACGGTATCTCCTTTTTCAGCAAACTGGTAACTAAGTCCCACCGCTTCCCTTGCAGAAGAAGCTTCGGCGATTTGATCTACCTTATCGCTAAAGGCCTCGAGAATCTTCTCGTTGTCTTTGCCCAGGCAAATAATGGCCTTCACCTTTTCTTTCACTAATTCAAAGAGCATGGTGTAATCATTTCCCTTGTCCACTCCACCGACGATCCAAACTATTGGTTCGCGCATGCTTTCCAAGGCATACCAAGAGGCATTTACGTTGGTGGCTTTTGAATCATTGATAAATTGGATTCCATGAATGGTGGCGACGAATTCAAGTCGGTGCTCCACGTTCTGGAAGTCGGCAAGGCTCTCTCTAACCACCTCTTTTCGTATCTCGAGAATACGAGCGGCAACTCCTGCGGCCATGGAGTTTCTAGCGTTGTGTTTACCCAAAAGGGCTAAGTCGTGTATGGACATTTCAAATAGTTTATCGGTGATGTTTATAATCAGTTTTTCATTCTTTAATTCAGCTCCGTTTTTAACGGGTCGGGTAATGGATATGGGGTGAAGTATTGGCCTGAGCGATCTCTTCTCTATTTCAGCATTTAGGATTTCATCATCTGCCGAGTAGATAAAATGATCGTTCTCATCTTGCGCTTGTGTGATTCTGAACTTCGCATCCACATAGCGGCTCATTTCGTAGCCATAGCGATCCAAGTGATCATGGGTAATGCTTGTAATCACTGAGATATATGGCTTGAAATCATAAGCATCATCCAATTGAAAACTGCTTACTTCCAACACAAAGAATTCGCGATCCCTTTCTACCAATTCCGCACAGAAGCTGTTGCCCACATTACCTGCTATACCTACATCCAATCCTGCTTTTTGCAAAATGTGATGAAGCAGCAATGTGGTGGTCGTCTTCCCGTTGGTTCCGGTTATCCCGATGATCTTCGCGTTGGAATTACGCGCACCAAATTCAATCTCAGAGATCACCTCTGCCCCTGCTTCTTTTAGGTTTTTGATTGTGGCAATTTCACTCGGTATACCCGGGCTCTTTACCACAATCTCTGCACCTTCGAGAAACTCAGCGCTATGACCTCCTTCTTCCCATTTAATTTCCGACTTGTTAAGAACGTTTTGGTATTTGTCCGCGACTATTCCCGAATCAGAAACCAAGACATCATATCCCAATTTCTTACCGAGTAGAGCCGCACCCGCACCACTTTCACCAGCTCCGAGCACCAGTAGCTTTTTCAACGGAGCTTAAGCGTTACGATGGACAAAACCGCTAGGATAATTCCCATAATCCAAAACCGCGAAACGATCTTAGATTCATGGTATCCTACCTTTTGGTAGTGATGATGCAAGGGAGCCATGAGGAAAATCCTCCTACCTTCGCCGTACTTCTTTTTGGTGTACTTGAAGTAGCTGACTTGCAGCATCACTGAAATATTTTCGATGAGGAACACTCCGCAAAAAAGCGGAATGAGCAATTCTTTTCTAATTGAAATGGCAAAAACGGCGATGATCCCTCCCAAAGCCAAACTCCCTGTATCACCCATAAACACTTGGGCTGGAAAGGAATTGTACCAAAGGAATCCGATGCACGCTCCCACAAATGCCGAAATGAAGACCGTAAGTTCACCCGATTCGGGAATGAACATAATATTGAGGTAATCAGAGAAAACGAGGTTTCCCGAAACGAACGCAAATATGGCTAGCACGACTCCGATTATGGCGGAGGTACCCGTTGCCAAACCATCGAGGCCATCCGTAATATTTGCCCCGTTCGAAACAGCGGTTACTACAAATATGACCATCGGAATAAATATCAACCAAGCCCAATCTTCGGCTTTTTCTTTATTGAAAAAACCAACAAGCCAGGCGTAATTAAATTCGTTGTTCTTGATAAATGGAATGGTCGTTGTCACTGATTTCTCTTGAAACCATTCCGAAGAAATCTCTCCAGTTTGCTCACTCTGGAGGAGGACTTTTCTCTTGCTCACCACATCCTGATTAAAAAATAGAATGGCGCCAACTAAAATTCCAACGGCTACTTGACCAACTACTTTAAATTTCCCTGCAAGGCCCTTCTTGTTTTTCTTGAACACCTTTATGTAGTCATCCAAAAACCCGATACCTCCGAGAACCACCGTTGTAATGATCATTACGATGATGTAGATATTGTCCAATTCACAAAAGAGGAGAGTTGGGATAAGAATAGCAGCGATGATAATGAGACCTCCCATTGTGGGTGTTCCTTGTTTCTCGATCTGGCCTTTGAGCCCAAGGTCACGAACAGTTTCCCCTACTTGCTTTCTGTGAAGCATAGAAATAAGGGACTTCCCAAACACCAGCGAGATCAGCAAAGAGGTAATGATGGCCATAGCCGCCCTGAAAGAGATGAATTGAAATACACCTGCTCCGGGGATACCATATGCTTCATCCAAGTATTCGAAAAGATAGTATAGCATTAGCTCTTCAACTCTTTAAAGGATTCAATTACAAGGGCGAGATCATCAAATGGAAATCTCTCACCTTTAATTTCCTGGTATTTCTCATGGCCTTTTCCAGCAATGAGAACAATGTCGTCTGCTTGAGCAAGGCCACAGGCCATGCGAATGGCTTCGGCTCGATCGAGGATTGTATTGGTCTTTTTGTAGTTAACAGGCTCCACACCAGCTTTCATGTCATTAACAATGCTTTGGGGATCCTCATTGCGTGGATTATCGGAAGTGAGAATTACACGATCGCTGTACTTACAAGCAATGGCAGCCATCTCGGGCCGCTTTCCTTTGTCGCGATTACCTCCGCAACCCACCACCGTAATGACTTGTTCGTTGTGCGTGCGAATCTCCATGATGGTCGATAAAATATTTTCGAGTGCATCTGGAGTGTGGGCATAGTCAATAATGGCACGCACGCCATCGGTGCTTTTGATTAATTCAAATCGACCAGCTACTGGATTGATATTGCTCAAAGCCGTGAGCACATCCATCTTTTCTTCGCCGAGCAATCTGGCTGCTCCATAGACACAAAGAATATTGTATGCATTGAATCGCCCCACCAACTTGGAGTACAAATCCATGCCGTCTAAATTGACATGGAGACCTGAAAAGAGGTTTTCAATAACTTTCGCCTTGTAATCGGCCATTGCCTTTAAGGCATAGGTTCTGTGCTCCTTAGCCTTGCAATTTTGAAGCATGATTTCCCCTTGACGATCGTCGAGATTCACCAGCGCAAAAGCCGAAGAAGGAAGCATATCGAAAAGTAATTTCTTCGCTGCGATGTATTCGTTGAAAGTCTTGTGGTAATCGAGGTGATCACGCGAAATATTGGTGAAAACTCCCCCGGCAAATTCAACTCCTGCCACTCGATGCTGATGCAAGGCATGTGAACTTACTTCCATAAAACAGTAGCCACATTTGGCTTCTACCATTCTTCGCAAGAGCTCATTCAGTTGAATAGGATCAGGCGTAGTATGGGTCGAGCCAATCACTTCGTTTTGGATGCGATTTTCGACGGTGGAGATCAACCCTACTTTTTTGCCCAAAAGTTTGAATAGGCGGTAGAGCATGGTCGCCGTAGTCGTCTTACCGTTGGTTCCAGTGATACCCACCAACTTTAGTTCGTTGGAAGGATTGTCGTAGAAATTAGCAGCCAAATGACCCAAAGCTTCTCGACTGTTCTCCACTTGAATGTAGGTGATCTCGTCGTGCAACTCTTCGGGAAGCTCTTCGCAAACAACGGCCACCGCACCCAATTCGATGGCTTTCTCGATGTAGAGATGTCCGTCGGCTTGTTCGCCTCGTACCGCTACAAAAAGTGAGAATCCCACCACCTTTCGAGAATCAAACACTACCGCCTCAACGGCCACATTGGTCGTGCCTTTGACGTGCTTGATTCGCGATTGATACAATATGTCTTTGAGCAACTTCATGTCAGGACAATTCAATTTGTATAGATTCGTATCTGCTCAGATTCGTGCCTGGAGGTATGCTCTGCTTCGAAATCATTCCTTTGCCTTTCACCCGCACATCGAGGCCAGCTTTCTCGAGCAGGAAAAGCCCGTCTCTCAATCCCATTCCAACAACATTGGGTACCCGATCTTTGGGAATGGTTCTGCGCTCGACGGTTACCGTATCTGTACCCGTGTGTGTTGTCACCCAAGCGTATCCATTTGCTTCGTCATTAACGGGAACGTTAAACTCATTGAAGATGAAATCAAGATCTTCTCTTTGACCACTTTTGGAAACAGGAATCTTTACCGCTAACAAAGCCGGCTCTTGTTCATTCAAGTCGTGGAGGTCGAGCCTTCCGGCAAATACTTTATCGGCAATTTCTTTGAAAACAGGGCCAGCCACTTGGTTTCCATAATAGACATTGTTCGAAGGGCCATTCACCACCACGATGCATGTATACTCTGGCTTGTCGGCTGGAAAATAGCCAACGAATGACGCTTGATAGCTCACCGCCTCTTGGTACTTGTAGCCGTATTGGGCATTGGCAATTTGTGCCGTCCCCGTTTTTCCAGCAATGGAATAGGCACCAAAACGCAGGTTGGAGGCAGTGCCCTCAGCGCTAACTACGGTCTCGAGAATCAGCCGCGCCTTTCTCAAAGTCTCGTGCGAAGCAATAGACGAATTAATCACGACAGGCTCAAAAGTCTTGAGCACCTTTCCGTTTCTCCTCAAATCTTTCACAAAGGCGGGCTTCACCATTTTTCCATCGTTGGCCACAGCATTGTAGAAAGTCAAAATCTGCAGCGGAGTCATCAAAGTTTCGTAGCCGATACTCATCCACGGAAGCGTCGTACCCGACCAAGTTGGGTCAGATGGATCTTTGATTTTCGGCTCGCCTTCACCTGCAATTTCAACTCCCAATGGTCGACCTAATCCCATTTTGAATAGTCTATCCACAAATTCTCTAGGATTGTCCTTGTACCGATCGAAGATCAATCGAGAGATGGCCACGTTTGATGACTTTTGAAAAGCTGTGACTACATCAATTTTTCCAAATCCCTTGTCGTTACTATCCCGCATGGTGCGGTCGTAAAACTTGTGCTTTCCATTTTTGGTATTAATCGAATCGGTCAGCTCCAACAAACCATCCTCGAGGGCGGCCATGAGAGCGGGCAACTTAAAAGTTGATCCAGGCTCAGTGGCTTCACCCACGGCGTAGTTGTATACCTCTCGGTAAGTGCTGTCTTTGCTCAAAGTAAGATTGGCAATGGCCTTAATCCGTCCTGTTTTGACTTCCATCAAAACGGCACAACCATGATGGGCTCGATGCTTCTTGAGCTGCTTGCGCAAGGCACTTTCGGCCACATCCTGAATGTTGATGTCGATGGTGGTATACACATCATAACCGTCTTGCGGCTCTACTTCGTTGGTATTGTCAATGGGCATCCAAGTGCCTCCAGCCAATCTCTTTTCGTAACGACTTCCCGGTACGCCGCGAAGCTCGGCATCGTAAGCGCCCTCGATTCCTACTGGTCGAACTCCATCTCGCTCGTATCCAACCGTACGCGCGGCCAAGCTTCCAAAAGGGTGCTTTCTTACGGTGTTTTTTTCAAAGATGACTCCGCTTTTGAGCCGACCCCGTCTAAAAAAGGGGAACTTCTCGGCTTGCTGCCGTTCATCGTGCTCCACTTTACTTTTTACTCTGTAGTATCGATTTCCCGCTTTCTGGGCATCGAGAAGATCATTCTTGAATTGTGCTGCGGTTTTATTACCAAATAACTGACTCAAGCGAAAAGAGAGTGAATCAATTTCTTCATCGAAAGCTTCTTCATCGAAACCTTCGCACTCCATATCCATTCGAATCTCATAAATGGGCACTGAAGTGGACAGCATATTTCCATCGGTAGTGTACACATTTCCGCGCACAGGTGTAATCTCCCGCAAGTCGGTGGTGAGTTTTTCCACTTTTGCCTCCCACTTATCTCCTTCGATAAATTGGATCATGACAATTTTGCCCAACACAAAAAGTGAAAAGAAACAGACCGCAAGGAAAACCAGGTATGCCTTGTTGATGATATTTTTTCGCTCCGCCATATCTTACTCTTCTTCAGATTTGGGAATGCGAATAACCTTGGGTGGATCGGTAGATTCTTTAAGCCCGAGATCACTGATGGATCGAGCCACTTGCGATTGCTGCTTCAGTTTTTCCAGCCTGGCATTTATAGAAAGATTAGCGGCTTTTACCTCTCTCAATCGAGCCTCGGCCTGCACCAAGTCCTTTGCATTTTTCTCAGCGAAATAGCCGTAGCCAATGTAGCTGATCATCATGACAACCATAAAGAAAATGAATGGCAAGTTGGCTTGCACCAAACTGCGCGTCAAGAAGTCTCCGCTCAGCAGGGAGCTCAACCCCTTGGCGAGGCCGCGCTTTTTAGCTTTCTTGGTTTCTCCTGGTTTAGTCATTTCTCTTTGCTACTCTCAATTTTGCACTGCGTGCTCTGTTATTTCTTTCAATCTCTTCTTTCGAAGGGGTAATTGGTTTTCCCGCTAGCGGCGTAAATGGTCTTTCGGGATTCCCGAAAAAATCCTTTTTTACCTCCCCTTCGGAATTCCCTGCTCTCATAAACCGCTTCACTGGCCGGTCTTCTAGGCTGTGGTATGCAATCACCACAAGATTTCCCGATGGTTTCAGCACATCTACCGACTGCCTAAGCAGCGCTTGGAGCGAACCCATTTCATCGTTGACCTCTATGCGAATTCCCTGAAAAACCTTTGCCAAATTCTGCATCCGTTTAGCAGGTGGGAAAACTTTTTCGATGGCCAAAACCAAATCTTCGGTGGTTTGAAACTTCTGCTCATTCCGCCTGGATACGATGATCGAAGCCAGCTTTCGCGCATAAGTCAACTCACCGTAATTCTTCAACACTCTTATCAGCTCACCTTCATCGTACTTGTTGACCACCTTAGCCGCGGTCAACTCTGTGGTCTTGCCCATCCTCATGTCGAGCTTACCCTCCGTTCGAATAGAAAAACCACGTTCGGGCACATCAAACTGATGAGATGAAACGCCCAGATCTGCGAGTATTCCATCTACCTTTCGGTATCCCAAAAAGCGAAGGTGATTCTGCATAAAGCGAAAATCCGAGGGCACTAAAGTGAATCTCGGATCATCAATCATATTGCTTTGCGCATCTTCATCGCGATCAAACGCGATCAACTTGCCTTTATCCCCTAACCTTGAAAGAACTTCACGGGAATGTCCTCCCCCGCCAAAGGTGACGTCCACGTAAACGCCATTTATATCCTCAACCAGCGCATCCACGCTCTCCCGCAAAAGAACGGGCTGGTGGTAGTCTGAATTACTCATCTTTGGTATCGCGGTCGCCCATCACCTCTTCGGAGAGGGCTCCCATATCTATATCCTCGTTCAACATCTCTTCGTAACGAGCTTTGCTCCAGATTTCAATTCGATCTCCATTCCCCATCAGCTTCACTTCTTTGGTCAAATCAGCATACTTAGCCAAAGCTCCAGGCACAAGCAAGCGACCAGTTCCATCCAATGCTACCGGAGTGGCACCATTGTTAAATCTCCTGATAAAGCGAACGTTTTTTTCAATAAACCGATTGAGCTTCCCCAACTGACCCGACACCTCCGACCATTGCTGGGAAGGGTAGAGAACGAGGCAATTCACGAATAGGTCACGATTGATCACAAAACCCTCATGCAGCACATCTTCGAGCTGCCGCTTCAATGGCGCAGGGAACATCAAGCGCCCCTTGGCGTCCATTTTGCAATCGTATTCTCCCAGTAGATTCAGCATGAGGTATAGCTATATTACAGCTAAAGTAGAAAATGTTTACCACAATTTCCCACGATCTACCATTTTTTACCACCATGTTGAAAAGTTTAACAGACTAGCTTTAGAATAGGCTATTCGAGTGGCTAGAGAAGAGGGGAGGAAGTTGCCGAGAATTGGTCAGAAACAGTCGAAAAAGACCGAATTCTTTCCACAATATTTTGTTGACTTCAAGCATACTGAGTGCCTAATTAGTCATCTTCAAAAAAGTCTATATTTGAAGCTTAGACGCATTATGGAATTAAAGGTAAAAGAAGAAGGCCAATACTGCTACATCGACGAAGGTGAAGGACAGCCGCTAGTAGTTTTGCACGGATTATTCGGTGCATTGAGCAATTTCAATGGGGTTATTTCTCATTTCCGGAAGACACATCGAGTCATCGTTCCGATGATGCCCCTCTACGATTTACCCTTGAGAAAGACAGGCGTGGGAAGCTTGGCAGACTTCGTCATCGAATTTTTAGAATTCAAAGGCTTAAAAGACGTGATGCTATTGGGGAATTCTCTCGGTGGCCATGTCGGTTTGGTGTTAACCAAACGACGTCCTGAACTGGTCAAGGCCATGATTTTGACGGGTAGCTCGGGCCTTTATGAAAATGCATTTGGAGGCTCTTTCCCGAGAAGGGAAGACAAAGAGTACATCCGAAATAAAATCGCGGTGACTTTCTACGATCCTGAACTAGTAACCGACGAATTGGTTGATGTGACTTTTGACTTGGTCCAAGACAGAACGAAGCTGATAAAGGTTTTGGCCTTGGCTAAGTCTGCTATTCGCCACAACATGCGCAATGACTTGGCTAATTACAGCATGCCCGTTTGCCTTATTTGGGGAAAAAACGACACCATCACTCCACCTGATGTGGCTGATGAATTTCACGAAAAACTTCCCGATTCCGAGCTTTTCTGGATCGATAAATGCGGGCATGCGCCGATGATGGAGCACCCCGAAGAATTCAACAAAATACTCGATGGCTGGTTGGCCAAAAAGTTTTGATCTGACCCCATGATTGACGTAAAAGCCGAATTTCTAAAGAGCAGTACAGTTGCTTCTCAGCTCCCTGCTGGAGATATGCCCGAATACGCCTTTGTGGGCCGAAGTAATGTGGGCAAGTCATCTCTAATCAATCTCCTCACGGGGCGAAAGAACTTAGCGAAAACTTCGGGGAAACCAGGGAAGACTCGACTGATCAATCACTTTACGATTACCCACCCTGGAACCGAAGAAGTTTGGTACTTGGTCGATTTACCAGGTTATGGCTACGCGAGAGTTTCCAGGACTATTCGCGATGAGTTTCAGCGTTTGATCTATCCGTATATCAAGAACAGGGAGAACTTGATGTGCTTGTTCGTTTTGATAGACGTTCGCCTCGAACCACAACCCATCGACTTGGATTTCATGGCTTATCTCGGCGAACACGGCGTTCCATTTTCAATGGTTTTTACCAAATGTGACAAGATGAAACCAGGAGGACTCACAAATAATGTCGATGCCTACAACGAAAAAATGCTCCAAGATTGGGAAGAACTCCCTAAGCAGTTTCTCACCTCATCTTCTAAATTTCTAGGGCGCGAAGAAATTCTGGCGTTTATCGAAGAAACGAATCAGCTTTTTAAAGAAGAGCGGTTGGGTGACTAAGGCTTAATCTTCGTCTTCTCCGCAAAATCATCCGCAAAGGTTCTGATCTCTTTGGCAATATCTTCCTGTCCTGTGGCCCTTGCATACGTATCCGCCATAGTAAGGATCGACTGGTGGAAGAACCGCTGCATGTCAAAGATGTTCATCTCTTTGTTCCAAAGGTCGATACGAACGGTATTGTCGTCCTTCTCGTCCCACATCGTGAGCATCATCGCCTTCACATTTCCGCCTTCGTTGCTATCGTCGGCGTGCCATTTCATTTTTAGTGGAACGTGGTTTTCATCTAGTCCCACTTGAATATTGATATTTGACTTCTTCTTGATTTCGTCGCTCATCTTCTCGGTTTATACTTTTCTAATATTTGTCGATCGCCCGCACCAAGCAAGTCTTGCAAGATAAGCTCATCATTCTCATTCATGTAGGCTTCCACCATTTGCAATCCTAACCAATTACCCACTCCACCCGGGGATTCTGCTGGCATCCCTGGTGTAAAAGGACCATCGTTTATCATCTTATTGATTTGCCTGAAGTCGGATGAGTAAACCAGATCATTTTCAAGGAGATACGTCCAAATGGCATACTCCGATTCCTCGGTCCACTCCAACTGTGCGGAAGTGTAATTCAGTAAATCTGCATCCGACACCTCCAGCAATGCCCTCGTGATGTAAAGCATTTTTCCATTGAAGACCATTGAGGCCAGCATATTATCACCTAGTAAATCTTGGTACTTGTAAAACAGCCAGCCCTTCAGCGCATTCACAACGAGGTATTGCGACTTCATTTTATCCCGCTTGTATTGCGGAAAAAGCTCGGGCGGCAATTGCTTTACGACTTCATTTCCTGGACTCAAGTACCACTCCAAACCCACACCCAACCATTCTGACGACGGAAATATCCCCACATTAAATCCAGAATTGTAAGCTACCAATTTAGGGAGGGAGGGTTCACCGAAGTGAACCGAGTATGCTCGCAAAGCTTCTGTCAATTCTTCTTCTTGGGCAGAAAGTTCGGGATAGACTTGATCAATGGAAGCTTGAAGTTTTTGCCAAGTTGGGTCTCCCGTAAATCGGCGCAAAAATTCAGGCAACATTGGATTATCTGGAGGTGGCATTTGCATGATCTCCACCGTGTAGACCTCTAGAAATAGCCCGAATTCCTCAGGGTTCAAAATGCCTGGCCCATTAAAAACAGCTCGATCGAGACGAAGGAACTCAGGGCTGTAATCAACTTTTGAAGTGTCGACTTCAAAGCGATCACCTGAGCATGACAATAGAAAGAAAACCAGACTGTAGAGTGCTACCGAAGGGATGCGCTTCATCTCAAAAATTAGTTACTTTTGGCGGGAAATAAAGAATGCAAAAATAATGAAAAAGACAGGGCTAATCATTCTTACTACAATCTATTCGGTACTGGCCATCGCTCAGACTGAAACACAACCACCTGCTGCTGCACCTGCGCCAGCTCCCGCGGCCCCACCTCAAACCGATCAGGGCCAAAAGGTAAGATTGGGACTCTCTTTCTCCCCAGTCATTTCTTGGTTTAATGCTTCTGGAGATGCGGGCGCGGTAGAGTCTGATGGAACACGGTTCAATATTGCCTTTGGTCTGAATACTGATTTCAGAATAGCAAAGAACAACAACTATTTTTTCAGCACGGGAATCTTCCTACTGAATACTGGAGGAACGATAAATCATAAATACTTTGCACAAGATGACAATAGTAGCGACTACTTTTTGACCAAGCGCAGTGCCGACTTCAGAATTAACTATGTCAATATCCCTCTTACGGTCCTATTGCGAACGAATGAGATAGGTTACATGCGCTACTTTGGAAGAGTCGGTTTTGATGCATCCTTCAACACTTCAAGTACTTTTGACTACAGAGATGTGGATGCCGTCAGCGAAGCTGTGATTGAATCTGTTGAGGATGATGATGCTTCTGACTTTACGTCTCTATTTCGATTTGGTCTACGGATCGAGGGTGGTTTTGAATACAGTATTGGAGGAACCACCAACCTCTATTTTAGTGCTGCTTATAACAATGGCCTCAGCAATGTATTTAGCGATGATTACAAACGAGCAAAATTGGATGGGGCTGGTCAGCTCCTTCTATCCGATGATGGGACACCACAAACAGATAAAGTCAAAGCGGCAACCAATCTATTCACCATCACCGCTGGCGTCTATTTCTAAACAAGAGCACTCTACTTTTCGTTAAGAAATAAAGGAATTATGCAGACTGAGGCGGTGGTTCAACACATTGTACATTGGATGAAAACATATGCTGACCAAGCCAATACCAAAGGCTTCGTGGTTGGCGTCTCGGGTGGAATTGATTCTGCTGTAACCTCATCTTTGTGTGCCCTTACAGGTCTCCCTACCCTTTGCGTAGAGATGCCCATCCATCAAGCGGCCAATCAAGTTTCCAGAGCAGCCACACATATTACAAAGCTTAAGACCCACCGCAATAACGTCACTTCGCAATGGGTCGAGCTAACTAAAATCTTTGACGACTTTGTTCATGCTTTACCGCCCTCAACCGATGCCGATAAGCACGAATTCAGCTTGGTAAATACCCGAGCTCGCTTTCGCATGTCAACCCTTTATTACTTTGCCGGATTGAACAACTACTTGGTTGCTGGAACGGGAAATAAAGTGGAGGATTTCGGAGTTGGGTTTTACACCAAATACGGAGATGGCGGTGTTGACCTCAGCCCGATTGCCGATTTGAATAAAACCGAGGTTTACGCCCTTGGAAAAGAGTTGGGTGTGATCGATGAAATAATGCAGGCGCCGCCTACAGATGGTCTTTGGGGCGATGACCGCACCGATGAAGACCAAATTGGCGCAAGCTATCCCGAACTAGAATGGGCGATGGAATTCACCGGCGATTTGCAATCTCTAGAGGGGAGAAAAAAAGAAGTCTTTGAAATTTATCAAGGCTACCACATGCGCAATAAGCACAAGATGGTACCGATTCCCGTTTGTGAAATTCCTCAAGAGCTGAGAGGCTAATCTAAACCTACTGGATTTCCCAAGTATTGTTTCCGCTTAAGAGTTCCTGCAAATCGCCCTCGCCTTTTTGCTCTAAGCTTGTCTTGATTTGTTCGTGCAGCATATCTTCGTAGCACGTTTTTTCCTCTTGATAGAAAACACCAAATGGACGTGGTAAGCTGGCTGAATCACCTGTTGGCGTATCAAAGCACCGCATCAAAATACCTGCTTTTGAGCGATCCGTTTTGTCGTGTTTCCAAAGATCATCCTTAGAAAAATCGCCAGATTCAAGGTCTACAACCACAGGAGTGGCTCCATCCAACCTTACTCCCATATTCTCGTTTTCACCGAATACCAATGGCTGTCCGTGCTCTACAAATACCGTTGTATTGGCTTTTGTCGCCTTATCGGTAAAGACTCCGAAAGCACCGTCATTGAACACATTGCAGTTCTGGTAAATCTCAATAAGTGAAGTTCCTTTGTGATCGTCGGCCTCCTTCAAAATGGTGCGGAGGTGTTTTGGATCTCTGTCCATCGCGCGTGCGATAAACGTTCCATCTGCACCCGCGGCCAAAGCGAGAGGATTGAATGGATGATCTACACTGCCCATTGGGGTACTCTTGGTCACTTTACCTTCAGGTGAAGTGGGTGAATATTGACCTTTCGTAAGGCCGTAAATCTCGTTATTGAAGAGAAGCACGTTCATGTCAAAGTTCCTTCTCAATAAATGAATGATGTGGTTTCCACCAATCGAGAGTGCATCTCCATCGCCCGTAATCACCCAAATACTCAAGTTGGGATTGGCAATCTTCAATCCACTAGCTACAGCAGGAGCCCTTCCGTGGATACTGTGCATCCCGTAAGTATTGAGGTAATAAGGAAAGCGAGATGAACAGCCGATTCCAGAAATGAAAACGATGTCTTCTTTGGCTACGCCAATTTCTGGTAGTACACTTTGCACTTGCTTTAAAATGGAGTAATCTCCACAACCTGGACACCACCTTATTTCCTGATCACTGGAAAAATCCTTCGCTGTATATGTCGTTTGCTCTTGTGTCATGCTTCGAGGTATTTGAGGGCTGCATCTTTAATCTCAATGGACGTAAAAGGCAGTCCTTTTACTTTGCTCAACGGCTTCGCGTCAATCAAAAATTCACTCCTAATGATTTTCACCAATTGACCTTTGTTCAATTCTGGCACGACCACTTTGTCGAACCCCTTGAGCAGTTCTTCAAGGTTTTTGGGGAATGGGAAAAGGTACTTCACGTGAACTTGAGAGACCGAATGACCTTCGAGTAAAAGTTCTTTTACAGCCGTTTTGATCGCGCCATATGTCGATCCCCATCCGAGGATACAAAGCTTGCCTGTGTCTTCACCTTGATCCACCTTTTGCAAGGGAATAAAATCAGCGATTCTGGCAATCTTCTCCGCCCGAAGCCCCACCATCTTCTCGTGGTTATCAGGATCGTAAGAAACATTTCCCGTTTCATCCTGCTTTTCCAAACCACCGATCCGATGCTCCAAACCTTTGATGCCAGGAACAGCCCATTGCCTTACTCCCTTCTCATCACGTCGATAAGGCAAAAATTCCTCATCACTGGCTTCCTTGAGCATCGGGGGATGAATGGCTTTCAACTTATCTTCTGATGGAAATCTCCACGGCTCTGCACCATTGGCGATGTAACCATCGCTCAACAGAAAGACAGGAGTCATGTGTTCAATGGCGATACGCACTGCTTCAAAAGCTTGATTGAAACAATCACGTGGCGAACTGGCAGCAATCACTGGAATAGGTGCTTCACCATTTCGACCATAAATCGCTTGGAGTAAATCAGCTTGTTCCGTTTTGGTAGGCAAACCCGTAGAAGGCCCACCGCGCTGCACGTTTATTACAACAAGAGGGATTTCCAGAATGCAAGCCAGACCGAGGGCTTCACCTTTCAGCGCAATACCAGGGCCACTGGATGCAGTGATTCCGATATTTCCTGCAAAGGAAGCTCCAATCGCCGAAGTGATCGCGGCGATTTCATCTTCTGCTTGAAAAGAGCGGACATTAAAATTCTTGTGCTTGGACAATTCGTGCAGAATGTCAGAGGCAGGAGTAATGGGATAGCTCCCATAGAAGAGCGGCAATCCCGCTTTGCGCGAAGCAGCGACAAGACCTATAGCTAGGCCTTGATTTCCCATAATGTTTCTGTAAACACCCTTTGGAAGAGGGGCAGGCTTTACTTCGTAGCGCGTGGTAAAAGTCTCGCTGGTATCGCCATAATTATATCCCGCTTTGAGCACAGCAATGTTGGCATCAATCAAATCAGGCTTGCTTCTAAATTTCTCGTGAAGGAATTTTTTGGTCGGCTCAAGTTTTCGGTTGTACATCCAATAAAGGAATCCGAGAACAAACATGTTCTTACTCCTATCCTTCTCTTTCATGCCGAGAGGAGATTCCTTCAAAGATTCGCGGGTAAGCTTGGTAACGTCTATTTCGATGACACGGTACTTCCCGAGGCTATTGTCCTCTAGCGGATTTCGCATATCGACGTAACCCGAAAGTTTTAAGTTCTTTTTGTCAAACCCACCAGTATTGGCAATGATGGTCCCGCCGATTTTGAGTTTGCTCAAATTGGCCTTGAGCGCCGCAGCATTCATTACCACCAGTACATCGCACATATCTCCAGGAGTGAAAATTTCGATACTCCCAAAGTTGAGCTGAAAACCAGATACTCCTGCTATTGTGCCTTGAGGGGCACGAATCTCAGCTGGATAATCGGGAAAAGTACTGACATCGTTACCGAAGAGTGCGCTGGTATTGGAAAACTGACTTCCCGTCAATTGGATTCCATCACCAGAGTCGCCCGCAAAAAGTATCGCAACATCCTTCTTGCTTTCCTTATTGTGCTTTGTTGTTTTGAGTTCTTCCAAGAAAATCTAAAATTGAGTGTTAAGAGAACAACAGTAAAACCTATTTCTTTTGCAAAAGGTTGATCGCTTCTACTGCTTTAATTTCGGGAGCCGCAATTTTGATGCTCTCCTCTACGCCTGCCTTGAGCGTCATAAGACTCATGGAACAGTCTTTACACGCTCCATGAAGTTCGACACGCGCAATCAAACCATCGGTAATTTCTACCAAAGTGATGTCACCACGATCGGCCTCTAAAAAAGGTCTGATCTGCTTCAGCGCCCCCTCTACTCGTTCTATTAAATTGTCCATTGTCAACAGTGTAGTATTATGAATTACAAAGTTTTGAATCAACCGATCCGCTTTGATAATTCGCCAACAAAATTACGAATTATTTGGCGAAAAGCTTCTCCCGACGGGGTCTCCTCTTGAAGCACCGCAGGCCTCCCTGCGTCGCCCGATTCACGGATCGACTGTATGATTGGAAGCTCACCAAGGAAGGGCACCTGAAGGTCTTCTGCCAAACCTCTTGCTCCTTCGCGACCGAAGATGTAGTACTTTCTGTCGGGCAATTCTCCGGGAGTGAAGTAGGCCATGTTCTCAATGATTCCTAAAACAGGGACATTAATAGCATCGAGTTTGAACATTCCGACTGCTTTTTTGGCATCAGCCAAAGCAATATTTTGAGGAGTGCTTACAATAATAGCTCCTGTGAGTGGAACGGCCTGGACCAAACTCAAATGGATATCGCCCGTTCCCGGAGGAAGATCGACGATCATGTAGTCGAGTGGGCCCCAGTAGGCATCACTAAACATTTGATTCAAGGCCTTGCTAGCCATTGGCCCTCGCCAAACAATGGCTTGTGAAGTATCTGCAAAGAAACCGATCGAAAGCAATTTTACTCCGTAATTCTCCACGGGCAAAATATAGGTCTTGCCATCGATCTCCTTGGTTTTGGGCTTTTCATTTTCCACATCGAACATGATGGGCATGGATGGCCCGTAAATATCCGCATCAACTAATCCTACGGAATAGCCTTCTCTGGCCAAACCGGCAGCAAGGTTTGCGGCAACGGTAGATTTTCCAACTCCACCTTTCCCAGAAGCTACCGCGATAATGTGCTTCACTCCCGGAAGAATTTTACGCTGTTCGGGCGTACGGTCTTCTTTGCTCAAGACTTTCGTGAAAATATCGATTTGCACCTCTTTTCCGAAATTTCTTTCGAGCGCAAAGCGGCAAGCATCTTCCATCCTTTTACGGCTGTGCATTGCTGGACTCAAGACGTGGAGATCAAGAGCAATTTTGCCTTCGCTTATCACCACATTTCGAACAAGGTCTTCGCTTACTATGTCTTTTTTCAACTCGGGCTCCATGACGTTGCTCAGGATTTCGAGTACTTTTTCTTTGGTCAATTCCATATTAGTCTAAGCTCAATTCTTTTGCAGGATCCCAGAGGTGTTTGTCAAAATCCAGGATTTGATCATTTTCAATTTTTATTCCCTCCGCCTCAAGCCTTATTTGCATCTCGCGATCGTCTGCGAAATGGTGTTTTCCAGTAAGCAGTCCCGAGCGATTCACCACACGATGCGCAGGGACAGGTTCAAGCAATGCATGTGAGGCATTCATGGCCCACCCAACCATTCTTGCAGAGCGCGCCATCCCTAAATATTTGGCTATTACACCATAGCTCGTAACGCGCCCAAAGGGTATTTGTTTGACCACTTCGAAAACCATATCAAAGAAGTCTTTATTCTTCTCAGATATCTTGGTAGTGGCTGTCATTCAATTTGAATCTCAGGTATTTAATCTTCTTTCCTATTGCGAGCCATTTTTCCTCATAAAACGTCTTCACCACGAGTATCTCCTGCTCTTCCTCATTGAATTCCTTCCACCCTTCTCCGTAGATGTCACCGTTGGATTTCAGCAAGTGATGCTCGCCCTTTTCGATGGTTTCCAGCGTAGAATCGTAAAATATCTGGCTATCGGTTTTCACGTGAATCATGCCGTCATTTTTCAATAGTTTTCCGTAGCGCAATAAAAAAGCCCAGCCCGAAAGTCGCTTGGTGCCTTTCTTGTCCTTGATTTGAGGATCGGAAAAAGTGAGCCAAATTTGGCTAATCTCGTTGAAATCAAATACGAAATTGACGAATTCAATTTTGATTCTGACAAAGGCAACATTCAGCAAGCCTTCCTCCTCGGCGGTTTTGGAACCACGCCAAATTCGTGCACCTTTTACATCCAGCCCAACAAAATTTCGTTCGGGGTATTTTCGCGCCAAAGCCAAGGTATACTCTCCTTTCCCACAGCCAAGCTCGATGGTGATGGGGTAATCATTGCCGAAAAACGAAGCCCATTTGCCCTTCATCTCAAACTGGTCCTCGATTAGGACTTCCTTCTCAGGCTCGAAAACGCAGGATTGCTCCTTCATTTCAGCAAAGTGACGTAGCTTGTTCTTTCCCATGATAAATTGAAAGGTGCAAAAGTAGCCATTGCGCTCGGTTTCACTAGTATATTTGGCCAGTGGATAAGAGAGTGCTTTATGCAATTTTAAATTGGGGCTTGGGTCATGCTACAAGGTCTGTTCCTGTCACCGAGTCATTGTTGCACTTTGGGGCAGAAGTTGAAATTGCCTCGTCGGGTTTGGCCCTCAGTTACCTGAGAAAGAGATTTCCAACGCTTCAGTTTCATGAATTGCCAGACAGAGAGGTACTCTATTCCAAAAAGGGAGCACAGTCGAGCCTGATAAAAAGAGCTCTTGTCCAAGCCAATATTAACTCAGAGCAAAATAGATTTGTAGCAAATCTTGTTGGCAAAAGAACGTTCACTCACATCGTCTCGGACAATGTATATGGGGCGTTCGATCGGCGCATCCCGTCAGCACTTATTAGCCACCAGCTTTCGCTAAAGGTGCCTTTTGGCGAAAGCCTGATAAACACAAAACTGGCGGGCTGGATCAACCGTTTCTCCGAGGTTTGGATTCCCGATGGGCCCAATCATATGATTTCAGGTGTTTTATCTTCAAATCAAAAAGTCTCTATCCCTAAAAAAGATCTAGGCATTCCGTCGCGTTTCATGAGCGATCACTCAGCAAAAAAGAAATATGTAATCGGAATAATTCTTGGCGGCCCCGAACCACAGCGAAGTATTTTGGAAGAAAGCCTCCTGAAAATCTTGGCATCTATTGAAGGGAAGAAAATCCTTTTTCGCGGCAGCGAGAAAGTGGGTGATTTTCTAAAAGACAGTATTGAATTCCACTCACTTGGAGATGGAAAAGAAATGGCCGAAAAGCTCACTGCTTGCGAATTGGTCATTGGTCGAGCAGGGTATTCTACCATCTGCGATCTACTGGCGATTGGCTCGAAAGCTCTTCTGATCCCCACTCCGGGTCAATCGGAACAAGAGTACTTGGCCAGCAGAATGAGGCGGCTTCCTCAATTTTCAAGTTGCTCGCAGGAAAAACTAGATACGGAAGTAATAAAAAGGGCCTTGAATAAAAATTCTCCATCAACTGAAAAGCTCCCCTTTTTCAATACTGAAAGTAAGGTCGTTAAGGAGTTTCTTGTACGTTAATTGGAGACTCTGATTCGAGACACTCATTAAGATTTGGCGAGGGTAAAGGAGAAAACAGATCCCTTTCCGACTTCACTCCTCACATTCATAGACTGCTCGTGCCCTTCGATAATGTGTTTGCAGATGGCTAGGCCCAAACCCGTTCCACCTTGGTGTCGAGAACGGCTTTTATCGACGCGGTAAAAGCGCTCAAAAAGTCTGGGAATGTGTTCCTTATCTATTCCCGGGCCATTGTCCTCCACCTCTATAAGGATTCGCTCATCCATGTCGAAGAATCGCACAGTGGTTTTTCCTCCAATCTTTCCGTAGTTGATGGAATTAGTGATAAGATTAATGAGGACCTGACTGACCCTGAAGGAGTCAGCACCCACATAAATAGGTTTATCGTAAGGCTTATTGAATCTGATGTCAATGTTTTTCTGCTTGGCCTCTTCTTCTCTTTGCTCAATAACTTCTTTGGTGAGCTCTACAATGTCTATCTTCTCTTTGTCGAGTTTCAAGCTACCCGACTCAAACTGAGTGATGGTATCGAGATCTTCTACCAGCATAGTCATTCTATCAACTGACTTGGCGGCTTTCATCAGAAATTTCCTATTGAAATTGGGGTCTTCAAGTGCTCCTTCTAGCAGGGTCAGTATATACCCTTGAATACTAAAAATGGGGGTCTTCAGCTCGTGGGCCAAGTTTCCAACAAACTCTTTTCTGAAATTTTCTTTTTCACGGAGGTCTTCAATTTCGGCCATTCGGTCCTCGGCCCAATCCACTACTTCTTTGTTTACATCGCCAAGCACATCCTTACTCATATCGAGACGAAAAGCTGACCGCCCTACTTTGAGGGAGTGCATGTTGCGAAAGATGAGTTTTATCTTATCGTAAATAAAGCGTTGTAGCGATTTGTAGATAATCAACCACGACGACAAGAATACGAGTGCGGCGAAGACCAAGACCTGCACCAAATCTATTTCTTCACGAAACAGAAGTAAGGTGCCGACAAGAAGCACTGTGATCGACAAAGCAAGACTCAAGGCCGTGAGAATGGCTACTCTGAAAGGACTTCGTCCCGTCATTTGGCTTCGAATTTGTACCCGACTCCCTTGATGGTTTTGATGAACTTGCTCCCTATTTTCTCTCGTAGTTTACGAATGTGAACATCGATGGTCCGGTCTCCGACAACCACGTCATTTCCCCAAACAGAATTTAAAATAATCTCACGCGTAAAAACGCGACCTGGCTTACTGATCAACAATGCGAGCAACTCAAATTCCTTTTTGGGCAAATTGAGTTCTTTGCCATCTTGAACCACCAAGTATTTTTCTTTGTCGATGAATATTCCGCCTACGGGGATGCCTGCCTTTGCATCAGAGGCAGAGCGCTTTCGGCGCAACAAGGCTTGGATTCGCGAAAGCAAAACTCGGGGCTTGATAGGCTTTGATATGTAATCATCTGCACCAGCATCGAATCCCGCAATTTGAGAATAGTCTTCCCCCCTTGCCGTAAGGAAGGCGATGATACTCGGTTTCAGGGATTCAATTTCTCTCATCTCTACGCATGTTTCTATGCCATCCATTTCGGGCATCATAACATCGAGAAGTATTAAATCTGGGAGAAATTCTTTTGCCGTTTTTATAGCGTCACGGCCATTCATGGCCGATTTCACTTCATAGTTTTCCTTTTCCAAGTTGTAACTGATCAAGTCAATAATGTCTTGTTCATCATCAACGAGAAGGATCTTTTCTTTTTTCACGATTGGTAAGCTTTAAGTTGAAACCAGTCTGGCAAAAATATGGTATGCATACGCCTGCGATGTTACTCGCTTGTTAAGCCTAATTTAAGTCCAAATATAAGAATCGATTGAGGCTCTTACACGCCTTAACATTGAGGCAACAATAGAATAACTCAGAGGTAAGTTAGAATTCACGTTACACTAATTTACTCGCCCTTACTTCGCAGTGTCAAAAAACAGAATATCAACGGCAAAAAACAAACAAATGAATAATTTCAGAAAACTAAGAAACATGTCTGCCATCCTTATGATGGGAGCATTGGTATTGACCTCGTGTGATGATGATGATGAAGAAGTACCGCCTGTAGAAATTCCTACTGCGAATCTGCTAACTTCAAACATTACCACGAACACGACATGGACTACAGGTAGCACTTACATACTTGGTGGTAGAATTGCTGTAACATCAGGGAATACTCTAACCATAGAGCCTGGCGTAATTATTAAAGGACAAGCTGGAACAGGTGCCAATGCTACAGCACTCATTATTGCTCGTGGAGCGAAAATTATGGCCGAAGGAACTTCAGCAGCACCTATCATCTTCACTTCAGTTGCAGATGAAATTGAGTCTGGAATGATTTCAAGTCCTAACTTGGATCCTGATCTCAACGGACTTTGGGGAGGCCTGATTGTTTTAGGGAATGCGCCTATTTCAGCTGATGATGACGCAGTGCAGATTGAAGGAATTCCACCATCTGACCAAAACGGTCTTTACGGCGGAACTGATGTTGCAGATGATTCGGGAATTATTCGTTATGTATCTATTCGTCATGGTGGTTCAAACATCGGTGAAGGAAACGAAATCAACGGCCTTACACTTGGCGGTGTTGGAAACAGCACTGTTATAAGTTATGTCGAGATCGTAGGCAACCAAGATGACGGAATTGAATGGTTTGGTGGAACGGTAAACGTAACGAATGCTTTGGTATGGAATGTAGGTGATGATGCCATTGACACTGACCAATCTTGGGGCGGCACATTGGACAACTTCATTGTGGTAAATGCTGGCGATGAATGTTTTGAACTAGACGGTCCCGAAGGTGCTTTGAACGATGAGCACACACTAACTAACGGGACAGTTTTCGCTGGCGGAGCTGATGGCTTGGTAGATTTGGATGCCAACTCACGTTTGAGCATGTCAAACATCTACTTTTTCGGTCTGAGCGCTGGTCAAGATTTTGATGAGCTTCCAGTAGAAGCAGATGGCGGTTTCGGAGATTTCACAAATTTCGAAGCTACCATTCCCGAAGGAGAATCAGTTTCTGATTACTTTGTGGGTGGAAGTGATCAATTTGTAGTAAACATAGCAGAAGGGGCAAACACTGTCGGTGCTAATGTATCCGCTTTCGATTCTTGGACTTGGGCAGCAGCTTCAGGAGCATTGAGTGGTCTTGGGTTGTAATCCAGCCTCGCATTTAAATTCACAGATAATATTCAAAAACCCGCAGCTCAAAAGCTGCGGGTTTTTCCTCTTTTTAAGACAGATTATTTTAATCATGAGAAATTTCATTCAATCCACGGTTTTCATTGTCCTTTCCCTCTTTTCATTTGAAGGCTTGGCTCAAGACGGGGCAATTCGAGGAACGGTTTTCGAAGAAGAAACTGGTCTAACAATGCCGGGTGTGAACGTAGTCATAGACGGCACTATGACAGGTACAGTTACCGATTTGGACGGAAAATTCAATCTGGCAGCTCCTGCGGGAACTCACAATATTCGGTTTTCATTTATCTCTTTTGTGCCTCAAGTAATAGAAGGTGTGGAAGTAAAGGAAGATGAGCCTACAGTGCTTGAAAACATCATTATGTACACTGATGCTGCCGATCTAGAAGAGGTAGTCATTACTGCCACCATGGCAAGGAACAACGAAACTGCCCTTCTTACAATGAAGAGGAAATCGGCCAATATGATCGATGGAATCTCTTCGGCTAATTTTAAAAAGATCGGAGATTCAGATGCTGCATCATCAGTAAAACGAGTTCCAGGTGTGTCCATTGAAGGAGGGAAATATGTGTTCGTAAGAGGCTTGGGAGATCGCTACACGAAGACGCTTCTCAATGGATTTGATGTACCTGGTCTCGATCCCGACAGGAATACCATCCAAATGGATCTTTTTCCAACAAGTGTCTTGGACAATATTATTGTCAATAAAACTTTCATCGCCAATCTTCCTGCCGATTTTACTGGAGGCGCAATAGACATCAGCACCAAAGAATTTCCCGAGGAGAAGACAGCAAAAATCAGCATAAGTCTTGGATATAACCCAAATTTTCATTTCAATTCTAATTACCTCACTTACAGTGGAAGCAGCACTGATTTCCTCGGGTTTGACGACGGAATGAGAGGCATTCCCGCAACGCAAAACATACCCCAGTTTGCCGAGGTAGTAGGCAGCCCAAATAGTGCTCAAGGGCAGCGCTATCAAGGTATCTTGCGTTCTTTCACCCCTGATCTGGCTGCATTTCAATCAAACAGCTTTATGGATTATAGTTTTGGGTTTAATTACGGAAATCAGAAACCTAAGGAAAACTATACAGTCGGATATAACTTAATATTTTCTTACAAAAATGAGACGCAGTTTTACGAAGATGCAGAATATGGCAGATACGGATTACTGGCAGATCCATCGGTCAATGAGATGGAGTTGCGGGAATTGCAAACGGGTAGTTTCGGTGTAAACAATGTAATGCTGAGCGGTATGGCAGGATTTGCCATCAAAACGCAAAAATCCAAGTACAAGCTCAACCTTTTGCACATTCAAAACGGGGAGTCGAAAGCAGGAATCTTTGATTACCTCAATGCCGATCAAGGCGCAATCTTCTTCGGTTTTCAGCACAACTTAGAATACAGCCAAAAGTCCATGACGAACCTCTTAATTGGTGGTGAACACTACTTCGCTGATTCCAAATGGAACTTGGAGTGGGGAATCTCACCAACGCTCTCTATTATGGATGATCCCGATGTGCGCTTTACCCGGTACGAAATTCGAAACGACGATTTCGTTATCGGCACCGAAGCGGGTTTCCCTCAGCGGATCTGGAGAGATTTGAACGAACTGAATATTGCCAATAAGGTAGACGTGACTAAGGATTTGAAAATCTTCGGGAATAAAGGAAAAATTGCTTTCGGTGGAAGCTTTACTTATAAAAACCGCGATTACAACATTAGAAGTTTCAACGTAAACGTGAGAGGGCTTGAACTTACTGGCGATCCAGATGAGATTTTTCAAGATGAAAACCTTTGGCTCATCGGCGACAATCCTAACATCGGAACAACTATTGACGCCATCTTTTTGCCGACCAATCCAAATGAATTTAACGCTCAGGTATATAGTAGTGCAGGTTACGTCTCTACTGAATTTTCTTTCCTGCAAAATGTTCGCGCGACAGTGGGAGTGCGCGCCGAGAGTTACCTGCAGCTCTACACAGGACAAGACCAGTTAGGAACAAATGTTTTGGACAACGATGAAGTATTGAATGATTTCAATCTATTCCCAACCCTTAACTTGGTCTGGGGTGTTACGGAAAAACAAAACCTCCGTTTTTCATACACTCAAACCATTGCTCGGCCTTCCCTAAAAGAGCTTTCATACGCTGAAATTTATGATCCGCTTACAGGCAGGACATTTATAGGAGGCTTATTCCGTGATGCCAACGACGCAGCGGGAATCGAGTATTGGGATGGAAACCTCCAAAGCACCGACATTCAAAACCTCGATCTGCGGTACGAAGTATTTCCATCGCTAGGTCAGACAGTGTCCATTGGTGCCTTTTACAAATTTTTTGAAAATCCTATTGAGATTATTCAATTCACTACCCAAGCCAATGCCTTTCAGCCAAGAAATGTGGGAGATGGAGAAGTATTGGGTGCTGAACTGGAAATTAGAACTGGTTTGGATTTGATTTCAGAAAAATTACGTCGATTTAGTCTCTCCATGAATGTGACGGTAACGGAGTCAAGAATCAAATTGAGTGAAACAGAATACAGAAGTCGATTAGCCAACCGCCGAGAAGGACAAGAAATAGATGAATACCGCGCGATGGCAGGACAAGCTCCCTTAATCATTAATACAGGTATCTCATTCAATGGTACCGACAAAGGTTTCTTGGAAAACCTCCAAGCGGGTCTTTTCTACAATGTGCAGTCCTCTACCCTTAAATATGTCGGTATTGTAGACCGCCCTGACATCTATACAGTGGCGTTTCACAGCATCAACTTCAATGCGACGAAGCAATTTGGAACAGATAACAGAATGAGCCTAGGCTTAAAGGTTGACAATATTCTCGACGATGCGCGAGAAGAAGTATTCCAATCTTACAATGCTGAAGATCAAATCTTCACTCGATTGCTTCCAGGAAGGACTGTCTCTTTGAGCTATAGCTACCAATTTTAGAAAACTCTCCGAAACTAAAAAAGCCTTCTCAAATTGATTTGAGAAGGCTTTTTTAATTTCATTAACAGACAATCAATTGTAATCAACCTCTTTGGAAAGTGTACCTAATTCGTCAAAAAATTGCCACTTACCAATTCGTTTGCCTTCGTCATACTCCATTTTTACGCGAAGAATCCCTTCTGAACTCCATACTTTCCAAGTGCCGTCTTTCTTTCCATTGCGAAAGCGTACTTCTCCAGTTTTATTTCCTAGTTGATCATACTTCGTCCATGTCCCAGCTTTTTTTCCTTGGCTGAGCATACCGATTTCTTCGGGTTCGCCATTCTCATAATAGGCTATAATACTGCCGCTATATGAGCCGTCCACTTCAACTTGATAAATATCATTTCCAGTGTAATAAGCTTTGTTCGTTTGTGAATCTACGCTCACCAATTCACCTTCTTGGGCAAATGCTCCACTCGTTGCAAACAAACCTATAACTGCTACTATAACTGACTTTTTCATGGTTCTGGTATTATGTGTTCCCGCTCTCGTTAATACAAAGGTAAGCTTTCCTTAACAATTTAGTAACATTGAACGGCGGAGCCGAAAAAAATGTTGCATCTTCATTCTGCAACATTCATCTTATCACTTGACTTACAGCAAGAATCTTTTTGACTTCGCCTCTTTGGTGATCTTGAAATTCTCAACAATCTTGGTATCGTAGCTCACGAAGCTGATTTCAAGAGTATACGTTCCCGCAGGAATATTTTCAAATGTGAATTCTCCATCAAAATCGGCAAACACTTCTTGATCGATTTCTACTAAACGCACAGTGGCGCCAGTCAAAGCTTCTGCATTTTCAGAATCCAATACTGTCCCTGAATACGAGCAAGAAGCCTTATCAGACTTCGATTTCTTGTCTGAGTTGCCGGCAGTGGCCGAAAAACAGATAAAAACAAAACCGAGTACCGCGATGTAGTTTTTCACGAGGCAAAAATAGACTCATCGAGCAAGCGAAGCTTTAAGCCTGTGTTAAGCATAGTTGCGTTTTATTAATTAATTGTTAAGGCCAGCAAGGCATGGTCTTAGCTATATTCGTCAAAAAATAAAGCTGTGCGAATTCTTTCTCTTTTTCTAATTGCCTTATCAGTGAATGCTTTCGGGCAGTTTCCATCGAACTATACTCCGACGTATGCCGAAACGATTGCATTCTATGAGCGTATTGCGGCAGATCATCCCAGCACAGCCCAATTGAATACCATTGGAAAAACAGACAATGGAAAACCATTGCACTATTTAGTGATAGATCCTAAGGGAGAGTTTTCACCTGAGTCTGCTGAGCTGAATGAGCAGGCGGTGACATTAATCATCAACGGAATCCATCCAGGGGAGGCTTGCGGAATTAATGCCTCCATCATGTTTGCCCTGCAAAAAGCTGCTGAACCGACTGAAGGTTTGGTATACGTCATCATTCCCATTTACAATGTAGGAGGAGCGCTGAACAGAAACAGCAATAGCCGTGCGAATCAAGACGGTCCAGAGGAATACGGTTTTCGCGGAAACGCCAAAAACCTCGACCTTAATCGGGATTTCGTGAAGGCAGATTCCAAAAATGCCCAAACGTTTAGCAAGCTGTTTCATCTCTGGAACCCACATGTTTTAATTGACACACATACTACCAATGGGGCCGATTATCAACCCAGTATAACACTGATATCCACGTTCCCCGAAAAGCTCGATCCCATGCAAGCCACATTTCTGAAAAGAGAAATGGAACCTTCACTTTACCAACAGATGAAAGAGCTCGGAGATGAAATGATACCCTATGTAAACTTCAAGGGGAGAACCCCTGAAGACGGTATCTATGCCTTCTTAGATTACCCACGATATAGCACTGGATACGCTGCCCTATTCAATACCTTGGGGTTCACAGTTGAAGCTCATATGCTCAAGCCTTTCGATCGTAGAGTGGAGGTCACCCATAGCTTCCTGAAATGCATGGACGTTTTTCTTTCAGAAAAGAGTTCGATGGTAATAAAGCTCAAGGAAATTGCCGATCAGAACACGGTGAAAGCTGAAAGCTTCTACACGAAATGGCAAATAGGGAAAGGAATCGATAGCTTATCGTTTCCTGGGTACGAAGCAAAAAATTCTACGAGCCTCCTCTCGGGTGAGACCTTTGTGGAGTACGACAGAAAAAAGCTTTACCGAAGGGACGTAGCTTATTACAACGAAGTGAAGGGATATTATAGAGTAGTAGTCCCTGAATTCTATGCCATTCCTCAAGCTTGGAGTGAGGTTATAGATCGACTCGAGGCCAACAATGTCGAGATGCACCAATTCACAAGCGACACCTTAATTGATGTCACTTCTCGATATGCCTCATACTACGAGACCTCAGAAAGTCCTTATGAAGGGCACTATCCGCACCAGAATATTGGCACCTCAGAAAGGAAAGAGACCATCCAGTTTTTTGAAGGAGACTACCTCATCCCTACCCAGCAAAAGGCGAGAAGGTACTTGGCCGCAACCCTTGATCCGCAAAGCGAGGATAGTTTCTTTAGCTGGAATTTTTTCGATTCGGTATTGAATCAAAAGGAATATTTCTCTTCCTACTTGTTTGAAAAAACGGCGGCGGAAATTTTAGAAAGAGACCAGAACTTGCGCCGATCTTTTGAGTCAAAAAAACAGAAAGATCCCGCTTTCTCTAAAGATGGTAGAGCTCAACTCAAATACATTTACGAAAGCTCCATTTACTACGAAAAAGGTCACTTGAGAATTCCTGTTTTCGAAGTGCGCTAACTTGACAAAGCGGTATCGAAAGAATAGCCAACTCCTTTGAAGGTTTTAATGTAGCCCCTTCCTATCTTGACTCTGAGGTTTCGGATGTGAACATCGATGGTTCTATTTCGAACCAAGTGATCGGGATCACCCCAGACCAATTCCTTAATCTCGTCGCGACTAAATACCTTCTTTGGCATTGAAGCCAAAAGAGAGATGATCTCAAACTCCTTTCGCTGAAGAAGAAACTCGTCACCCTTTACCACGAGCATAAATCTATCTTGATCTAAGATTATCTCGTCGCCATTTTGAGTGATACTGACAGACCCTCGCGATGCCGAGTGACTTCTGAGCCATGCGCGCAAGCGACTGACAAAAACACGGTTGTTCACTGGCTTCACCATATAATCGTCTGCTCCCGAATTGAGCGCAGTGATTTCCACATAATTCTCTCGACGATCGCTCAATATTACCACGGAACAGTTTCGTCTTAAGCCTTTTTGCTCCATCTCTTTCAAAAGGTCGATGGCGTCTTTCCCGTTAAGTGAGAGGTCCATAATAACCAGTGCTGGCTTTTTTCGCTGAATGAGTGAAATAACATCCTCAGCATTGTCGATACATTCGACTTTCAAACGCTCTGCCTCAATGAGTTTAAGCAATTGAGGAAACTGGCTATTCTTCCCGCTAACACAAACAACTTCAGTATAAGATGACATAGCAGTTTTATGTGTCCGAAAGTAAGTCGAGCGAATTAAGCCTACTTTAAGTAGCCGTTAATATTAGCTTACTAGAATTACCGAGTATGAGCTCACGTTTTGCCGAAGATTAATTCCGCTAAAACTAGCAATCAATAGAGCTTTAGAGGGTTTTAACAGCTTAACTGAATTAACATAAAATTAACCCGATAAAAGACCTCAAAGCATTGGTTCAGGATACCTTTGCGCGCTGTGGTAAATTCACGATTTCTGATACTTCTACTGTTCCTCTTACCTAGCTTTCAGGTATGGGGTCAGGACTCATTTGCGCCAGAAGTTTACGGAGCTTACGTAGCTGAGGAGGAAGTGACAATCAGCTGGAAGGTCGATTGTTCGACAGATAATTTACCATCGGCAGTGGTGGTGCGATACAATCGATCTGCCGTGCTAGCCAATGAAGGGGAAGTATGGCTACACACCGATACCGTGCCTTACACTGAGGGCTCCATCAAATTGAGGAAGTTGTACTCTTCTACTGGTTACATCTACCAAGTGGGGTTCATGCCAAGTGACCCACAGAAACCTGAAGCGGTGTGGACCGTGAGGCAACGATTTGAATCGAAGATGGCCTGGGGCATCACGCGCTTCATGTTGATGATTGGTTCACTTTGCCTTTTTATTTATGGAATGAAAACCATGAGTGAAGGGATTCAAGCCAGCGCTGGAAGTAAGCTCAGAAGTATTCTGGGATCCATGACCAAGAATAGATTCACGGCGGTTTTGACTGGCTTTACACTTACAGGCTTGCTCCAGTCATCGAGTGCCACTACAGTAATGACAGTAAGCTTTGTCAATGCTGGACTCATCAGCCTCACTGAGTCAGCTGGAATCATGATGGGAGCAAATATCGGGACAACCATCACGGCTTGGCTAGTCTCCTTTTTGGGATTTCGCGTAAACATTATCACCTATGCCCTCATCATCTTCGCCTTTGTGGTTCCGCTTCTTTTGGTAAAAAGACCAGGCGTACGAAACTGGATCACGGCCTTGATTGGTTTTGCCCTCATCTTACTGGGACTGGGCTTTTTGTTAGACACAGTACCAACCTTCACTGAAAATTCAGCCTTCGTTCAATTTTTCATTGAATACTCCAACCAGCCTTTCCTCGGCACCATGATGTTCATCGCATTGGGAATCATCGTAACGGTAATCGTTCAGAGTTCTTCATCGGCCATTACACTAACCATGGCCCTTTGTGCCAGCGGTGTGATTCCATTTGACGTGGCAGCAGCCATGGTTCTTGGCGAGAATATCGGTACAACTGCCACTGCTGAAATTTCGGCGCTCGTAGGAAACGTATTCGCCAAACGCAGCGCACGGATTCATACTCTTTTCAATATCATAGGTGTGGCATGGATGGTCGTTGCCCTGCCCTTTGTTCTAAAAATTATTGGCGGTTTCATGCCAGCTGATCCATACGAACAAACGGAAGCTGGACACCAAGCCGCCACTATTGCGCTGGCGGCATTTCACTCTGTGTTCAACCTAGCCAATTTTCTCTTGCTCATTTGGTTTGTGCCCTTGCTGGTAAAACTGGCAACGAAAACAGTTCGATCACGAGGTGGTGAAGACGAAGAATTCCGATTGGAGTATATCGACTCTTCGATTCAACTCTCTGAGATATCTGTATTGGAGGCGAAGAATCAGGTGATCCGCTTCGGGGAGATCGTTTCGCGAATGTCCAGTTTTGTAAAGAGCTTACTCACCGAAACAGACGCGGGAAATCAAGAAAAATTACTCAGCCGTATCAAGAAATACGAGAAAATTACCGATCGCATGGAGATAGAGATATCTCAATATTGCAGCCGGCTTGCTGCCACCGAACTCTCTCCTACCTCTACCGAAAAGGTCCGTTCCTTCTTGAGAATCAGCAGTGATCTGGAGCGTATCGGTGATGTTTTTTACCAAATGGCCAATACGATTGAGAGGAAAACAGCTTCAAAGATTTGGTTCAGTCCCGATCAGAGAGAGAAGTTGTTGCGCATGTTTGGCATCCTTGACTTGGCCATGGATTTAATGATGGAAAACCTAGAAAAAGAAGAAGGAAAAGAGATCAATTTGGAAAGAGCAAAGTCTTTGGAAAAAGAGATCAATGAACTTCGAAACAAGCTGAGAAGAGAATATATTTCGAGAATTGAATCTGGGAATTACAATCTTCGAAGCGGAACGATCTACAGTGATTTATTCTCTTCTCTCGAAAAAGTAGGAGATCACATCGAGAATGTTTCGGAAGCCTTAACGGGGAAAATATAAGCGTATGTGGCGGATCTTCTATGCCTCTTCAACACCAGGGCTAGTCTCTCAGAATATGTCCCTCAGAAACTACGGTATTACTGGAATTCAAGTCCCTGTCAACAAGTGTAACAACGAATTTCAGTGTATCTCCAAACTCCAACACATTCGCACTTACAAAATCCTCTAAATCGATGAGGTTATACGTTGCCGTAACCTTCAATTGTTTGTTTTGACCTTGAGGCGTTAAAAAAGGAATTCGGAAATCGAATCCATATGGGTTTGGTGTTTCAAGCAACTCAAAAGTCCCCGATTCTTTCACAAAAACCTCAAGCCAGAGATTGTTGTGATTCTTATTGATGATTCCATTTACCGAATCCTCCCATGCCTGAAACGGAGGGTCTATGAAGTCTGCAGGCAAGCCGAAATTCCCGTCTCCATCGGTAAAGTTGATCACCAAATCTTTTTCGGCTTCCAAATATTCAACCGTGTTGATGAAGGGTTCATTTGGCAAATCATCTTCCCTATCGCAAGCTGCAAGAGCCAGAAATGTAAGGAAAAGAACAACTGATCTGAAACGAAAGAGGTTCATGAATGGAGACTATCTTTGTAAAATTACAATTATCAAAAGCCTTACCCTAATTTGACTATTCCTTCTGTACCGAAGATTTTCGAGATAAATTCTGATCAAGAGTTTAACGAAACATGTCTGGCAGTATTTCAATTTCAAGCACAGGAGAATGCCGTATACCGCGAATACCTCAAACATCTAAACGTAAATGCGGGAGACATAAATCGAATAGAAGATATCCCCTTCTTGCCGATCGAGCTTTTCAAATCACATAAAATCCTGAGTGGGAAGTCGGAAGAACAGAAAATTATTTTCTCCAGCAGCGGAACTACGGGAACCTCTACTTCAAAACACTACGTTTCACAGCTTGAAATTTATGAGCGAAGCTTTTTGGATGCGTTCAATAAATTCTACGGTTCGCCGAAAGAGTTTAGAATTCTCGCCCTTCTTCCTTCTTATCTAGAACGAACAGGCTCATCCCTCATTTACATGGTCGAGCGACTCATTAAGGATTCGGCTCACCCGGATAGTGGCTTCTTTTTAGACGACTTCGATCAGCTTCGCAATATCCTCTCGACGGAGAGTGATCGCGAAACCTTGCTCATCGGTGTGAGTTTTGCCTTGCTGGATTTTATCGAACAGGAAAGTATTGAGCTCAAAAATACCACCGTCATGGAAACAGGTGGGATGAAAGGGCGACGCAAAGAACTAACCCGCGAGGAGCTTCACAAAGAACTTCAGGAGGGCTTCGGAATCGATTCCATTCACAGCGAATACGGTATGACTGAACTACTGAGTCAAGCTTATTCGAAAGGAAACGGAATTTTTGAGTGCCCCGCTTGGATGAAAGTCCTAGTGAGAGACACCAATGACCCATTGACAATTTTTCCAGCGGGCAAATCAGGAGGAGTAAATGTGATCGATCTTGCCAACATCAACTCCTGCTCCTTCATCGCCACTTCAGACTTAGGGAGAACCTATGATGACGGAAGCTTTGAAATTCTAGGGCGCTTTGATTACAGCGATTTGCGTGGGTGTAATCTCATGGTAGCCATGTACTAAGTGTCTGATAGAAACTCCCGACTAAACGGTCAAACTTGAAATAGAGTCAAATGTCTTGACCAGAGAGTTCAAGATCAAGGCTTGTGCAGCTATGAAAATAAGGAGTTCGCCTTAGGCGGATGACTATTTTCAGGGCAAGCGTAACGCAGATACTGGACTCTATGGGCAGACTCTAAACTGCTTTTGCGATAAAGTAATTCTTCTTCCCCCTCTGAAGTAAGATGTAGCGATCTTGGATTAAATCCGATTCAGTAATTGAATAATCATCCTGAACCTTTTCCTTGTTAATGCTGATCGAGTTTTCCTTCAAAGCCCTTCTAGCTTCTCCTTTTGAACTCAAAAAACCTGTGGCCTCAGATAAAAAGTCAACGATATTGGTGCCCTCTGAAACAAGACTTCGGCTTACCTCGGCTTGCTCAACACCAGAGAAGACATCGAGAAAATCTTTTTCAGAAAGGGCTTGCAGATTCTTGGCCGTACTTTTTCCAAAAAGAATATTGCTCGCTTCGATGGCGCCTTCAAGTGCTTGTTCGCCATGAATTCGTTCCGTCAATTCAGCTGCCAAGTCCTTTTGCAAAATGCGCAAATGAGGTTCTTCGCGATGAGAAGCAATGAGGCTTTCAACTTCGTTTCTAAACTTGAGTGAAAAAATCTTGATGAAGTTTTCAATGTCCTCATCTGAGGCATTGAACCAAAACTGATAGAACTGGTAAGGGCTAGTCTTTTCGGCATCCAGCCAAATGTTGCCACCTTCCGATTTCCCAAACTTCGATCCATCGGCTTTCTTGACCAAAGGAGCAGTAAGTGCGTACGCATCACTTCCTCCCATTCTTCGGGTCAATTCCGTTCCCGTAGTGATGTTTCCCCACTGATCGCTACCTCCCATTTGAAGCTTGACTCCCATCTCTTTGTTGAGGTGGTAAAAGTCGTAACCTTGAATAAGCTGGTAGGAGAACTCAGTGAACGACATTCCGCTTTCGAGCCTCGTCTTCACCGAGTCTTTAGCAAGCATGTAGTTGATGGAAATATGCTTTCCCGCGTCTCGAATGAAATCGAGAAAAGTAAAATCCTTAAACCAATCGTAATTGTTGACCGTGATCGCATCGGTTGGCCCATCTCCAAATTCGAGGAAACTCTCCAATTGCGCCTTCACAGCAGCAAGATTGTTCTCGATATCTTCCACACTGAGGAGCTTTCTTTCTTGTGTTTTCCCGGAAGGGTCGCCAACACGCCCTGTGGCACCACCTACCAAAACGACTGGTTTATGCCCTGACCTTTGTAAGTGAGTAAGCAGCATAATGGGCACCAAGTTTCCGATATGAAGAGAATCGGCCGTAGGGTCAAAACCCACATAGCCTTTGGTGATTTCCTTATCTAGTTGTTCCTCGGTTCCTGGAGTCACATCGTGAATGAGTCCTCTCCACTTTAGCTCTTCGATCAATGCAGACATGGGTGTAACTTTTGGCGCAAAGATAATATTGTTGTCGTGCTCAACCTCAAAAGCTTAGTCATTATGGGATAGAGATTACTCTCGAGATGCTGATAGAGCCTTCATTATGAATCATGAACAATAAAAAATATTTTAAAAACTCATTCCAAATCAAATACATCAAGTACTTTCGCGCCGAATTTGAAAAGATTTGCGAGAAAAAGATCTCGGGAAATTCAAGAATAGATGGGGGAAATGGGAATCAGGTGCAGGAAAACGCTGATTTAAAGATAAGTTAACATAGTGTTATAGTGACACTGTGAAATATTTTCATTTACCTTTGTACCATAATTAGTTATATCAATACATAAGTCATGATTAAAAAGCAGTTTCTAAAATCGAAACCTGTTTGCAAGGTTACATTCAGCATTCCTGCAGAAGCAGCGGTTGAAGCAAAAGAAGTGAAATTAGTCGGTGAATTTAGTGATTGGACTAAGTCTCCGATTGAAATGAAAAAGCTAAAAGACGGCTCTTTCAAAACGGTTGTTAGTTTGGAAACCGGTAAGGAATATGAATTCCGTTACGTAATCGATGGCGATCGCTGGGAAAATGATTGGGAAGCAGATGCTTACCGTTCAAACGCGGTTACTTTCGAAGAAAACTCAGTAGTGAGTCTATAACCTCACTGAGGTTGAGCACTAAAGGAGGGCTTTCTGCCCTCCTTTTTTTTATGCCTTAACTTTTTTGAATTGTTCCGTTTCGATATTGATGTGCTCGGCAAATTTGAAGAGCTCAACCTTAACTTCCCGACCGATATCACTTGAGAAATACTGCAAGTAATGGAATACCACATCCTGAATTTGATTCAACTCAGGATAGATTCCAATGGTTGCCAATACTTCCAACGCTTCTCGCATATTAGAGACCAAATCACCAAATTGCTCTGGGTTACTTTTACTGGGCTCTCCGTATGTTTCAAGCATCGAATTAAGCTGGTTGGCACAGATGAAATCCAACTCGGCGTGGTCAATGATAAATCCCCACTTTTTAATTTCTCCAACCACACGCTTCAAATCGTCGATTGAGATTCGGAATTCACTATTGGCAAATAATTGGCGCAGCTCATTATTCAGCACCATCTCCAAATTGCGCACGAGCATTCGAGGCGGATTCAAATGAGTATTGTGCATCACGTTGATCACATTGTAATTTCGGTTGTTGATCTTTCGGTATGAGCTTGCCGCTAAAGACAAGCCCTCCTCAAGAACATCGTTTACCATCTTGAGCTGTTCATCCTTGAACATATCGAAGAAAGAAAAACTGCGCTGCTTGGGATAAGTCCGCAAGACTTCAATTACTTCCGCTAGATTGGATTCTTGGAAAGCCTTTGTCACCTTATCGGCAAAGACTTGGAACTCCTTTTCAGGAATATTCTCAAAAGCCTTTCCTATCAAATGGTGCTGACCGAGGTAGAGAACTACGAAACTGAAGCTCTTCTCACTCAATGTTACCTTAGAGTGAACGTGAGTTCGGCCTAGCGACAACCGTTGTGAACCTTGAACAATTCGCTGAAAATCAGTTGATGTGCAATCGTAGTTGAAGACAGTAATGTTATTCGGGTCTTCCGCAAACAAGGAAGAAACTGCATACTGCATCCCTATTTGTGTAAGCGTAAGTTGAGACGGCTCTACGAACTTCTTGTAAACTGTAGCCCCGTTTCCATATTCACTGAGGTTTGACTCCGCCTTTGCGATCCGCTTCTTAAACTCTTCATCCAGCTTCACGTCGGATTCACTCTCGGCCAGCTGAATCGCTCGACACGCGTACTGCAATACTTGTATTGTCTCCAGACCTGAAATCTCATCAAAGAACCACGCGCAACTGGTAAACATTAGCAACTCGTGTCTTTGCATCTCCAGCAAACGCATCACGTGCGTGTGCTGCTCAGGAGTTTTCTTTCCGAAATGCTTGAAAAGGAAATTATCCACCTTATCGCGCTTCCTTTCCAGCAAGATGTCGATGTATTCATTCCTTAATGCCCACGGGTCGCTATGAAGCTTGCCCATGCTCTTTTCATAAATCTTTTCCAGTTCATCGCGCAACCAGTCGAGGCTTTCCCTCAGAGGCTTGCGCCACTCCTGATTCCAGTCACCTCGACCACCTGTATTGCACCCGCAGTTTGATCTCCATCTCTCTACTCCATGCACGCAACTCCAAGAGGAATTGTCGTGAATCTCGACTTCGTGCTCTGGCGGACTGAGTTCCAAATACTGACCGTAGTTGGTGATCTGAGCCAAGTTGTTGTCCTCGATATGACGAAGACAATAAGCCAATGCCATATCACCGTAACGGTGGTGGTGACCGTAGCTTTCGCCATCGGTAGCAATGTGCAGCAATTGATTCTCTTTGCGATTATCATAGGCTCCGGTGAGGTATTCGGCAAAGCCCTTACCATCGGCCAAAAGACCTTTAAAAGCAACCGCTTGAGAGCGATCTCCATCGTAGAAGAAAAGGCAGATTTTTTTGCCCGAAGGCAAATTACAGACATACGGAATCTTAGAATCTACCCCATCGTTCCAAGTTGAGTCCCCGAATTTCCGGTACCTCTTTCCTTGGCGCGGAGCCAATACAGTGTATTTAATTCCTTGCTCGGCAAGAACTTCTAGCGTCTCAGTATCGACGGCAGTTTCTGCCAGCCAAATTCCTTCGGGCTTTCGCTTAAAGCGGTGCTCAAAATCTTTGATCCCCCAAATAACTTGGGTCTCCTTGTCCTTGCGATTTGCGAGGGGCATGATAATGTGGTTGTAAACTTGCGCCAGCGCCGATCCGTGTCCATCGAAATCTTCCATACTCTGCTCATCGGCCTTGAGAATCTGCATGTAGATTTGAGGTCGGTGAATCTCGAGCCAACTCAATAAGGTGGGCCCAAAATTGAAGCTGATCTTGGCGTAATTGTTTACGATATCAACGATCCTGTGCTCGTCGCTAAGTATTCTCGAAGACCCGTTGGGACCATAGCATTCTTGTGATATCCGCTCATTCCAATCGTGAAAAGGTTCGGCAGAGTCTTGATACTCCACCTTTTCCAACCACGCATTCTCTCTCGGGGGCTGATAAAAATGCCCGTGTACACAAATGAATTTTTTCTGACTCATTACTCTTTATTTTGTTGGCTTCAAGACAGCGAAGCCCATTGGAGGAATACGCAACGTTACGCTGTTTTCGCGGCCGTGTAGCGATTCCTTCTTCGTTTTGATAACTCCCTTGTTGAGGAAATCACTTCCGCCAAATTGGGCACTGTCCGAATTAAATATTTCTTTGAAAGAGCCTTTTTCATCGACTCCAATTTTGTACTCATCGTGTGCATTTGGAGTGAAATTACCCACTACCAAAAGCTTTTGCTTGGCACCTTTTGACTTTCTGTAAAAAGCAAGAACACAGTTTTTGCTGTCGCTGTAATCGATCCACTCGAATCCATCTGCGTCAAAATCCAATTCATGCATCGCCTTCTCCTCCGTGTACAGCTTGTTCATGGCTTTCACCATTTCTGAAATTCCCTTGTGGAGATCGAATTTAAGCAAGTTCCAAAGGAGAGTCTCGTCGTGTTTCCACTCAGAAAACTGTCCGAACTCACAACCCATAAAGAGCAATTTCGCCCCGGGATGCGTAAACATCCAAGCGTAAAGAGCCCTTAGGTTCGCAAAGCGCTGCCACTCATCGCCAGGCATTCTGCTGAGCAAAGATCCTTTTCCATGTACCACCTCATCGTGAGATAGTGGCAACATGAAATTCTCTGTGAATGCATAGACCAAACTGAACGTAACTTGATTCTGGTGGTAGCTGCGGTATAGTGGGTTTTTCTTGATGTACTCCAACATGTCGTTCATCCATCCCATCATCCATTTCATTCCAAAACCGAGTCCGTCGGCGCTAACTGGTCTGGAAACGCTAGGCCAGTTGGTGCTCTCTTCGGCAATGGTTTGTACATCGGGGAAGTTCGCGTAAACGGCTTCGTTCATATCTTTCAATAAAGAAATCGCCTCGAGATTCTCTCTGCCGCCGAATTTATTTGGAATCCACTCGCCTTCATTTCGACTGTAGTCGAGGTAAAGCATAGATGCCACGGCGTCTACACGAATTCCATCAATGTGGTATTTATCGAGCCAGTAAAGGGCGTTGCTAATCAAGAACGAACGCACCTCGTGGCGGCCATAATTAAAAATGTAGCTCTTCCAATCTGGGTGATATCCCAGACGTGGATCTTCGTGCTCGTAAAGCGATGTGCCATCAAACTGGTACAATCCGTGGGCGTCATTCGGGAAGTGACTAGGCACCCAATCCAAGATAACGCCGATTTCAGCCTTGTGAAATTGATTCACCAAGAAGGCAAAATCTTCAGGAGTTCCAAAACGCGATGAGGTTGCGAAATAACCCGTGATTTGATATCCCCAAGAACCAAAGAATGGGTGCTCCATAACTGGCATCATCTCTATGTGGGTAAAGCCCATTTCCTTCACGTAAGGAACCAATTCATCGGCCATTTCACGGTAAGTGAGACTTCTGTTTTGCTCGTCAAATTTTCTTTTCCAAGAACCCAAGTGTACCTCGTAAACGGACATCGGAGCATCGAGGGCGTTTTTCTTTTTGCGGTTCTTCATCCACGTTCCGTCTGACCACTTCGGGTCAAAAGAGCGGGTGATCGATGCGGTAGAAGGCGGCACTTCCCACATCTCTGCAAAGGGATCTCCTTTTTCTATCATTCCACCACCGTTCACTTTAATGGCGTATTTGTACAATTCGTTTGCTCCCACGCCAGGCACAAAACCTTCCCAGATTCCGCTGCTATCCCAGCGCGCATTGAGCGGATGAGACTCGGTATCCCATTCATTGAAATTTCCAATCACCGAAAGAGCCTCGGCATTGGGAGCCCAAACGGCAAAATAAGTTCCTGCCACTCCTTCGACTTCCATTGGGGTGCTTCCCAACTTTTCGTAAAGTTTGAAGTGTTTTCCTTCTGCGAAAAGTGAAATATCAAATTCGGTCAGTATGCTGTGCGCGATGACATTCGACGTTTTTTCCATGGTTAATCGTTCTTGAGGATTTGGATGATGCCTTTGAGTGGGATAATAACCCAATCGGGGCGAGAGTTTAATTCGTAGCCAATTTCGTAAATGGCTTTTTCGAAAATATGGTAGCGCAATAAAAAGTCAATTTCTTTGGCATAGCCTATGTTCAAGCCATTGTCCATGGCTGTTTCCACGTAGCGATCTAAGCTAAGCCCAGTAATAATTCGGTAGAGCCTTCCTCCCAATTCGGTGGCGGTCTCTCGGTCTATATTCTCGGGCAAAGAATTGAAAACGGTAGCAAAAACAGCGTAGTGGTATGATCGGCATAATCCCGCCAAGTCTTTCACTGGTGGCTGTTTTACTTTGCGATCTCGAATGGTGCTTTCCGGTTCTCCTTCAAAATCGAGGATGCAAAAATCATCGCCAGTAATTAAGATCTGGCCGAGGTGGTAATCGCCGTGGATACGGATGCGAGACGAGTTCAAGTTCTCCTCATCAAACTTGAGGATGTGGTTCTTGATATCCTCCTTATTCGCCAGCACATACTCCGCATACTCGCGGGCCGTGCCTTTTAATTGATCTACTTTTTGCTCGAGCAAATTAAAGCGCCCGTCCAACATGTACATCAGTCGATTCAATAACCAGACAGTGTAATCTCCGCTGAAAGGCTCAGGAGTAAAGTACCGATCGGTCTTGTCAGAAAACAAAGCGATGTGCATTTCTGCCGTGCGGACTGCCAACTTCTGAACTCTCGCTAAGAATTCTTTCCCGATCAAGTTCTGAATATTCTCTGGAAGATCATCGAGATCGAGTGGCTTGTAGAGATCCACTTTGGGGAAATCATCCAAACTCAAGTCGCTATCAGCAAACCGTTGGAAAAACCCTTCCATCTCGCTGAGGGTATAGTTCCAAGCTTCTCCTTGGTTTTCCACCCGCTCTTGCATCAAGCCTATCGAGACTCGGTAATATCCTTTGCGCACCCATTCGATGCCACCAGCAAACTTTGGCGAATGATTAAAATCGCCTGTGTCTGACAAGAATTGAGTCAACTCCAAATCGGGATTGTTGTCTCGGAAAAGTTTGCGGTAAATCTTTAAGAAGTACTCTCCATTGTATACAATGGTAGAATTGCTCTGCTCCAGCTTCAAAAGCTCCGAGGTGACATTCGATTCGTTCAAGGATGCATCGAGCACATTTCCTTTGGAAAATATAAACTCACCGATGGAAAGCTCTAGTTGCTTATCGGATTGAATATTGAAGAAAAGATCATTTCGAAAACCAGCGTCGTAGAGGGCATCGACCAAATAGCCTTGCCGATCTCCCGATCCGTTTTGAATTTCGCAAATCACGTCGGCTCCAGCTTCTGGCTCATTCACGGAAGTGACTGGCAAAAGGTAGCTCTCGGTGTTTGACGTTTGAAATACGATCTCTACGAATAGAACATAGGCCAATCGACCGTTTTGCATTTCGTAAGTCAGCGCATTCTCAATCGTATACTGTTTGATATTTCCCGTCTTCGCGCCAAACCATCTCATTCGGTGCAAATAATCGGGAAGGATTTTCTCAAATGCTGCCGATGCTTTGCCGTCGGCAAAAAGCTCTTTCCAAGACTGCTTTATAGCTAAGGTATGATTGCTCATCCTTTTATGATCTTAAAGAAATGAAACGGCAATCCGTGTGGATTCAGCTCGACAAAGTTCGACCCTCCGCGCCATGTGTAAGACACCTCTGTGATGAGATCTTGCACGATGAATGCCTCTCCATCGGCAATACCTAAATCTGCGAGTGGGATTTGTACCCAGCCAGCTTGCGTGTAGTAGGCATCCATATTCACTATGCAAAGCAAGTGATCGTTTGCCGCCGCATCGCCTTTGTAATAGGCCATGATGCGGTCATTGTCCACCGCGCACTTTTTATAATTGAAGGTGTCTTGCAAGGCGGGATGTGACTTCCGCGCTGCGTTCACCATCTTAATGACTTGTTTTAGTTTGCCCTTGGTATCCCAAACGTAATTTTTGATCTCGTACTTCTCAGAATCAGCATACTCTTCCTTTCCAGGAACGCCGCGGTGGAACATGTTTTCGTAGGCAGGGCCGTACATTCCGTAATTGCTACTGAGGGTGGCGGCCAAGAAAAAACGCTGTAGAAAAGCGGCGTCGTTTGGTTGCTGAAGTTCGCTGGGTAAAATATCGGGCGTGTTGGGCCAGAAGTTTGGACGGAAGTATTCACGGGACTTGGTATTGACCAGCTCCTCCATGTATTCTTCCAGTTCAAATTTGGTGTTTCGCCAAGTGAAATACGTGTAGCTGTGGGTAAATCCGACTTTGGCCAGTCGATGCATCACCTTCGGGCGGGTAAATGCCTCAGCGAGAAAAATCACTTCGGGGTACTTTTCGTGGACATTGGCAATAAGCCATTGCCAAAAGCGGTAAGGCTTGGTGTGCGGATTGTCTACGCGGAATATTTTCACTCCCGCATCGATCCAATGAAATACGATGCTTTGCAATTCTTCCCAAAGGTTCTCCCAATCTTCACACTCGAAGTTGATGGGGATAATGTCTTGGTATTTCTTCGGTGGGTTCTCGGCGTATTGCACCGTGCCGTCTGGTCGCCACTTAAACCACTGCGGATTCTCTTTTACGTAAGGATGATCGGGAGCGCACTGGAGTGCAAAGTCCAAAGCGATTTCAATTCCTAGTCCTCCCGCAGCTTTTACTACCGCTTTGAAGTCCTTCATCGTTCCCAATTCGGGATGAATATCCTTGTGGCCGCCCAACTTTGAACCAATGGCCCAGGGCGAACCGACATCTCCTTTCTCCGCCTCGGTAGCGTTATTTTTTCCTTTTCTATTCTTCTCGCCAATCGGGTGTATAGGCGGGAAGTACAAAACATCAAAACCCATTTGAGCCACGTGCGGCAAGCGCTTGATGGCGTCTTTGAACGTTCCGTGCTTTTGAATCGATTCCCCCGCACTGCGTGGAAAGAACTCGTACCACGTGCTGAAACCTGCCAGTTCGCGATCTACCTTAACGCGGTAATCTATCGAGGTAGTCACAAATGTTTGGTAGGGATATTCTTCAAATATTTTCTTGAGCTCGGCTGACTCGGCAATCTCAATCGCCTTTTTATAAGATCTCTTGGTCTCAAAAAGCTTTTTGGCATCAGCCAAAACCTTTTGGTGCTTCTTGGCTTTAATCGCTTGGAGGTATTTCACACCGTCTAGCAGTTCTGAAGAAACGTGTTGATCGTCTTGAATCTTGCGCTTGATTTCGTGTTGCCAGTTGAGGGCAAAATCTACCCAAGCCTCTAGCCTGTATGTATAAAAGCCCTGCTTTTTTACCTCAAACTCCACTTCCCAAAGGTCGTTGACGATTGCTGTCATCGGTACCTTTTTCCAGACCTTCTCTGCATCGTGCTTGTAAACCAAATGGGCATTCACGATATCGTGTCCATCTCCAAATACATCGGCTGTAAGCTTTACCTTTTCGCCGATCACTCTCTTTATTGCAAACTCACCATTATTTATTGATGGCTTAACATCTTCTATTACTGCACGATACCTCAATTCCTCCATAGTAATTGTAAAAGTTACACTTAGGTTGGGCAAAAATAGCAAAAAGGCTGACTTTGAACCCTTCAAAGCTTAAGTAGACGAAGGAACAAACTGACGATTTAGAATCCTAAATTCGCAGAATGAATTTGGTCACTGGTGCCACTGGAATTGTGGGTCTTCGAATAGTCTACGATCTGCTGAAGCGAAATGAACGGGTGAGAGCTCTCAAGCGCTCCAGTAGTGATATGGCTTTCGCCGAAAAGGTGCTTCGCTTCTACGGGGCTGCAGATGCTGATCTGACCAAAATCGACTGGGCCGAAGGCGATTTGCTCGATATCTTCTCATTAGAGAAAGCCCTCGAAGAAGTAAAGACAGTCTACCACTGCGCCGCCTTGGTTTCTTACGATCCCAAGGACGAGCCGAAGCTCTTTCAAGTCAATGAGGGCGGAACGAAGAACCTGGTCAACGTCTGCCTCACCTCGGGAGTGGAGACTATTTGCCATATCAGTTCGGTAGCCGCTCTAGGAGTGGAGAAGGAAGGCCCTACTACGGAAGAATCGCATTGGCAAAGAGATGAGAATAGATCGGTGTATGGCTTGACCAAGTTCATAGCCGAGCGAGAAGTGTGGCGCGCTGGTGCTGAAGGATTGAACGTGATAGTTGTAAACCCCTCGATCATCTTGGGGCCGTCAAAACCCGATCAAAGCAGTGGCATGCTCGTGAGTATGTTGCGGAAAGGCTCGAAATACTACCCTTCAGGCGGAGTGGGATTGGTAGACGTAAGGGATGTATCGAAAGCTTGCATCCAAGCCATGGAACAAGAAAAGTTCGGCGAGCGGTATTTGCTCAACTCTCAGAATCTTTCCTTCCAGGAACTGCTCACCAAAGCCGCAGTGACTTTCGGAAACGAACCACCCAAATCCAAACTTCCCAACTTTCTGTTGGAGCTAGCTTGGCGACTTGGTGTGATTGGCCGATTGTTTGGCATAAAGCCCATCTCGAAAGAAACCGCCCAAAGCGCTCAGCGCACAGCAAACTACAACAGCTCCAAAGCGAATAACGATTTAGGAGTAAAGTTTATTCCTATTGGTGAATCGTTGGCATGGATAAAGGTTTTTTAGTAGAAAAACGGAATAGAATATTTAAAATCGTGGTCTATTTCTATCAATCACTTTAGTGGCTGAAACTTCCTTTTCGCAGCGGATGTAGTAATCGAATCAATATTCAACGAGTCGGTCAAATTCGTGGGTGTATTGTAGATTTTCTTCACTTGGACATCGAGCTTGGACAGGCTGTCGAGCACTTGCTCGTAGATCAATTCCATTTCATCGGGACGCGCTTTGTAGTAGTCGTAAGTAGCTTCAAATTCTTCTTGATTTATTCCATGTCCTTCAAATATATTGGCATACATCGCCTCCATATCGGGACTTTTCTCCCGCATAGGGCCAAGCTTGTGCACCTTCATACCCTCAACGAGTTGCACATCTACCATGACCGTTGTAAAGACGGCCTTGTCCAAGAGACCCTCGGGAGATATTTCTACCACTGGTTCATCGCAACTTGCGAGAAGCAATAGGATTGCAAGAAACTGTAGTGACTTCGGCAGCATCATTTGAACCGCATTTTGACTACTCCGAAAAATGCTTCGGTAAAAATATTCATGCTCATCTTGCTCTGTCCTATTTGCCTATCGATAAAGGTGATCGGCACCTCAACGATCTTAAAGCCCCTTCTGATGGCGGCGTATTTCATTTCGATTTGGAAGGCGTAACCGACAAATTCGATGTGATCGAGATTGATGGTGGCAAGCACTGAATTGCGGTAACAACAAAATCCTGCCGTAGCGTCTTTTACGCTGATCCACAAGATCATTCTCACATAAAGCGAGGCGAAATAAGAAATGAAAATTCGGAAGAGCGGCCAATTGTCCACCTTTCCACCTTTGGTATAGCGCGAACCTACGCTCATATCGGCGCCATCTACACAGGCTTGATGAAGCCTTATCAAATCTTTGGGGTTGTGAGAAAAATCGGCGTCCATCTCACAGATGTACTCGTAATTCTCCTTCAGCGCCCAGCGGAAGCCAGCGATGTAAGCCGTTCCCAATCCCGTTTTTTCTTTTCGCTCCAGCAAATGCAATACTCTGGGGTATTGCTCTTGCTTTTTTCGCACCAGATCGGCAGTGCCATCGGGACTGCTGTCATCTACCACCAAAACGTGAAAGCCCGCATTGAGATTCATCACCGCATCCAGGATGTTCTCAATATTGCCGCACTCATTGTACGTAGGTATGATGACCAGCTTTTGGCTCACAAGGAGATTTTCGCGCTAAGATAAATTAAGTTTGGTACTGGGTACAGTCAATTGGCAGATGGCTCTTAGCTTTTAGCCATTAGCTGGGCAAAAAGCTGTTAAAAGTTGAAAAAACATTGACCTCTGAAGATCACCTGATCACGGTGACTCGACCCGTGTAAAAACGCTCTTCTACGTTGAAATCAGGCTTTGCCGAAAGGTGCCACTGGTAAAGGTCAGAGCGGCCATAGTAACCCGAATTGTTCTCGGAGCCATTCCATTTTTCTTCGGGATTGTTCGTTTCAAAAATCACACGCCCATCACGATTCGTGATCCAAAAGCGGTATTCCGCAATGTCTATTTTCGAGAGTTGTGGGTAGAAGAGATCGTTTAATCCATCGCCATCGGGCGTAAAAGCCGTGGGAATGTAAACGAAGAAATCATCGGCCAGCTTGACGCTTTGGCAAATGCTATCGATACAGCCTTCCGGCGAAATAACGTCGAGGCACACTTCGTAGGTTTCACCAATATCTGAGGGGAATTCATACGTGAAGAATTCTCCTGATCCCAAACCGAGGGTATCAATTTTCCAAAAGTTGAATTCCGCATTTTGAGTCAGGCTCGTGAAAGTCACCTTGGGGCTAGTGATGGATGGCTCTTCGGGAAAGAAAGAAAAATCAGCTTCAATGGTGTATACCGAAACACCCTCAGGCAATTGAGCCGTTCGGCTGCACCCCGCAGCCGAGATTACTTGCACAACCACCGCGTATTGGCCAGACGAAAACTGCTGAGAAACAGTTGGCGAAGTCTCACCAGCGGGCTGCGAGTTGAAAGTCCATTGATACGATGCCCCTGCGGTGGTATCGGCAAGAGCGAAATCTACCAGCAGCGGATCGCAACCCGAGACTGCCGAGGCCACGATTTCCGCGTCGGGAATGGACGCCACTTCGATGTCCCAAAAAACTTCTGAAACACAGCCCGCCACGCTTGTGCCAATCAAGCTGATCTCGGTATTGGCTGGCGTGAAAAAGACCGTTTGAAAGGAGTCAGGGTTTGAAAACAATTGAGCGGGCGACCAAAGGAAGTCCACTGCTCCGAAGCCAATCACCTGCACCGAGTCGCCTTGGCAAACGGTGCTCGGAGCGAAAATCTGCACTTCGGGCTTGCTGTAAACCAAGATCAAAACAGTGTCTCGATTGCTGCATTTCAAGTCGGTAGCCGTTACTATCAATTCATTTTCCTGCGGGAAAAATCCTTCGTTAAAGGCAGCAAATGGAGTCAAGGAAAGCGATTGATCTACAATGGCAGCATTGAAAGCCCAAGAGTAAGACAATCCTGAAATGGGCGCGGCGCCAATCAAAATGGTTTCTCCCGTGCAAATAATGGCATCGAGACCTGCATCCACTGGCGGCAACGGGAACTCTGTCAATTCAATCAAAAAAGTATCGAGCGACGGACACAGTTGATCAGCGTAGTTCGTGATGCTATAGCTTCCGCCAATGGTTAAAGCCAAAACAGTATCGCCAGAAATAAAGTAGGGCTGTGTACTCAATCCGTCATTCAACTCAAACTGAAATGGAGCAACTCCCAAAGGATTGATTTCAAGAAGAGAAGTATCTCCCGTACAAATTTCTTGGTCCCAAGAATAAATCAATTCGGGTTCGGGGTGGTATTCGATCAAGCCAGTCCCAATTCCATTGCCCACGCAATAAGCAGATGAAGTGAGCAAGGGCTGCACCAATCCCGAATCAGTGAATGCCAGCTCCAGCAAAGGCGCATCCACTTGGATGGTGGTTTCTGTTCCATTGAAGAAATAGGTAAATGTTTGGGGAAGGTTCCCCTCAAATTCGAAAAGAACAATGGCCGTTTCAGTAGGGCAAATTATTTCAGCATAATTCACGGAAACAGAAGGAACTGGCAGGAAAACAATGGGTTGGCCGGGGGCAACGGAAACTTGTGGATGATCCAAGTCGATCTCATCTCCCAGCGGATTTCCCACCACAGCAGAAACGTAATAAGTCGTGTTGACTTGGAGACTTACGTCGAAAATAAATTCGGGAATATCAGACCAAGCAAAGATATTTCCAAGCAAAGCGGTATTGCTATCGTGAAGGACGTATTTCAAGACGTCGTTTCCATCTAATGCGGGTGAACTGATTTGATTGGCCACCGCCACATCTTGGCCACAAACCCTGACGGTATCGAGTGCCATTTCACCCGCAAAAGAGATCACTGGGCAATCAAAACTGCCTGTAAAATCAGATGGTGCACAGATGGTATTGTTGGTTAGAGAAAAACTTACATCCGTGCCCGATTCGATGAAATCGGAGAGGAAGACGTTTCCTGTAAAGGCTCCCTGAAGACCGACAACTTCAAATCCACTTCCATAATCTCCTTCGGCTTCAAACGAGACTTGATAGGTGGCATCGATTCCCGTGCAAGAAAATACTGGGTTTGCAATTTGAGGCGATGGTTCAAAACTCACGGTGACAGAATCCGTGTCAAAACAAGGGCCATTCGTGTCCAAAATTACCGCGGTCGCCTCGCCAAAGTCAATCACGGTAAAGTCGGTCGTGGCAGCGTTCGGATTGAAAAAAGCAGAACCTGTTGCCACACTCTCCCACAGCAATTCACCCACTGAGGGGGTCGCCTGAACTTGAGCGGTGAGCCCACAAACCGAAAAATCCTCTCCCGCTGAAACGGCAGGCTGCGCATAAAAGCTGATCGTGTAAACCGTGGTATCGTAGCACACCGCTTGGTTGTTTGCGATCAAACTCAGGGTGTAATCTCCTTCGGTCGCCGAGGTTACTAAGATCTCTTGGTCTGTGGAAGAGCTTAAACCCAAATCATCAGAAAGCCATTGAATGGTAAAACCAGCAATTGGACTGATCAGCACCGTTTCAAGTCCACAAACAGAATCTACTGCACTCGAGGGCAAAACGGGCTGTTCGAAAAAAGTAAGGTTTAAGGTGTCGTAGGAAATGCATCCAAAGCCATTGTCGGCAGATAAGCGCAGTTCGTAAACTCCTAGATCGGCACTCACCTCGATTTGAGCCGATGAATTATCGTCGATTGTCAAACCAGCATCTCCCTCCCAAAGTAGGCCTCCGCTCGAAACAACCGCAGTGATCGTAGCCGTGGGGCTGCAAATAAGTAAATCTGCAAGCGGTTCTATAATGGGCTGTTCCACAAAACCTACTTCGATGGTATCAGAATCCATGCAAAAGCCCTTATTGGTTTCCATCCAAATGATGTCGTAAAACCCAAAAAAAGCGGCATTTACGGTAAGGGTGGGACCCACTGGAGTGCCAAATGGAATAAGCTCATCGGGCAGAACCCAAACGCCTATGCCCACAGATACCGAGGCAAACAAATTGAGCTGATCGCCACAGACCAAACCGCCTTCGCCAGCATCGGCAACAGGTTGATCGATAAACTCGACAAAGGCAGTATCAACCGCCACGCATGGCCCATTGATGGTTTGGTAAATAATGGCTTCCAAACCTTCTGCAACAGCTACTGCGATGACTGGATCAGAAAGAGGGTTAACGAGCGCGACGTTTGCACTCAGCTCCCAATTGGGCGTTCCGTTTGTTCCTGAAACCGTTAGTTCTACTTCCGGCCCGCACACTGAATCGACAGCAGCGATAAATGCAGTGGGCTGGTTAAAAAATTCTATTGTAAGGGTATCGCTATCGAGGCAGCCACTTCCATCATCTTCGGTCCAAAACAACGCGTAAATACCAGGCGTAGTAGCGGTAATTGATGAGGTTGGAGAAACAGGATCTTCAATGGTTATTTCAGGATCATTTGTAGTCCAAAGGGTTTCGCCAAAGCTTGGAATCGCCTCCAATTGATACTCTGTTCCACAGGCAAAATCATCGGCACCAGCATTGGCATCGGGAAAAATCAGGTTCAGAATAACAAAGGTTTGCGAGGTAGAACAGTTGAAATCATTATCAGTGATGTTGACTGAATAAGTTCCTTCGTTGAGATCAGGACGCACCAAGGCAGTTGTGGGATCATCGTCCCAAACTACAGTGTAATTTCCTGAACCCGTGAGCACCGCAATGTCAATCACCCCATCATTCTCAAAACAGGTTTCGGGGGTTACTTCGATTTCGAGACTCAAAGGCACCACAACCTCTACGGTGTCGGTCGCCGAACAAACACCGTCGGTAAAGTCGCCTTGCACGATATAAACCGTCGACGTATCGGCAGTGATAACGGGGTTTGCACAAGGATTGCACGAAAAGTTAGGCCCCACTTGGATTTGATTTCCATCAATATCGAACCACGTATAGATCTGATCATTTTCAGCGAAAAGCTGAACACTCTCTCCCGAGCAGATGGTGGTATCTGGCCCTGCCAACATGGGTTCGCGGATCACAAATTGAACGGCATAAAATGCTTGTCCGTAGATGGAACAAAAATCATCAATCGCCGAAATCACAAAATCGGCACCCGTGAAGTCTGTGGGGATGGTTCCACAAAACTCAATGGTAGCTGGATTGATTCCCGACTGGGTAAAGGTGGCTCCTGGGATCGCCTGAGCGATATCAGCTGAGAGGGTCAAGCCCAAAGCAGCATCCGTTGAAATAAAATCGAGTTCCAGACAAAAATCATCACCTGCGCAAATTCCAATTTGGTTATCGCTAATCGGATATCCACCTCCACTTACTTGCACGAGAGAGCCTGGCTGTGGCGTAGGTGGCGGAACGGCACAAGAAATCACAATGACATTAAAATCCAAATAGACTATGCCGATCAGGACGCCTTCTCTATACTCACGCACCTCAACAGTGATAGTGTACTTTCCCTCAGCGGTAGGGGTCATGTTCATTTGCCCCGTTTCTGAATTGAACGTAAGATTGTCAATAGGTGCTGTAGGTGAGTATCCCAGTTCATATGGCATATCCATCGGCATATCCGCCTGTGTAGAAGTAATCGCGGGAGTCAATGCATAGACTAAGCTGTCTCCGTCGGGATCGTTGAAAGAAAGATTGTAGAAAAAGGCATTGTCCACGCAAACGAAAGGCAGATTAAACAAACCCAACTGAGGAGACGTATTGCATTCTCCCGATCCATTATTCAAAAAAGCCTCTACGTGTATTCGGCTGTCGCCAAAAGGGTCGACGAGGTTTAATACCTCAGCGCGGTTTTGTTCTGCCACGATAATTTGCCAATCGGCACAAGGTGCTAGGTTGACAACTCCACTGTATATGCTCAAATTGACACCTGGGAGAGTGCCACCGTTGCAGCTGCTGGAAGGAAGTGAATCGGGACAGAGCTGGGAAACCTCCTGGCTGTCTTGCAAATCGATTTCTACGAATACGCCTGGCTCACAAGAAGAAGTGAAAAAGACATCTAGAAAATTAGGCGTGTCGGTGAATTCGGCACAATCTCTAAAAAGATGAACGCTAATGAGATAGTCACCACCACCTAAGCATTCATACTGCACATTTACCCCCTCATTCCTACCACCAAAAACATCTGCTGGCAATGCCAGAAAAAGAACAGAAATAAAAAAGAACAACTTGCCAAAAAAACCCTTCACGCCGTCAAATATAGGATGAATAAAACCCGCACAGCTGAATCCTTGTAGAGAAATCAGCACCCGATTGTTGACGAAAGAATCACAGGATAAAGGTTAAGTTTAGATTAAATCTTATCCACAACTGAGAGGGAACATAAGAATGTGCCTCTCAAATCGCTACTTTCGCATAACGAAATCTTATAACAAACACATGAGAACACTTCTACTTTCAGCAGCGGTAATGGCCGCTTCCTTAACTGCCAGCGCGCAGTGTGACAGAATGTTTATTTCTGAATACGTTGTTGGAACAGGCAACAACAAGGCATATGAGTTGTATAATCCAACTTCTGAGCCAATTGACTTGAACGGCTACGTTCTTGAAAGATGGTCTAATGGTGAGCAAGGCGTCACTGACCAAACCAATTTAGTAGGAACGATCGATGCCTACGGCACGTGGGTAGTTACCAACGGACAGACAGAGGATATCGACCTTGGTACGTTCATTTCTCCAGCTTGCGACCCTGAGCTTCAAGGCTTGGCTGATCAGCTAGACAACCCGTACCCAGCACCTACTTTCATGAATGGAAACGATGCCTTGGTTTTGGTCAACTACGGAATCTCTCCCCCAGTTTTCGATATTTTCGGAAAGCCAGGTGAAGACCCAGGAGATGCTTGGACTGCTCCTGATGGAACTTTCATCACCAGCAACCAGACGATGGTCAGAAAATTTGACATCACGGAAGGTATTGGTTTGCCTCCCTCTGAATTCTTACCTATGGCTGATTGGGATACTTTAGGAACGGATGTTTGGAGTAATCTTGGTCTTCACGATTGTGCTTGTTTCCCTCTTAGCGATGGTGAGCAGGAAGTGCTAGATGTTCAGGTATTCCCTAATCCTTTGGTAGGTAATTCTCCATTGACTCTTACCACCAACAAGAACATTAAAGGTGTGGAAGTCTTTGACATGACTGGTCGCTTAATAGCAACTGAAGTGAAAATCGTCAATGCTGAAAAAGCTGAAATCACTTTCGACAACTTACCCGCAGGAACTTACATTGTGAATGTAAATATGGAAGGCTCAGTCGGCTTTTCAACGCGATTCATAAAGCAATAAGTCACCCACTATTCCATCCCACTGTCGCTCGCGGCAGTGGGATTTTTCTTTCCTAATACACCCGTTGTGAAAAGAGCATTAATCACCGCCACTCTGTTCCTGATTTCATGGACTGCTATGGCTCAGACCCAAGGTACCATAAGTGGAACCATTAAGGACAAAGGAACCAGCGAAACGCTTATTGGAGCAGCCGTGATTTACGCCGACGGAAAAGGAGTCATAACCAACATTGATGGCAAATACGAGTTGGAGCTACCTTATGGCACCTACACGCTTACTGCAACTTACGTAGGTTATGAGTCTATTGAGAAAAATGTAACAATAGATAGTAAATTCAAACAAGTGAACTTCTCTCTAGGTACCACCTACCTTCGGGAAGTAGAGGTGGTAGCTGACTTGGCAATAGCGGCAGAAACACCCGTTGCCTTTTCTAACATTACCCCCAAACAGATTAAGCGCGAACTGGGCTCAAATGACCTTCCGCTCCTCCTCAACACCACCCCTGGTGTATATGTCTCACCCACAGGTGGAGACGATGGTGGTGCAAGAGTATCCATTCGTGGGTTCCAAGACCGAAATATCACCGTGATGATTGACGGAATTCCGATCAACAATATGGACGATGGGAACGTGTTTTGGGCCAACACTTTTGGAATTGACGGGGTGCTTGCCAATATGCAAGTGCAGCGTGGTATGACCTCTTCTAGATTGGCCATACCAGCCGTTGGTGGAACAATCAACTTCATTACCAAGAGTATCGAAAATGAAGAGAGTGTTTATTTAAGACAAGATTACGGTTCGTTCAATACCCTTCGAACATCTTTTGGCTACAACTCAGGACGAAAGAACAACGGTTGGGGATATTCCGTGGCCGGTTCCTTTAGAAAAGGAGATGGATACTCCGAACAGCAATACCGCGAAGAATATTTCTATTACGGAAAGGTTCAAAAAGAGATTGGAAGCCACATCATCAGCGCCAGCGTTTTAGGTTCTCCTGTAGAGTACGGTTTACGTCGCGATCAACAAAAGATTGCCGTTTTTGATGCCGAGTATGCCTCAGATCTTTTCAAAGGAGACAATGATCTCTACAATAGACTTTCCCAATTTAACGTAGCGATGAATCGCGATCGAGAAAACAAACCTGGAGCAGCCGATGACTTAGAAGCACTCCAAGAACAATATGGCTGGGACCAGAGTGAGTTTGAAAGTATCGCTTCAGAATATGACTTTATTGATACGGCTGGTGTCATCACGAAAGGTTTTCGTTACAACAATCACTGGGGTAACTTAAACGGGGGAATACTGAATGAGAGAGTGAGAAAATACCACAAACCCATCTTTTCAGTACGCGATTTCTGGAGCATCAATGAAAATCTTTATTGGTCAAATGTAGTCTACTACAGCTTTGGTAAGGGTGGCGGAACCAGTCGCGTTCCATCGCTGGGATTTGGAGATTATGACGAAAATCTACAAGTAGACTTTCAAGATGATTACTCACTAAATACCGAAGAAAATGTTTTTGGACAACTTCCTATTTTTCCTGAAATCGTTCCAGATCAATTAAAAAGTGGGGTGATTCTTAACAAAACTTTTGACAACCATTCTTGGTTGGGGTGGCTTTCCACTGTAGACTGGACTATCAGCGAAAACCTCACGTTCGCGGGTGGTTTGGATTTTAGAACTTACTCCTCGGCACAGTATCAAGAGGTGCACAACCTTCTAGGTGGAGGCTACTACGTGCCTGCCACAGATCAACTCCCATTTGACCGAGCTTTTACTCCGCCTTCAAATGTATTTAGAGAAGGTGACCGATATAACTATAACAATGAAAACCAGATGCGGTGGGGTGCTTTCTTCACTGAATTAAAATACAACAAAGACGATTGGCGAGCTTTCGTGAATTTGTCAGGTGTAGTCACTGGGTACAAGCGAATCGACTACTTTAACAGAAGAGACTTCATTCCTGGCGATGATCGATTTCCCAATGCAATCGGATTTAGTGATGTTCTTTTCTATAATGGATCTGATGTCCTAGTTGCAGCAGATGCACCAAATGGGGCTGCCTCAAGTTTCTTCACTTCGGGAGATACTACGTTTGTGAATAATCCTCAAAACAATCAAAACGGATATGCCCCAGGAGGTCAGTCTTTTATAGTTGGGGCGCGACAAGTGAATTATGATGATTCTGAATCTCAGGTTTCCGAAGTACCTTGGAAAAACATTCCAGGTTTTACATTGAAGGCAGGCGCAAGCCGAACCATTGATGAAAAGCACAACGTATTTATGAACGTTGGATACATCAGCAGAACTCCTCGTTTCAGAAATGTCGTTGACTTAGGAATGCTCAACGAATTTTTACGCGATGTGGAAAACGAAAACATCGCCTCGATAGAACTTGGTTATGGGTATCGAACTTCTAACTTTTCAGCAAGTGTGAATGCATACTATACCGACTGGCAGAATAGGCCTGTAAACGGAGGGATACCCGTATTTCTTCCAGACCGCGGGATAACTGTACGGGCAAACTTAAATGACATGAGTGCAATCCATAAAGGGATTGAATTCACATCGAAGTATGTCATCAATAAAAAACTTACCGCCGACTTTTTTGCCTCTTTTGGAGATTGGAGGTGGAACAGTGCCAAGACAGTCAACTTCTTTGACGATCAGGGAAGGCCGCTATCGTATGTAGATGATAACAATCAACCTACTGATTCTTTAGTGACCATAAAATTTGACGCGAAAGGTGTTTATGTAGGTGATGCTCCACAAACTCAAGTTGGTGGCTCACTGCAGTGGGATTTTATAAAGAATGCTTACATCAAAGGGCGCTATACTTTCTTTGATAAGCATTATGCAAACTTTGATCCGCTGCAGCTTCAAGATGTGGATGAGGGAAGGCAATCGTGGAAAATTCCCGGTTACGGTTTGATGAGTGTCTTTGCTGGATACCGATACGACTTTGACAAAGTATCGCTGGAGCTGAACTTCATCCTAGACAATATACTCGATACCCGCTACATAGCTGATGCTACAAATAACGCAGGTAGCTCTCTTGTAACGACCAATTACTTGGACAGCCCGCCGCAAGCAACAGTATCGTTTGATGCCAATTCGACGGCGGTATACATTGGCCTACCCAGAACATTTAGTATTTCACTAAAGGCAACACTTTAAACATCACTTCATGAAAATTCTAAAAACAGTCTTTACCGCTTTTCTATTTGCTTTGTCTGCACTGGCCTTTAGCCAAGATAATATCGCAGATATGAGAGAGAACTTCAACGTGGGGCAAACCGTCACGGTGACAGGAATTGTGACGAACGGAGCAGAATTGGGGAGCATTCGTTACATTCAAGACGAGACGGCAGGTGTGGCTATCTATCCTGGATCTAACTGGAGTAATTTGTCTTTTGAGCCTCAACTTGGTGATGAAATTACCTTAACAGGAGAAATCACCGAATTCGCCAATCTGCTTGAAATCGGACCCGACATCTCATCAATGGTTTTGGAGAGCAGCGGAAATCAACTGCCGCAGCCATTTGTCCTCACACCCAATGAACTCAATGAAACCTATGAAGGAATGTTGGTGCAAATTTCTGGCGCCGTCTTTTCAGATGGCGGAAGCTCTTTTGCTAGTTCTACCTATAATTACGAAGCTTCGGAAGAAACGGGAATCATTTATGTTCCTTCCAGCTCGCCATTGCAAGGAGAACTTATCCCTCTTGGGGAAATAGAATTGATAGGTATTCTTTCTCAGTTCAGCTTTGCAGATCCATTGAGCGGCTACCAACTGCTTTCTAGAACGATGGAAGACTTTATATCTGACAGCAATATCAACTTCGGTTCGGAGATAGAACAAAGTGATCTCTCTACCACAGGTTTTACGCTTACATGGAGCACCGATGTGGCTTCCTCTAGCGAAGTAGAGTATGGACCAACCACTGACTTTGGACAAATCACTTCTGTACAAGAGGCATTAGCTGATCACTCCATTCAGCTAACGGGTCTCGAACCAGGTACACCTTATTTTTGCCGCGTTTTCTCTGTAAATGGCGAAGATACCGCCAGTGCTACCGGAACCTTCAGCACTGTTTCCCAATCTTCGGGAGACATAGCCGTTTACTTCAACCGTTCGGTTGATACTTCAGTCTCTACGGGTGTTGATGCCATCAGCCTCTTTAATGCCACAGATGACACCATCATCGCCCAGATAGACAGAGCTATGAACACGCTCGACATGGCGGGGTACAATAACACGAGTGGAACGATTGTGCAGGCATTAAACAATGCCTTGGATCGTGGAGTCACCATTCGCTACATCGCAGAAGGGCAGACTTCCAATACTGCTTTGGCCAGTCTGGATGATGCTATTCCAGTTTTCGAAAGACAAAACGCCACCAGCAGCGGGATGCACAACAAGTTCATCATCGTTGACCGAAACAATGTGGATAGCGCATTGGTGTTAACGGGTTCTACCAATTTCACCACTGGCAATCTCTTTACTGACCCGAACAATTTGATCATCATTAAAGATCAATCATTGGCAAGAGCCTACACCATCGAATTTGAAGAGATGTGGGGCGGTTCTGGAGCACAGCCCGATCCTGAAAACTCTCGTTTCGGAGAACTTAAGTTTAGAAACACACCAGAGAAATTCATTATCGGAGGGAAAAACATTGAGCTCTACTTCTCGCCGAGCGACAATACCACCACGGCCATAGCCGAGGCGATTGAAACTACGGAATACGATCTGGAATTTGCTTTACTCTTGATTACGAATAACATCCTTGCTGATGCTATCGTGGATGCGTCCAGTCTCTTCGTGCAGCCCAGAGGTTTGATCAATGACGTCAATGGAACAGGTTCTGATTTCCAGTACTTATTGGACGAAGGAATCAATGTTGTCTCACACGTTGGTTTCGGCCAGCTGCACCACAAATACGGAATCATCGATCACAGCCAGCCCGATGCAGATCCGATTGTAATTACAGGTTCACACAACTGGACTTCTTCAGCAGAATCGGTCAATGACGAGAACACCTTGATCATTCACGATGCAACCATTGCAAACTTGTTTCACCAAGAATTTACGGCGCGTTACAACGAGGTAACTCTGAGCACAGATGAAGTGGCTCAAACGGAAATCAAACTCTTCCCTAACCCTGCTACCGATCAGGTAACATTGGAGTTTGACGGTGGTGGAAACGCGGCAATCGTATCGATTTTTACCCTAGAAGGTAAAGTCGTTAACCAAGTGAACGTAAATGCCTACAATGGGTCGAACAGACTTGTTCTCGACGTTTCGAATCTCCCTGCAGGACTTTACCTTTTGCAGTACAATGAAGGGAATAGAAGTGGTGTTCAGCGATTGGCTATTTCGAAGTAAGCCATTTGTAAAAATTCGTTTAATCGCAAAGGGCGTAAAGAAGACTTAGCCCATATCAAGGTTAAGAACGACAGTGTTTTCTAGAAAAATTTTAGGGCAAAAAGAAAGGGCCCAACTTGCGTTGAGCCCCTTCTACCTTAATCACCAATTAAACCTTGTTAATGAAATCCTGTCTCTTTTACGGGGGTAGTACTTATTTGGTTACAAAATTTTTTAATTTGAGAGCATACGGAGGAATTTTCTTGGTACGCAAAACCCGAGATTGAGACAAAATCAACAACCTCAGGCGTGCGTCGCTTAAAATTTTCGCGCCATTGAAGATGGATATCAAATCATTCAGCAGAAATTTTAAAACAAAAAGAAAGGGCCCAACTTGCGTTGAGCCCCTTCTACCTTAATCACCAATTAAACCTTGTTAATGAAATCCTGCCTCTATTACGGGGGTAGTATTTATTTGGTTACAAAATCTTTTACGATAGTATAAAATCCTTGTGGGTCTTCTGCGTGAAGCCAGTGTCCAGCCTGCAATTCAGCAAATATGGCTTTAGGAAAAATTGTTCTGATTTGTTCAAAATCTGAGTCGGGAATGTAATTGGATTTCAGTCCACGAATAAAAAGCGCGTTCACTTCGGCTTGTTCCGACGGAAGTGCCTCTAGAACCCGATCCATTTCAGATTCCATAACCCGAAAGTTTACCCGAAGACTGTATCCTCCTTCTTTCTTGCGGTAGAGGTTTTTCAATAAAAACTGTCTCACTCCAAATTCTGGGATAACGGCCTCGATTCGCTCTTCGGCTTCTGATCGGGAGCTCAGCGTATCTGCATCGATGGCATGAAAAGCGCGCAACACGTCGTGGTGATGTGGCGAATAGGACTTCACTCCCATATCGGCCACTGCAATTTTCTTCACCTTGCTAGGGAAGAGCTGAGCAAAACGCATGACGGCTTTACCACCCATGCTGTGACCTATAAAAGTGGCTTGATCGATGCCTTGCTCCTCCATAAATTGGTTGAGGTCTTGCGCCAAGAGATCGTAATTGAATTCATCGCTATGCGGCGATTTACCGTGGTTTCTCTGATCAACCAGGTAAACGGAAAAGTCCTCGGCAAACTGTTTCCCCAAGGTTTGCCAATTGTCAGAAGAACCAAAAAGACCGTGTAGAATTATTAAGGGCTCACCCGAACCCATTTGTCGAAAGGCTAATTTCATCTCAATTCTTTTAGATAGAGTCTAATGGAGTTCTCCAACCCCATGTATAAAGCGTTGCAAACAAGCGCGTGTCCAATAGAAACTTCGGAGAGCGAGGGAATATTGAGGTAGAAATACCGCAGATTTTCCAAATCGAGGTCATGGCCTGCGTTGATTTCAAGCCCCACCTCTTGGGCCGCGAGAGCTGCATCTTGATATGGCCTAATGGCCTCCTCGCGATTCTGTTTGTAAGCCCGAGCATAAGCCTCTGTGTATAGCTCTATTCTATCTGCTCCCACGTCTTTGGCGGCGGCGGCCATCTCAGCATCAGGGCCCACGAAAATGCTTACTCGACAACCGCTTTCTTTCAATTTACCAATCACATCTTGAAGCAATTGCTTCTCCTTTTTGGTGTCCCATCCGGCATTGGATGTAAGCACATCAGGAGGATCGGGCACAAGCGTAGCTTGCTCGGGACGATTGTCGGCGACCAACTTGATATACCTCTCGTCGGGATAGCCTTCGATGTTGTATTCTGTAGTGATAATCTGTTTTAGATTGTATACATCTTGTGTGGTAATATGGCGCTCATCGGGACGAGGATGAATCGTGATTCCTTCAGCACCAAAATGCTGGCAGTCTGTGGCTACTTTTACCAAATCGGGATTATTGCCGCCCCGCGCATTTCTTAGGGTGGCAAACTTGTTGATATTGACGCTTAGTTTTGTCATCTTTCGCATATATTGCAAAATTCGGTGCACAAAGGTAAGCGTTTAAAGAACCGTAAAGTTTTAACTCATGAGAGCAGCAGATTTGATCAGTGATGAGATTCCTACTCTAGAAGGCAGTGACAATGCTCTTTTCGCCATGCAGCTCCTGGATGAGTTCAAGATGAAGCAGCTACCCGTAGTCGATGGAAATGAATTTTTAGGATTGATTTCTGACAGTTCGGTTATGGAAATTGTAGACCCTGAAGCTGAGCTAAGAGGTTGCAGCAGAAATCTTCAAATGATCTATGTGCAGAAAGATCAGCACGTCTACGATATGATTCGTGTTGCTGCCGAGTTTCAACTGAGTGCTATTCCTATTCTCGACAACGAGAATAAATACATGGGCGTGGTAAGCATCTACAGTATGATTCGAGAGTTATCTCATATGGCATCGGTCAAGCAGCCTGGTGGGATTGTCGTTTTAGAATTGAACCAGACTGATTATTCATTGGTAGAGATTTCCCAAATTGTGGAGGGAAATGACGCAAAGATTTTGAGTGCCAATGTCACTTCTGTTCCTGATTCACAAAAGATAGAGCTTACCCTTAAACTGAATCTGACGAATATCGACGCGATTATCCAAACATTCAATCGCTATGATTACATCATTTCGGCTTCCTTCCATAAGTCTGACTTTGACGAAATGATCAAAGACCGCTACGATGAATTAATGCGCTACATAAACTTTTAGTCATTTGTGCATTAAGGTTCGCTTTCTTGCCTTTATTCTGGGTTTCTTTTCTCTTTTTGCCGCACACGGCCAATTGATAGAATCCATTCAACTTGATACCACGGGTCAAAAAATAATCACCGATTTCATTATTGAGGGAAACAAGCTCACTAAGGAGCGGATCATTCTTCGCGAAGTCACCCTCGCCTTGGGAGATACCTTGTATTGGTCTAACCTTCAGGCGGGAATGGAGCAATCGAAAAACAACGTGATGAATTTACGGCTGTTCAATTTTGTAGAAATTGAACCCATCCAGATTGACAACAAACGCGTGATCGTGCTAATTACGGTTCAGGAGCGCTGGTACATCTACCCCGTCCCGATCTTTGAGATCGCTCAAACAAATTTCAACACGTGGTGGGAAACCAAGGAATTGCGGTGGCTCAATTACGGTATGGCGGTATCCCATTCCAATTTCAGGGGATTGAATCAAGACCTTTCGCTTACCCTGCGTTTTGGTTACACCAAAAAATACAGCGCGAGCTGGTCTATTCCCAACTTGAATAAAAAGCAAACGCTCGGGCTGCACTTTAGCGCAGGCTATTTTGAAAACAACGAAATAGTTTACAACACCGAAAACAACAAACGGATTTTTTACAACAATCCCGATGACAAGGCCAGGCAGTATTTCCAGTACAAAGCAGGATTGAGCTATCGAGAAGACATTTACCTGCGCCACTACTTTGAGGTAAGTTACTTTGATGCGCGCGTAAATGACACCATTCCTTTGCTCCAGCCCGACTACTTCACGGGAGGAGGCGCCGACTCAAAATTTCTCAGAGCCTCCTATTCCATCCGTTACGATACGAGGGACTACCGTCGCTATCCTTTGAAAGGACTTCTGCTTTACGGCACCTTGACTCAAGATGGACTGGGGATAGCTAATCGAGAGGGACTAGGGCTTTTCACCACATTTGCGGGATACCGCCATCACCATAAAATCGCCGATAGGTGGTATGTTGCTCACAACATAGAAGGAAAGGTCAATTGGGATGATCCACCCTATTACCTTTTAAGAGGATTGGGCTATAGCGATTTTGTAAGAGGCTACGAGTTTTACGTTATTGATGGAACCTCCTACGGCGTTCTTCAATCCAACCTGAAGTTTGAAATTCTTGAGCCGAAATCAGTCAATATTCCTTTTGTGCCCTCAGAAAAGTTCAGCAAAACATTCGTCGCGCTCTATGCCAACTTTTTCTTTGACGCAGGTTACGTTGATGGAGATCAATTCGCCCCGAATAATTCGCTAGTGAATGAATACCTTTATAGCATAGGTGTAGGCCTTGATTTGGTAACATATTACGACAAAGTGGTAAGGGTAGAAGGCTCCATTAATGCTTTGGGAGATCAGGCTATATTCGTTCACTTCAAACAAGCATTTTAATGAAAATCGCAATCTACGGCAAACCATACCAGAACGAACTCAATAACAAGATTGCGGGGATTCTTGACATCATAGAAAATCGCGGTTTTGAGCCGATAATCTATGAGAAATACGAGCGATTCTTAAATCAAGAAGGTCATCTGAAATCGGGTTATAGGACGTTTAATAGAGAAAATGTTGTCATCAAAGATTATTGCTGCCTGGTAAGCATAGGAGGTGATGGCACTTTACTAGATACGGTAACGTTGGTGCGTGACTCTAACGTGCCAATTGTGGGCTTGAATGCAGGTAGATTAGGATTTATATCGAGTCTTTCGGTAGATGAATTGGCCGAGGTATTAACCTGCTTAGAAGATGGCGACTACGAGGTGGACAAACGAAGTTTGCTACAAGTCGAAACATCCAGAAACGTTTTTGGAAATCTGAACTTCGGGTTGAATGAAGTCACCCTTCATAAAAAGGATACCGCATCGATGATTAAAATCGAGACTTACGTCAATGACGAATTCCTCAACACCTACTGGGCGGACGGACTAATCGTAAGTTCCCCCACCGGCTCTACTGCCTACAGTCTGAGTTGTGGTGGACCTATCATTGTTCCAGGCTCCGAGAATTTTGTGATTACCCCCATTGCGCCGCACAATCTCAACGTAAGACCTGTGGTAGTATCAAATAACGTTACACTCAAACTGAGTGCTGATGGGAGAAGCGATAATTTCCTTTTGGCCATAGATAGCCGACCCGAAACAATCTACCCAAACGAGGAAATTAAAATTTCAAAGGCCCCTTTTACTTTCAGCCTGCTGAAACCCAAGGGACATACTTTTCTGAATACTATGCGAAATAAACTCGCGTGGGGATTTGATAAGAGGAACTAATCCACTTCATTTCCTAATTTTGCAGCGACTCCGAACACAATAAAACAAGTCTAAAGGCGATAGTAGCTTACGTGAAAAATTTTTTGATCATAGCATCCATTCTCTTTTCCGTTTCGGTCAAGGCCCAGTACCACGAAATTGGATTCATGGTTGGCACCAGTTATTACATTGGTGATATCAATCCTCAGTTTCATCTACCTACTTCTCCTAGCCTAGGTGGTGGGCTGATATACCGATACAATTTCAATGACAGAATAGCCTTTAAAGGTTCGATTCTGTACAACAGGCTTTATGCCCATGATAAAGATTCAAAAGACTCGTGGCAAGAAAATCGAAACCTGCATTTCAGAAACGATATATTCGAATTTTCAACTCAAATAGAGATCAACTTTTTAAGCTACGAGATTGGCGACCGCCGCAGGCCTTCTTCCCCATACATTTTTGTAGGCCTAGCCTTATTTCGGCACAATCCTGAAGCCGAATTTGATGACCGATGGATAGACCTGCAGCCACTAGGCACTGAGGGTCAGGGAATTGAAGGTTTCGAAGAGCGGTACTCACTCACGCAAATCGCCATTCCTTTTGGAGTTGGCTTCAAATTCAACATAACAGGAAACTTTGCTGGTTCCGTCGAATGGGGAATGCGCCGAACTTTTACCGACTACCTTGACGATGTAAGCACCGTCTATGTCGATGAAGGCATTTTGATTGAAGAGAACGGTCCTTTGTCTGCCGAGTTGGCTGATAGGAGTATCGTTCCAGCAGGCCCAGATGGCACAAATACAGACATGCAACGAGGTGAAACAAACCGAGAAGATTGGTATATTTTCACTGGACTTATCCTAACTTATAAACTGGGGCAACCACAAGTTAAGTGCCCAACAGCCTTTGACTAATCCCCTTTTTAGAATGTCCGAATTTTTAAGACCTTTGCGCACATTCAAAAAATGAGTTTCAAGGACCAAATAGACCCCAAAAGAATTCCTAAACACGTAGCCGTGATTATGGATGGCAACGGCCGTTGGGCTCAGACTCAAGGGGAATTGAGGATTTTTGGACACCTGAATGGGGTTAGTGCAGTGCGTGACACACTTTCTGCTGCGGGAGATATTGGCGTAAAATACCTTACTCTTTATGCCTTCAGCACAGAGAATTGGGATAGACCCATTGAAGAAGTGTCAGCTCTAATGGATTTGTTGGTGCAAACCATTGTTAAAGAAATCGATGAATTACAGGACAAAGAAGTAAGGCTTCAAGCAATTGGAGACTTAAACTTATTGCCCGACAACTGTCGAGAAACACTGGTCAAAGCCATTGAGCGGACTAAGGATAACAAAAGAATCACACTTGTTTTGGCATTGAGCTACAGTTCAAGATGGGAAATAACGAGGGCGATCAGAGCGATAAGCGAAGATGTTAAAAATGACAAACTGAGCATTGACTCGATCGATCAAGAAACCATTGATTCTTACCTTGAAACCCGCGATATTCCTGACCCTGAACTACTCATAAGAACCAGTGGGGAAAAAAGAATCAGCAACTTTTTGCTTTGGCAAATAGCGTATAGTGAGTTATACTTCACCTCAGTATTTTGGCCTGACTTTAAAAAAGAAGATTTCTTCGAAGCAATTGTAGTTTATCAAAACCGTGAAAGAAGATTTGGGAAAATCAGCGAGCAAATTTCCTTTTAGGTTATTCATCGGCTTCATCGCCGTTGCTATGCTATGCACTACTTCGCTTCGAGCGCAAGTAGGGTTAGGAGAGTTAGAAGTAGACTATCGGGTACCGAAAGAATTTACCGTCGGTGGTATTACTGTTTCTGGGGCAAAGAATCTCGATTCAAAAGCGATCATTCTTTTTTCGGGACTTTCTGTGGGAGAGACGATCACCATTCCAGGCGAAGAAATATCCAAGGCAATTAAAAACCTATGGAAACAAAAACTCTTCGAAAATATCCAAATCAAGGCCTCTGAGATAAAAGGAAGTGAGATTTTCCTCAACATCCAGCTGTCAGAAAGAGCTCGATTGTCTCGTTTCAAATTTGACGGGATATCCAAAGGTGAAGCCGAAACACTTCGTGAAAAGATCAACCTAATTCGTGGTACAATTGTAAACGAAAACCTGCTCACGAACACGTCGAATATAATCAAGGATCACTATAAGGAAAAAGGGTATTTGGACGCTGCTGTTAAAATCACAGAAGTGCCAGATACATTGGTTGCGAATAGCGAGTACTTGATAATTGCCGTCGATAAAAAGGAAAAGATCAAAATTGGCAACCTCAACCTCATCGGGGTAGAAAAGCTGAGCGAAAGAAAACTCCTCAAGTCGATGAAAAAGACGAAAGAGAAGAATTTTCTTAGTCTTTTCAAACGCTCAAAATTTAATAGGGAAGAGTACAAAAGCGACCTCAAAAACATCATTAATGTCTACAACAAGGATGGTTACCGAAATGCCAAGGTTCTAAGGGACACGGTTTTTCGAAACCCAGACGGGACGGTGCATATCGATGTGTACATCAAAGAGGGCAATCAGTTCTACTTTGGAAATGTAGACTGGGTAGGAAACACGAAATACAGTTCGGCCAAGCTCTCTGGAATCCTTGCAATTGAAAGGGGAGAGATTTACGACCAAGAGAAGTTTGAAGGTCGTCTCTTCATGAATCCGAATGGAGGAGATGTGAGCTCCTTGTATCTGGACGATGGATACCTTGCTTTTCAAGCAATTCCAGTAGAAAAAAACGTAACGAATGATACCATTGACGTAGAAATTCGCATTTACGAGGGTCGTCAATACCGCATCAACAGAGTTATTGTAAAAGGAAATACGAAAACAAGCGATCACGTTATTAGAAGAGAGATTAAAACGAAGCCTGGAGAGCTTTTTAGTCGATCTGACATTATTCGTACCCAACGAGAACTTGCTCAATTGGGTTATTTCGACGCTGAAGCATTCAATGTTAATCCTGTACAAAACGATCGAGACGGGACGGTTGATGTCATCTACACAGTGGCAGAAAGACCTTCCGATCAAATTGAACTTTCAGGTGGTTGGGGTGCCGGCCGAATTGTTGGAACTTTGGGAGTTTCCCTTACCAATTTTAGTATGCGCAAGCTTTTCCAAAAAGGAGCTTGGAACCCCTTGCCTGCTGGTGATGGTCAACGCCTTTCACTTAGAGCTCAGTCCAATGGTATTTTCTTCCAGTCCTACAATATTTCTTTCACCGAGCCTTGGCTTGGAGGAAAGAAGGCAAATGCATTTACAGTGGGCTTCCAGCGCTCTGTTCAAACCAACGGAGTAACGAAACAGCAGGAAGCAAACGGTGCCGAACGTCAGTCCCTTTACATCACTGGAGGTAACGTGAGTTTAGGAAAGAGATTGGGGTGGCCAGATGACTACTTTCAGCTACTTGTGGGTGTAAGTTACCTCTACTACGACATTAGAAATTTCAGCAGTGGCGGAGGAACTGGAATCTTTGCTTTCCAAAACGGAACCTCAAACAATCTTTCATTTACTGCTAACATCTCGAGGAATTCCGTTTTTGATCCCATCTTCCCGCGTTGGGGCTCAAACATACGGTTCAATACGAAATTCACTCTCCCATACTCTCTTTGGGATGGCATAGATTACGATGGCGCTATCACAGAACAAACACGCTATAAATGGGCGGAGTACTACAAATGGAAGTTGACTGCCGAGTGGTTTACTGAGCTGGCTCCAAAGCTAGTTTTGATGACTCGATCGGGATTCGGTTTCTTGGGTTATTACAGCCGAGATAAAGGGATTTCACCATTTGAGCGGTTTTATTTAGGAGGAGCTGCACTAACGGGATTCGCATTGGATGGCCGTGAAATTATTGCCCTTAGAGGATATGACGATTTGAGTCTCTCCCCTCCCGAAGGAGCGAATATTGTAATGAAGCAAACCTTGGAGATTAGGTACCCACTATCCCTTAATCCTTCTGCAACTATATTTGCTCTTGGCTTCTTAGAGGCAGGGAATACATATGATGGAATTGAGAATTTCGACCCATTCAGAATCTATCGATCCACTGGGGTAGGTGTTCGGATTTTTCTTCCCATGTTTGGTCTAATGGGTCTAGATTACGGTTGGCGTTTTGATGACGTGCCTGGCCGATCTGCAATGCCTCAGGGACAGTTTCACTTTACCATTGGCATGAATCTTGGAGAACTGTAAAAATAGTGTAAATTCGTTGCCCTCTCAGTGCTTGATCATTAAGACATGAAACAAATTTCAAAAGCATTTTTCTTCATAGGAATAGTCCTTCTTTCAAGTTTGACTGTCTCCGCCCAGAGATATGCCTACGTCGATACGGATTACATCTTGAAAAATCTCGAGTCCTATCAAGATGCCCAAAAAGAGTTGGACCGTATTTCTGGCCAATGGCAAAAGGAGATTGAGCAGCGCTATGAGGCCATCGATCGACTATACAAGGCTTATCAGGCTGAGAAGGTTCTCTTGACAGAAGATATGCGAAAGGAGCGAGAAGAGGAAATTGTGCGCCAAGAGGAGGAAGCGAAATCATGGCAGAGACAGCGTTTCGGAGTAGATGGAGATCTTTTTAGAAGAAGAGAAGAATTGATCCAACCTATACAAGAAGAAGTTTTTCAGGCCATCAAACAAGTCGCTGATGGTGGAGGTTTCTCAGTCATCTTTGACAAAGCTGGACAATCAAATATCTTATATGCCGATCCTCGCTACGATAAGAGCGATCGGGTTTTAAGTAGACTTGGCGTAAGTGCCAATGACCGCGACGGCGATGATAGCGATCAAGACAGCGGAAGCGGATCGGATACACGCCAAGAGGAAAACAAAGGCGGAGAAGCACCCCGACGATAATTACAAATTTTAGACATCGAGCAAACAAAACAAAGAAATGAAAAAGCTAATCATTGCAGCATTATTGGTTATTGGAGCGTCTTCTTATGCCCAAGCACAAAAATTGGGTCACGCCAACTTCGAAGAAATCGTAACACTCTTGCCAGAAAGAGCTACTGCTGAAAAAGAAATCCAAGATCTACAACAGAAGTTAGAAGGCCGTTTGAATAACATGGTAGAAACGTATCAATCGAAAGTTGCCGAGTTTGAAGCTGACACGACTATGTCAGAAACTGTTCAGACAAGTGTTGCCAGTGAGATTCAGGATTTGCAGCGACGAATTCAAGAATTTCAGCAAACGGCATACACAGAAATTGAAAACAAGCAAAATGATCTGATGGCCAAGATGTTTGAGAAAGTCAGAGCAGCAGCAGTTGCAGTAGGTGAAGCTGATAACTATACATACATCTTTGATGCTAGCAACGGTAGCCTTCTATTCGCAGGTGGCGAAGATGTCACTCCAAAAGTGAAGGTTCAGTTAGGTCTTCTTTAAGCCAAACAAAATTTTAAACAGAAAGGGATGCTATCTTAGTCATCCCTTTTTTTGTGCAATGAAATTCGATTCTCGACCCATAGGAATATTTGATTCAGGCATTGGTGGACTCACCGTAGCCGCTGCCATCAATGAGCTTATGCCTCATGAGCGACTCGTTTATTTCGGCGATACTGCCCATTTGCCTTACGGCGAGAAAACTGCCAAAACTATACAAGGCTATTCCGAAAGAATTACCAAATTCCTATTAGACAAGGACTGTAAATCCATTGTAATAGCTTGTAATTCAGCATCTGCGACGGCTTATGCCAATGTGAGAGAATTGACTCCCTCAGATATCCCTGTGATCAATGTGATTGACCCTACGGTGGAATATGTCGCCAGCAAATACAAACAAGGAAAAATCGGGGTAATAGGAACCAAAGCCACGGTTAATAGCCGCAGCTACGCTAAGCGCATTCAAAAGAATAACCCCGATCTTAAAGTGTCCATGCTCGCTACTCCTCTGCTCGTATCTATGATCGAAGAAGGGTTCTTCAACAACCAGATCTCTCAGGCCATCATCAACAGTTACTTGGAAAAGAACACGCTTAAAAATATCCAAGCGCTCATTTTGGGGTGCACCCATTTCCCACTGATCAAGTCAGAAGTCAAATCATTCTATTCCAAAACAACCGAAGTAATAGACTCATCGTCAATAGTGGCAAAGAGCTTGCAAGATGAATTGCAAAAACGAGAAATCACTTCGAGCAAGTTAGCTGGTGAACACCTTTTCTACGTTTCTGAAAAAACCAACTCATTCGAGCAAAGCACCAAGTTGTTCTTTGGCGAGAAGCTCAAATTGGTAAAGAAAAATCTCAAATGAAAAAACCAACGCTACTTGCTCTTTTTGTTTGTCTAATCCTATCATGCAGCCAAGCTCAAATCACGAAGAAAGTTCTCTTTATCGGGAATAGCTACACTGCCTACAATTCGCTGCCAACGATGGTCAGTAGCATGGCAACCAGCACGGGAGACAAAATAATATTTGACTCAAACACACCTGGAGGCGCTCGATTCTTGAATCACGCCACGAATGCAACTACCCTCAACAAAATAGCTTCAGACGACTGGGATTACGTGACGCTTCAAGCGCAAAGTCAAGAAACCTCGTTTAGCGCTTCACAAAAAGAAACCGATCTGTACCCCTACGCTGAAATTCTCATAGATAGCATCCGATCAAACTATGAATGCAGTGAACCCATGTTTTACATGACTTGGGGCAGAGAAAATGGCGACGCCAATAACTGCGAGTTCATTCCGTGGGTTTGCACTTATGAGGGGATGGACGATTCCATCAGAGCCACTTACACATATATGGCCGACGCTTACCATACGGAAATAGCCCCGACGGGAGCCGTGTGGAGGTATTTACGAGAGAACCATCCAGAAATAGATCTATACACTTCAGATAGTTCGCACCCCTCTTTGGCTGGGTCTTACGCTGCCGCTTGTGCTTTCTACACGATGATCTTTAAAAAAGATCCAACGCTCGCAACTTGGAATTCAACTTTGCCAGAAACTGTGGCGAACACGATAAAGGAAGCGGCGAAGATTATCGTCTTCGATGAACTCGCTTCTTGGGACCACACTTTAGTTCAGACTGTTGCCAATTTTACCGAGGAAATAAATTTGGGTGAAGTGACTTTCATCAATACCAGCGAAAACTTCGACGCGGTCTCTTGGGAGTTTGGCGATGGCAACTCCTCGACGGAACTCGATCCGACTCATACGTATGATGAAAGTGGAGATTATACCGTATTGCTGATTACTACCAAATGCGGTAAGTCGGACACCTTGTCCAAAATCTTGAGTATCGATTTAACGCTCGGAACGCAAGACGCCAGTTTTGAAGAAATGTTGATCTATCCAAATCCTGCCATTGATCAAATCAACCTACAAATGGTAGAAGCATCAAATCACGAAATCGAAGGCATTCGCATTTCAGATTTTTCAGGAAGAACGGTAGCATCTTATCCTTGGCAGGGAGCCAAGGGAACTTTTGATGTATCGCAATTGGCGTCGGGGCTTTACCTCATTCAATTGATGGGGAACGACAAAGTCTTAGGTATGGAAAAACTCGTGCTCAGATAAATCCATTGATCATTCTTTATTGAAGAATTGATCACTGCGTTTCAAACCACGCCTTATACTTAACATATCCCGCTGCTGTTCCTTGCGTCATTTTGAGCGCATCTTCCAAACTCAACTTCTTCACCGGCTTCGCAGGTACACCTGCCCAAATCCATCCCGATTCTACCCTTACATTTTCCAGAACCACCGCTCCTGCAGCAACAATGCTCCCTCTTTCCAAGTAGGCATTGTCCATCACGATTGCGCCCATCCCAATCAGCACATCGTCTTCGGCAGTGCAGCCATGTACAATGGCTCTATGCCCTACCGAAACACGGTTTCCCAAAACAACTTGACTCTTGCCCGTGGTGCTGTGCAGGATAGAACCATCCTGAATGTTCACCTCATTTCCCAAGACGATCTTACCGACATCGCCGCGCAAAACCACTTGGTACCAAATGCTGCTACGTGCACCAATGTGTACTTCACCTACAATAGTGGCATTGGGTGCTAACCAAACATCATCCTCGATAAAAGGCGCCATGCCATTGACGGCATGGATGATTGGTTTATTTATCTCCACAGGCTCCAGGCATTTTGCAGCAGCCGTGTAGATTATCGTAAGCCTCCTTCACTGGCTTTACATCATCAGCAGCATAGCCTAGTCCGGCAATGAGGTTTTTCACTTCGTCTTCGCTAAGCTTCTTGTCGTTGTACTTGACGAAAATGGTATTCTCTGACACATCTACTGCCACTCGCTTGATGCCCTTCTCATAAGCTAAACCTTCCTCTATGGTGGTTTTGCACATGTCACAAACGATGGACGATTTCACTGTCAACTCACCAGGCTCACAAGCCATAACTACTCCTGCCATAAAGCAGAATACTAGAATTAATTTTATCGCTTTCATTACTTAGATTGTTTTTCAAGGTTAAATCGCACTCCCAAATATACGGTGCGTCCGTTTAATGGGCCATATATCATGGTAGCATCAAAAAAGTCGCCAAAAGGGTTTTCGGCATCTACTATAGCATCCGACTGGATGAAATTACCAAGGTTTTCAGCTCCCGCGTAAACTTCAAAATTTCCTAAAGTTCGCGTGATTTGAGTATTCATAATGAAGAAGGTCTCGCTTTCCTCTCGAGCCCTCAAGTTTTCAGGATTCATTTCCGTTCCTGGCAATCTGGAAGCTCCGTAATAATTCGTGGTGAAATCCACGTACCATTTCCTGTCTGGAGAAGTATATCCCACATTAAAGAGGGCTCGGTGCTTTGGAATCAATGGACTTTGAAGTTTTCCTTCAAGGTATTCGGTTTCCACCAATTGGTATTTGTACGAGAACTTCATCCCCAAACCTTTGAGGGGTTCCACTTGAAAATCGGCTTGCCAGCTATGAGCATATGATTCTCCATCTAGGTTGTAAAATAACAGTTGATTCGCATCAAAGTCGCGATCTATAACCAATTGATTTTGAAAAGAAGTGAAGTAATAATCAGTATTGATTACGGCCTGTCTGCCAAACAACTCAAACTTGTGCAGGAAAGACAATCCCGTATTCCAACTCTCTTCCGCTTGCGGCGTATCCAAAACCCGCACTTGGCGTGAGCTAGCCAAAAGGCCTAACTGATCGCCGAAAGCATTGGCCGATCGAAAGCCTTTACCAATCGTGGCTCGGAAGGTGGTCAATGGACGGAGGTTGTATTTGGCGTGAGCCCTCGGCGAAAATTGATTGCCAAATATATTGTGTGCATCGTATCGCGCTCCTAAAACAAGGGTAAAACGAGGCCGATCATACGTGTATTCAGCAAAAACTCCTGGCACTCTTTCTGTTCGATTAAAGGTCGAGTCGATGTAGCTTTCTTGGTAATCGTCGTACAAAAACTGACCACCAACGGTCATACTGTGATCACTGAATTCCGAAAATTTCTGCGTAAACAAAGCGCTGATTCGAGCAGAGTTTTCTTCTCCATCATAAGGGTTGTTTCCGAAATAGGAATTGATCCGAGTATTGGAATAGATAGAGCGAATACCCACACTGCGATCCATTCGCTTCTCGGATAAAATGCCCGCTTTGGCTATGATTTCAATTTGTTCCACATCGAGTCCAAAGCCGTAAGAATTCTCAGAACCAAAATCATCATCAAAATCGAATGACTTCTGTCCTGAAGTGCGCTCTTCTGTGGTATAAATCGCAATCACTTGCGAGCGGAACAAGTCACCCTTGTACTTCCATCGATTAAGTAATTTCAATCCTTCTCGAGTCGGCATATCCAGGAAGCCATCGCCATTTTGATCCACCTTCTGATCCTGGTAATTTCCAGAAGCGAAAAAGGCAGTCGACCATTTATCATTGATCGGCTTTGTCCAGATGAAGTTACCCTCATAGCGACCTTGGTTGTTGCCAAACAGGTCAAAATAAACGCTCTCGTTTCCGTCTGACGGAAGAAATTCGAGATTGATCTGACCGGTCATGCTCTCGTTTCCATTGAGAATAGTCCCAGCGCCCTTAGTGAGTTGAATCGAATTGATCCACGGCCCAGGAATCTGATCGAAGCCGAGCACATTTCCAAGACCCCGCGTAAAGGGAACTCCTTCAAAAAGGTTTTGGACGTAAACCCCCGCAAGACCGAGCATTTGAATTTTTCGTGTTCCCGTTACCGCATCGTTCAGCACCACGTCCACAGAAGCCGTAGTCTCAAAAGTCTCAGAGAGATTGCAGCATGCAGCCTTTCGGAGAACTGCTCGATTGATGGACTCTGTATTCATTTTGGAAGCCGCAGACATGGTAAAGGCGTTCCGGTCTTCTATTATTTCTACAGCTTGCATTTGCACGGAAGTGCTCAGCGAAATAGTTAATTTTTGATTTACTGAAGATACTTGGACGGTATCCCTATTGAAACCGACATAACTGATCACCAACTTGGACGGAAGTTCCTTGGACAGTTCGAGTACAAAGTTTCCCGAGGCATCTGTAACAGTCCCATCGGTGGTTCCCAGCCAAACGACATTCACTCCAGGAAGGGAACTCCCAGATTCAGAGTCTGTGACTACACCCGTAATTTGGGCTGATGCGCTTAAAGCGAAGCACATCAAAAATAAGATGAGTAAATTTTTCATTTGTGAGTTTTGATGAATAATGAATCAGAATTGACCATCATCAAAATCACAAGCGAAATACGGAGATGAACTTTAGAAGTGATAACCCACTAAGTGGATCAGGGGGAGATTTTAAAGAATAACTATCTGCTTCCCGCAAAGAAGGTAAGGCAAAGTCGAAGGTACTCAGCGAAATCCAGTTGAAAGAAATCTGCTTGAGATCAACATCTGATTTGCCAACGTAACCATCAAAGATCTTCTCGACTTTATCGAAGGCACAACATTTTGCTGTAACAGCTGCAAAATCAAAACCTTCAGAAGCACAGCAGAAGTCTTTTTGTTCCAAACTTACTTCGTACTTACCCGAAGTATAACACTCCATGGTAGTCGCATTCACATAGCCCGTGTGCACCATAAAAGTGAATGCCAGCAAGAGGCTCAGGCCTCTGACGAAAATGGATGGGTAGTATGTTTGTGATTTGAACAAAAGGTTGATCTCGCTGTATTAACTTTGTAAAAATACGAAATTCTAGAAGGATATGTTTCCAACCAGTATATACGCCGAACTAACACCCAACCCGAACACCATGAAGTTTATGGCTGATCGAGTGATTTTCAATTCAAATGATGCTGTTGAGTATAAGACGCCTGCTGAAGCGAAAGGCTCATCAGAACTAGCGGTGAAGCTTTTCGACTTTCCATTTGTCAAAAGCGTTTTTATCGCAAGCAACTTTGTGACAGTTACAAAAACAGCCGATCTCAATTGGGACTTAATCACTTTTGAGCTCCGTGAGTTCGTGCGTGAGTTTATGCTCAAGCACGAAACGGCGGTGGAAAAAATACCTGAGATTGAACTTGTAGCTGAGGAGGTAAAGACTCGAGAACCTGTGGAACCTAGCGAATACGACGATACCATTCGTCACTTGCTGAATGAGTATGTAAAGCCCGCAGTCGAGAGCGATGGCGGCGCCATAGATTTTGTGTCTTTCAAAGAAGGCATTGTCAAAGTGCAGCTGCGTGGATCTTGTTCGGGCTGCCCCTCATCCACTTTGACTCTTAAAGACGGAATAGAGAATCTTTTAAAAACCGAGCTTCCTGAAGTAAAGAGCGTAGAGGCGGAATCGATTTAAAAATTTACTCCATACTTCTCGCGCATCACCTTAAGATGATGCAAATTATGCCCAGGGATAATCAGGCCGATGGCCCTAGCAGATATTGGATATCCACTCGCGTTTCCAATAAACTCCATATGCTCATCATCTGCGTGTAGGTAGATGCTTTTTGTAAAACTTCGTGCAGCCTCCCATTGAGATTTTAAGTCTTTCGCGCTTTGTTTGCTCGCTGGCGAAGCCTCCACATAATCATCCTGATCATAACCGGTGAGTGCCTGTTTCTCTCTGCGCAAGAGACGCAATGCGCGTATCGCAAAAATTCTTTCAGTGTCAATACAGTGCAAAATAAGCTGCGACATCGTCCATTTTCCTTCTGCATATGCGAAGTTTACTTTGGATTCATCCAATCTCCAGAACAGCTTTTCCCAATTTTCACCATCCACTGCCAAAGCTTCGGAAATACTAAGCCCCTCTACCCGCTTCAAATAATTGGCATAATATGCTCCATACTCATTCTGATTGGGCGTGAATTTTTTGTAAATCTCCATTAACGGTCTAAATAATTTCTAACTGGTGACCTCTCGGTCGTAGCTCGGCCTATCTTTGCAAAGCATAAAAATACATATGAAAAATACATTTTTCGTCTTACTATCGCTTTGTTGTTCTTCTGCTTTCGCGAATGACCCTGAAGGCTATAAGTTGACCCTCGATTTAAAAAACATTGTAAACGACCAAGTAGAAGTAAATCTCTACGTCCCTGAAATTGATCGGGACACCGTGATTTATAATATGCCGAAGATTATTCCAGGCACTTATAGCATTAGTGACTTTGGGCGTTTTATCGAAGACTTCAAAGCATTGGACTCAACAGGAGTAGAACTTCCCGTAGAAAAATTAGACGAAAACCGCTGGATGATCGGCAATGCTAGGTCGTTGGATCATTTAAATTATCGAGTAAACGACAGTTTTGACGAGCGGAGTGCCGCTGGCATTTTCGAACCTGCGGGAACAAACGTTGATGCAGGTGAAAACATAGTGCTCAATACGTTTGGCTTCGTTGGCTACATCGACCATCTAAAAAAGCGTCCGTTTGAAGTTGAGATTCTTCGTCCTGAAAACTTCTACGGCGAGACATCTTTGCCGCGGATAAGCACTGGCGATTCTTTGGATGTATTCGCTGCCAAAGATTATTTTCAACTCCACGATTGCCCGATGCTTTACTGCGTGCCTGATACTGCCGCAATGTATGTCGACGATACGCGAATTGTAGTTTCCGTTTATTCACCCACAGGAGTGGTGAAAGCGGCAGAAGTCTTGGCTTTGGTCGATGAGATTTTTCCAGCGGCATCAGAGTATTTGGGTGGCGATTTGCCAACAGATCAATATTCCATTCTCATCTACTTGACCAAAGGATTTGGCGGAAGCGGCGCATATGGTGCACTGGAGCACAATACTTCTACGGTTTGTGTTTTGCCCGAAGCACCCGTATCATCTTTGGCACAGACGATCAAAGATGTGGTGGCTCATGAGTTCTTTCACATTGTGACCCCACTCAATATTCATTCAGAACAGATTGACGACTACGATTTCATGAATCCCGAGATGAGCAAACATCTATGGCTTTACGAAGGCTGCACGGAGTATGCCGCGCAGCACGTTCAGGTGAAATACGGATTGATGAGTGTTGATGAATTCTTGGATGTCCTAAAGCAAAAAATGATTTCTGCTTCTTCGTTTGACTCGGGAATTGCCTTTACAGAAATGAGTAAAAAAGCGCTCGATGAACATGAAGACCAATACCAAAATGTTTACCAGCAAGGCGCATTGATCGGGATGGTTCTGGACTTGGAGCTTTTACACTTAAGCAATGGTGAATATGGCATCCAAAATTTGATGCGCGATTTATCTGCTGAATATGGGGTGGATAAACCTTTCGAGGATGATCGACTCTTTTTGGAAATCGGACGAATTTCTGGATACCTCCAAATTACTACGTTTCTCGAAAAACATGTCGGAGGAACTGAACCACTTCCTTATACAAAAGTGCTCGGCTATGCAGGGATTGAATACGCAGAGAGCATCACCAAAAATGTCGTTTCAGGCGGTGGAGCCGCAGTAGGCTTCAATCCGCGTACGGATAGAATGGTCGTTGTAGGAATCGATCAATTGGACAAATTCGGTAAAGACCTCGGATTTGAAAAAGGAGATGAAATCGTTAATTGGAACGGCGCTGAAATGAGTAGCGATAATTTCAGGAGTCAGCTCCAAGCCTTCAAAAAATCAGTTTCGGTAGGAGACAAAGTGACCGTGGTAGTAGCGCGAAAGAAAGAGGACGGAACCTACCAAGAAAAAAAGCTGAAAGCCAAGGTTAAAACGGTCGAGAGAACAGTCAATAACTACTTTGAATTGAAGGAAGATCTGACCGAAGAGGAGAAACGAATTCGTGATGCTTGGCTCGCAGGTTAATGGAAAAATCACCAGAAAAATCCTCCTTTCTTGCTCCAGTTGAGTTTGAAGCTTTACGGCAAAAAACCTTGCGGCAAATCGAAAAAGACTTCGGCTTGCAGGGTATTGAAATCAAAATCCAAGATGACGCTCTACCCTATGCAGAGTTAGTAAAGGTTATTTCTGAAAGTCTCCATGACCTGATCAAACACGATGGCTCCAAGTTGCAGCCTTTACTCTACCAATTGGACATTTCAGAAATATTCGTTCACGAAGAAATATTTGCGAAAGCTGAAGAAGAGCAATCATCCTTGCTAGCTGATGCAGTCATCAAGCGCTGCTTTGCTAAGGTGGTTTTTCGGAAGAAATATAGCTAGAATCTAGTGACGGACACTAGCTAAGTATCTTTTATCCGAAAAGTCCGAAAGGAAGAAACCATTCCTTATGGCAGCCGTTCATAAAATTGTATTTTTGCAACTACATTCTGAAATCCTTATGGACAAATTTTCATTCCTCGGTAACACCTCCATCGACTGGATGGACGAGCAATATGAAAAGTATCGACAAGACCCCAATTCTGTAGAAAAGGACTGGGCTCACTTTTTTGAAGGCTTCGAATTTGCCAGAAAAAACTACGATACTGACAGTCAAGTCCCTGAAAACGTTCACAAAGAGTTCAAAGTCCTCAACCTGATTGAGGACTACCGATCTCGGGGACACCTTTTCACCAAAACCAATCCAGTAAGAGAAAGAAGAAAGTACACTCCGACGCTGGAGCTGAAAAACTTTAATCTCTCCGAAGATGACTTGAATACTGTTTTTCAAGCAGGTGAAGAAATCAGTATGGGCCCAGCTCCCCTCAAAGACATTATTTCTCACCTAGAGAAAACGTATTGCGAGAGCATAGGGATAGAATACAACTACATCCGAAATCCTGAGCGCGTAAAGTGGATTCGGGAGAACATCGAGCTCGCCAATCGACCGAAGTTCACCGATGAAGAGAAACGGATCATCTTCAATATGCTAAACCGAGCGACCTCTTTCGAGCAGTTTCTGCAAAAGAAATTTGTTGGTCAAAAGCGTTTTTCGATTGAAGGAGGAGAGGCCTTGGTGCCTGCACTGCATGCATTGGTTCAGCGCGGATCTCGTTTGGGCGTAAAAGAAGTTATCGTAGGGATGGCACACCGCGGCCGCTTAAACGTTCTCGGAAACATCTTTAAAAAGCAATTCAAAGAAATTTTTAGCGAATTTGAAGGCAAGGAGTACGAAGAGTATGATGCCGATAAAGAATTTGATGGAGATGTAAAATATCACTTGGGATTTAGCAACGAGGTGATTACAGAAAGTGGCGAACCCGTTCACTTAACCTTGTCGCCTAACCCATCTCACCTCGAGGCTGTAGACCCTGTAGTACAGGGAATCGCCAGAGCAAAAATTGACAATTATCTCAAGGACGAAAAAGCTATCCTGCCTATCTTAATTCATGGCGATGCTGCCATCGCAGCTCAGGGTATCGTTTACGAAGTACTTCAGATGTCGCAACTCGATGGATACCGAACAGGAGGTACCATCCATATTGTAATAAATAATCAAGTTGGGTTTACCACCAATTACCTCGATGCACGCTCCTCCACCTACTGCACAGATGTAGGAAAGACGACACTTTGTCCAGTTTTTCATGTGAATGGAGACGATATTGAGGCAATGGTTCAGACCATTCTCATTGCATTTGAATACCGTCAAAAGTTTGGGATGGACGTGTTTATTGACTTGTTGTGCTACCGTAAATACGGCCACAATGAAGGTGATGAACCAAAATTCACTCAACCAAAGCTTTACGATCTTATAGCGAACCACCCGAACCCGAGAGAAATCTATCTCAAGCAAATTATCGAGGAGGGCATCATCAAGCAAGATGAGGCAGATCAGATAATCACAAAATTTGGAGAGACGCTTGAAAAAAATCTCGCAGCTTCCAAGAAGATGAAAAAACTGGAGGTTATGCAGTTTTTGAAAGATACGTGGAAAGACTTAAGTCCAGCAGGGCCGAATGATTTCGATCAGTCTCCTGACACAAGTTTCGACAAAGAGAAATTGGTGGAGCTAGCAAAGAAGTTTAACACTCTTCCGAAGGATAAAAACTTTTACAGAAAGCTCAAGAAATTGATGAACGATCGCCTCAAGATGATTGAGGCTGATGGACTTGACTGGGCAATGGGTGAACTGCTAGCTTATGCCACCCTTCTGGAAGAGGGATTCGACGTGAGGATTTCGGGCCAAGATTGTGAAAGAGGAACCTTCTCTCACCGTCATGCCGTTTTGAAAACAGAAGACAGTGAAGAAGAATACTTGCCGCTGAATCACTTAAGTGATAAACAAGGAGATTTCTCCATCTACAACTCGCTACTTAGTGAGTATGCCGTTCTTGGTTTCGATTACGGTTATGCATTTGCCAGTCCCCAATCGCTTACCGTTTGGGAGGCTCAATTCGGGGACTTTTTCAACGGCGCCCAGATATTGATCGATCAATTCTTGAGTTCTGCTGAAGACAAGTGGCGCACCATGAATGGCTTGGTCATGTACCTACCTCATGGCTATGAAGGCATGGGGTCCGAGCACTCAAGCGGACGAATGGAAAGATTCCTCCAGCTTTGTGCGGAGGACAATATGCAGGTGTGCAATATTACTACACCGGCAAATTTCTTCCATTTACTGAGAAGACAGATGCACCGAAACTTCCGCAAACCGCTCATTGTCTTCACGCCTAAAAAATTGCTTCGCTACCCAAAAGCTAAATCCAAAATGGACGAGCTGGCGGTGGGAAGATTCTTGGAAGTAGTAGATGATATAAGTGTGGATCCCAAAGAGGTTGATACTTTGGTATTTTGCTCAGGGAAAATCTACTATGAGATTTTAGAGGAAAAAGAGAAAACTAATAGCGGCGATAATATTGCCGTGGTTCGTCTGGAGCAAATCTATCCATTGCCCGACAAACAAATGGATAAAATACTTGAGAAGTACTCCAATGCCAAAAAGCACCTTTGGGTGCAAGAAGAACCCAAGAATATGGGGGCTTGGTCTTTCTTAGCTTTAAACTATGAGACCACAAGATTGGAATGCATTTCTCGCTTGGCCAGTGCCAGCCCTGCGAGTGGCTCACCCGTAACATCTGCTGCCAGACAGCAAGCCATCCTAGATTCTGTATTTTCGCACGCCAAACAAACCGTTAAATAACCACACCACCCATGTTTGAGATGAAAGTGCCCAGCCCGGGCGAATCCATATCTGAAGTAGAAATTGCCGAGTGGCTTGTAGCCGATGGCGATTATGTTGAGAAGGACCAAGTCATTGCCGAAGTTGATTCAGACAAAGCAACTTTGGAGCTTCCCGCGGAAGTAGCCGGTGTGATCACACTCAAAGCAGAAGAGGGCGATGCTGTTGCCGTAGGTGATGTAATTTGCCTAATTGATACGGAAGCCGAGCCTCCTGTAAAAAAGGAAGAAGCTAGTGCGGCGCCTGTTGCCAAAGCAGAAGAGAAAGAAGCAGTTGTTGCAGCTCCTGAGCCTGCCAGCAAGAAGCCTGTGTCGAGCGGAGCCGAGAAAAACTATGCCGATGGTCATGCTTCACCAGCGGCCAAGAAAAAAATGAATGAAGAAGGCGTCTCTGCAAATCAGATTCAAGGGTCTGGTAAAAATGGGCGTATCACAAAACAGGATGTGGTTAGCGCCATGTCTGCAGGATTCCCTGCCGAATCAATTGCTGGCTGGGGAGGAACCAGAGATACCGAGCATAAAAAGATGTCAGTTCTTCGACGCAAAGTTGCCGAAAGATTGGTAGGTGTGAAGAATGAAACGGCCATGCTGACCACCTTCAACGAGTTGAACATGAAGCCAATCATGGACATGCGTACGAAATACAAGGAAGTCTTCAAAGAGAACCACGGTGTGGGCTTGGGCTTCATGTCTTTCTTCACAAAAGCAGTAACTGAGGCTCTCCATATGTTTCCTACAGTGAATGCTCAGATAGACGGAAAAGAGATGGTGATTCATCACTACGCCGATATCGGAATCGCGGTAAGTTCACCTAAAGGACTTATGGTTCCTGTAGTGCGCAATGCCGAACAGATGAGTCTGGCTGAAATTGAAGCTGAAATTAAGCGGCTAGCTATAAAAGCCCGCGATGGAAAAATAACCATCGACGAGATGCAAGGCGGTACTTTTACCATCACCAACGGTGGAGTATTCGGCTCAATGATGAGCACGCCTATTATCAATCCTCCGCAATCGGCTATCCTCGGAATGCACAATATTGTACAGCGACCGATGGCTGTAAATGGCGAAGTTCAGATTCTACCGATGATGTACTTGGCGCTCTCATACGATCACAGAATTATCGATGGAAAAGAGTCAGTAAGCTTTTTGGTAAAAGTAAAAGAGATGCTGGAAAATCCTGAAAATATGATCTTTGGCGGCAAATCGCCCGCAGAGATCTTGTTGGGACTTTAGCCTAGAATCTGTCTACCTAACTGCGTTTCTAAACTAGGGGGTTTATTAGCAAATCCCTAGACCAAACCGAAGGCAGGTTGTTAAACTAAGCCAGATACCTAGGCCGCACGAATTTTTAAATACTTAGCGGAGGGATCTCACAACTAAGTGGCATAAGCATTGAGTTTGCCTTGGCGGATGACTGTTCTCAAGACGAGTAGAATTCAGATCGAAAATCAAGCCGAAGGCATGATAATGGACTCAATAGACAGATAGCCTTCTACAGAGAGGCCTTGAGGTGGTTCACCAAAACCTTCAGCCCATTTTGGTAAGAAGAGTTGTTGTTAACGATAATATCGCAATTGCGCTTGTGTGGCTTGAGGTAATTGTAATACGAAGGCATCACATGGTTTTTCCATCGGTACCTCACATCGCTCTCAGGGTAGCCTCGCTCTGTTAAATCCCTGATTATTCTGCGCTTTAGTTTGACATCTTCCAAAGCATCTACATATACTTTCAAGTTCATTTTGGCTGAAAGCTCTACGTAGTGGAAAACAAATAAACCTTCGATAATCAGGATTGGTGCTGGTTGAATCGACACCATTTTGGGCTCGGCAGAGGGATTATTAAAGGTATACTCCTTCTTCACCACAATCCTTCCCTCTATCAAGTCACTGACATCTTGACTCAGCGATTCCCGATCTATAGCGGTCGGAAGATCAAAGTTTATTTCTCCATTTACGTCTTGAAATTGACGCTCGCGATCGTAGTAGTAATTGTCTTGAGATATCAAGGCTACTTGGCTCGGTTTGAAACGAGTCATCAGGTCATTTAAGATCGATGTCTTGCCCGAAGCGCTTCCTCCTGCTACTCCAACTACGTACGGTGCCTTAATCTCCATTTAGGCCAACAAAAATATGTAATTTCAAGCCATGAGAAAGCCGAAGTTACGATTCATACGATCTATTGTGGTAATGCTTGTTGTTACTGGTTTCGCGGTAGATATCTCCGCTCAAAATATCTATACCCAAAACAGAAAGGAGGCTTTTCAGTACATGCAAAAAGCCGAGCTTGCCAAAAGGGGCGGCAACTTTAATAATGCCTTTCAGGAGTATACAAATGCAATAACGGTTGATCCAAATTACGCCGAAGCATATATGAAACGAGCACTTATGCTACAGCAAATGGGTCGTTACCAAGAGTCCTTGCAGGATTACAACAAAGCCATTGACATCAACCCGTATAGCGATGTTTATTATGACAAACGGGCTAGGTTAAAGTTATTGCAAAGTGATTACAAAGAGGCTATTGTTGATTTGGACAAAGCTTTGGAGCTAAGCCCGTATGATGACTATCTGCTAGACTCTCGAGCCATCGCAGGACTCGAAGGTGGTGACTACGATAGAGCGATTGAAGACTTCACATTCATCATTGAATTAAACCCCAAAGACACTCTAGCATACTTAAAACGGGCCATTACCTTCTTGCGCGTAGGTGATAGAGTTTCTGCTGAAGAAGACGTCGTTGATGCAAAGAAATTGGCCCCTAGATCGGCATTGGTGTATGACATTCAAGGACTGATTCACTTAAAGTATGACGAAACCGATCAAGCAATAATAGCTTTTACAAAGGCAATTGATTTAGAACCAACTTTTTCCATCGGTTACTACAACCGCAGTGTGGCTCGAAAAAAACTTGGGCAGCTAGATGAAGCCACCAGCGACCTTAATATTGCTTTATCTCTCAATCAGGATTTCCCGAATGCCTATTTTAATCGCGCCATTACCAGCAAGAAAATGGGCCGTATGGAAGATGCCATTGAAGATTACTCCAAAGCTATCGCAATCAAAGGCGATTTTACCGACGCTCTTTTTAACCGCGGATTTTCTAAGAGTATGTTAGGCAGTTATGCAGAAAGTTTGCCCGACTTTGACCGAGCTGTAGAATCCAGCCCAAGGGATCCTGAAGTGTATAATATGAGAGGAAATGTAAAGGCCTTTTATGGAAAATATATCTCTGCCTTGCAAGATTACGATCAAGCTATCCAGCTCGATCCCGAATACGCCGAAGCTTACCACAACAGAGGTATTACCAAACTACTCACCTACAAAGACCAATCGGGCTGTGAAGATTTAGAAACGAGCGCAAAAATGGGTTATGATAAAGCTCAGGAAAAAATTCCTTATTTCTGCAGAGGACTAAAATGAGAAAGAGGCTGACTCTTTCGAGACAGCCTCTTTTATATTTTCGTACCGGATCCGCAGTAATTTTTACCCAGACCCCGTAGGAGCTTCTTTCTCAGAAGCTACCCCCAAAAATTGGAGGTCTCTGTGAAACAAATTCCTGCTTCCGGTTTCGAATAGTCAGACATCTGAACACCTCCTTTTATTTAGTTTAACACTACTTGAGAACTCCATCAATTATGTTATGATTCGGAATCTCAAGTCACCAAGTTTTTCTTGGATTTGACATCAAGTAACAAAGAATATTTTGAATATAGAAATCAAAATCTTCAGTACTATTAACACGTGTATTGTCGGAAAAGTTTAGGCTGGGATAACAGATTTCAAAATGGAGGCGAAAATCAAACGCCCATCTTCATTTCCAAGCAATTCATCTGCAGCCCTTTCAGGGTGCGGCATCATACCGAAAACATTCTTATTTTCATTGGTAACTCCTGCAATATTTTCTAACGATCCGTTTGGATTTGACTTCGTATTAAAATGCCCCTCCTTATCGCAATAACGAAAGATTACTTGCTGATTCTCGTTCAGCCTTTTTAACACATCATCTGAAGCATAGTAGCGGCCTTCGCCGTGCGCTACTGGGATTTTTAATACCCTATCTGAATCCAGCCCAGAAGTGACCAAGGTACTCCTGGTAGCTGGCTTGATAAATATGTTCTTACAAATGAACTTGTGCTCTGTATTGTGAAGCAAAGTGCCTGGCAATAGTCCTGCCTCACATAAAATTTGGAATCCGTTGCAAATACCCATGGCAAAACCACCCTTATTGCAATGCTCAATAACGCTTTCCATCACCGGAGAAAATCGAGCAATGGCTCCAGAGCGAAGATAATCTCCGTAGGAAAAACCACCTGGCACCATCACGAAATCAACCCCTTTGAGGTCTCGGTCTTTGTGCCAAAGTTCAACCACTTCCTGACCAAGTATCTCTCTAAGAACGTAAATCAAATCGTGGTCGCAATTAGACCCTGGAAATATGATAACTCCAAACTTCATTTGAACGGTTTATTTGAAGGTCAAAGTTAAAAGAAACACATTGATTTACTAAAGTCTGTCCATCGAATCGGGTGTCTGAATTAGAGAGTTCATTAGCAGGGCACACGAACTTTTTGATACTTAGCAAAGTGATCTCACAACCTAAGGGCTTAATCAAGGGGTTAACCCTAGTCAATGCGACGTCTGAGTCCTGTCAAAGGGAATGTTTTTAAAACAAGAGGAAGGAATATTGCGGACTTTATAGACAGACTCTAATTAGCGAGTACCATAAAAGAGACGCAAGCGATGAGCCATATGTAAAAGAGAATAATTTTTATGGCTGGTCGCTTTCCTTTCCTCGAAAAATACACTCCCATAAACACCGATACAGGCACAGCAAAAATAAGCCATGTCCCAAATTGTCGCACATCTAAGAATGAAACGTAGATAAATTCCACTACCATCAAGAAAAAAGCCCAGAGGAAAATATTCTTAGTACTCTTTTTTCGAAGGGTTGACTTGGCGCTATCAGTAAAGAAAGCAATTAGCCCTAAAATAGAAGGAACTATAAACAAAGCAATCATAAACAGAGATCCGACTCTTCCCTCTTCTTGCGGTAAAACAATAGAGTTTCCACTAAAGAGCAGATATTCACTTGCCGAAAAGGTATAACCGCCTATGAAGTAGAAGCTGAAAGCGTAAATAGCAGCGGCAACAATTGCAGTAATCGGCACAAGCCACTCCTTAAGGCTGAAGGGGCGAACTTGTAGAAATACGATCCACGGAAGTGGCAAAAAAAAGACTGAAGGAGGAAAAAAGAAAACGGCCAAGGACAAAAATAGTGTCGAATCGAAGCCTATACTCAGTACGGTTTCTGCTCGATAAACAATTAATAATCTCCTGAGCGCAAGCAGCATGAACAAACTCGAAAACAGAATTGGATGCAGGTCGATATTACGGAGGTCAATTGCCGCAACAGCTATAAAAACCAAAGCTGGAAAATAATTTTCCGAAGCAGAAAAATCGTGCTTGTTAAAGGTATAGTTCAACAAGACGGCATTACTTATAATCAAAAGCATCCCCAGTGATCTTCGCCAAACTGGAAGGTCTCTGAAAAAATCAAAAAGAAGGTCGAAAGCAGGGCCTCCCAGACCATAATCTCCAACGGAATTGGAGTAAACCGATGCTACAACCAAGGCGATTGCAGGTGCTATCAAAAACGATAGAAAGATGGGTCTGTTTGATCCAAAAGTCGAATGAATCATGAATCGCTAAAATAGTGCTTTTATGATGTTCAATTTATCTTTATTTTTGCAATCGAAAACTATCACAATGCAGGAAATAGTAGGACCCATAGCAGTACTCATCAAATGGACTTTTGACAACATCTTAGTGCCAATTGGAGAGCTGCCAGATGTCATTAATCCGAATTATATCTTCTCAGGGGTTGTGTTTATAGGGCTTATTTACTGGCTTCTTCTTCAAAAGAGGTACGATAACCAAGCTGCTAAAGATCCCAATCAACTTAAGTAAGTAAGTCTTTCCCAACATCTCTTCGGAGGTATTTCCCTTCGAAATGAATTCTATCGGCTAAGTCATATGATTTAGTCAATGCCGACTGAAGGTCGCTCCCGTAAGCGGTGCAGGCGATGACGCGACCTCCCGAAGTTTTGATTTCACTTCCGTCAAATTTTGTTCCTGCGTGAAACAGAATCTGATCTTCAGATACGTCGCCTTCAACTTCAATTGCCTTTCCTTTTTCATAGCCTTCAGGATATCCCCCTGAAACCAGCATGATGGTGGTAGCAAACCTTTCATCCTCCGTGAGTCTCTCTTGGTCTAGCTTTCCTTTGGCGGTAGCTTTAAGGTGAGATAGCAAATCGCTTTTAATCCGAGGAAGAACAACTTCTGTTTCGGGATCACCCATTCTGACATTGTACTCAATAACGAAAGGATCTCCTTCGACGATCATCAGCCCGAAAAACAAGAAGCCCACATACGGAATACTGTCTCTTTCCAGCCCTAGCACAGTTGGCGCCACGACTCGCTCTTCAATTTTCTTGAACAATTCGGCATCGGCAAATGGCACAGGGCTCACTGCACCCATTCCACCCGTGTTCAAACCCGTATCGCCTTCTCCGATTCGCTTGTAATCTTTGGCAGATGGCAACATGAGGTAATTCTTGCCATCTGTGAGGGCAAAAGCTGACATCTCGATTCCATCCAGGAAATTCTCAATCACCACTTTTTCTGAGGCTGCACCAAACTTCCCCTCGTCGAGCATTAGTTTGATTTCGTGCATTGCCTCTTCCTTCTCATTCAAAATAAGTACGCCCTTTCCACCGGCTAGACCGTCAGCTTTCAATACATAAGGCGAATTGGTCTTTTCTATAAAGTCTTGGGCCTCTCTACCTTGACCTCTTTTAAAAGTAGCGTAAGGCGCTGTTGGAATAGAGTGTCTCTTCATGAACTCCTTGGCAAAGTCTTTACTGCCCTCCAGCATAGCTCCTTCTTTTCCTGGACCTATGATCATGAGATTCTTAAACTCATCGGAACCTTCAAAGTACTCGCGAATCCCTTCAACGAGAGGTGCCTCAGGCCCTACCACCAGCATATCTATTCCTAGATTGGCTACTTTTTCAGCTATAGAATAGAAATCGCTCATGTCAATTTCCACATTCTCACCGACTTCGTTGGTTCCGCCGTTTCCAGGAGCCACAAAAACCTTTTCGCAAAGAGGGCTTTCAGCAATCTTCATTGCCAATGCATGTTCGCGGCCACCAGAGCCAAGGATTAAGACTTTCATACCAATTGAATTTTCTAAGCTTCAAAAGAACAAAAAAAAAGGTATCCGACTCAGTCGAACACCTTTTCCAATTCAGTTTGAAAAAAACCCTTTAGACTTTAACTCGTTTTATGCTACAACCCATTTGCTTCGTGCTATTCGGCTCAATCTTCGAGCCTGAAACGTGCGCTTTGATCGCATTTAATAAATAAGGCTCCTTTACACTGTCAGCACTTTCCACAGAATCGTCGATAGCGCCTTTGTAAATCAACTTCATATCTCCGTCGAATAGAAATACATGTGGAGTGGTCAATGCTCCGAAAGCATCGGCTAAGATATGTTTCTCATCAAGTACATAGTTCCCTTTGAGACCTTGTTGATTGTAGCGCTTTTTCATGTCGTCCATGTTGTCACCCGCATCTCTCTTAGCTTCGTTGCTATTCACCATCACCATTCCGATATCTGCGGAAGCAGCGGCATCATATAGTTCAGGGTAGCGTCCTTCCCAGCCTTCACTTTTGGTTCCATTTCCTACGACGAATGGACAAGTGTTGCAGCTGAAAATTACCAATAGACCGTTTTTACCCGCCATCTCTTTCAAAGCTACTTTATCGCCAGCGACACCCATCATTGGCATGTCAGCTCTCGGCGCCATGGCTCCTATTGCTAATACCTCTTCTCTTTCTTCAGAAATGGTAAATGCTGTTGTGACAGCAAAAGCAGCCAAAACAACCAATCCTAAGATCACTTTCAAATTCTTTTTCATTGTTCCGATTTTTTGCAAAAATAAAAAGCGGGAAACCAGTAATGATTTCCCGCTTCGTTAATTTTTGAGAATTAACAGTATTCTTCGTAAGCCATTTTCAGGTTCTCGGCAATCATTTCAGCCGGACGTCCTTCGATGTGGTGTCTTTCGATGAAATGAACCAACTTTCCGTCTTTGAAAAGACCGATAGCTGGAGAAGAAGGAGGATAAGGCAAAAAGTACTGGCGAGCACGTTCAACAGCATCGCGATCAACCCCTGCAAAAACAGTCGTCAATTTTGATGGCTTCTTAGCCCCGTCGAGTGACATCTTAATTCCTGGACGGGCAGCTCCTGCAGCACATCCGCAAACGGAATTTACAACCACTAAGGTGGTACCTTCTGTTTCGGAAAGAACTTGATCTACTTCTTCTGCCGTATGTAGTTCAGAAAAACCTGCTTTGGTGAGGTCTTCCTTCATTGGTGCAACTAATTCTGGTGGATACATAACTTGAATTTTATTTTTTACAAAGGTAAGAAGGGATCGGCCAGATCAAATCGAAAACATCTCCAAAATGATAGTCTTAGTCTATGACTTCTTTCTTCTCTCTTGAAAAAAACGCCGCAATAGCTCCGCACTATCATCTCCCATCACGCCACCCAGCACTTCTGTTTTGGGATGAAGTAGATTTTCAGACAGCAAAGAATAGCCCTTTCGTTCATCGTAAGCCCCGAATACAAGTCTCTTCAGTTGAGCCCATCCCAGCGCACTTGCACACATCGGACAGGGCTCCAGAGAAACGTAAAGCGTGCACTGGTTTAGGTATTTTCCGCCTAAGAAATCTGCGGCAGCCGTGATCACCTGCATTTCTGCGTGAGCCGTCACATCAGTTAATCTTTCGGTAAGGTTATGAGATCGCGCAATGATTCGGTCATTACAAACCACTACAGCCCCCACGGGCACTTCATTTTCCTCGTAAGCCGCCTGAGCTTCTCGCAAAGCTTGCTTCATAAAGAAATCATCACCACTTGTTTCCATTGCCATGCGGCAAATATAAACCAAGCTAAGAAGCCCGCCAATGTCGTTGGTTCAATCCCTCAAAGTAATACCTTTGCCATCGAAATTTTTGAGCTATGCATAGATCACATACTTGCGGAGAATTGCGCATCGAACACGTCGAAGAATCTACCACACTATCGGGATGGGTTCAACGATCGAGAGATTTAGGAGGAATGACTTTCTTGGATATGAGAGACCGCTACGGCCTTACCCAAGTGGTCTTCAACATGGAGTCGAACGCCGATCTATGCTTACAAGCTCGGAAGCTAGGACGTGAATTCGTAGTTAAAATAGAAGGAACCGTTCGAGAGCGAAGCAACAAAAATCTCAATATGCCAACTGGTGAAGTGGAGATTGAAGTATCGGCACTCACTGTCTTAAATGCGAGCAAGACTCCTCCATTTACCATCGAAGACGATACCGACGGAGGGGAAGAGTTGAGAATGAAGTACCGCTATTTGGACTTGCGTCGAAATCCAGTACAACAGAGTTTGATGCTTCGCCACAAATTGGCTATTGCCACGAGATCTTACTTGGACGGTCAAGGATTTTTGGAAATTGAAACCCCTTACCTCATCAAATCTACCCCTGAAGGTGCAAGAGACTTTGTAGTGCCAAGCCGTATGAATCCAGGAGAATTTTATGCCTTGCCTCAGTCGCCACAAACATTCAAGCAATTGCTGATGGTAAGTGGATACGATCGTTATTTCCAAATTGTTCGTTGCTTTCGCGATGAAGATTTACGTGCCGATCGACAACCTGAGTTCACCCAGATTGACTGCGAAATGGCTTTCGTAGAGCAGGAAGATATCTTGAATACTTTCGAAGGATTGACAAAGAATCTTTTCAAGACAGTGCTCGATGTTACCCTTGAAGATTTCCCGAGAATGGACTACGCCGTGGCCATGTCGAAATACGGTTCTGATAAGCCAGACATTCGTTTCGGAATGGAAATCAACAACATTTCAGCTCATGCTCAAGGCAAAGGGTTCAATGTATTTGACAGCGCCGAAGCTATTCTTGCCATCAATATAAAAGGCGGTAGTGATATGAGTCGAAAACAACTCGACGCTCTTACAAATTGGGTGAAACGCCCGCAGATCGGTGCCAAGGGATTGGTCTATGTGAAATATCAAGAAGAAGGCACGCTCAAGTCTTCAGTAGATAAGTTTTACTCCAATGATTATCTCGAGGAGTGGAGCAAAGCCTGTGGCGGAAAAGTCGGTGATCTCTTGCTCGTATTGAGCGGAGATCTAAATAAGACGCAAAAACAAATCGGTGAATTGAGACTCCACATGGCCAATGAGCTCGGATTGAGAGACTCGAAAGTTTTTGCTCCTCTTTGGGTGGTTGATTTTCCTTTGATGGAATGGGACGAAGATGAGAAGCGCTACTTTGCCATGCATCACCCGTTTACATCACCGAAACCCGAAGACTTAGGCAAACTTATGTCAGATACGGGCGAGGTGAGGGCCAACGCTTACGATTTGGTGATCAATGGAGTTGAAATCGGAGGAGGTTCCATCAGAATACACGACAGAACGTTGCAGTCTCAGATATTTGACTTGCTCGGATTTACTCCAGAAGAAGCACAGGCCCAGTTTGGCTTTTTGATGAATGCCTTTGAATACGGAGCGCCTCCTCACGGTGGAATCGCCTTCGGGTTCGACCGACTCTGCTCACTTTTTGGTGGATCTGAATCGATCAGGGATTACATCGCTTTCCCAAAAAACAATTCTGGAAGAGACGTAATGATCGATGCTCCTGCTCAGGTTGATGATGCTCAGTTGAAAGAATTGGGCTTGAAGCTCAATCTTGAAAAATAAGGTAGCGGCAAGAAATTCCGAATTCTTCTAAAAGTAAATTCCTCTTTGCCAAAAGCTCAATAGACGGTTTGTAGTCTGCTGATACTTCTATTGGAAAGGAGTCAAAGCGGTATTTGATTCCTGCGATCAAGTCGAATCCCAAGTTGATGTATAGTGGATCTCCATTGAATCCTTCTCCGACATAATTATTGCGGTGGTGATAGCCGACATGGAGTCCACCACCGTAGAACAAATTCCAAGAATTGGAAGAGAGCGGAACTTTTCGCTCGTAGAGACCAGTCAAAATAATTCCTCCCCACCTTGGGGACAAAATCAATTCTAAATCTTGGTCATCCGTAATGGATTGGACATAAGATAGGCCTCCACCCCATCCAAGGCGGAGGCCTAAAGTCTTCTCTTGCGCCATTCCCGAAAGGGAAATAGCAAAGAAGAATATGATAAAGATGAATTTAAAGAGTCCCTCGTGCTTCCTGCTCACGCTCAATTGCTTCAAAAAGTGCCTTGAAGTTTCCTTTACCAAAACTCAGAGCTCCCTTGCGCTGAATAATCTCGAAAAACATAGTAGGTCGATCGACAACAGGCTTTGTGAAAATTTGGAGCAAGTATCCCTCATCGTCGCGGTCTATCAAGATTCCTAGTTCTTTGAGTGGTGCTAAATCTTCATCAATCTCTCCTACTCGATCCAAAACGGTTTCATAATACGTTTCGGGAACGTACAAGAACTCGACTCCACGGCTTTGAAGCGCTGTCACGGTTTCAATGATATTGTCCGTTGCAAGCGCGATGTGCTGCACTCCCGCGCCTTCGTAAAAGTCGATGTACTCTTCAATCTGCGATTTCTTCTTTCCCTCAGCGGGTTCGTTAATCGGAAATTTGATTCGACCATTCCCGTTGCTCATCACCTTACTCATCAAGGCGGTGTATTCGGTGCTAATGTCTTTATCGTCAAAGGACATGAGCTGGACAAAGCCCATCACTTCGGCATAGAAATCAACCCACTTATTCATTTCACCCCAACCTACATTTCCCACCATGTGGTCGATGAATCTTAGACCTACTGAACTAGGGTTGTAATGACTTTCCCATTTTTTATAACCTGGCAAGAAAACACCATTGTAGTTTTTTCGCTCCACAAAAAGGTGAACAGTCTCGCCGTAAGTGTGTATCCCCGACTTGACGACGTGGCCGTGCTCATCTTCAATGGTGACAGGTTCCATGAATGATTTTGCGCCTCGTTTGGTCGTTTCTTCCCAAGATTTGGTCGCGTCATCTACCCAGAGGGCAACCACTTTCACTCCATCTCCGTGCTTGCGGATGTGCTCGTTAATGGGGCTATCGGGAGTAAGCGGTGTGGTAAGAACTAATCTGATTTTATCTTGGCGTAGCACATAAGAAGTCTGATCCTTTCGACCCGTCTCCAATCCTGAATAAGCCTCGGATTGAAAACCGAATGCCGTCTTGTAATAATGAGCAGATTGCTTTGCATTTCCAACGAAGAGCTCTACGTAATCGGTTCCATTGAGCGGAAGAAAGTCTCCTGCTTCGGGGTTAATCTTTTTGAGATTAAGTGTTGATTCTGAAGTTGATTCCATGATAGTAGTGTATTAAAATTCGTAGGTGGCACTGTGTTCTAATCGTGATCTAGCCACGATTTCCAATAAGTATCGTCGGCAATGCCGACTGCATAATTTGTAAGCTTCAAAGGCTTAAATGTATCGACCATAACGGCCAATTCTTCGGTTTCCTTTTTCCCAATGCTTCGCTCAGCGGCACCTGGGTGGGGACCGTGGGGAATTCCAGCGGGATGCAAACTAATGTGTCCTGCATCAACGTCATTTCTGCTCATAAAGTCGCCATCCACATAATAGAGCACCTCATCGGAGTCAATGTTTGAATGGCTGTAAGGTGCTGGAATTGACTCGGGGTGGTAGTCGTAAATTCTCGGGCAGAATGAGCAAATAACAAATTGAGCCGATTCAAAAGTTTGGTGAACAGGTGGCGGTTGATGCACCCTTCCAGTAATGGGCTCAAAGTCGTGAATCGAAAAAGCGTAAGGATAATTGTATCCATCCCACCCGACTACATCAAAAGGATGCGTGGCGTAGGTAAAGTGATGCAGCATATCTTCCTTCCTTATTTTCATAAGAAAACTGCCTTTCTCGTCAATCGGATTCAGGTTCTGCGGTCGGCGAATATCTCTTTCGCAGTAGGGCGAATGCTCCAAAAGTTGACCAAAATAATTGCGGTAACGCTTCGGCGTGTAAATCGGGCTAAACGACTGAACGATGAACAATTTGTTGTCTTCCGTTTCGAAGTGGATCTGATAAATTATTCCACGCGGAATAACCAAGTAGTCGCCATAAGAGAAGGTTAAATCACCCAAGAACGTTTTGAGCGTCCCTTTCCCTCGGTGAACAAAAATCACCTCATCAGCATCGGCATTTTTGTAAAAATAATCCGTCATCGACTTTCTAGGAGACGCCAATTCAATGTAACAATCGCTGTTTACCAGCATCGGTTTCCGGCTTTCCAGAAAGTCATCTTCGCTAGGCACTTGAAATCCCTTAAACCGGTAGGCTTTCAGATTTTTCTCAACAGCTATTTTCGGAGAGACATCCAATATCTTTCCCAAATCACTAACTTGGGTAGGGCGATGGGTATGGTAGAGAAGTGATGACATTCCATCGAAACCAACGGTACCGAAAAGCTGCTCATAGTAAAGCCCTCCATCGGGTTTTTTAAATACCGTGTGGCGTTTGTGTGGAATCTTTCCAAGTTGATGATATAATGGCATAGTACTGTTTAGTAGTTGGTTCACAAATATACCAAATGAAAAGCGGAAGAATGGGCGGTAAAGGGATATTGAACGACAAAATTTACAACCAACAATTGACTAAATTCGCTGCGCTCATTCTAACAAGTTATTCATGCCTTCAAACATTCTAGTAATCGGAGCCGCAGGACAAATCGGCACTGAACTTACGCTCAAGCTACGTGAAGTTTATGGTGCTGATCGCGTCATTGCCACGGACATTACAGACTCACCACCTGAGGCTCTTTTAGCGGGACCTTTTGAAAAGCTGAATATCCTTGATAAAGAGAGACTCTTTGAAGTGGTAAGCCAAAATAACGTCGAAGAGATCTATTTACTGGCGGCTTTACTTTCCGCTACGGCAGAGCAAAACCCTGCGCTGGGTTGGGACTTAAATATGAATGGATTGAGCAATGTGCTCGATCTATCCAAGGATGGCCGAATCAAGCGGATCTTTTGGCCAAGTTCTATCGCGGTATTTGGGCCGAATACCCCTAAGATCAATACTCCACAGCACACCATCATGGAACCCACAACCGTTTACGGCATCACCAAAGTAGCTGGTGAGAGTTGGTGCGAGTACTACCACAAGCGTTACGGTGTCGATATCAGAAGCGTTCGTTTCCCTGGAATAGTTGGATACAAAAGTGCTCCTGGAGGCGGAACAACGGATTATGCTGTTCACATTTTTCATGAAGCCATCAAGAATGGTCATTACGACTGTTTTCTTAGCGAAAACGCGGAGCTGCCTATGATGTATATGCCCGATGCCATCAAGTCTATACTTGAGCTCATGGATACCCCCGAAGAGAATATTTCGCTTCGCACCTCATACAATATCTCAGGTGTTTCTTTTACTCCTAAAACTCTTGCCGAAGCGATTCGCAAAGAGATTCCCGATTTCACCGTCTCTTACCACCCGGACTACAGAGATCTTATTGCCGAGAGTTGGCCATCGACACTCGACGACAGCTTGGCGCGTAAAGACTGGGGTTGGAAGCCTGACTTCGGCCTCGAAGATTTGGTGAACGACATGCTCGTGAACCTGCGTGAGGTAGTCTAAACTGTCTATCTCCAGAGTCCATTATCATGTCTTCGGCTTGATCTAGGGACTTGCTAATAAACTATCTATCTCAGACACTCGACTAAATGGACAGCATCTAGTTGGCAGAAACATTTTTTCGGTTTTAGCGTATGTAGAAGTGCAAAAGGACTCGCTATGCGCACCCTACAAAATTCACTCTTACATGTTTTTAGCACCGTCATTCTGGTGTTCTGTCTCACTTTGATTTGTCGAGGTGGAGAAGATATCAATGCGATTGACGCCAACGGAAAGAGACAAGGATATTGGAAAATCACTGGCTCTATAACACTAGAAGGCGGTTTTCGTGATAACCAAGTCGTTGAAGAAGGAACCTACGAAAGCAACAAGAAAATTGGGGTTTGGAAAAAATATTACCCTTCGGGTGTATTGAGAAATGAGATCACTTTCAAAAACAATATGCCAAGGGGTAAGTACAAAGTGTATTACCTAAATGGAAATTTAGAAGAGGAGGGCAATTGGCAAGGAAATAAGAACATTGGGTTTTTCAAGCGGTACTATGAGAATGGATCTATCGCTCAAGAATTCAACTTTACTTCTATCGGAAAAAGAGACGGAGTCCAGCACTACTATTATAAAAATGGCAACGTTCAACTTTCTGTGGAGATCAAAGAAGGAACCGCTAATGGCTTTTACAAAACCTTCTATCCCGACGGGAAACCGAGAATGGAAAAGATGGTGATAAATGGATTGGTGCAGGAGGATTCGGTTAAATCTTTTGAGCCCGCCACAGAAGATTACCCTAAAGTAGAAATGCCTGAAGTGCCCGAGAGTATTACCACTACAGTGGAAAAAATGGAAGCGAGTATTCGGAAATTTGAACGAAGTGGGCAAAACATTCTTTACAATCACAAAAAGCAGATTACCCAAATTGGTGAATTCAAAAATGGCCGCCTCTGGAATGGAAAGAGGCACAGGTACGATCCAAACGGAAACCTTAAAAAAGTTGAGGTTTATGAGGATGGAAAATTCATCGGATACGGACTTCTCGAAGATGCCAACAATTAAGTATTTTTGGCCGCCAACACATTAACTTATTCTCTCCTGCATGGAATCCAAACTCAAAATCTTCAACACCCTAAGTAGGGAAAAAGTAGAATTCGAGCCTCTCAATCCCCCACACGTCGGACTCTATGTTTGCGGGCCCACCGTATACAGCGATGTGCATTTGGGAAATGTGAGATCATTCTTAGCATTCGACATTGTATTCAGGTACCTGACTTTTTTAGGATACAAGGTGCGCTATGTGCGCAACATCACCGATGTTGGTCATCTTTCTGACGATGCTGATCAGGGAGAAGACAAAATTGCCAAAAAGGCCCGCTTAGAGCAAATAGAACCCATGGAGGTTGTGCAGAAGTACACCTATGGATTTCACGATGTAATGGGCATCTTCAATATTTTACCTCCTTCTATCGAGCCAACGGCTACCGGTCATATTATCGAACAGATTGAAATGATCAAACAGATCATCGATCGAGAGTTTGGTTATGTGGTAGACGGCTCGGTCTATTTCGATGTTCGAAAGTTCGACTCAGAATTCGGATACGGAAAGCTTTCAGGTCGCAACATTGACGACCTGCAAAATAATACGCGAACCCTCGACGGGCAAAGTCAAAAAAGAGATCCTCTCGATTTCGCTATTTGGAAGAAAGCTGAGAAAGGACATATTATGTATTGGCCATCACCTTGGGGTCAAGGCTTTCCAGGTTGGCATCTCGAGTGCTCTGCCATGAGCAGAAAGTATCTAGGAGAAGAGTTTGATATTCACGGCGGTGGAATGGACTTGAAATTTCCACACCACGACTGCGAGATCGCTCAAAACATAGGTGCGACAGGAAAAGCAGGTCCACGAATCTGGATGCATGGAAATATGCTTACCGTACAAGGAAGAAAAATGTCCAAAAGCGAAGGAAATGGATTTACTCCCGAAGAATTAATTACTGGGAACCACAAACTTCTGGAGCAAGGCTTTTCGCCAATGACTGTGCGATTCTTTATGCTTCAAAGTCATTATTCCAGTACCCTCGACTTTTCCAATGAAGCTTTGAGAGGCGCAGAAAAAGGATTCAAGCGGCTTATGGAAAGCTATGCTCGTCTGCAAGAGTTGAAGACTTCGGAATCCTCTTCGATAGATATTGACGCCTTAGCAGCGAAATGTAAAACTGCGATGGACGATGATTTTAATACACCCATTCTGCTCTCACACTTGTTCGAAGGAGTGAAAATGGTGAACCTCATCGACAGTGGAAAAGAGAAAATATCGGATGCCGATTTGAAGAAATTGAAATCCCTTTTCGACGTGTACATTTTCGATATCCTCGGTTTCCAAAATGAAGCTGATGAGAATGCAGGCGGAGGTGAAGTAGCCGACGGCTTGATGGATTTAGTCATTAAGTTGCGCCACTCAGCAAAACTCAATAAGGACTTCACTACGGCCGATCAAATCAGAAATGAGCTTTCCAAAATTGGCATTGTCCTAAAGGATTCACCGGAAGGCACCACTTACGAGATCGGATAAATTATGGGTTAGAAAGCGGCTTTGATTATATTCGAAGTCTGCAATTATGTCCCATGAGCCAAAAAAGACCCACCCTCTACCTTCTTGATGCCTACGCTCTGATTTACAGAGCCTACTACGCTTTCATTCGCAATCCGCGGGTAAGTTCCAATGGAATGAATACCTCGGCGATGTTTGGTTTCACCAATACGTTGAATGATATTATTAAGAATTACGAGCCTACTCATATTGCCATAGCCTTTGATCTGCCCGGTGGTGTATTTCGCAATGAGATCTACCCCGAATACAAGGCCAATCGGGAAGAAACCCCCGATGACATCAAAATGTCAATCCCTTATATCCGAAGAATCATAGAAGGTTTTCGGATTCCGATTTTAGAGATGGCTGGATTTGAAGCAGATGACGTCGTAGGGACGATAGCCAAAATGGCGGAAAAAGAAGGCTTTGATGTTTTTATGGTGACCCCCGACAAGGACTACGGTCAATTGGTAACTGAACATGTGAAAATGCTCAAGCCAGGTAGGCAGGGAAATCCGAACGAAATATTAGGAGTAAAAGAGATTTGCGAAAAGTTCGGAATTGAACGAACGGAACAAGTCATCGATATCCTCGGCTTACAAGGCGATAGCGTAGATAATATACCAGGAGTTCCAGGGGTAGGCCCGAAAACAGCCATGAAACTTATTGCTGATTACGGAAGTGTAGAAGGCGTGATCGCGCATTCTCATGAATTAAAAGGGAAGCTCAAAGAACGCGTAGAGGAAAACAAGGAGCAAGCGTTGCTTTCTAAAGAACTCGCCACGATCAATTGCGAAGTACCTGTCAAGTTCAACGCCGACGAGGTTATTTTGGAAGAACCCAATCGCGAAGTACTTCGTGAGATTTTTGCCGAACTCGAATTCCGAACTATGTCGGAGAGGATTCTAGGCGAAAAAATAGCTTCTTCGGGAGAGCAGGTGATTTCGTCAGGAGGGCAGATGGATCTCTTCGGAGGTGGTGGATCTGCGACCCAAAACAGTGAGGAAGAGATTGTCACTAGCATGGAAGTTTTCGATCCTGAAAAGGTTAATTACAGCCTGATCGAAACGAAAGACAAACGCAACACTTTCCTCAAAAGTTTGATGAAGCAAAAAGTGGTTTGTTTCGACACAGAAACCACGTCAGTCGATGCCAATAATTGCGAATTGGTTGGCATGTCATTTTCCTGGAAAGAGGGAGAAGCCTATTATATTCCCATTCCCGAAAATCAAGCGGGAGCTCAGTTTATCCTCAAGGAATTCAAATCCTTTTTTGAGAATGAGGAAATCCTGAAAATCGGACACAATCTCAAATACGATATCACGGTATTGAAGTGGTACGACATGGAAGTTTTGGGGCCCCTTTTCGATACTATGATCGCCCACTACTTGATCAACCCGGACATGAAGCACAACATGGATGAGTTGTCTGAGACCTACCTCGGTTACCGGCCAATTTCCATTGAAACCTTAATCGGAAAAAAAGGGAAAAACCAAAAGAGCATGCGCGATATTCCCGTTGAGGAAGTTGCTCCCTATGCGAGTGAAGATGCGGATATCACCTTCCGTCTTTACACCAATTTCAAGGAAAGAGTCGAGTCGTCTGACGAACTGAAAAACCTGCTTTATGAGGTAGAAATGCCCTTGGTTGCGGTGTTGGCAAAAATAGAATTTGCAGGAGTTAAAATTGACAGTGAAGCCTTGGTTGAATTCTCGAAAGAGCTCGAAGGAATAATCGTTGATCTAGAAAAAGAAATCTACAAACTGGCTGGTCGAGAGTTCAACATTGGAAGTCCCAAACAGCTTGGTATTGTTCTATTTGAGGAATTAGAGATTGACTCAAAACCCAAGAAAACCAAGTCGGGACAATACAGTACCAACGAGGAAACCTTGCTGAAGTACGAGCACAATCAACCCATTGTAAGTAAGCTATTGGAATACCGACAGGTGGTGAAGCTCAAAAGCACTTATGTAGATGCCTTGCCAGAACTGATTAATCCGAAAGATGAGCGCATCCATACCACCTATATGCAGGCGGTTGCCGCTACTGGTCGGTTGAGTTCACAAAATCCGAATCTCCAAAATATTCCCATCCGAACCGAACTTGGTAGAAGAACCCGTGAAGCCTTTATACCAACCGATAAGGATCACATTATTTTCGCAGCTGACTACTCTCAAATTGAATTGAGACTCATCGCTCACTTAAGCGGAGATGATGCTATGGTGAAAGCATTTAACGAAGGAGAAGACATCCACGCGGCTACTGCAGCAAAAGTTTTTGATGTAGACATTGAGGAAGTAACCCGTGAGATGAGAAGCCAGGCCAAGATGGTGAACTTCGGAATCATCTATGGGATTTCGGCTTTTGGATTGTCTCAGCGGCTCCATGTTAGTCGATCAGAGGCAGCTGATCTCATCAAAAACTACTTCGCAAAATATCCAGGCATCAAAGAATACATGGACGAAAGCATCGCCTTCGCGAGAAAAAACGGTTACGTAGAAACCATCATGAAGCGCCGTCGTTATTTGAAAGACATCAACGGGAAAAACCCTACGGTTAGAGGATTCGCTGAGCGGAATGCCATCAATGCGCCGATCCAAGGATCTGCTGCCGACATGATAAAAGTGGCGATGGTAAGAATCAACACTGTCTTTGAAAAGAAGAAATTTAAGTCCAAAATGATTCTTCAAGTTCACGATGAATTGGTATTCGACGCACTACAGAGTGAGCTCGACGAAATCAGACCAATCGTCGAACAAGAAATGATGAATGCTTTCACTGACTTAAGCGTGCCGATGAAGGTAGATATGGACACTGGACACAATTGGCTAGAAGCACACTAATCAATTGAAACCTTTCGGGTTAAAAATCGGTACAATCGCTCAACGTTGTTTATTAATCACGCGTTTTAATGCCATGATTCAATTTCGTAAGCCTAAATTTGTTTACACCCCATATTTTAAACTGATGAAAATTAGAACCTTCCCAATCCTTATTGCACTGTTCTCCTTAACGCTGTGGTCATGTAATGATGGCGCCGTATCAGATGAGAGCATTACCAATGCTGAAATTTCTACTGAAGAAACGAATAAAGTTTCTGAGGAGGCGACTACGAAAGTGAAAGAAATTCTTCACTCAGTGCCATCTCCGCTCGATATGGCAGCCATATTGAAAAAGTCCGGAGCTAGGTATGACGCCAATTTCTTGAATAAGGTGAGAAACGTAAACGAATACTCTTCTGCTCGCCAACAAGCTTTAAACCTTGGCATTTACGGTGCTGATTTAAGCTACGCCAGCATCTTCAATCAGAATCAAGAATCCATCCTCTACTTAAGTTGTACAAAGAAATTGGCAGACGGATTGGGTCTCAGTAAAGCATTCAATGATGAAGTGATAGAAAGAATGGAGATGAATGTCGACAACCGTGATTCACTCCTTACCATTATTTCGGATACGTATTACAATCTCGACTCTTACCTCAAGGAAAACGACCGTGATCATATATCAGCTATGATTATAGCTGCTGGTTGGATTGAAGGACTCTACCTGGGAACGCAAATCGCAAACTCAAGCGAATTACCTTCTCCGAAGCTCATTGAACGTATTGCCGAGCAAAAGATATCTCTTAACAACTTAGTAGCTTTAGTAATGAGCTACAATGAATCAGGACGTCTGGATTTCATTCTCGACGATTTACAGAAGATTGAAGATGCGTATGGCTCAATATCAATCAACGAAGCCAAGAACACGGTGAGCGAAGGTGAAGACGGTGTAACTCAAATCGGCGGTAAAACTGAAATTGTAATTTCTGATCAAGATTTAAAGACCCTTACCCAAGCCGTTTCTGAAATCCGTCAAGGATACGTACAACTATAATTAAGGAATTCTATTCTCCCCGAAGATGAAAAAGCTACTCATAATATTATTTGCAGCAGTGCAAACATCCCTAGCAATGGGACAGTGTCGAACATTTGTCAAAAACAACTGTGGCGATGCTCTGGAAGGGTTTATTCCAGGCGAAAGTTTCAATGCGGTTAAATTATTTCCAGGCGATGCCGCCGAAGTCGAAATGACTTTCTACAGCGAAGTGGACTATCGGCTGTTGGTTTGCAGTCACGAAGTGTTAGGTGATGTTAACTTTCAGCTCGTAGATAAAGATGGCGAAGTGATTTACGATAACGCTAACCGCGAGTACAGTGAATTTTTCGATTTTCGATTAGAAGGAACGCGGACTTTTGGCCTTAAAATAAAGGTCCCCGAACAAGATGATAGCTCCATCAACCCTCAAGGTTGTGTGGCCATCCTACTGGGACGAAAAATTAAAGATTAGTCGATTACCAGCTTCTTTGCTGAGGAACCATTCGATCCTCGAACTTCTACCAAGTAAATTCCCGAAGAAAGATTATTGAGTTCTATTCTATACTCGCGAACGGACTCTTTTGGAAAAATTTCTTGATGAATAATACGGCCCGACAGATCTCGAAGGAAAATTGTCTTGGAATCAGACACATCATCTGGAAACTTCAACGTGACCATATTCGTGGCAGGATTTGGAAACATAGCAAATCGTGCCTCAGGAGCTGATTGAAATGCAGTGTTCAAAGTCGTTCCATCGATTAAATTGATGTCGTCAATGTAAATAGTTCCGCCATTCGTTCCTCTAAACTCGAAGCGAAATCTGAATTCTTCATTCTGAAATACAGGAACTATATTATCAATTTCAGCAGTCAGCCAATCCTCTTCGTTTGGGAGATATCCTTCAGGAAAAATTCCTTCGTTAGTATACGCATCACCATCATCATAAACTCTGCGAAGACTCCAGAAATCTCCACAATTCTTGGAAATAAAAACCCACAGTTCTCCCTCACTAGTCGCTGACCCTCTAGCACCAGCTCGCTTAAATGAGAGTACAGGCAAATCACCTACATCACTCATTTGAAATGTCTTCGAAACGAAGGCCGACCTCGCTATAGTGGGATTCTCTGCTTCTGTGGCTCTAAATACTGCTGAGTGGGTATCGTCAAACCCTGCCTGGGTGCTAATTTCCCAATCATCATTATCAAACAAATTCTCTGTGTATAATGATCCGTCTTCTAAATCGGAAAAAGCCTCGATAGACTCGAAGCTTTGGCTATAGGGAAGACTCAGGAAAGCAGTATCCAGAACTTCTACAAACGCCTCTTTTACTTCGGTAAGTTGATTTCCGAAACTGTCAACCACAGCCAAACTAACAGTATAAAACCCTGGACTAGAATACAGCACATCTGGGCTTACAGTATTGGTTGTAGCGGGAAATCCACCTTCAAATATCCATAGCCTCTCGGCTATACCCGAATGAGATTGATCTTGGTAGTTTATTGTTTCACCTACACACACTGAGAAGTTGTCAGAAGAGAAATCTGCAACACACAATTGAGGCTCAAGTAAAACGCCCGTTGCCTCTAGGTTCTCTTCCGCCCACAAGTTATTTCGTTCAGCAATTGGGCTAGTCAATGAAGCGATCATTCGCATTTTCTGACCTTCAGTAAACATTTTTCCACAGTAGGAATATTCCATGAAGTTCTCCACATTATCCAAACTCCCACAAGATTCGCCGTATACATTACAAGAAGTCCAACCTATTGTATTGGGGGTATCAGCTACGCCATCATCAGTATCGCAGTTTGTTTCAACGTCAGGTGCATTGGTACTGCCCCAAAGGTGAGGCAAATCTATCCAGTGACCCACTTCATGAGAGAGGACATGTGAACGACCTAGAGTACTCTCTCCATTACTACCTACGTAATCGTATCTAACAACTATACCGTCGTTGGTTTCCCCAAAATCTCCTGCTAAAGAACTCGGGTAGTAGGTATAGCCAGCGGCACCGCTGGCTATATTTTTACAAACCCATATATTCATGTACTTTGATCGATCCCATATTGGGCTTACCGTTTTGAGGTTTTCTCCTCCTGAGGTAGTCAAAATGCTCAAAGTTCTAACGACACCATTGGTGCAATTTCCTTCTGGGTCAAGTTTCGCTAAGCGAAACTCCACTTCTACGTCTCCAATAATATCCACGAACGCCTCCTGAACGGTTTCAATTGCATTGCTATTCGCATTGAAATCATCCGTCATCACACGAATGGCGTCTTCAATTTGGGCAATTGAAATGTTCTCAGGGCCATAATTGTGAATGATGTGAAACACAACGGGAATAATGTATGGATCTCCATCTTTTTGAAATCCTGTTCTCTCGAGTTCTTTCGCGCGTTTGAGAATTTGAGCCCCAAGAATTTCAGCAGCTTCCTTTAAAGCAGGATCGCTTTCAAAAAGCCTATCCTGCATTTCATAGGTATGGCACTTTACAATATTCTCTTGCGTGTTTTGAGCAAATAACACTACGGGAGCAATAGTGGCCAGACAGGCCAGAAAAATCTTCTTCATTAGGCTTTAATTTGAACAGAAAGGTGGTGGTAACCTTTCTGTCTATTTAACAATAAGCTTCCTCACTGCAATTCCCTCTTCACCGGTCAATCTAACAAAATACATCCCGGGTGTCAAGGATGCATCAAGTTGAATTTGCAAGCTCTGGTTTCCTGAGGTCATTACACCTGCAAAAGGAGACTGCACAACACGGCCAGATGCATCAACAACATCAATTTTTATGTTTTGGTTTTCAGATAAGGCCAGTCGAAGTCTTACGTTATCAGTCGCGGGGTTCGGGAAAAGAGTGATCTCCTTAACCACGTCGTTATTGTCTACACTCAGGGTATTGGGGTCGTAGATGTTAATGTCATCAATAAAAATATTGTTTCCATTCACACTCGTGAATTCAAATCTTATTCGAAATTCTGTCGTTAGGAAAATGGAACTGATGTTATCAATTATTACTTCTTCCCAGTCACTATCAGAGTCAGGAGAAAACTGACCGCTGACGTTTCCGATGACTGTTGGCAGCTCGTCTATATCTCTGGTTTCTCGTAAATTCCAATTTTCCCCACAATTTCTAGAGATTCTTACTCGAAGGAGGTCATCCGAACTGGCATTTCTACGAGCATGAGCGTACTTGAATGAAAGCACTGCATTATCCTCTAGTCCTGAAAGGTCAAACGTGGGACTTTCTAGCGTTTCTAATTGGAAATCAGCATTGTTTCTTCCTCGAACGTATACGGATTGGGAGCCAGTAAGCGAAGCTTGATCTGTCAATTCCCAGCGTATAGTCGACCCGTCAGGGTTCACAGAAGTCCATTCATTATTTTCTTCAATATCTGCAATATTCTCAAAGCCTTCTTCAAACGGAAGCGCATACTGTGCCTCACCCAAAACGGTTACCAAATCTTCTTTTAGAACTGTTTCTTCACCTTCAGCATTGCTCACAGTTAGGGATACTGAATAAACGCCTGGTGTGTCATAAACTACGGTAGGATTATCTTCATTAGAGGTCGCGGGGGTTCCTCCTTCAAACGTCCATTCTCTGTCTTCAACCCCGTTGTAAGAAATGTCGTCGAAAACGATTTCCTGACCCATACAGATCTTTGGATCTCTGTTCGTCGCAAATTCCGCAAAACAAATCTCATCTGGATCAAGGACACCCGTTTCATTCAAATTCGCAGGCGTGTAAAGCTGATTTCTTTGAGCAATACTGCTATTCATCGCCGCTCTCATTCTATTTGATTGCCCTTCAGTAAACATTCTAAAACAAAAGGAATAATCCATGAAATTCTGAACGTTGTCTAGAGACCCACAAGTGGAACCATCCAGATCACAGACGCTGGGCCAACCAATTGTATTGGGTGTATCAGAAACAAAATCACTACTGTTACCACCACTGCAATTTGAAGTAGATCCAGCGTTTCCTAAACCCCAAATGTGCTCCAGATTCACCCAATGTCCTACTTCGTGACTAAGTGTGTGCCTTCGCGCTGTTGAGGAAGTTCCTATACTCCCAACTTGGTCTGAACGCATTACAATACCATCATAATCCTGGCCAAATGAACCGTTCACAGTACTCGGAATAAAAGTATAACCGAGGGTGGTACCTCCTGCTCCCGACTCTCCAATCTGTCTGCATGTCCATATATTGAGATAGCTGGCTCTGTCCCATATCCCTGTGGCGTCTTTCATCTCATTGAAACCTTCATTGGTGGTTTCAGAAAGCAACCGAGTAATACCATTGGTGCAGTTACCGTTGGGATCTATCTTGGCCAATCTAAACTCGAACTCAACATTTCCGATAATATCAACGAATTCGTCCACTACTTGGCCTATATCACTATTGGCAGCATTAAAGTCTTCATTAAGTGCAACGATAGCACTGTGCACTTGCTCATCAGAGATGTTCTCGCTACCGCCTTGGTGCACGACGTGAAAAACAACTGGAATAATGAGTATTTCATCTTCAGTACCCTTGGCAGCTATGAACGCTTGAGTTTCCGCCTCGAGCTGTTTGCGAGCTTCTTTGGCAATTGCTCTTTGTTCGGGATATTTTTGAAAGAATGCTTCGGTGGCTTCGTGCTGCCCGCAATTCATTTGATCAGGATGAACAGACTCATTTACTTGAGCAAAAAGTGAAGTAGAACTGAACGCAACAGCAGCGATCAAAAGAATTTGTTGAACTCTTCTCATGGTGGGTTTTTACAGTAATTTTTTTTAGCAAGCCGAAGATACGTATAACTAGAGGCCCGTGCATCGCCAACTCAACAATGAGGTTGGACAGTTATTATACATGAGAAATAGGCTATACCCTAATTCTAAAGATAAGCACAGGATTTATACTCTTGGAAACCTAAGCTAGAGCCTGCTCCAAATCAGCAATGAGATCTTCTATGTCTTCAACCCCTACACTCAGTCGAATTAAAGAGTCAACAACCCCTGACTGTTTTCTTTTGTTTTCAGGAATAGACGCATGAGTCATAGTGGCAGGGTGACCAATCAAGCTTTCAACCCCACCAAGCGATTCAGCCAGGGAGAAAACCTTGCACTTTGCGAGTATTTCGTGAGCAGCTTTTACCGTGTCCTTTTTTAAAGTGAACGAAACCATCCCGCTGAAGCCACGCATTTGTTTCTTGGCAATTTTATGACCTGGATGAGACTCCAAACCTGGATAGTATAACTTATCGATTGCAGGATGATCACTCAGGAATTTTGCCACCGCCATTGCATTTTCGCAATGGCGCTGCATTCGAAGATGCAATGTCTTTACTCCTCTCAGCACCAAAAAGGCATCTTGTGGACCACAAATAGCTCCTGAAGAGTTTTGAATCCGGTAGATCTCCGAAGCAATCTCCTCATCATTTGTTGCTAATGCACCCATCACTACATCGCTGTGGCCTCCCAAATATTTAGTAACTGAATGCATCACCACGTGAGCTCCCAAATCAAGGGGTGTTTGAAGATAAGGAGTCGAAAAAGTATTGTCAACTACTACCATTGCGTTAGAATCTTTTACCGCGTCAGCGATAGCCTGAATATCTACGATAGAGAGCATCGGGTTGGTCGGTGTTTCGATCCAAACCATCTTTGTATTGGCATTTACGGCAGCTGCCACGTTTGCCGGGTCATCCATCGATACGTGGTGAAATTTGATCCCATACTTTGCGAATATGGTACTGAACAATCGATATGTTCCTCCATAAAGATCGTTGGTGCTAATTACCTCATCACCTGGGTTGAGCATCTTGAGAACACAATCAATGGCCGCCAGACCGCTTCCAAAACAAGCTCCGAACTTGGCATTCTCCAAAGCAGCCAAACTACATTCCAAAGCTGCACGAGTAGGGTTCTTGGATCTTGAGTACTCATAGCCCTTGTGCACCCCAACTTGATCCTGAACATAAGTAGAGGTTTGGAAAATGGGGGTCATGATAGCTCCTGTAGATGGGTCTGGTTCAACACCAGCATGAATGGCTTTGGTGGCAAATTTCATAGTTGCTTTTTCCATTTAAATGAAGAATTCAAAGGCACTAACTCCATTCTATTTCTTTTTTTTCGGTGATGTGGCGCGCAACCATCGGGGCAGAATAATGGCTCCGATAAACAGGTAAGGATAGTACGAAATGAGCCTCCAAAGCAGCGCTAAAGCACCCACAAGTCCCAAAGGAATAAATTCTTTTAAAAATCCTGAAAAGGCGAATTCAGCAACCCCCGAACTTCCTGGTGTCGGACTGATCAACATAATTACCCACATTACCAGCTGGCGCGCATAAATCAGAACCTGATCTGAAAATCCATGGAGAAGCGTATTGTCGGCAGCAGCAAAAGCCAAAATCAAAAAATTGACGACGATGTATCGGGAAGTCCAAGAAACATAGGTCGCTCCGAAAGCCTTGAACCAATAATTCAATGGCTTCCCTTTTAGCTCTTCGCTCGTTGTAATAATATCGTCTCCGATATTGATCACGTTATACCGCCATCTTCTGAGTATAGGCAATCTGAATATTTGAAGTAGCAAGTATTTGAAACCCCGAGGTAAAGTAAAAACAGCAAGAAGGATTGAGGTCGTTAATACGACGATGAAACCATAGCCAATCCAAAAAATCCCTTGAGTGCCGAAGGTGGCGCCGAAAAGGGTTTTTTGCATGCTAACTGGAAAGAGGTCTTCTGAACCAATTGCGACCAGGACTAGGATTACAGTCAAAATATAAAACAGCTCATCGAGCAGCGCCGACACCAATACGATCGCGGTGCTTTTCCCAAGTTTGATTCCTTCACGATGGACAATAAACATGGCAACACCACTACCACCAACGATACTCGGGGTAAGAGCTGAGGCAAACTCCCAGAGCATGATCACTCTAAAACTTTGAAGCCAAGACAGCACATTGTCGGTCAATACCCGAATGCGGTACATATAGGCCAAATCGCGAAGGGCCATTGCTAGCAAGGCCATGAGAATCCAAAAGGTACTTGCCCACGTCCACTGAATATCTCTTAGCGTATCTCTATAGGTGCGCAAATTGTATTCTCCTCCACAATCGCCAACGAATTCAAAATCCTCATCGTTGCTAAAATCGGGTGTCCCATTTTCGCTGGAACCTACCCATGTGTATTCTCCGCAATCACTGCCGATGACTTCTTCGAAACGAGTGTCGGTAAGATTGAAATAAAGTAGAAGAAAGGCCACGCTTAAACCCAAAAAAACAGGAAGAATAATCTTCCTCCCACTCAACTTCTCTACTATGTCATTTTCTTTTGGGAGCAAGTATCTTTGAGGCTTATTGTCGCGATTTATTTGAAGTGATCGATAATTACAAAAATAACTCAAAGAAGCCCGTAAACCATGAAGAAGTTCTTTTATCTCGAAACCTGTAATACGTGCCAACGCATCATGAAAGAACTAAATCTGGGTCATGAAATAGAATTGAGAGAAATCAAATCTGAGACCTTGAATGAAGAAGAAGTGGATCGTTTAGGGAAAAAAGCGGGTTCATACGAAGCCATTTTCAGCAAGCGGGCTCGAAAATACCGCGAACTAGGACTAAACGAGAAAACGCTAACCGAACAAGATTTTAGAAAGTACCTATTGACCGATTATACTTTCTTAAAAAGGCCCGTTTTCGAAACTTCGGAAGAGGCAATAGCTGGCAATGCGAAGAAACAAGTCGAGGCAATGAAGGCATTGGCCTGATTGGAATTGGTTACATTTGCCCATCTAAGTTATTCTATGCTTCAATCGATGACGGGCTTTGGTAAGTCCTCTGCCCAATTTGCCGACAAAAAAATTACCGTAGAGATCAAATCGCTTAACAGCAAACAATTCGATCTCTCGATGAAAATGCCTTCGCTATACCGCGAGAAAGAGCTCATCATCCGATCGATGGTTTCAAAAGTTCTCGGTAGAGGAAAAGTGGATTTATCCATCTACACAGAATCACCCGAAGGAGACCGAAACGTAACCATCAACCACAAGCTGGCTCAATTGTATCTCGAACAAATCAGAGATCTGGGAATGAAATCGGGTTTGAAAGAACCTGATGGCCTACTCACCTCAATTCTCGGTTTCCCAGAAGTTTTAAAAACTGAAAGGCCAGAACTGGGCAATGGAGAATGGAATGTGGTAGAAGAAGCTGTAGAGAATGCTGCAGCAGCTCTGAACGACTTTAGACTGAGTGAAGGAAAGAGATTGGAAGAAGATATCGTTCAGCGTGTCAACAAAATCGAAGGCCTAACATTAGACCTAGAGCCCCATCTTGAAGAACGAATAAAAGAAGTGCGCCAACGCATTCAAAACAACATTGCCGAGCTCATCCAAAAAGAGCAAGCCGATCAGAACAGGCTAGAGCAAGAAATCGTTTACTATCTCGAAAAACTCGACATAACCGAAGAAGAGATTCGTCTGAAAAGCCATTGCAAATACTTTTTGGAAACACTCCATTCATCGGCTGATGCTGGAAAAAAACTCGGTTTCATTTCCCAAGAAATGGGTAGAGAAATTAATACAATGGGCTCGAAAGCCAATCATGTACCGATTCAGCAAATAGTGGTACAAATGAAGGACGAGCTAGAGAAAATTAAGGAGCAATTGCTCAATATCAGATAATGACTCAGAGCGGAAAGAGCCTCATCGTTTGCGCACCCTCTGGCGCAGGAAAAACAACGATTGTTCGACATTTATTGAAGACGTTCGATAGTCTTGAATTTTCGGTGTCGGCTACCTCACGTGAGCCAAGAAAAGACGAAACGCCCGGGATCCACTACCATTTTATCTCAGCCAGTGAGTTCAGAAAGAATATAGAAGAATCTAAATTCTTGGAGTGGGAAGAAGTTTACAGCGATCAATATTACGGCACGCTAAAATCAGAAATCAATCGATTGTGGGGTGAAGGAAAGCACGTAATCTTTGATGTGGATGTAGAAGGTGGAGCCAACTTAAAGGCCATTTTTGGTGATAAAGCACTGGCAATCTTTGTTCGGCCGCCAAGCATAGATGTTCTCGAAGAGCGACTTCGATCGCGCGGGACAGAAACAGAGGAGAGTTTACAAAAACGACTTTCCAAAGCCGAAAGAGAGCTGACTTACGAGACGAAATTTGATACTACCGTGATCAACGACTTACTCTCCGAGGCATGTGCCGAAGCTGAGGATAAAGTGTTAAAGTTTTTGGCAGAATGAAAAAAGTCGGGCTCTACTTCGGAACCTTCAACCCCATACATGTGGGCCACTTGATCATTGCCAATCACATGGCCGATCACACCGAACTGGATGAAGTATGGCTGGTAGTCACGCCGCAAAATCCATTAAAGCAAAAAAGCACGCTCTTAGCAGATTATCACCGTCTGGCCTTGACTCGCATAGCAGTGGAAGATAATCCCAAACTCCGCGTAAGCGATGTGGAATTTAGCTTAGCAAAGCCCTCCTTTACGGCAGCTACATTGGCATATCTCACCGATGCACATCGCGATACTGAGTTTTCCTTGATCATGGGCGAGGACAATCTTCGAACTTTTCACAAGTGGAAAAACCACGAAGCGATTCTCGAAAACCACCACATTTTCGTCTATCCCCGTGTCTTAACTATTCAGGAAAAAGAAGATTTAAAGCCGCACCGCACCATGGCCAAAATCGGAGATAATGCCAACATCCATCAAGTGGATGCTCCGGTTATGAAATTGTCTGCAAGTTTTGTGAGGGATGCGATCAAACGGGGACACGATGTGAAATATCTCCTCACCGAACCTGTATATAACTACCTGAGAGAGATGCATTTCTACGAGTAGTGATTCTTTTGGCACAGCTTTTGGTTTTCAGATCGAAATCAAAACACATAAACATGTCACAAGAAAAATCTTACAAGAAAATCGTTGCTAAAGCGAAAGCCCTTATGGCCAAAGGAAATCTAAATGCCTACATCCAAGAATTAGTAAAAGCTGAACATGTCAGAAGTATGCAGGGAGCAATTTGATTCCTTACCTTCGGGTAATGGAAGATTTGAGGATCGATAAATTTATTTGGGCAGTTCGCCTTTTTAAAACCCGCTCTTTAAGCGCTTCGGAAATCAAGGCAGGCAACGTCTTGATCAACGATGCAGCCATCAAGGCATCCCAATCCATAAAGGCAGGCGATATCATTAAGGTGAAAAGAAACCCCATTTGGCGAAGCTATAAAGTGAAAGAACTCTTGAAAAAAAGAGTTGGAGCCAAATTGGTGGAACAGTACATCAAAGAAGTTACTCCTGCAGGAGAAATTGAAAAGTTGGAAATGATGAAAATGATGCCGGGCTTTGATCGCCGGAGGGGAGAGGGCAGGCCTACCAAACGGGAGCGCCGCGATATAGATAAGTTCAAGTGGTAGATCTTCGATTCCGACGAGCTTCCCCTAAAGATTTACGATTGCTTTACGAGCTCGCTGAGGAAATCTGGATTCCTTCCTTTGCGCCACTTTTCACAGAAACTCAATTGCGAGCGCTGTATTCGGGAATGTACAACGACGAGCTACTGACTAAATGGCTTTCTCGGAAAGGAAATGAGCTCTACTTCATTTACTCCAAAGCAGCAATTGGCTACATGGCGGTAGAAAAGCATCCTGAATTTCTCAAACTTGACAAAATTTACATTCATCCCTCAACTCAAGGCAAAGGATTTGGAGGAGCGGCCATGAAAAAGATCGATCAGATCGCAATTGATTCTGGTCTCTCGGTAATTCAACTTCGTGTCAATCGCGAAAACGACTCGGCCATTTCATTTTATCAGAATCGTGATTTCGAAATTACTGAATCAATAGACTTTTCAGGGCCAGATGGTTTTCTCTACGAAGATTACCTCATGAAAAAGGTTCTTCAATCTTAAGAAGCGTCTGAAAACAAAAAAGCCAATGACGAAATAAATCGCCACTAGCTTTGCTTTTTCAATAGGTGGTGGTCTATTAAACGACGCCTTGATCAATCATGGCATCAGCTACTTTTACGAAACCAGCAAGGTTAGCGCCTTTAACGTAATCTATTTTATCATTCACACGGCCATATTTCACACAGGCTGCGTGGATGTCCTTCATAATACTGTGTAGACGTTCGTCAACTTTTTCCGCAGGCCAAGACATGCGAATAGAGTTTTGGCTCATCTCAAGACCTGAAGTTGCCACACCTCCAGCATTGCTCGCTTTCCCTGGAGCAAAGGCAATACCTTTCTCATGGAAAACTTCAATCGCCTCAGGTGTAGTTGGCATATTGGCACCTTCAGCCACCAAAAAGACTCCTTTCTCAATGAGCTTTTCAGCATCTTCTCTCGTCAACTCGTTTTGAGTAGCGCAAGGCAAGGCAATATCTATTTGGTAGGGTACATTCCAGGCGCGTTCACCTTCGACATATTCTACGCCTTCCATCTCATCTGCCAATTCACTGATTCTACCTCGGCGTTCATTTTTAATCTCCTGAAGTTTGGCAAAAGCATCACTATGAAGTCCGCTCTCACAATGAACATATCCTCCCGAATCACTCACCGTTACCACCTTTCCTCCTAGTTGTATCACTTTCTGAAAAGCGTATTGGGCAACATTTCCTGAACCGCTAATCGCTACGACTTTTCCATCGAAAGAATCATTCTTAAGCTTCAGCATCTCTTGTGCAAAGTAAACGCAACCGTATCCTGTTGCTTCTGGGCGAATTCGAGATCCACCCCAGCCAAAGCCTTTACCAGTAAGTACTCCAGTAAATTCGTTTCTGATACGCTTATATTGACCGAACATGTATCCGATTTCGCGTCCACCAACACCTATATCTCCCGCAGGAACGTCAGTATTGGGACCAATATGGCGCGCGAGTTCCGTCATAAAACTTTGGCAGAATCGCATCACTTCGTTATCAGATTTTCCTTTGGGATCAAAATCAGATCCTCCTTTACCACCGCCCATAGGCAATGTGGTCAAGCTATTCTTAAAAACCTGCTCGAAACCGAGGAATTTCAAGATGCTCAAATCGACTGAAGGATGAAAACGCAATCCGCCTTTATATGGACCGATTGCTGAGTTAAACTCAACTCGGTACCCTCGGTTTACTTGGACTTCTCCTTTGTCATCGAGCCATGGCACCCTGAACATAATCGTTCTTTCGGGCTCTACCATTCGCTCCAATATTTTGGCTTTTTTGTACTTGGGATGTTCCTCCACGTAAGGAATGATCACTTCCGCTACCTCCTCAACGGCCTGAAGAAATTCAGCCTCGTGTGGATTCTTGGCGCGTACTTGATCCATGAATGAATCGATAAGTGATTGATGCGCTTTCATAGGTTATATTGTTAAAATATCGGGGGCAAATGTAGGGTTTTTTCAAGTCAGGATTCTTTCGCCCAGAAGTATTCCCCGAGCAACTTTTTGTACTGATTTAAAGAGACTTACATCAAATAATCACAGTGTTTAAATTACACTTTGAAGCTCAGCAAGCTTCGTAAAACTTACCTGGTAAACTCCTTACCAATCCATTGAGCTCCAGATTAAGTAGATGCACCATAGACATGCTAATGGGCAATTTGAGCGAAAGACTCAATTCATCTATCTGAGTTCTGCCTTTGTCTCTCAACATGAAAAGCACGGCTTCTTCTTCAGGACTGAGGTCGACAAAAATCTTCTTCTGTACAGGTTTTGACTTTTCGGGCAAATTCCATCCCATGATGTATTCTAAGTCCTTTACCGATTCAAAAAGGGCAGCCTTATGTCCTTTGATGAGCTTATTGCATCCTTCCGATCTTGTATCTCCCACCCTCCCCGGAATGGCAAATACATCACGGTGATAATCATTGGCCAATCCAGCCGTGATGATCGATCCTCCTCTGGCAGCGGACTCTACCACAAGGGTGGCATCGCACATTCCTGCCACAATTCTATTGCGCTGCGGAAAATTCTCACGATCAGGTTTAGAGTCGATGCTGAATTCAGAAATCAGGGCACCACCATTGTCCACCATTTCATTCGCCAACCTCGTATGTGCTGGAGGGTAAATTTTATTCAACCCATGCGCCAGAACGGCTATGGTCGAAACCCCAAAGTCCACGCACGCCTTATGCGCCTCGCCATCCACTCCATAGGCTAATCCACTTACTACTGATACCCCATAAGGCACGAGACTTTCGACCAGCTTGCGGGTCATTGATTTCCCGTATTCCGTAAGGCGGCGAGTTCCAACAATACTCAACATTCTGCCGGCAGATAAATCAGCATCGCCTTTTACAAAAAGGACCAGCGGCCCGTCTTCGCAATGCTTTAACCGATTGGGGTATAGCGCTTCCGTATAAGAGACGACCTTGATTCCATTCTTTTCAGCGTAATCAAACTCTTTTTCCACTTTGCTCCAATTAGAAAAGCCTGCAATTGAGGTGGCCCTATTGTGAGCCATTCCTTGAACTTGCATAAGCTCTCTTCCACTGAGTCGAAAGACCTCTTGGGCTGAGCCAAAATGATTGATGAGCTTTTTCGCCGTTTTTGTCCCGACATGTTCAGCCTCACCGAGCGCGAGCCGGTAAAAAATCTCATCTTTATTTACAGGTATCTTTGTCATCATCTTTGGTTAACCCAAGTCGAAAATTAAAAAATAAAAAATGAATACAGTCGGCATTATTCCTGCGCGATATGGTTCGACCCGATTTCCGGGGAAGCCTTTAGCACTTATTAGCGGCAAACCGATGATTCAAAGAGTCTATGAACAATGCTTGAAATCAGACTTGAACTTTGTTGTAGTAGCCACTGATGACGAACAGATTTTTGATGCAGTTAATTCGTTCGGCGGTAATGCAGTAATGACATCAAGTGACCTCCCTAGCGGCACAGATCGATGCCGAGAAGCTTTGAAATCAATTCAAGAATCTTTCGATTTGGCCATAAACATTCAAGGTGATGAGCCTTTCATTAATCCTGAGCAGATCAATCAAGTCATTTCAATTCTTGAAAATACGAAAGCTCAAATTGCCACTCTCGTAAGTCCTGCACTCAATTTCGAGGAGATAGAAAACCCCAATCGAGTGAAAGCTGTAACAGCCAAAGACGGAAAGGCACTCTACTTTTCGAGGTGTGGGATTCCTTTTCCAAGAAACAAAGAAGAACTGAAGCCCGAAGACTATCTAATTCATTTGGGTATCTATGGGTTTACGGTAGATGCTTTGCAAAAAACCAAACAGCTAAAAATGAGCTCTCTAGAAAAAACTGAAGGTCTTGAACAGTTGCGTTGGCTTCAAAATGGAATATCGATTTATACAGCCATAACGAAAGAAAGAGCGGATTCGGTAGATACTCCCGAAGATCTTCGTGCAATCGAAAAGAAGTATTTACTTTGACAGTGATATCGGAAAATGTAATTTCGAATTGTCAATGATAACCGAACTAGACAAATACGTTTCTGAGCTTCTTTTCGACTACGACTGCGTTATCGTGCCGCAGCTAGGAGGGTTTGTGACCAACTACAAACCAGCTTATTTCGATAAGGGCATCGCCCATCCGCCTTCGAAAGAGTTGCGGTTTAACAAAAATCTGACGAAAAACGACGGCCTTCTTAGTCAATCTATCTCAAACGTAGAAGGAGTATCTATTCAAGATGCCGACGCCATTCTTCATGAAACTATAGAAAAATACCTTGGCAGCTTAAAGGAGAGTGGCCGAGTTCAGTTAAATAAAGTGGGGATTCTCTTTATTGATGAAAACAATCAGCTAAGGTTTAAACCCGACACCACCGTAAACTATCTGCGGAAATCTTTTGGCTTTGAGTCCTTCGCAATGCCAGCTGAGGTGGTTGCTCAAATTCCGATCATTGAAGAAAAAGAAATTGAGACAGAGGATGAAACTCCTATAATTCCAATAGCTCAATCGTCTTACAATAGAGGAATCTACTGGGTCGCAGCGGCTACGTTACTTCCTTTTATAGGTTTGAGCATTTATTTAGGAATGACTACCGAATTTAAAAGCCCGACTGAAATTACTCTTGCGGAACTTATTCCATTGAGTAATTCTGCCAGTCCGAAATACGCTGCTCGAGAAATCACTTTAAATGATGAAGAGCTCAGCAATGAAACCAATTACCCTGAAAACACTTTGGTCTTCCCATTTGACTTTGAGTCAAACTCAGTAGATTCTTTAGGCGTTTGGATTAATATGAGTGATGTGCCAGAAGAAATCGCAGTCGAGAATATGGCTGTTATCGAGGGGAAATACCACATTATTGGTGGATGCTTTGGAGAAAAGAAAAACGCGGACACATTCGTCCACAAACTTCAGGCGCGAGGCTACAATTCGAATATATTGGATTTAAATAAAGGACTTTATCGAGTTAAAATTGAAAGCTTCGGTAACTACGAAGAAGCTTTGAACGAACTCAGAACCACTCGTGATAACGGGACTTTCCCCAATGCGTGGCTATTGAAGAAAAAAATAGCTGAAAATGGCTGACCGCAAAATTGAACTAAAGAATTGCTACCTCGAGCTAGACGACGATGGTATTGTAGAGCTACGCATTCTGCCGAACTGCACCGTTGAAACCGAAGAGATTGATGAAATATTCGAGAATATTCACAGTCAACTTCCATCCGCTCGTGGCCTATTGGTTACTGCTGGAAAAGAAGCTTCCCTGAGCCAAGAGGCAAGAGAAAAAGTTTCCGCGGGAAATGTAACAGGGCAAATCGTTGCAGATGCTATTGTAGTAGAGCATTACCAGCACCATATGACGGCCAATTTTTTCGTTAGGTACAACAAGCCTCAGCGGCCGACACAGATTTTCAAGACTGCTAAGGAAGCCAGAAATTGGCTCAAGGAAAAAATTCAAAACTAGTTCTTTCTGAATTTTTTATAGAGCATTATTCCAAAGCTAAGGAGTACCCCCAGACCTACTATCCCGAGAATTCCGTAGAGCCCACTCATGGTATTTTTGAACGTTGCCGTAAAGACAATCGCAAAAAGCAGAATCGTGGCGGCCTCGTTGTAAAATCGCAACTGCATACTACTCATTGGATATTGATCATTCTGCAACTTCTTGTACATCCATTGCAGTGATAAATGATAGGCGATCAACAAGGCCACAAAACCCAGCTTGACGTGCATCCACGGCACCTTCAACCAATCAGGATTGAGTATCAACATTGTGGTTCCAAACAAAACAGTGAGTATGAAGGCAGGCCAAGTGATGATGTTCCAAAGTCTACTTGACATTAGTTTTAATTGATCCACCAAGGCCTCTCGCTCGTTTTCGGGTTTCTGAGAAGCTTCCGTTTGGTAAATAAACAAGCGAGGGATGTAGAAAAGACCTGCAAACCAGGCCACCATAAAAATGAGGTGTAACGCTTTAGCTGTGTAGTACATCTTGAGTGCCAAAGGTACAAACATCGAATGTATAGCGGTATCTTTGTGGCCACAATCCGAAGGATATGAGAGAACAGAAATTTGCTCGCGAAACTTTTGCTACCACTTCTAAAATTATTTTACCGAATGACACCAATACCTTGGGTAATTTGATGGGAGGGCAATTGCTCAATTGGATGGACATCAACGCTGCCATCTCAGCTCAGCGTCACTGCCGCCGCGTGGTGGTGACAGCTGCAGTAAATAATGTATCGTTCAACAAAGCCGTAAAACTGGGAGACATTCTCACGATAGAGTCTAAAGTTTCTCGCTCTTTTGGTTCTTCGATGGAAACGTTTCTAGACGTGTCGGTAGAAGATCACAGAACGGGAAAGCGCACCAAATGCAATGAAGCGATTTACACTTTCGTAGCGGTAGATCAAGTAGGGCAACCGATCAACGTTCCAGAGCTTGTTCCTGAATCTAATCTAGAGAAAGAGCGTTATGACGGCGCACTCAGAAGGAGGCAACTCGGGTTGATCTTGGCAAAGAAAATGGATCCAAAGGATGCTACGGAGTTGAAAGCTCTATTTGAGAATTAGCCGCTTCAACCGCCTTTTCAATCGGCAATTCGTCGATGCAACGGCATTCTTTATACTTACACTTCGTTCCTAGCTTAGAGCAAGGCCGCTTGTTCAAATGATCTGCTTCAATGCGCACATCAAGATTTTCATTTAAGTAAGGATACATCCCGAAATCGGCTACAGTAGCTCCCCAGAAAGAAATGATGGGTTTTTTGAATGCACTAGCAATGTGCATCATTCCCGTGTCGGGAGTGATCACCAACTTCGAATCGCGAATAAGAGCCGCAGAACCGTTCAGGCTTAATTTTCCTGCGGCATTCCAAACGGTTTCGCCGCAAGCCGAGGCAATTTCGCTTCCGTCTTTTTCTTCGGACGGTCCACCCAGTAAGACAATGGGATAGTTTAATTTTTGGCAGATTTCAATGTACTGGCTTACCCTCGGTTTCTTTCGCCAATGGGCGGCTCCAATGGCAACTGCGACGTATCCATTTTTGTGTGTTTTGGGCAATTCCGTCGGGAGTGTTTCTTCCCCAGCAGGGAAGAAGTAGTCCAATCCTTTGCCATCATTTGCTATGCTGAAAGGAACCAATGTCTCCATATAGCGATCGACGATGTGCATCTTGGGCATCTTATTAATACCAAAATTTACTAGTAGCCACTTCTGCCAATTGTATTTCTTAAAACTAAAAGAAATCATCTTGAGAGCCCGCTTAACCCTCGACGAACGAAGGTTGAGGTGCAAGTCAATCACATAATCATAATGCTCTTCCTTGAGCTCCTCCATTACTTCATTGGTGCTCTTCTCAATTCCATAAACTTTTGCGATGTATGGGTTTGGCTCGAGAAGAGACGTAAAGCGATTCTTGGTAAGAAAGTGTATCTCTGCTCCCTCGTGCATCTGTTGGAATAGATTTCGCACGACAGGAGTCGTTAATACAATGTCGCCTATGGAGCTAAATCGAATGATCAGGACTTTCGTCAAAGAGTTTTGAATTTTTTCAAATGTAACCGATTTACGTCATTTGTAATCAATACCTGAAAGCGTGAAAATCATAGACACCCATTCGCACATGTACCTCGAACAATTCGATGAGGATCGTGCAGCGTGCATGGAACGAGCCATAGAAGAGAATGTGCTGCTCACTTTACTGCCCAACATAGACGCCAGTAGCATTGACTCTATGAAAAGTATCATGAAAGATTATCCCACTCAATGTCTAGGAATGATGGGCCTTCATCCATGCTCGGTAAAAGAAGGCTTTCGAGAGGAGCTTTCGTTGATTAAGAAGGAATTGGATACGGGAAAATACATTGCCGTTGGTGAAATTGGCATTGATCTCTACTGGGATAAATCAACTTTAGACATTCAAGTCGAAGCTTTCAAAGAGCAGATAGAATGGGCCAAAGAAGCAAAGCTGCCAATCGTCATTCACGCTAGAGATTCATTTGATGAGATCTTTGAAGTGCTGGACGAAGTTCACGATGAGCAGCTGACGGGAGTATTCCATTGCTTCACGGGTGCAGCAGCTCAAGCCGAAAAAGCTTTGGGCTATTCGGGGTTTTATCTGGGTATTGGTGGAGTCGCTACCTTTAAAAATAGCGGTTTGGATGCCGTTCTAGCCGAGATTGGTTTGGAAAAATTGATGCTAGAAACAGATGCGCCTTACCTTACTCCTCATCCCTACAGAGGAAAACGAAACGAAACTGCCTACACTAGATTGGTAGCTGACAAACTAGCCTTGATCTTCAATAAATCCATTGAAGAAATAGCTCTAATGACCACCAATAATGCTGAAGACCTATTCCAACTCCGTGAGTTCTAAGAGAAATATATTGCTCATCTACACCGGCGGCACCATCGGTATGGTTCAAGATTACCATACGAATCAGCTGATTCCCTTTGACTTTAGTGACTTCGAAAAGCAGATTCCAGAAATAAGGAATCTCTCAGCCACCATTCAAGCGGTGTCATTTGATGAAGCACTTGACAGCAGCAATATGGGATTAGAGCACTGGCAAAAGCTGGCTCATCTGGTCTACGACAATTACGACCAATACGATGGTTTTGTGATTTTGCACGGAAGTGATACCATGGCCTACACAGCATCTGCTCTGAGCTTTATGTTTGTCAACTTATCAAAACCCGTCATCCTCACTGGGTCTCAATTGCCCATAGGTATGGTGCGAACAGATGGGAAAGAAAACCTAATTACGGCAATCGAAATCGCCAGCGATTACCGAAAGGATATGCCGATGGTTCCCGAAGTTGCTGTATATTTTGAGTACCATCTTTATCGGGGAAACCGAACGTACAAATTCAATGCTGAGCATTTCGAGGCCTTCCAGTCACCAAACTATCCAGTTTTGGCTGAAGCTGGAGTGACTATAAAATACAATGATCGTTTTATTAATAAGCCTTCAAAACTTCCTTTTCGAATAGAAACAGATCTTGACAATCGAGTGGCTGTTTTCACCCTGTTTCCAGGAATATCACAGCACATTGTGGAAGCCGCCCTGAACATTCAAGACAACCTTGTTTTGGTGGTGAGAACTTATGGAAGTGGCAATGCCATGACCTATCCGTGGTTTTTAGAAGCACTCCAAAAGGCATCCGATCGTGGATTGATATTGATCAACGCGACACAATGCCGTGGAGGAGGTGTGACTCAAGGGAAATACGAAACAAGCGGAGAGTTGGAAAGAATAGGGCTCATCAGCGCAGGCGATATGCAAATGGAAGCAGTGATTGCCAAATCCATGTATCTGCTCGGACAAGGTCTTTCAAATGCAGAATTCCGACTTTACTTCGAGCAAGATTTAAGGGGAGAACGAACCGCTTACGAACTCAATTCAACCGATTAACAATTTGTTAAAGTCGAGTTTTAGTGTCGAAGGCAATTTTTTGTACTTTGGCCGCCTCAAAGAGCCTAAAAATTCAAGGTATTTTGAGCGAAACAGGAGAGGTGGCCGAGCGGCTTAAGGCGCACGCTTGGAAAGCGTGTATCCTCGTGAGGGGATCGGGGGTTCGAATCCCTTCCTCTCCGCAATGATTTAAGAGATTTTTAGTTTTATTTGTACCACAGATTACACGTTCGATTTAATATTAAGTAAAAACCAACTTTTGGAAACCATGAAAAAATTACTGACCGCACTTACATTAAGTGTTTTATTCAGTTTCGGCATTGCCAACATAAGCTACGCCCAAGACGGTGCAGAAGAAGAAACTACCCAAATGGAATCGATGGAAGCTGACACAGCTGCCGAAGAGGAAACAATGGAAGAGGCAGTGCCCGTTGTGGATGAAACAATGGAAGAAGAATCAATGGAGGAGGAAACTGCTGCTGTTGAAACCGAACAAACATTTCACCAAAGGATAAAAGACACATTTATCGATGGTGGACCTTTCTTTATGTCTTTCGTATTGATCTGTTTGATCCTTGGTTTGGCTTTGTGCATTGAGCGTATCATATACCTCAACATGGCTTCTACCAATAAGGTGAAATTATTGAAAGACGTTGAAGATGCATTGGCTTCAGGTGGAGTTGAAGCTGCAAAAGACGTTTGTCGAAATACACGCGGACCGATTGCTTCCATTTTCTACCAAGGGCTAGAGCGCTACGACGAAGGAATCGACATGGTTGAAAAATCAGTTGTCTCTTACGGAGGAGTGCAAATGGGTCTTTTGGAAAAAGGTCTTTCTTGGATCTCACTCTTTATCGCTCTTGCGCCAATGCTTGGTTTCATGGGAACGGTAATTGGTATGATCGACGCATTCGAAGCAATCGCTCGTGAGAATAATATCTCTCCAGGTGTAGTTGCAACGGGTATTAAAGTAGCCTTGATTACAACGGTTTCGGGACTTATTGTAGCTATCATCCTTCAGATCTTTTATAATTATATCGTTTCTAAAGTAGACGGAATTGTAAATGACATGGAAGACGCTTCTATCTCTTTGGTTGATATGCTACTTCGTCACAGAACTACAAAAGCTTAGTAACTATGGATATGAAGAAACTAGCTACAGGCCTTACTGGACTGTCATTCCTCATCATCGCTATAGGACTGATTCTTACAATCCGAATAGCCACGGGATCCGAGGCTTCCATTAGTCCATCGCTATACCTCGTTTATGTTTGCATGATATTGGCAGGTGGAGCGGCCATCATCTTTGGTCTTGTGCAGCTTTTGACGAATCTGAAAAGAAACATGTCACTTCTCATAGGTATCATCGGATTTCTTGTTTTGGCATTTATTTGCTATAGCATTGCATCTGACGACGTATCCAATTACGCCGAAGATATTACTGCAGGAGCTTCTCAAGTAAGTGGAGCTGGCCTCATGTTGATGTACGTTCTTGTTGTGGGAGCGGTAGCATTGGCAGTAGTTGGAGAAGTAGTACGTATATTTAAATAAACCCTGAAGACATGGCCAGAAGACCTTTGCAAGAAATCAATGCCGGCTCTATGGCTGATATTGCCTTCTTGCTACTCATCTTCTTCCTGGTGACTACCACCATGGATCAAGACATCGGAATTTTAAGGCAATTGCCTCCGCCTGTACCTGAAGATCTCATTACGCCTCCTGTAAAGAAGCGTAACGTTTATGAGGTTTTGGTGAACAGCAGAAATCAACTCTTGGTGGAAAATGAGCGAATGGATATTCGCGATTTGAAAGAGGGAGCTAAAATGTTCTACACCAATCCCAATAAGGATCCAGATTTGCCGATTTTGACTCGACAAACCAAAGGTAATTTGCAGGAGAGTATTAACTTGCTTCAGCAGGCTATTGCTCAAGACCCTTCAAACAAGCAGCTTAAAAGTGATCTCAAAAAGTGGCAAGGAAAGATGTCTGCCGTAGAGCTAATTGGCGAATACGACGAACTTCCTACTTCTGCCTTGATTTCACTGCAAAATGACCGAGGGACAAAGTATGCGATGTATATCAGCGTTCAAAACGAGTTGAGCGCCGCTATCAACGAGTTGAGAAACGATTTATCTGAAGACAAATTTGGTGTGGCTTACAGTGAATTGAACCCTGCTGTGTCAGATGACAAACCAAAGATTTTAGCAATCAGAGCTGTTTACCCTCAAAGAATCTCAGAAGCTGAACCGAAGGATATTTCTGGAGGAAGTTAAAACAGGAAATTATGAGCAAATTCACACGAAAAGGTAAAAAAGGAACACCCGCTGTTTCAACGGCATCTCTTCCTGACATAATCTTCATGCTCCTGTTCTTCTTTATGGTAGTAACGGTGATGAGAGAAGACGACCCGAAGGTTATAGTTATCAAACCCAATGCTACGGAGACGGAGAAGCTGGAGAAAAAATCATTGGTTGACTACATCAATGTCGGAACTCCCAGTGACACGCGTTTTGGAACAGAGCCAAAAATTCAGTTAGATGACTCTTTTGCTGAGGTTGCGGATATTCAGTTTTGGATCAAAGAAAACCGCGATAAAAGAGACGAAGCTGAAAAGCCTCTTATTACCACTTCACTAAAAGTAGATAGTGATGTGAAAATGGGAGTGGTAACTGACATCAAGCAAGAACTGCGAGAGTCACAGGCTTTGAAGATTAACTATTCTGTTAATAAAGGATCGGCCTTAGACAACAACTAAGAATAATCGAACAAAATATGAAGTCCATCGACCTTAGGTTGATGGATTTTTTTGTTTGTACGCCGCAGCAATCATAGCTTCATTTCTAAGATCTTGGAAAGGGGAAGTAATACAAGAATCTCACTACTACGTTATGAGGTGTCAATCGCCGATTTAGAGAAAGGGTTTTGTCTAGTCCTTGCGGGAAAAAAAAGTAAGCCAGAAATTACTGGTGCAATAGATTACCCTTGATCGTCCAATTGACTTTTCTCAAGTCCTTTTTGCAGCTGCTCAGCTTGTCGATTGTTCTTCCAGCCTTTTGAATACTTCGTAATGTAGAAGATCAATCCGCCTACAGCAATGGCTGAAATACCTACCAAAAGCCAATCGCTAAAGTCGGGATCGAAGGAATCCAAATCTTCGGAAATACTTCCACGGGCCATCATAAAGAGCAGAATGAGGGCCAAGGCATTGTTCACAAAATGAGCAATAATGGGAGCCCATATAGATTTGGACCAGACGAATAGGTAACCTAAAAGAGCTCCGAGCAAAAATCGAGGTATGAAGCCATAAAACTGAAAGTGCATGGCACTGAACAAAAAAGCAGAGAGCCAAACCGCAACATGCACATTGCCCGTCCACTTTCTAAAAATAGGGACCATTAACCCTCTAAAGATCATTTCTTCACCTAGGGCGGGCAAGAGGGCCATGACAATTATATTGACCATCAGTGATGACACACTACCAGTACCAGCGATTGCCGCGGTCAATTTTTGAGCGGTCTCTTCCATTCCTGCAAAAACCTCTTCTAGACTCGATAAGGACTCTGGAAGAGCCAGTCCCTCATTGAACCAAGCCATAACGTTGATCAGCGGAAGTGCCGCGATGATGACCAATGCAGAAGCGATCGCAATGCGGGGCATAATGAATCGGAATCCAAGGTATTTTTTCCAAGCAACAGAGCTCAAACGGGCAAAAACGATGGCTGGAACCACAAATAAACCGAGATGCTGAAAGAAAAGTAAGACTCGATTCATCTGTACGACGTTCTCATTTTCGTAGTCAGAAAGCGCACTTGTATTCTCGAAGAGATTCACTCCCCATAGGGCATTCAAGAGTCCTTGACCCATGAGCATAGAGACGCCAACACAGAAAAAAGCAATGAGAAAAAGTACGATCAGTTGAAGAAATGGGTCGGCGTTTGAAAAAGGCCTTGAACCCATCGGTTTGGAATGTTTAATTTTGCATCTTCTTTAAGATGGCAAAGATAGCGAATATTGACTTGGGGGACTTCCCTCTTTTGCTTGCTCCGATGGAGGATGTAAGCGATCCACCCTTTCGGGCGTTGTGCAAGAAATTCGGTGCTGACTTGATGTACACGGAGTTTATCAGTTCGGAAGGACTCATTCGCGACGCGGCAAAAAGTGTTCAGAAACTGGACATCTACGAATACGAGCGGCCCATTGGAATCCAGATTTTCGGAAGTGATTTGGAGCCTATGATGGAGTCAGCTAGGATCGTAGAACAAACAAATCCCGACATTCTCGATATCAACTTCGGTTGTCCCGTAAAGAAAGTCGCTTGCAAAGGAGCTGGAGCTGGAATTCTTCAGGACATCCCGAAGATGGTGAGGCTCACAGAAGCTGTCGTAAAAGCTACAAACTTGCCCGTAACGGTGAAAACCCGACTTGGGTGGAGTGAGGATACCAAATTCATTGTTGATGTAGCGGAGCGGCTTCAAGACATCGGTATCCAAGCCATCAGCATCCACGGTCGAACACGCCAGCAAATGTACAAAGGTGAGGCCGATTGGTCATTGATCGCCGAGACTAAAAACAACCCTCGCTTGCACATTCCCGTTTTTGGTAACGGCGACATCAATACTCCACAAAAAGCGCTGGAATACAAAAACCGCTATGGCGTTGACGGAGTAATGATCGGCAGAGCCAGCATCGGTTATCCGTGGATATTCAGAGAGATCAAGCACTTCATCAAAACAGGAGAAACCTTGGCTCCACCTCAAATGGATGAACGAGTAGAAGCTGCCCTAGCCCATTTCGAAATGGGACTTAAATGGAAAGGCGAAAAACTGGGAGTAGTGGAAATGCGTCGTCATTACGGAAACTACTTCCGCGGAATTCAAGACTTCAAGGAACACCGAATCAAACTCGTAACTGAAGACAATCCAGCATGCGTGAGAGAACTTCTGCTGGAAGTGAAGGAGAAGTACGGAGATTTCGCGTTTGCTTAAAGTTCGCTGCGCTCACATTTTATCCGCGAATGGACACGAATCGTTTTGAAGCCCTGTAAGGGCGACATTTCTAGCTACTATAGACCAGCTACTACCAACTAAAGCGACGCATACTTCCGCGTGAAAAACCTCACGGGAGCAATACTAGAAATAATCCCGCCGAAAACAACCAAGCCAAAAATGGCGATGAAATCGGTGAATATCATTTCAACAGGGTAGAATTCTACCAAGCCTCCTTCCAATCTAATCAACCCCCATTCCTGCTGCACGTAGACGAATAGAAGCCCCAGCACCATTCCCACCAAAGCGCCTATGGCGTTAATCAAAGCTCCTTCTAAAAAGAAGATTCGGCGGATGGATTTGACCGTTGCACCCATTCCTGTGAGCACGGCTATGTCATGGCGTTTCTCATTGATCAAAAGGGTCAATGCGGCGATGATGTTGAAAGTAGCAATCAACATGATGAAGGCCATAATCAAAAAGGTCGCCCACTTCTCCGTCTTATTCGACTTGTAGATAATCTCGTTTTTCTCGAGTCGACTCCTCACTCGATAGTTTTCTCCCACCACTTCTTGCAGTCGAGCCTGAACGGTTTCCATATCGGCATCTTCTTCAATTCGAATATCGACGGTGGAATACTCATTTTCAAACTCCAACAATTTCGAAGCGAAGCCGATCGGAACAATAACGTAGTCCGAATCAAAATCGATATTGATGGTAAAAACTCCCGCCACGGGAATATTCCTCTTGTTCAGTGCCTGCGTTAGATTTCTGCGCAACTCCTTTCCGCGAATTACCGCCGAAAGTTTGAGTGGATTGAAGACCTGCTCGAAAAGACGCAGATCAAGGTCGTACTTCACACCAATGCCGATCACAGCCTGTGGCGTATCCTCTAGGTACAATCGAGCCTCCCCGTCGATAATCATACTATCCAATCCCGATTGTTGGATAAAAGAGTCCTCAACGCCTTTTAGGATGACGATGCGTTGGTTTTCATCGTACTGTGCGAAAACCCGTTCTTCGATAGACAGCGCACAGTGCTTCACCCCTTCGATGTCCTGCAAATCGAGGCAATCGAGACTGTCGGTACTAAAAACCTTATTGGTAAGCGGAATGACCGAAAGGTCACTATCGAAATAACTATAGCGACTGTCGATTAAAGATTCGATCCCATTGAAAGCAGAAAGGATCACCACCATAGCCATCGTTACCGCGGCCACCACCAGCATGCTGATCATGCTCATAATGGTGATAATCGAAAGTGATTTTTTCGAAAAGAGGTACCGCTTAGCAATAAAAAAACTCAGATTCACGGTCTATTCTTTCAAAAGATCATTGATTTTCTCAGAATAATCGAGGCTGTCGTCGATGAAGAAGGCTACCTCAGGAACAATACGCAATTGCTTGCCTACCTTATTTCCGAGAATCCCTCGAACCTTAGAAGATTTGGCGCGAACCATTTCCAATAGTTCTTCCTTGGTGCCTTTACCAGGCGCGAAAAAACTCAAAAATGCTTTTGCCACTCCCAAATCAGGGCTCATCCTTACAACGGTAACCGTAATGAAAGCGCCGTTAAATAAGTCTCTCGAATGTTGCTGAAAAATAATGGCCAGCTCCTGTTGAATGAGTTTGGCAACTTTCTCTTGGCGTATACTAGGCATGGGTTCAGTCTTTAGTAGAGGTATGTGTGGTAAGGATAACGCTTGCTGTGGATGGCCTTTACCTGTTCGTAAACTTTGGTGCGAAGCTCATCAATATTCTGCTTTTTAATCGCCGATATGAAAACTACTTCATCCGCTTCTAAGCGTGCCATCCATGAATTCTTGAGCTGCTCCAACGGATCGGTGATCACGTCGGGATCAACATCCTGTGGGTCGATAGGCTTCGGCTTATAGGCATCAACCTTGTTGAATACCACAATCGTGGGTTTATCGGCACTGTCAATATCGCTAAGAGTTTGCTTCACCGTATTGTAGTGGTCTTCAAAGTTGGGGTGGGAAATATCTACAACGTGAATCAACACATCGGCTTCTCTCACCTCATCCAACGTGCTCTTGAATGATTCAATGAGTTGTGTTGGCAGTTTGCGGATAAACCCAACCGTATCCGTAAGTAGAAAGGGCAAGTTTCCGAAAACCACTTTCCTCACTGTCGTGTCCAGCGTAGCGAAAAGCTTGTCTTCGGCAAAGACTTCTGATTTGCTCAGAAGGTTCATCAAAGTGGACTTTCCCGCATTGGTATATCCTACCAAAGCTGTTCGGACTATAGCTCCTCGATTGCCTCGCTGGGTGCTCATTTGCTTGTCGATCAGCTTCAGGCGCTCCTTCAGCTTGCTGATCTTATCACGGATAATACGTCTGTCGGTCTCGATCTCTTTTTCACCTGCTCCACTTCTTGTACCTGTTCCACCACGTTGGCGCTCCAGGTGAGTCCACATTCGCGTTAAGCGAGGCAATAAGTACTCTGATCGGGCCAGTTCTACTTGGGTTTTGGCTTGAGCCGATCGAGCACGAAACATAAATATATCGAGGATGAGCAGACTTCTGTCGTAGATCTTCTTCTCAAAATGCTTTTCGATGTTCCGCAATTGAGATGGACTCAAATCATCATCGAAGATGATCATGTCTATCTCGTGCTCATCTACATATTCTTTTACTTCTTGAATTTTTCCCTTGCCCAAAAACGTGCGTGGATCTGGCGCATCGAGTTTTTGGGTGAACATCTTCCGAGTTTCGATACCCGCTGTTCTGGCCAAAAAGGCCAACTCATCCAAATGATCATCTACTTGTTCGACCGTTTCATCGCGGGAAATAACCCCCACCAGAACGGCGGTTTCCACTTGGGATCCAGTAGAGCTGTTTTGTGCCATATATTACTTTAAAGATTGGGTGTAGCGAGCCACGGCTTCAATCTCATCTGTCGACAAGACTCCGCTGTAAGGCATCATCGTATTTCGTCCGTTGGTGATTAGTAGAATGCGCTCTGCCAAAGTCAAACTTGACTCGGGCAATATTTTTGCATCGGCAAAGCCTTTGCAACCATCATCGCCATGGCAAACAACACAGTGCGTTTGGTAAATTTTTGCACCTGAAATTTCTTCATTGGCCGATTGAGATGTATTTCCATCTCCACAAGACCAAACCAAAAGGCACAAAAGCGATATGGTGGCAATCCTCTTCATATTAAATTTCAGGAAATAATCCTCTAGCAATTCCATCTTCTCTAAAAGGCCAAGGGATATTTGACAAAACGATTAACAAGGCAGCTAAGAAACACCAAAAATGGCGTTTGTGTTTCAGTTTTACGCTCGTTGCTTTCTTGGCACTGATTCTTCCTATCGTCACTAGTGCGATCGCGATCAACATTGCCACCAAGTGCTCCAAGCTCCAAAACCGAACGACGGCATTGGACATTTCGCCCAGTTGCCTATACCAACCATTGCCGAAGTAAAGCACCAAACCCATTGCGAGCTGAAGGTGGAAAGCAATCAGTGTAATCAGAGACCAACGGTTGTGCTTGCTCGTATAATCCCGTCCGCTCGTCATTCCCCGAAAGGATTGAAAAATGGCGATGACTATGGCGATAAGTGCCAGCCAGCGAAGCAAAGAGTGTAGATGAGTAATCCCTGTTATCATTTCACATCAGTATCCCACAAAAGTAAGAAAAGGCGTGTAGCCCTTCCGCCCTTATTTGGAGTCTACCCATTTAGTTGAGAGTCTGAGCTCGATAGCAAGTTGTCAAGGCAGGCGAACGCCTGAAAGACAACCACGCATGCTTTAGAAAATTAGGCTTTGTCATACGTCGCAATATAGCAACAGAGGAATGGCCCTACAGTTAAAATTTTGATGAGTGGGGAATAAGGTTGATGATTGAAATAATCTCCATCCGTAGCTGCGCGATTAATCGCGCAGCTACTTATCCATTCTAGATTAAAGGTTTGCACAGAGCGTGTAGAGATTTTTGGATAGCCACAACCAATAAGAGGGTTTCATTATGAAGAAACCGAATCAGTACCTTTGCGGCAATGAAAGATCAAGTCGACATCAGAAAGCTGAGCAAAGAGGAATTGATTGACCTCTTTAGTGAAATGGGCGAAAAGCCATTTCGCGGAAAGCAAGTCTTTGAATGGTTATGGACCAAGAGAGCAAGAAGCTTTGAGGAGATGACCAACCTCCCCGCTGAACTTCGCGAAAAACTCGAGGGGAAATTCATCATTCGCACCATGCGTATCGCCGACAAGCAAGTGAGTAGCGATGGCACCATCAAGTATGCTTTTAAGATGAGCGATGGGCCAGTGGTAGAAGGCGTATTGATTCCGACCAAGAACCGAACGACTGCTTGTATTTCATCACAAGTAGGTTGTAGCCTGAGCTGCAAGTTCTGTGCTACAGGTCGATTGAAGCGCTTGCGCAATCTAGAGGCTTACGAGATTTACGATCAAGTGGCGGAGATTTACCGCGATGCGGAAATTTTACGTGAGAAGCCCCTTTCGAATATTGTTTACATGGGCATGGGTGAGCCATTGCTCAACTATAAGAATGTATTGGAATCTACTTTTCGCATTTCGGACGATAAAGGTCTCGGGATGTCTCCCAAGCGAATGACCATCTCTACTGCGGGAATCGCTAAGATGATTGAGAAAATGGGCGACGACGAAGTGCGGTTCAATTTGGCTCTTTCGCTCCACGCGGCCAATGACGAGAAGCGCAACAAGATTATGCCCATCAACGAAACGAACAATCTCGATGTTTTGGCAGATGCCCTCAGACACTTCTACGATAAAACGGGTAGCAGAGTCACTTACGAGTACATCATCTTCAAGGATTTCAACGATACGATGCAGGATGCTCGGGAGCTAGCCGACTTCGCGATGATCGTTCCGTGCAAAATCAATATCATCGAATACAATCCCATCGACGATGGCGAATTCGAACAGGCCGATCCAGAAGTGGTAGATGCCTTCGCAGAATACCTCGAAAGTTGCAACATCGTTGTAAACGTGAGACGTAGCCGAGGTAAGGATATTGATGCCGCTTGCGGCCAATTGGCGAATAAGAACAAGGCGGCTTTGAAAATCACTGACTAACCGCAGGGCTGGTCTGACAATTGAAATATTATCATCTCTTATGCGGGTTCTCGCAGAGGAAAGTGAGGAGGCGCAGAGAAATCCAATCTCAATACTCTATACTCACTACTTGATACCAAGTCAGAATCCAAAACCAATCCTCACCCCCAATTCCCATCCAAAAACCACCTCATTCAGATTTTCGATGGTGTAGGCTAAAGGGTCATTTATAGAGGTTGTTCTTACGATATCGTAATTCTTGAACCGTATGGCAGGCCCCGTGTAGAAATCAGCGAATATATTACTGGTAAGCGGAAGAGCTTGGTATCCAAAATTGAAAATAACCGATAACTCTTGGCGATCATCAGCATAAGAATAGTCGGTGAGGACACCCGCCGTATCAATCACACCAAATTCCTTTTTGTATCGGCGGTAATTTGCTCCCACTGACAAGTAAGTACCTCCGAGTTCTTCATAGTCCTGAAAGTACCTTCGGAATGTCAATGAAACACTGGGGGCCGTTTGAATATCGACGTTGCTTCCGAGGTTGTCAAGCTCGTAATCAAACCAACCTGAAGCGTAATTTCTTCTGGTAAACCCCACTCCCACTTCTGCACTGAAACGCCCTGTGAGAAGATGCTCAAAATAAAGGCGGTAATCGCCAAAAACAATTTGAACAGGATCGACCTTTATAGCGTTTCTAATGGTGTAAAGCGAGTCTTGAATATAGAATTCAGGTTCTTCCGCTTCTTGGGTCTGCCCAAATGAACTCAAGGAAAGAATCGTAAGGAAGAAGAGGATATATTTATACCTTCCTTTCACAATGACATGGTTTTTGCAATAGCCACGAAGATATAGAGAAATTCATGCGCCTTCGTTCGATCTTAGTTCTTGTTCTTTTGCCCTTTTTGATCTGCTCTACCAAAGCGCAAGACGCTGCTAAGGTGGAGTTTTTTGTGGGGCCAGAATTAGAAGAGCAAAAGGGAAATCGCATTTGGGATACTTTTGGCCATAGCGAAGAATTCTTTTTTTGCATTCGTACTGACCGTCGAAAGAAAGGGCAATTTATCATCGAAAAAATAGGAGTCGACAGCCTCGTTGTAGAAAAAACAATCCTATTCACGCCCACCGAAATCAGTAAAAAGATTCCCCTTTTGGCTTACCCGATGTCTACAAATGACGCCAGTTTCTTAATTGCCACCGCCGAAGATCCTGGTGGAACAGATATTTATATTCTCGCTTATCGCATCACAGAAAATTTACAAATTAGTGAGGAACCAATGGTGATAGGCATTGCAGACAGAGAGGCCCTCATTTCTGAAAATGGATTCTTGATCTTCAAAAGTGACGACAACAAGAAAGTGGCGCTCTTTATTCCCGAAGAGAAAAACCCTACGAGAAACGAAAAATTTGCCTTGCGTTATTTTGATTCTGAGCTAGGTTTATTGGAAACCAAAAAAATTGAAATTCCTTATCCTGCTGCGAAGGTGCTTCTAAAAGATGCCGTGCTTACTCCAACAGGTGTCTTTCACGGGATCATCTCTCTGCGCAAAGAATCAGGAGTTCGGGCATTGCCCGATTCATATGCTTTGCTAAGCTACAATCCTGCTGAAGAGGGAGTGAAAGAAAAGTCTCTTGCATTGGGCAACAAGTGGTTCTATGACTTAAAACTCACGTTAACCCCCGACACAAATCTGTGGCTAGCTGGGTATTATAGCAATATGGTGGAGCCTTCGATGGTGGGGGCATTCTCAGTCGTTATTGATTCGAATACGGGTGAACTTCTAAACACTGGTCTCTCCCCTTTTGAACGCGACTTCAGACTCATGTTTCGTCAAGAAATCAAAAATAACGAGGATGATCTAGGTCTATTCAAGCTCGACAAGGTTTTTCTGAAAAACAATGGATCGCTCTCCATGATAAGTGAGAAAAGATACACCCGCGAATCCACCATTTATAACCCCGCCTCGAGAATGTATACCGTCATTCAAATTCACAACCACGAGGAACTGTTGATCTCCACGATCAAACCAAGCTCAAAAATTACCGAGAATATCCTGCTCCCAAAATACCAGTCGTCTTCACAGGAATTTGGACGTTATACCTCTTATGTAAGCACTCAATGGGGAGATAAGTTCCTGTTTTTTTACAACGATCATGTGCGCAATGAATCCCTATCTCTGACCGAATACAACGAATACCGAGCCCTGAATAATGAAAACAACATAACCATAACTTACTACATATTGAGCGATGGATCGATTGCAAAAAAATCCATTGATCCCAATACCATCGGTGATTATTACCTAGATGCCGAGCAGCAGTACCGAACTTCAAAGAGCCAAATACTAACAACCTACAAAGGGTATAAGACGAGGTACCTAAAAGTACTAACACCTTAACAGCATAGAGTGAGTTTGAATTGTGATATTTGCCCGACCAAATGACAGGGGTCAAAGAAATAAAAGCTCCCATTTCAGCTGAAATGGATGAATTTGAACATCGCTTTCGCGCGTCGATGAGGAGCAATACTCCGCTGCTCGATAAAATCACACATTACATCGTAAAGCGAAAAGGGAAGCAAATGCGCCCTATGTTCGTATTCCTGTCGGCAAAGATGTGTGGCGGTATAAACGATAGTACTTACGTAGCCGCTTCTCTTATAGAATTGCTTCATACAGCTACCTTAGTTCACGACGATGTGGTAGATGATGCTAACCTACGTCGTGGTTTCTTCTCTATAAATGCACTCTGGAAAAACAAAATAGCCGTCTTGGTCGGAGACTTCCTCCTTTCACGCGGACTACTAATGAGTGTGGAGGAAGGTGAATTCGAACTCCTTAAAATAGTGAGCAATGCGGTGAAGGAAATGTCAGAAGGCGAGCTCATGCAAATGGAGAAAGCCCGAAAACTGGACATCACCGAAGAGGTTTACTTTGAAATCATCCGTCAAAAAACGGCTTCGCTGATTGCTGCTTGCTGCCAAAGCGGAGCACACTCATCCAAAACTGATTTAGAATCGCAGGAAAGAATGCGCCTTTTCGGCGAAAAAACAGGAATAGCCTTTCAAATAAAAGATGACCTTTTTGACTACAATGTCAATGGGAAAATAGGCAAACCCACGGGGATCGATATCAAGGAAAAGAAAATGACTCTTCCGTTGATCTACGCTTTGACGAAAGCCGAAAGACGAGACCGAAAATGGCTAATTAACTCGGTGAAAAACCACCACGAAGACAAGACCCGTGTGGGGAAAGTAATCGACTATGTGATGGCATCGGGAGGCATAGAATACGCCCATGATAAAATGCTCGTCTACCGAGATGAGGCTTTGAAAATTCTTCATACTTTTGAAGAAGGCGAGGCCAGGAATTCTTTAGAAGCCCTCGTCAATTACACGATTGAACGCAAAAAGTAAACTTTTCTCATCTATGACAATTCGCGTTTTCATTCTAATCGCGCTGGTCTTCTGCGCTTGCGACTCGGCAACCGAACAGAGTGGAGATGAAAAGAATGCAGCTCAAAACCTGAGCACAAAAGAAATAGTAGACGTAGTGGAGTACCATTCCAATGGCGCTGTAAAACTGCAAGGCAAGAGCCAGGGCGGAAAAAGAATAGGAAAGTGGGAGTCCTTTTACCCGACGGGATACCGCTGGAGTGAAGCCAACTACCGAAACGGATACCGCGAAGGTGATGCTATAACGTATTATTCCAATGGTATGATGCGCTATCAAGGCCGCTACTACAATGACGAACAGACGGGTATTTGGTCCTTTTACGACAACAATGGAATGCTAGTGCAAAAGATTGACATGGACGAGCCACAGGGTAAAAACAATTTCAAAACTGATTCTTCAGGACTGCGTTGATCGATAGAAACACCATAGACAAGATTTTTGAAGCGGCTCGCATTGAAGAAGTGGTCGAAGACTTCGTGCAGCTCAAAAAGGCAGGCTCAAACCTCAAAGGCTTAAGTCCATGGTCTGACGAGAAAACACCTTCGTTTTTCGTTTCTCCCGCTAAGGGAATTTTTAAAGATTTCAGTTCGGGAAAGGGCGGTAATGCCGTCACCTTCCTGATGGAATTGGAGCACATGTCCTACCCAGAGGCATTGCGCTATATAGCCGAAAAGTACTCCATCGAGGTGGAAGAAACGGCGATGGATGCGAAAGAGAAGGAAGATCAAAGCCTTCGCGAAAGCTTGGTTTTGGTCAATAAATTCGCTCTAGAATCTTTTGAGCAAAACCTGTGGGAAAACGACGAGGGAAAATCCATCGGCCTTAGCTACTACCGCGAAAGGGGGTTTTCTGACAAGACCATTCGGAAGTTTGCACTGGGATATGCTTTAGAAAAGAATAACGCCCTTTTGAAAAAGGCTCTCGAGGCTGGTCATAAGGAGGAGCACCTTGTAAACCTAGGCCTTACCAAAGAGGGAAATTACGGGAAGTATGACTTCTTCAGAGGCCGGGTTATATTTCCTATTCGAAATGTCAGCGGTCGCTGTATCGCCTTTGCCGGAAGGACGCTAAAAAGCGACAATAAGGTAAAATACATCAACTCTCCCGAGAGTGAACTCTACGACAAGAGTAAAACCTTGTACGGCCTTTACGAAGGAAAGCAGAGCATTATCAAGGAAGACAAGTGCTTCCTGGTTGAAGGATATACAGACGTTATCTCGCTCAATCAAGCCGGGGTTGAGTATGCGGTATCCTCCTCGGGTACTTCGCTCACATCAGAGCAGGCCAAGCTGATAAAGCGCTACACAAAAAACGTATCTGTACTCTACGACGGAGACAAAGCCGGCATCAACGCTGCACTTCGCGGAATCGACTTACTCCTGAAAGAAGGACTCCAAGTCAAAGTTTTGCTTTTTCCAGAAGGCCACGATCCCGATTCCTTTGCCCGATCAGTGTCTCAAACCGAGCTAGAGGAATACCTGAATACTGGCGCGAAAGACTTCACGGACTTCATGATCGAAGTGCTAATGGATGGTCATCCCGATGATCCCATTAAAAGAGCCGAGGCTACCAGGCGTATCGTTGAGAGCTTATCGCTAATCACCGACCAGATAACACGTAGCATCTACGTGCAGCGGTGCAGCAAAAAACTGGACCTTCCTGAAAAGGTGCTTCTCAACGAGCTGAACAAGTTTTTACGAAAGCGAACTTTCCGAAAGGCGGGGGTCGATCCTGAAGTTCTTCAAGACGACCTTCAAGCCAAAGGGGATCAAAAAGGGGTTATACCCCTTGCAGACTCTACCATTTGGGAAAAGGAAATTACGCGCATCTTGATCAACTATGGATCGCAGGAGATTGAGGTGGATATTCAATCTGAAGAAGGTGAGGATGAGAAGGTTAAAGTTCAAGTAGCGGAGTACATCCTTCACGATCTGCTTACAGATGAAATTTCATTTAAGTCAGAAATGTACAAGAGTATCATCGAGCGCTTTCGCACTCATTTCGATGAGGAAGGGAGTTTTCCAAGTACCGAGAAATTGGTGAGAAGCGCTGACCTGAGTGAAGCCGTCGCCGCAATGATTTCCAGCCCTTACGAGCTCAGCGAAAATTGGGCGGAAAAACACCGGATATATACTGACACAGAAGAAGTAGATTTACGTCGAACCGTCTTCGATCCGCTGATGCGCTTAAAGTTGAGCAAGATCAAAACTTTAATACACGAAGTAGATGAAGCTATTAAGAATGCGGAGAGCGAAGAAGAACTAAATTTACACCTGCAAGAGAAAATAAAGCTTGGCCACATGAAGGTGCAGTTGAGCGATTTTTTCGGCAGTACGATTATATAAAAGTATGAGCGACTTTTTTGGGTATAGCTTTTATGAGTCAGAACTGATACACGTCACGGTAGGGAATATTCTGTCGCTGATCCTCATTATTGGTCTCACCCGTCTCACACTTCGATTCTACAGAATCTTCGTCCACAAGAAAATTCGGGCTCTTGACGTATTTGACAAAGAGAGGGAAGCTCTTTTTATAAAGTCGGGGAAAAACATCATCCTTCTGATCGGAGTCGTCGCATCTGTTGTCAGCTTGGGGTTAATGCAGCTTTTGGGAGCGATTTTCGATTATAAGATTATTACTACCGACAAAGTGACTGTTACGGTTGGGAAGGTCTTAATTCTCGTAATTATTCTCATCGTTACCCGAATACTGGCAAGGCTCATTCGGATTATTCTCAAAAAGAATTTCTCGCGCAAGACGTGGGTAGACGAAGGCAAGGAATACACCGTATTCAAGCTTACCAAGTATGGCCTTTATGGTTTTGCCGCACTGTTGGGTCTTACGAGCATCGGTATCGACATGAAGTTGATCTTGGCAGGAGCTGGTGCACTCTTGGTGGGTATTGGTTTCGGGTTGCAGTATTTATTCTACGACCTCATCTCTGGCTTGATCATTCTTTTTGAAGGCCCTATTAAAGTTGGAGATGTGATAGAGGTAGATGGATTGGTAGCTAGAGTGAAGCAAATAGATATTCGCACTTCAAAAGTGCTGACCCGAAACGGGAAATACATCATCATTCCCAATTCAAAATTGATCGGAGAAAAGGTGGTGAACTGGAGTCACGGGTCAGAATTGACCCGATTCAATGTAGAAGTAGGAGTAAAATACGGGAGTGATACGGCGCTGGTTAAAGACGTCCTTTACAATTGTGCTCTTCGTCATCCCGACGTGAGTAAAAACAGAGAAATTATCGTTCGCTTTGATAATTTTGGAGATAGCGCTCTGATTTTTACCGTTTTCTTTTGGGCGAAAAAGACGTGGGTCGTGGAAACCTTACAAAGTGAAATCCGCTTTGACATTGACAGGGAATTCAGGAAACACAAGATTCAAATTCCTTTTCCTCAACGGGATCTTCACCTTATTACCACTTCAGATAACAATCCATTCAAGACTTAATGTCCTTCGCGACAAGCTGAAGCGTTCTTCGGTTTTTCCATACGTTCTCTTCGATGCTGTATGCCAGCTCAAAGGCGCCGCCTGAAGCCAAGTGATCAAATTTTTCGGCGAAGCCAAATGCGATTACGGGAAGTTCTCGCTCGTCTTTTCCATCTTGATGAACGGTAAATTTGAGGTGCTTCCCTCCCAAGACTTTAAGATTTCGAGCGCGGCAATGAGCTGTTGCAAAAACGGGTGGCAAATTTTCTGGACCAAAGGGCCTGAACCTATTTAGCTGAGTATAAAAGTCCTGGTAATCCTCGTTGTGCCAATCTTCGAAGTTTACCTCCAAAGCAATTTCAATCGATGGATACTTTCGTTCGGAGCCGAGCACTTTTTTGGCGTAAGCCTCAAAGTCTGACTTAAACCGATCAAGATTCTCTTTCTTAAGAGTGAGTCCAGCCGCTGCGGCATGGCCCCCGTACTTTTCCAAATGCTCAGAACAAGCCGTGAGTGCCTCGTGAAGATTGAAACTCGGAGTACTGCGAGCACTGCCGCTTAGCCACCCATCATTTTCGGTAAGAACAATGGTAGGGCGATAACAGGTCTCCATGAGTCGCGATGCCACAATACCTACCAAACCTTTGTGCCAAGATTTTTTAGCTACAATGGTAGACGAATTCTCCAGCTTCTGGTCTTCTGAAAGCATTAACTCCAGTGCCTCCTCGGTTATTATAATGTCTCTCTCCTTTCGGGAAATATTGAGCTTCTCTATTTTCTCAGCCAAATCACTTGCCTCTTCCTCGCTATGAGCGAGGAGCAGCTTTACGCCGATATCCGCGTGGTCCATTCTGCCAGCGGCATTAATGCGCGGTGCGATCTTGAAGACAATGTCGCTTACTTGAACTGCACCTCCCTTGTGCCCAGCATTTCCGAGCAAAGCGGACACGCCGTATCCAGGGTTTCTCGAGATGACCTCAAGTCCTTTGGCAACAATTGCTCGATTCACTCCTCTTAGTGGAACAATATCACTGCAGGTAGCTATGGCCGCGAGTTCATAGAACCGATCGAAATCAAAGTCTGCTATTTCCAGTTTTTCAACCACTTCCTTAATAAGCGCAAGTGCCACACCGCATCCGCAGAGTATCTTCTCTTCGTATGGACAGTCCTTTTGCTTGTGATTTAAAATGGCAAAGGCAGGTGGCGCCTTTTCACCAGCTTCATGGTGGTCGCAAATGATGGTATCAATCCCCGATTCTTTAAGCCTTTCAACCTTATCTACCGCTCTAATACCGCAGTCGAGGGTGATAAAGAGATTTACCTTCTGGGTGATTGCATCATCAATACCCCTATCGCTCACGCCATATCCCTCTCCATATCGGTCGGGAATATAATGCCCAAAGTCTGCATCCAAATTTTCCAAGAAAAGGCTCATCATCGCCACTGAGGTGGTGCCATCCACATCATAGTCCCCGTAGAGTCTAATTTTCTGGTTCTCTTGGAGAGCTACAATCAATCGATCTGCAGCCTTTTCCAGGTCCTTCATTTTGATTCCACCTTGAAGAGCACCAATGTCAGTAGAAAAATACACACCTATCTCATCTCCTGTGTTCAAGCCTCTGGCTATTAGCAAGTCTGCTAAAACAGGATGCAGTCTGGGGAATTTTGTGTGAAGCGTTCTCACTCTTTCACGATTGGGAGCATTCAACCTTTTCCAGGCAAACCTCTTGCTGTCCAATTCACTTTCTCTATTTATCAATCGATCCATTCTTGGTTTTCATCTTTCACAAATGTGGGCAGACAGGCAATCTGAAACAACTTTCCTTATATTTGAGCGTCTGAAGAATATACTTAATTTGCGGGAAATTACCGCATTTCAACCTTTACCTGATGAAATTTAGAATACTGAGACTCCTCTTCATCGCTGCTTCTGTGGCATTTGCATTAAGTTCTTGCAGAAATGAAGATAATAGAATTGAGCCTACCTGCTTCGACGAAGTGAAAAATCAAGGTGAGGTAGGCATCGATTGCGGTGGTCCTTGTCCCGATTGTTTGCCTACTTGCGACGATCGAGTGCTTAACGGTACCGAGCAATTTATCGATTGTGGTGGCGAAGATTGCGTTCCGTGTGCAACTTGCGAAGACAATATTCAAAACGCTCACTGGAAATTTGACCCAAACCTAACTATGGCTGACTTTAATTCGGACGATAGCGTTGGAATGGCTGGAGGCGTGCTTTGGAGGTTGGTTCTGGAGCAAGGAGTTGACTGCGGTATTCCTTGCGATACGTTCTGCGTAGCCACTTGCAATGACGGTATCCAAAACGGTGACGAACAGGGTGTAGACTGCGGAGGGACGAATTGCTCTACCACTTGCTTTCCACCCACTTGCGGAGATGGTCTTCAGAACGGTCAAGAAACGGGTATCGATTGCGGAGCTCCCGGTTGTCCTGATTGCCCCACTCCTACCTGTAACGATGGTATTCGAAACATTCACATTGAGTACATAGATCCTACACCCCAGAATCCTCAGGGATATATAGTAGTGGTGGAGACTGGGCCTGACTGCGACGCCGATTTCCAAACATCTTGTCCTGACTGTCCTATCCCAACTTGCTTCGATGGATTGCAAAACGGTAGTGAAACGGGTATTGACTGCGACGAAATTGATAACAACGGCTGCCCACCTTGTGATCCTATACCCGCCTGTGGTAATGGTTACCAAGACGGTGATGAAACAGGAGTAGACTGTGACGATGATCCTGCAACCGACTGCCCTCCTTGTGCCACTTGTGCTGATGGAATTCAAAACGGTCCTGAGTTTAATACGGACTGCGTTGACTATTTCATTCCGCAATACGACAATGGATCCTGTCCACAATGCATCTCTTGTCACGACCTTATCCAGAATGAAGAGTTGTTTGAGCTCGAGGTTGACTGTGGAGGCCCAACTTGTCAAACTTGCGTTCAATTCCTAATTGCAGACATCGACGGTTCTAGTTTTACCGATCAATTCTTCTTTAACCGATTGGTGGCGCCGGGAAACTCGAACGACCCCGATACGCTTTTTGTACCCGATGCACTGACGATAGGACCCACTCAAGGCCTATTTCCAAACCCTGAAAATGCTTACCGAATTATACAAGGTATACAGCAGGTTGAAACGGCAAACGGTACTTTCCAAAGAATCCTTAAGGTTTATATTCCCGCTCCCAACAATGTAGAGGTCGGAGATGATCCTATAGAAGTAGTCGGTTTTGAATTGGGCCTTACCGAACCTCCAACAGTGGAACTTACAGAGGGTTTCTTGGACGGTCCATTTGCAGGTTCATCCACTTATCAATCAAGTGACGATGACTATGAAGATACCGATGTAGATCCAGAATTCAGCCTCTCTTACAAGTATGAAGTGAGTCCTCAAGGATATGCTTATCTCAAGGGTGAAATCACCTTCACAAGAGTGAAGCAGGCGTTCAATCCTTTAAACACTGGAAATATTCCCATCAGCGACATTACGTTCCAAATTCAATACAATTTTTACGAGTAAGGAGCTCAGCAAAAATAAAAATCTACTTAAAGTAAAAAGGCGACACCTAACTAGGTGCCGCCTTTTTTCATGCTGTAGGAGAAGGATTCGAACCTCCATGGAGCAGTTAGTCAGCCTAAGGCCGGTTTATTCTTTACCTCCACCCTCGAGACAGGAGGGCATGTCTGCCGGTTTCATCACCCTACAAGGATTAGGACTAATTTAGAGGTTATACCCTTTCATTGCTATATTCGTTACATAATGAATGTATTTTTACAGAATCACTATTTTATCACCCATTCATTTCGAATACTACATTTAGTTAATAAATAGTCAATGATGAATTATCAAATCGATAAACTCGATCGTCAGATTTTAGAAATATTAAGTGCTAACGCCCGCACTCCATACACTGAAATCGCCGAAAAACTCATTGTCTCGGCTGGAACCATCCATGTTCGTATGAAAAAAATGGAAGCGGCGGGAGTGGTAAAAGGAACTGAAATAGTCGTTGACTCGGCAAAGATCGGCTTCGACCTTACCGCATTTATTGGAATCTTCATGGACAAAGGAGCCATTTACCAAGATGTGATAAAACAGCTTAACGCTATTGAAGAAATAGTTGAAGCATTCTACACAACAGGTGGCTACAGCATCTTTTTGAAAGTGGTGTGCAGAAATACCGAAAATCTGAGAGAGGTATTAAACGAAAAGATTCAAAAGGTCGATGGCATACAGCGCACCGAAACCATCATTTCGCTAGAGCAAAGTATCAGAAGAAAAGCACCACTGACAGCAGTATCAACTACTAAATGAGTTGATTAACTACCTTCATTGAAATCGAATTAACATTTTTCTCGGGATTTGTCCCCTTCCTTCGGTTTAGGTTCGTCACCTTATCAAATACTAATCTCAAAGCACAATCAACCATGGAAAAGTACTTGGTAACTTATCACACTTCCGCCAGCGCAATGACGGACATGAGCAATGTATCGACCGAAGACATGGCCAAAGGCATGGAGCCCTGGCGAAAATGGGCGGAAGATTTCAAAGACCATCTCGTTGAAATGGGAGCACCCCTTCGAACTATCGGCGAGACAAAAGACAGTAAGTCTTATGAAGCCAGTAGTCGTCAAATAACCGGATACTCCATTATCCAAGCTGAGGATGAAGCTGGTGTAAAAAGAGTCTTTAATGACCACACTCACTTGACTCGGCATCCCGAGACTTCTCTGGAAATTCACGAACTAACGCCCATGGGCTAATCACTAACCTATAATCACACTATCATGAAAGATTACATGCTAATTTTTATCGGAGCCGACTACGGCACTATGGGCCTCTCGCCCGAAGAAATTCAAGAACGAATGGGCCGCTGGATGGGTTGGACCGAGAAAATGGCCAAAGCCGGCGTAATGAAATCAGGCGAAGCACTCCACGCTGATGGCATCAAAAGAATCTCTGGCAATGCGCAAACCGTAACCGATGTCGCCGCAGCCGAGCTGAAAGAGCTAATCGGAGGTTTCTTCATAGTAAAAGCCGATAATGCAGACGAGGCCATTAAAATCGCAGCTGACTTTCCCGATTACGATCTCGGAGGCACCGTTGAGGTGCGCAAAGTCATGGTTTTCGATCGATGACCGAAAACAGAAATATAGACCATCTTTTCCGCCACCAAAGCGGAAAGATGGTCTCTGTTTTAACCAGAATTTTTGGATTACAGCATCTCGAAACAGTTGAAGATGCGGTGCAAGACACTTTTATCAAAGCTGCCAAAACCTGGGGGCAGCATCCTCCTGACAATCCTCAAGGCTGGCTTACCGCTGCAGCTAAAAATAGAGTTCTCGACCTTTTCAGGAAACTCAAAGCCGACAAAGAAAGACTTCCAAAAGTGGATTTTGGAACCGCGGCAATTGCCCTCGACGAGCTCTTCCTCGATCATGAAATTGAAGACAGTCAGCTTAGAATGATCTTTACTGCTTGCAACCCCGTTTTGGACGAACGGGATCAAATCGCATTTGCACTTAAAACCATCTCTGGATTTAGTACCAAGGAAATCGCTGCCGCGCTTTTGCTCAAAGATGAAACTGTCAAAAAGAGACTGAGCCGAGCAAGGAAAACCATATCTGAGCGAGATCTTCGATTTGAAATCCCAACAGGAGCGCAGTTAAAGGATCGATTGGATCGGGCCCTGTCTGCAGTCTATTTGATATTTAATGAGGGGTTCCACTCCGCACAACAAGAGCAACTGATCCGTAAGGACTTGTGCGCCGAAGCTGTCAGGTTGGTCAAGATTATCCTGAATCATCCGTCCACCAATCACCCAAATGCACATGCATTATTTGCTCTTTTCTGCTTTCACTCGGCTAGGCTCGATTCTAAAGTGAATGAAAAGAACGAGGTCGTAAGTCTAAAGGATCAAGACCGCTCGATTTGGAATCAAGACCTTATTTATCTGGGAAATGCCGCCATGTATAAAGCAGTAGAAACTGAAGTTTATTCGGCTTATCACTTCGAAGCTGCCATAGCCTCTGAACATTTGCTGGCGAGGACTTACGCAGACACCAATTGGAAAAGTATCCTCAATTGGTACGAGCGACTCAATGCGGTAAGACCTTCTGTTATGAATACATTGAGCAGAGCCGTCGTTCAGCTCCAGCTAGAAGATTATGAGTCCACGAAGAATACCCTAGATCAAATCAACCCTAAGGACTTGGAGCAACGGGAATATCTTTACTATGGCCTTCAAGCTGAATACTACGCGGCTATCGAGCAGGGTCAAAAAGCATTGGAACATATTGATCATGCGATCGAATTGGTTACCAATCAGTATGAAAAGGATTATCTGACAAAAAAAAGAAAAAAGCTGACGGCATAATTCCAGCAATCCACTTTTGAGAGCATTCACTCCCGTATTTCTCATTGAGAAAATTGATTACCCCATCGTACTTATTATTGGCTTGACTATCGGTAAATCGTTGGACTAAGTACCTTTGCTTTTATGAAAGTTGATGCGATCATCTCTGAATTGCGCAAGCTTGAGGCCGAAGGAAAGAAGATGTTTCTGACTTCATCGTTTCAAACGCATTCCATTCCCTTACTGCATATCATCAGCAGAAGCGAGGTTCCAATACCTGTGTACTGTCTGAATACTGGATTTCTATTTCCCGAGACTTTGGCATTTCGCGATGAAGTCGCCAGTCAGCTAAACTTGGATTTGAGAACTATCTCTTCTTCGACTCCCAAGCATCAACAGAAAGATGCAAACGGAAATTTCTTTTTCACTTCCAATCCTGATTACTGCTGCCATTTGAATAAGGTAGAACCAACCGAACGATTGCTTCACGAATATGATATTTGGGTAAACGGCGTGCGGGCCGATCAAAATTTGAATCGCCGCAATATGACTACTTACCAAGCTGCCAAGTTCGGAACAGAACGCTTTCACCCCATGCTGGACTGGTCGGGGAAAGACGTTTTTGATTACATCAAAGAGCACAATTTGCCCAGACATCCGCTTGACGCAAAAGGCTACCAGAGCATCGGGTGCATTCCGTGTACTCGGAAAACTGATTTGGATGATCCTCGCGCCGCCAGATGGTTTGGCTTGAGTAAAACTGAGTGTGGTCTTCACACTGAATTGACAGAAAAAAGTTAGATGAGAATATTGATCACAGGAGGTGCTGGATACCTCGGCACCGAAATCAGCTTACGCTTGATGAACCACGAAGAAGTGGAGTCGATCCGTATCTACGACAACCTAAGTCGAAAAAATTACAACATTTTCTTAGGCCCCGAGAAACTTAACGAGAAGACGAGTTTTGTCGAAGCAGATATTCTCGATTCCTATACGTTGAAGAAGGAGATTGCCAAAGCCGATTTGGTCATTCATTTAGCGGCGAAAGTGAGTACTCCTTTTGCCGACATCAGCCCCCACCTTTTCGATCAGGTGAACCATTGGGGAACGGCCGAGCTCTCTTACGCTCTAGAAGAATCCAAATGTGACAAGGTCATATACCTGAGCAGTGCTAGCGTCTATGGTTCGGGAGAAGAATCAGCTACTCCAGAATCAACTCCAAATCCAAAGACCTTCTACGGAATATCAAAGCTAAAAGGGGAAGAACACATCAGCAGATTAGCTGGCAGAAAGGAAGTCTCTATTGTTCGCTGTGCCAATGTTTACGGATACTCCAAAAGTATGCGCTTCGATTCGGTAATCAATCGTTTTGTATTTCAAGCCAAAAATTTCAGTCGAGTAACCATCAACGGTTCGGGGGAGCAATTACGCGCTTTTGTCCACATTCAGAGAGTGGCCAACTTCATTGAAAAGCTCAGCTTCGCAAAAAACAAAAAGAAGGTTTACAACCTAGTAGACCGAAATCTTTCGATCAACGATGTAGCCTATACCCTCAAGAACATCATGCCCGAAATGGAGATGCTTTATGTCGACCAACAACTAAAGTTGAGACAAATCAGAGTGAACGAAGACGCCAATGTAAAAGCACTGATCGGCGCTCCCGAAGGCGAGTTTCAAAAAGAGCTAGAGGATTTTTTCGGAAAGATGGCTTAAGCAATTACCACCTTACCGCCAGCTTTCCGATCGTTCCCCGATTCTCCAGCGCTTTGTGAGCTTCCGCCAATTGATCAACAGAGTAAGTGGCATGAACAACCGGTTTCAAAACTCCTTGCTCCGCAAGTCCCACAGTTTCCTGCATACACTTCGCCACAACCTGAGGCTTGTAATCTCCCAGTTTCAGAATATTAATCCCAATCACTGATTTCGACCGCATGATTAAGGTAAGTGGCGAAAACAACCCCGTTTGCCAAAGCAACTTCAGGCCTGAGATAATCCCTTTGGAGCCTCCAACCCTTGAGGCAGCGCCGAAAATCACAAACTTCCCTCCTGCTCCCAGAAGCTTCAAATCTTTCTTGGTGCTCTTTCCCGCAAGGGAATTGAAGGTGGCATCGAGCCTTTCGTTTTTAAGAATTTTCTTGATTGCCTCCGAGTAATCTTGCTCTTTGTAATTGATCGGGTGCTGGACGCCCATCTTCTTTAAGAAGTCCAATTTCTTTGCTTGACTTGCCGTAGCGAAAACTTCACAGCCCTTGGCCAAAGCCAATTGGCATAGCATTAGGCCTACGCCTCCGGCTGCAGCATGAACGAGCACTCTATCGCCCTTGTACAGCTTCATGCTCTCTTCAAAACAGACATAAGCTGTGGTTCCTTGAGTTCCGAGTGCCAACGCTTTCGAAGCATCAAAATCATCTGAAATTTCGGCAAGAGCCCTATAATCACTAGCGGCATACTCAGCGTAACCGCCAAAACGGGTCAAGGCAACAACGCGTTTTCCAACATTCCCTTCGGGAACATCTTTACCCGCTTCTTCGATTCTGCCTACTACTTCGTAGCCAATGACACAGGGCGTTGGCGGCGTTTCGGGATACATCCCGCTGCGAGCCAGCACATCGGCGAAGTTTAACCCGAAGGCTTCCACTTTGATCAATACTTGAGTGTCTTGACAAACTGGTTTATCGGTTTCCCTGATTTCAAAAGCTTGTTCTGGTTTTCCGAATGATTTTAAGAATACTGCCTTCATGATTACTACTTTCCGTGGACGACTAAAACGATTTCGCCTTTTGGCGGATGATCGGTGTATTTTGCAACCAACTCGCCCAAACTTCCTCGGACGGTTTCCTCGTGAATTTTTGAAATCTCCCGCACCAAAGCTGCCTGTCGGTCGTCTCCGAAAAACTCAGCAAACTGAACCAATGTCTTGACAATGCGGTGGGGCGATTCATAAAAGATCATGGTGCGCTCTTCCTCCGCCAAAGCGATCATTCGTTTGTTCCTCCCCTTTTTTGGAGGGAGAAAACCTTCAAAGCAAAATCGATCTGCGGGCAATCCCGAATTGATCAAAGCTGGAATTACCGCAGTGGCTCCTGGAAGCGTTTCCACGGTAATGCCATTTTCGGCGCAAGCCCTAACCAGCAAAAAACCAGGATCGGAAACGCCAGGAGTACCCGCATCAGTGATCAAGGCCAACTCATCTCCTTTTTGGAGACGAGCGATCACCCGTTCAAGCATCCGATGCTCATTGTGAGAGTGAAATGGAATCATGGAGTTCTCAATCTGAAAATGCTTGAGCAGCTTCCCTGAAGTACGGGTGTCTTCAGCGAGAATAGCCGCTACCGATTTGAGCACTTCGACAGATCGAAAAGTCATGTCGCCGAGATTGCCGACGGGGGTTGGAACCAGATAGAGTTTTGACAAGGCTAGAGGGTTTTGACGAATTCTGTGAGCAAGGTAAAAACTTCCTCGTAGTTGCTCCAATCCACCACCGTGGGAAGATCGTATATATCGTGGTAAGCCGTAATATTTCCTTCAGTATAAATAAAGACGGCGGGAACTCCCTTTTCGGAAAACCAGTAGTGATCGCTGTTGGCGGCTTTTCCGCGGAGTTTTATTTTGGGCACCAAATTTTGGTCTGTGTTAATGGCGGCCATTTTGGCCATGCGGCCTTGGTGCAAACGACCGTTTACAATGGTAATTCCTTTTTCAGCAGAACCCATCAAGTCGAGATTGATCAAAAACTTGACTTCCTCCAAATCAAATGTGGGATACTCCACGAAATAACGCGAGCCGATCAGTCCCGCTTCTTCGCCTGAAAAGAAAATAAAGTAGGTGTCATACTCAGGCTGATTTTGAGAATAATGACTCGCTAAGTCCAGCAATGTCGCTATTCCCGTGGCATTGTCGCTCGCCCCAGCAAAGAGGGCATTCCCCATCTTTCCCAGATGGTCGTAATGTGCTGTGAAAACCAAAAGGCTATCCGATCTTTTTCCTTCGATTTTCGCAATGATATTTTCGGCCGTGAACTCAATTTGAGTGGGCTGAGTCTTTAAGCTCAACTTCTCTGCATCTGCAGGAAAAGACGAAGTGAGCACTTCAAAAATCGGGCTGGTAAGTGTTTGTTGACCGACCGACCAAGTCAATTTATGCTTTAGCAGAATTACTGGGCCTCTGCTCAATGCAGCTTTAACAAAATCATGCTGAATCGACACCTCATCTGGTGTATCAATTCCCTTGGTGTCGATAACGGGAATGCTCCCTTTGGGCAAAACAGGAACTGCAGTTGAAAGAAGAGTGGCCGAATCCAAGCGCATGATTTTCCATTTGCCCTTGTGTGAATTTGATCGCGGATCAATGATAAAATCAACTCCCTCTTTCAGCTTTTGCTTCCCAATTTTCAATGTCGATAGTTTGGGGAAAGTGTTCACAGCATAACCATAGGATTGAATCGCAGGCTCTAGCCCCATCTTCTTCAGACGATTTTGCAAAAAATCAGAAGCTTTGCCCAAGCCGTCTTCTACGTAACCTCTTCCTGCAAACTCGGGCGATGTTAGCTTCTCCAAATCAGCCTTTACCTGATTGAGGTTCTGCCCATTTAATTGGATGACAAGAATGAATGAGATTAACGCGAAAAGCTTTTTCATAGAAACCTGCGTTGAGCCAAATCGATCAACTCCTTTACCACGGGATCTTTGGGGTTCCAGGCGTACTGCTCACTCAGCGTATTCTGAATGTACTCGTCGGCTTCTATATAAGATCCAAAAGAGTTCAGCTTCTTCACCGAATTTTCGAATGCCCGGTGATCTTCATTAAAAAGCTGACTGATAAAACGAAATTTCTGATTGATGCCGATCGAACCCACTAAATCTTCGATGGGTTTTTGCTGAAGTCTTTGCGCCAATGATTTCTCATCGCTTTGCTCATGAAACTTGTCGTTCAAGCTTTGCTCCATTTGCTTGATCTCTTCGATGGAGTCGATTAGCGAGATTTGGTTTGGAGTGACATCTGCACTTCCTATCGCAATCGCGGGGCCCGAGATTTCCTCTATTAAATCTGTGTGTAGAGCAGACTCGTCATCGAAAATAGCCTCATCAATCACTTCTTTTTCAGAAGCCACGGGAGGTGTTTGAGACTCTTCTACTGCCTCTGGAATCGGCTGTGCTTCTGGCTCTGCTACTACTTCTACTTGTCTCTCTTCGCGTATCAAATCCTCGTAGGACTTGTGCCGAATCACTACCAAGCGTTCGTAGAGATCTCGGCTGAGATCAGCCATCTCTATGACTTCTTCTGGCGCCAGTCGGCCGGCTTCCAATTTGGTCCCCAACTCGTCGAGTTGCTTAATGATATCCTGAATAGTCATGAAACGCTTATTCTTGTTCATAATTTAACGGTGAGTCAATCGCCCTCGTGTCTTCCATGGCTATTGATTAATGCTAAATTTGCTGAACGACAAAACTAAGGCATATTGCCTGAATGGTTGTGTTTACGATTATATGTTTTTAGAAGATACCGTCAGATCAAAAAAACCCGGAGGAGGCTGGATTGAAGCCATCTGCGGCTCAATGTTTTCTGGTAAAACAGAAGAATTGCTCCGTAGACTAAACCGAGCCAAAATTGCCAACCAGAGGATTGAGATTTTCAAGCCGCGCATCGACACGCGTTACGACGACAACGAAGTGGTGAGCCACAACCGAAATTCCATTCGCAGCACACCAGTAGATTCTTCTGAAAACATCTTACTGCTCGCGTCTGACGTGGATGTAATTGGAATTGACGAAGCTCAATTTTTCGATACCAATCTGCACAATGTGTGCAACGAATTAGCCAATCAAGGCATTCGCGTGATCGTAGCAGGATTGGACATGGACTTTCAAGGCAATCCGTTTGGGCCCATGCCCAATGTTTTGGCTGTAGCCGAATACGTGACCAAAGTACATGCCATCTGCGTGAAGACAGGAAAGCTAGCGAGTTACTCCCACAGAATAAGCGGAGGCATCGACACCATAGAACTGGGAGAGCTCGATCGCTACGAGCCATTGTGCCGTGAAGCTTATTTGAGAGCTAAAATTCAAGAAGAAACTTCTGCCAAAAAAATATGAGCAGGACCTCTTACAAACTCTCTGAAATAATTCAAATCATTGGAGCAGAAACCTCCATACATAGTGACGAATACATTCACGACCTACTAACCGACAGCCGCACCTATTCAGGAGGGAAGGGCTTTGTGTTCTTTGCCATAAATACGGAGAGAAACAACGGTCACAAATACATCGGAGAACTGTACAGAAAAGGTGTGCGGATTTTCGTGGTTTCCAACCCGATCGAAGAAAAGGAGTTTCCCGACGCGAATTTTCTCCGCGTTGAAAATACGCTTTCTGCACTGCAGACTCTAGCTTCTGCTCACCGCCAAAAGTTTAATTATCCCGTTCTGGGAATTACGGGTAGCAATGGGAAAACCATTATCAAAGAATGGCTTTTTCAAATACTGCAGCCCGACATATCCGTCGTGCGAAGTCCACGGAGCTACAACTCACAAATCGGTGTTCCGCTTTCTCTTTGGCAAATGCGGGGCAACCACGATCTAGCGATCATCGAATGCGGCATTTCCCAAAAAGGGGAAATGACAAAGCTGGAACGAATCGTAAAGCCAACCATTGGTATCTTTATAAATATTGGTCCTGCTCACCAAGAGAATTTTCAGGATTACAGAGAAAAAGCATTGGAAAAAATGCAGCTCTTTCTGCATACTGAAGTGCTAATTTCTTGCGGGGATCACGAGATCGTGCAAGACGTTATCTCAAAAGAATACCGAGGAAAAACTTTAACATGGGGACAAAGCGAGGATTGTGATTTAGTGATTAAAGCCATTGACATAAACGCCGAAAAATCCACCATTCACAGCAGCTATCAAGGCGAAATATTGAAGGTCACTCTTCCATTTTCAGATAATGCGTCCATTGAGAATGTCTGTCATTGTTGGCTGTTTCTGCTCCACCAAGGACTCGATCAAAATGAGATCATCGCCCGAATTTCTGCATTGCGTCCGATAGCAATGAGGCTCGAAAAACGAGCGGGAATTAACAATTGTACCATCATCAACGATTCCTATAATTCTGATTTTGCCTCACTAGATATTGCTCTCAACTTTTTGAACATGCAATCTCAGGGCCAAGAGAAAGTCGTTATTCTTAGTGATATCTTACAAACGGGTGAGGAATCTGAAATTCTTTACGGACGTGTTGCTGAAAATATGCGGCGGAAGAAAATCAAATTCTTTTTTGGCATCGGCAATGAGATTAGCAACCAAAAGCATTTGTTTGAGGAATTTGACGGCCACTTTTTTAAGGACACGGACGAATTTCTCCATGCCTTCAATCCGAATGAATTTATAGAACTAAGCATCTTACTCAAAGGTGCTCGTACTTTTCGATTTGAGCGAATCGTGCATCGGTTGGAAGCCAAGACGCACGAAACCGTGATGGAAATCAACCTGAACAAGATGAACCACAATCTGGAGTACATCAGGTCTTTGCTCAAACCTTCTGTTCAGATTATGGCCATGGTGAAGGCTTTTGCTTACGGGAGCGGAAGCTCAGAAGTAGCCGCCGCATTGGAGTACTCTGGCGTAGATTACTTGGCAGTGGCCTATGCAGATGAAGGAATCGCATTGCGCGAATCGGGTATCAAAACTCCCATAATGGTGCTGAATCCTGTCTCTTCTGCATACGACTCTATGATAAGGTATGAGCTGGAACCTCAGATCTACAGCTTTCTTACGCTGGAAAAATTTAAGATGGCATTGTCCGCCCATTCGGATCAAATGCCCTACCGTATTCACCTCAAAGTGAATACAGGGATGAATAGGTTGGGATTTGATTTGACAGAAATTGATCGTTTGTCCGATGAGCTTCTCTCACTAAAAAATCAAGTGACGGTGTATTCAGCTTTTTCACATTTGGCTGGCAGCGATGACGAAAAGTTTGATGAATTGACCAAAAGTCAAATTAGTCGGTTCAACGATGCGTGCCAAAAATTGGAACAAAAGGGGATTACGGGGTTCATTCGACATATTCTAAACTCGAACGGGATACTGCGTCACGAGGAGGCTCAAATGGACATGGTACGACTTGGCTTGGGTCTATACGGCCTTTCGTCAAACGTAAAATTTAGAAAAAGACTGCAGCCAATCGGTCGTTTAAAAACAGTTTTGTCTCAAATAAGAACTGCTCCAAAGGGTGAAGGTATTGGATACTCACCCAAGCAAGTGCTGGACGCTGACAAACGAATAGGAATAATAGCCATGGGTTATGCCGATGGTCTTCCGAGGGCTCTCGGCAACGGAAATGGTCAGGTTAATATCCATGGTAAGACGGCCCCGTTCATCGGCAATATTTGTATGGACATGGCTATGATCGATCTTTCTGATATCGAATGTGACGAGGGCGACGAGGTAGAGATTTTTGGCGAAAATAATTCGATTTACGATCTGGCTGACAATCTGAATACCATCCCGTACGAAGTTCTCACCAACATTTCTCAAAGGGTTAAAAGAGTCTTCTTCAAGGAATAGAATTCCAAGGTTCTGAACAAGATCGAGGGTTTTAGAGTTGTTAAAATACGTTCTTACAGCGCGAGACTTTTCTTGAACAATCCCACAACCACACATGAAAATTAAAGCTTTACTCTTTACGGCCAGCATAGTGGCCTTATTATCAGTAAACACGAAAGGGCAAATGGCCCGTGTAGAAGGAGAGATCCTGATCCAACTAGAAAAAGGAGTGACTCCTGACCAATTGGCCGCCGAATATGGAAACCTTCAGTCAGGCAAGCTTCTATCTGGGCCCATGAATATTTATCGCTTTCAATTTGATGAAAGCTCCAATGCAGATGCACTGCTTGCGGCTATTCGTTCCAATCCAAAAGTGAGTCTGGCTCAATTCAACCACTTAGTAGAAAGGAGATGTGATGAAATCAATGACCCTAGCTATTCGGCTCAGTGGCACCACAACAATACGGGGCAAAATGGAGGAACGATAGGTGCTGATATAGATTCTGATTTGGCTTGGGGCCTTACAACAGGTGGAACAACGGCCATCGGGGATGAAATAGTAGTTTGTGTAATAGAAGGTGGAAACTTAAATCACATCGACCTTCAAGCCAATGCTTGGACTAACCTTCAAGAAATTCCGAATAATGGGATTGATGATGATTTGAACGGTTACGTTGATGATTATTTAGGATGGGATGTGAACAGCAATTCCGACGGAGGTTCCGTTCTTCAGGGAGGTCATGGGACAAACGTAATGGGAATGATCGGAGCTATTGGTGGAAATGAAATTGCAGTAATTGGAGCAAACTGGGACATTAAAATCATGTCTGTTTCAGGAGAAAATATCTTTAATGAAGCATCGGTCATTGAAGCCTATTCATACCCTCTCGTAATGCGTCAACGTTACAATCAGACAAACGGAGACTCTGGAGCGTTCGTCGTAGCTACAAATGCCTCATGGGGTATTGATGGTGGTGACCCAGATGATGTACCATTATGGAATGCCACATACGATAGCTTAGGTGCTTATGGAATTTTGAATTGCGGAGCTACTGCCAATAACAACGTAAACATTGACGCAGTAGGTGATATTCCTACAGCCTTGCCAAGTGAGTATATGGTGAGTGTTACGGCAACAAACAGCAGCGATGTTCGGACTTTCTCTGGCTTTGGAGCTACAACAATAGACCTCGGAGCACCTGGAGAAAATGTAGTTACTACAGCTGGGAATAATGGAATAACCTCTACTTCGGGAACCTCATTTGCTTCACCCCTAACAGCAGGGGTGATTGCACTCCTATATTCTGCGCCTTGCGAAAGCTTTGCAGAATTCGTAAGAAACGACCCTCAAGGTGGAGCTGACTTGGTTCGTCAAGCCTTATTTGATGGAGTGGATATCATACCAAACTTGGCCGGAGAAACGGTAACAGGTGGAAGAATCAATGCGTTTAATAGCTTAATGGAAATCATGAATGCCTGCCTTGACGAAAACATTTGTTTTCCCCCTCTCGGTTTTACATCTGCATTGGCAAATGACACGGTTTATACCATCTCGTGGACTGATGTATCAGGGAATCCCGCAACTGTGCGCTTCAAACCTCAAGATAGTGAAGAGTGGTTTGTAGTTGAAGGTATAGAGGACACATCTCTGATACTCGACACGCTTAGTATATGTACTACTTATGATTTTGAAATCGGCTCATCGTGCGAAGAAGGTGACGAAGTTTTGTACACCTCATGCCTTACCATTTCTACATTGGGCTGTTGTGTCATTCCTGAAGCTCTTGAAACAGAAACATCTCTAGAAACAGAAGCTGACGTTTCATGGTCTACAGATTTTGGAGTTGCCTCTTACAACCTTTACTACCGAGTATTAGGTGATGATGAGTGGATTCTATACGGAAACTACCCCGAGGAGAATGAGACCATAGTAGACGGCCTAGAATTATGCACAGAATATGAATTTCTTGTTTCACCAGCATGTGCCGAAGATCAAGAAGCAGGTATTATCAGTGAGACACGAACCAAGGGTTGCGGCGCTTGCTTAGACAATGACTATTGCCCAAACTTTGGAGAGAATACTTCAGACGAGTTTATCGACGAGGTGACAATTGGCCTTTACACTTTTGAAACTGGGAATAACGGAGGCTACCAATTATTTGAAGATTTTGACATCGTTTTGGGTCAGGGTGAAACGTATGACGCCTTGCTCACTCCTGGATTTACAGGTCAAACCTACTCTGAGTTTTTCAAAATATGGATTGATTTAGATCAAGACGGACAATTTTCGAATGATGAAGAATTACTAAGCTCTGATCAGGGATCAGATCAACCTGTTGAAGGTGAAATCACCATTCCTGAAGATGCTCTACTTGGAACTACCAGAATGAGAATCGCCATGAAATATGTTGGTGGATTCGGAATTCCCGACGATATTTCAACTTGTGAAATTTTTGTTTGGGGAGAAACGGAAGATTACTGCATGACCATTGCCGATGTCACTTCTGTAAATGAAAACAATGGGGTGGTTGCTTTCAGCGTTTATCCTAACCCTTCTGGGAATCAGTTTAACCTCGATTTCAACTTGACACAAGCCGTTGGCGGAGGAAATGTGGTATTCCGAATTTTCGATGTTTCTGGTAAGGAAGTGAAAGCACTAAAAGTAAATGAAGGATTGCAACAGATCAACGTTTCGGAACTTGAAAACGGGATGTACATCTACCGATTGCAAACGGTCGATGGAAATGACCTTCGCTCGGGAAAATGGGTTAAAACCCTCTAGAGATTGTTTATCATTAATCGAGAGACTGAACTAGAAAATTCATTAGTAAGTCCTCAGACCAAGCTGAAGGCATGACAATGCACTTTCTGGACAGACTCTAACGAGCTTTGGCCTGTTTAGGCAAAGCATATATCAGCGCTTCAAGGTTCTCCTTGAAGCGTTTTTTTGTGTAGTACTCCCCTATATACTCTTGAGATTCTGCCCTAAAAGAAGCTAGAAAAGATCGATCGATAGCCTTCTCAAACAAAGCAGAGTTATCCATGTCGGAATAGATTATACCGTGCTTTCCGTTGCTTAGTAATTCGTCTGCAACAAGAGATTTGGGAGCAATGGGCAAAACGCCAGCCATTAGGGATCGCCTAGTAATTCCCGAAAAAGGTTCACTTTCAGGATCGATAAATAAAGCGTCTAAATGAGCGTACATATCCGCATCGTGGGGGTCAAATGGCGTTGCCTTAATCACATCTTTGAATGCTTGCATTTCAGGTATCTCTGCAAAAAAATCTTCCACCTTTGATCCTTGAAGATTCAGGCAAACATTAATCCCCTTATTCAACTTGAGTAACTGTAATAACTTTCGCCCCGTTCTCTGAATCAGAGCTTGGTCTTTAGGTACGCTCCATCCCACAACTAAGCTTTCTGGGTCACCGAATAAAATTGATTTTCTCAGGTTTCTCTCATCCTCATCAAATTGGAATGGTTTTCTGGGGATGGGAAGAGGCAATACATGAACTTTATCGAGAGCGAGATTAGTCGCTGCTTTCACATTGTTGGCCGTTTGATTAATCGGTGTGATCCAAGCATCAATTTGGTTGAAACGAAACGTGTGTAGTAAATCGGATTTCATCTCGGACAAATGTCTCTCCTGTATAAAGACCAGCCTCAATCTTCCTTTCATTAGAAACTTGGCCGTAACCAAGAGGTTAGTCGAGCGGTGATCCCGAAAAATGACGATTGAAATGTCTTTGTCCTTTAAGAGCTGAGTGAACTTAAGAGAGGCATTAAAATCGTGACGACCTGCTATTCGACCTAGCTTAACATATTCTAAATGGGCTTGAGACGCAGCTGCCTTAGCCTTGCTTTTACTCATTCCGAAAAGTGTCACTTTATAATCTCCCTTATCAATAATCTTAGCCGCGGTAAGAATCTCTCGCTTAGACTCATCTAATTTCTTACCGTAAATCAGAATTCCGATTTTCTCCTTAATAATCACAGCATAAAGTTATAGAAACTAATCCTCTGCTGAAGCGGCAGAAAAGAGACCAACAAAGAACGCGAAGAAAGTGACTCCTGCTTGAGTTTCCAGGGTGTCTTCAGACAAGAACGACACAAGAGCTACGATAGTAAAGAAAAGGTATAGACCATTATTTTTCCATTTATAAATCAGAAACCCTAAAAAGGCAAGAAAATACATAAGTCCAAATACGCCGAAAGTGACCAAAAAGGTGATGTACTGATTGTGAGCTCGATGGCGAAATTTCGGCTCTATGAAAATGGGGTAATCGACATAGGCATCTTTGAATGACTGCTTCACATCTCCTGTACCTACTCCTGCAAAAAAGTTTTCGCGTGCTAAGGTGGATCCTATCTGCCAATACACAAAGCGCTGGTAGAACGAAGATCCTTGCATGGTTCCCTTAGTTAAATACAAGTGAGTTCCATGTAAAAATGTGTGCACCCTCAATTCCATCCCTGATTTCTCGGCATACGCCACTGCTGGAAATCCAGCTTCAATATTGGATATATCTCTATCGGAAAGACTCGCGACACCGAGTCTATCTTTTGCCAATCCTTTAGACGTAAGGTAGCGTATCAGCCTATCCAAAAGGGCATTACTTTTTGCAGGGTCATAGTCTATTCTAACTGAGCTCCGCTCGTTCCAAGCCCCCACCAATTCGAGTTTAGCAATATTGGCATAGAGGTAATTCCCATTCTCAATCTGCAGCGTATCATAATGGTAATATGCAGTGCCATCAAGGGTCTGTTTCATTAACGGAAGGGCATCTTCAGACAGCTCAAAATAGCTTGAGTAATAGCTCTTCCCCGCCAAAAATAAAACAACGGGCACTACAATGAGACTTGCCAAAACAGCAATTCTGACATTGATTCCTGACCGGATAAAAACCTGCCTTATCAAAAGAATTCCCAGCCCTCCGAAAAGAACGGCTAGAGCAGTGAAAGTCTGAAGAAAGTAGAGGAAAATACAGGCATTCAAAACCGAAATGACCGACAAAACCTTCCATTTGGTTTCCGCTTCACGAAAAAATGCGAGGCACCCTCCTATGAAAACGATAATCATCAAACTGAGTCTGATGTGCGATATATCTGGAGTCATGCTTCTGGGGTCCATCTTAACCATTGGATCGGAGAAATAGAGGTAATATCCCACAAGGGTTGCTGCGAATATTCCAACGCCCAAAGCGATGAAAATTTTCTTTAGATCGTCTCTTGACAATTTAATGGTTCCCAATGCCAAAGCCAGCACAACTAAGGGAAGCTTTATCCGCAGGTCCTTAACTGCGTACGTCCAATCAGAAGTATTGAATAGCCAGACAACATGAAGAAGAAAAAGTACGGCCATCCACGTAGCGGGATTATTGAGCGTCAATCGGCTTATCCCTTTTTTGACTCCAGGATCTATAAACCAAAAAATGAGCAGTAGGATGATTCCTATGCTCATTAAGAGATTCAAATTCGGCATGCCAATCGCCAAGAGGCAAATGACGTAAAGCCTATAGTTGTGAAGCTTGCCAGATTCTATTGCCAATTTATTGAGGCTTTAATATTTGGCTATATTTCTCGGTATTTGCAAGAATTGTCAAAGCGGAGTCGATCGCTGGATCTTCTGCCAAACTGTTTTCGATTCGGCCTTTTTGGTAGTAATATCGAGATACAATCTCATTCTCAAGAATTGTTTCAATGTCCTCTCTAAATATTTCCAAGTCATTGTTCTTCTTAGAACTAATGGCTACTTCCATTTGCTTAAAAGCCTCTTCGGTGATCTCGTAATACTTTTCATCCTTAGCTACGGTAACCAGTTTTTCAAATTCCTTCTCGGTATCGGTAGTATAGGAGTAGTTCTTGCCATCTAAGTATTTCACGAATTTACTGTAGTCTTCATCGCTCAACTTGAAGCGAGCTGCATCGGCGATGGTATCTCTATCATTCGCGTAATCGCTGGCATATTTGAAAAAAAGATTCTCTGTAAGCAAGCTTATAACAACATGGGGAATTTCTCTATTTTCAACTTTAACATCTGGCTCTATTCCTCTGCCATCCATCACGGCCCTGCCACTTTTAGTAGCAAACTTTTTCAAAAGAGAATCGGGAACCTCCTCCACATCTCCGCCTTCTGTCTTGTTGGAGTAATCCAATTTTTGAATGCAGCGACCACTCGGGATGTAGTACTTGGCTACAGTCAGTTTCAACTTACTGTTGTATTGTAGATCTTTTGTTTGCTGAACAAGCCCTTTGCCGAAGGTGGTATTTCCAATCACGACACCACGATCGAGATCTTGAATGCTTCCCGATACAATTTCAGAGGCAGATGCACTTCCTTGATCTACAAGAATGACCAAAGGCATTTCTAAATCCAGCGGCTCGTTAATAGCAATGTGGGTTCTATCCCATTCAGAAATCTTTCCTTTCGTGCGAACTACCTCTTGTCCTTTTGGCACAAAAAAGTTCACGATGTTAATGGCTTCTCGCAAAAGTCCGCCGCCATTTCCGCGCAAGTCGAAAATCAGCTTTTCCATGCCGCGATCATCCCTTAGCTCAACGAATGCCTCACGCACTTCTTTACTCGCAGTTTGTGTAAAACTGTTGAGGCTTATGTAGCCGACTTTGTCATCGAGCATCCCGTAATAAGGCACGTCGGGTATCTTGATTTCTTCTCTGGTGATCGCCACATCGCTCACCGTGCCAAATCTCTCATAGGTTACTTTGAGATCGGTACCCGATTGACCTTTCAGCAATGAGCTAATCTCGTCTTGATCTTTATCTGAAATGGTGATTCCGTCGATCTTAATGATCTTGTCACCCGCCCTCAATCCAGATTTCTGCGCGGGAGAATCCTCGTATGGTTCGGAGATGTACACGTCGCCATCTACCGACCGAATCAAACTCCCTATACCTCCATATTGACCCGTAGTCATAAAACGGTAATCCTCAATATTGCTTTCGGTAATGTAGTTGGTATAAGGGTCGAGAGATAGAAGCATAGCGTCAATACCCGTTTTCATCAAATCGCCTGGTTGGGTTTCATCGACGTAATAGATATTCAATTCTTTGTAGAGGGTCGCGAATATTTCCAGATTCTTAGAAACTTCAAAGAAATTGTCTCCAGGAGCTACTGCGCGTATCCCTAAAAATCCAACGACCAAAATGGCTGCAACTACAAATATTCTCTTTGCCTTAATCTTCATATAACAGTGAATTGAGGACTAAAATTAAAACAGAAATCTATCTGATTTCTTTGAATTGGCTTCAATTGGCAATTAAATCTTGTTAATCACTTTCGGTATTTCATTCGCCATTCGAATAAAAGACGAATGGAGTTGCGAATAGTTCGACCTTGGTTGCCCGCTATAAATAACGGCAATCAAGAGTCTTTTATTTGATTTGACAGCTTCATTTTCGATACCTTTTTTATTGAGCCGAATGACCTCACGCAACTGCCTCTTCAGTCGATTGCGATCCACGGCATTTTTCACCCGTCTTTTTGGGACCACAACTAGAAACTTTAAATGTGGCCACTCTTGAGAATCCTGCCATAAAAGCTTAAAACCCACTGATCCTGATCTAAGATTTCTACCCTGTTCAAAAAGAGCATCGATCTCATACTTGGAGCAAATTTTTTCAGCTTTTGGAAATTTAAAACTCATAAGTGGTCAATAATGAAAAAGGCAACCCAAAAGGTCGCCTTTTTCATTGATCTATATTCCTTAAGAGTTATTTCAATTTCTTAACGTAATGCTCAATAGCCATTGACATAGACGGAAATCCAGGGGCTGGCGCATGCACATTTATTGTCAAGCCAGCATCTTTTACTGCCTCAGCAGTTGTCGTTCCAAAAGCAGCTATTCGGGTAGCATTCTGCTTGAAATCAGGGAAGTTTTTGAGCAAAGACTCAATTCCCGATGGGCTGAAAAACACAAGCATGTCATAATTTACATCTGCCAAATCTGACAAATCGCTGCAAACCGTTCTGTAAAAAACTGACTTGCTATACTTGATATTGAATTTGTCCAATAGGTCGGTAATGCTACGCTTGTGGATGTCAGAGCAAGGAAGCAGGAACGTCTCATTCTTGTGCTTCTTGATTACTTCCATCAAGTCTTCGAATTTCTGTTTCCCGTGGAAAATCTTTCTCTTGCGGTACACTACATACTTCTGTAGGTAGAATGCAGTCGATTCTGACAAGCAAAAGTATTTCAATGAATCAGGCACGATCACCCGCGTTTCTTCGCACATTCTGAAGAAGTGGTCAACCGCATTTCGGCTGGTCAAGATGATCGCCGAATGTTCCATTATATTCACCCTTTGCTGACGAAACTCCTTTGCAGGAACGCCTTCAACGTGAATGAATGGCCTAAAATCAATTTGAATCTTGTACTTATCAGCCAGTTCGAAATAAGGCGATTTATCAGAGGCTGGTTTTGGTTGGGAAATCAGAATTGATTTGACTTTGTCCGTCATATACAGTTCAGTTTTAAGCTCGTTTCGTGCCTATGCAAAGCTCTTATTGAAGAGGCTCAGAAACAGTACAAAAGGCAAAATTTCGAGGGTGCAAAGATACAAAATTATATAGATTCGAGAAACGTTGTAAGAAAAGCTCATTGCCAAGCCCTGGACAGCTCTAAACACAAAAGAAACCCCAAATAGAAGAGCGGCCAATGGGAAAACCCATTCAAGCTTTCCAACATTGACGGAAACTGATATTAGAGCTAATGGTAAATAGATAATCCCCAAAATTTTGCTGACCGAGAATACTTCGAATCGATATTCCCTGAGTAATCCCTTGTCTTGATAAACCCACCTCAAAACACCCATAAAAAGAAATTTAAGGAGATAGAGTAGCAGCAGTCCAAAGAAGACGATGAGGTAGAGTGAGATCCCAATGCTCTCCTCGTCTACCACCCCATAAAAGTTAAAAGCGGCGTAGACAATTAGCGATGCCATAACCACAAAATGAGCGAAAAGCACCAAGGAAGCTCGGTGAGAAAAAAGGAGTTCCTCGCGCATGACTTGCCTCAATATCTGAAGGCGAGCGGCTGTCTTGAATAAAAGACCAAAACGCTTTGAATACACCATACGAATATAGGCCAAGGCTCCTAAAGAAATGAGGAAGACTCCTGCCATCCAAGGTTCGAAGAGGATCGGATTTTCACGTAAAATTGGCTCCATTCGTACTGCAAAACTCGCGATTTCTGCCGACAATATGCTTAACTTTGCGCTCGTAAAACAAAAGTATATGCGTACCGATCAATATCAAGGACACGATTATTACGAGATGGATGAAATGCTCACCGATGAGCACAAACTCATTCGTGAAACAGCGAGAGCTTGGGTGAAGAAGGAAGTGTCTCCAATCATAGAAGAGTATTACGAACGATCAGAGTTTCCAAAACAACTCATTCCAGGTTTGGCTGAAATTGGAGCTTTTGGCCCTTACATCCCCGAGGAATACGGCGGAGCAGGAATGGATCAAATCTCTTACGGATTGATTATGCAAGAACTGGAGCGTGGCGATAGTGGCCTTCGTTCCACGGCATCCGTGCAGAGTTCATTGGTGATGTTTCCGATCTTTAAATACGGAACCGAAGAGCAACGAAAGAAGTTCCTCCCAAAATTGGCCTCAGGAGAATTCATAGGTAGCTTCGGTCTTACCGAGCCCGATCATGGTTCAAACCCAAGCGGAATGCTTACCAACTTCAAAGACGCGGGAGACCATTACGTCTTGAATGGAGCGAAACTTTGGATCTCCAATTCACCGTTTTGCAACATTGCGGTGGTGTGGGCCAAGAGCGAGGAAGGACGAATCCATGGACTGATCGTAGAGAGAGGAATGGAAGGTTTTACCACTCCCGAAACTCACGGAAAGTGGAGCCTTCGCGCTAGTGCTACTGGTGAGTTGGTTTTCGATAATGTAAAAGTTCCCAAAGAGAATTTGCTTCCAGGACGCTCAGGACTGGGTGCGCCACTTAGCTGCCTAGACAGTGCTCGTTACGGAATCGCTTGGGGTGCCATCGGTGCTGCACTCGATTGCTACGACTCTGCCCTTCGTTACAGCAAGGAGCGCAAGCAGTTCGGAAGACCGATCGCAGGTTTCCAACTTCAGCAAAAGAAATTAGCAGAGATGATCACCGAGATCACAAAAGCGCAGTTGCTCACCTTGCGTCTCGGCCAGCTCAAAAATGAGGATAGAGCCACTAGCGCTCAAATCTCCATGGCGAAACGGAACAATGTAGAAATGGCTATGAAAGTAGCTCGTGACGCACGTCAAATGCACGGTGGAATGGGAATCACAAACGAGTACCCAATCATGCGCCACATGATGAACTTGGAGTCGGTAGTGACTTACGAGGGAACCCACGACATTCACTTATTGATTACGGGGCTGGATATTACAGGCGAGAACGCTTTTACTTAATATCCTCCTCGATCACCAGAGCAGCGGATTTTTCCCCTGGCTCAGGCGCCATTAAAATTTGATTTTTCGAATTAATCTCGACAAAGGCTTTTGTGCTTTCGCCAAAAACGACCACAATAGCTTCTCGGGGTAAAAGGTGCTTAGCCAAATATGCCTCTGCATTCGAAGGTGAGGTAAAGATGTAGTAGTCCGCTTCAATAAGCGGAATGGAATCAATTAGGTCTGATCGGTAAAAAGGCCAGTCGATAATCTGCTCGGAATTTAAAGCTTCGCGCAGGCGTTCAAAACTCTTCTCTCCTCTTGCCTGAACTACGCGTTCTTTGGTAGTTAAGATTTGTCCAAACTCAGCTACCACTTCCGAAGGATTGGCCGATGAGCCAACGAATTCAGGTTTCATATCGTACTCATGCATAGCTTGGCCAGTTCCCTCTCCTAAGGCTGCCAAACGGTGAAATGAACGTTCGAAATTTTTGGCGTAAAGCCTGACCGCACTTGGGCTGTAAAAAAAGATCCAATCCGCTTCGGGTGGGCTTTCCGATGTGGTAATACTTTTTTGAATGCAGGAAAAACAAGTGAGTTCCCAACCTGATTTTTGGGCGTGGTTGACTAATGCTTCGCTTGGATTGTCTCGACTAAGAAATACCTTCAAGGGCTTTGGACTTTAGCTGAGCTACGGCTTCCTGGGCCAGCTTTTCGGGATCAGTCCCAGTCACGGTAACCTCGACGGGAGAATGCTTTACCGTTTCTGCCATCACCGCTCTCAATTCAAAAGTACCATTGGCCGCCGGAACACAGTACGCTCCCAAAGGCATCTGGCATCCGCCTTCAAAGAGATTGAGTACTCGTCTCTCAATGGAAGTGGTGGTGGCAATATCTTCTCGATTGATTTTGACCATAACTTCATTCATCCGCACATCGTCCTCACGAATCTGCATTGCCAATGCACCTTGAGCAGGTGCAGGGATAAATTCTTTTGGATCGAAAACGTGTACGTGCAAATCACTCACATCGTGCTCCAATCTGTCCAGTCCGGCTTTCGCCAAAACGATGGCGTCAAACATGCCGTCGCGTAGTTTATTGACACGGGTCGGTACGTTTCCACGAATGTCGTCAATGCGCACGTCTGGGCGGTGCTTCATCAGCTGCACCTTCCGTCTGGCGCTAGAAGTTCCTACCAATGCGTTTTCTTTCAAATCCCATTTTTGAGAAGTATCCACATTCTCTTTGCGAATGAGCAGGACATCTCGCGGATTTGCTCGGTCAGTCACGGCAGCAATAGTAAGCCCTTCGGGGAAATTCGTTTCCAAGTCTTTAAAGGAGTGCACGGCCAGGTCGATGGTATTTTCCAAAAGCTCTTTTTCGAGTTCTTTTGTGAAAAAACCCTTGCCTTCCATCTTGTCAAAACTCAAGTGCTGAATGATATCGCCCTGTGTTTTGATGATTTTTATTTCCACCTCGTGCCCGAGGTCTTCCAGCTTCGACTTTATATGGTAAGCCTGCCAAAGCGCTAAATCGCTGCCTCTGGATCCTATCGTAATCTTATTGTTATTCACTACTTAGAATTCAACATAACCTCGCGAGCCATTTTCATAGGAACGGAGATGTATTTTTTCTCAAGGTAAGAAATCACCTTGTTGAGTACTTCCTTTGATTGTGGGTCGAGGCTTTCGATTTCCTTGGCATAAACAGTGCTCATTGCGTTTTCTCGGATCTCTTTCACCTTTCGGGGAATTTCACGCATGGCCAATTCCACCACTCGCTCTTTATGGATTTGCTCAAACTCAGCGATTCCCTCCTCCACAATTTCTTCGCATTTCGAAATCTCTTGAGATCGCTCATGCAAGTTTTTCTCTGCGGTAATTCGCAATTCCTCAATATTGATGTGTGTCAAGCGCAGGTCAGTGCGATCAAAAACACTCGCTTCAATATCGGCGGGTATCGCCAAATCGATAAGAACTTTACCACTCGTCTCTTCGCCACAAAGGTGGTCGAACAAGTCTCGACTGACTACCGAATTTCCTGAACCAGTACAAGCAATTAAAACGTCGAAGCCTTCTTGGTAATTCGGAAGTTGATCCAAAGCGTAACCACTTGCTCCAACTTGAGCGGCTAGTTCTTTGGCTCGCGATTCAGTGCGATTGAATATGGCGATGTTCTTGTATCCATGTTTTGAAAGGAACCTGGCCATGGCCTTGTTCGTCCTTCCCGCTCCTACCATCAGCATTCTCGCGTCAGAGGGTACGTTCAAGTCTTTCAATTTATGGAAGGCGATAGACACTACCGAGACCGGCTTTCTAAATATGGCCGTTTCAGTAAATACTCTCTTTGCCGACATAATGTTCTTCATCATCAAGAGACGGAGAAACTCTCCCGTTAAACCAGTCGCCTCAGCAAACTCGTATGACTTTCTAACTTGTGTGATAATCTCACGCTCTCCGATTACCATCGAATCGAGTGAGGAGGTTACTTTATAAAGATGCCTTACAGCGTCTTTTCCAAAATGGATTTCCGCATTTGACTTTGCCATCAACGCGTTCTCTTCAGAAAGATTAAAGAGACCCAAAGCGAGAATATCTTCAACAGTTTTAACCTGCTTAGAGACCATAAAAAACTCAACGCGGTTACAAGTGGAAAGGAACATCAGCTCTTCGAGGCCTAGTTTCTCCTTTAAAGAAGTAAGAACTCTGGCTTGGTTGTCCTCATCAATATGGAACTTACCCACCACCTCAAGCGGCAAACGCTTGTGGTTAAAGGCAATAGTATAAAACTGATTCAGCTTCTCCATATTATTCGGATACAAATGTCCTAATGGAGCACTGTTGTACTGTCATAGAACTGTCAGGAGCGTTTATTTAAAGGGGTTCTAAATAAGAAAGGCCACCTTACGGCAGCCTTTCTTTTCCAATCAAATAAACAAACAGAAAATATTAACCGCTGCACATTTCGCAATCAGGACCATTTTCAATGGAACAGGCTTGTGCCGCTATCTCTTCCTCGGTCATTACTGCGGGCTGCTCGAGTCGCGATTTGTCTACAGTAAATTTAATAGCGTCCACTGCCGCTCTGGTGCGGAGGTAGTAAATTCCTGTTTTCAACCCTTTCTTCCAACCGTAAAAGTGCATGGATGTTAGCTTCGCAAAATTGGCGCTTTCCATGAAGATGTTTAGCGACTGAGACTGGCAGATGAATGCCCCTCTATCTGCTGCCATGTCGATAATCGCCTTCTGACTTATCTCCCAAGCCGTTTTGTAAAGTGCCTTGAGGTTGCCAGGAATCTCTCTGATATTCTGAACCGATCCATTGGCTGCCATCAACTTCTGGCGCATATCCTCATCCCAAAGGTCGAGTTTCACCAAGTCACGGAGCAAGTGCTTATTCACCACGATGAACTCACCCGACAATACTCTTCTGGTGTAGATATTCGAAGTGTAAGGCTCGAAGCATTCATTGTTTCCAAGAATTTGAGCCGTACTTGCTGTTGGCATCGGAGCCAGCAGTAATGAGTTTCTCACTCCGTGCTCCTTAATTTCTTCTCGAAGAATATCCCATTCCCAGCGGTCGCTGGGCTTCTCGTTCCACATATCGAACTGGAGAATGCCCTGGCTTACTGGAGAACCTTCGTACGTTTCGTATGGCCCATCTTCTTTTGCTAAATCCTTAGAAGCTGTAAGGGCTCCGTAATAGATTGTTTCGAATACGTCGCGGTTCAATTTGCGCGCTTCTTCGCTATCGAATGGATAGCGAAGCAAGATGAATGCATCTGCCAATCCTTGTACTCCAATTCCTATTGGGCGGTGACGCATGTTGCTATTGCGCGCCTCGGGAACGGGGTAAAAGTTATTGTCTATAATTCGGTTAAGGTTCTTCGTAATGAGATAAGATACTTCGAAGAGTTTATCGTGATCGAATTTTCCATCGATAACAAATTTGGGCAATGCAACGGATGCGAGGTTACAAACGGCTACCTCATCTGGAGCAGTGTATTCAATAATTTCCGTGCAGAGGTTCGAAGACTTGATCGTTCCGAGATTCTTCTGATTCGACTTCTCATTGGCGGCATCCTTGTACAGAATGTAAGGATTACCCGTTTCTATCTGAGCTTCCAAAACTTTGAACCAAAGCTCTTGGGCTTTGATCGTCTTGCGGCCTTTTCCTTCTTTCTCGTATTTCGTGTAGAGCTTTTCGAAGTCTGAACCGTACGTATCAGAAAGGCCCGGACATTCGTGCGGACACATCAACGTCCACTCTCCGTTTTCTTCCACTCGTTTCATGAACAAGTCGGGCATCCATAGGGCGTAGAAAAGGTCACGAGCGCGCATTTCTTCTTTACCGTGGTTCTTGCGCATATCGAGGAAATCGAATACGTCAGCATGCCATGGCTCGAGGTAAATTGCGAATGATCCTTTGCGCTTTCCTCCACCTTGGTCAACGTAACGAGCCGTATCGTTGAATACTCTCAACATGGGAACAATTCCGTTGGACGTTCCGTTCGTACCTTTTATGTAAGTCCCTTTTGCACGGATATCGTGAATAGAAAGACCGATCCCTCCAGCGCTCTGCGAAATCTGTGCGCATTGCTTCAAGGTATCGTAAATACCATCGATGCTATCATTCTTCATCGTAAGCAAGAAGCAGGAAGACATTTGAGGCTTCGGTGTTCCAGCATTAAAAAGTGTCGGGGTAGCATGAGTAAACCACCCTTCAGACATTTTGTGGTAGGTCTCAATAGCCGCGTCGATATCCTCTTTGTGAATCCCGATCGACACGCGCATAATCATCTGCTGCGGCCGCTCTGCTACTTTGCCATTTAGCTTCAGCAAATAGGAGCGCTCAAGGGTTTTGAAACCAAAGAAGTCATAGCGGAAGTCGCGGTCATAGATAATCGCAGAATCAAGAATCTCTCTGTTCTTCTCGATTATTTCGTGCACATCATCAGCAAGAAGAGCAGCAGGCTCTCCAGTGTTAGGATCCACATATTCAAAGAGCGCCTTCATGGCGTCAGAGAAGCACTTCTGTGTATTTTTGTGCAAATTGCTTACCGCAATGCGGCTAGCCAACAAAGCGTAATCAGGATGCTTTACCGTATTGGTCGCGGCTACTTCAGCCGCTAGATTATCCAACTCACTCGTGGTAACTCCTTCGTACAGACCGTTGATCACCTTTTTTGCAATTTCAATCGGATCTACCGCAGGGTGAAGACCATAGCAAAGCTTCTTAATTCGCGCAGTAATTTTATCAAACTTGATCGCTTCTCGCCGACCTCCTCGCTTAAGTACGTATGACATATTGTTTTATAAGGGTTAAATGGTGGGTCAGAATGATTTGTTAAAAATCAGCGTCCATAGTGAAACTCTTGTCTTCAGCAGAAGTGTTCGACACACTCGCCTTCTGGTATTCGCCTACGCGCACTTCAAAGAAGTTTGATTTGCCCTGAAGGCTAATCATATCCATAAAATCAAATGGGTTCGTCGCGTTGTAAACTTTCTCGTTTCCTAGCTCCACCAATAGTCGGTCAGCAACAAACTCGATGTACTGCGCCATCAAGTCTGCATTCATCCCGATTAGTTTTACAGGAAGGGCGTCGGTCACAAATTCTTTCTCGATGTTGACCGCGTCTACGATGATCTTCTTTACTCTCTCTTTTGGAAGCTTGTTTACGATGTGGTCATTGTAAAGCAAGCAAGCAAAATCGCAATGCATTCCTTCGTCACGAGAAATCAATTGGTTTGAGAAGCTCAAACCTGGCATAAGACCTCTTTTCTTCAACCAGAAAATGGAACAGAAAGAACCACTAAAAAAAATTCCTTCTACCGCTGCGAAAGCGATCAGCCTTTCGGCAAAAGAACCATTGTCGATCCAGTTCAAAGCCCACTCTGCCTTCAGCTTTACACAATCCAACGTTTCGATGGCATTGAAAAGGGTGTCTTTCTCCTCCTTATTTTGGATGTACGTGTCAATCAGCAAGGAGTAGGTCTCCGAGTGGATGTTTTCCATCATCACCTGAAATCCGTAGAAGAACTTCGCTTCAGTATACTGCACTTCAGAGAGGAAATTCTGCGCTAGGTTTTCATTTACAATTCCATCACTGGCTGCGAAAAATGCCAGCACATGCTTAATGAAGTAGCGCTCATCGTCATTCAACTTGTTGCTCCAGTCTACTAGGTCGGCTTCAAGGTCAATTTCTTCCGCCGTCCAAAAAGAGGCTTCAGATTGCTTGTAGAATTTCCAGATATCGTCATGTACGATAGGGAAAAGCACAAATCGATTTTCATTCTCTTCGAGAATGGGCTCAGTCAATGTGGTGTTTGCTGGGAGCACATTTTCAATCTCCACTTCAGTTTTTTTAGAGGTCACTTCGGCCATGATAAAAGCTTGGTTTTTTATCGGGTTATTAATAATTCTGTTATAATCTTGATAAGTAGCCTCTTAAAGAAAGAGTGCGAGGTACAAGTCGATTTTAGAAAGATAACGTCTCCAAGATCCATTGGTTTGACCGCCAACAAAAATTGGAAAAAATGGCCGGGAGTCCAATCAGTTTTAATTCACATTCGGTTCAAGTTGTCAACACGAAGAGTTGACATCTGCTACCGGCTCAATAGCGGCGGTTGATACAGAAATTGAAGGGTGTTGATGGAGCACCTAATGTGTGACATTTGAGTAAAATTCTTGGCATCATTTTTCGGGAGATGTTCGAAATAGCGGATTAACAACACCTCATACATCTGATTCAATGTCGCTTACAAGAGAATACCGTCCTGTTGAAAAATAAATGTGCAAAGGAATTGAATTTTTGAGACGAAAATTTGTGGCGCCCTTTGGCAATTTCGTGAAGAAGACTGAGAGCCAAATGAAAAGACGAGAATCACCTACGACAATCGGGATGAGACTATACGAACTGTTCTCAAATCCCACAGATCGAAGACACGATGCTCACTCCATTTTTAGCAAAAAATGATTTATTTTTTGGATGACTCCATCAGTTTGTCGGCCTCTACGAGTTTCTCAAAGAACTCTTCTCCAAACTTTCTGGTGATTGGTTCTTTTAAGAATTTAAAGACTTTGACGTCCAGCTTGGCACCACAAGATCTGGCAGGGTTGCAAATAGGCCAATAGTGATAATTCAATGCGACGTAATCCTTTAGCTGCGTAACTCTGATGGGATAGAGGTGACAAGAAACTGGCTTTAGAAAGTCTGTTTTTCCGTCGCGGTGTGCTTGCTCAATGGAGCACTTCGCTGTTCCATTCCTATCAAAAGAGACAAATGCACATTCCTCGTCATTCACTAAGGGAGTCACAAATTCACCATCTATATCAATGGTGAAAACTCCGGTCTCTTCTACCCTGTCTATCCCTTCTTGGCGCATGTAAGGCTTTATGTCCTCGAGTGCTTGTTCCAGCAAACCTACTTCTTCGGGTTCAAGCGGGGCACCACTATCTCCTTCTACACAGCAGGCTCCTTTGCAAGCGCCTAAATCACACACAAACCTTTTTGAGAAAAGATCTTCCGAAAGGAGGGCGTCGTCAATTTGAATCATGCCGCGAAGTTAGGCATTCACCATTTCAATATCGCTTCCATTACCTTACTTTTGCGCCCTTGAGAAAGAACCCTTCTCAGACTAAACTGACCGCTAAATGAGCCAACACGACGACTTACTCAAGAAGATAATAGGCCATTCCAAAGAATATGGCTTTGTATACCCATCGAGTGAAATCTACGATGGACTAAGCGCCGCATACGATTACGGGCCTTACGGAGCCGAGCTAAAGAACAACCTGAAACTCTACTGGTGGGAAGCGATGGTGAGGCTCAATGAAGAAATCGTAGGGCTGGACTCGTCGATCTTTATGCACCCAACCACTTGGAAGGCTTCTGGTCACGTAGATGCGTTTAACGACCCCTTGATAGACAATAAGGACAGTAAGAAACGCTACCGAGCAGATGTATTGGTCGAAGACTACCTAGAGAAGTACCGCCAGAAAATTGAAAAGGATGTAACGAAAGGCAAGAAACGCTTTGGCGATGATTTCGACGAAGTACAATTCAGAGCTACAAATCCCAACGTACAACGCAATCAGACAAAGATTGACGAAGTACACGGTCGCTTCAAAGATGCCATGGAAAGGGAAGACCTAGCCGCGGTAAAGGAGCTTATTGAAGATTTGGAAATAGCTGATCCGGAAACGGGTTCGAAGAACTGGACGGATGTACGCCAGTTTAACCTGATGTTCAAAACAGAGCTTGGATCAGTGGCAGGGGATGCTAGCACCATTTACCTCCGACCTGAAACAGCGCAGGGAATCTTCGTCAATTTCTTGAACGTACAGAAGAGCAGTCGGATGAAAATCCCATTCGGGATTGCTCAGATTGGAAAAGCATTCAGAAACGAGATCATTGCTCGCCAGTTTATTTTCCGCATGCGCGAATTTGAGCAAATGGAGATGCAGTATTTCGTAAAACCAGGTACCGAACTCGAATGGTACGAGACCTGGAAAGAGCGACGAAAAAGATGGCACGATTCATTGGGATTGGGTCAAGAGAATTACCGTTTTCACGATCACATAAAACTGGCACACTATGCCAATGCCGCCTGTGACATTGAGTTCAACTTCCCGATGGGCTTTAAAGAATTGGAGGGTATCCATTCCCGAACAGACTTTGACCTTTCGAGTCATGAAGAGCACAGCGGCAAGAAGCTTCGCTACTTTGACCCTCAGGACAAGGAGAGCTATATTCCATATGTAGTGGAGACTTCCATCGGGTTGGATAGATTGTTTTTAGCAGTTCTTACCGCAGCCTATACCGAAGAGAAATTGGAGGACGGCTCAGAAAGAATCGTATTGAGAATTCCACATGCGCTGGCTCCTGTAAAGGTGGCTGTATTGCCGTTGGTTAAAAAGGATGGATTGCCCGAAATGGCTCGTGAGATAATGGATCGCCTAAAACTCGATCACAATTGCCAATACGACGAGAAAGACGGGATTGGAAAACGCTACCGCAGACAAGATGCGATCGGGACTCCTTTGTGCATCACCGTGGATCACGACAGTTTGGAAGACCGCAGCGTCACCATTCGCGAAAGAGATAGCATGGCTCAGGAAAGAGTGTCTTTGGACAAACTTGAAGAGGTTATCAGCGGCAAGGTTTCTATGAAGGCAATGTTGAAACTATTGTAGTTGATATTGGGTATTGAGACTCAAGAAAAAGCCGGCTATCTTCTCAGATAGCCGGCTTTCATTTTATGATCTAATTCTACTTACTCAACAATAAGCTTCAATGTAGATACCTTTCCTTCGCTCATCGCTTGCAAAAGGTAAACTCCAGGCTCAACGTCATTTGTGTTGAATTCAAATCGCTCAGCAGAAATGATGTTCCATTGCTTAACTCGCTGTCCTAGAACATTCACTAATGTCACATTTTCCAATGAAACAGGAGATTCAATCGTCACCATTCCGTTCGTTGGATTAGGGTAAGCGCTGAATTCAAATTCATCAGAATTATCAGTAGCTAGAAGGCTTGTTGCCGTCATCTGCATGCAGAACTCACCGTCAACACCTGCGTATCCGTCGATCATCACTTGGTAAGTCACTCCGACTTCAGTAACAAATGAGATTCCAGCTGGAAATTCAGTGCCTGTCGATTGAGGTCCATCTTCATTACAAGCTACTTGGGCTAAATCACCACATTCTCCTGTAAAGATTGCCATTTGAGTGTCACCGTCATCGATGTAATCAGTCACCTCTCCACAGTTTACTGTTTCGATGAAGTACTCATTACCATCTCCTTCAAAGCTAAACCAAACTGTAGCCGAGATAAGAGGATCTCCGAACCAGCAATCAGCTTCAACATCGTTTGGATTAGGATCATCAACTGATGTAGCACCCACATTTGAGAAAGCTCCTGAAGTCTGCGCTTCGTTCAAAGCTCCGCCTGTAAGATCAGAAAGATCGGCCGCTCCAGCGCACTCATCAATTGGAGAAGCAAGTCTCGTCAAAGACAAGCAAAAGTCTCCAGCTACTCCTAAGTAACCGTCAACCATAACTGTGTAGAATGCTCCAGCCTCAGTTGGAATCTCTAAACCAGCAGCATAGTTTCCTGCCGCAGCATTGGGTCCATCTTCATTACACAATAGTGGGGATTGGAAGATTCCACAGAAACCTAAGTAAACCGCAATTTGCGTGTCTCCGTCAGGAATGTATTCTTCGGCAGTACCATTGCAGTCGTTCGTTTCAAGAAAGTAAGTATTTCCATCACCAGTGAATTCAAACCAAACATTGTTTTCCAATGAAGGACCCGATGCAGAGCCATCAGGCTCTCCAAAACATTCAAATCCAGCTGTTACAGCGTCTGCAGGAACGGTTGCTCCATCATTTGAAAATTGACTTGAGAATTGCGCTTCCCCAATCGGTCCTCCAAGAAGGTCGTCAAGATTGATCGCGGCATCGCAATTATCATTGATAGGTGGAGTTACGATTCCGCATTCTTGCGAAACGATGTCTGAAATTCTGCGTGGAAGCAACTGAATCCCTTCCAATAATGGTGCTTCAGAATCAAATTGCCCTACAATACCTGTTACGTCAAAAGTTCCATCTGGAGCAGGCGCACTGTAAAGGTCAACATCATTGTCGATGCGCAAGGTGAACTCAGCAGTCCCATTACCAACTGTTACATTAAATCCAGATCCTGTTCCTGACCATTGTCCTGGATCAACTAAGAAAACACATTCTAGCTTCACCAATTGAGATACTATGTCATTGGAAAACTCAGTAATAACAACTGGCTCATTGAGCTCATTCCCTTGAGAAATAAGGTCAATCGCTGTTGGGTTGAATTGAGTCAATCCATTGAACTGACTAATTGTTCCAGTTAGCACAATACTATCTCCTTCAGTAACGACGTAGTCATCTACAGGTGAATTAGAATATGTTCCTACACCACCTGTTTGGTCAATAAGGGTAAAAGACTGAGCGGATCCACCCATGTTTACACCATAAACGATTCCAGCAACAGTGTATTCATTACCAATATTAACTGCGACACCATTCGCATCTTCTTCAGCAGCTACAACAATATCAGTAAGTTCGATAGCTGTATCGTCATCTTGAATGGTCAACGTTAATTCGCTGGTAGCAAGAGTAGCTCCGTTCGTAGCATTTTGAAGCGTGAAGATCACCGTGCGGTCTTCATTCGGATCTAAGTCGTCTAGAATTTCCACCTCAAACGTCTGAGCAGTCGCGTCACTTGCAGCGAAAGTCAATACCGTAAGGTCAGTGAAGTTGTAATTTGTTCCATTTACAGCAGTACCTCCTGTTACAGTAACTTCTACAGTTGTTTCAACATCATCGGGGTTGATGATCTCAACTTCGATGATGATTGTCCCTGAAGTTTCGCCTTCGCCAATGGCTGCGGCTTCAAAAGCCAATCCAAGTTCACTCGCAGCAGCATTAACAACAACATCAGCTGCATCTCTCGGGAAAAGTTTAAAATCGCTGAAGCTAAAATGAGCTACACCGGTAACATCATAACCTACCAATAGCTGAGGATCGGCATCGTAAAGTTCATCATCTACTCGGTAGTCTCCAGATCCATCATTGATCAACCACTCGCCAAAACCTAGGTTATTGTCGGTGCAAGTAGCAGCTAGAACTTGAATCAAAACTCCTTCGAATTCCTCTGTTCCTGCAGCTCCCGTAGTTACTACTTCAGCGGCAGGAAGGGCGTTTCCGCTTGTTTCAACTACAAGTTCAGTTAGGTTGTTGATTCTTGTTAGACCGAAGTTTTCTTGAACAAGACCAGTTACGGTCACTTCATCTCCAACTGCAGCAGTTGGTTCGTCTTCTCTTACAAAAACTCCGCTCCAAGTCCCTGTTCCATCTTGAATCCAGAATCCTTCATCGTAAGCAGCAGTTACAATACCAGTGGTAATAACTGTTTGATCTACGAATGGAGAATCTCCATCAGGATCTACGGTCTCCTGTATCTCTTGAATAGTAGCTTCTACAGGCTCGCCTCCGCCACCTTCAGTAGAGTACGTCCCTACAGGAAATGGGAAGTCAGCTTCTGCATTGGTCGCAAAACCATCTAGAAGTCCAGCACCTTCAATAGGCCATTCTGATTCGGTGAATGTATCTGACGGGCCAGTTCCGTTTTGGCGATAAGCCCAACCGTCTGTGTAATCCCAAGATTGGTCATCACCGTTTACATTGATGTCTCCGAAGACATCTACTAATACATCATTCAAAAAGAGCTCAACAGCATCATCACCGTTAATGGCGGCAGCTCCTGACTCATAATTAGCAGCAAAGCCAAAATAATCACTGAACAATACATCATCTCCACCGTCGGCAGATCTTAAGTAAATAAAGTCGCCAGCAGTGGCTGCATCTGCTGGAAATATGAATTCAACACCATCGGTGCCTCCACCATTGTTGGCAGATCCAATTCCATAAACGCTCAGGTCAGCGATATCGTTGATCACATAGATCTCAATGGCCTTAGGTTTACCACCAGGAAGGTCACCATCTACGACTCCTGAAATCAGAAGGTCGCTTTGAGCAACTGCTGACTGAAAAGTCATGAGCATTGCTGCAAATAGCAAGAAGTAAATTTTCTTCATTTTAATTGGATTTAATTATGGGTGCAAAAATATGAGTTAACGCCAAGTTAAGAAGTTTACGCGGGTTAACTATTTGTTATTAAAAGCAGTCATTGTTTGAGGGCCACCAATCGAACAGAATGAAAGACAAGTGTCAACTGCTACATCAATTCTCTCTTCTAATGTTTTTTCTTCAGGCATAGACCATTCACCAAGAACGTAGTCTATTTGCCCCCCCTTGTGAAACTCATCCCCAATCCCTATTCTAAGTCGAGCATAATCTTGCCTTCCTAAAATAGCATTGGTGTCTTTCAGACCATTGTGTCCGCCATCACTGCCTTTCATCCGAAGCCTTTGCTTGCCGTAGGGCAAAGCCAAATCATCGGTGACTACAAGCAGGCGCTCCAGGGGAATCTTCTCTTTTTGAAGCCAATAATTTACTGCCTTTCCACTAAGGTTCATGAAAGTATTGGGCTTCAATACAATCAGAGTTCTTCCTCGGTGCTTTATGGAAGATATGGCTCCGTACCGATCTTCTGAAAACGAAGTAGCCGATCGCTCAGCGAGAGCGTCGGCTACTTTGAATCCTATATTATGGCGCGTGTTTAGGTATTTAACACCCACATTTCCCAAACCGACTACGAGATATTTCAAGATATCGGCAGAGTTAGACTTAATCTTCAGCTTTGGCTTCGGTAGCTTCTTCAGAACCTTCAGCAGCTTCTCCTTCAGCACCTTCTTCGCCTGCTTCTGCATCATCGTCAACAGCACCACGAGCCATTTTCACACCTACTATAACTGCATTTGGATTGTGCAAGATAGTTGCAGAAGGCAATTTAAGGTCCTCTACACGAATGAACTGGCCGATACGTAGAGTCGAAATATCTACTTCAACCGCTTCTGGAAGGTCAGCAGGAATTCCCTTGATATTCACCCGACGGAAGTTGGATAAAAGTCGACCTCCATTTCTTACTCCGATTGAATTTCCTGAGAATCTGAGGGGAAGATCCATTGTAACTTGCTTTCCTTCAACAAGCTCCAAGAAGTCAACGTGAATTGTTGCATCCGTTACTGGATGAAACTGGATGTCGCGAATGATCGCATTCACCTTGGTTCCGTTTAGATCCAATTCATAGATATATACATCAGGAGTATAGATGTACTTGTTAAACTCAATGTAATTAATGGAAAAATGTTTTTGGTCTTCGCCGCCGTAAAGTACACAAGGAATTTTTCCTTCGGCTCTCACGAGACTAGCATCTTTTTTCCCTACGTTCTCTCTAGGAGAACCGCTCATCGATACTGTTTTCATTTTTGATTGTGTTTATGAAACGATAAAATATTTGCTAATTGATTGGTAATTGATCGCGCTATGAATAACGTCTGCGAATAGGTCCGCAACAGTCAACACACGTATTTTGTCATGCTTCTTCTTCAATGGAATGGTATCTGTAACGATCAATTCTTTGATGGTGGACTTTTCGATTCTATCATACGCAGGACCAGATAATACAGCGTGCGTGCAAAGGGCACGAACGCTTTTTGCACCTCGATCCATCATCATATCGGCAGCCGTGGTCAATGTCCCAGCAGTATCAATAATATCATCTACTAATAGAACATCTTTACCTTCTACATCCCCGATCACCGTCATACTCTCGATATGGTTGGCTACTTTTCTCTGCTTGTAACAGATAGCCATATCCACGTTCAAATACTTGGCGTAAGCATTTGCGCGCTTGGTTCCTCCTGTATCAGGAGCAGCCATAATCAGGTTTGACGTATCGAGCGTTTCTATAAAAGGCAAAAAGATAGAAGATGCAAAAAGATGATCTACTGGCACTTCAAAAAACCCTTGGATTTGGTCAGCGTGCAGATCCATTGTCATCACACGATCCACTCCTGCAGCAGTGAGTAGATTGGCCACCAATTTGGCACCTATCGCTACACGCGGCTTATCTTTTCTGTCTTGCCTAGCAAAACCGAAGTAAGGCAATATGGCGACAATTCTCTTGGCAGAGGCTCTCTTAGCTGCGTCTACCATAAGAAGCAGTTCCATCAGATTATCTGCAGGTGGGAATGTAGATTGAATGATAAAAACATCATTTCCGCGGATGCTCTCCTCGTAAGAAATCTGGAATTCACCATCACTGAATTTGGACATCTTTAGATTTCCTAACTCCTGACCGTAAGCGCGTGCGATCCTCGTACCGAGATCTTCGGATGCACTTCCTGCGAATATTTTGACTGAATTGCTCATCTTAAAAATGGCTGCAAAGCTACGATTATGGCCTTGACATCCAAAGAAACATTGCATACAAATCTAGGCTTTTCAGATTTTGTTTGGCTTATTGCGATGAAAGAGTAATTTTGCGGCTTCATCAATGCCCGGGTGGCGGAACTGGTAGACGCGCTGGATTCAAAATCCAGTTCTTTCGGGAGTGCGGGTTCGATTCCCGCCCCGGGTACATACACAGAGTGAGAAACAGAGCGAGAGCGAAGTTCCTCACTTTTTTTTGGCCCAATGGCAGCGCTTGCAGCACCCAGAGGTTGAAGTCCTTTCACTTAATTTAACTTACTCTCCCAGCAACCATTGCCCACAATTCCGTTTTATATTCGCATTTATGACTGCATTAGGCACACCCACATTTGAAAATAAAGCAAAGCAACACCGTTACGACGTAGCCTATCTAAGGATGGCGGCCGAGTGGAGCAAGCTTTCTCACTGCAGCAGAAAGCAAGTAGGGGCGATTATTGTCAAAAACGGAATGATCATTTCCGACGGTTACAACGGCACCCCTGCTGGATTTGACAATTGCTGCGAGGACGACAAGGGTGATACTCATTGGTTTGTACTTCATGCGGAAGCAAACGCTATAACGAAGGTTGCGCGCAGCACCAACAATGCCCAGGATGCTACGTTATACTTAACACTCTCTCCTTGCAAGGACTGCAGCAAGCTTGTTCTACAAGCTGGGATTCGCCGCGTAGTGTTTGCCAAATTATATAAAGATGGAGAAGGTGTGAAACTGCTAGGAGATGCAGGAATAGAGATTGAACATATTGAGAAAATAGGATGAACCAAAATTCAAATAAAAACAAACTAATAATATACTACCCGTTAATGCTAGCATTTATGCTGGTGTTTGGGATTTACCTAGGTACCTTTTTCGCTGAAGACGGCTCAAGAACTTTTTTACCAACGCGCAGTTCTTCCAATGCTGATAAAATCACTCAAATCATTAGCTACATAGACCGCGAGTATGTGGATACTGTGGCCAAGAATCAAATGATTGAAAAGGCCATTGCCTCGATTTTAGAAGATTTGGACCCTCATTCATATTATATAAGTGCAGAAGAAATGGCTTCTTACACTGAGCCATTGGAAGGAAACTTTGAAGGAATTGGAGTAGAATTTTTGATTCAAAATGACACCGTAAGAGTCGTTGCTGCGCTTGATGGCGGACCGAGTCAAGAATTGGGGATTCAAGCGGGTGACAAGATTATTAACGTAGACGAAGAAAACATTGCCGGTGTTGAGATTAAAAATAATGACGTCATTTCTCTCCTGAAAGGCGAAGGTGGAACTATAGTCAAAGTAGACATTCTACGAAATAAGAAACTGATCCCTTTCGAGATTACTCGTGGCACGATTCCTATTAACAGCGTGGCTACTGCGCAGATTATTGACAATACCATTGGCTACATAAAAATCAGTCGATTTGCTCGGACGACGTATGAAGAATTTTCCAAAAGTGCCGAGAAGCTCAAGGAGGAGGGAATGAACGAGTTGGTGATTGATTTGCGTGGAAATGGTGGCGGGTACTTAACCGCGGCCGTGCAGATCACCGAAGAATTTCTCCAAAAAGGGCAGCTGATCGTATACACCGAAGGAAAGTCTAGTCCGAAAAAATCATACACCGCCTCAAAAAGGGGTAAATACTCTAATATTCCATTGGCTATATTGATTGACCAAGGATCGGCCTCAGCCTCTGAGATTTTGGCAGGAGCGATTCAAGACAATGACCGGGGAGTAATCGTTGGTCGCCGATCTTTTGGAAAAGGACTGGTGCAAGAACATATGAGTCTTCCCGACAATTCTGCTTTGAGGCTCACGGTGGCTCGCTACTACACGCCCTCTGGCAGAAGCATCCAAAAGCCTTATGGACAAGATATCGACTACGAAGCGGATTATGAAAATCGCTTTGCAACGGGTGAGCTTGTTTCTGCCGATAGCATACATTTCTCCGATTCACTCCAATACGTTACTCCTGGCGGGCGAATCGTTTATGGCGGAGGTGGAATCATGCCTGACATTTTTGTTGGACTTGACACCGCCGGAGCTTCTGAATACCTGAGCATTGTGAGCTATCGAGGGATCTTAAATCAATTTGGCTTTGACTACGCTGATACGCATCGAAAGGATCTCGCAAACTTTGAAGATTACAAAGAATTCGAACGCGACTTCGATGTAGACAAAAGTATGTTTGACAACTTTGTGAGCTACGCTGAAGAAAAGGGAGTGACTCCCGATATTGGCGGAATCAATCTTTCAAAAGAAGTGTTAAAACTGCGCATAAAGGCATACATCGCTCGAAATATTTGGGGAAATGATGGCTTTTACTCCATCATGACTGACGATGATAAAGTGATTAGAGAGGCGTTGATCTCCATCTCGAACACGGCGTCATTGTAACGACCAGCCGACCCATAGAATTTTCATTTCAAAAAAAAGTCCCGCTTGAGCGGGACTTTTTTCATTCAATTCAATATTAATTTTAGTTCACAATGAACCAGTTATTCAATAAGTTCTCTTTGTTGTACTTCATCTCTTCCTTCGTGGTATGATCCATAATGTTCTTTCCAGCACCTTTAGCAATGGCATGACCTGCGGCAGTATCCCACTCCATAGTAGGAGCAAATCTCGGATACACATTGGCTGAGCCCTCAGCTACTAAGCAAATCTTGAGTGAACTCCCCATTGAAACGACCTCAATTTCTCCATGCTCCTTTTTAAGTTCTTCAAAAAACTCCTCTGTTTCAGGAGACATGTGTGACCTGCTTCCTACCGCACGATACTTGCCAGAATCACTGGGTGCAGGAAGGGTTTCGGCTTTTGCTATGAGCTCATCCCATTGGTATGAGCTCCCTTCAAAATCCGAAACTTTGTATGAACCCATTCCAACAGCTCCAAAATAAAGGTCCTTTTTCACGGGAACGTATATAACCCCTCCAACAGATTTACCGTTTTCGATCAAAGCGATATTAACAGTAAACTCTCCGTTCCTCTTAACAAACTCTTTGGTTCCGTCGAGTGGATCAACCATCCAAAACCGATCCCACCCCGAACGTTCATTGAATTCAATGGCTTTACCCTCTTCGCTGAGAACAGGTAAGCCATCACCCAATAATTCGACAATCTTCAGGTGAGCTCTCTTGTCGGCTAATGTCAAGGGTGACTTATCATCCTTGGTTTCTACTGCAAAGTCGCTTTCATATACATCGAGAATTTCGAGTCCACCTAAGTAGGCCGCTTCAATTGCAGTGGAGATTAAATCTTTCATAGTTTTTTTTAATTGAGATTGTAATAGGTATTTAAAACAAAAGTGCAAATTAACAAGCAAATAATGGTGAGGGGCAGGCCAAACTTAAAATAATCGTTAAATGTATAACCCCCGGGAGTATAGACCATGAGATTGGTTTGGTAACCGATTGGGGTAATGAAGTTTGCTGCACCACCAAAGGCCACAACTAGTATGAATGGCTCAATCGGAAGCCCCATATCATGAGCAATAGTCAGCGCTACAGGAAGAACAATGGCTACAGCTGCTTTACTTGTCATAAATGCTGATAGCAAATTGGTAACGATAAAAATCCCCGCTATTAGCCCATACCCGCCAAATGGTTTCAAGAGATTTAACCCACTGTTGGCTAAGACATCTGCCAAACCACTATTGATCATTCCCTTTCCTAAGGCTAGACCTAAAGCGATTATAACGATTAGATTCATGTCTGCATTCTCTTTTATTTCTCTGGTTTTTATGAGTTTTAACAGAATGCATATTGTAATGAGTGCTATCAGAGAGATAAAAAGCGGCACCATATTGGTTGCGGCTAAAAGGATTGCTGTTAACAAACCAACGATGATCACTGAGGTTTTCCACCAAGAAAGGTTGTGCACCTCTTTCACCTGAGATAAAATATAGAAATTCTGACTGGTCTCAACCCTCTTGATAAAACCGTTTCCAGATAGAACCAAGAGAACGTCACCTCCTCGAAGTTCGATATCTCCGATTTTTCCCTTCAACCTTTCCTCACCTCTGTGAATTCCCATTATGGCGCCGTTGTACCGGTTCCTAAAATCCGTGTCCTTAACAATTTCTCCTATTAGCGCTGATTGAGGCGCAATGACCAACTCAATTATGCGCGCTTGACTCTCTTTTGGTAGTTGACAATCGCTGGGCAAAGAAAGGCCCAGAGACGGAGTAGTAAGCTCAGCCACTCCATCAGGATCCCCTGCAAAGAATAGTTTGTCTCCTTTTTCCAAAACCATATCAGGAGGTACAGGCGTAATATCCTTCTTCTTTCGTCTTATTTCTACCAGAAATAGCCCCTTCAAATTCCTCAAAGAAGCATCTTGTATTGACTTTCCAATCAGACTGCTTCCCGATTGAACATGAGTTTCAACAAAATATTCACGTGATGCCGATTCTTCAGTAGCAGAGCGATTGTTTGGAAGAAGAGCTTTTGAAAAGGCAAATAAATAGAATCCGCCAATAAGTAAAGCGGGAATACCGAGAATAGCGAAATCAAATATTCCCAAGCTCTCTTCCCCGTACTCCATAGCCAGTCCATTTACAATAAGGTTGGTAGAGGTACCTATAAGTGTTACACAACCTCCAAGAATAGACGCATATGAAAGCGGGATCAGAAATTGGGAGGCAGCCAATTTTTTCTGTTCGGACCAAGAGTATACATAGGGCATCATCATTGCCACAAGAGGTGTATTGTTCAGTAAGGCCGAAGACACGCCGACGCTCCCAGTCATTTTTATCATAAATAACCCTCGACTATCGGTGGGCTTAAAGAATTTCCTAAACCCTCGGTTAAGAAGATTGGTTTTTCGCATGGCATTGCTCACCACCATGAGCATTACAATCACAGCTAATTGCTCATTTGCAAAACCGCTCAATGCCTCTTTTGGTGATATAATACCCGCAAAGAGCAGAATAACTGTCACAATCATAAACGCAATTCCCGGCCTTAATAACTCTCGATAAAGAACTATGATAAGGAAGAGTATCGTAGTAGCAACCAGAATCGTTTGAGGAGTCATAGACTATTTTGGGCGGTGCAAAAAGGAGCAAATATACCCAGCCAATATCAGTACATCAAGAATCAATTCATTAAGTACTTGAAAAACTGATATCGGTAGTAGATTTTGTCACAGAAATACTTTTACATTTGCGCCAATTGTTATAACCGAAAATCGCTCTTTTAAGAATTCCCCCATTAATTGAAACATAGTTAGTTCATATTTCGAATAAGAGAAGCCTTAAAAACTAAATCTTCTCTTGCGAAACGGTGGGCATTATGAAATTGGACACGATTCCGATATTGCAGAGATACTAATTTGAACTACCCTTAGATGATTAAGCTCAAAAGTCTTCTATTCTACTCAGTCGCAGGCTTTCTTCTGGCCTCCTGCATTTCGAACAAACGGATTGTATACGTGCAGGATTATTCGAAAAAAAGGCCGTCCGAGAATCTCGCGGATACCGTATTTAATGCTCCTCCTGTCGATTACACGCTCAGGTCTGGCGATATCTTGTACGTGAAGTCAGATCACCCAACTCTCTCCAAGAGCTTTCAGCAACTGGATGTAAATTATTTAAGTGATTCTAGAACCATTCAGGCAGTGCCTGCACTAGCTGGTTTTCTTGTAGATATGGATGGGAATATCGACATCCCGATCGTAGGGAAAATCTTTGTCGAAGGTCAAACCATATTCGAGGCAAGGGAGACCATTGAAGAGAACGCTGCTAGATACTTTATCGACCCAGCCATTAGAGTGTTCATGATGAACTACTATGTTACCATACTTGGTGAAGTGAATCTACCTGGCAGATATCAAGTACTTAACCACCGAATAAACATTTTTGAAGCGATGGGATTGGCAGGAGACGCGACAGATTTTGCGAGTAGGGAAACAGTAAAGATCGTCAGGAATAGGAATGGAAAGAACGAACTGTATTCAGTCGACTTAACCGACCAGAACTTGTTGGCTTCCGAGAATTTTTACCTGCAACCCAATGACATATTAATGGTAAAACCGCAGAAACGGAAGAAGTACGCTACGAGAGATGTTCAAAATTTCTTTAACGCCGTTACTGCAACTGTCTCTGTTGTAACTCTATATCTACTAATCCAACAAGACTAGAATTCGAATGGTTCCTGAAAGAGAAATTATCAGACAAGAAGAACTCGATTTGCGATCAATCGCAGAAAGATTTTTCAAATCCTGGCCGTTATTGTTGGCTGTTCTAGTATTTTGGACATTCATTGGTGGTCTTTTCCAAATAATGTTTCCTGTTTGGCATAACACTTCGATGAAGGTGCAGATAGAGAAACCAAAAGGTGTCAACGACGCTGCTACTATGGTGGCATCTATCCCACTTTTCGTGAAGCCAGATGACTCTTACAATGTCAACCTTAAAGTATTACTTACCTCTTACCCCATCTTGAAAGAGGCGGTTGAGCGGACAGGAATGAACATTCAATACGTAAAGGAAGGCGTCATTCTCGATACCGACATTTATGGAAGATCACCAATAAGGATAGAACTAGACAGCACTTACATGTCTTTCGAGGACCACCTTACTCCTTATAACACCCCTTTTTATGTCAGATTCTTAAATGACAATCTATATCAGGTCTATGCAGAGGGAGAATATCCTGTTACTGAAATTGAATTTGAATTTGAAGGGGAATTTGCGTTTAACGAATGGGTAACTTTTGATAAGATAAAGTTCAAAGTCATAAAAAATGATACTCTTCAAAACAGTCAAATAACCCTATACAATGACTTAGTTGAGGACGCATTTGGGTTTGTGCTTAGATCTTCTCGTGTTTGGGCTATTCAATATGCCGAAGACATCAGCGTTGAAGCAGCAGATGTCGAAGCTACTGTTTACAACGTATCCATATTGGCAGAAGCACCAGCTAAACAAGTCGCTTTTTTCAATAATCTTGTTGAGCTAGTGATTGAAACCCATATGGAATCCAAGACAGAGTCTTTGGATAAAGCGGTCGATTTCTTGACCAACGAGGTCGATCGAATGAGTAAAATGCTTGCCTTAAGCGAAGACACGATACAAAAGTTTAAATCAGAAAAAGGCATCACTAATTTTGGTAGAGAAGGCGATCTAGTTGTGGAACAGTCGACGAAGATGGAAAATCAAAAAGTTGATTTACTAGTTCGCCAAAAATATTACAAGTACTTGAAAGATTTTCTCCAAGATAACGATAACTATGGAGGGCTAATATCACCTCAGGCTTTTGGTATTGAAGATCGGTTGATTTCAGACTTAACTACTGAATTGGTTGAATTGCAGTATGAAAAAAACAACCTAAGTCAGAGAAGTGATTCTGATAATCCAATGCTGGCTCAACTTGACAATAAGATCTCCTCTAACAAGGAAGTTATTGTTCAATCTATCACGGGGTTTGAAAAAAGCAACTCAATGCTTATTGCAAATGTAGACGCTGAGTTAAGAAAGCTCGACAGAGAGTCCAGAACCCTGCCTGAAGAAGAAAGAGATTTAATTCGCCTTGATAGAAAGTATCGCTTAAATGAGAAATTGTACTCTTCACTGATCGAAAAGAAATCAGAGGCAGAATTAGCTCGTATTTCAATCGGGTCAGACATAAAAATTATTGCACCCGCCTACAAGTCTTCTGTAGAACCTGTTCTTCCAAATCCCATCATAACGGTCATTGCTATTGTTCTGCTGTCCATTA
>JBLIDT010000003.1:0-220255 GCA_047632755.1 Cryomorphaceae bacterium
AATTTGACACTCAATGGATACAGTGATTGGTTCCTGCCTTCAGTAAATGAGTTGAATCAATTGTATATAAATCGGGTAGCCATTGGCGGTTTTAGTGCTGACCTCTATTGGAGTTCTACGGAGTATAACGGGGTTTATGCGTGGACACAGAGTTTCGCCAATGGTATTCAGTTTTACGCCGGCGTTAAGTACATAGAGGCCAAAGTGCGTCCAGTCCGGGCTTTTTAACAATATAGCGCAGCGGTCTCACGAACACCTTTAAAATAAACAAGGAGTGAGTCATTTATCAATTTAATTAGCACCGCTTAAGCGGTCGGTTTTATTAGGAATGAGGGCAAGAGCAAGTTTACTTGCATTTTCCCGAGTGCCGACACAAAATCAAAGAAAGTAATTTTTAAAAATGGAGGGCTGTGCCCTCCATTTTTCATTTAAACTATACAGTATGGCATTGTATTATGGTCTGCCTGTATTCAAAGATGTGTACAAACTCACTCTATTAATTTACAGCTTAACCAAAGATTTTTCAGAGGAGGAGGAGGAGAAGCGCAGCTTCGATAAAATACGCGGCAGCGGTTCCCTTTTTGTTTGATGTGCCAAACATAATCCGTCAAACACAATTGGTAATTTTCGGGGGTAATTGCAGTCAGTTATATCCGCTCCCTCTATGTGGCGTATCGTCTTTCTTAAGTTTATCTTCTCACCCCACAAAGCTTGCCCAAATGGATTGGCTACTCATTTAATGAAAGTTCAGTAGACTGGATTTTGGGCAGGCGGGGCCGCATGAAAAACTCAGCCCTGGGCCTACAGATACATTGATATGCCGATGGTGGGCATCCGCATTCTTCTTTAGCCTATATCATCGTCGAACTGGACAGATCATGCTGCTCTAATTCATCGCAAGAGCAGGAGTTAAAAGTCCGAGCAGGCATAGAATTTTTGCCGCTTAGTCGGCGTTAATCAGAAGAAACCTATAGCTGAGGGCAATCGGTTTAGTTACTTGTGGTCAGATTGGGGAGATTGATTTCAAACTCTGTTCCCACATTCTGCTGAGATCTTACGGACACTGTCCCCTGTATTTTATCCATCGCTTGGCGCACCAGATAAAGTCCAAGTCCATTGCTTTCTACTTTATTAGCGGCTTCAGCAGAGAAGAATATTTCGAATATCTTCTTGAGCTGTTCTGGAGGTATGCCCTTGCCTTCATCCGATACAATTATTCTACTGCTTCCGTCTTTTTCCTCAACGCTTATGCATATTTCGTAGGGAGTATTGCTTTCTTTAAATCCGTACTTGACGGCATTGGTGATAAGATTATTCAAGGCTATTTTCAATCGAACGCGATCTGAGTGAATTACAGCGTCTTCGTCAATATTCACTTTGAACCTAACATTACTGTTGTAATTTATGAGCGGCTCTATAATTTCATTAATCAGCTCGTTTAGATTTACATTTTCAAGATTCAAATTGGTCTTAAGATTGCGGTAGTATTGGAGAGTAGTTTGGATATAATCATCCATTTTTCGAATGCTGGTTTTCATGAGTTCGTAATACTCTTGAACTTGCTTTGGATCTTGTTCATCTTTACTAAGATCAAGCAGTCCTAATAATGAAAGGAGTGGGGCTCTTAAATCATGCGAAACACTGTATACGAATCTATTCAATTCAGCATTTACTCTGTAAAGCTCTATGTTGGTACGTTTTATTTCTACTCGGGTCTTGTATGATTCATAAACGGAGCTAAGGGTTTTCTCCATCAACTCTCGATCCCATGGCTTCACCAAGTATTTATCTATATGACCTTTGTTAACGGCATCGATCACCGTTTGAGAGCTTGTGTAAGCGGTTAGTAATATTCGTTGCGGGTCGGGATATTTTTCGCAAATAGTCTGGAAGAACTCTACACCGCTAACTTCTGGCATTCGTTGATCGGCAATGATAATATGTGGTTCCTCTTCTGCAATTAATGCCAACGCTTCTTCCGCAGTGTTTGCTGTTCTAACGTCATGTGTTCTTCTAAAGCTAGCCTTAAAAGCACTCAAATTCGGTTCCTCGTCATCGAGGTATAAAACGCTTATTTTCTCGTGTTCAGACATTATAGTTCGGATTTAATTCTGGCCTTTATTGGGAATTCCAGAGCAAATTTTGTCCCCTTTCCGTGTTCGGTATCAACTCTAATTTTGCCATTGTGGGTTTCAATAATCTTGAAGACAATACTCAAGCCTAACCCTGTTCCTTGGCCAATATCTTTAGTGGTGAAGAAGGGCTCGAAGATACGATTCTTCCTAATTTCATCCATACCCTCGCCAGTATCGCTAATTTCTATTGTCACGTATTCATCGTTGTAAAATGTTCTTATAGAAAGAATAGATGGTTTGTCCAATTGATTTTTCTCCATGGCTTGAAGACTATTATTGACGATGTTTAGAAATACTTGATTGACTTTACCACCCATGCATTCCACAAGTGGTAAATCTTTATTCAGTTCTATATTTATCTGAATATTGCTAGGAATAGAGCTCTTTAAAATAGCCAAAGTCGAACGAATTCCCTCGTTGAGATCTAACTTTTTTACGCTGGAGTCATCTATTCTACTGAAGTTTTTAAGTCCTTTTACGATTTCAGCAGTCCGTTTTGCACCCTCTTCAATTCCTTTGAGAAGTTCATTCACTTCTTGCTTGCTGTATGTGAGATCTATTTCCTGTTTAAATTTTTCAATAGACAGCTTTTTTTCTTGAAAATCATCAGCATCGCTTATAGAGTCATACATATCAAGTACGTCCAAGATGTCCTTTACATCATAGCGCAAAGGCTGAATATTGGCGCTCACGAAATTGATGGGATTGTTGATCTCATGAGCTACTCCTGCAGTAAGCTGACCAAGTGAGGCCATTTTTTCAGCCTGAACAAGCTGTGATTGGGTTTCTTTCAATTCTGAGATTGCCGTATTGAGCCTGAAGTTTGTGTTTTCAAGATCGGCTGTTCGTTCACTGACTCTGACTTCCAGCCCGACATTTTGCTCTTTTACAATTTTCTCATTCTCCAGAGATACTCTGAGGGCCTGTTCTTGAGATTCACTTTTTTCCTTTTTCAGAATGTTAATGCGATCAGCGAGAGCGATTGATAGCAATACTGCTTCGACAGCACTTCCAAAAAGCATCATGTAGTTAGTGACTGGATTGGAAGGAATAAGCCCAGAATCTTGTAAGGCGTACACGATGATTCCAGCCACCAATATTCCCCACGCCAAAATGAAAAACTTGGCGGGAGCGTAGCCCTTTCTGTATACGATAATACCCGCTGCGAGAATGTAAAGTGAGAGAACGGTTATACCTATTTGCGCCGCCATGTGAACAAAGCTATTGACCCCAAAAAGGGTGGCAATTACGACCAGAAGGAAATAGCCATAAATGAACCAAGCAAACATATTTACACGTGGAGCATATATTTTTGTTTTCAAAAAATCTTGAAGAAATATGACGGAGGTGATACTGACTAAGGCTGTAAATAAATAAGTGCTCCTAGATGCCAGCCAATAATTATCAGGCCACAAAAATTGCTGTAAATAACCTTCCAACACAGCTTGTGTTGACCCTACAGAAATTATATATAACACATAAATTAAATAGCTCCTGTCGCGAACAATTAAGAAGATAAAAAAGTTGTACAGAGCCATCACAATAATAAGCCCAAAATAAGCCCCAAAGAGCAAGTTTGTGACAAGTAAGAGCTTCTCTGATGCTTGGATGGTTGCTATGTAAATAGGTAAAACAATTTGTTCAGCCGTTGTTATTCTGAGAAGAATGGTTCTCGATTCTCCATTGGGAATGGTGAGGTCGAGGATAAAAGGCGGAGCGCTGTATTTTCTGTGATTGAAGGGCAGGCTTTCTCCAAAAAGTTTTTCGCAAATGATTTGACCTTTCTCATCCAACACGAAAATTTTGACCGTATCGAGTAAGGGTTGGTGAATTTGAATACGGTAATCTCTGTTTTCAGCAAGATTTTGAATGGTCGCTTTGACCCATAGAGCTCCTGCGTTGAAACCCAAATTTGGCCTCGGAGATTGAACTTGTTCAAACTCTTTATTTAGAACATCATCAACACTAAACGAACAGACCGTATCTCGGAGAACGGAGAGTTCACTGCCCAACACTCTTTTGCCGAAATCAGGCGTAAGCTTAAGCGTATCACTGGCCTGAGTCCTGCCAGAAAGCAGCAATAGTAATAGACCGAGAAGAAGAACTGCTATTCTACCCATTCCAATTTCCCTACTGATTTGAGTTGAAGGTCATGGCTGTAAAGGATCTTTTTATCGTTCCCCACTTCTTCTGTAAATTCGATTTTAGGATTTGCTCGAAGTTTTAAAATTTTATCGTAAATAATTTGAGAAACGTGCTTTAGAGATTGAGGGGTAGCAGAAAGCACCTTGGCAACATAATTACTATTGGGATAGATAAACTCACCGTTATTTCCCAAACTCCTTTCAATTCTATAACCAAGCCTAAGTGCTAGCTTTAAGGTGTACGAAGCAACAATCGTAAAGATGGAAGTAATCGGGAGTTGATTGCAGATAGCCATGCCTGCCACTGCGAGGTTTACAGTCACCCCAATGTTCGGAGCCGTAGATCTACTGTTCCAAAGCCCGCACAATTCTGACGTACCACCATTAAAGGCATAATGCCTCACCATTTCATTAATATTTGGATCAAAATGCTGCACTGCTTCTTGCACGGGAAGATCGGTTCTCCCATCAGCAACTTGTACGCGTATTCCACCCAAGAGTTGTCCAGATTCCTTATCAACAGCTTCGACTACATAGACATGAGGATTATACGCCCAGTCATAGTTATTGGTGGTAATATTACCCAAATTGAAACCTTCAAGCACCTGACGATGGCCCATTGCATAAGCTAGACAGCTTTCTTCCTCGTCAATGGCTCGATAGGCACGTAAATGAATCATTAACTTCTTTTAAAATGTAGGTTCAAATCACGTCTAAGGCTCTTCACCACTTTTTTTTGCTTGTAGAATAATCTAAAGATAAAAATAGGCTCTTCGGTGGTATAGAATGACATTATTTCAGAGAGTTGTTTACCAACCTGTGTGAATTCCTTGTGTTGTTCTGGAGACAGGTCGTTACTATCCTCAAGCCGAGGTAGCAAAAGCGAAAGTGGTGACTGCGGCTGAAAGCCAATGTTCAAAGCATTGGCGGCTATCCAAACTCTTTCCATATCCATACCCGCTTGGAGGTAATCCAACCGCGAACGCTTTGGACGCGTGATAATCCCCAAAGCTGCTGCTGAAGAAGTGGACTTTTTAGAAAGCTTTTCAAATGCTGATCCCCCCTTCCACTCCAAGAGCTTATCAATGACATCTATATTTCTAGCTAGCTTAAATCCGGCCAGCTCTCCGATGGTAAGGTCAACCGTGGCGATATCAATACCGTCTTTGGTCGATTCAACTTCCTCTTTTGTCCAGCGCATTTCTTCATTGAAATTTTTGTGCCCTGTGGGATGCATGATTCTAAACCTTTCGGTTTGCGCGATTAAAGCAGCGAGTTGATCAAACTCATTGCCAGGTTCTATTATGGTCAAGTTGGAACCGTTTTTAAGGCTAGCCAACTTTAATTTCTCTACATCGCCATGAGATAGCGGTTCGCTCGGTTCAAGATTTCTATTGGTTTCTCTTTGCAACACGTTTGATCCAAGCCATTTATCAAATGCAATCGATGTATCGGCCTTATTTAAAGTCACGTGGGCAACGACGTCTTTTTCTGTTTGAATTGGGAAGAATCCAACAGTGCTTTCGTAGCCCTGATTTGTCGCTTCGAGACGAGCGTTCTCCAGAGAAGCCCCTAAGGCAATCATAGAGGCGATCTCATGGTGATCAAGAAAGGAGCTCACCAAGTTCCGGTCGAATTTTAATTGAAAGAGGTCATCCTTATTCGACCACTTCCAAGGTTGTAGATTTCCTCCTGAAGGCGCGTGACATGCAGTTCTTACAATTTTTTCTGCAATTGTAGGGTCGATAGAAATGCTTCCTTTACTGATTATCTCAGGTCCAAAGTCTGCATCGGGCTTAGGGATTTTAATTTCAGGCTGCTTATTTGCCTGCACATTCTTATTTCCTATAATGTCTTCTACATCGACGTAGTATCTGCCTGATTCGTGGAATTGATTCAAGAATATACGTCTTACCACATCTGCTGTAACACCACCACCAAGTGTAACCGCTGAGGCCAATTGAGGCCAAGTAGAGATTGTCTCACCTATTTCGAGCATTGATGCTTTCGCGCGTGTTGATATGGTATCTGCACCAACGATGGCAAGCATGTAGGGGATTTTATCTTCGTTGGTTTCCAGCGTTTTTAATTTTTCGGGACTCAAATCGTCAACCATTCCGTGGAGTAGGGGGCGGTTGGGCTCCAAGTCAAAACGCTCAACATCAAGCATTCCACGGTCACTCGCTTCCATGACCACAGGAATTTTCATTTCACGAGCTTTCCATCTGGCGATGATTTTCATGTCTAAGCCATCGCATTCATCTATAAGAAGATCCAAGTCTCCTCCTCCGCAAAAGAATTCCTCGATGTTATCCTCAGTGAGTCCATCACCGAAACATTTGATATTTAAGAATGGATCAATTTCAAGAATCTCTCGTGCAACACAAACCACTTTTGAAACTCCAAGGTTGTGCACACCTGTTCTTATCCGGTTAAGGTTGGTGAGCTCTAAAGAGTCAAAATCCGCTAATCTCAACTCACCAAAACCTCTTTCCATTGCCATCGTAACGGCCACAGACTGTCCGACTGATAAGCCGATAAGACCAACTTTCTTTTCTGCCAAAACTTTCTCTTCGGCTGGACTTATTTTGTAGTGGTTTCTATCTGTTCTAACCTCAATAAATTCGTTTTCGGGTAGTATGTGTACCAATCTGTTTGACCAAGGGTAGTAGGCCCATATTCCATAGTGATTGATATCAGTCTCTTCAAGGTGATGTGATATGGCAATATCAATCTCTGATGAATTCAGTTTTTTCTTTGGATTTCGGGCCTTAATGAGTTCGGTCAGTTGATTGACTATGTCATCGGTGATTATTGGTGACTTGCTTCCGATTAACTCAATTAATTCATTTTGAACGGAGACCGAATGCAGTTGGTAGAAAATTGGACTGTAACTAGCGAGATCATTTTGATTAGCGGCGCCTAAAGTATCTTTCAGGGTTTTTTCCCGTATCATTATCATATTTTTAATGCAAAAATCTAAGCTATAAAGAAATAAAGAAAGGACTATTTATTTTCGACAAACCCCCTAATTTGACCCACCATGCACGAATATGAAGAGAAAGACACCAAAGAAAAAACAGGCGTCTTATATATAGATGACGAGCAACACAATCTAGTTTCATTCAAAGCTTCTTTGAGAAGAGAGTTCAACGTTTATACAGCCATCAGTCCAGAAGCCGCTCAGGAATTTCTGGATAAGGAGGATTTGAAAGTCGTTTTATCAGATCAACGAATGCCTAAGATAACTGGCGTCGAATTCTTTACAGATTTGAAAAAAACGCACCCTGAACCGATAAGAATTCTTTTAACAGGATACAGCGATATGCAAGCTGTAGTGGATTCCATTAATCAGGGTGAAGTGTACAGATATCTTACGAAGCCATGGGACGCGTCCAATATGGTGGCTACGATTAATCAAGCCGTTGAAATTTTTAATCTCAGAAAAGAGAATAAAAGATTACTGGCAGAATTAAAACGGGTAAACAGCCAATTAGAATTTTACTTGAGGCAGAAGCTACTCAGCTAGCAGTTCTGTTGCTAAAGTTTTACAATAACTCCTCCCGAGAATTCTCCTTGAAGTATCGTCGTTGATGCGCTAACGCCAACACCGCATCCCGATCCTGAACTACAAAATAAGCCTCCTGAACCCCACTGCATTGGAGCTAGCATGGCACCACGGAGTCGTAGGCCAACTTTGTCGCTTAGCCATATTTTCACCCCTCCCTGAAGGGTAAATGCAAATCGATAGGCTGTATCCAAGTTTCTAGAATCAGCAGGCGTTGCTACAACCATTCCTATACCAGCCCCACCAAAGGGAACGACGGATGAATTAGCCGTGCCTACATCGCTTAAAGCTGATACCATAAAGTACTCTACAGCTACTTTCCCTAAGTCTTCAGCTCCAATTTCTCTGTAACCGAAGAAATCCATGTCAGTATCTTGTCTAGACCACTGAAGGTTAATATTGAATCTGTCTTTTATCCTGTAGCTGAGGTCAATCCCGTAAGCTGCATTGTCGTTTATTTTGAGGTACCCCAAGTCGGCTCCATAGTACACATCAACTTTTCCACCGAATCGGTATCCGTAGAAAGCTGAAACTTCAATTCCATTAGAATCATCTGCACTATACTGGGCAAATGAAGTAAGGCTAAATAAGAAAAGCAGGGCACTAAAGATAATTTTCATAATTTCATTTTGGGTCTAAATAAACGAAATAAGTGTAGATTTGACGCACTGAAAATCAATTATATGACGAACACATTAATCAAATTCAGTTTCGGAGTTGCTATTTTGGCTGGTCTTTCTGGTTGTTATCCTAAAGGTCCTGTCTATTATTCTGACTCTGATTTAACAGCAACGAATTACGACAGTGGTTACCTTTTTGGTGAGGATTTGACCTATGCCCTTGCAGATTCCGTTATTCATGTAACGGACAATAACCCTTCGGTTATTGACAGAAAGCATGATCAAACTATATTGAATCAAATTGAGTTCAACATGAATTCAAGAGGTTTTCAAGAGGTGGAAGATCCATTTGAAGCTGACTTTATAATTACAAGTTACATTTGGAGTACCACGACCGCAGGCGCAGTTTATCCCTCATGGGGTTGGTACTACCCAGGATATGGTAGTCCATATTATCCCTGGGGAGGTTACGTTTATAGCTATACGGTTGGAACGGTATTGGTTGATATTCTCAATACATCGGGAATTGATGTCGAAGAGGGATTTATCCCAATCGTTTGGAGCGGTGCTATAAATGGTGCAGTTTCAGACTCGAACTCTGACACAGATAAGAGAATTCAAAATGGTATCAATCAGTGCTTTGAGCAATCGCCTTACCTAATCGTCGCAGAATAATCATGAAGAAGCTACTATTATTTATCAGCCTTATTCCTCTTTGTTCTTTTGGACAAGGAGATGCAATGACTTCCGTAATGTACAGCGTTGCGATCCCAATGGGAAAATCGTCTGATTTTATTGATGAAACTAGCTTCAGGGGCTTCGCGGTCACTGGAGATTATTTTCTCAATGATGAATGGAGTCTTGGGTTTTCGACTGGTGTTCAAACCTTTTACCAGGAGATGGGATCACAGAGTTATGAATTGGAGACGCTTACAGTAACCGGTGAAGAATTTCGTTACATCAACATGATCCCTGCAATTGTGATGGCAAAATATCACCTCAACAGATATGGGGTTGTGACTCCTCATGTCGGAATGGGTGCAGGATTTCATTGGGTTGAAGAACGCAGAGAATTTGCAGGATTTCAATTTCAAGAAGATTCATTTCGATTTGGGATCCAACCAGAAGTAGGTTTTGGTTTAGAAATATCGCCATCCACTGATTTACTATTTGTTTCTACTTATCACCAGTCTTTCAAAAGCAAAAATTTGCAAGAGCATAGCTTTCTTGCTTTTCAGCTTGGACTAAGATGGTTACCGTAATTTGATCAATACCAATATGAAATCTAATCTATCCAAAGTTTTAGTCCTTTTGCCTCTTTTAGTGCTGCTTTTTGGCTGTCACTCAACCAAGATAATAGGAACATACAAAGCCCCTGATTTAACAAAAACTTACGATGACATTTTTGTTGTTGGTTTAGTTGGAAAACAGTTGACTGATAAGAGCGTTGCCGCTGATTTGGTTGACATGCTTCAAAAACGAAAAGTAAATGCTCAAGCTATAAAGGGGACCATTACTCCCGATATGGAGCTTACTGACGAAAAGAAGAAGGAAATCGCTGATGAATTGAAAAGCAAAGGGTTCGATAGTGTTTTGACTTTTGCGCTCGTCTCTGTAGATGACAAAGAAACATACACTCCTGCATCATACAGCACTGTAACTTATGGTGGTTATGGTGGTGGTTACTATCCGACCGGCGCCCATTATGGCAGTTACTGGGGGTATTACGGATATCACTCTCCGCAGGTTTACCAAGAAGGCTATTATACTTCAAGTACCGTCTACACGCTGGAGGCAGCACTTTATGATCTTGAAACAGAAGGCTTAGTATGGTCTGCAAGATCAGAGACATTGGACCCGTCTTCCGTTAATTCTTTTTCGATTGAATATGCAGAGACTGTGGCCTATCAATTGTTGAAGGACGGGATTGTGTTAACAAAAAAGCAGAACGAAAAAAAGTAGACGTTTAAGTTTACAAGAGGTTTTCTGAAACCTGGTTCCAATTAATTACCTGAAAAAAACTGTCAATGTACTCGGCGCGTTTGTTTTGATACTTAAGGTAGTATGCATGTTCCCATATATCAATACCTAATATCGGCGTGCCTGGTTCATCAACTATCATAGACATGAGCGGATTGTCCTGATTTGCAGTAGAGCTAATGAATAGATTTCCTTCTTGATTTTTGCTCAACCAAGCCCAGCCTGAACCGAATACTGAACCTGCAGCATCCTTAAATTCTAAAACGAAGTTTTCATAAGAACCGAAGGCTTGATTAATTTTATCTAAAAGCTCGCCAGAGGGCTTTCCGCCACCTTTAGGAGACATTATATTCCAATACAGGGAGTGATTGAAATAAGCTCCACCGTTCTGCCGAACCTTTTCCTGATCCTTTTCAGAAGTCACAGTTTCTAGAATATCAACTATACCTCTGCCTTTGAAACGGGGCAATGACTCTATGGCGGTATTCAGTTTTTTGGCATACCCCGCATGATGTTTGGTATGATGAATGCGCATCGTCTGCTCATCAATATAGGGTTCCAGTGCATCATATGAATACGGCAAAGCTGGAAGATTAAATTGACTAATCACCTTAGTAGTGTGTTCAGATGATTGCGAACTGCCCCATGAGAGGGCAGGAGAAATAAGGGTGCCCAAAAAGACGCCACCTGTTGTTTTTAAGAATCTTCTCTTTGAGATTTTTTCTGGAGTCATAGGCCGATTATGTTTTACTATTTAGGTTAAGGATCACACTGACTCAATAAACCAGTAACTGCTTAGTTATGTTTTATTTCCTTTTGAAGAACTTCTATTTCGTCGAGAGCTCTTCTGGCTTGAGCAATATGCCTGACTTGGTGATCGATTTGATATCACTGGGATGCTCCATTTCAAAATCCTGAATAAGAGAGGCTACCTCGTTTATCGATTCACATTGAGATTTTCTCTTGCTTTCCGACGATATCCTCAGCGATGGCTTTCGCATGATCGCGGCCGTTTTCAATAAAGACCTTTTCGGTGCGCACACCCGCCAAGACGGTTCCGCATAGGTATAATCCATCCACGTCGGTCTCGTATGTTTTGTCGTTGTGCTTTACCAGCAATTGCTCGTCGGGATCCAAATCTGAGTTTCTTAAAAGCGTTTCATCGGGTAGGTAACCGACTAGCAAATACACGTAATCGGCTTCTAGTGTTTTCACACCTTCAGGCGTCTCGATATCGATCTCACCTGCTCTAATTTCCTTTGCCGTTGCGTTCGAAATGACCTTGATCTTGCCTTCTTTGATTCGGTTGGTGATGTCGGGCACAAGCCAATACTTGGCCGTTGGCTTCAAGCTTTCGCCGCGAACGACCATCGTGACATCTACGTCGTGACGGTAAAGCTCCAAGGCCGCTTCTATACCGCTGTTGCCTCCGCCCACTATGACTACCTTTTGGAATGAATGGCGGTAGGGCTCGTCGTAATAATGATTCACATGAGGCAAGTTCTCTCCTTTGATATTGAGTAACCTGGCTATATCGAAGTATCCCGTCGCTAGAACTACTTTCTGAGCGGTGAAGATTCCTTTTGTGGTGTCCACATGAAATTGCTCACCTTGTTTCTTTATGCCAGTAACCTCGGTATTCAGACTGAAATTCAAATGGAAGTAAGCTGCCACCTTTCGGTAATACTGCAGTGCTTCGTTCCGGTTGGCTTTGACATTGCTCGTGGCAAATGGGATTCCGCCGATCTCGATATTCTCGGCTGTGCTGAAAAATGTCATACGCAAGGGATACCTGCGGATAGATTCCGTTACACTTCCTTTTTCGATTATGAGCGATTCAATCCCTTTCTTTTTCAATTCGGCACCTGCGGCGATTCCGCATGGGCCACCTCCCACAATAATGACTGGATATGCTGTTTGCTCTTTCGTCATACTATTCTAACTATCTCCACACTAGCTTTGTTCTTCGATTTTCCGCATTAATACAATAGCCTCGCGGCATTCGCTAACATCGTGAACTCTCAGGATGCATGCACCTTTCTGTAAGGCTACCGTATTTAAAACAGAAGTTCCGTTCAGTGCCTCATCAGAGCTCGATCCCAGCGTTCTCCAGATCATCGACTTACGCGAGATACCCACCAAAATAGGGCAATCGAGTATCTTGAATTCATCCAAGCGCCCGAGCATGGTAAAATTGTGATCGACCGTTTTGGCAAAACCGAAACCTGGATCGATGATCACATCCGCTACTCCTTTCCTCCGAAGTTCATCAAGCCTTTGAGAAAGCTCCAATATGACTTCATTGACTACGTCTTTGTAAACAGCCTTTTCATTCATGGTCTTTGGGGTACCGCGATTGTGCATCAGCACATACGGTACGCCGAGTTCGGCCACAGCGTCAAACATTTCAGGGTCGAGAACTCCGCTTCCCACATCGTTAATAATAGCCGCTCCCGCTTCGACTGCCTTTCGGGCAATGCCTGCTCGAAAGGTATCTGCCGAAAGGATGGCATCGGGAAATTTGTCTTTGATGGCTTTTATGCCGCCAATCAAGAGTTCCGTTTCTTGCGCCACCGAAACATCGTCAGCACCGGGGCGAGTAGAGTAGGCGCCTAGATCGAGAATGTCTGCACCCTCTTCTAGCATTTGCTTGGCCTTTAGCAGAATGCCGCTTTCGCCAGAAACGCGACTACCCGCATAGAAGGAATCATCAGTAAGGTTGAGGATTCCCATCGTTAACGGCTTGTTAAAAACTCGTATTTCCCCGTTGATCTTCATAGTTTTGTCTTTCCAAAAACTGGTATCTTTCACAGCCGAAAATAAGCTTTAAAAAGAGAGGTAAATGTCCGATAAAACTTCCGAACAGTACAACCGCGTCGTTGACGAATGCAAAGATATTTTCTTTAAGAAAATGAGTGATTATGGAACGGCTTGGCGCATTCTTCGCACCAGTTCCATTACCGATCAGATTTTTATCAAAGCCAACCGCATCCGAACCATTCAGGAAGTGGAGCGCTCAATGGTAGAGGAAGGAGTGAAGCCCGAGTTTATTGGAATCATTAATTACAGCATCATGGCTTTGGTTCAGCTGGAGCTGATTGAAAACGACCAATTGGACTTGGACGAGAATCACGCCAAAGCTTTATACAATAAGTACATCGACGAGTCTCATGAGTTGATGAAAAAGAAGAACCACGATTACGGCGAGGCGTGGCGCGATATGCGCGTTTCTTCCCTCACGGATTTAATCTTAATGAAATTGCTTCGCATTAAACAGATCGAAGACAACGAAGGAAAAACCTTGATTTCTGAAGGGATAGATGCCAACTACTACGATATTGTGAATTACGCCGTATTTGCGATGATTCATTTGCACGAAGCTGATAACGAATAAAACAAAAAGAAAAATTATGTCAACGAGCAACCGTGTATTGGGATTGTTTCTATTGGCCTCAGCCATATTTTTAATCATTTTAGGATTTGCGAATCCCGAAGCGGTAGATGAGTTTAACATCTACTGGATTGCGACCACATTAGCGCTAATTCCAGGAATCTTGATTATGGCTAAGAAGCCAGAGGCCGCGACTTTCTTCGCGCGCATCGTGGTGGGTTCCGTGTTCATCGTTTCGGGATTGATCAAAGCCAACGATACCGTAGGTTTCGGCATCAAGCTCGAAGAGTATTTTGACGAGAATGCATTGGGAGCCTTTTGGGCCATCTTCCACGATTACTCACTGGCAATAGCCGTCTTCATATCGGGAATTGAGGTGCTGCTGGGCTTGGCATTGCTCTTTGGCGCAGCTGCGCGACTAGTGTCCTTCACCCTTTTGGGAATGACGCTATTCTTCGGTTGGCTTACCTATTTCACAGCCGAGTGCAACGATGCTCAGTTGGCAGCCATTACAGCGGGCGAGGCTTTCGACCGCGTTTGCGTGACCGATTGTGGTTGCTTTGGCGATGCGCTGAGAGGCTCCGTTGGAAGATCGCTCACTCCTTGGGAATCCTTCTACAAAGATTTGGGACTCTTTTTCTTGACACTGATAGTCGTGGTTAGGAATAGCTCTATCAAGGTTAATACGAAAAAGGAAGATCTGATCATCTTCCCGTTCTCACTATTGATCGTTTTGGTTTTCGGGGGCTGGTTATTCGGTTGGATGTTCCCGACGTATTTCTTGATCGCTTCCATCCTTGTTTATTACCTCTTGAAAGCACTCAAATTGGAATCACCCAAATTTGACATTGCCTTGGCAGCGGCTTTGGCTTTAATTAGTTACGCCTTTATTGGCTACACGTTCCGCTGCCTGCCCGTGAAGGACTACCGCCCTTACGCGGAAGGAAAGAACATCAAAGATCAGATGAAGTCGGCTAGTGAATTGGGCGTAGTTCCCACCAAGTATGCCAACGTTTACAAGCTCGAAAACTCGGAAACAGGGGAGGCCATGGCCATGAACTCCGACGAGTATTTGAAACAAGAAATATGGAAAAATAAGGCTTGGAAGATCGTTTATACCAGTCCCAATCCGATTGTCCTCCAACGGGGATACGAGCCTCCTATCGCTACTTTTATCGTGACGGATGCCGAAGATTACGACATTGGCGAAGAGCTGCTCAACGATGAGAACTACAGCTTTATGGTGGTGATCTATGACGTTGGAAAGGTCAAAACGGAGAACCTTGAGAAGCTGAACGAATTGGCCCAATCGGCCGAGGCAGCGGGATATGACTTCTATGCGCTTACTTCTTCTCCTTATGAGGAATACGAAGACCTACGTCACGACAATTTACTCGCTTTTCCATTCCACACGGGCGATGAGATTTTCTTGAAAACCATCATTCGTTCCAATCCGGGTATCCTTCTTATGAGGAACGGAGAGATCATTAAGAAATGGCACGGGAATGACACGCCGAGTTTTGAGGAGGTTAGAGAGTATTTGAAATAATGGTGATTTGGGCTCTATTGGCCGGTTGTTTCGGCTCCGCTCAGCCACCTGGATCGAACTATTAAAGTCAAAAATGTCTAAGGACGTTGAGTGGAGCCGAAACGTCGACATCTGAAATACGCATTACGAAATACGCATGACTAGATACATCCTCAAAAAAATCGGATACGGACTACTGGTTCTCTGGGGAGTGGTGACATTGGTATTCTCTATTTTCAGTATCAATCCGGGTGATCCCGCCGCGATGCTACTCGGACAGCGCGCCGATGAGGAAGCGATAGAGCGGGTGAGGAGGGAACTGGCCCTCGACTTGCCGTGGGGCAAGCAGTACGCGCTTTACATGAACGACATTAGTCCGCTGTCTCTGCACAGCGAAGTGCCCGAGAGTCGGGTTTATCTCGATGAGTCGAAGTACAATTTCGTGCAGCTTCTCGATTTTGGCGAAACAGTCTTGGTGCTCAAGTCACCTTACTTGCGACGCTCGTATCAAACCAAGAAACAAGTCAGCGAAATCATCGCCGAGGCCTTACCGGGAACGGTAGTCTTGGCAGTCGGTGCTATCTTTTTTGCGCTGTTCTTCGGGATACTGCTCGGAGTGGTTACGGCCGTGCACAAAGGCCGCTTTATCGACGGGTTCTCGCTTTTCTCGGCTGTGCTGGGTATGAGTGCGCCTTCGTTTTTCAGTGCTATCATTATCTCTTGGATTGGTGGATACCTCTGGTCGGTACAAACCACCTTGCCCGTTATCCCAATTGTTTTGGCCTTGATTGGCTTGGGGATTTCCTTGGCCCGAAAGCCGCGGTCTTGGATCAAATCCGTGGAGTGGCTCATCAAAGGCGCCCTTTTGGGAATGGCTTTGTTGGTAGTCAACTCGCTTACGGTATTGCTATTCGACTTTAATTTCTTGCTCTTTCGCGATGCCGCCTTGACGCTACCCGGTACAGGCTTGGGTATGACGGGTTCGCTTTTCGATGTAGACGTCTTCACGGGCGAGTATTTAGCTTTGGGCAATCTCATCTTGCCGATGATCACCCTCGGTATTCGTCCGCTGGCTATCGTGGTGCAGCTTACGCGAAATGCACTGCTGGAGGAATTGTCGAAAGACTACACCCGCACCGCCAGAGCCAAGGGGCTTTCGCCGAATGCCGTAGTATTTAAGCACGCCTTGCGAAACGCCCTCAATCCCGTTGTAACCGCTATATCGGGATGGTTTGCCTCCATGCTGGCAGGAGCCGTATTCGTTGAGTTTGTCTTCAACTGGAAAGGGCTGGGGCTGCAAGTATTTCAATCTTTACAGAATGACGATTTTCCGGTGGTGATGGGAAGTGTCTTGGTTATTGCGGCTTCTTTTGTCGTAATCAATATCTTCGTCGACATTATTTATGGACTCCTTGACCCTCGGGTCAGAATAAGCTAAGTAGTGTCTGTCTATAAAGTCCATTATCGGCGTTGCACTTGATTTAAAAACAGTCCCTTCGACTGCGCTCAGGACACCGCATTGACAAGAGTCAACTCCTTGATTTTTAAATCTTCGTGCGCCTTGCTAATGAACTCTCTAGAGCAGCCACTTGAGTTTATTTACAGACTCTAGGTAAAATCTGATTCTCCTCACTGAGGGAAAACGTTGAGAATTCAGCAGGCATCGAGCCTGATGAATTTCATTGTGACCGTAACGCGACAAGAAATGTTCAAAACCAAAATGCATTAATAACTTGGCCAGCGTTGCCCCACAACGATCCCGATAGCTATCGGGACAGGTCACGCCGACTTTCAGTTGCCTGGCGCACGTGAGCTAATCACATTTAAAAGTTTATGACTTTCCGCTTGCCTACGGTTCTAAATAAAGCACTACCGAATCTCCTAAAAGTAACAGTATGCTCTGAAATAAAAGGCTAATTGACTTCTATCGGACGGCCTTATTAATTTCTCTTAGAAAACAAGCAAAAACGAAGCGTAACCGCACCCATGTCTGAGCTCAGGCACCGGAAGCTCCGCTTCCGTAAATGCCGTTAGCGAGTTTGGGTAAGATAGTGCAGGGTTGTGTAGTTTTCGTGGAGAAATTAATACAGCCTTGACTTTTTTCTCCCTTTTTGTGTCAAGACAAAAAGGGATTTAAAGGGAAATTATACTTATGCAGTAGATGGAAATTATCACATGATCAACCATCACTGTATCGAAGCGAAAAGTCATATAAAAGATTAAGAAGGTTATATTTACGGCTCACTTTATGGAAGTGTAAAAACAATGAAACTATGAGAAAACCGCTAGTAGCAGGAAATTGGAAAATGAATATGAACCACGGCGATGCCAAAGCACTTCTGGAAGCGCTGGTAAGCCGATCGAACGAGATTCCAACTGGGGTAGATGTAATGGTGGCGCCACCTTCGCTTTACCTTTCGGAAATGGCTGGACACGCCAATGATGCGGTAGCGGTTGGTTCGCAAGATGTGAGTACCCACCAAGGCGACGGTGCTTATACGGGAGAGTTTTCTGCCGCTATGTTGGCTTCTGCGGGAGTGCACTACGCGATAGTAGGTCACAGCGAGCGACGTCAATACCACGGCGAGACGGACGAATTGATTCGAGAGAAAATTGCCGCATGTATCACAGCGGGCGTTCGACCAGTGTATTGCTGTGGCGAAGTATTGGAAGAAAGAGAAAGTGGAAAGCATGTGGCCGTCGTAGCCAACCAAGTGAAAGTGGCTTTGCACGGCTTTTCTGCCGAAGAATTGAAAGATCTAATAGTGGCTTACGAACCCGTTTGGGCCATCGGAACGGGCAAAACAGCCACCTCCGACCAAGCGCAAGAGATGCACGCGGAGATACGCAATATGTTGAGTGAAGTCCTCAACACTGATTTTGCAGACAACGTTCGAATCCTTTACGGCGGAAGCGCCAAGCCTGGCAATGCGGTCGAGCTTTTCTCTCAACCAGATGTAGACGGCGGATTGATTGGAGGTGCGGCTTTGAAGGTGGATGACTTTTTAGCTATTATTAAGGCTGCTGGACAAAATTAGCGCCTTTACTTTCGGAGATAGAATATACGAGCAGATTAAAATCCCAATGCTATGAGCGTTGGGATTTTATTGTTTGACGCAAAGGCGATGACCTCTATATTACTTCACTGATTCGAATTGAAAATAGGCCCTAGAATATTAGTGTGCTAATAACCTGAGTCAGCTCTGTATTCAACATTGGCAATAGTTAAGATTTTTCTCTAGATTTAATTTGTAATTTAAAGAGGGTGCATATTAATACACCTACATTCGCACTCGGCGCGGGAAAAGAGTTTCATTTTTTTGCATAAACACAATTATGAAAGTACAATCGCTTCTATTCGTCCTATGCATTCTTGCTTCATCTCTGGTATTTGCGCAAGACGATACCGCAACAAATGATGACGGCCTCTCTGAAGAAGCCAAACTTGCCAAGGCGACCCAAAACCCTTTGGCAGCTATGTACAGTTTGCCCTTTCAAAACAATACCACTTTTAATGTAGGCCCAGAAAAACGCTCACAGAATGTCTTAAATATTCAGCCCGTCATTCCTGTGAGTATTGGCGAGGGCGTTAATTTGATAAACCGAGTTATTCTGCCAATCATAACACAGCCTTACGGTGAGGATGGAGTTAATTCATCAACAGGAATTGGCGATATAAGCTACACTGCATGGTTTTCTCCTACAAAAGCTTCCAAAGTCACTTGGGGTGTTGGGCCTGTTTTTCAAATACCAACGGCTTCTAAGGATATTTATGGAAGTGCTGAATTTGGGCTTGGTCCATCTCTTGTGGCGCTTACGTCAATTCAGAAATGGGTTGCTGGTATTGTAGTTAACAACGTATGGACTTTTGGAGATGCGGAAGAGAATAAGTTTCTACTGCAGTATTTCGTGAATTACAATTTACCAAAAGCTTGGTACATCGTTTCCGCGCCAATTATGACGGCCGATTGGACGGCTGAGAGCAGTCAGCAATGGATTGTTCCTTTAGGCGGAGGAGCGGGTAAAGTATTTAAATTGGGCAACCAGCCTATCAATATAAATACCCAAGCCTACTACAATGCCATAACACCCGATGGATTTGGTGATTGGCAACTGAGAGTGCAATTGCAGTTCTTGTTTCCGAAATAACTGTAATTTAACTCCCGTTCAATACAAATCTATCAGTAGGATTTACTTGATTCGTTGTGTGAGATCAGCGCACTGAGTTGCGATCTTGCGGCGATACTTCATTCTTAACGAATCCAACAAGTCCCATTGAAAAGCACCTTTAAAAAGTTTCTATTCATTGCCACCATACTGCTTTGTTCGAGCGCAGCATTTGGCCAAACCAATGAGATTAAGATCAAGTTCATTGGCAATTGCGGGCTGTATATGACCGATGGGAATTTGAATATTTACTTCGACTTTCCGTACAAGTCGGGAGCGTTTAATTACATGGAATACGAGAATGCGGAGCTGGATAGCATAAAAGAGAATGCGATTTTTGTGTTTACTCACAAACACCCCGATCATTACGCTAGCAAGCGTATGCGGAAAGTGCTCAGAAAGAAGCAGGGCCAGAAGTACGGCAAGTGGAACATCGATATGCTGGAGCAACTCAGCGATACCACTGCCGATTTTTCCATCCAAGCCATCGAAACGAATCACTCGCTTTCGTTCAAGCACTATTCCTATCTGATGATCTGGCATGGGAAGAAAATCTACATCTCGGGAGATTGCGAAACAGCGGACACCATCTTAACGATGACCGATCTCGATTGGGCATTCGTTCCGACATGGATCGTAGTCGATGCCATTGAAAAGGAGAAGGAAATTGATGCAAGGATGATCGGAGTCTATCATTTGTATCCGACTCAAATCGTCAACAATGGAAAGCCAGAGAAATACAAGATTCTAGAGAATCAAGGTGAGGTGATTTCATTGACTTATTGAGGCGATACTGAAGTTGTGGTAATTTCGAGCCACGTATTTGGACAAGTATTGCTTATTCGTTTTTTTCAAGAGGCTTTTGGCTTTTGAGTGGGTCCTTTAGATTTGGGATTAACCAGAGTCGATTCATCTTCTCATCTTTTTTATCGCTCTACGTTTGTAGAACAAAATAATTACTCTACATTTGTAGAACAACGACTATATAGATAGAGTATGAAATTATCAAAAGCAGAAGAACAAGTCATTCACCATCTATGGAAATTGGATAAGGCTTTTATGAAAGACCTTATTCAAGAATACGACCTTCCAAAACCTGCAACGACGACCATTGCTACGCTTCTAAAACGAATGAAGGACAAAGGGTTTATTGACTATGAAGTGCATGGCGCTTCTCGGCAGTATTTTGCACTGATCGACAAAGCCGATTATTTCAAAGGTCAGTTCAGCGGAATGCTTCAGAACTTCTTCGGCAACTCTGCGGCGCAATTTGCCTCTTTCTTTACCAAGTCAACGGATCTGACTCAAAAAGAACTAGAAGAGCTTCGGGAAATCATTGACTTAGAAATAGCAAAAAAGAAGAAATGATCGTCTATCTAATCAAATCAACTTTCTGCCTAGCTGCCGTTCTTGGTATCTATCACTTGCTTCTGGAGCGAGAGAGCTTGCATCGGTTTAAGCGTTTCTTTTTGCTGGGAGGCCTTGGATTTTCTTTCTTGATTCCGCTTATTACCATTGGCCATACTGAATACATTCGTGACTCAAATACCAGCGGTCGATACCTACTTGAAGTGATTTCCAGCGATGCGGTAGCGCCATCAGTTTTACCTCAATACGCTGCGTCATTTGTGTTTTCGGTAGTGTATTTACTCATAGCCACTGCGCTGCTACTGCGTTTTACCATTCAGGTAGTTGGGCTTATTCGCAAAGCAAGACGGCACAGAAATATCTCATTCAAAAATGCCACGCTGGTACTCGTGAATGAGCAGATTGTGCCCTACACTTTTTGCCATTACATTTTCATTGACAAAGCTGATTACCTTAACAACGTTATTGAATCTGAATTGCTGACGCATGAGTTGACACATGCACGGCAAGCTCATTCTTTAGACATATTAATTGTAGAGCTTTTTCGCGTCGTGTTTTGGTTCAATCCAGTTCTCCCTTTTTTGAAGCGAGCTATTCAAGCCAATCACGAGTATTTGGCCGACAAGGAAGTAATCGAAACGCATCAGCACATTCCGCAATACCAACGCTTATTATTGGACAAAGTATCTGGCAATACAAGAATTCACCTTGCCAGTAATTTCACTTATCGACTCACTAAAAAACGATTGAAAATGATGACAAAATCAACAAATAAAATGCGCGCACGGTTTTTTATTTCTGCAACCTTGCCGCTTATGGCAGCTTTGGTTCTGCTCTTTGGTAAAACAACAATGGCACAGGAAAAAAGCACAACCCAAACCGAGGAGATAAGCACGGCAAACGACACATATTTTAAGGATGCTATTTTCGTTTGTCCTAAAGAGGACGGAACGAAAGTATACACGCCCTATACATCGCTTTCGGACGCCGAGAAAAGTAAAATCCCACCGCTACCGCCCTTGCCACAGAGTAAAGATGGATCTGCTCTAAGTCCATTGGCAAAAGGAACAGTTGTACAAGTAACGGAAGAGGGACAAGTTAAAATATTGAAAGACAAAACTGTTCCAGCGCCAGCGCCACCGCCACCGCCGAAAAGAAAATAGGGAATATGTTATTTTTCACCTTTAGCCAGATTAGCCTTTTTGTGAGCGGCATAAGCATTCTTCTAATTCGCAAAAACCCCATTTTATAGAACAATGTAGTTCAAGCGTAACAGCAGGAACAGCTTGTTATAAAGAAACCGTGAAAGGAATAGCTTGACCGAAATCATCCATCGTCACTTCAAATTTATCGACTCATAAACTTCGATTATTGTTGTTTGTAGTGAGTTTATAGGTCAATAGACTTCGTTCTTAAGTCGATAAAGGAAAGTTATTGGTATGTAAGACCTTATCATCAGTGTTTTAATTTTCCACGCAGGAGCATAGTCCTGCGGAAATCCCTACAAATCATTCTTCTCAGGAGCTAGCATACCTTCTTTTTCTAGCATTGCCCTTATTTGCTCATGCTCATTCCAGAATTTATCGTTGATCTTCTTTAGGGTACTTTTAAAATCAGGATGATCCTTCATTAGTGAGGTAATCGGGTCTTTTTCTAAAAACAAAACGATCCAGTATTGATATTTCTCTTTCTCAGAAAATGCCTTGAAGTGATCCATCGCCTTTTCTATGTTTCCTGCAGTTGCATAATAACCTGATAAGCCTAACTCTTGGTAAATGGATTGGTCATTTTCAGCATATTCTAGATAACTGACATAGAATGCTAATGCTTTTTCCTTTCTTCCAAGTTGTTCTAACACAAAGCCCATTTTGAGATCCTCACTCTGGTAGATATCCAGTTGCAATGTGGACCTGATCTCAATCAGTTTTTCATAATACTTCCACGATTCTTCATACGCCCCCATCGTGTAGCATACTTTGGCTATCTCTTGAATGATATCAATTCGGGTGGTGTCCTGTTGTAGTATTTCTATTAACTCCAACTTGGTCCGCTTTAGGTCAAAATCCTTAGCTAGCTTGATATACGAGTGCAAATACTGGGAGTACAAATTTTCAGGATTGTAAGACAGAGATTTTTGCACGTAAGATTCAGCTTCATCTATAAAACCAGTCTGCACCAAAGCATTGCTCAGGTGTAAATAAGCATAGCTGGCTGTTACAGAATCTAAATTGGCTACACCAGACTGAATACCCTGTAATGCATGCTCCAGATATTTTTCAGTGTTGGGTGTGATAGTGGCATAAATATTAGAAAGAAAATGGTGTATCCAAGCGGTGTTGGGATAGTAGATCAATACTTTTTCAAATGAACCAATCGCCAGATCATACTCCTCCATTTGCATAAAGTACAGGGCATTAGCTATCAGGCTTTCACCAAGGTCAGGATCCAAGAGCATGGCCTTATCCCTGTAATTCTTAAGCTCTTCAGTATGCTGCTTTTCCGCTCGAAACAGATCTAGATAGTAGCAGGCTATGGCTATGTTCGCATAGGCATCGGCAAATTCTCCATCTTCTTGAATGGCCTTTTTAAATTGCTCAATGCTACCAAGTAAGCCCTTACCTGTTTCATCCCTCAATAATACCAGGCCCTTGAGATAGTAATCATATGCTACCAGATTATTGGTGGGCACCGTCTCTATCCTCTCATTCTCCTCAGGGGTAATGATCGCATTAATCTCACTCGCTATGCTTTTGGCCACCTCACTTTGCAAGTCAAAAACATCCTTCAGCTCGCGCTTATACCTTTTCGACCACAGATGTTTATCGCTTGGAGCTTCTATCAACTGAATGGTCAGCAAAATCTCATTACCAATTTTTTGTCCGCTGCCCTCAATAAAATAACTCACATTGAGTTCCTCTGACAGCTCAGGAATTGTTTTGGATATCCCACGATACTTCTCGACGCTCGTCCTGCTGGTCACTTTTATGTCCTCGATCTTTTGGAAATTATCTAGGATAGCTTCCATCAGGCCGTTCATAAAATAAATATTGGTGCTATCGTCACTGTCATTTTTGAATGGCAACACCGCTATAGACTTGCTCAGACCTTTTGGAATAGGCTGTTCCTCCTTGGGCAAGATAAACAAGACAATAGCCAATAGCACAACAATGGATACCAATAGACCGATGACTTTGCCTTTCTTTTTATCAACTCCGCCTGGCGTTTCAGGTACCTCTATCTCTTCCTCAAGCTGAGCTCTAACGCCCGCCTCGCCTGGTGTATATCCGTATAATTCTCTGAAGCATTTTGTGAAATAGGAGGTGCTGCTAAATCCAACTTTATAGGAAATCTCTGAAACAGTTAAAGAGTCATCTTTTAGCAGAACCTTGGCATTGTGCAGCCTTACATTTCTGATTAATACACTGACTGATTCGCTCGTTTCTTGCTTTACTTTTCTGAGCAGGTTAGACCGACTCATGCCAATGTTTTCTGCCAATTCGGCTACTCCGAAACTCTCATCAGCTAGATTATCTTCAATAACCGCAACGATTTTTTGAAGAAATGCACTTTTATAGGTTTGAAAATGTGACATATACAAGTGTTAGCAGAGGGACAATAATCGGCAATTTAAAGACCATTTACAAGAGGCCTATTTCAGCATTTTGCGCCATAGTTTATAGCCCATCATCATAATTTCTACACAAAACGCATAGCTCATATCTCTTGCTGCATCATTGTTTAGTAGCGCTCCAGACTTTGCCAGAGATTTGTGTCACCAAATAATTACTGAACAACTAAATACAAAATGATGAAAAATTTAAAATTAACAACCGTACAAAAATGGTTTGCTTTAAGTCTAGCCGTTCTCTTTTTAGGAACTACATCTTGCAATCAAGCGGAAGAGAACTCTTCTGAAGAAACTAAAATTGAAGTCCCTAGCACCACTATTCAAGACGCCACATTTTTTGGAAACACTGATGCTATCAAAGGGCACATTGCAGCTAAAACAGACCTAAACCAAAAAGATGACTACGGGTCGACCCCTATGCATATTGCCGCCACATTTGGAAAAACTGACGTAGCACTTTTATTGATTGCTGGTGGAGCCAATCTGAATGAGCAAAGTGCTGACGGATCGACCCCATTGCATACGGCTGCCTTTTTTGGACGAACAGATATTGTAAAAGCATTGCTTGACAATAAAGCTGATGTTACCATGAGAAACAGCTACAATTCAACAGCATTGGAGTCCGTTTCTGCATCCTTTGATGAAGTGAAGCCTATCTACGATCAACTTAGTAAAGACCTAGGTCCATTTGGACTAAAGCTAGATTATGATCAGCTTAAAGCTAACCGACCTGTCATTGCTGAGATGATTTCAAACAGTATACAATAGCCGAGTAATGCAGACTGCTAGAAGATTCGATATTGATTGGTTGCGTGTTATAGCTATTGGCTTATTGGTGATATACCATATTGCCATTGGCTTTCAGCCCTGGGGAGTGTTCATTGGGTTTATCCAAAATGATGAATCACTTCAATGGATTTGGACCCCTATGGCCATGCTCAATGTTTGGCGCATTCCGCTGCTATTCTTCGTTTCTGGGATGGGGGTTTATTTCGCCATTCAAAGGCGCGACTGGAAAGCACTACTGCTGGAACGTTCAAAGCGTATTTTAACACCCTATATTTTTGGAATGCTGGCCATTGTGCCTTTGCATATTTGGCTTTGGAAGAATTACTACTACCAAGATATGGAGTATGCTGTTAGCCCAGCACACCTTTGGTTTCTGGGCAATATTTTCGCATACGTACTGATCTTTTTTCCCTTGTTCTTTTATCTGAAGAATCGCCCAGCAGGTAAGTTTCACCAGATTGTGCGCAGGCTGATGAGCAATCCGTTTGGCTTGTTGATCTTAATGATTCCGTTTATTATAGAAGCTGAGTTGGTGCAGCCCGAGAGCTTTGAATATTATGCCATGAATGCCCACGGTTTTTGGATTGGCATGGTTGCATTCCTTACTGGATTTTTGTGTGTGTATAGTGGTCAAGCATTTTGGAGTACTGTTACCAAATGGAGATGGTTGTTATTGGCCGTTGCGGCAACATTATACGCGCTTCGTTTCTTGGAAGGTGAGTTCAATGCTCCATATTATTTAAAGTCGATTGAATCCAACTTCTGGATATTCACAGCTTTTGGCTTTGCGCACAAATACCTCAACAAACCCAGTAAAACCTTGAGCTATTTAAGTCAGTCAGCGTACCCGATTTATATTATTCATATGGCCGTTCTTTATTTGGCTTCATGGCTCATAATTCCATTAGACATACCTGCTTTCTTAAAGCTCATGCTAGTTACAGCCTCTACTTTTATAGGATGCTTTGTTTTCTATGAGTTTGTATTGAGAAGAATAAAATTTGCAAGACCTTTTTTTGGATTGAAGTTGTTGATTCGGCCACCCTTACATCAGACATGAATACGAATAAAATTTTGTGTTCATGAGCTGAACGTGATTCAAAAAGTTCAACGATGCAGAGAAAATTAGTCCTGCTGAATGAAGCTCAGAAGGTTTTGTAAAGGATATTCTGTCCAAATGAGATCTGTATCCTCGCACTATTCTTTCTTCTTAGAATAAAGCGAAGAACGAGCAGGAGATTTAACTCATTAACTTTTATCGAATTTACTCATGTGGGATATTAATGCGATTTGTTAGTTTTGGAGCAAAACATGCGCTAAAAAGATACTATTTTGGGTCATTCGGTTTTTTAACTTTTCGCCAAAGACCTTTCAAAATCTACCCACAAAGAGACATTAAGAAAACGAAAATGAAAAAGATAGAACCTTACTCAACTATTGAGGGCGCCATTAAATCTCTTGATAACGGAGGCAGGTTTTACAATCTTCTGGCCAAAGCTGAAGATGGAGTAATAAATCCATCTGAAGTTGTCAAGGTTGGAGGAATTTTTGACGACAGACAGCGAATGATTCTTTTCCTTGAAATGGCGCTATTAAAATTAAATCAAGAAGAAAAGAATATCCTTATTTCAAAGCTCGAAAGTGACTTACAAAAAACGTATCGAAAATATAAGTCTCAAATATTACTTCCTTCGGAAGTCAAACCCAAAGGAATAATAGAATCGAATGTCCTGATAACTGGCGTTCCTGTGCTGATTGATTCTAAATCTGATTTTCGTGGTTTTATCATAACCTCTATATTGAATAGGGAAAACGCACTTTCCATCATTTCATTAATTGAGGAATACGACGTTTATGAATTGAAAGATGAAGAATCTGTTGAGGCTTTTTTTATTGCCCACGCTAAAGCTTCGGAAAAACTTCCAAATGCGAAAATTACAATAGGAGGAGTTCTGACAGAATTCAATTGCACCGAGTCAGTAAGTAGTCCAAAGGAAAAGTTTTTGAAAGTTATATATTATTTGGACAATTGATTGGGATAATAGTCGCAGGACTGGAAGATGAGCCGTGGCAGCAACATTATGAGCGCGTAGAGTATTTCGATGATGAGTTATGCTCCATACTTCTGAGAGTCTGAACTAGAAAGTCGTAAAATTCCTTCCACCTGTTCTAAAAAAAGACCCTTCGACAGGACTCAGGACACCGCACTGACCAAAGTCAAATCCCTAATTACGGAATTTGGTCGTGAGATCGCTTTCGCTAATTATTTAGAACTGCATGCGCCCTTCCCTGTGTCTTTGTATTATCATGCTAATGAACTTTTTAGTTAAGCCATCCCACTAAATAGACAAACTCTAAAAGAATACCCTCGTGAAAAAGATGACTAAGAAACAAACGAAACGAATACTGAGAATAGTATTTATAATGGCGAGCATAGCCTCATTGTTCTTCGTGCCTTGGATTGTCGTAAGATCATGGATAATGCCACTACCTGCTACCGTCCAGGAGCAGGTTAATGATGCCATTGAATATGGATTTGACGGCATGATTGTTTATGTGGATGAAGCTGGCAAGCCGCCAGCATTTTACGCTTCTGGCTTGAAAAATAGAAAGCATCAGATACCCGCCGATCCACACTCATTGTTTAAGATTGCCAGTATTAGCAAGCTATATGTAGCGGTTTCTATAGCAAAGTTAGTCCAGGAAAAGCGTTTGTCGTTGGATGAAACGCTTGCTGATTACTTTCCAGAATTGGTGGGAAGGATTGAAAATGCAGAAAAAATCTCCTTGAGACTGATGGTGGAGCATCGGAGTGGGATTCCCAATTTTACCGACAATCCTGATTTTTGGGAAAACCCACCAAATAGCACTGAAGGAACGCTGGAATTCGCACTTGATCTACCAGCGTACTTTGAACCAGATCAAAATTATGGTTATTCAAATACCAATTATTTATTGCTTCGCGAAATCATTGAAAAAGTGGTGGGCTACAACCATTTCCAATATATCAAAGAGGAAATTTTGGTGCCACTCGAGCTCAATAATACGTTTGGCTCGCTGAGCGAACTGGATATAGACGATGTGATGAGCGGCTATTACGTTGGTTTTGAAGACGATTTTAAGACGGAAGACAATGGAATGTTTTCTACTGCAGAAGATGTAGGTATATTCTTGCGGGCTTTGAACGATGGCTCCGTGTTTGAAGAGGGGGAACAGGAAATCTATTCTTCCATTTATGTTTACGAGCACACAGGTCTTATGCCTGGATACCAAAGTATTGCAAAATACCACAAAGACATAGATACCATTGTCATTCAATTTATGAATACAACTGATTTTGAGGGATACAACTGGAATTTATCGGAGGTCTTTTACAGTCGAATTGTAAAAATAGTGAGAAAGGAAAAAGACTTGTAACCAACTACAATAGGCATTATCACCTATGCCGAATCATTAGCAGATAGTGCCATCATTACTTTCCATTGGCAAATATTTGAATGGCCCAAGCTTAAGATTAGAATAGTACTTTTGAGTTGAAATTTTTTGGATGGGACATTCCCATAAAAATTTAACAAGTGATAGACCTCAGTTATTTAGGTAATTGTAACAATAAGGGACTCTTTATTCTGTTAAACGAAAATTTTTAAATGCATCACATGAGAAGGAAATTGAAAAGCATCATTGGGCTAGCGCTAACTGCAACCATATTGGGGGCATGTTCAACCCAAAGCACAAAGTATCTCGATGCCGATGCCATTGCAGCACTGGACAATCTAACCGCAACAATGGGTGAATTGGAATCTTGCAGTTTTACATTGCAAACAACAGAGATATCCATTGAAACTGGATCTCCCGAAGCGAGCTTTAAGAAGACGGACGCATACCTCAATGGTCCCAGCCAGATGTATTTTTATACTGAGAACAATAAAGGACGAAGAGGTGTATGGTACAATCAAACAGAGTTGTCTGTTTTTATGTTTGATGACAATACCTTCCAGACGATTGCTGTCCCAGAAAGGTTGATGCAGGTTATCGACTCATTGAACGGCAATTTCAAAATGGAGTTTCCTGCCGCCGATTTCTTTTACCCTTCACTTGCTGATGATGTTATCCAGAATTCGGATAGTGTATTCCTTTTAGAAAATAAGACAATAGACGGTGTGGATCACCTGCAGGTTATGGCCTTTAACGGCAAAAATGAAGTATATATAATAATCGACAGTGAAACATATTTGCCAAAGCAATTAGAGATATATGGAAAAGGGGAGAAGCTAGGTGAATCTTATATTTCAACCTTATCGAATTGGCGTATAAATCCAAATCTGCCAGAATCACTCTTCCAGTTTTCTCCAGGAGATGCTACTGAGGCCCAACTAATCACTGCAAATTAAGCAATATGAACGTACTAAAAAGTACAATTGTTATTGTATTGCTATTGCTCGGAGCACATTCTGAAATGAGTGCCCAAAGAATGGGGCATACTGGTGGAAGTCGCGCTGGTGGTGGCGCAGCGAATAGGGGAAGTCAGTCAGGTTCTATAAATGGTGGCGCTAGACAATCACAATCTAGACCGCAAACCACCCAGCACAGAAGTACCGCGACGCGTCAACAATCGTCAACGAGGAATTCTACACAGCACAATCAAAATGTAAAACCAAAGAGTTCGACGCAAAGACCGTCAACGCAAAAACCTGCCACAAAACCTGCAAATAAGGGAGGCGCTGCTAGCCGTCCAAGTGCTGGAGACAAAGGGAACAGTGGATCAAGGCCAAATACTGGTGATCGGAATATTGACAATTCAAAAAAGAATGTCAATATCGACAATAGCCGCAATAACAATGTGAATGTAAACGTGAATAGGAATGTGCAGGTGAACAGCCATCACCACAATACCTATTACAATGGTCACCGAGGATATTACCCATACCATTACCATCCTTACCACCCGCATTATTATGGGCCTGCTTATCATCCGATAGGATTTTTCATGGCGGTAATGGTAACCACGGCAGTTATTGTTTCCGTTAATAGCCAGCCTTATTACTATGACAGCGGAGTGTATTACGTAGAAGCTTCAGGTGGGTATAATGTCGTACCTGCACCAGTAAATATTGTGGTAGTAGAAATGCCAGAAGAAAAAGTGGCCGTGGAAATAGGCGAGATCATGTATTACTATTTCGGAGGCACCTTTTATGAAACGGTGAGCGATGGATTTAAAGTTATCCTAGCGCCAGATGGTGCAGTGGTAAGTGATATTCCAGAAGGCGGAGAAGAAGTGGAGACTCAAGAAGTCAAGTATGTTTTGTACAACGAAACCTACTTCCAACCCTTGACGCAAGACGGAAAAGACGTGTATCAGTTGGTGGCCATGGAAAGCGCTAAATAAATTGATTAATTCATTGATTGCTATGGGTTCATGGTAATCAATGAATTTTCATGACGCTAAACCAGAACTACAAGCTGGCTCAAACGGGTGAAGCTCATTGTTTTCATGGCCCCATATTTTGTCAAGCTTTCCTTTGCCAGAAATAGCCAGAATCGTCAATATTTATTATTTCTTCTGTGATGCCTTGCTTGTCTCTGAAATCGTGCACAGCCTTTTTACATGCTGGAATTACGCCGTAGTCGTCGATAATAACGAATCCACCTGGAGACAGTTTGTGGTATAAATTGGTCAATCCATCCATGGTAGATTCATACATGTCACCATCCAATCTGATAATCGCGAGCTTCTCGATTGGCGCAACTGGAAGGGTATCTTTAAACCAACCTTTTAGAATTTTGACCTTATCATCAAGTAGGTCAAATTTCCTGAAATTTTCTTCTACTTGCTCTTTCGAAATTCGAAGTTGCTCTAGAGAGTACAAATCATCTCCTTCATCTTCTGGGTAGTCCGCAACATTCGGCTTTGGCAGACCTTCAAAGGAATCTGCCACCCAAACGGTACGGTCTTGATTGAAGATATTGAAGAGCGTTTTGGCAAAGATGCATGCTCCGCCTCTCCAAACACCCGTTTCAATAAAATCGCCTTCTACCTTATTTTCAACGACACTTTCAATGCAAAATTGAATATTGTTCAATCGCTTGGTTCCAATCATGGAGTACCCATTAATCGGCCAGCCCAATCCAGTTTCTCTCAGTCGTTCCCCATCGCGAATCACTCCCGTAATGAGCATGTTTTTTTTGGCCAATCCGTTGATAACAGTGTTGACAATAAATCGCTTAAGAAAATTAGTTTGCCCTGGAGGATAGGGAGTGAGCTGGTATCTACTCGCATTGCTTTTGTCAATCAAGACATCTTTCAAAAGCTCAATATGCCTTCGTTCTAGGCTGGTCAGAGCGATTTTTCGCTCTGAGATGCTAGTATCCTGGTTGGGCATTTTAACGGTTTCGACTGAGTTCATTGGGGGCATTATTTCAGCAATAAAATTATCACATTTTGAAGCATTTAAAGGATGGAAACCGATTCTTTAAATGGAAGTTTTCACGATGATGTTCACAGATGAGCACCTAAAAAATAATTGTGGATTGGTCTGATTCATGGATACACTCATTTTAGAGTCGTCAATATTGGTTTTATAAATAGCCACCAAAGACTCCAATGATTCCAAACCTGCGTTTTCTCCATTTTCAATTCGATCTCTTTTTAAGGAAAGGCTTCCATAATAGGTTTCAATTTTATGCCGCAATTTCTAGACTGCAGGGCTTGGTTTGCTATTTTCAACTCATCCAGTTGCCCAATCCGATTAACTTGCAGTAGTTTCTTTCAAAAAACCCATCACCACCTGTAATGATTTTAAAAAGCGGCCACTAACCTTTCAAAATCCAAAAAGTGAGTAGCGATTTCTACACATTATCAATTTTGCCTCATGCGGGTATCATCATAAAAATTTGCCGGGCCTACACCGATAACGACGCAGATTTTGATGATTACTACCAGGAAGTATGCCTACAAATATGGAGGAGTAAGGACAACTTTAAAGCGGAGTCGGAATGGTCTACTTGGATTTACCGACTCACCTTGAACGTTTGCTTGACCTTGCTGAAGAAGACTAAAAAGAAGAAGCACTTCTTTTCAGCAGAACACCAAGTTGTGGATGTTCCAGATGAAAGCCAAACCGAATTTTCTGACGAAGCCCTAGCGCAACTTTATATCGCTATTCGGCAATTATCAGAAATCGATCGGGCAGTAATCCTGCTTTATTTGGAGGAGAAGTCATATCGGGAAATATCAGAAATCATCGGTACCAGTGCCAACAATATTGGTGTGAGAATTAATAGAATCAAAGAACGATTAAAGAAATTACTAGATGGAAAAGTCAATTGAAAGTATTTGGAAGGACGGTTTTCTTAAACGAGAAGCCTTGGTAGCACCAAAAGTGAATGACCTGTATAACAGGAAGTCCGTTCACATTATCGATAAGTTTACGCGTTTGTTTCGCATTAATCTTTGGGCCATTATCACAGCCTCTGTCGTGCTACTCGGCGCGTCCTATTTAGCGGGTGCATTAATAGCTGGAAGTATCATGTTCATTACCTTGATGTACATTGCTTACACGGCAAAGTTTGAAATGGATGCGCTTAATAAAGTCGATAAGGGACAAAGCAGCTATAATTATTTGAAGTCATTTCAAAATTGGTTGAACCGCTCTATTGAGCGTTACGGTAAGCTCTATCGCATCGTATACCCTACACTTATTCTAAGCTTCTATTTCGGATTGTGGTTTTCCGATATTTTTTCTGGAGTGCGCCAAAAAGTAGCCGAGAGGACAGACGATTTGTTTTTTGGAATGCACAGCTACAGCAGCATTTTGGTGATCATTGGAGCCTTGACCTTGGGTTTTTTCGCAAAAGCTATTCATCGCCAGGATGTCAAGTTTGTGTATGGAGGAATCATCAAGAAACTCGATGATGCTTTAGATGAAATGGAAGAGCTAAGAGATTCGGATTAAAGAAGTTGCTTTAATACTTGAAGCGCAGATGGAGCATGGAATCGATAAAACATAAGAATTTTTGATTCCCTTGTGTTACACTAGTTGTGGTAGTTCTTGCATAGTTAACATGCCTTTTAAATTATATCGGTTTATGATGTAGTTGTGTCATTACCCTTTTCTACTCATTAGGAAAGGTGGGAGGTCGGTATCTATAAATTAGCTCCCAAGTCAAGAGAGATATCGATTATCGAAGATACAAAATGCCCAATGCTGAAGAGATGAAGTGATATTTTGAATCAAGGAAGATGCTTTTTAACAGACTCAGGAGAGTCCATGTAGAGCACAGGAGGTATTCAATTAATAAAGGGCGTTCTTTAGATGTTATTTAAGCATGTTTTGCTCAATTAAAAATATGACCGAAATCGAACTACTCTCCCAAAGAATAAGATTAAGACTCATTAAAGTGTCGGATTTGGATTCGATTCATCAATTGCATTCTTTGCCTGAAACGGATGAATTCAATGCCCTTGGTATTCCCAATACTATTGAAGAGACCAGATCTATAATTGAGCCCTGGATTGCGGATAACAAGTTGAGTGAAATCAAAAACTACACTTTCGCAATTGAAGACAAATCAAACGGAGAATTCATGGGTCTATTTGGGTTTAAAATAGGCAATGAGAAATACAACCGTGGAGAGGTTTGGTTCAAAATTCATTCCGATCATTGGAATAAGGGTTTTGCGAGTGAATCACTGAAGGCCGTGATCGATTTTGGGTTTGACACGCTCAAATTACACCGAATAGAAGCGGGTTGTGCGGTTGCTAATATGGGTTCTATAAAGGTTCTTGAAAAAGCAGGAATGATAAGAGAAGGAAGGGGAAGACAACTATTACCTTTGAAGTCGGGATGGTCAGACAATTTTGAATATTCGATACTCGAATCGGACGAAAGAAAGAAAAGCTGAACATGGCATTGGCGTTGAGAAATGGCTTCCACTTTCAATCCTTCCCACAATACATTTGCATTCACGCAGTTTAAATGGTGCCAAGCCAATTCGGCGGCAATAATGTAAACCATCCTGACCAATCTTAACTTCATTTGAGACCGCTACTTGTTCTGCTTCTTATCCTGTCTCAGTTGGTCGCCGATAGCGCGTTTTGCCAGCCAACCGAGGGAGTTTACATCTCCTCTCATCAGTTACGCGTCGGAAACTTCTTTGCGGGCAGAACTCGGATCAGGGATATCTTTATTACCAAAAAGATGCGCGCCGCTTTTCTCGATTCTGTATACACCAAGGGTGATGAAATCCTTGAAGTGTATGGCATAGATAGCCTTAGGCTGTGGAGCGACATCCGTGGTGAGGCATTAAAGTCTGTTATATCAACCGATGGGTCTCACACCTATTTGGGCACAGACACTTACCGGTTGCAAACGCTAAGTCCCTCCAAATTTCTCCTGATCGAGCAATACAGTGATTCTCTTAAATGGGAAACTTATTTTCAAAAGCTTGAGCCCTCTAGCTTGGATCGGAGTTCGAACATTCTTCCCAGTGAAGGTGCACACCTGCGCATCTTGGCAAATGACTCCACGGGTGGTGAGGAAATCTACCTCGATTTTAGAAGTGAAAAGAACTTGATCGTGACAGGGTCTGAAGACGATAAGCGCTACACTTTCAATGGCCGATGGCAGGGCAGATTGATAGGTAATTACTGGTTCTTTGCCTTTTACGATTATCATTTTGATCAAATTCAACTCTATCATTTCTACGCTCAGGAAGGTGAACTGATGATGGGTAGAACGTTTGGAAAAACATTGGAATTGGATTCAGTACCGTCGCTTTTCCCGATCACCTTGAGCTGCGTCGACACGCTTGAGCAAGATGAAAGAGAAGAGATCGAACAACTCATCACAGGATCGTGGACTGCCGTGAATGATCCTTTGTTTTACGACACTGCCATAGAATTTGGCTTCTTGTCTTACCAAAGCTTTGAGCTGGATTTGGAGTCCGATGGCAGCTTTACTTCAGGAAGCTCTGGGAGTCTATTAAAATATGGCGATTCTATCCCTTTAGATGATTCTCTTTCGGGCAAGTGGGAGGTAAGCTCCACTGGAAAGTACATTTGCTTATACCCACACGAAGGTCCAACCCATTATTTAGCGATCGAAAATCTTTCCTCCGACACTTTGGATGCATGTTACATCATGAAGACGCTTAGCGAGTTTCGCGACTACAACGTGTATGAGAATAGACGAGTAGAATTGAGAAGGTAAGGTTGTAGCTTTTTCTTGCTGTGGTTTTTTGAGTGTAGGCCCTTTCATGCCAAGTTCCTACTGCCGTGCATATAGCAGGAGAGCACAAAAAAAGGTCTGACACTTTCATATTATCAGACCTTTTTTTTGCATTCGAAGGCAATTGAACTCTGCGTATTTAAAGCAGCTTATAGTCAGGTTCTATATATCACTTGCCAAAAAATCTGTGTCTGTTGTTTATGCGATACAAGTACTGTTTGGGCCCGGTTCCATTCCGCGGCGATCATCTACAAGCTTCCTGAATTTGGAGCCGCAGCTATCGAATGAGGAAGGCAATTATATATTAAATCGAGAGGATTGGGTAGAGTTAAGTTGGGAATATACAGCCGACGGCAACGAGGCTTACATGAACATCGGAAATTTTCAATCAAACACGATAGTTGAGACATTGATAGCCGAACCCGACTCGATAAATCCAGAAGATCATTTTTCTTCCTATTAGTATATAGTGGGTTTAAATGTGGGCACAGAGATTTTATCATCTCGATACCAGCCTTTCCCATTTCAATTTAAGCTTTGACCAAACCCATCTCAAAACCGTCTCTCCATTGAAACCGACAGGTCAAATACAACCATTGAGGTATTCTCTATTCAAGGCAAATAAATAGATCAATACAATCAAAGCTGGATAGGAATAAAGGAATTGGATTTGCATAAACTCACATCGGGTTTCTATCTGTTGGTCATTACAGATCTGTATGGATTTAAAGCAACAGAGCATTTTATAAAAAGATAGATCATCCTTAAATTGAATTCTTTTCTGCTATGCTGGGTGTGAATGCGTCACTACGACAGCGCTTTTCTTAAAGGTTTGTGTAAAAGGAAACCACAACCGATGTGAACGCTGTAAAAAACAAAACCCTGTCAGCTTAAAGTTGACAGGGCTTTGTAAGATAAATAGTAAAATTATTTATTTAAAACTAATTTCTTTGACAGATAATTGGTTCCATCCGTCAATTGAATGATATAAACGCCAACGGCTAAGTTGTTTAGATCCAATTCTAAAACACCACTTATTGCATTGTCAATATTTCTTTGCTGGACAATTTGTCCCATGCTATTGGTCATCGTCATTGTTAAGTCAGCTACTTCATCGAAGTTATAAACCAAATTTGTCACCGACTGAGCGGGGTTAGGATATAGCTGAACAGCTCTTTCAAACGTCAATTCATTGATTCCTGTGGTTTCTCCAGCAGTTACTATTCTGAAATGGTAATCATCAGCTGGGTTTTCCAACCATGCAGTTCCGTCAAATACATAAGAACGACCACCAACAGCTGGATTTGTTTGAACCAACCAAGTTTCACCCACTGGCACAGTATATCCAACAAAATAATCTCCTGACAAACCTGATAGCTCCGCGGCATAAGCAGATAAATCAACACGAGTCATTGGGCTGGTCACATCTAAATTCGCTTCTGGAGTCACACTAAAAGGAGTAATTACATCTGCACCTGGAAAACCGCCATCATCCGCCCAAATATGAAAATCAAAATCATCATTTGGACGGTTGGCGTCTGTATAGTTTCTGATCAAGGCATAAACGATGTTTGTTGTTCCACTTAATGAAACACGAACTGCAGCGCCCAAGGCTAAGCTTTCTGCCGCAGGTCCGAAAGAGTTTACAAAATCAACCGCTGCATTGTCATAGAAAATATGATTTCCTGCGATGTAAGCATACTCATCTGTCGCGGCCAAATTGGCGTTGGTAGAGTTATCAGTTGCTTCAATAGTGTAGTCTACTTGTGCTCCGGCATCTTGTGATGGGATGACAAAAGTCCAGGTGTCTTCTGCAGTATTTGTTCCTGAAATAGTTTGTTCCATTCCCTCATCAACAGTGTACTTCAACTGGGTAGTTGCGATTCCAGAGATATCAATCAAATCTGCTACCATGGCTACATCTCCAAGGCTGCTTTCATAAAACGCTGGTGGACTGTGCAAAATCAACGGCGCTGAATTATCAACATTTGAGCTTTCGATTGAAAAATCATCGACGTAAAAGCCGTCTACTTCGTATCCTCCATCCGCGAAGAATCGAAAGCGTACCCTCACATCATCGTTTCCAACAAAACCACCAAGTGAATAGGAATATTCAACCCATGGTGTCAAATTGCCTTCGCCAAAAAAAGTAGCGAGATTAATCCATGTATCGCCAGCATCTCCGCTAGCTTCAACATAACAATAGTCAAAATTCCCTCCTTCAATTTCATAAATAGCCCAAAACTTAACTACAGCATCTTGTACCGCAGAAAGGTCTACTCCCGCAGACATAGTAGCTGAAATATTCAGATTTGGTAGATGGTCGCCACCAGGGCTATCGGTTAATGAATTACTCAGAGAATTGGATTGAGCAGTAGTCAGCCCCCATGCACCTTCTAACACCCAGTTGGTGGTTCCAGATTCAAAATCATCGGAGAACTCAACGGTTTGTGCCACAATGCACAAACTAGTGAACATAAAAATATAGGTAAGTAGTAGAGATTTTTTCATTATTAAACAGTTTTAAACGGGTGAGTGAATAGGGTTTTACCACAAAAATGTGATATGTTAATTTTATACAATATATGAAAGAATATGCTCGTTACACGACTATTAGAATTTAGACATTCGACTGACTAGGCTGATTTGCAACCTGCGGCACCCATTATCTCTAGTTATTCAGTCAGCCATTTTGAGTTATGGAAACCCACCACCAATCTTGTCAAAAACCCAAAGGAACATTTGTGCCAATTAGCACGGATGACTTGATTAATTCCGCATAATAAATAACCAACTTAACGATTGTATTCCCATACCTTACTATGAATGTTATACCCTTGGCCATTCTTATTTTCATTTCTACAACCATTTATTCTCAAGAAAATGAATGGGGAGGTATCCCAGGTCTTGATGAAAGTAGAATTGACTTCTTTGGATTAAATCACTTTTATTAGGAGTAATTCCTGCTGCCGTTTTATCATATGGACTTGTAAAATTGACTTATAAAGGCCACCAACCTTGAATTTACACCAAGTACAGGCAGGTTTTTAGGCACAGCAGGAGGATCGGTGCCAATGGAGAATCTTGGATTTGAAAAAAGAAAGTCTCCTTGAATTGGTTTTGGGCTTGAGTTCAATAACCAACAAAGGATAAACGAAGAGAAAAATAGAGCTGGAATAGGGTTCAATACCAATTACCGATGGCATCTATTTGGTAGGAGAAGAATTGGCCCTTACATCGAACCCTAGTACAGGGTTCTTCCATGGATTTGGCGAATCCCCTCCCAATGGGACTAATTTTACATTTAACCTGACGACGCAAGTGGGTGCTGAGGATGAACTTGAAAACAAGGTTACATAGCGCCTAGAACATGGTCATATTCACCAATCAAACAATGAATTACTAGACCCAAACCCAGGCGAAGATGAAAATGGCTAAAGAGATAGCGTAGCTCCAAGAACACCAATTGCATTATGGTGCATTAGACATTGACACAACCTACACAATCACTATCTACTTGCGCTTATCAAAGATTCTTTTCAAGGAGTCCATTTCTTAACGAAAGCTAAACCCATAGTGGTTAATGTCTTTTGGACAATAACTATTTTATTTAGCTTCGCAATCAATTAGAGGCGATGCTAGAACGAAAATCTAACTAACACGTTTTAGAAACTCTGAGGTGAGAAAACAGTGCAATGCCTGCGACTCATGTGGAATGAAACAATCAACAATTAAGACAATTATTATGAAAAGAATTACACTGTTTTTAAGCTTATTTGCCTTCTCTTTCTGCTATTCTCAAAGCCTACCGATCAATTTTGAAGGAGATGTCGCGACCGATGACTTCGTAGATTTTGATGGAGGGGTAGCCACTGTCCTCGCCAATCCGTTGGCTGCTGGAATCAATACCAGTGAAACGGTAGCTCAGATCGTAAGAGACGGAGGAGCCATATTTGCAGGCAGCAAAATTCCTTTGGCAGCCAATCTCGACTTCTCCGTACAAACAGTCCTTTCCATGAAAGTGTACACGACGGCTCCCGTGGGAACCGTCGTGAAATTCAAGTTAGAAGGTATGGGTGCCTCAGAAGAGGTAGATGCCTTTACCACAACATCAGAAGAATGGGAAACCTTGGAATGGATCTTCGCAGGAACATCCAATGACTTGAACGAAGTTGTATTCATGTTCGACTTTGGCAATGTGGGGGATGGTTCGACCAACTCTTCTTTTTACTTTGACGATTTAGAGCAGATCTTAGGTCCTGCCGCTCCAATGCCTGCTACCTTGCCTGTCGACTTTGAAAGCGACGTGATAAGTAGTGACTTTCTCAATTATTCAGGAGCCATAGCTACAGTGATTCCAAATCCTCAAATGAATGGTATAAACACCAGTAGTACCGTTTGCCAAGTCGTGAAAGATGGTGGTGAGTTTTGGGCGGTAAGCAAACTCTTGCTTGCTGATAACCTTGATCTTTCTACCATGTGGAATATCTCCATGAAAGTATACACAACAGCCCCAATAGGTACGCGCATTAAATTGGAATTGGCTGGCTCACAGGGTCAATACAATTTGGATTATCTGACAACTGGCTCGGGAGAGTGGGAAATTGCCAGCTGGAATTTTGACAATCAAACCAACGATTTCGACGAGATCAATATAAGTTTTGACTTCGGAAATGTAGGCGATAGTTCGTCCACGTCTACTTTCTTGTTTGACGACTTGGAACAATTTGCCGGACCAGCTTTGCCGGATCCAATAGCAGCGACTTTACCCGTTAGCTTTGAGGACAATGTGGTGACCACAGACTTTATAAATGAAGATGGTGGATTTGCAGCTGTTATTCCAAATCCTTTTATAGATACTGATAATTCAAGTGCTACAGTTGGACAGTTTGTCAGAAGTGGTGGTGCCCCATGGGCTAAGAGTAAACTAGTATTGACAGACTTTTTACAAAATATGACAACAAACGGGTTTTTCTCCATGAAGGTGTATACAGATGCCCCAGTAGGAACATTGTTAAAGTTTAAAATAGAAAGTACAGATGCAGGTTTCGCAGATGAAAGAGATCAGTTTACTACTGTATCGGGTGGATGGGCTACTTATACTTGGGACTTTACAAACGGAGATAGTCCTATTTATAATGTAGTCACATTAATGCTTGGTTACGCTACACCTAACAATGCTTCCGCCAATGCAACTTTCCTTTTTGATGATATTCAGCAAACAACCGGCCCCACAGGTCTCAACGAGTTATCGAAGCTAGAAGGAGTGCACATCTTTCCGAATCCAGCCAATGATCGCCTGATTATATCTTCCGAGAATGATCCGATCCAATCGATCACTCTTTTTGATATTCTCGGTAATGAGGTATTGGTTTTACAACCAAACAGACGCAACGTGACGATTGAAGTAGCAGGTCTGACCAATGGAATGTATATTGCCAAAATTTCTACTTCAACTCAAGTGGGTAGCATGAAGTTGATGATCCAGTAGATCATTAATTTCTGGCAATAGCCAAGTTCATTTTGGATGGAGGTTTTCAATACAAATAGATCATTTCAAAATGAGCCTCCACCAACTGAATCAATCCTTAAACTCATCTGAGGATGATAAGCTCCAAAAGGCATTTCAGCAATTTCAAGACTTGCTGTCTGAGCTAAACGAAAGAGAACTTCCCGAAGAGGTGGAGCGGGTTATCAATGGAATTGTAGATGAAGTGCCTACTGCTTCTTCGAATAAAGCCTCGAAAAAACTCTTGTGTAAAAACAGGAATAGAGTCATCCATTTTGTAGAGAAGAAGCTCAAATTAGTGCCAAAAAACCATTACCGAAATACCTGGTTGGCAATCGGAATGGCAGTTTTTGGCATTCCCATGGGTGCCGTCTTTTCTGGGCTTATTGGAAATTATGGACTGATCGGATTGGGCTTACCCATTGGGATGGCTATAGGGATAGTATTGGGAAAAGGAATGGACAAGAAAGCTTTTGAAGAAGGCAGACAGCTCGAATTCACGGTTTGATCGTTAGGAGAATTCTTGTAGAAATTTGAGCGGAAGAATTTAGCTGTCATTCCGTATTTTTGTTGGCATGTACCGAGATCAACTGATTGCTACCCACGATAGAATTCGCCCCTTCATTCACCACACGCCAGTTCTCACCTCCACGCTCATCAATGAAATGGTTGGTGCTGAGTTTTATTTCAAATGTGAGAACTTCCAAAAGATGGGCGCCTTCAAGATGCGGGGAGCGACCAATGCCATATTGCAGCTTTCTGAAGAAAAGCGCAGCAGAGGAGTAGTGACTCACTCATCGGGAAATCACGGACAAGCTCTAGCCTTGGCCGCCAGAAGTCTCGGTGTGAAAGCTTTTATTGTAATGCCTTCCAATGCACCTCAGGTAAAGAAGGATGCTGTAAGCAGTTACGGAGGAATCATTATCGAATGCGAAGCTACGTTGGAGGCTCGTGATGCAGCTGCCGCCAAAATCGCGAGCGATAGTGACGCCACCTTTATTCATCCTTCAAACGATTTGGAAGTGATTTTGGGACAAGGTACTTCTGCCAAGGAATTGCTGGAAGAATATCCTAATCTCAACGCGATTTTTGCACCCGTTGGAGGCGGAGGACTCATAGCAGGAACGGCATTGGCGGCCGAGTACTTCGGTGCTGATTGCAAAGTATATGGCGGCGAGCCTGTGGAAGCCGACGATGCCTACCGTTCCCTAAAAAGCGGAAAAATTGAAACCAATGCAAGGGCCAATACCATTGCCGATGGACTTAGAACGAATTTAGGAGATCAGAACTTCCCGATCATTCAAAGAGGAGTTGAGCGAATTATTCGTGTTTCCGAAAATGAAATTGTGGATGCTATGCGTCTCATCTGGACACGACTGAAAATTGTTTGCGAACCATCGTGCGCCGTTCCTTTGGCGGCTTTGATCAAAGTGAAAGAAGAACTCCAAGGACAAAAGGTTGGAATTATCATTACGGGAGGAAATGTAGATTTGGATCACTTGCCTTTCGGCTAAACGGACAATTAACAAGAACTGATTGATATGAAAAACGCTGAAGAAGAACTGGAAGAACACATCGAGAACCATTATATCCACAAGAGTAATTGGCTAAGAGCCGCCGTGCTCGGGGCTAACGATGGAATTTTGTCGACTGCCAGTATTGCCATAGGTGTAACCGCGGCAAGTGAGGGACGAGATCCGATAGTTCTGGCGAGTTTGGCTGGCTTGGTAGCTGGAGCGCTTTCCATGGCTGCAGGCGAGTATGTGTCGGTAAGCTCACAAACTGATGTAGAAGAAGCCGATATTGAGCGGGAGCGAATTGAATTGAAAGAGACGCCCGAGTTGGAGCTTCAAAGGTTGACGCATATCTACGAAACTAGAGGATTAAAAAAAGAGACGGCTCTGCTGGTGGCTGAAGAACTCACCGAACACGATGCACTGGGCGCTCATGTGCGCGATGAGTTGGGAATCAACGAAATCAACAAAGCAAATCCCATCCAAGCCGCCTTCTCTTCAGGGGCAGCCTTCACGGTGGGAGGAGTTCTCCCTTTTATGGTTGCCATGTTCTTTCCTCTAGAAAAAATGGAATATAGCCTTTATGGGTCGGCTCTCTTCTTTCTGATTTTGTTGGGGAGTTTGTCCGCCAAGGCAGGAGGTTCGAGCATTCCAAAAGCGGTAATGCGGATCACCTTTTGGGGAACAATAGCCATGGGGCTTACTGCATTAGTAGGATACCTCTTCAGTATGTCGGTTTAGATGGTCAACTCGATAATCAGTATCAGCCTGCTCGCATAGGTTTCACTCTGCCTAACCTTTGGATGAGTATATTTAGCACAATATGAAGAAGTCTCGAAAGCTGGCAGCCATCATGTTTACCGATATCGTTGGGTATACGGCCTTGATGCAAGCGGATGAGGAGCACGCTGCGGAGGTGAGGTCCAGGCATCGGGAAGTATTCAATCAAAGTCATGCCGATTTTAGCGGCGACATTTTGCAGTATTATGGCGATGGCACACTGAGTGTATTCAAAAGTGCAGTAGACGCTGTAGAATGTGCCATTCTCATTCAAAAAAGCCTGAGAGACAACTCACCAAAAGTCGATCTGCGCATTGGCATACACATTGGAGATGTGGTACATTCAGATCACGAAGTATACGGAGACGGCGTGAATCTGGCCTCTCGTATTGAGCACATCAGTTCGGCTGGTTCCATATTGATTTCATCTCGATTGAACGAAGAGCTCAAGAATCATAAAAGTATTTCGACCGAGTCTATCGGTCAGTATCAGTTTAAAAATATCAAAAATCCGATCGAGGTTTTTGCGATTACCAATGAGGGAGTTAGCATGCCTGCAACACCAAAAAACACGAAAAGCGAAGAGAAGTCAATAGCCGTATTGCCTTTTGTCAATATGAGTTCCGATCGGGAGAATGCCTACTTCAGCGATGGCATTTCGGAAGAAATCATCAATGGCTTATCGAAAATCGACGGGTTGAAAGTCACCTCTCGCACCTCTTCGTTTTTCTTCAAAGACAAGAGTTTACCCATTAAAGAAATCGGCCGTCAGCTTGGTGTGGCGAGTATTTTAGAAGGAAGCGTTCGCCTTTCGGCAAAAAGGCTCCGCATTTCAGCACAGCTCATCCAAGTGGAAGATGATTTCCATTTTTGGTCAGAAACATGGGATCGAAACTTGGAAGACTTGTTCGAAATCCAAGATGAGATCAGTCTCTTGATAGCCGAAAAAATCAGGGAGCAATTCGGTCATTTAGTCATTCAGGATCACTTGGTAGAAAAGGAAACAGAGAGCGTCACAGCTTATGACTATTTCCTACGGGCCAGATTTTTGGAAAACAAATGGAATCCAACCGATACCCAAGAAGCGATCAAGCTTTACCGAAAGGCCTTGGAAGTAGACCAGAACTATGCCGATGCATTTCTTGGATTAGCTAATAGTTATGGGTTTTTGGGAACTACGGGGGCTGTCCCTTTTGAAGTGGGCTGGCAAAAAACAGTAGAGTATACCCAACAAGCCCTTCACCTGAATGGCAACCTTTCGGGAATACATTATCAGATTTCTAACCAAGCTTTTTTCATTGAATCCGACTACGAAAAATCGCTGTCTGAAATGGCCAGGGCCATTGAGCTAAACCCAAACAATGCCACTGCGCGAGAATTTATGTCCTTTCTCCTCATTCTAAAAGGAGACAGAACCGGAGCGTTTGAGCAAATTCAGTTGGCCGTGGATATCAATCCACTCTCCGAGGAAACCCGTTTTTTCAAAGCCTATTGGCACTACATGACCGAGGAATTCGGAGAGGCATTGGAAATACTCGATGATATTCTGACAAAGAACCCGAAGAATATTCCTGCAAATTCGATAAAACCATTGGTGTTGCTATCGGCAGGTAAGGTAAAGGAACTCTTCGCTTTCTTTGACCAAATGCCCGAACACGCCTTGCCCAAAGCCGAAGTGTTGGGAGTAACTACCTTGGGACATATCATAAGTGGAAATGAGGTCGAGACCAAATCTCATCTTGCTAATCTAGAAGCTATGGCGGCTTTACCCGATGGATATACCGCCGATTCGCATCTCTTTTTTGCCTACGTCGCTCAGAATGATTTCGACCGTGCCTTTGAATGGGTTGAAAAAGCCATCGAGAACAAGTCTTCTCTGCTTTTACTCCGTTTTCCAGACCCCTTCGTCAAGGCATTAAGAGCTGACAATCGGTACACTTATTATCACGAAAAGATATACGGCAAATTGGAAGGTCGTAAAGCGAAGCTAGTAAAGACTGCTATAGTGGATCGAGAGATGGCAGAGCGAATAGAGAAAGATTTGCATGATCTCGTTCAAAGCGAAAGAGTTTATTTAGACCCCAACTTATCCTTGCGGAAATTGGCCGAAAGGCTGGAGGCACACCCCAATCAGCTTTCTTGGGTAATCAATCAAAAACTAGGCAGCAATTACAACGAGTATATAAATCAACTCCGCCTTGAAGCGTTTAAGGAAAATGCTTCCCAGAAAGAGAATAGCCATCTCACCATCGAAGGCCTCGCTTACGAGAGTGGCTTCAATTCAAAAACCGTTTTCAATACGTTTTTCAAAAAGCAAACAGGCTTAACTCCTAAAGGCTACATCAAATCAATCCGCTGAGTTTTCTGAGCTCTACGCTTCGAAATTTGTTCCGATTTGCAAATAGGAACACAACTGCTTGATATCCGAACATTCACAGCATGCCACCGAGATACATTTGCTTCATAAACGAACAAATAACCATCTCATGAAAGCATTTGAATACGAGAGTTACGGAGCACCTGAAGTCCTTAAGATGACAGAAGTGTTAATACCAAAACCAGTCAAAGACGAAGTTTTGGTCAAGATGAAAGCTTCCACGGTTACCTCTACAGAAGCAACTTTTAGAAGAGGAGATCCCTATTTCACCAGGCTTTTTACTGGCTTGCGAAGGCCAAAACTCAAAAGGCTAGGAGAAATGGTAGCTGGTGTAGTAGAAGTGGTAGGCCCAAACCACACCGAATTCAAAAAGGGAGATGCTGTTTTTGGAACTGCAGGCCCCGAGTTTGGTGCCAATGCCGAATATGCTATCGTATCGGGAAAAGGAGCGCTGATCCTTAAGCCGAGCTCCATAAGTTTTAATGAAGCAGCCGCTGCCGTGGATGGATTTCTAACCGCACTGCCATTTCTAAGAGACGTAGGTAAAATCAAAAAAGGGCAATCGATTTTGATCAATGGAGCTTCTGGAAGTGTAGGCTCAGCTGCGGTGCAATTGGCAAAACACTTCGGAGCCACCGTCACTGCAGTATGCAGTGGTAGAAATCGCGCTCTGGTGAAAAGCCTAGGTGCTGATTATGTCATAGACTACACAACCAACGACTTCACCAAAACAGAAGAGACTTATGACATTATTTTCGATGCAGTGGGGAAACTGACCTTTGCTAAATCAAAATCGAGCCTCAAAAAGAAGGGTGTATTCTTGGAAGTAGGAATTGGTCTACGCGTTCTTGGCTCAGTATTGCGGACGTCAATTGGAGGAGGGAAAAAGGCAAAAATTGCAGCTACAGGTTTAAGAGATCCGAAAGAGAAAAAGAAAGACCTGCTTTTGCTAGAAGAACTCATGCAAGAAGAACGATTTATTGCTTTAATTGACCGCACCTATCTTTTCGATCATATAGCATCGGCTCATGAATACGTGGATACGGGACGCAAGAGAGGAAATGTCCTTTTAAAGTTTAAGGAATGACCATTGTTCAAGAAACACAGATAGAAGAAAAGACGCGCTGAAAATGTATACATTTGTATAAGTGTAATATTGACACCTTGAAAACTGTTTTTGCTGTAATTGTATCCATTGGATTATCTCTTGCCACACAAGGGCAAGGCTATAATTTTGTCGGAAACACCATACCAGCAGGTGGAGATTGTTTCATTCTGACTCAAGCTCAGCAATGGCAGAACGGAGCCATTTGGTATGATGAGGCCATTAATATAACAGAACCTTTTAATTTGCAGTTTACCGCCAGCTTTGGAAATCTTGATGCCGCAGGAGCTGACGGAATGGTCTTCGTGATGCAGCAAGTTGGAAATGACGTGATTGGTGTACCAGGCGGCGGGATGGGATTCGAGGGCTTTTCTCCCTCTTTAGGTGTGGAGTTTGACTCTTATCAAAATTTAGGTTTTGGTGACCCTGCTTTCGATCATATGGCCATCTCTACCAATGGAAACCCCAATCACAATCTCCCACAGAATCTGGCAGGACCCGTCCAAATTTCGCCGACTAGCGACAACGTTGAAGACGGACAAGAATATGTCATTGATATTTCATGGGACCCAGCCATCAATCTATTCTCTGTTTCGGTAAACTGCGAGGTAAGGCTACAGGTAAATATCAGTCTTCAATTTGCTGTTTTTGCGGGAAACCCAGAAGTTTTTTGGGGTTTTACAGGGGCTACAGGTGGAGAGTTTAACGAACAACGCATCTGCGTAGACCCTCTTATTCTTGGCCTTCCCGTGACCTTTGACGGGTGTGCCGATCAACCTGTTCAATTGGAAGCACCCGCTGCCAGTTTTGGAACGGTCTCTTGGGAGCCAGCCGAGTTTTTGGACGATCCCAACTCGTTTAATCCAATTGCTAATGTGAGCGAGACGACAGACTTTGTCCTCACTTTTGAGGATCTCTGCGGAAACCAACAAACTCAAGAAACAACGGTCGTTATTAATGAACCTTCAGTTGACCTCGGGGCCGATCTGATCGAGTGTGCAGCGAATGAAGTCATATTGAATCCAACGGGTAGCTACGACGACATAACTTGGTCGGATGACAGCGAAGAAAATAGTCTCACCGTTACTGAATCGGGCACCTATTGGGCCGATGCCGTTTTAGGAGGATGTGAAGCTTCAGATACCATCGCCGTCCAAATTATTGAGCCACCGACATACGACGAGGATACGGACATCGACTTGTGCGAAGGGGAGGAGTTCACCTTTCAGCTTCCCACTGGTACTGCTCAAATCGAATGGTTTGATGGGGCAGACGATGAAACTCGGGTCTTTGACCAAGAGGGCACATATTCCTTCGTTCTGTCTGATGGAGATTGTACTTCCGACTACGAGCTGGAAATTGAGGTGACTGACTTATCAGATTTTAGCCTGGGCCTTGACATTACGCAGTGCGAAGGCGACAACGTTGTGATTTCTGCATCGGGAACATTTGAAGGCATTGCATGGTCGGATAATAGCCAAGAAAATAATCTGATCGTATTTGAGTCTGGAACATACTGGGCAGATGTTTTCACTGGAAATTGTGAAGCAACTGATACCGTCGAAGTTCTGTTTAATGCCATTCCTGTCTTTGCTGGTCAGACAGATGCTGACCTTTGCGATGGCGAGGAGTTTACTTTTGAATTGGGTGCAGTCAATTACGGTATCGTTTGGTTTGATGGTGCAATTGACGAGAATCGAACCTTTGATGAAACGGGCGTCTATCCATTTGAATTGATCGATGGCGATTGCTCTACAGAGTTTCAAGTGGAAGTAGAAGTCACGTTGATTCCCGAATTTGAACTGGGCCCTGATTTGAATATTTGCGAAGGTACTTCGGTGCTCTTAGAAACAGAAGTTATCGATGCCACAGTTACTTGGAGCGACGGAAGTATAGGGTCTAATATCTCAGTGTTTGATGCTGGGACTTATTGGGCTTTGGCAGAAAGCAATGGATGTTTCTTTTCGGATACTACTGAAATCACTTCTTCAGCAGTGCCTAACTTAACCTTATCGGGAATCGAGAGTCTTTGTCCAGGCGAAGAAGGAACGGTCTCTGCGTTGAGCAATGCACCGATCGTTTGGTCTACGGGAGAAACCGAAGCGGAGATTTTGGTCACTCAACCAGGACTCTTTGCAGCAGTGGCAACCAATGATGCTGGCTGCAGCGCTCAACAAACGATTTTCGTTATTGGATTGGGCTTGCCCAGAATTGATCCCATTGATGATTTACTCAAATGCCAAGAAAAGGATTTCATTCTTGTCGAGGCAGAATCGAGCGATAACGCAAATCTTGAATGGAGTGATGGCTCTTCGGGAGGAACGGCTAGAATCAGAAATGTAGGCTTGTTCTTTGTTGAGCTGGACAACGAATGCGGATCAACTCGACAAGATTTTAGAGTAGAAGAAGAAGAGTGCTTTGATCTATTCTTTTTACCAAATGCCTTTACTCCGGACGGCGACGGTTTGAACGATCTTTTCAAACCTCAAATTGATAATTTCGTGAGTTACGAAATGTTGATTTTCAATCGTAAAGGAGAGTTGGTTTTTGAAACCAAAGACCCGACGGAAGGATGGAACGGTAGCTTTCAGAACGACGCTTATTATTGTCAAGCAGGGGTCTATGCTGTTCGATGCAGTATTGATTTTGGTGACAACGTCATTCAAGAAGAATTCGCTTCGGTGATATTGATACGATAGTTCTTTTCTTTGGACTATGAGTAGACTACTGGAAAACCATTCTTTTTTGAAGAGACTTGTCTTCATTCTTTTAATCATTTTCCCTGTTTCTCTTTTCAGCCAAAACATAAAGGTAAGCGTGTCAGACGCAGGCTCTGATGAGCACCTTCCTTTTGCCAATATCTACTTCAAAACTTCTGGGATTGATCTTCGCGATGGCAGAAGCCTTTATATTAATCGAGCCTTGGGCCATTTGCACCAAGTGCGGTTTAATGTAAGGCCTGAGATTACGATTTTTGAGTTCGAAACTATTTCATAGTTTCGAACTCAAAGATTCAACTTTGGTGAATTATACTCAAAAGCACCTCTTCCTCTTAGATGCAATTGGCGCGTTGGTTACAGCCGTTCTCCTTGGTGCGGTGCTCCCAATTCTTCAGCCTTATGTGGGTATGCCTATCGTTGCACTTTATTTACTCTCGGCAATTGCGGCGGCTTTCTTTCTTTCTTCAGGAGCATGCTATTTATTGATCAAGTCTAGCAGAGGCCCTTACTTAAGAATGATTGCTCTAGCAAATATTGTCTATTGCTTTCTGACTTTTAGTCTGGTGATCTATTATTGGGAATTGATGACGGCTTTTGGTCTTGTCTATTTCAGCATGGAGGCCTTGATAATTCTCTATCTCGCAAGGATAGAGTTGAGCGGAGTAAATCGCAAGTTGGATTTTTAAATAGACTAGATTAGCGAAGCAAATAAACCTAACTGTCTTGGCCTTAATTGACAATCCGACCTTTCAAAAAAACAGAATCCAAGAACTCGACGTTTTCCGAGGCTTTGCCATTTTTGGAATATTCATGGTAAATATTCTGGTGATGGACATCAGCTTCGTTTACCGAGGAGACTGGGTCGCTGAACAGACGGGATGGATTCAAGACATTCCAAGATTTATCCTGGAGGAGTTCTTTTTCGGTAAGTTCTTCACCGTTTTCTCTTTCTTATTTGGAGTAGGGGTTGCTCTTCAAATTTCAAAGGCGAAAGAGAATGGGAGCTTTTCAACTTCATTTTTTATCAGGAGATTCTCAAGCCTCTTCGTTTTTGGTGTTGCGCATATACTGTTTATATGGTCGGGCGACATTCTCCATATTTATGGTGTTTTAGGCTTTCTCCTTCTAGGGTTCTTTAAGCTCAAGGCTAAATGGCTAATATGGATTGCTGCCATTATTTTCCTGTTTCCGTTTTATTTTCAATTGTTCGAATGGTTAGTCGTCAAGCAACTTGGTTTTGGTCACATGGCACCTTTGGTCGAGTTTTCGAGAGAGCAATTGTCAGAGATGAAACACAATGGATCTTACCTGAGCGGTATTTCATTGCGGTTGAAGGAATACTCGTTTGTGATGGGCTATGTTTATGCGGCAATGATTCCCGCAGCCCTCACCATGATGCTACTGGGAGGCGCCTTTGTCAAGAAGGGCATGCTAAAGAATATCAGTGGTTGGGTAAATCGAGGCAAGGTGATTGTTCCCATAGTTTTCATTCTCTTTCTAGCCTACCGCATCATTCTGCTTTACTACGTTAAGCCAGCTTATGACCTTGAACCGGGCTCATCTCTCGCGGTAGTTTTAATGACCATTTACTATGCGGCCGATTTAATCATTTCCCTTTGTTACTTGTGGTTTTTAGCCTTTTTACTTCAGTATCCGTTTCCGCGAAAGGTCCTTGAGCCTTTAGCCAATGTTGGTCGCACAGCTCTTTCCAATTACATCCTTCAAAGTATTTTGGGGTATCTGATCATGCGCATATTCAATGGATATGACTCACTTAGCATCGCCGAGTGTGTCCTGCTGGTAATTGTCATCTTTGCAGCACAACTAGTTCTAAGCAAATACTGGTTGGCGCGGTTTAGATACGGACCGCTTGAATGGTTGTGGAGGTGCATTTCGTATTGGAAGGTTTTGCCAATCCGATAACAAGACTATGAGCTCTGCAGATTCCAATCTGACTTATTATTACTGAATGAACAAGGCACGGATTTCCATCATCATTCCTGTTCTTAATGAAGCGGATACCGTTGGTAGACTGGTAAAGCATCTGTTTGACGCGGCCAATGATTTGAACGTCGAGGAGATCATTTTAGTAGATGGTGGCAGCACCGATGGTTCTCTAAAGATTATGCATGAAATGGACAGGGTAGTGTTGATTCAATCAAAAAAGGGTAGAGCCCTTCAGATGAATGCTGGAGCGCAGATTGCCAAAGGAGACATGCTTTATTTCCTCCATGCCGACTCTTTTCCTTCTCTCCATTTTGATCAGAAAATTTTGGAATCTAAATCCACCTCGGGGTGTTTTCGACTCAAGTTCGAACCAGCGCATTCAATTTGGTTGAAACTGGCTCCTTGGTTCACACAGTTCGATACATTTTTATTCAGAGGTGGAGATCAGTCACTTTTTGTCAAAGCAGAAGTCTTCCATTCTCTCGGTGGCTTTGATGAGCGATACAAAATCTATGAAGATGTTGAGCTTATCAACCGCATCAAAAGACAATGTGACTTTACTATTCTCAATGATTTTGTGACAACTTCGAGTCGTCGATTTCAAGAAAATGGAACAATGCGATTGTACTTTCATTTTGCGGTTATTCACCTTAAAGCTTTTATGGGGCATGATCCAGAGGAGCTTATTGCTTACTACAGCAAGTTCATCAAATGATTGCAACTCGCTTCAAATCTTGAGGATCTGAGGTCTCAAAAGCCTCTTTTCCCTTCATGAAAACCCTAACGCTGTGTTCCCCTATAATTTTCCATTCCTCATCTTGAATCTCCAATGCCGTGCCTTCCCGAATTCCAAGAACGGGAATGTCGCTTTGCGTGTGAAACTCCTTGATGCGGGTTTCCCGCGTCTCGCCCATGTGTTTGCTGGTTGGGTCGGGATCGAGGTAGTGTGGATTCAAATTGAATGGCACTAACCCCAGAGCTTCAAAAGACTGAGGATAAACAATGGGCATGTCATTGGTATTATTGACGGTTTTTCCAGCGATATTGGAGCCCGCACTGGTTCCCATATACGGTGTTCCAGACAGCACTTTATTTCGGAGCGGTTCGATTAAGCCTTCTTCCTGAAGGGTTTTCAAGAGCAAAAATGTGTTGCCACCACCAGTAAAAATACCGTCACAATCTTCAATTGCTTTTTGCGGATTCTCCCAAGTGTGAATGCCTTTGATCGACATTCCCGCTTCGGCGAATGCCTTCGAAGCGGTATTCGAATATTCGTCAAGACTAATTCCTCCAGGCCTGGCGTATGGAATGAAAAGTAGATTCGTACACCCTGAAAAAAAGCGAACAACATCGGGCATTATGTAGCTTAAGTAAGGGCTACCGTGTACCGTAGAAGTACTGACTAAGAGAATTTGTTTTGCCATGGCACAAAGCTATAAGATCGATTTAACTTATTATTGAAACATAGAAATGGAGTAAATTGACAATCATGCAGCCAATCATCGATCATATCCAAATAACCGTTAAAAATCTTCAAAAATCCGAAGCATTTTATGATCGCTTCTTACCCCTCATTGGTTTCGACTTAAGCAAAAAAGGAAAGGGCAGAGTCGAGGCTCATGACCTGGATATCGTTTAATATGTCCATCCAAGAATAACGCTTGGTATCAACTCTCCGAGAGAAGAATTTAAGGATGTAGAGGTTCATCGGCGAAGACGTGATTATCCACATTATTTGGCCTTCAGGGCTGGCTCTCGCGAAGAAATTTACCAGCTCTATTCATTGATGGTTAGGGCTGTAACCAACATAGTCGAGCCACCCAAATACTACCCCAACACGGGGAGAAGTATTGCGCGATCTTCTTCAAAGACCCGCGTGGAATTAAGTTGGAGATAATGCACGAAGAGCGCTGATTGCTGAAACGTTAAACTTTCTTATTCCTTTTTTATGCCATTCCAAATCATGGAGCGCGGGCATATCTTTACAATGAATCATTAATCAAAAACACACCTCATGGTTGGTCATCTCTCAAGTTTAAGTAAGACTGTTCTTTTATGTTCAATTACTATTTCAATGTCTGGAGTAGTCTTTAGCCAATCCAACCTTACTGCGAGTAATTTTGAGGCTGAGATATTGAACTATCAACCGGCCAAATCTTCGAGTATTTCTGAAAAGGATTTTAATTTTGCCTCGATGGTGATCAGAGAGACCAAACAAGTCGCAGACGATGATTCCGAGGGTTTTAATAGAGCGGATTATTTTAATGTGCTCACGGCTTTACTTTCCCTGAAAGAATCGGATGAGAATATCCAGTTGGCCTTCGAGAAGTTCAGTCAATCGGAAGGAGCTTGCGAATACTTCACCAGCTTTAGCGAGACCATAAATGAAAAGAAGACATATGCTCCAATTCGAGACCAATTCAATGCACGTGCGGCAGAATGCGAGAAAAGCGCGAAGCCAAAAGAGAAATTTGTTTTAGCACAGTATTGCAGTGAGCATAGCCTAAATAGCGACTTGGTTGCATTGATCGAAGAGTTAGATATCAAAGATCGGAAGTACAGGGAAGACGACTATGATAATCACATCGCAGATCAAAAAGTCCTAGACATAGAAAACCAATTCACTATCGATTCATTGTTTGAGGTTCATGGAGCTTACATCGGCGAAAGCCAAGTAGGGCCGAAGTTTGAATCTACGATGTGGGCAGTTGTCCAGCATTCCATCCCTGAGATGATGAAGAAGTATCTGCTTGTATTAAAGAAAGCAGTCGCCTTGGATGAACTGGGAGAAGCAGCCTTTAAGATGACCATAGATCGCTATTATGCCTTAACATATGGATACCAGGTTTTTGGATCACAATCGGGAATGGGGGTAGATATCGCTGATACCGAAAAGAGAAATGAGATCGCCAAACTCTATGGAATAAAGAATTGATCTCCGAGTTGGCTTTTTTCACTAAGGCTAAAAGTGATTCTCCTTAATTGCTGATTTGGTGAAATGTAAAGATTTCTGTTTTCTACCCTAGCCATTCTGTTTACTTCTCTTCTAAGTTTTTTTGAGCCCAACATTTCTAAAATTGACAGCATCGTTCAGAAGGCTGTCATTGAGGAATCTTTCGAAAGAACCATATTGATCGCAAAACAGAGGAAAACTGTTTATGAGAAATCGTTTGGTTTTAAAGATCCAAAGAGTTCTGATCTAGTAAATAATTGTAGCCACTTTGCCATTGCTTCCATCACCAAAATGGTCACTTCCATTATCGTTTTACAGCTTGTGGAGGAAGAGAAATTGAAAACAGAAGACCGTGTTTCGAAGCTGCTAACAGAACTTATCATTCCCAAAGGAGATAAGATCACCATCCATCATCTCCTCTTGCATATTTCGGGATTGCCCAATGAGCCTGAAGAAACCCATGTGCACTTCATATCCCGACTACAACTGCCCATTGATCCCATCGCAGCCACGAATCATGGAAAGACGAGGAGGAATAGTTGGCGCGAATTGCGTCCTTACACGAATTCTCGATTCGAATAGAACAATTATCATTCAGAGCAATAACAACGAGTTTAATCCCGACTCATTCGGCGAAACCGAAAGTCTGAGAGAAGCCTTGATGATTGAGGTTGGGAGTATTTCAAATAATTGAAGAAATGACTGAACTAGAGCAATACATCAATTCACATTTAGGAATATCTAAAGCCGACGTGACCAAAGCTGCTTCACTATTCGAAGAAACGGAATTGAATAAAGGAGATTGCTTTGCCAAAATAGGAGAGAGGTGCGAGAAATTGAGTTTTATCCAAAGTGGTTTCGTTCGGGTTTCGGCTTATTCAGATTCTAAAGAGGTGACTCAATGGATTTCTTCTAAAGGGTATTTCATTACTGATCTCTCCAGCCTCATTTTTGGTAATCAAGCCCGCTGGAATATTCAAGCTCTGACAGATTGTAAGCTTTTCACTATTGAAGGGGAAAGCTATAGACGCCTTGGCGAGGTAGTGCCGAACTGGCCTAAAATGGAAAAACAGTTCATTGCTGCTTGCTTCATCACTCTCGAAAATAGAGTCTTTAGCCATCTCTCGCTCAGTGCTGAAGAGCGATACGATCAGCTCTACGAATTCAATAAAGAGCTTTTTCAGCACGTTCCACAGCAATACATTGCATCTATGCTGGGGATGACTCCCGAAACCTTTAGCCGAATTAGGGCTAAGAAGATTTCTTGATATATATCAAGAGTAGAACCCCGCACTCGAATCATCTTTGTCAATATAAAATCACAACCATGGCAAAGCACATCACAACATCAATTGAAATCAAATCAGACGTTCAAACCGTTTGGAAAATTCTCACCGATTTCAAAGCCTACCCGAAATGGAATCCATTTATCAAATCCATCGAAGGGGAAGTTGCCGAGGGACAGAAGGTCACGGCCAAGATTGCGGGAATGACTTTCAAACCCAAAGTTCTCATCTTTCGAGAAAACAGCGAATTGAAATGGCTTGGGCACCTTTTTCTCAAAGGACTTTTTGACGGAGAGCACCGTTTTTCACTTACAGAAAACGAAGGCGGAACCGTCCATTTCGAGCAAACCGAAAAGTTTACGGGTATCCTAGTTCCACTGTTTGCTAGAAGCTTGGATACTGATACTCTTAAAGGCTTTAATGACATGAACAAAGCTTTAAAGAAAAGAGCTGAAGACAAGATTATGGAATCGTAGATTGTTTTCTAACACTTCCACTGAAGAAGCTGATGATAGAATGCATAGTGGTATGTGGTTCATGTCCAGTGTGCAAAAACTATCTTCGCCCTCATGTCCGACGAAACCACCCCTTGCCCCGAATGCAAATCTCCTTATGGTTATCCTACAGGAACAGGCTTAATGGCTTGTCCTGAATGTGGCTATGAATGGAATCCCGAAGAACTAGCCGAGGAAGGCCTGGTGAAGGATTCCAATGGAAATGTCCTTAACGACGGCGATTCGGTTATTGTGATCAAGCAACTCCCAGTAAAAGGCGGTTCTGGCCCGATCAAGATTGGCACAAAAGTCAAGAACATAAAGTTGGTAGAAGGTGATCACAACATCGCTTGCAAAATTGACGGCTTTGGAGCGATGGGATTGAAATCAGAGTTTGTCAGAAAAGCGTAATTCCTAATCGACACTCCAGTGCAATTGCCGCTTTAATGCAGGCATTTCCCTCCAGTTAATGGCTTTGCCAGAAAGGTAGAAACTACCTTCTCTATTCTTCAGTTCGAGTTTCCCAGTAGTCTGGTAGTATTCGAAATCGAGATTGCTTTCTGAACCATCGTAATCCGTCAACTCGATGTAGTTTTCTACTAAATTAACCTCTAGCTTATAATCCTTCATTCTCAATTCCTCATCTTGAAAAATCAAATAGCCGTCTCGGTGGATGAAAACCATTCTAAGGTTTGTGTCCGAAGACTCTATGATTTTATAAGCTCCGTGAAGGAAGGGCCTTTCGGCAAGGTCATCGCTGTTAGTCCCAGCTTTCCAGTAGGGATATAGGGCTTCTATCAGAACCATTCCAACTAAAAGTATTTTGATAATTGACTTAGGTTTTCCAGATAATCGAGCAAAACTCAAACGTGCTAACTCTGGCATTCTGACTGGTTGTCTCTCCAAAAAGAAGCCAATGAAGCTTCGAGCAAAAGGAGCGAGGAGCAACAACGAAATGAGCAAGAGAAGCATAGAGAAAGCCTTCACCGAAATGTCGAAGCTGAAATTTACCGCTATGACATTGATCAGAATTGCAACTCCAATGAGCAGTCCGAACACTCTAGTTTTCCGAACGATAATCAGAAATGCAGCGATCACCTCGGCCAATCCCAAAAAGAAATTGTACTCATACGAAACACCCATCGTGCTCCAATACAGTATGTCTTTGTCGAGCATCCCAAAAGGAGTGAAGAGTATATTGGGTTCGGGCAGATAGAACTGAGCTTTGAACACTTTGTCTAATCCGTAATTCAGCAGAACAAACGCCAAGAAATAGGTGAGTAGGATTTGGAGAAGGGCAGTAGTTCCTTCTTTTCGAGATTGGCGAAAGCCAACAAAGAACCAAGTGCCAATCAATGCCGTTGGCAGCAGCACGACAAGCAGTAACCACATGTAGTTGCTGTCAGAAGAGATTTCTTGAAACCAAATTTCCGTTGGAAGTACCAAACCACCTAGGAATTTGAGCAATGGCAGAACCACAAAATCGGCTAGGCTTTTTTGCCAACTAAAAAAGTCTAGTGGCCCTGGAATTAAAACAAGAGCCAAGACGGAAAAAATCAATCCCGCCTGCCATAGATCCTTTAGTTGAACAGATTTCAAATGGTAGCTGTCATCCAATTTTTACTTCGAGCCAACAATGCGAATCCAGTTAAAGTGAGAACTGCTAAAAAAGGAAATGGCCCTTTAGGAAAGAAAGATCCAACGGGAAATAGTTTATTCTCTTTCTCAGAATCTTTGATCTTTTCACCGTTGTCATAACCAAGGAAAATCACTTCGTGAATGTCGTTCTTAAAGTGATAATCGCGCTTCAGGACCATCTTGATGCTATCGAGCGAATGCTGATGAGAAAATAGAGGATGGCCATAAACGGTCTCATGAGCCGGTTCCCAGCCTGACTCATTCTTTTTGTCCTTTTTGTCTGTTTCTTCTTCATGATAAAAGCTCGTCACCAGAACAACTTGATTCCTATTTATAAAAATCACACTATCGAGCTGCGCGTTGAGAACATAGCGATCGGGAGCCTCTCCAAAATTGGAGTGGGTAAGACCAAAGTCATCACTAGTTAAAGCCAATATGAAGTTTTCAGAATTTCCGCTATGGCTTTTGTGTGCAATAAGTTTGGTCTGTGAAAAGCCAATCGAACAAATGAGAAGACTGAAAAGTGCTAAGGATAGATTTTTCATGGAAAGTGTTTCTTTTTCACCACCAAACCATAAATCATGCCTCAATATTTTCAGAGAAGCTTACTCCTTTATCCCTTCTAAATCCAGAATGAATGCATACTCCAAGGCAATTTCCTTGTAGCGATCAAATCGTCCTGAAGCTCCGCCGTGACCAACTTTCATGTTGCAATCCATCACTAGGATGTTTTCATCAGTTTTCATCTCTCTAAGCTTAGCCACCCATTTTGCAGGTTCCCAATACTGAACTTGGCTATCCCAGTATCCAGTTGTCACCAGCATATTCGGGTAGTCCTTGGCTTCCACATTGTCGTAAGGCGAATAAGAAAGAATATAGTCGTAGTAAATAGAATCTTTTGGGTTTCCCCATTCGTCAAATTCTCCTGTAGTAAGCGGAATAGACTCATCAAGCATCGTCGAAACAACATCCACGAAAGGCACTTGTGCGATAACTCCATTCCACATCTCGGGAGCCATATTGGCGATAGCACCCATGAGCAATCCACCCGCACTTCCACCTTGTGCATAAAGGTGATCGGCATTTGTGAATTTCTGATCGATTAGAAATTGACCACAGTCAACGAAATCGGTGAAGGTATTTTTCTTGTTCAAAAGCTTTCCATCATCGTACCACTCTCTACCCAAGTCTTGCCCTCCACGTATGTGTGCGATGGCAAAAGCAACGCCTCGATCTAACAGACTTAGGCGCACTGAACTAAAATATGGATCCATCGTGGCACCATATGAACCGTATGCATAAAGCAGGAGAGGAGCTTTCCCGTTTTTCTCAAATCCCTTTTTGTAAACGATCGAAATAGGAACCATCTTCCCATCACGAGCAGGGATCATTAATCTTTCGGAAACGTAATTTTCAGATGAGAATTCACCGCCGAGAACTTCCTGTTGCTTAAGGATAATTTTCTCCTTACTCACCATATCGTAATCGTAAGTCGTTCCTGGTGTAGTCAAGGAAGTATAGCTGAAACGAAGGGTCTCCGTATCGAATTCAGGATTTCCCGTTGGGTAAACCGTATAAGCTGGATCGTTGAATTCTATGTAGTGTTCTTTGGCATTGCCCCATGGCATAACACGAAGATTGATCAATCCTTCTTTGCGCTCTGTGACTACGAGGTGGTTTTTGAAAATGTCGATTCCCTCCAGCAAAACATCTGCACGGTGAGGGATAATTTCTTTCCAATTCTCTTTGCCTGGATTTGAAACAGGAGCCTTTACCAGTTTAAAGTTTTTTGCATTCTCGTTGCAAACAATGTAAAAGTCGTCGCCAAAATGGTCGACTCCATATTCCAAGCCACGAACCCTAGGCTGAATCATTGTCCATTCGCCATCGGGATTGTCGGCGTCTAGGTATTGATATTCGTTGCTCATGGTTTGAGATGAGCCGATTATCAAATATTTACGTGATTTTGTCTTGTAGACAAACGTACCAAATGTGTCATCCTTCTCTTCGTACACCAGTGCATCGTCTTTGCTATCAGCTCCTATCACGTGTTTGTAGATCTGATACGAACGCAAAGTCACAGGATCTTTTTTGGTGTAATAGATGGTCTTGTTGTCGTTGGCCCATGTAATACCGCCAGTAGTTTCAGCAATTTCGTCAGAGAGAATCTCATCTGTCTCCAGATTTTTGATGTGAATGGTGTATTCTCTTCTCGACACATAATCAGTACTGTAAGCCATCATCTTATTGTCCTCACTGATCTCATAGTCGCCAATGGAAAAGTAGCTCTGGTCTTTTCCCATCTCAGGGCCGTTGAGAAGGATTTCTTCTTCAGCTCCTTCTGTCAGTGCCTTACGGCAATACAAAGCATAGTCATCGCCTATTTCGTAACGGGTGTAGTAGCTGTAGCCATTGGTAGAAACTGGAACAGATTGATCATCCTCTTTTATTCTCGATTTGATCTCATTGAATAGCTTTTCTTGAAGCGGTTCAGTATGCTTCATCATCGCTTTCGTGTAAGCGTTTTCTTCGTTCAGGTAATCCAAAACATCCTGAGTTTGGGCATCGGGAGTTTTCGCTTCTTTCTGCTCATCGCTCAAGCGCATCCAGAAATAGTTGTCTATTCGGGTGTCGCCGTGAATCGTTAATTCTTCAGCTATTTTCTTCGCTACTGGTATTTTCATTGCTGTTTCTGCGCTTTGTTCTGTATTTTCTGTCCCACAACTCATTACTGCAATTGCCATGGTGAACAGGGTGACATTCTTCAAGACTTGATTATTCATGAGCTATGGGGTTTATAGTTTTGAGAGTTCGAATATAATCTAAGTAAATGATGTCTTAATGCTAATTAATTCAAGAGTTACTCACTGACTCAATAATTTGAGCGGAACGATGAGTAAATCCTGAATAATCTCAAAATCGATGCTCAATAAGGATCAAAGTCAGTTTATCTTTTGTAAAATCGTCATCTAGATTTTTTAACTCGTGTTTCCATTCTCTCACAAAGTCAACCCTGTCGTTATCCGCCCATATGGAGGTTTTTCCAATGACTCTCATTTCTTTGCGAAGGCGAGAATTCTTGAAGACAAGGGAATTGAGCATTTGGAAACGGATGGAATTCTGCGAACGCTTAGAAACTTCTACAAGCGAATGGGGAGCGATGAAAAGCAAGGCATACAGGTTGATGCCCAATGGAGTTGTGGCGTTTGCGAATTGATATCGGATAGAGAAGGGTATATTAATCTCAATACTTCACATGATTTGGGGCCTTGTCCTACCACCAATTCATGGATCGACTTGCAATTCAAGTTGAATCATGAAAAGTTTGATCACAGTATTTCCTCTAAAATCCTGCGACCGGGAACATCGGCAGAATTCGCGCTGATCTCAGACATTGACGACACGATTATACATACAGGAGTTGCTTCTCGATTCAAGTGGAGGCTTTTAGTGAATTCGATTGTCAGAAATCCTTTTGTCCGCAGGCCATTTTTGGGAGTTCGCGATTTCTACCAAGCGCTTCAAGAAGGCAAATCGGGAAAACCTACCAATCCTGTTTTTTACGTTTCAAATAGTCCTTGGAATTTGTTCGGATACCTCAATACATTCCTTGATTACCACAATTTCCCGAAAGGGCCGCTTATACTGCGCGATATCGGGATAAAGCCAATGGAGCACGCAGCCTTTGGTGGGAAATATGGAAGGGTCAAAGAGATCATTGATGCTTTCCCGAATATGAACTTTGTACTCTCGGGCGACTCTGCCGAAGTGGACACAGACATTTACCTGCAATTGGCGCGTGAATATCCCAATCAAATTCACAGCATATTCATTCGGTCGGTAAAGAATAAGAAGCGCATGAAAAGAGTCAAAGAATTGATAGAGGACAATCAGGACGTAAATATTCGATTGATCTATGATTCATCAGAAGGGTTGGCTTTCGCCAAAGAATTAGACCTGCTTTAGTTTTGACAGATCCAGAAAAAAAAGATTCCGACTCCACAGGTCAATTCCGTCATTTCGTTTTGCATAAGCCACAGCGATATTTATCGCAATTGATCAACAACCAAGACCGCCGAAAGAACAAGAAGCTTCTCGGTGAACTGTATGATTTTCCAGAGGGAACCATGGCCATTGGCAGACTCGATGAAAAGTCAGAAGGGCTCTTGCTCCTCACCACTAATGGAAAGGTAAGCAACCTGATTCTCAGCAAAAAATTTGAAAAAGAATACTTCGCCCAAGTTGACGGCATCGCCACAGAGGCGGCTATCGAAGAGTTGAAAACAGGAGTGGAGATCACCGTAGGCAAGGAACCTTATACCACAACTCCTTGTCAGGCGAGAATCTTGGAAGAAGTCCCCTCATTTCTCGGGGAATCAAAACACGTGAGGGACGATCGGCATGGCCCGACTTCTTGGATCTCCGTTACGCTTACCGAAGGAAAGTTTAGGCAAGTGCGGAAGATGACTGCTGCCGCTGGTTTCCCCACCTTGAGGCTAGTTCGAGTCAGAATTGCATCTACAACTTTGGAAGGTCTGCTGTCTGGAGAAGTAGTAGAAGTGGATCAATTCAAACTTTAACATGGTTTTCGCTGTTTTGATTCTATGGGAAAAGTCATTGAAGCTCACCACGATTTAGCGACAATTCGAAGACTCTGCATCGGACAGCTGGCAAGAGGAATACAACAGAAAAATCACCCCTTTCGAGAAGTGGCAATGTCCACTGCCGCTGATATCCCAAATATTCGGATGGTGGTTTTGAGAAAACTGGAACAAACTCCTTTGTCCATATTGGTTTACACCGATAGCCGTTCGGATAAGATTGCCGAGCTAAAAGCCAATCCGCACGCAACATTTCTATTTTGGCATCCCACATCTAAGTTTCAGCTCAAGCTGAAAACCAAAGTCGTGACCCACCACAAGGACAAAATCGCAATAGAACATTATAAGACAATAGGCGAAAGAGGGAGAGAGTCGTACAATACTGAGCAAGCTCCTGGCTCGGCAATAGACTCCGAGAAAGACCTTGAAACTATACTGAAAGAAAAATTCGATGACCGCTATTTTTGCGTTTTGGAATGCATTGTATTTGAAATGGAAGCACTTCAACTGAGACGCGAAGGGCATATAAGAGCACTGTTTTCTCTTGAAGCGGGCGAACAGAATTTCATTGTGCCTTAATCGAATTTTCCCACTAAACTCTCAGAAGTCAAGCTATAATAGGAAATTCTTACGCACTCATCCAAACGCTAGCGTTCTTTTATGGCATCATCGTTACGGACTTTAACCGTCCCATTTTTGACTTAACACTGCGCCGCCCTGACCACATCAACTAATAGTCCGTCTTGATCTTCTTATCAAAAGGCACTTTAAACTGATAGAGCACATCTCCCGAATTTTTGTCGTCGAGCACATCCAGACCATACTTTACTTTCTTGGGATCTCCGATCACCAATGTCCCGAACATGCGGTCCCAAATAGAAAAAATGTTTCCGTAGTTGCTATCCGTCCACGGGCGCTCAAAGTGGTGGTGAAACTTATGCATATTGGGCGTAATAAATACAAGTCCAATGGTCTTGTCAACCCAAGTGGGCACTGTAATGTTTGCGTGAGTGGAGTACGTGAAAAAGACGGTGATAATTCTATAAAGTAAATAAAAGGAGAGAGGCGCGCCTACAATGAGAGCGGCCAGTAATGAGAAGACTTCGCGCATGATATAGTCTCCAGGATGATGCCTCGTTCCGCTTGTTACATCTACCTCTGTATCGCTGTGGTGAACCATGTGAAAGCGCCACATGAAACTAACCTTATGCAGCAGGAAGTGAACAAAGTATTGTGCTACCAAGTCGAATACCATCAATGCAATGAGCAGGTTGGCCCACAAGGGGAGATCAAATAGGAAAAGCAGACCGAACTCATTTATTTGAGTCCAGTTGAACACCCCGACGGTTAAAACCCCAAATAGAACATTGATGACGAGAGTAGTGCTCAGAAAAATCAAATTGATCTTAGCGTGTTTCCACTTTTTGTAGCTATGCGAAATAAGTGGATAAACTCCTTCCGCAATCCAAGCTACTCCGATACATGAAATAACCCAAGCCAGCTTTTGCCAGGTAGGCATGTTCTCAAAAAACAACAGCATCTTTTCCATTCTTCACAATTTTTCAAACAGCCAAATTAAGGGATTTGAATCATTTTTATTTTTAATAAGCGTTTAAATAGTTTTGGTAAACCCAATTAAAATATAAAGCGGATCAACTAGATTCTGATCGAGTAAGTTGAATTAACTAGCTCTTCAAAATGAGGTAAGAGCACTATTGGATTTCCAACTGCTGAAAGAAGGAGATCGATATTAGAAGACTTACTATTCCCTCAATTCTTTCTCGACAGTAGTCTTTAGCCACACTTTGCATTGGGTAAATGTGTCGAAAACATGATCGAATGGCAGCACATTTGGAATCACCTTCATTTTACCGAGTAAAGTCAAAATCTGTCTATTTGCTCCGCTTACAGCGACCACGACGTCTTTAGCGTGAAGCTCTTCAATAATTGCTTCTAGCGCATAGACTCCAGATTGATCAATAAACGGAACTCGGTCCATTCGCATTATGAACACCTTCATATCTGGCAATGCCGAGACCATACCACGAAAGTGAGAGGTAAACCCAAAAAAGAGGGGCCCATTTAATCTTTTTATGACCACTTTATCTCTGAGCGACTCGCTCATTTCAATTTCGCTCTGCCAGTCGTTAGCTTGAGAAGCACCAAGAGTAAGATCAGAAACAACAACTCTTTCTACTGCGAGATCACTCATTCTTTTTAGGAAAACTACAGCCGCGAGCACAAGACCCACAGCAACTGCATAAACCAGTTGCCAAAAGACAGTGAGAATGAAGACCACAACTAGAATAAGCTTTTCTGACCATTGCATTTTCGGCAGAGCTCTAATTCCTTTGTAGTCCATCACTCCTATACCAACGGTAATAAGTATACCTGCAAGGACCGCAGCAGGGATGTTTGAGGCCAATGGTCCGAGAAGAATTAAAATAACGAATAGCAAAACTCCTGATATCATTCCCGATAGCTTTGTCTTACCACCCGCTTGAATATTTACAACGGTTCGGATAGTCGCTCCAGCACCAGGTAATCCACCAAATAAAGCGGCCACACCATTGCCAATTCCTTGACCAATCAATTCTTTATTAGAATCGTGCCTAGTCTTGGTCATGCTATCTGCTACCACCGAAGTGAGAAGGGAGTCGATTCCACCTAAAAGGGCGAGCATTAAGGCAGTGACTAAGTATGGTATAATTGCACTCAAATTAAATTCGGTGAGAATACTCGATTGAAACTTCGGGAATCCAGTCGGTATTTCTTGGATGAGACGGTAATCAAACCCCGTGAAGTAAGCACCTCCAGACACGAGCAGTAGTGCAATTAAAGTGCTGGGGACAGTTGTGGTGATTTTTTTGAATCCAAAAATGATTAGGATGGTGAGAAGAGTCAGCGAAAATTCAATGAAATTTATTTTTTCAAGCGCCCTAGGTAGATACCTAAGAGCGCCAATAACTCCTTTCCCATCATTTTCTGCTAGGATTAATGCCTCTTTGTGAATGTCGTCCTTGGTGATCAGTTCGGCCCTGCCAATGGTCTCCCTAAATTCTTCAAGAACCAAAATGCCATCTTCAGCCTCTTCCTTTAGAATTCTATCTAGAATCAGCTCTTCTGCGTGCGGCTTAAACTTTTCTATTACCTCTTCATTTTCGCCAGCATAAAAGCCAAGTGCTGGAGGAATCTGTGTTACTAGGATGATTACACCGATACCAGTCATAAATCCTGATACGACTGTATAAGGGATGAATCGAATATAAGTACCAAGTTTAAGAACTCCTAGGACAATTTGAAAGATTCCCGCAAGGAAAAAAACCATGAAAATAACAGGTAGCGCCTCATTCAATCTTCCCTCAAAGGTTTGAATCAAACCTGCAACTACAATCATGCTCAGGGCAGTCATTGGAGCGGTAGGTCCTGATATTTGAGTTGGTGTTCCACCAAAAAAAGAGGCGAAAAAAGCAATGAAGGCAGCCCCATAAAGTCCTGCGGCGGGACCTAATCCGGATTGCTCTCCAAAAGCAAGAGCAAGGGGCAAGGCTACAACTCCCGAAGTCAAGCCACCAAAAAGATCGCTTTTAAAATGACTTAAATCGAGAACCCTCTTCTTCATCGGGTAATGATAGGCTAAATTACTGTCTTTCAAAAAGTAGGAAGGTGGTCAGTGAAGAAATCAACAGCTTCGGATTAGCAATTTGAATCACAAAATGTCTCGAATCAACTTGTCTTCAAATTGAATGGATTGGCTATTTTCAATCCTATATTTCTACATCATGCACAGCAGTTTTGATCACTTTTTTAGAATTATTTTGAATTAGTGAACTCGATAATGCAAAACTTTGTGCGATTGGAAATTACACCATAGCAAGGATTCTTATTGTGATGTGTGGGAAATAAATGGTCAATGAGTTTAATCCAGCACAGGGATGTTTATACTTTCAACAGTAATTTCTCGCTTTGGAGCAGTCTCGATAAATTCGTGAATCACTTCCAAGGCATCGTGATCAAACTGTGTTGTCCTAGATCCATCCATTACAACTCTACTTTTAGCGGGCAGCTTGTCGAGGGTTGTTCTCAAGTCGGCTTTGTTTAAGAATGAGACGTGTTCGCTTAGTCTGATTCTGATCTGATCTGGTTTACCATTTTTCCCTGCTTCGTCCTCGTAGAGATATGGACTGTGGTAATTGCTTCGGATGATATAGAATATTCCGATACTCATACCGATTAGAATACCTATCAAAAGGTCTGTGAACATAATAGAAACAACGGTAGCAATGAATGGAATAAACTGTTTGTTTCCCATTTTGAAGTAACTCCTGTATATAGTGGGCTTCGTTAATTTAAATCCAACGTATATCAAAATCCCAGCAAGTGAAGCGAGCGGGATCATTTGCATTACTCCAGGGATAAGGGCCACCGAAATCAATAGAAAGATACCATGCAAAATAGCAGAAAGTTTGGTTTTTGCACCAGCTTCAATATTCGTTGAGCTTCGAACAATTACAGACGTTATCGGCAGTCCGCCAATCAATCCACTGATGATATTTCCCACTCCTTGTGCTTTCAGCTCAGGGTTTTGCGGAGAGTGTCTGTTTTCGGGATCCAGTCGGTCGGCAGCTTCCAAACTCAAGAGCGTCTCCAGACTCGCCACTATAGCTAAAGTTACTCCCACAATGTAGACATCGATGTTTGTAAGCATAGACCAATCAGGATGAATCATTTCATCTTGCAATTCTCCAAAATCATTGATCACAGGAAGCGAAACCATATGGGTCGCGTCAATAGCCAATTCGGGAACGAAGCCTTCAAAAAAGAGATTGACTAATACTCCGACAACCACCACCAAAACTCCACCCGGAATATCTTTGAGTATAGGAATTTTCTTTAGCCACTTCGTAGCCCAAAGAAACATGAGGGCGAGGGAAGTAAAACCTATAATAGCGCTTCCAATTTGCATGTTCTCGATAGCATCCAAGATAGCTGTAAAGGTGTTGCTTCCATCACTCTGCAAAAATTCCATCTCTCCAAATGCGTCATTGTCAAACCCGATAAGGTGAGGGATTTGCTTGAGGATCAGGATAAGACCAATAGCGGCCAACATTCCTTTAATAACTGCAGAAGGAAAATAGAGTCCGATTACACCAGCTTTAGCAAAGCCAAGAATGACTTGAAGAACTCCTGCAATTACGACGGCGAGCATAAATGCTTCAAGTGTGCCCAGAGTATCAAGTGCATTCAATACTATTACTACCAGACCCGCAGCAGGTCCGCTAACGCTGGTGGAAGATTGACTAAGTGTGCCGATAATTATGCCACCGATTATACCTGAAATAATCCCTGAAAAAAGCGGGACACCTGATGCCAAGGCTATACCTAAACAGAGTGGGAGTGCTACTAAAAATACTACGATAGATGAAGCGAAGTCTCGCTTAATATGAGAAAATATCATAAAAAATTCGGGTGATTTATGAGAAAAAAATGCTAGGAAGAAAAGGGCTAATAAATCACCTTTTGGGAGGTGGGATAGCCACTTCTAAGAAATTGAATAACCTAAGCTCTTCTGAAAAGAATGCCAGACAACGATCATTTGATCGAACGGTTTGATCCCTCAATAAGAATTGATCCAAAAAGAATCGAATATCTACATCTTCAATTTCACCCTCTGATTCTTCAGCGAGATCCGCAGTGTTGAACTTCACATCGTCCTGAATGCTCCATTGACTGCAAATGGTCGAAAAAGTTAATATTCCGACAATAGTGTATAATAAAAGTTTTTGCATCGATCGTGTCACTAAAAACGAAAATTACAAATTTTCATCAACTCTGGGCCCGTAAATTTCAGCGATTTTCCTTGCATGGCTTTTGAATCCAACAGAACCCTTATGAAATTTGACCCCCCGAGCTGAATTCAGCTTAACAGCAATGACAGGATATTGTTTTATTGGCAATAACCGTCATTGCAAATACCTGTATTGTGATGGGCGAGGAGGAACTCATCAAAGCTTTGAAAGAAAGATCAAATGCCTCTCTTTGGCATTTCGAGCTACTTCCCTAGCCTGACAGAATCAGGTTCATTTACTATTCGACCGCCCTCAGACCTAAACTCTTGGTAATTGTTATCCCCTCCAAAAGCTGTTTTCTTGAACACATCCAAAAATAAAAAACCCCGATCAGATGACCGGGGTTTCTATGTAAGATTAATGTGAAGAATTACATTGTAGCGTCAGCCACTGCAACTATGGTAAATTCCAGATCCAAATCGTCAGAAATGATTTTATCCTCCGCTCCCAAGTCAAAAGCGACATTGTACTTTTGACGATCTAATGTCATTGAACCAGTAGCTTTTACTTTACCGTCCATTGTCTCCATTGTAACATTTTCCATTGTCTCAGCATTCGTGATGCCTCGGATAGTCATGTCTCCCATGATTTTCCCCTCTTCCATTCCAGTAACTTGGAAAGTAGCAGTAGGAAAAGAATCAATGGCAAAAAAGTCAGGTGAAGAAAGGTGTCCAACCAGTTTTTCAGGTGTACTTCCTTCTTCAGGCTTGTAGGCATCATCAGTAGGAATAATAGTATTCATTTCTACTATGAATGTACCGTCTACGATTTTACCGTTTTCCATGGTCATCATTCCCTTCTGGAAAGCAATGGTACCCGCATGGCCGTAAATACTCACACCACCAATTTTAAGCATATTACCTTCCCAGGCTAGCATACTCTCTTCTTGAGAAAGCGTATAGGATCCTGATGGACCATCGGTTTCCGCTGTCTCTTCATTCATTGAAGTATCTTCTGTTTCAGAAGTTCCTTCAGTCGCTCCTCCGCAGGAAAACAAAAATAGACCTAAAGCTAGGCTACATGTAAAGCTTAATACTTTTCTCATATTGTTTTATTTGAGTACAAATATACCTTAAACGATTTGTTGACAGGCTTTTTCAGAAAAGTATTGTTCACGAAATGAGGTCAACAATGCACAAAAAAAAACTCCGCTGGTTAGGCGGAGCACTTGTAAGTTAGCATCTTGATTTTTTACATCAAAATCATTGGTTGCCCTTAAGACGGGCCATCCTCTTATGGTTGCCATTCATCGAAGAAAAAAAATAATTGATCGATTATTAGCCTGAATTCTAGTCCATTAAAAATAGGAGTAGAACTTTGATGATTAGGGAATTTTAAAGTCATCTTTGTATTACAGATGTAATTAAGTCAAATGAAGTATATTCTTAGTGTTATTCTATTGGTTTTTGGAGGACTTAACTTGACGGAATCAGAAGACGATCTTGTGACCATAAGAGTGATAATCACCAATGTCGAAAACGACGATTCCAAAATCATGATCGCTGTTTTCAGTCATTACACTACTTTCCTAACAGAAGAGATGTACCGGCAGCAAATTATTGCAGTATCAGATTATACCGAGACCGTTGTCGAGTTTAAAGTTGCAAAAGGAGAGTACGCCATTGCAATATTTCAAGACATGAACAAAAATGGAGACCTAGATAGAAATATCTTCTCTTATCCCTCTGAGCCATTTGGTTTCTCTAATAATTATCGACCTCTAGTAAAACCCCCTCATTGGACTGATGTGGCATTTCAAGTAGAGGGTGAGAAAACGATTGAAGTCAATTTGAGATAGGCTCTTTCTTAAGAGATTAATAAGACTTCTCATAAAAAAAGCCGTCGAATATTTTCGACGGCTTTCTCATTTTATAATTTATTAAAGATCAATTTTCCTCCTTCTTTGGCTTCTTTCCTTTCGTGATTCGAATACTGATTTCTTCGGCGTCTTTTTTCTTACCGATATGGATAGTATCGCCTTCTTCCAGATTGGAATTGATAATTTCTTCTGCCATTGGATCTTCGACGTACTTCTGAATAGCTCTCTTCAATGGACGAGCGCCAAATTTTTCGTCAAAACCTTTATCGGCTATGAAATCTTTTGCCACTTCACTGAGTTTTACCGAATATCCCAAGGCGATAATTCTCTTGTAAAGTTTTCCAAGTTCAATATCAATAATCTTGTGGATATCGCCTTTTGACAGAGAGTTAAAGATGACCACATCATCAATTCGGTTTAGAAACTCAGGAGCAAAAGCCTTCTTCAAGGCGTTTTGAATTACTGCCGCTTGAGCCGAGTTTTCATTTTCGATTCTTGCTCTCGTTCCAAACCCAACACCTGTGCCGAAATCAGAAAGCTGACGTGCCCCGATGTTCGAAGTCATAATCAATATTGTGTTCCGGAAGTCTATTTTTCGGCCGAGGCTATCAGTTAGCTGACCGTCATCTAAAGCTTGCAGCAATAAGTTGAAGACGTCAGGGTGAGCTTTCTCAATCTCATCGAGCAAAATAATGGAGTACGGGTGTCTTCTCACTTTTTCGGTGAGCTGGCCCCCTTCTTCATATCCGATGTAGCCTGGAGGTGCTCCAATCAATCGGCTAATTGCAAACTTCTCCATGTACTCACTCATGTCAATTCTGATGAGCGAATCATCACTGTGGAAAAGGTACTTGGACAATTCCTTTGCCAATTGTGTTTTTCCAACTCCAGTAGGTCCTAAGAAAATGAATGAACCAATTGGCTTATTTGGGTCTTTAAGCCCTGCTCGATTTCTCTGAATCGCCTTCACCACTTTGCCTACAGCATTCGATTGACCGATTACCGAATCATGAAGTTCATCGTTCATCTTGGCCAATCGACCACTTTCCTTTTCAGCAATTCGTTGCATGGGAATACCAGTCATCATTGCTACGACTTCCTCTACATTATCGACCGTTACCGTCACGCGGTGATTCTTAGATTCTTGTTCCCACTTCGCCTTCGCCGTTTCTAATTCTTCTATAAGGCTACGTTCTCTATCCCGCAGTTTGGCAGCTTCTTCATACTTCTGACTGCGGACTACGCGATTCTTCTCTTCTTTAATTTCTTCAATGGCCTTCTCAGCTTCGATGATCTCTTCAGGCACCTTAATATTCATAATGTGCACGCGTGAGCCTACCTCGTCTAAAGCATCAATGGCTTTGTCTGGTAGGTGTCGATCTGAAATGTAGCGACTTGTCAATGTTACGCACGCTTTTAAAGCTGCATCTGTATAAGTTACGCTGTGATGTTCTTCGTACTTTTCCTTGATATTATTAAGAATCTGAAAGGTCTCCTCTTCATTGGTTGGTTCAACCATCACCTTTTGGAAGCGACGTTCCAATGCTCCATCCTTTTCTATGTATTGGCGATACTCATCCAATGTTGTAGCACCTATGCATTGAATCTCTCCTCTAGCTAGGGCTGGCTTAAACATATTCGAAGCATCCAAAGAACCACTTGCTCCTCCTGCGCCTACGATGGTGTGAATCTCATCAATGAAAAGAATCACTTCAGGAGACTTTTCCAGTTCATTCATTACCGCTTTCATTCGTTCTTCAAATTGACCGCGGTACTTCGTCCCTGCAACCAATGAAGCCACGTCCAACGAAACGATTCTCTTGTCAAAAAGCACTCGTGATACTTTACGCTGTACGATTCTAAGAGCCAAACCTTCAGCAATAGCTGATTTACCTACTCCAGGCTCTCCGATTAATACAGGATTGTTCTTTTTTCTTCTTGATAGAACTTGAGACACTCTCTCGATTTCTTTTTCTCTTCCGACAATAGGATCGAGTTTATCATCCTCGGCCATCTTAGTGAGATCTCGACCAAAATTGTCTAAAACAGGAGTTTTTGACTTGTTGTCAGAAACTCTTCGGGTACCTGCACTGCCTGAACCTCCAGAAAAACCACTCCCCATATCATCATCTTCGTCATCAGATGCACTTGGGAATTCCGCGCGAGGACTACTCATATTGCCTCTTGGAAATTCATCACCAGCACTCATTGTTTCGAGTTCGTCGCGTACTGTGTCATATTCAACTCTGAACTTTGACAAGGCTCGCGTTGCCACATTGTCTTCATCTTTTAGAATACTCAAAAGAAGATGTTCTGTCCCAATCGTGGGGCTTTTAAAGAGTTTTGCTTCGAGGTATGTAATCTTCAGTACTTTTTCAGCTTGCTTAACCAGAGGGATATTACCCAAATTACCTGATTTAGCAGATGCCGAACGAGTACTTGATTCTATAGCTCGACGCAGTTCTTTAAGATCAATGCCGATATTTTTCATTATTTGAATGGCCGTACCTTCACCCTCTCGGATGATGCCCAGTAATAAGTGTTCTACACCAATGAAATCGTGGCCTAGTCTAAGGGCTTCTTCCCTACTATAGCTGATTACATCTTTTACTCTGGGAGAAAATTTTGCTTCCATGAAATCCTTCCTTTCTATTTAGCTTTACAATCTTACATTATAACTCGTAAGTGGTAAAGGTTGTTTTAAAGTTACACCGATAATGACTAAATTCAAATGTAAGGCTGTCGAATCTGACTTGCTGTCATTCGGAGGTGTAATATTTCACACATTTTTGTTGATAAAACACCTTTGTGTAAGACAGACAGCCCTAGTTATATCACTACTTTCGGCAATTGACTTTGCACACCGCAAAAACCATACAATTTTTCAATTGACATTATAAAATGGCAGAAGGAGAAAGGATCATCCCGATCAATATAGAAGACGAAATGCAGTCGGCCTACATCGATTATTCGATGTCGGTTATTGTTTCCAGAGCACTCCCTGATGTAAGGGATGGACTGAAGCCTGTGCACCGCCGTGTTCTTTACGGAATGATGGAATTAGGCGTCTATTCCAATAGGTCCTACAAGAAGTCAGCTCGTATAGTTGGAGAAGTACTGGGTAAATTTCACCCTCACGGTGACAGTTCTGTGTATGACACAATGGTGCGTATGGCGCAGCCTTGGTCGATGCGGTATATGTTGGTAGATGGTCAAGGGAACTTCGGTTCAGTAGATGGTGATAGCCCAGCTGCAATGCGTTATACTGAAGCACGTCTTCAAAAGATAGCTGAGGAAATGCTTTCAGACATCGATAAGGAAACGGTTGACTACCAGCTCAACTTTGATGATTCCTTAAAAGAGCCTACTGTTTTGCCTTCGCGTGTTCCGAATCTATTGGTAAATGGTGCCAGTGGTATAGCCGTAGGTATGGCTACAAACATGCCCCCGCATAACCTGTCGGAAGTCATTGATGGGATTATAGCTTATATAGACAATACAGACATTGATATAGCAGGTTTGATGGAGCATATTAAGGCTCCTGACTTTCCTACTGGTGGGATTATTTACGGCTACGAGGGAGTTAAGCAAGCTTTTGAGACAGGTCGTGGCCGTGTTGTAATGCGTGCCAAAGCGAATATTGAAGAAATTAGAGAAGGCAGAGAGGCGATCATTGTCACTGAGATTCCATTTCAAGTCAATAAGGCTGAAATGATCCGCAAGACTGCGGAGATGGTCGTTGATAAGAAAATTGAAGGAATTAGCGATATCCGAGATGAATCTGATCGGAAGGGAATGAGGATCGTTTACGAACTAAAGCGCGATTCTATTCCAAATGTAGTTTTGAATAAACTCTACAAATACTCCGCTCTGCAGCAGTCATTTTCTGTAAACAATATTGCTCTTGTAAAAGGCCGTCCTGAGATGCTTAATCTCAAGGACATGATTTACAATTTCGTGGAGCACCGTCACGATGTGGTTGTTCGTCGAACCAAATACGAATTACGCAAAGCAGAAGAAAGAGCTCATATTCTGGAAGGATTGCTCATCGCTCTCGATAATATCGACGAGGTGATTAAGTTGATAAGAGCTAGCGCAAATCCCGAAGAGGCACGCAACGGTTTAATCGAGAAGTTTTCTCTTACTGAGATTCAGGCTAGAGCGATACTTGACATGCGTCTGCAGAAACTTACTGGACTGGAGCGCGACAAGATTCGCGAAGAGCATGCTGACCTAATGAAGTTGATTGATCACCTCAAGCTCATATTGAGCGATGAAGTTCTGAGAATGACAATCATCAAGGATGAACTCTTCGAGATCAAAGATAAATATGGTGATGAGCGTCGCTCGCGAATTGAATATTCTGCCAGCGAGATGAGCATTGAAGATTTGATTCCCGATGATGACGTGGTTGTAACCATCTCTCACCTAGGATATATCAAGCGCACCTCTTTAAGTGAATACAAAACTCAAGCGAGAGGAGGAGTTGGTTCAAGAGGAAGTAAAACACGAGATGAAGACTTCTTGGAACACTTATTTGTGGCAACCAACCACAACTACCTTTTGATCTTTACCGAGAAAGGAAAGTGTTTTTGGATGCGGGTATTTGAAATCCCAGAGGGTTCTAAAACTTCGAAGGGAAGAGCCATTCAAAACTTGATTAACATCGAGCAGGATGACAAGATCATGGCTTACATTAACACCAAGGATCTCAGAGACGAAGAATATATCAATAGCCACAATGTCATTATGGCTACCAAAAACGGTGTAGTTAAGAAGACATCACTAGAAGCCTATTCGCGACCACGTCAAAATGGAATAAACGCGATTACTATTAAGGATGGTGACCAATTATTGGAAGCCAAACTGACTGATGGCAATAGCGAGATCATCTTAGCCAAGAAAAGTGGTAAAGCCATTCGTTTCAACGAAGAGAAAGTAAGAGCCGTTGGCCGTACTTCTCAAGGTGTGAAGGGTGTTACTCTAGAAGGGAAAGATGACGAGGTAATTGGAATGATTTGCATCAGTGATCCTACTGTAAATGTCTTGGTTGTTTCTGAAAAAGGATACGGAAAGCGCAGTGAAGTCGGTGAGTACCGAATCACAAACCGTGGTGGAAAAGGGGTGAAAACCCTCAATGTAACTGAAAAAACGGGTGCTTTGATCTCAATTAAGTACGTTACAGATGACGATGACTTGATGATCATCAACAGAAGCGGTCTCACCATTCGAATGAGTGTTTCGAGTCTGCGCGTTATGGGTAGAGCGACTCAGGGAGTTCGATTGATCAACCTGAAGGGCAATGATGCCATCGCCGCTGTAGCGAAAGTTGAATTCTCTGAAGGAGCTGAAGACTTAGCTGATGAGCTCAATGAAGATGGTGAAAACTCAGACGATTTAGGAGCTCAGCCAAGCAATGAAAATGAAACTGAAGTTGATGGTGATACTGAAGTTGATGGTGACGAATAGATAAAATAAGTTATATTTAGAAGCCCTGATCAACTTTGATTGGGGCTTTTTGTTGCATCAAACAATGGAAAAAAAACACACAGTAGTCATAGGCGCGAGTCCCAATACATCTCGCTATTCTTACCGTGCAGTTGAGATGCTCAAGGCAGATGGCCATCCTGTGGAGGCTGTTGGACTTCGGGAAGGTGAAATTTCGGGAGTTAAGATTACCAAAGAGTTCAAGCCGTTCGCTGACGTTGATACAGTGTCACTTTATGTGGGGCCTAGAAACCAAGATTACTGGAAAGAATACATTAAAGAGCTCAAGCCAAAACGTGTTATTTTCAATCCTGGAACAGAAAATGAAGATTTTCAGATGGACTTAATAAAGGAAGGAATTGAGGTTGCAGAAGCTTGCACCTTAGTACTTTTATCGATGGGCAGCTACTAATTTACTGACTCTTCTATTGCTTCGTTGATTGCTATTGCCGCAATTCTAATTTCTTCTTCAGAAATAGTCAGCGGAGGAGCCAATCGAAAACTCTCGGGGCACGAGAGAAAATAGAAAGCGATAACCCCCCGTTCCAGGCACTTTTCTACGATTTGGTAAACCAAGTCAGCCGATTCAAATTCAACGGCGAACATCATTCCGATGCGCCTCACTTCAACAATGGCAGGATGATTAAGCAATGATTCCAGCAGAGTACCTTTCTCTTCACAAGTCTCTACCAGGTTGCCTTCTTCAATGGCCTGGATATTTCCCAAAGCAGCCGCACAACAAACGGGGTGACCACCAAATGTGGTGATATGTCCCAGAATCGGATCTTCCTTAAGCGTGGCCATGATATCCCGATGGCTCACGAAAGCGCCCATAGCCATTCCCCCCGCCATACTTTTGGCGATCGTCAATATGTCTGGGGCAATTCCGAAATGCTCAAATGCAAACAGCTTGCCCGTTCGGCCAAAGCCCGTTTGGATTTCATCCAAGATTAATAAGGCTCCAACTTCAGTGCAGCGAGCACGCAGGGCTAGCATGTATGCTTTGCTTGGAATCCTTACACCTGCATCACCTTGCACGGTTTCAACGATAGCAGCAGCGGTGTGCTCATCTATCAGCTTTAAGTCATCTATTTCATTGAATCGCATAAAGTACACTTCGGGCAGTAGCGGACGAAACGCGTATTTCTTCTTTTCGTTTCCCGAAACGCTCAGGGCTCCGTGGGTAGAACCGTGATAAGCCTTGAGGCAAGAGACGATTTTTCGTCTGCCCGTATATCGCTTGGCCAATTTCAAAGCCGCTTCAATGGCTTCAGTTCCGCTATTCACGAAATAGCTAGAATTCAATGAATCGGGCAGGAGTGAGGTTAGTTTTCGAGCTAGCTCCACTTGGGGCCCTTGGATAAATTCGCCGTAAGGCATCACATGGAGATAGCGATCTACTTGATCTTTGATGGCTTTCACCACCAACGGATGCCGGTGTCCAACATTTGTAACTGCAATTCCCGAGATCATATCGAGATAACTCTTCCCTTTGGTATCGTAAATGTAGCAACCCTCTGCGTGACTCACCTCTATCCCGATGGGATATGGAGAGGTCTGAGCTTGTAGCTGGAAGAAGTCATCTCGGAGATTCATGGTGTAAAGGTAAATTGTATTTTAGTAGATGATGAAGAGAAACGGTCTTTTGAGTCGTAAGCAAACACTCTTTTTTGGAACATTCACCATTATTCTTTTTGCGACAGGGATTTTCATGGAAAATAACGAGCTAATCTCATGGAAGAATTATGACTATCAATTTATTCAAGACTACCAGGTCTTGAACTCGGAAATCACTTCTAGCTGCGAGGATCACGGTTTTCTCTTACTAAATGATAGTATAATGGTGTGGGGTGGATTTGAATTGATCAGTTCGACAAATCGATCAGTGGAAATTGAATTGCGAGATCGGATGACTAATCTATATGGTGATCAAAGTGCTCATTGGAAAATTGAATTTCTTGTAGTTCCGATTCCTTATCGATTGGTTAAAACTTCTTCGGGTGTTGACTTTTTGGTCATAAAGGATAGAGACACCTCGATGTTTAGAATAAACAGTTCCCAATAAGATGATAATATCTTTTTGGGTGTTCTCTAATTCCTTTTCTCCTGCCTTTCTCCTCTCATTTTCCTCAACAACTCCCGCTTGAAACCTTCCTCGGCTTCCATCATGGTCAAGATCTTTTGTGGTGATAGAATTTCAACGAACTCCGTGAAATACTTTTCTTCTATACCAATAGCTTCGCGTTCATGATCGAATTTGAATTCCATATGCTCAATCAATTCTTGGTCGGAATAGTCGGCTTGGTTGATCTTAAACAGCTGGTGCTTCTTTCTTCCTTCACCTCTCAGCTCATCCATCTCACCGCGGAACTGATTGTATACAGGCCAAAAAACCTGTGCCTCTTCGGGCGAGAGATCCATTTGAGATGTGAGATAAGCCACTTTCATGGCCTCGATTTCTTTTCGTTTTTCAGGAGATAGCTGTGGCGGATGTTCCATTTGTCCCCAAACAAGGGCGGGAAGCAGAAGAAGTAAAGTGATAATTGCGTTTTTCATATCGTATAAACTATAATGACTCGTATAAAAGTGACTCGGAAATTTCGGAGTCGAGCAGGTAATTCAAAATTTCTTCTTCGGTGAGTCCTTCATCATCAGAGATATCAATGCTCTCAAATGCGATATCAGCAGCAATGGACTCTAAATCGTATTCTTCAGCCAAATAGAGCTGAGCGGCATCTTCTGAAATAGATTGCAATCCGCTCTGAATAGACGCCGTTTGAGCTGGATTAGTGTCTTTCAATAAAGGAATCAAAGCCATCAAGAGCGCCAAACCAGCAGCGATAGAAAGATTTCTGAAATTGATCAATGAGCCAATCTTTCCTGTTGGCTTATATTCAGAATCACGATCTATTTTCGATAAGACCTGATTTTCTATTGACTCGAAGTAGCCCTCGGGAACTTCATGCCCAGCATCCATCTCTTTCGAGAAAAGGTTAGGGGCGAGTTCCTTTAGGTAGTCTTTTTCGTTTTTGTCTTGTTGTGACATTTTCTATTCAACTTTCGCCAGCAAACAGGTATTAACAATTGCAGCCAGCTGTTTTTTGACTTCAGTAAGTCCAAAAGGTTTAATCACTAGTCAAATAGTCTTCAATTTTCCGAACGGCATGGAAGTAGCTTGCCTTAAGCGCTCCGACGCTGGTCCCAGTTAATTCAGCCATTTCAATGTACTTCATCTCAGAGAAATATTTCATCTCAAAAACCTTTCGCTGTTTCGCGGGAAGTTTTTCGATGGCCTCATCTAGTTTTTTCCTGATCTCATCTCCATCAGGCCCGTCGTTCTGTCCGCCACTGTGATGACTCTCTTCCATATCAACCACTTGCATCTTGCTTCGCTTGTTGATTATGGTAAGCGCCTCGTTGGTGGTAATTCGATAAAGCCAGGTGTATAAAGCTGAATCGCCTTTAAAACCATCGATGTGCTTCCACACCTTCACAAAGGCATTTTGCAGAGAATCGTCTGCGTCAGGGTGATTGCCCGTCATGGATCGCACGTGGGCATAGAGCGGCTTTTTGTACAGATTCATTAACTGCACAAACGCTGCCTCTTTGGTTTGTTTGTTTCGGAGACCTTTGAGTATTTGCCGCTCTTCGGACTTCATATTCTTTGCCAGTGAACGCGTGAGGCTAAATTTCTAAGCTAAACAGTTGGATTGTAAGACGCTTCTAGTTTCCAAAATCAAATTATCTACCTTAAGCAGATGTCCGTTTTTAAGACAAGCCCTCAGACCAAGCCAGAGGCTTGATACCACACATTATAGCCGCAGGATTTAAGCTTTCCGACTAACAGCCTTCTTAGCCGCTTCAACCACATTAGGCGTATCAATACCATACTTCGTCATCAGCTCTTCAGGAGTTCCGCTTTCGCCAAAACTGTCATTCACAGCTACGATCTCCATTGGCGCAGGATAGTTTCTAGCCAATACCGAGGCAATGCTTTCGCCAAGACCACCGAGAACCATATGTTCCTCAGCTGAAACGGCACATCCTGTTTTCATTACCGACTTTAAGACTGCGGCCACGTCCAAAGGTTTAATCGTGTGGATATTAATAATCTCAGCGCTTATTCCTTGCTCGGCCAAAATATGTCCAGCCTCGATGGCTTTCCATACCAAATGGCCTGTTGCGAAGATTGAAACGTCCGTTCCTTCTGAGAGCATTAAGGCTTTACCGATTTGAAAGTTAGGATCTACCTCAGTAAAGTTGGCCACTTTTGGTCTGCCAAAACGGAGGTAAACAGGGCCTACATGATCGGCTATAGCCAATGTGGCTGCTTTTGTCTGATTGTAATCACACGGATTGATCACCGTCATTCCAGGAAGCATTTTCATCATTCCCAAGTCTTCTAGAATTTGATGCGTCGCTCCGTCTTCACCCAAAGTCAAACCAGCATGCGAGGCACAGATCTTTACGTTCTTGTCAGAGTAAGCAATGGATTGACGAATTTGATCGTAAACCCTTCCAGTAGAAAAGTTGGCAAACGTTCCCGTAAATGGGATTTTCCCTCCAATGGTAAGTCCTGCAGCTACTCCCATCATGTTGGCTTCAGCCACACCACACTGAATGAATCTGTCGGGAAACTCCTTTTGGAAATCGCCCATTTTCAATGAACCCGTCAAGTCGGCGCAAAGTCCGATGACATTTGGATTTTTTCTTCCCAATTCAACGAGCCCGGCACCAAAGCCACTTCGTGTATCCTGCTTGTTCTGAACGGTAAATTCTTTCATTAGAGTTTTAAATTGGTAGAAGAGCCCGACGATATGGAAAAAGCTCTTTCGATGGTGTAAATGACTTGTTTGCTATTCTTCGATCGATAGGTCAATTTGTACTTTCCAGGTTGCAGCTGAAACTGCTGTTGCAAATTCGAATTATCAATATTGGTAACCCATTCCAAATCGCTTCCATTCTCCAAAGAGATACTCCCATATCCTGCAGAGGCCAGTGATAGATTTAGTACACCTGGCTCGGCAATAGTAATCGTGGTAGTTCTGTTCTGATTGACTTCTACGTCCGAAATATTCGTTCGCGGAAGCGTTAATATTTCAAGGTCATAAAAATCAGTCAGTAGCCTCTCTTTAAAATTGGTAGACATTACATGAGCTGTTTCAGGCTCCCCTTTTTTCCTTACGATGATGGGTACATTCTTAGCCAGATTTCCCTCGACGTTTATGACCAAGTCGCCTTGACCAGCGTCTAGCGCAATGATGTTGTGTTGCCCTGCTGTGATTTTCACGTTTTCCTTTGTGAGCGTCGGAATGGTGTGCGCTTCAATCCTGTACGTGATGATCGGATCGAGGCTTAAGGTGTCTGGGTTCCCCTTGTGATTAAGGGTATGGACAAAACCATATTCGAGTGCTTCCGTGCTCTCATTAAATAGGTTAACCGTTAAATTGGACTCAGATGGTTTTCCAAAGTCATCAATCAAATTGATTTGTGCGGTCGTGTTATTGAGTGCCTGTGTAACGACGATATCTAGGATTTTTTTAAACGTCTCTTCATTCGTGGCATCGTAGTAATTGCCGACGCAGCTGAACGTGTCTTTGAACTCATCTTCAAGTCCAACACCAATTACAAAAGGTTTAAGAATAACGCCTCTGCGCTGCAAAGCTTTAGAAATGGCACAAGGATCTCCATCACAAGCTTCGATACCGTCGGTAATAAGAATGATAATATTTCGGCATTCGGGACATTCTGGAAAATCACCTGCTGCTTTTTCCAAAGAGCGGGCGATGGGAGTGGTTCCCTTGCAAGTGATTCGATCTAGGGTCTTTTCGATCAACATACCATTATTGGGGCGGAATGATACCTCAAGTTTGGTGTCCTCGCAATCTTGTTTTCCCGGTGCGATGGCTACTTGGTGTCCATAAACCCGAAGTCCCATTTCCACATTGGGATTGCCATCCAATTCTCGGACAGATTCCGAAAGGAGCTTTCTAGCTACCGTAATCTTGCGATCACTTTGCCATGTAGCATTCATGCTGTTGCTCGCGTCAAAAACAAAGAGCAGCCTCGTCAGCTGTTCATCTTGAGCATTAGACTCAAAAGAAAAACTGAGTAGAAGAATCGCTATGACAAAAAGGATTCGCTTCATTGGTTTAGTAGTCTCCCGCGGTTTCGGGAAGTTGCGAAAGGGCATTCTTGAGTTGCTCGTCATTTGGTGCAACACCATGCCATTTATGGGATCCCATCATGAAGTCCACTCCAGCGCCCATCTCAGTTTTCATGACAATCATAACAGGCTTTCCTTTTCCCGTTCTGCCTTGAGCTTCCTTTATAGTGGAGATCACTTCTTCCATTTCGTTACCATTCATTTCAAGCACGTCCCATCCAAAAGCGGACCACTTTCCTTTGAGGTCGCCTAAGCTGAGCACATCAGAAACGTCACCATCTATTTGTCTGTTGTTGTAATCGATGGTTGAAATGATGTTGTCAATTTTTTTGTGGGCTCCAAACATGGCAGCTTCCCAAATCTGACCTTCTTGCAATTCGCCATCGCCGTGAAGGCTGTATACCAACCTGTCATCACCATTGAGCTTCTTGGCCATAGCCGCACCTATTGCTACCGAAAGCCCTTGACCCAATGAACCTGAAGCAACACGAATACCAGGCAATCCCTCATGCGTGGTGGGATGACCTTGAAGACGGGTGTTTAGTTTTCTGAATGAATTCAATTCATCTACTTTGAAAAAACCATTTCGAGCGAGTACGCTATACCAAACTGGTGAGATGTGACCGTTTGAGAGAAAGAAAAGGTCTTCGCCTTTTCCATCTATCGTAAAATTCTCTGCGTCGTATTTCATGATTTCACCGTACAGAGCCACGAAGTAGTCTGTACACCCAAGACTACCACCTGGATGACCTGAATTTACGGCGTGTACCATACGAACGATGTCCCTTCGCACTTGGTTGGCGACGGACTTAAGATTTTCAATATTGCTCATGGAAAGAGATTAAAAGTGCGCTTTGCCGGCAAAATTAGAATAAAGACCAATTCTAGAGCAGAAATGAGCCATCGACTTATGAAGACTCACTGTGCATTTCTAACGAAATATAAACAGACATATGATTTGTTGATAAAATTTTCTTCTACAAGCCCCATTGGATTCAGTAACAGAATATATTTATGTCGTTAAATCTTGAGACGATGAGAACGAACATAAAATTACTACTAGTTGGATTTCTGATGAGTACGGCGTTTACTTCATGTAAAACAGCGTCCAGTCTTTCAGAGGCGAAAGTTTTTCAAAAGAGGAAGTACAACAAGGGTTTCCACGTAAATTATAGAAAAGCTAACCCTAAGGCCGAGACGAAATCTGTAACGGTTTTGGCATTTGAGGAATTGGATAGGGACAAACAAATCACATCAGTTGATTCAAAAGAAGTCAAAACGGTTAAAATATCACCAAAGGAGCGCACCTTAATAACAGCCTCATCTGAGGGCAACAGCAAAAAATCTGCAAGCGATAAAGTGAATGCTGGTTCGGTAAAATGGACGAAGAACATTGCCTTACCCGTTTTAATCAGTGAAATATTCTCGAAGCCGCCTGAAGATTTTGTTGAACAGCCAATGCCAGCAGGTGCGATCATCGGATTTATTTCTGCTATTGTGGGACTCTTTATAGCGGGAATTCCTTTGGGAATTTTGGCCATCATTCTTTGTGGTATTGCCATTGGAAAAATAAACCGCAATCCAGGCATGAGAGGAAAGGGTTTGGCTATAGCGGGAATCGTTATCGGAGTCATTGCCATTTTTGGTGCTCTGATTGTTATTTCCAACATGTAGGAAATTATTTACCCTTTATTCTGAAAATCCTGTATTTTCGCGCCTAAATTTCATTTTATGGCTCTTAAGTGCGGAATCGTTGGATTACCCAACGTTGGTAAGTCTACTCTCTTTAATTGTTTGTCTAATGCAAAGGCTCAATCGGCAAACTTCCCGTTCTGTACAATAGAACCAAACGTAGGTACCATAACGGTTCCTGATGAGCGACTTACCAAGCTCAGTGAACTAGTCAACCCCGAGAAGATTGTTCCCACGACTATTGAAATCGTCGATATAGCTGGGCTTGTAAAAGGAGCCAGCAAAGGTGAAGGCCTTGGAAATAAATTTTTGGGAAACATTCGCGAAACGGATGCCATCATTCACGTTCTCCGCTGTTTTGACGATGACAATATTACCCACGTAGATGGCTCAATTGATCCGGTGCGCGATAAAGAGATCATCGATATTGAGCTGCAGCTAAAAGATTTGGAGACGGTTCAGAAAAGAGTAGAAGGTTCTGCGCGCGCTGCCAAGGCGGGCGATAAGGTTGCCCAAAAACAGTTGGCTTTATTGGAGCGATATATAACAGCCTTGGAATCCGGGAAATCAGGAAGAACGGTAGAAGTTGATGATAGTGATTTGCCTTTCTCAAAGGAGTTGCAGTTACTAACCAATAAGCCAATTCTTTACGTATGCAACGTAGATGAAAGTTCAGTTGCCGAAGGGAACGATTACGTAAATCAAGTTCGTGAGGGCGTGAAAGACGAGTACGCGGAAATCCTAGTTATTGGTGCTGCGATAGAAGCGGATATTGCCGAACTAGAAACCTACGAAGAGCGCCAAGAATTTTTGTCTGATTTGGGTCTCAAAGAGCCTGGAGTGAGCAAACTGATCAAAGCTGCTTACGAACTCCTCAATTTAAGAACCTACTTTACCGCAGGAGTTAAAGAAGTAAGAGCCTGGACAATCAGAGATGGATTCACAGCGCCACAAGCTGCTGGTGTTATTCATTCCGATTTTGAAAAAGGATTCATCCGAGCTGAGGTAATTAAATACAACGACTACTTATCTTTTGGTTCTGAATCTGCTGTAAAGGATTCAGGGAAATTAGGAGTTGAAGGAAAGGAGTACATTGTCGAGGATGGCGACATTATGCACTTCCGCTTTAACGTTTAAAGGACGATTCTCAGTATTTTCGAGGCTTTCGTGGAAAAGTAGTTGAGATTGTTAATAAAACCCACTCCGAGCTACGTTGAAACACGGTATTTTAGAAGGTCGAAATACCCCCTCTTTTCCGACACATAAATCTTTGACCAAATTTCATGGCAGAAACCACTGATTATACTGAAGATGATATTCGATCGCTGGATTGGAAGGAGCACATACGCCTCCGTCCTGGGATGTACATTGGTAAGCTCGGAAACGGAAGCGCTTACGATGATGGAATATATATTCTGATCAAAGAAGTTCTGGACAACTCTATCGACGAATATGTCATGGGGAACGGAAAGAAGATTGACATCACCGTAAAAGACGGCTTTGTCTTAGTCCGCGATTACGGTAGAGGTATTCCTCTCGGTAAGTTGGTGGATGTAGTGAGTAAGATCAACACTGGAGCCAAGTACGATAGTAAAGCTTTTAAGAAATCAGTCGGATTGAACGGAGTGGGTACCAAAGCGGTAAACGCCTTATCCGATTACTTTGAAATCGAATCATACCGCGAAGGAGAAGGCAAGAGAGCAATTTTTGAAAGAGGCGTACTTATTTCGGAAGAAAGCATCAAGGCGCCAGAGGAAAGAAATGGAACGAGAGTCTATTTCCGCCCAGATGGAGAAGTGTTTAAGCACTTTAAGTTCAAATCTGAATACATCGATAGACTCATTTGGAACTACTGTTACCTCAATACAGGGATGAGTATCTGGTTCAATGGCAATCGGTTTCACTCCAAGAATGGTCTGAAAGATCTGCTGGAAGAGAAATCATCGGATGAGCCGCTGTACCCGATTGTGCACTTGATCGGAGATGACATTGAAGTTGCATTTACACACTCAAGCGCTTACGGCGAGGAGTATTACAGCTTCGTAAATGGACAGCACACCACACAGGGTGGAACACACCAAGGTGCTTTTCGCGAGGCTTTTGCTAGAGTAATAAAAGATTTCTACGGCAAGAATTACGAACCTACTGATATCCGCTCCAGTGTTTTAGCAGCAGTGGCGGTGAAGGTGATCGAACCAGTTTTCGAATCGCAAACGAAAACGAAACTTGGCTCTCACGAAATAGAGCCTGGAGGTAAAAGTATGCGTGCTTTTATCGGCGATTTCCTCAAGGAACAGCTTGACAACTTTTTGCACAAGAATCCCGCCGTAGCCGATATCATCGAAAGGAAGATCAAGGCCAATGAAAAGGAACGCAAGGACCTAGCGGGCATTAGAAAGCTCGCTCGTGAAAGAGCGAAGAAAGCCAACTTACACAACAAGAAATTACGCGATTGCCGCAAGCATTACAACGATCCTAAAAGTGGTGAAAAAGGAAAAGAGACCATGCTCTTTATTACTGAGGGTGACTCTGCTTCTGGCTCTATCACTAAATCTAGGGATGTCAATACGCAAGCTGTTTTTTCCCTAAAGGGAAAACCACTTAATTGCTATGGACTCACGAAAAAGATCGTTTACGAAAACGAGGAATTCAATTTGGTGCAAGCGGCACTCAACATCGAAGACGGACTGGAAGGCCTGCGCTACAATAAAATTGTAATCGCAACGGATGCCGATGTGGATGGCATGCACATCCGCTTATTGTTAATGACTTTCTTTCTCCAGTTCTTTCCAGATTTGGTGAAAAACAACCACCTCTATATTTTGCAAACTCCTTTGTTTCGAGTTCGAAATAAAAGAGAAACTATTTACTGTTACTCCGAAGTAGAGCGGGTTAATGCGATTGAAAAAATTGGTAAGACTGCCGAGATAACTCGATTCAAAGGTCTTGGAGAGATTTCCCCCGATGAATTCAAAAACTTCATTGGAGACGAAATAAGGCTTGAGCCAGTGGTACTCAACAAAGATTCGCAATTGGCAGAACTATTGAGGTTTTATATGGGAAAGAATACCCAAGAAAGACAAGAATTCATCATCGAAAACCTTCGAGTGGAGAAAGACGCTATAGAGGTGGAAGGAGAACAAATTGAAGAAGCTAACGCTTAAGTAATAAATGGCTGAAGAAGAAAACGAAGATCTAAACGGTCAAGAGACCGATGGAATTGATATCCATACAGACGAGAAAGTAATTCAGGTTAAGGGACTGTACAAAAACTGGTTTTTGGACTATGCCTCTTACGTTATTCTCGAAAGAGCAGTGCCTGCGGTCAATGACGGTTTGAAACCCGTTCAACGGCGTATCCTCCACTCCATGAAGGATTTGGATGACGGTCGGTACAACAAAGTGGCCAACATCATCGGGCATACCATGAAGTATCACCCGCATGGGGATGCTTCGATAGGAGATGCCTTGGTTCAGCTTGGACAAAAAGATATTCTCATCGATACCCAAGGAAACTGGGGAAACACCTTGACGGGCGACGGTTCTGCAGCGCCTAGGTACATTGAGGCTCGACTTTCTAAGTTTGCACTTGAAGTGGTCTTCAATCGCAAGACCACAAAGTGGGGACTATCTTATGATGGTCGAAACAAAGAGCCTTTTTTCCTTCCGGTAAAGTTCCCTCTGCTTCTTGCTCAAGGAGCGGAAGGTATTGCCGTAGGATTGGCCTGTAAGATTCTACCGCACAATTTTAATGAGTTGATTGATGCCAGTATAGGTATTTTACGTGGTAAGAAACCAAATATCCTTCCTGACTTTCCAAATGGTGGAATGGCTGACTTCACCAACTACAATGATGGATTGCGTGGAGGTAAAGTTCGCATCCGAGCCAAAATGCGGCAGCAGGATAAGAAGACCTTGATTATTGATGAAATTCCACATGGAACGACGACTGGATCGCTTATAGAAAGCATCATTAAGGCCAATGACAAAGGGAAAATTAAGATCAAGAAGATAGAGGACAATACCTCGGATAAGGCTGAAATAATCGTTCACTTACCTCCCAATATTTCACCTGACAAAACGATTGATGCGCTTTATGCATTCACAGATTGTGAGTTGAGTATTTCTCCCAACTCCTGTGTTATTGAAAACGAAAAGCCTCGCTTTGTAGGGGTCAATGAAATTCTTCAAATCAATACTGAGTTAACGGTAACATTGCTCAAGCAGGAGCTTGAAATCCGCAAAATCGAACTCGAAGAATTATGGCATTTTTCATCTTTAGAGAAGATCTTTATTGAAGAGAGGATATACCGCGACATCGAAGAAGCAGAAACGTGGGAAGAGGTAATTGGCAATATTGATAAAGGGTTAAAGCCGCATGTCAAACACCTCAAAAGAGCCGTTACCGAAGATGACATTGTTCGCTTGACGGAAATCAGAATCAAGAGAATCTCGAAATTTGACAGCTTTAAAGCCGACGAAAAAATCTCAGGCATAGAGGGAGAACTTGAAGAGGTTCAAAATTTCCTAGATAACCTTATAGATTATGCCATTGATTATTACAAAAAGCTTAAGAAGAAATATGGCGCGGGTCGCGAGCGCAAAACAGAAATCAAAATTTTTGATAGCATTGAAGCAGCCAAGGTTGTTGTAGCTAACAAAAAATTATACGTCGACCGCGAAGAGGGCTTCATTGGTTACGGTCTTCGCAAAGACGAATTCGTGAGTGATTGCTCTGACATTGATGATATTATCATTTTCCGAGACGATGGAGTAATGATGGTCACAAAAGTGGACTCCAAAAAATTTGTGGGCAAGGATATTATACACGTTAGCGTTTGGAAGAAGGGAGACATCCGAACCATTTACAATATGGTTTACCAAGACGGTGCTAAGGGTGCCGCCTATGTTAAACGTTTTGCCGTAAACAGTATTACTCGTGACAAAGAGTATGATCTCACAGCTGGGAATAGTGGGTCTAAGCTTCTTTACTTCACTGCTAATCCCAATGGAGAGGCTGAGGTAGTGCAAGTCTTGTTGCGACCAAGAGCCAATCTGAGAAAAGCGAAGTTTGATTACGATTTCGCTGATTTAGCCATCAAAAGCCGAAGCGCAAAAGGGAACACGCTTTCCAAGAACTTGGTTAGAAAAGTCGAAATGAAAGAGGAAGGAGCGAGTACTTTGGCTCCACGTAAAATCTGGTTCGATGATGTGGTCCAGCGACTTAACCCCGACGGAAGAGGAACCTTTTTGGGATCATTCAAAGGCGACGAGAAGATCCTGACTATCTATCAAAGTGGTTACTACCGCGTGAGTGGTTATGATTTAAGTACCCGTTTTGAAGAAGACTTGGTGCATATTGAAAAGTACAATCCAGAGATGGTGGTCACCGTGGTTTATTGGGAAGGGGAGAAAGAGCAGTTCAATGTAAAACGCTTTCATCCTGAGCTTTCGCAAAAACCAGTTGAGTTCATTACAGAGCATGAAGGTTCGAGAATGGAATTTGCCACCACGCATCCATCACCAGTTGCAAAAATTCAATTTGACAAGCGCAGTGTGGATCTTGAAGATGAAGAAATTGAGTTGGCCGAGTTTATCTCTGTTAAGGGGGTCTCAGCGATGGGCAACAGATTGACCTCAAGTAAGGTAAAGTCCATTGATCGAATCGAATCAGAAATTCCTGAAGAAGAAGTGGAAGAGGCTGAGGAGGTTTCAAACATTGAAGAACCCTCAGACGATGAGGATACGGATAAAGGCGAAGGGTCCAACGGAGAGCAGGCTACGCTATTTTAGTCCTCTTGTTCATTCTGATGGCAATCTGAGAAGTTTTCATAAGGCCACTATTGTTTGTAGTATCGAGCTGTAAACTTTCGGGGAAATATCTTAAGGCCTTGACATCCTGTTATTGGTAGGAAAAACCTCGCCAAGGAAAGTTATCGACCTAGCTTGTTCGTAGTGTCTATTGCGCTCATGTAGGATGTCTAATCCAACAAGAGAGCAGTATCTAATTCTTGTCTAACCCCATAGGGAGATATGTCCACGTTCAATGTAGTATTTACATTCTTCTAGAGCCGTTTCGAAGGCTGTATTAATCATTCTCATTCACCAGTAGAGTACAGCTGATTTTTTGACACCTTGGCCATTTGGTGAAACTCAGTGTGAGTTTGGGCATCCGTTTGGGTGTATAGAATCAAGAAGAGAAGAAAGATAATAGGGCGGGGCAAAAACATTTGGCCGAATTAATTGATTCTACTCTTGAAATTATTCAGATATTCCAAGTTGAGAAGCAATGCCTATGAAACTTGAGTCACAATATGTCGGCGCCTCTAAGAGGCTATCTACTTTTGATATTTCTTATTCTTCTCTTCGGAAAAATTCCGACTTGGTTATTTTATGTCATGGTTACAAGGGGTTTAAGGACTGGGGCCCGTGGAATCTGGTTGCAGATTCATTTGCCACAGCAGGCTATGATTTCCTGAAATTCAATTTTTCTCATAACGGTGGCACGCTACAAAACCCCATTGATTTTCATGATCCTGCCGCTTTCGCCCAAAACACCTATTCAAAAGAACTCAGGGATATTGAGTGCATTTTGGAAAGGGTAGGCGAAGGGTTTCAAATGGTGCATGAAAAAAGAAATTACGATCGAATCTATTTAATTGGACACAGTAGAGGAGGAGGTATGGCCATTATTGCCGCCGCTAAGTTTCCGCAGATCAACAAACTGATTACTTGGGCGGCCGTTTCGGATTTTAGTCAGCGATTTGATTTTGATATGGAGAAATGGAAAACCGACGGTGCAGTTCATGTAAAAAATGCGCGAACTGGTCAGCTTCTGCCTCACAACTATTCATTTTATACAGATTTCGTCGATAACCGCAAAGAGTTGGACATTCCAACTACCGCAAAAGAGATTAAGCAACCTTGGCTAATAGCCCATGGCTATGATGATGAGGCTGTTAATTTATCGAATGCTGATTACCTAAAGTCGCTCAATCAACAATCTAAACTTGTGATCATAAAAAAGACTGGTCACACATTTGGAGCAAGCCATCCTTGGAAAGAGAAATCTCTGCCACCAAAACTAGAAGCCCTAGTAGGAATTACCCTTGATTTTATTGCTAGTTAGAGCCTGTCTATAAATCCCAATATGTTCCACTTGTTTTAAGCGCAAGCATAACGCAGATTTTGAACTCGTTGGACAGGAACTAATTAGTCCATTTTCCAGCGAGCGGTAGCCGCCAAATTAATTTGACCCTTCTCACCGCTTAAAAGAGCGAGATATCCTGCGATGGCGATCATAGATCCATTGTCGGTGCAATACTCTATTCTGGGAATGTAGGTCGTCCATCCCAATTCAACTGCCTTTTCTTTAAGTGCTCTTCTTAGCCCAATATTTGCCGAAACACCCCCAGCAAGTGCTATGTGATTGAGGTTTTGTTCATTGGCCACTTCTATCAATTCCTTCATGAGAATTTCAATGATGGTATATCTTACTGAAGCGCACAAATCTGCGAGGTTCTTATCAACAAAATCAGGGTCTTTGCGTCTGTTTTTCTCGATGTAATTGAGAATATTTGTCTTCAGTCCGCTGAAACTAAAATTATGACCATCAACTTTTGGTCGCGTAAAAGTGTGAGACAGTGAATTACCTTTCTCAGCGAGGCTGTCCACTTCAGGACCGCCAGGATAAGGTAGCCCCATCATTTTAGCGGCCTTGTCAAATGCTTCTCCTGCCGCATCGTCGATTGTTTCGCCTAGAATGTGAAATGAATCGGTCGCATCCACTCTTAAAAGCTGCGTATGACCGCCACTCACCGTAAGACACAAGAATGGAAACGGTGGAGCAGGGCTTCCATCATCAATAAAATGAGCCAAAACATGAGCCTTCATATGGTGAATCGGTAGGGCGGGAATATCTAGAGATTGAGCCATGCTCTTGGCAAACGAACTGCCGACTAGAAGAGAGCCAAGGAGACCTGGGCCGCGGGTGTAAGCAATTGCGGATAATTCTCTGGGGCTAATATTGGCCTTCTTCAAAGCAGCGTCTACGACGGGAATAATACTCTTCTGATGCGCTCTTGAGGCCAACTCAGGAACTACTCCGCCATAAGCTTCGTGAATGGTTTGAGTAGATGTGACATTGGATAGAATTTTATCATTTTTGATGACCGCAGCAGCGGTGTCATCGCAAGAAGACTCAATTCCCAATACAATAAAAGGCTCTCTCTCGTCCAAAGGTGGGTATGTTGTGTTAATTTCGCAAAATTACAAGATTACGACAATTAGAAAACTCAAAAAAATAGCGATTGGATTAGGGATCATGATTCTCTTGGTCGTGCTTTTTTTAGCCCTTGCGCTTAAGTCGAGTTTTGTTCAAACTAGACTCGCTCGCGGAGCGGCTAGTTACCTTTCGGGAAAATTGAATGCAGAAGTTCAAGTCGACAAATTGGATTTTAGACCATTCAATGGCTTTACACTAAAAGGCTTCTTGATAAAAGACCAAAGAGCTGATACCTTGATTTTTGCAGAATCACTCGAAACGGAAATCGAAAGACTCGATTTTGGTGAGGGGATTTTTTCCTTCGAAAAACTGAACCTTTATAAGGCGCGTTTTTTCCTGTATCAAGTAGACTCTTCAGGCACCACGAATTTAGATTTCCTAGTAGATTTCTTTCAATCAGAAAAGCCTAAAGAAAATCGAAATACCTCTATTTCTTTATTAGTTCAGTCTGTCGATATCGAAAATTCGCAATTCGCTTATGAAAATCTCTTTGGTCAGAACGTCGATAATGGAATTGATTTCAACGACGTTAAAATTAGATCAATAAATGCCCAGTTTAAAAATTTCAGATTAGCAGGAGATTCACTCAAAATAAAAATTGATCAACTTGTTTTCAACGAGCAGTCAGGTTTTGGCATTACAGATTTCCAATCAAAATTGAAAATAGACTCCACTGGAGTCTTTGCGGAACAAATGTCGATTAGGACTGCAAATAGCGATCTTCAAGGCAGAGTAGCATTGCTTCACGATTCCTTAGCAAATTATTCAGACTTCATCAATTCGATAGAGTGGGACGCTGAATTTTCTGCGAGCCAAGTTGACTTGCAAGATATCGGCTATTTCACAGAGACGCTATATGGAGTTGATTTGGATTTGGTTGTTTATGGTTTGATCAATGGGCCCATTTCTAACCTCAATGGCAGGCGAATGCTCATAATGGCAGGAGATCGAACTGTTCTGCGAGGCGATATTGATCTTACGGGCTTGCCTGACTTTGAAAACACCTTTGTTGATTTTAGAATTGGGGAACTAAGAACGGATTACCAAGATCTACTCAAGATTGGAAAATCCCTCCCTATTGAAGAGTCTTTTGCGGAGGCATTACCCATTGAAGTAGATCGAGCTGGTGATTTGATGTACACTGGTCTGTTTACTGGTTTCCCCCAAGATTTTGTGACGTTTGGAATATTGAAAACTGATGTCGGTTCCTTTGGCCTTGACCTTAATTTGGAGCATGACACCATCAAGGATGGTTTGATATATGCAGGTTCTCTTCAAGCAAAAGCAGTCGATGCAGGCTACCTATTTGACGTCGATAGTCTTGGAGTCATCTCTGGAGACTTTACCGTGGATGCCTTCTCAAGAGAGTCATTCGAATTTGCAGATATACAGGGCACGATCACTGAATTAACCTACCGTGACTATAACTATCAGGATATAGCTTTAGATGGAAAGATATCCAAACAGCGTTTCTCAGGATCAATTAATTCTGATGATCCGAATATGGCCCTTAACTTCAAGGGACTTGTAGATTTTTCTCAATCGGTTCCATATTATGACTTTGACGCTGAGATTACTAATCTCAACCTTACTGCTCTTAATCTGGTGAACTTAGAGAAAGAACTAAGCTTTGTGGCCAATCTATCTTTGGATGGACGCGGAAGTAATATTGACAATGCTGCAGGGAAATTGGTTGCGAAAAACAGCCTGCTATGCTATGGTGACAGCTCTGTAGCTATGGATAATCTTTCCTTTACTATTTATGGTGATTCTACAAATCGAAAAGTCAGCTTCAACAGCGATGTTGTAGACATTTCAATCACGGGCATTTTCAATCCGCTAGAACTTCCTGACGCATTCAGGAATCTTCTGGCAGAAGTAATGCCTTCTCTAGCAGAGCCAGTCCAAATAGATACAAAAGAAGTTTTTCAGTTCAGCATAAATTATACAACTGATAACGCAATCAGCTCGCTTCTGATTCCAGATTTAAAGATTGATGCCAACACTTCTTTATATGGGAGTTTTGACTCTGAGAAGCGGAGGCTGCAGATCTCTTTTCTGAGTCCTGGTGTGGATTACGGTAAGTTTTCGGTGGATAACATATCGGCCGATATGGGTAAGATAGGCGAAATTTTTAAGGCAAGAATCTTCGCAAATAATTTTTTCATTGACAGCCTCAGTTTTGGCAATTCCGATGTGGATATAGAAGCCTACAATGACTTCATAGATCTCAAAACAGGATGGTACGGGGCATCGGGAAACAGTTCGGCGGAGCTAGAAATGCATGCTGATTTTTTAAGTAAGGACCACTTCATCGTAGAACTTGAGCCGGGTTATTTCAATATAAGAGACTTGCGTTGGGATATTGATGAAAAAGCAACTTTTGAGAAGGATAGTACTTCTTTAAAATTCGATTCTTTTTTGATTCATTCTGGAGAGCAAATAGTTATGCTGGATGGGAAGATCGGGCCAAGTCAATTTGACACTCTCCTTTTTAATATTGAAAATTTCGATTTGGCCTCGCTAGATTCAATGGGATTGGGAGTGCAAAAGGAGATCACGGGACTTGTCAATCTTAAAGGAGCCATCTCAGATTTCTATAAGTCTGCTTCAGTTGAGGCAGAAGGTGAGGTAGAGAATTTCGTATTCGGAAAGCGAGAGATCGGAGATTTGATACTCTCAAGCGGTTATCAAAGTGATTCAAAAAATTTAAAGCTCAATGCCATTTTGGTCAAAGAAGGACGTGAGCTCGTCACTTTTGAAGGTATCTACAACACGGAAGGAGACGATGAGATGCAGGGCGATTTAATTCTCGATGATTTTGATCTGGATATTCTGAATGAGCTGGGCATTCCGCAAGTGTCAGATTTTTCTGGTCGTGCTGATGGTCAAATTCAAGTAGAAGGAATTCTCAATAAGCCACAATTAAAGGGCTTCATTGATTTCGATGAGGCGCGATTTAAAATTGATTACCTCAATACCTATTTCGTTTTTGAAGATCGCATAAAGGTAGCACCTGATTTCTTTGGTATTGACTACAAGCCGCTTTACGACTCCAAAGGAAACAAAGGCTTTGTGGTAGCTTCAGCTTTTCATGAGGACTATACCAATTGGACATACGATATCAGTGCCGACGTTGAGAATTTTTATATTCTAAATACCACACGAGAAGAAAACAAACTCTATTTCGGTCAAGCTTTTGCGACTGGTTCAGTACAGCTTGGAGGATTTGAAGGCAAGATGGAAGTCAATATCAATGCCGCTACAGAGAAAGGTACCGCTATTAATTTACCTCTCGATGAGGATGAAGAGATAGCTCTGGAGAACTTCGTTCACTTTGTCAATGAAAATAGGGAAATAGATTCTGAACGTGAAGTCGATCTTTCAGGAGTTACCATGCGTCTGAATGTCGACGTCACCCCTGATGCTTTGTTCCGAATTATATTTGACGAAAAGGCAGGAGATATTTTACAGGGCCGTGGAATTGGAAAAATTTCACTAGAAACCTCAGAGAGGGGAGACTTCAATATGTTCGGTCGATATGAGATCTTTAGTGGGAACTACAATTTCACCCTGCGAAGTCTAATCAATAAGCAGTTTGACTTAAGACCTGGCGGAACCATCGGTTGGTATGGTGACCCCTATAACGCCGACTTGAATTTAGCAGCTGTTTATTCTGTGCGTACCCCACTATATCCCATCATGATAGAAAATCGAGAGCTCTACCGCTCCCGTGAATTGGTGAATGTTGTCATGGCCCTGCAAGGAAAACTTCAAACGCCGTCCATCGGGTTTGACATTGAATTGCCTCAAGCAACTGAAAACGAACGAACTCAATTGGCTAGTGCTGTTAGTACTGTCAATCAACTGAATCAACAAGTCTTTGCCCTTTTGATTCTCAATAAATTTATTGCGATTGCTGCTCCTGATCAGGCAGGAACTGGCGTGGTGTCGGGCGTGGCTGCTTTTACAAATACAAGTACCTCCGAATTCATCAGCAATCAACTGAGTGGTTGGTTGAGCGAAATTAGTAACGAGTTTGATATCGGATTAAACTACCGTCCAGGAGATCAGATTACGAATCAAGAAATAGCCGTAGCTTTAAGCACGCAGCTCTTTGACGAGCGACTTTTGGTAAGTGGAAGCTTTGGTGTTACAAATACCACCGAAGCTCAGTTTACTGAGGGACAAAGCGGAATATTGGGGGATTTTCTTCTCGAGTACATGCTCACCCCAGACGGGAAAATCAGATTGAAGGTTTTTAACGAAACCAACCCTTATGAAGTATTCTCAACTTCTACATCTATGTACACTCAAGGAGTTGGCCTAATTTACCAAGAGGACTTTAATACCATTGATGAATTCTTTGAAAAAGTAGGGGAGTTGTTTAAGGATGACGAAGTGGAAGTGGTTCCTTAGAATATTCGTTTCTCTTTTAATCAAGACTTAGACAATTGGTCTCATTTTTCCAAAAAGGACTTTAACTCATCCTCATTCTGAGTCCCAATGACGAATTTAGATCCACTCTTCATTTCAATAGCCAAGCCCATATCGCCGCCCGTGGCGTAAACCGTTCCGTATTTGCTGCTGTGTTTAATACCCCAGCCGCCAACGGTTCCGTAGTCTAACACTCGAGCCGATTTGACATCACTCCATGCGACGGACTTCTTTAAAAAGGGAACGAAGTTGAATTTGATGTGCTCGTTGTCAATCTCTGTATCTATACGAATTAACCGAAACAGAACAGGTAAGGAATACATCGAGATTGCAAAGGTAATTAGCCCAGCATCAGACATAGGATTATCTCCAAATGGTCCGCCTGTTAAGGTTTGTTGGTAGATTCCGAAAGTCGCAACCACTGAAATTCCAATTAGGATCGCCCACAACCACCATTGCGTAAATCTTTGTTTTTCCTGAAACATTCTTCTGATTGTTTTGAAACTCTAAGATGTTAGATATTTTAAAACGAGTCTAGCCTTTAAATTAATCGAATTCTAATTCAGCTACTTTTCCTCATCCAACTTAAGCGAATGCCCCATCTTGTCCCGTTTAGTTTCCAAGTACTTTTTGTTGTGCTTGTTGGCTTTGATTTCTAAAGGGGAAATCTCAGTTATTTCAAGACCGTAACCGATCAGACCCGTTCGCTTCTTTGGATTATTGGTCATCAACCTCATTTTAGAGACACCCAGATCACGCAAGATTTGTGCTCCAACTCCATAATCTCGCTCATCCATTTTGAACCCCAGCTGCAAGTTGGCCTCTACAGTGTCAAGACCTTGCTCCTGAAGCTTGTACGCTTTGAGTTTGTTCAATAACCCGATGCCACGACCTTCTTGATTCATGTATACGATAATACCTTTTCCTTCTTTTTCTACTTGCTGCATAGCACTGGAAAGCTGTGGACCGCAATCGCAGCGGCAAGAGCCGAAAATATCTCCCGTCATGCAGCTGCTGTGAACACGAACTAAAACAGGTTCTTCCGTGTCCCATTCACCTTTTACTAGAGCAATATGCTTCTCGCCAGTGGTGATTTGAGTGTATAGGTGTAGTTGGAAATCACCCCATTGAGTGGGCATTTCTACCGCAATATCTTTAGAAATGAGCGACTCGTTCTTCAGTCGGTAAGTAATAAGGTCTTGGATGGTCACCAACTTCAAATCAAATTTATCAGCAATTTTTCGTAGCTCGGGAAGACGTGCCATTGTTCCGTCTTCGTTCATAATTTCCACAATCACCCCTGCAGGTTCGAACCCAGCCATTCTAGCCAAATCAATTGCAGCTTCGGTATGACCAGCACGACGGAGAACTCCACCGCTCCTTGCTTTCAATGGAAAAATGTGACCTGGTTTCCCCAAGGATTTTGGATCGGTATCGGGATCAACAAGCGCTTTAACCGTTTTGGCTCGATCGGAAGCTGAGATTCCCGTCGTACAGCCATGTCCGAGAAGATCTACCGAAACAGTAAAGGGAGTTTCGTGCAAAGCATTATTGCTTTGAACCATTAACTGTAGGCCCAACTCTTCACATCGGCTCTCGATTAATGGGGTGCAAATTAACCCACGACCATGAGTGGCCATGAAGTTGATCATTTCGGGAGTTACACAACTCGCCGCAGCTAGAAAGTCTCCTTCGTTTTCACGATCCTCATCATCTACGACGATTACGATTTTACCTTCTTTGATATCGGCGATAGCCTCTTCAATCGTGTCTAATTTTATTTCGTTTTCGGCCATGTCAGTATTTGCGATTTAAACAACCAATTCTTCACTTTGTGCGAACATAAGGTTCGCAAGTTCATTCGTTGATGATTCCCAAGAGAAATTCCCTTGAACATATTTCCTTCCGTTCTCTCCTAATCTTTTGCGAAGATCGGGGTTTCCCATGAGTTCGGAAATGAGCTTGGTGTAATCCTCTGGTGTCGCACCTACCAAAATATTTTCTCGGTGAGTAGCCTTGAGTGCCTTATTGGCCAAGTCAGAAGTTACGCATGGCTTCTCCATGGCCATGGCTTCGAGTAGTTTATTCTGCAAGCCAGTTCCTATAAGCATAGGAGCAAAGAAGATTTTCCCAGAGCCATAGGCTCCGCGAATGTCTTCCAATCCCGCTCGTAACGTAACTCCCTTTTGATTTGCCAAGACCTGAACTTTCTTAGTAGGTTCGGCTCCAGCCAAAAGGAATTTGATGCTAGGGAAATCAGATTGCAATAGTGGAAGTACCTTCTCTACTATAAATTCAGCTGTTTCAATATTCGGCGGGTAGGATAAATTTCCTACAAAAACCAAATCGAATTCTTCATCTTGGCTAGCCAATGGATGAAAAAAAGCAGTGTCGATGCCATTGGTAATAATATGAATGTTTTGTCTTTCAGGATGATAAATGTACTTCCGATCCTCGTCCGAAATAATCACTTTGGTTTCGAAATACTCAAATATGATGTTTTCGTATGCGACCAATCGCTTTCGCTCCAGATTGAAGATTTCCCTTAGAGGGAATCGAGCTCGATCTGCTCTGCGCTCCATACCTTTCGAAAATGCATCTTGGTAGTCGATTGTTTTTCGGTAGTTGTGTTCATCCTTTGCGTATTCTGCCGTGCGCAGAAGTTGACAAAAAATATGGTCAGGCTCTGAATCGGCAATAATCCCTTGAATGGACTTGTGTATGGATGCTTGATAGAAGTAATGAACTTGAAATGGTTTTCGCGAAAAGAATGCGAATAAAAGGTTCAAATAGATTTTCCATTTTGAAAGCTTAAAAACGTGCAGCTCCGCGCAGATTTTTCTCACTTCTACCAAATGTTTCTCTTGACTGATCTCCGTAGTGAGGCAACAAAGAATCACTTCATTCTTCTTATTCAGCTCACGCAACTGATGGTAAGCTCTCAATTTATCGCCTTTTTCTAATGGATACGGCAACCGGCTTAAGATAACAACAAGCTTCATTTGGCCGCAAAGGTAAACCCTTTTGATGGTCTTTTATTGGGTGGTCTTTCCGCGTTTACTATCGAGAAATACTTTCAAGCGATCTGCGAATTTTATGTAAGTATCGCGATCAAAAAGCGCCGCATCCTTCGCCGCTTTATACGTGAGGAACAGAGAAATAGGGAGCAGGATAAATGAACTCATCCACATGCCCTCCGCCGCGGTAAGCACTCCCGATTCTATCATCTTTTCACCAAAAATTGAAGAGATGTGCCAAATCAAGAAGAAGACTACTGAAAAAATAACAGGCAGACCAAGCCCACCTTTTTTAATAATTGCCCCCAAAGGCGCCCCTATAAAGAAGAGTAGGAGACAAGCAATGGATAAGGTGAGTTTTCGGTGCCACTCGATCTTGTGTTTATCGATATACTCAACACGCCCACTCATTTCTTCCTTTGTGCGGTTCATGTAATTCTTGGCGTTACGGGTCATATTGATTGCCACATTCACCACGCGTCTTTTCTCTAAAATTTCCAAGGAATCAAATGAAGCAGATTGAAGCTCCCCGATTCTGGTGTCGGTTTTCATGCTATCGCTAAGCGAAACAGACCGATCCATGTAATTTAGAAAGTCACTTTCTCTGGAAACCTTTTGATTTTCCAGAGAATCAATCGCTACTTGAAGTTGTTCCAAAGAGAGCATCTTCATGTGGTTTTTCCAAAGATCTTCATCGCTTCTCTGCAGATCGAATGCCGATAGGTCCAAAAGAATCAAATCTCTCTCAAACTCACTGGTGATATGAGGCATTCCATCTTCTCGTCTTCGATTTCCTGCTTCATCATAACTCACACCGTCTAAAAGCTCAAGGGTCAAGTAACGCCCGCTCTCCGATTTGAGCATTTTTCCTTGCTTAGCGCGAATCACGTGGCGGTTCCCAGGTTGAGTTTGATCGTGTCGGTATATGATCAAATCGTTGAGTGCTCCAGTTTCTTCATCCTTATCGCTTACTCGAATGGAGTAACCCTCTAGACCATTATAAAAAACATCTTCACGCAAATCAAGGGTAGGCTTCTTCTTCCTGACATCCCACAACAGCGATTTGAATTTAAGTGTGGCATGCGGAGAGATGGTATTGGAGAAATAAAAAGCACCGAGAGAAAGCAATGCTGTAAAGACTATTAGCGGAAGCATAATCCGTATGAGGGATAAGCCACTCGACTTCATGGCTACCAGTTCGTAGTGTTCAGCCATGCCGCCAAACGTCATGATGCTACTCAAAAGAACAGCTAGGGGTAGTGCAAGAGTCACCAAATTGGCAGATGCGTATATCAGCAACTCGGCTATGACATACCATTCTAAACCTTTCCCGACAAAATCATCAATATATGTCCATACAAATTGCATAAGCAGGATGAACATCACGATGAAAAAAGTCATTATGAAAGGTCCTATATAAGACCTAATAATAAGAAGGTGAAGCTTCTTCATAAGAGAGGGCAAAGTTTACAAAAACTATACCTTCGGACAGGCTTATGCTCCAAGTACTCGACGCAAATCATCGACCTGACTTTCCCAAAGGCCTGATACACTATCTTCATCATCTCCTACTTCGGGGAAATCCGTCACAATTAGAGCGACTTCGCGCGTTATGGCATCGATGGTAATCCTCAATTCGAAGAAAACATCCTGACCTTCGTCATACTCCCATTGGAAACGAATGAATTGGTCTTTGACTTTTGACAAGACCTTGGCCTTCTCTTCTGATCCCTCCCAAAAAAACGTCATGGTGTCATCTCGAACGTTTACATTGTCTGCAAACCATTCGGATAGACCACTGGGAGTGGATATCATCGTATATAAGATCTTCGGTGAAGTCTTTAATAGGTATTCAAATTCAACTTTTTGTCTTTCAGACATGGGCACTTACTCTGGTTATATTCGAAAGCGACAATATATGAATTATTAAATCTCTGCCCCATCAAAAATCTTTTGTGAATGATTTTCTCAAACTCTTGCCACTCTACTTTGTGGCATCCCGACAAAATTATATATTTGCGCCCGCAATTTCAGCACGGCGAGGTAGCTCAGATGGTTAGAGCGCACGACTCATAATCGTGAGGTCCCGAGTTCAATTCTCGGTCTCGCTACACATAAAAAAGAGAGGTTTCGGCCTCTCTTTTTTTATTCCCACCTTTGACTAAAATCACTCCTATACTTGCAATTCGCTGTAGTAGATATCGAAACCACTGGGCTGTTCCATCAAGGGCATGGCATCACTGAAGTATCTGTTGTATTGGTGGAGGATGGGGCGATCAAGCCGCTGTATAACAAGCTTTTCAATCCAGGTAGAGACGTGCCAGCATCTATTGAAGCGATCACTGGAATCAGCACTAAAATGACGTTAGGTGCGCCGCCAATTGAAGACTCAATTGATGAGTTAGCAGAGGTTTTAAATGGCAAAATTTTTGTCGCTCACAATGTCAATTTTGATTATCAATTTCTGAAGTCAGTTTTCGACAAAAACGGCAAACCCTTTAGACACAAGCGACTTTGCACCTTAAGATTCGCCAGAAAAGTATTTCCTGAATATTCCTCTCATCGACTCGGTGAATTGTGTGGCAAACTCGGAATTGTAAATAAAGAAGAGCACCGTGCTCTTGGAGATGCATTGGCTACCTCTGAGTTGCTGCTTGAATTACTTGAAAAGGATCAGGATGCCACCATACTAAAAAAGCTTTTGAGCAGAGGTGAGCATCATTTGGTTTTGCCAGCCAATTTAAATGAGCAGGAAGTCTTGGCCCTCCCCGATAAGCCAGGAGTCTATTACATGTATGGCACTGAACCCAAGCCAATTTATATTGGAAAAGCCAAATCGCTGAAAAAAAGGGTGATTAGTCATTTCACTTCTTCTGGGTCAACTCGGCGGAAGCAACTTTTTCAAAGGCAGGTGCATCGGCTTGAATACCTAGAGACAGATAGTGAGTATCATGCGTTGCTCTTAGAAGATGCTGAAATCAAAAAGCATTGGCCACGCTACAATCGGGCTCAAAAAGAAAGAACCAAAACAATAGCGGTAGTGCCATATACCGATCGATCGGGAAAAAAACGTCTGGCTTTCGCTAATAAACCCATTACTGAGTTGGACGTTCTGGCTTGGTTTAACTCGCTTCACTCCGCCAAAAGCTGGCTTTACAAAGCTTTTGTGGAGTTTGGTATTGACCCACAAAGAGCGGGATTACCTCTTTTTGAAGAGTTTGAATTACTACAAGGCCAAGAAGAGGCAGATGCCTTTGAGGCTTTTATCCAAAGATGTTTCAGCGAAAAAAGCCGCTCATTCGCATTGGTTGAAGCGACGAGCAAAAGGTATGCGCTCATCAAAGAAGGACGCTACCGCGGATATGGAAAGATGTCAGGAAAACTTAGCCAAAGCCTGGAGTTTTTCGAAAATAAGCTCGAAGCAGCGCCAGACAGCTCAGCAGCAAGGGCCGTTATTCGAAATATGCTCGCTGATGATCAAATAAAAAAAATCCAATTTTAATGAAGTTCAGTTTATACCTGATTGCCACATTGATAATGTGTGCTTCTTGTCAAGACCAATCGAGTGCCATGGATGAAAATATTAATGCTAAAAAAACCAATGCCAAAGAGGAGATTCTTGGGGTTTTAAAGCTCCAACAAGATTCATGGAATCAGGGAGATGTAAAAGGTTTTATGAATCATTACTTGAATAGTCAAGAGTTGACATTTGCTGGTATTAATGGTATAACAAAAGGCCACGAACAAGTGTTAAATAGATACTTGAGCAACTACGATACAGCTGAGAAGATGGGCAGTTTGAATTTTAACGTTTTGGAGTTCCGAGAACTTTCATCAACGTCAGCTTATGTGATCGGGGAATGGGCGCTGCAAAGGGCTACCGACAATCCTTCAGGCTATTTCACGTTGGTGTGGGAGAAGGTAAACGGAGAATGGAAAATTATACACGATCATACAAGCTAAATGGATATCTCGCTTAATACCATAATCGTCGGCATCAATGTGGTGCTATCCCTGATTGCCTTTAAAAATCAGAATCTTATGTCGAAGCTGATGTTCAATGCATATCAAGTTAAGCACCGAAAAGAGTATTACCGTGTGATCACTCACGCTTTTATCCATGGCGACTTCATGCATTTACTCTTTAATATGTATGTGCTTTGGAGTTTTGGTGGATTAATAGAAACAATCTTTACCGACCCAAAGGCATTCTACTATTATTTCCCTGAATTGGAATTCTGGGGCACTTCTAAAGGCTATCTCTACTATATATTGCTCTACTTTGGTGGTATTGTCTTCGCAACGTTGCCGTCTCTAAAAAAGCATGGAGATAATCCCAATTACAATTCACTAGGAGCATCAGGAGCCGTTTCGGCGGTCGTACTTGCGAGTATTTTGCTTTTACCTACAATGGATATTTATATCTTTTTCATTCCCATCGGCATACCTGCATTCATAGTGGGAGCGGCATACTTGGGATACGAGTACTACATGAGCAAAAATAGTCAAGGGCGGATTGCCCATGATGCTCATTATTTTGGAGCAGTATACGGTCTGGTCCTATTACTCATTCTTCAACCCTATTTCGGACTTCGATTCTTAAAATTGATTGGATCGTTTGTCGGTCTGACTTAAATTTGTCTCTTTATTGACAATCCATGAGCGTCACACGACCTAAATATTTGATCAATGGCTATTTGAGCGAAGGACCTGAAAGTGACTTTCTCAGTCGCAATCGTGCTTTTCGCTTGGGTGATGGTTTCTTTGAAACCATCCGCGTTGTGGATGGCCATATTCCTTTTTGGGACGCACACTATAAGAGACTAGAAGCAACTTGCAAGGCACTGCGAATGGAGCTATCTCCAGTACTTGAATCAAAATTTCTTCGCAGATCGTTTCAAGAGTTGATTTCTGTTCAGCAAATTCGAGAAGGTGGTCGGTTGAGGGTCACAGTCTTTAGAGAGGGTGGTGGAGCGTACACTTCCGAGACAAACCGAGCAGGATATGTGGCAGAGGTTGTGCCATATTTCCCCAATCGATTTGTCGTTCCTGATCGAGGTGCGTCTTTAGGGACTTTCACTGATCTGGCGAAAATGCCTGGTAAACTGTCTAAATTTAAATTGATGGGAAATCATTATTCCCTTCAGGCCGCGGCTTGGGCTAAAGCAGAAAATTTCACCGAGGCGATAATTCTGAATAACTCTGGCCGAATTGCCGAGACTACTTCAGGGAATATCTTTACCGTTAAGGGTGGGAAGGTGAGAACACCATCTTTGAAAGAAGGCGGTGTCGCTGGTGTTATGAGGATGCTTTTAATCAATATTTGTCTTCAGAAAGGAATACCAGTCTACGAGTCTGATCTTGATGAAACGGACATTTTAGCAGCAGAAGAGGTGTTTTTCACGAATGCTATAGTTGGTGTTCAATGGGTAAGTAGTTTCAGACATAAGCGCTATTACCACAAATTGAGCGACTTTCTGGTAGATGGCTTAAATGAGCAAGTAAAGACCGAAGTTGAAGTTTAGTTCAAACTAGGATCGGCAGGAAAATTCGCCAAGACCGAAAATGATCCTCCCATTTTTTTGAAAGCTAAAGACCAAAGATCATCGCAAAAGGTGTCCATCAAAGGAAGATCGTTAAGATCACTCACATACCAGCTCTCTTCTTTCATTTCTTCCAACAGTTGACCCTCACCCCAGCCAGTATATCCGACAAAAAAACGCACTTGGTCTTCATTAATTGACTTTGTAGCCAACATACTCCTGAGTATTTCAAAATCACCACCTACATAAATACCTTTAGAAACCTCAGTACTTCCTGGCAGACGATCACCAAGGGTATGCAAAAAATAAAGTTGGTTATTTTCAACTGGTCCGCCGAGACTTACGCGATTTGAAATATCAGGAACATCCTCCACAACGTCATTCAAATCCATATCGACATATTTGTTCAAGATAAATCCAAAGGCGCCCTCTTCGTTGTGTTCGCAGAGCAGAATCACCAAACGATTGAAGTAAGGATCTCCCATAAACGGATCTGAGATCAGCAGCTTTCCCTTTGCAGGAATTTCGATATTTTCAGGTTTAAAATCCACGTTCTAATGCAATGCCGCTCTCCAAGGTGTCGATTCACAAATTTTACCTTCCTCTTCATTGAGGATTTCCAAGCGGGAGTACACTTCCTTTTCGGACCAGTAATTTAAAGCAAACTTAACAAAAATGTGTCCGTGCTTTGCTTCAGAAATCCAAAGCCTCTTGTAGAATATTTTGATCTCTTCATCTTCAGCTACTTCAGCCACCAGCCTGAAGCGTTCTGCACCTCTGCACTCTATGATAGAGGCTAAAAGAAGTCGATCCATCAGTCTTTCTTCTATTGATGAGCGACAAAGCTTTATCAATCGATCTATATAAGTATCCTTTGGCATGCGATCGGGGAGGCGCACGCCCCGTTTTTCCATCAATTGATAAACAGACTGGAAATGTTCCAATTCCTCCAAAGCGGTATCGATCAACTCTGGGATGATCTCCACCTTATCAGGGCATTTAGCTACGAAGCTCATAGCCATGGCGGACGCCTTTCGTTCGCAATCTGCGTGATCTTGCAGAAAACTGTCGAAATCAGTCATTACTTGTTCCGCCCATTCAAGAGGTGTGCTGTATACCAAGTCTAGTGAAAGCTTCAAATTGTCTGTTTTTGATGCAAAAATAACATTTCACAAAGAGTGAAACTGACTTTGGGAACGGCCTTTTGCTTTGTATTTTTGTTGATGCTAAAATATTACCCATGAAAGAGGAATTGCGTTCATTCGTTCAACAAGACAGAAGAGATTTTAAAAATGAAACACTCGAGGAGTCGAACATGGCAGATAACCCATTCGATCAGTTTGAAAAATGGTTTGAGCAGGCCTTGAAGTCAAAAATTAAAGAGCCTTATGCTTTCACCTTGGCTACAGCCGATATCGACAGAAACCCATCGGCAAGAGTTGTTTACATGCGTGATATCACTAAGTTGGGTATTTCCTTTTTCACCAATTACAAGAGTGATAAAGGAGAAGATCTTGCAGAGAATCCAAAGTGTACCGCTAATTTCTTTTGGATGGAATTGGAACGACAGATTCGTTTTTCAGGTAGTGCTGAGAAACTGACCGCCGAAGAATCTGATACTTATTTTAATTCACGTCCTCGAGGCAGCCAGATAGGAGCATGGGCAAGTGATCAAAGTTCTAAATTGGAAAACCGACAAGAGTTATTGGACAAACTCGAATCGCTTACCGCAAAGTTTGAAGGCCAAGAAGTACCACGTCCCGACCACTGGGGAGGCTATTTAATCAAACCTGAAAGGGTGGAGTTTTGGCAAGGAAGAGAAAGCAGGCTTCACGATAGGATTCAATACACCAACAACGATGACGGGGAATGGGTTAAGCATCGCTTATCGCCTTGATTTTGAGTGACTATCTCGAGAAGTACTCGTTTCGGTCTCGCTTGATTCACGATGCCCCCTCTCAAGATGTGGGTATCATTGTGGTCATTCCTTCCTATGCCGAACTATCTATAAATCATGCGTTGCTATCTTTACAGAGCTGCTCAAGGCCGCCTTGTGAAGTAGAAGTCATCGTTGTTGTAAATCAAAGTGAGATTGAGGGCGAAGAAATCGCAGCACTTAATCAACAGACTTTCGAGGAAACGATGAAATGGCAAGAGCGAACCCGGGGCTCAAGAGATCCTGGCTTTAGTGTTTTTGCCATTTTGGAAAAGGAACTCCCCAAAAAACACGCGGGTGTTGGTTTTGCCAGAAAAATAGGAATGGATGAGGCTGTAAGGCGATTTGGACTTGCGGGCAAAGAAGATGGCATCATCGCTTGCTTTGACGCCGACAGCAGTTGCCGTTCTGATTACCTCACAGAGCTCTATAAGCATTTTGAGAAGTGCCCTGAGACACCTGGATGTTCCATTCGATACGAGCACCCGACCTTTGGAAGTGAGTTTGAGCCAAAGACATACTTGGCAGTCACTTACTACGAACTTCATTTGAGGTACTACAACCAAGCTATGAAAGCAACTGGGGTTCCATATGCCTTTCATACTGTTGGCTCTTCGATGGCTGTTCGCTCATCGGCTTATCAAAAACAAGGAGGGATGAATCGGCGTAAAGCAGGGGAAGACTTTTACTTTTTGCATAAGATCATTGAGTTGGGCAATTTCACTGAGCTGAATTCTACGATCATTTATCCTTCTCCACGGCCTTCAGATCGGGTGCCATTCGGAACAGGGAAGGCGATTAATTCTTTCCTCAAAAGTCCAAATACTGGTTATTACACATACAACCTTCAAGCTTTCAAGTACCTGTCAGAGTTTTTTAAAAGTATCCCTGAATTTTACATTACTAAGCCCGAACTCGTCACACTCGGAGGGGAAGTGCCGTATGTCCTGATCGATTTCTTAAGTTGCTATTTTTTCGATGACCGCATATTGGAAATCTCCAAGAATAGCAAAGGGCTAAGTAGCTTTGAAAAACGTTTTTACCGGTGGTTCAATGCATTTATGGTGTTGAAGTTTGTCCACTTCGTGAGGGACAATGCACACCCTAATGTGAGAGTAGAACTGGCAGCTCTTGATCTTTTGAGAAATATTGGTTACCCCAATGTCGATAGGATTGGCTCCATCGATGAGCTCTTGGAAATTTTCAGAAAGCTGGATAGGGGGGAATCGCCAGTACCCGTGAAATTTTTGTCATTAAAAAACCCCGATTAAATCGGGGTTTTTGAAGTTTTGAATCCTATTCTTCTTTTTTCTCTTCTGCCTTTTCAGCAGGCTTCTCAGCTTTTGCTTCAGGTTTGTCCGCTTTCTCGGCGGGCTTATCTGCCTTTTCTGCAGGTTTTTCCGCTTCTGGTGCTTTCTTTGCCTCAACTTTTGGAGCGGCTTTTTTTGCTGGAGCCTTCTTTGCAACTGCTTTTTTAGCTTTTGGCTCTTCAGCTACTGCTTCTACCGCTGGCTCTATTTTAGCCTCTGCCTTTTTTGGATCGGGAAGGACTACCGTTTCCATGCGACTTCTTTGTCTTCGTTTCCCGTAGGATCCCATGAAACGTTTACCTTTTTTGGATTTTCGATCTCCTTTTCCCATTGCTATTTTAAATTTAAGTTGAATTCCAAAGGTACGAATCTAATTAGAGTCTAACCGCACACTCATTAGTCTGAACAAGAAAGTTCAATCGCTACCCACATGAAGTTTTAAATATCAGGGAGTTGACTCTTGTCAATGACTGCTTTTAAATCGAATGGGAGGAATATAACGAACTTTACAGTCAGACTCTAATTGTTCTGACTGCGCTTGTAGAACTCCTCAATCACTTTATCACCACGGTTGATTGTATTGCTACACCAACCCAATAATACTTCGACTTTTTCCTCTTCAGTTAAAGATAGATCACTTGAATCTCGAAGAAATTTACTCCGCAAGGAATGCAAGCTTACCGCTGCGGCAACGCTAATATTGAAGCTCTCGGTAAATCCATACATGGGAATTCTGACCAAGTAATCGGCATTGGCGGAAGCTATATCTGAAATCCCTCTCTTTTCCGTGCCCAAGAGCAAAGCAATGGGCTTGTCAGTTGGCAACTCGTCGATTGTCATGTCAGTGTGCGGAGTAGTCGCTGCAATGACGTAGCCTTTGGATTTAAGGTGATTCAAACAATCTTCGGTATTTTGGTCTTTTTCGCCGTATCGAGAAATAGTTAACCACTTAGAGCTTCCTTGCTCGACGTCGCGTTTGGGCTTAAATTGATTGCGGTTTTCGATGATGTGCACATCCTGCACACCGAAGCAGTCGCAGGAGCGGAGCACAGCTGCCGCATTGTGTGATTGGAATATATCTTCTAGAACTACGGCAATCTTTTTAGTTCTTTTCTCAGCTAATTCTAAAAATAGATCTTGTCGATCGGGAGAGATCAGTTCAAATAAGTAATCCAGTAACTCTTTATCCATAGTATCAATAACAAAAAAAGTCTCTTCCTTTGGAAGAGACTTCAAATTAAGACAAAAGAGTGAAGATTACTTCACTTTGTCAGACAAGTCAGCACCTGCCTTGAACTTGACAACCTTTTTCGCTTTGATATCAATTTCTTTTCCAGTTTGCGGGTTGCGTCCTTTACGGGCTGCACGCGTGCTTACTGAGAAAGAACCGAATCCTACCAACGCAACTCTATCTCCACTCTTAAGTGCAGCTGTTGTAGTGTTAATGAATCCGTCTAGTGCTTTTTTAGCATCTGCTTTAGATAGGCCGGCATCTGCTGCCATTGCTTCTACCAATTCTGCTTTGTTCATTAGGTTAAAGTATTAAGATTAAACAAAAATATCGTTGAACTGGAGCAAATTTACACGAATAACCAAGCGGGCCAAGCGATTGCGGTAGTTCGAGCTTAGTTTGTTAATAAAATGGGCTATTTGTTGAAAAGTATGACTCATATTACTTGAATCCTTGCAAGATAGAGGCCTCTAGGGAACTTTGATTCGGTCTTTTGCTGTGAATTCTGGACATTGAATGCTTAGAACTCTCATTGGGTCGCTTGAGGTAACCGTAACCGAGTGCTCGCTTCCCGAGGGAATGAACAAGTACACCCCCTTTGAAGCATGTGTCGCTTTGCCATTTCAAACAAACTCTCCACTGCCCGAGAGAATGTAGACATGTTCACTATGATAAGCATGGCACTGCAAGGGGACTTCATTCCTTATTTGAATCACGAATGAAGTGCTAAGGCTATCGCCTGCTAGTCTTTCTACCATAATGTTGTCGCTTGTAGACTTGGACTAGTTAGAGTTTGTCAATAAAGTCGGGTGGCTGAGCCAAAAAGTTCGGTAGCAAGGCGCACGTGGTTTTTAAAACCAAGGAGTTGCCTGTGGGCAATGACTGTCTTCAAAACAAGTGCAACGCCGATAAGGGACTGTATGGAAAGAGACTAGTTAGAGAGATCTCTTTGGCAAAACGCAGAGGTGAATAGGTGAGCTGCAACTGACATTATCAAGAGTTGCTTCAAGACGAGAATTTAAACGATTCATCAGGTTGGTATCCGTTTAGAAAGGACTCGATTAATACCCTCTTCTTGCCTGGCACTTGAACTTCTATGATTTCGACGAGGTAGTCTCTGGTGTGCACGAATATCTTATCTTTCGATGCTTCTATTGTACCGGGTGTCAAACTGGCCTCATGCTCACTCACTTTTGACTCAAAAATCTTCATTCGTTCAAAATCGCCACCTGACACCATTGTGAATGCGGCAGGATAGGGGCTTAATCCGCGGATATTGTTGTGGATGACTCGTGCAGACTGATTCCAATATATCTGACAATCCTCTTTGAAGATTTTCGGAGCTGACTTCAACTCATCTGTTTCAGGCTGTGGTTTCGACTCTGACTTACCATCCTCGATTTGACTAACAGTCTTGCTAAGTAAGTCGGCACCCAATACCATCATCTTATCATGGAGTTGGCCAGCAGTTTCGTTTTCACCAATCGAACAAACCACATTATCAATGATAGCCCCAGTGTCGATATTCTCATTGATAAAGAAGGTGGTTAGTCCCGTCTCTTTCTCGCCATTCATAATAGCGCGATTGATCGGGGCAGCACCACGATAATCAGGCAGCAGAGAGCCGTGAAGGTTGATTGTTCCTTTTGAAGGAATCGACCATACTTGAGTCGGAAGCATTCGGAATGCCAACACCACAAATAGATCAGCGTTGAGACTTTTCAATTCCTCGACAAACTCAGGGTCTTTTAGGTTAGTGGGTTGCAGAATACGGAGCCCGAGTTCTGTGGCGACTACCTTAACTGCCGATTCTCGAAGTTTCTTACCTCTTCCTGCTGGCTTATCAGGGGCTGTAATAACCCCGACAACTTCGTGCTCTTCGACAAGCTTTCGCATGGAAGGCACAGCAAAGTCAGGGGTTCCCATGAAAACGATCTTCATTCAGATATCTTTTTAATATTGTCCATAATAAACAGGAAGCGGTTCTACCTGAGACAATCTCTTGATACTAGAGGTAAAGACACCAACTATATACTGTAGAGATCATGTTCTAATTCTCGAATGAATTTTTCTCTTTTCAGTCGTAAAGTTCAATCGAATTGAAAAAAATAGGGTTGTTCTATCAGTCTATTCGCAAAAGTAACCCTTTCAAGTACTCACCTTCGGGATGGTAGATCCCCACGGGGTGATCAGGTGGCTGGTGCAGATGGCGAAGAATCCGCATATTCCTACCTGTTTCCATGGCAGCTGCTGCAATGGTATGGGCGAACAAATCGGGAGTTACCACTTGGCTGCAACTGAATGTGAATATAAGGCTTCCTTTCTTCGCTTTTTTCATAGCCATAGCGTTTAGCCGTTTGTAAGCTTGCACGGCACGGTGTCTGGCTGATCGATGTTTGGCAAATGCGGGAGGATCAAGTACAATAATGTCGTACTCCCCAACTTCTTCTTTGCTAAAAAACTCGAGTGCCTCAGCCTGAATACTTTCGTGACGAGATTCATCTAAGTCATTCATTCTTAAATGTTCCTCGCCGAGATCTAAAGCTCCACGCGAACTATCTAAACTATGGACCATTTCGGCCCCAGCCTTCAAGGCATAGACTGAAAAGCCGCCAGTGTAACTGAAAGCATTCAATACTTTTTTCCCTTTAGAAAGGGATCCCAACAAAGCTCTATTTTCGCGTTGATCGATGAAGAAACCTGTTTTCTGACCTTCTTTCCAGTTGGCATAAAACTGATGGCCATTTTCCAAGAATTCACTTCCTTCAGATTGGTCGGTGTTCCAAGTTCCTTGACTTTTAGTTTCAGCCGAGATATGGATCGTCTCGTCGATTTTAATTCCCGCCAATCCAGAAATAGCCTCTTTGATCAATTCATAATCTCCTGACATACCACCGCTATGGGTTTGGATGACGGCAGACTTTCGATAAACGTCTATAATCAATCCTGGCAGGCCATCGCCTTCCCCATGAATGAGCCTGAAAGCATCAGTTTCAGCTGAAGGGAGGCCGATTGATAAGCGCACGTCTAGGGCGTTCTGCAATTTCTCTTTGTAAAAAGTAGAATTAATCTCTACATCGCCAAAGCTCAATAGCCTCACTGCAATACTTCGAGCGCCGAAATGCCCCGTACCCAATATTTTTCCAAATCGATCGGCTATCTGCACCTTATCGCCTTCTTGGAGGTTCTTGGTATCGGTAAATATTCCACCTGAGAACACCCAAGGATGGCGGCGATGGATGCTGTTTAGGCTTTTATCTTTAAGTTGAAGAATGGTATAATTCATGGCCGCCAAAGGTAATCGGATTTATTCCGAAATCATGGTCACTACATTCTCGTGATTGATGTCGATTTCGCGATTATCTGACATCCACCTCAAGGCGATGGAAACATCGCCTGATCTTAGCCCTGGGAGCTGCGCCAAGTATGATAAAGACCGCGGTTCTGCCAGAATCTCTTTTTTCAAAGTGAGGTAAATAGTCGAGCTTTCCCCGACCAATTTGACTCCTTTCTTTTTGGCTAAGCAAACATCACAGAGTCCGCAATCCTCGGCAGTGAAATCATCAAAATAAGCCACCAGTTGGCGGCTACGGCAAATCACATCGTTTTCGGTGTAGCGCAATACTGCCGTCATTTTATCCTCTAGTCTCTTCTTGTGTTTCTTGAGGCGAACTTCATCCAAAGCTAGTTGAGCTACCTTTGGCCTTTCTTTGGGAAAGGTGATAAAAGGCAGATCGGTGTGAGGCTGATAAGTCAAAACCTTCATTTCAGTGAGGTATTCGATCATCTTTCGAACCTCACCGTAATTGGACTTCATCCTTCTAGCTATGGCCAGCTCATCGATTCGGACGGGATGATCGAAAAGCCCTTCATAAGAACGTAGCAATACACGAATGATCGGTTCGAATTTGGGTTGTCCTATTTCGAAGCTATAAAGCTCTTTGGTATTCTGTAAGAACTGAATCTTTGAAGGGTTGTAGACCGCATCAGATAACGTAATTCGCTCTTCGTACTCTAGCACTTTGAGGCAATGCAATGTTTTGGTAGGCGAGAGGTTATACCTTTTGGCGAAAGCCTTTAAATCAAAAGGAATATTGTCAATCATGGTTGAACCTGCAGCAAGCTGAAGAAAATTAACCAAGGCACGATATACCTGTAGTACATCTGCTTTTTTTGGAATCTGAGACTCCACTCTTTCGCGTAAAGCGTCGCGGTCATTTTCATTGACCAAGCAAATGGCGTAAGCCTTCTTTCCATCTCGGCCCGCACGACCTGCCTCCTGGAAATAGGCTTCGAGTCCTGGGGGTAAATCGAGATGGATGACAAAGCGCACATCGGGTTTGTCGATCCCCATTCCAAAGGCATTGGTAGAAACAACCACTTGAGCCTTATTTGATAGCCAAGAATCTTGTGTTTCTTGTCGTTCTTTAATGGACATGCCGCCATGGTAAGGCAGAGCTCCGATGCCATTGGCGCGCAGTAAATGCGATTGGCGCACCGTTTCTCGTCGCGTGCCGACGTAGACTATTCCGCAACCACCAAGATTTTTAATGGCTCCAATCATCCGATTTAGTTTGTGGTTCTCTTGCTGAACTACATAAACCAAGTTGTCTCGAACAAAACTTTTCTTGAATACAGCTGGACTTTTGAGCTCCAATTTTTCAATAATGTCGGCAGCAACCTCTTCAGTGGCGGTGGCGGTAAGCGCTATGAAGGGTGTGTTTTTGGGAAGTAACTCGCGTATTTCGGCAATCTCTCGATAAGGCGGCCGAAAGTCGTGACCCCATTCTGAGATGCAATGCGCCTCATCTATGACCACCATTGAGACATTCATCCTTTTTAGCCTCGCCAAAAACAAGTCAGTCTTTAACCTCTCAGGAGAGAGGTAGAGAAATTTAATTCCACCGTGCACAGCGTTGTCCAAGGTTATATCGATCTCGCGCGGAGATTGCGCACTCGTAAGGGAAGCACTGGTGATACCGCGCTTCCGAAGGTTTTGAACCTGATCGCGCATCAAGGCGATAAGTGGAGACACGACCAAGCATACCCCTTCTGTAACCATTGCGGGTACTTGGAAACAGATGGATTTCCCTCCACCTGTTGGTAGCAAAGCCAACGTATCTTTACCATTAAGTATGGATTGGATAATTTCCTCTTGAAGAGGTCTAAAGCTATGATGGCCCCAGTATTTCTTTAGTATGTGAAGGGTTTCCTTTTCCAAATCATTTGTTCTCGAAAAACAAAATAACAAATATTGACGTTCGAATCAACAAGAAAAGATTTGAGAGGAGGCAAGATTAACACGCTTAGGTTCAAAGCAAACAGACTATTAAATGTTAAAGTGTCGATGACACACTTTGCTGGCTCTTAATCATTTCTACTTTGAACACACCTTGAATTTTGCTATTTTTGTAGTCCAATTGAAGACATAAAATGATCGATACCCAGACCATAAATATCCAGAAAACTACTCAGAGTAAATTAGATACGACAGATTTTGAGAATCTAAATTTCGGCCAAGTATTTTCAGATCACATGTTTGTGATGGATTATGCTGATGGCAAATGGCAACAGCCGAATATCATGCCTTTTCAAAATATGACCATGTCGCCTGCATCTTTGGTGATACATTATGGTCAAAGTATTTTCGAAGGGCTGAAAGCTTTTAAAAATGAGGATGGCCGTTTTGGTCTATTTCGTCCTGACATGAATATCAAAAGGATGAATAAATCGGCCGTGAGAATGTGCATGCCCGAGATTCCTGAGAATATCTTCATGGAGGCTCTTAGCGAATTGGTTCGGCTGGAACACAACTGGATTCCAAACTTTGAATTGTCCTCTTTGTACCTGCGACCCGTTCTTTTCGCAATCGACGAATACATTGGAGTAAAGGCAAGCCAGAGCTATAGATTTATGATTCTTGCGGCTCCCGTGAATGCATACTACGTGAAACCCGTTCGAATTAAAATCGAAAGAGAATTTACGCGAGCGGCCAAAGGAGGTATGGGGTTCGCCAAGACTGCAGGTAATTACGCTGGGTCTCTTTATCCCGCCAAGTTGGCGAATGACCAAGGTTATGACCAACTTCTTTGGACAGATGCTAAAGAGCACGCTTACATTGAAGAGAGCGGAACAATGAACGTGATGTTCGTCATCGACGGTAAACTCATCACACCTGAGCTTGGAGATACAATACTTGATGGGGTGACCCGTAAAAGTGCATTGCAGTTAGCCAGAGACTGGGGAGTAGAGGTGGAGGAAAGAAGGGTATCAGTTGTTGAGCTTCAAGAGGCGATGCACGACGATACTTTAGAAGAAGCCTTTGGTTGCGGAACAGCTGCTACCATTGCGCATATTGAAGCAATCGCAGATGGAGATAAGGTTTTTCAACTACCGAAGGTAGAAGACCGCAAATTGTCAAATCGATTGATGAAGTACTTTGTCGATCTGAAAAAATTCAGAACCGATGATCCACATGGTTGGATGATCGATTTATCTTAATACCACCTACAACTCGAATCCGAAAGCGTCCTTAATTTATTGGGGACGCTTTTTTTATTCAAAATCATTTTTGGGGTAATCGAAGAATATCAGTTTTCCTGTTCCCCCCGAGATCTCTCCCCATGAGTCGGCTAAAGGGAATTCAACCTTAGCAATTCCACAAGTCGGAATATTTCCCAGGGATTCATTCGTCAGGTTTTCTACAACATCGGTTATCCCTGGATTGTGAGCAAAGAGGATGATTGAGTTTATGCTTGAACTCATATCAGCGACTGCACGAAGGAAATCACGCACAGACGGGAGGTACAAGCTGTCGACTTCAACTATCTTTTCGAGCGGGTAGCCATACTCTTGAGCCATCAAGCGTGCAGTGCTAATCGCTCTATTAGCGGGACTGCTCACAAAAAGATCGATAACTTCTTTACGAGCTTTAAGTCGCTTGCCCATTATTGGCGCATCACGCAAACCGCGATCGTTGAGCGGGCGATCAAAATCGTTAAGCCCCTCGTTTGACCAATCTGATTTGGCGTGTCGGTTGAAGTAGATGGTTTTCATAAGTTCAAAAATACGAAAGCCAGCCCACGGTGTAAATCGTGGGCTGGCTTTCTTCTAACTTGGATTAACTTATGAGATCAGTTTTTCCAATTCTTCTTCTATCGGTTTGCGAAAGACTACTTTTCCATCGAAGACATCCATCACAATTGGTTCCTCACGCTCAATCGTTCCTGCTAAGAGCTGCTTGCTCAAAGCGTTCAAGACTTCTTTTTGAATGAGTCGTTTTACTGGTCTCGCTCCGAATTGAGGGTCGAATCCCTTTTCTGCTATGTACTCAACCGCTTCTCTAGATGCGGTGAGTTCAATTCCTTGCCCTTCCAATCTCTTGGAAAGAAGTTGAAGCTGTAGCTTGACGATACCATTGATGTTCTTCCGATCGAGAGGCTTGAACATGATGACCTCATCTATTCTATTCAAGAACTCAGGGCGCATAGAAGATTTGAGCATTTCAAAAACTTCTTGCTTAGTTTTTTCTTGAGTCTCTTCGTCCATGTCGCCTTTGGTCTCCTCAAATCGCTGCTGGATAATAGCCGATCCCGTATTGGAAGTCATAATGATGATGGTGTTCTTAAAGTTCACCTTTCTTCCTTTGTTATCGGTCAACATGCCCTCGTCCAAAACCTGAAGTAGAACATTGAATACATCGGGGTGGGCTTTTTCAATCTCATCGAGCAGTACCACACTGTATGGCTTTCTTCGAACGGCTTCGGTCAGCTGTCCACCCTCATCGTATCCTATATATCCTGGAGGTGCTCCCACCAATCGGCTCACACTGTGACGCTCTTGGTATTCGCTCATATCAATCCGCGTCATGGCGTGCTCGTCGTTGAAGAGGTATTCACTCAAGGCTTTCGCCAATTCAGTTTTACCTACTCCAGTCGTTCCTAAGAAAATAAACGAACCAATTGGCCGCTTTTCGTCTTGCAATCCAGAGCGAGATCTTCTTACAGCATCGGCTACTGCTTCTACAGCTTCGTCTTGACCAACCACTCTTTTGTGCAATTCGTCCTCGAGATTCAAGAGTTTATCGCGCTCGCTTTCGAGCATTTTGGAAACGGGAATACCCGTCCAGCGGCTCACCACATCGGCGATTTCTTCCTCATCGACCTCTTCTTTGATCATCTTAGAATTGGCCTGCTCGTCGATCAATAGTTTTCTCGATTCTTCAAGTTTGACTTCGGCCTCTTTGAGCTTGCCGTAACGAATCTCTGCCACCTCGCCATAGTTTCCTTCCCGTTCAGCTCTTTCCGCTTCAAACTTCAGGTTTTCGATGTTCTCTTTCTCTTTTTGAATGTTGTCAACCAAGCTCTTCTCGGCTTCCCATTTGGCTTTGAGCCGATCTCGTTTCTCATTGAGATTGGCCAGCTCTTCACCTAGCTCTTTCAATTTGAATTGATCTTTTTCTCTTTTGATCGCCTCACGCTCAATTTCGAGTTGCATGATTCTTCTTTCGATCTCATCGAGCTCCTCTGGCTTGGAATTGATTTCCATCCTGAGCTTCGAAGCAGCCTCGTCTATTAAGTCGATGGCCTTGTCTGGCAAAAATCGATCGGTGATATAGCGCTGTGAAAGCTCTACGGCCGATATGATCGCAGCATCTTTGATTCGAACTTTATGGTGCGCCTCGTACTTATCCTTAATTCCACGAAGAATTGAAATGGCTGAATCTCGATCGGGCTCATTCACGATCACCCTTTGGAACCTTCGCTCAAGAGCTTTGTCTTTTTCAAAGAATTTCTGGTACTCGTTGAGGGTAGTGGCACCAACAGCTCTTAAATCTCCACGAGCCAAAGCGGGCTTTAAGATGTTTGCTGCATCCATGGCGCCTTCGCCTCCTCCTGCACCCACAAGGGTGTGAATCTCATCGATGAAAAGAATGATCTGCCCCTCGGCTTTGGTGACTTCATTCACTACTGCCTTGAGTCTCTCTTCAAACTCTCCTTTAAACTTCGCACCAGCGATAAGGGCAGCCATATCCAAGCTGTACACAATTTTGTCCTTGAGGTTTTCAGGGACATCTCCGCTTACTATCCGGTGGGCTATTCCTTCCACAATGGCGGTTTTACCCGTTCCTGGCTCACCGACTAAAATTGGATTGTTCTTCGTCCGTCTAGTTAGAATTTGCAATACCCGACGGATTTCTTCATCTCGTCCGATTACGGGATCGAGTTTTCCTTTTCGAACAAGCTCATTGAGATTCTTAGCGTATTTCTCGAGAGAGTTGTACGTTTCTTCCTGACTAGCAGAAGTTACTTTTTCGCCCTTTCGGAGTTCAAGAATGCCTTGTTTTAAAGCTTTCCTTGTTATGCCCATGTCTTTGAGCATTTGAGCCGTAGTATCCTTTCCGTCGAGAATGGCTAGCAATAGATGTTCCAACGAAACGAATTCATCTCCGAACTCCTTGAGGTAAGTGAAGGATCGATTCACGGCTTCACTACCCGTTCGGCTCAGCTGAATCTCTCCACCACTCACTTTTGGAAAAGATTCAATTTGCTTGTCTAATGTTTGTTCCAAAAGGTCAGTATTAACCGAAAGCTTCTTAAGCAAGTAGGGGATTACGTTTTTATCTGCATCGAGCATCACCCTCAAGATGTGAGCCGTTTCGATACTCTGCTGTCCCTTTTCCGTTACAAGTTGCTGAGCGTCTTGCAAGGCTTGTTGGGACTTGATTGTCATTTTTTGAAAGTCCATAATTGATTTAATTACATTTTTCCTTCGTCAAATCTTGAGCCGTTCCATTTTCTCGCGTAAAAGCGGAAATATTGACAGTAGGAAGCCAATGATTCGGACAAATTGACTGGTCATTGTAAAGAGCGACCTATTAATATTTTATTATTTTCATGTCACCAAAACGACCAATTATGAGACCAATAGTTCTAACCCTAGTTACTCTCCTTCTTTGTCAATCATCTTTTAGTCAATCTTTCTGGGCCAAGAGACAGGCAGGTGGAAACGTCGACGAAACGCTCGGAGTAGTGAGTGACATTGATGGAAACTCATACTCCACGGGATATTTTAGTACTTCTGCTGATATAAACGGGCAAAGCCTAACCGTTCAAGGATTGACCGATATTTTTGTTTCAAAAGTTAACCCGTCTGGATTTACTGAATGGTCGGTATCATTCGGAGGCAATCAATCGGACAGAGGTTTAGGAATTTCTGTAGACAAAACTGGGAAGATTCTAGTCTGTGGGTTTTACACAGGCACAATAGATTTTGGAAATGGAACGTCAATAACATCCAATGGTGGTCAAGATGCATTTGTGCTCAAGCTTGATGAAGATGGCCAGGTTCTTTGGGCAAAAGGTGGCGGCAGCTCTGGAAACTCAGATCGAGCAAATGCAGTAGCGGCTGATTCTCTCGGAAATGTTTTGATCACTGGACAGTTCTCAGGAGATGCCAATTTTGATTCCTTTAACTTAAATGCTTCCGATGGAACGATAGACGCATTTATATTAAAATACGATGCCGATGGAAACGAGCTATGGGCCAAACAAGGGACTGGAGAATCCTTAGAACGTGGGATGGGAATCGCTACAGATAGTGAAGGAGGAATATACACAACGGGGCAATTTAGCGGAGACATCAGTTTTGACAATGCCTACGACAACAATGTGCTTAATGCTGTTTTTCTGATTAAGTATTCGCCAGAAGGCAATGAGCAATGGTTCAGAACTGCTGGAGGTACTGAAGAATCAATAGCTTACGGCATTACATCAGATGGAGTCAACGTGTTTTTGACTGGAGATTATGGCGAAAGCATCAGCATTCTTGGAGATGGGCTACCAATCACTATTACCTCGGGATTTTCGCAATCCGTTTTCATAATGTCCTTTTCACCTGAAGGGGATTATATGTGGTCGTCTTCTGCAGGAAGTGAGAGTTTAGTATCCTCACGAGCAATTGATGAACAGGACGGAGAGCTAGGAATTGCAGGGTATTTCAGATGTACGTTTGAATCGTTTAGCGAGGAGTACGGTTCAGGAACTTTCAATTCAATTGGTTATGAAGATGCCTATGCTGCGCGCTATTCTGCTGAAAATGGCGACTTTCTTTGGGCTCGCAACTTTGGTTCTCAAAGTGACGAGCAAGCTCTTGCTTTAGCATTGTTGCCTGATGGCTATGAGGTAGTGGGTGGAGTTTTTAAAGATGAATTGATTCTGCCTACTTCAAGCGCTCTTTTCGGACAGAATATCAGTCAACTGAGCTCATCATCATGGGATGAGCAATACTGTGCAGACCAGAATTATAGATCATTTCACAAACTCAATGGTGATTTTGAACAAGACGGTTTTCTCATAAAGGTTCTTACTGAAGATAGATCGCCATATGACTATTTCCGAAGAGAGAGCGGTGCAGCATGCGATCCTACGGTATTGAACCCGTGCATTTTTGATTCTAATTCTTCAAGCATTGATATTTTTAATTGTCAGGACACCATACCCGTATGCCTCGATAATCTGCTCACTTATTCTACACTCACATATCCGAATGAATTGGGCTTTTCCCACGACTATGAGTGGAATAATCCAAACGGTGGCAACAGCCGTCAGGTATCGACCGAGGGAATTTTCACCTTAGAAATAGAGAGTGAAGATGGCTGCTATTCTTATGTTGATGAAATCTATGTCACCATAGCTCCTTCTGTAGAACCAGCTTTGATATCGGATAATGTCATTGTAAACAATGAAGCCTTGAATACTGAACTCATTGAGATCTGCCAAGGCGATACAGCTTTGATATGGGCAACCTATCCCGACACGCTTTCAGGGTCTTGGTATACTTGGTGGACGGAGTTTGCGCCTGCAGAAGATACATTGACCGTTGTAGAAGATAGTTCTTTTGAGATCATTATAGTCAATGAGTATGGATGTTCTTCCATCAACGAAGTGGAAATTGAATTTATTCCCATCGCCGAAGATTTACCTATTGAAATATGGTTTCCATATGATTCAGATAGTATCTCCGTTTGCGAAAACATTGCCGATTGGGGTGTTGATGTTAGAGCGTTGATTGAGGGTACGGATGTTTTGTACCCGAGCGAGGCATATGTTAAAACATGGACAGTAAATATGGACGCAAACATTGACCCTACCTCTTCATACAATTTTATAAATCCAGTGCAAAGTGGTTGGCATGTCGTTACGGTAAGTGTAGAGCCCATAGTCAATAGTTGTAGCGATCTTGAGTTCTTGTACATTGATGTAGATTCAATTTATATCGACCTTCTCGAAACTCCTGATGTCTTTTTGGCTGTCACAGGTCCATCTGTAATGTGTCCAGGAGATACATTGGTTTTACAAATCGAGTATACAGGCACCTTGAGTGTGACCAGCTCGATAGCGGAGAATTTTTTGGACAGCGTTTACATCACTTCCCCCGGCAATTACTCCTTTTGGACTGACTCAATTGCGGCAAATGGTTGTGCAGGATCCACTAGCACAAACCATGTCGTTTCAGAAGTTTCAAGTCCACAGATATACACTGATCCACCAAATTCAGTAATCTGCCCTGGCGATAGTGTTCAAATCATGTCTAATAATTCTGGGGATTTTCTTTGGCAAGGCCCACTAGGTTCGGTTCAAGGAGGCAATAGCCTCTGGGTTGAAGAATCGGGTCTCTATTTCGCTGAAGTGACATTTTATGAAGGCTGTGCCTTGGTTTCAAATACCTTGCAATTAACCGAATATGCAACTCCATTTCTATGGGCTGAAGATGAAACCGTATGTGTAGGTGGGAGCACAGATATTTGGGTGTTTTCAAATAGTTTGGAAACCATTGAGTGGCTGCCTCCATTATCAGGAGGTGATATCATTCAAACGGTATTCGATCCTGGCATCTATTCTGTTTCAGTGACTGGCTGCGCAATAACCACAGATATCAGTATAGAGATTACTGCTTTAGAACCTGAAGTATTCATTTCTCTTTCGGATTCAATTCCCGTTTGTAGTGGTGACAGCATTCTTGTGATCGCAACTGAAGGTTTTGAAGAATACGAATGGAATCCTGCAGGCCAAGGGTCGTCCCAGTGGTTTGGCAATGCAGGCTTAGTTTCTGTTAATGCATTCACAGATGAAGGTTGTCAAGCGCTTTCAAATACGCTCGACCTAACATTTGAACCGATTCCACCTATCCCTACTTTTCAATACGATCTTCCTTGCGAGGGTGAAGGCATGGAGATTTTGATTTCTACAACTCTTAATATAAATGTTCTCAGCGGACTAAATGGAATAGTGATTTCGAATGACTCTGTTCAAGACATTGAGCAGCTCTGGAGTGATACAACTATCTATGCTTATCTCGCATCAACCTATTGCAACAGCGATACAGTTGCATTAGACTTGACACCCAAACCTTATCCTGATGAACCAGTTCCTTCTACCGATGCCCCGGTTTGCACGGGAACAGATCTTTCGCTGGAGGTTTTAAATGCTGAAGCGGGTGTGGACTATATCTGGCTTACGCCCAACGGAGATATTCTCCAAGGCGAACTTGTTTCTTATGGCATTTTTGATCTTTCTCAAGAGGGGGAATACCTCACTTATGCTAACATGCTAGATTGCCTGAGCGATACCGTAGGAATTGAAGTTAGTCTCTTTGAAACCAGACTGGTCGATCTCCCACCTGATACTGCTCTATGTTTTGTCGATGAATTTTTCATCGAAGCCGATACCATTTTCGCCTCATACTTATGGTCGGATAATAGTACAGATTCTATTTTCTATCCAAGTGCGGAAAATTCAGATCAAATCTTTTTGGTGGCAACTGATTTCAATGGATGTGAGTCAGTAGACTTTATAAACATAGATTTTGTGAACTGTCTCGTTAACGTACCTAACATTATCACTCCGAACGGAGACGGTATCAACGACGAATGGATAATTGATTTGGATCAACCGCAATTCTATCAGGCCATCGTCTACAACCGTTCGGGGCGAAAAGTATATCAGAGTAACGACAATGCTCTTGGCTGGGATGGCACTAATTCTCAATCGGGAGAACCTTGTCCGGAAGGAACTTATTTCTACGTGATACAGGTAAATGATTTTGAAGGCAGGCTAATAGAAAACCAAGGAAACCTGACGATTTTGAGAGATTAGATCAAAACTCAGTTCTTTGCTTTAACTATTTAAAAAATAGAACGTCTTTACAATAAGTAATTGAACCAATTGAAAATAGAAGAGAGCCAATACAGGAGTACCTTGTAGAAGTATTTTTAAAGTTGAATGATTGGATTGATTACAGATTTAATTTTTTTGAAGTTGACTTATTAAATTCAAACGAGTCTTAATCCTTAAACAACAGTGAAACGACTAGTCGTTTTTTGCGCCTTAATCTTCTCATTCAATCTGGCTTATTCTCAGTCTTTCTGGGCTAAAAAGCAGGCAGGAGGAAATGTTGATGAGACATTGGACATTGTTAGCGATGATGCGGGCACTTCTTATTCAACGGGCTACTTCAGTACATCTGCTGACATCAATGAAACAACCTTCTTTGTTCAAGGACTCACCGATATCTTCATTTCAAAAGTATCTGCGAACGGAGCCAATCAATGGACTGAATCTTTTGGAGGAAGTCAATCAGACCGTGGATTAGGTGTGGCAGTAGATGGATTAGGAAATGTCTTTGTGTGCGGTTTCTACACTGGAAGTATTGATTTTGGGAATGGCGTTTCTCTCACATCCAATGGCGGGCAGGACGCGTTCGTGCTAAAGCTCGATGCAAACGGAAATGCCCTTTGGGCCAGAACGGGCGGCAGCTCTGGTGGTTCGGATAGAGCAAATGCAGTGGCCATAGACGGATCGGGAAATGTAATCATCACAGGACAGTTTTCAGGAACCGCTAGTTTCGGAGCACTGATCCTAGATGCTACCGACGGCACCAATGACGCTTTTATCGTTAAGTACGATAGCAATGGAAATGAGCAGTGGGCAAAGCAAGGCACAGGTGAAGCTCTGGATCGTGGTTTGGGTATTACTACTGATAACACAGGCGCCGTATATACTACGGGACAATTTAGCGGTAACGTGAGCTTTGACAATGCCTACACCAATACCATTCAAAATGCCATCTTCCTCATCAAGTATTCTGCCTCGGGAAATGAAGAGTGGTTTCGATGGGGTGGAGGTAGCGAGGAAAGCATTGCCTATGACATCGCCTCGGATGGGAATTCCGTATTCCTTACAGGAGATTATGGCACAACGCTAAACTTTTTTGGAACAGGATCAACGGTTACGCTGAATTCAGGATTCACTAATTCTGTCTTCTTGCTAAGCTTCTCAGCCAACGGAAACTTCTCGTGGGGAGAATCTGCTGGAAGCGACAGCAATGTTTCCTCTCGTGGTATTGACTTCTCTTCTGGCAATATTGCCATTGCTGGATGGTTCGAATGTACTTTCGACTCTTACAGCGATGAATATGGTGAAGCCGCCTTTAATTCTCTTGGTTCAATAGATGCTTTTGCCGCCATGTATTCTTCGGCGGGGTCATTTCAGTGGGCACGAAACTTTGGAGCTAGTTCTAATGAGCAGTGCAATTCGATCACCATCCTACCCGATGGATTTGTCGTATTGGCTGGAACAAACGCCGATGCAGGTTTGATCGTTCCCGTTACCAATGCTCCCGTCAATGGAATGTCAGATCTGATTCCAAATGAAAATACGGGATTGAACTACTGTGGTGATTCAAACTATGGAAATTATCGATCCTTGGCAGGTTCAGGAGGTTCGGATGGTTTTGTGCTCAAAGCCATTGATCCTTCTAGAAGTCCAATGGATTTTTATCAAAGATCTGGAGGAGGCTGTGATTTAACCATTCCCGACGCCTGCATCGACCTAAATTCTTCGCCTTCCCTTCCTGACCCTTGCCCTGAGAGTCTAATAGGATGTTCGCCATACGCCATCACTGCATCAAACTATACCTTGGCAGGAATTGGTTTCGCTGAAAACTTCCAATGGACTTTTTCAGGATCAACAGGGGTAGTCTCTTTAGTAACCTCTGCGGCTAACGAGAGTGTAACGATAACGTCGCAAGACGGTTGCTACTCTGCGTCTGATGATATCGAAGTGAATATCTACCCCGAACCTGTAGTCCCTTTGATCACCGATAGTGAAGGGGTTAACAGTTCTGCTTTTACACCAAACCCTATTTTCATATGCCCTGGAGAAACCGTTGATATTACTGCTGAATTTCCTAACGACTATACCTTTCAATGGTCGGGCGGGCAGTTTGGGGGGAATCCCGTTTTCACAGAGAGTATTTCCGTCACAGAAGAAGGGACATACTTTATTGTCGTCACGACTACTGATGGATGCATCAACTCCAATGCTGTGAGCGTTATTTTCTTTAACATACCTGTAGATGCTCCTCCTTTGATTTCCTTCCCCACATCTAGCGATTCTATTCAAGTATGTGAAGGAAGTTCTTTCAGTATAGAGCTTCTGAATGAGCTCACTTTAGATCCATATCCAATAGCCCAATATAATTTAGATTGGGCCATAACTCCAGGTAGTATAATTGGATCGTCAGGCAATGTATCAGTTGTACCCGAGGGCTCAGGGTGGTATGTGGTGACAGTAGAACTTACTTCGCAAAAGAATCCTTGTACCGATGAAATACTCACGCAGTTTGATTCAGATTCAATCTATGTTGAAATTGTTCCGGTGCCCGAAGCTTCGATAGAGATGATTGGACCAGAATTTAACTGTCCAGGGGATACCTTGGTTTTCTTCTTGGATTTTGAAGGAGAACTTTCATTTGACTTTGAAGTAATCGAGGATTTTGGAGATAGCATTTATGTTTCAGGCACAGGGTTCTACCAAGCTACTGTCACTTCGACCAATGAATTTGGCTGTTCTGCAACTGCAAGTGATTTCATATTGGTTCAAGAAGTCCAAACCCCTGAAATCTTTACGGACCCCGTCGAAGCAGTAGTTTGCCCGGGAGATAGCGTGCAGATCTTAACGTTTAGCCCCGGGACAATTACTTGGCAAGGACCATCGGGAAACTTCGAAGGTGAATCAGAAATATATGTGCAAGAACCTGGGCTCTATTTTGCCGAAGTAGAGTTTTACGAAGGTTGCGCCTTAGTATCCAATACCATCGAGGTAATTGAGTTCACTACTCCCTTTTTGGATGGATCCAATGCAGTACTTTGTCCGGGAGGAGAAGTTGAAATAGGTATCGTAAGCTCCTCCTTGGATGCCATCGAATGGCAGGCTCCTTTGATGGGAAGTGATACCGTGCAAACAGTCACAGAACCAGGTATTTATTCCGTGATCGTAACAGGTTGTGGTGCCGATATTGAACTTTTCATAGAGGTAGAACTATCTGAATACTCCGTTGATATTGAAGTTATCGATCCCGAACCGACATGCCAAGGAGATAGCATTCTGATTGCCGCAACACCTGGTTTAGAAGAATATCAATGGAGCCCTAATGGTAGTGAAGTGGAGGAGTGGTTTACCGAATCGGGAACAGTCTTCGTAGTAGGAATTGATGAGTACGGGTGCGAGTTGATTTCAAATCAAGTTGAAATAAACTTCGAGAATGTTCCACCGCCACCTGTATTCGAATTCGATCCTGTATGCGAAGGGGAACCTTTCATCTTTGAAGTGATTTCTGATTTAGGAATCAACTTTTTGGAAGGAGTCGATGGGGAGATCATATCCAATGAAGGCACGGTTTTCATCTCAGAATTCTTAAGTGATACCACCTTTTACGTTTACCTTAATACTGAAATTTGCGATGGACCAATCGATTCAATAACGGTTGGGCCAAAACCTTTTCCCGATGTGCCAATCATAGCAACAGATGCGCCCGTCTGCACAGGAGAGAGCCTTTCTCTGGAGGTGCTCAATTCGGCCGCTGGTGCAAACTACATTTGGCTTACGCCAACGGGTGAGGTTTTAAACGGCGATTTGGTTTCCTATGGAATTTCTGCACTAGATCAAGAAGGAGAGTACTTGGCTTATGCCAATCTGGAAGACTGCTTGAGCGATACGGTTGGTATTGAAGTGAGCCTTTTCCAGACAAGGTTGGTTGACCTTCCACCTGATACGGCACTCTGCTATCGCCCCGATTTCATCGTGGCTCCTGACACCTTGTTTGAGTCATACCAATGGTCTGATGGCAGTACTGATTCTATTTTCAATCCTGAACTCGAATCATCATTGACCGTTAGTTTGGCTGCAACCGACTTTAATGGATGTCGATCATTTGACATCATGATCATCGAATTTGCCGATTGTACTATCCAAATCCCGAACGTGTTTACACCAAATGGAGATGGGATAAACGACGAATGGATCATCGGACTGGACCGTCCATTGTTCTTTGAAGTCGTGATTTACAATCGTTGGGGATTGATCGTATACGAGAGTAAGGACTTTTCTACTTTTTGGGATGGAACGAATTACAAATCAGGTGAACTCTGTTCTGAGGGTGTCTATTTCTACCTAATTTCTCTTAGTAATTTTGAAGGAACCTTGATTACAGAAGCGGGAGACATCACTTTAATTCGATAAAACCACATTATTCTTGCTGTAGAAGATTCACAAAAGAACAAGTCAACACACTGTCCCTTTGCCAGCGCAAGTATCCTTTCCGATTTTGATCAATCTGGTAAGATCGACAACTATCCAAGATTGCTATAAAGTAAACAATACCATAGGACTGGCCGTTGTACAATTAGTCTCTTTTTGCTAAAACATTCATTAATTTCCGAGAAGCTAAAAGATAAATTTCCTAATCGAAAAACACATTTATGAAGCACTCTACTCAAAAAAGTATTTTTCATCTATCTGGCAGAAAACTCTCACTTGGATTACTATTGTTCCTTTTTATTAGTTCGTGCCAAAAGAATGAGACCGTGTCCGAGCCTGAAAAACAGGAATCAGATTCAAATTTCAAACTAGGTTCTCCAAAGTCTATCCCGAACGTTCCTTTTCCAGAGGGCACTAGATTTTTCTCCGATGTTTCATATGGTCCTGGAGCAGAACATAAACTAGACGTGTTTTTACCTCCACTTTCAAGAATTCCTGCTGGAATGGTTATTCACTATCACGGTGGAGTCTTTATCGGTGGAGACAAAACCGAAATTTATGATAGCTATGGAGAAATATTATACATAGACTCTTTGCTGAGAAATAACATTGCCTTTGCCACTGTCAATTATGAGTTGATTAACCCCTTAAGTTCAGATGACACAGGAGTTTTTCAATGCTTCGAATCAGGAAAAAGAGCGATCCAGGCCATTAAGTTTAACAGTGGGATTTTGAATATCGATTCCGATAAGGTTATTTTGGATGGCTCGTCTGCAGGTGCTGGAATAGCCTTGTGGTTAGCACTGTCAGATGATATGGCGAATCCTCAGTCGTCTGGTCTCAGTTCGATATCTACTCGAGTAAAGGCAGTCGTTGTTCGTAAACCTCAAGCGACTTACAACTTCTTTTTGTGGAAACAAAAAGTATTTCAAAATGAGAGTTTAAATCTGCCTACTTATGAAAATTTTAATCTAGACTCAATTCTTGAGGATGTATTTATTTTGCAAGGGATAGGCAAATTTCTTGGGATTCAAGATCTAAGTGATTTTGGAAATATTAATGCCTATCAATTGCTTAGCCAAGTGGATTTGTTGGATAAAATAGATTCAGCAGACCCTCCGATTTATATCTACAATGAAGAGGAACTAGAAGAGCCTGTAATAAATCAGATGACTGGCATACTTACACCACAAGTTACACATCATCCATACCACTCTGCGGCATTGACGAAAATGTGTCTTGACGAAGGTTTGGAAATCGAGTCCCAAATTTTTTCTCTTTCAAATGATTATCCGGAATATTCTAGTGAAATTAGTATCATTAACTGGGTTATTGAGCACATGGAATAACAAAGCTCTTTACGATATCCAGACTTTCTACTACTTCATTTGATGCAGATTGACGTGCATTTGAATATGTTTATAATCGCACTTACTATCCAATGATCGGCGATCGCCAGATAGGTCTAACAATTATTCATGATTAAGATTAAAGATTAGATGTCATGATCAATTTCTTCACTGCTTTCGATCAAAACAACGTAAGTTCCTGGAGATAGCTCATCAATCACAAAGTCACTTTTCGAACCTTTCCAATGTTTTACTTCCATTCCCAGATAGTAGTGGATGGTGACCCGATTGATAGCTAGGTCATTTAATGTTTTTCCGTTCAGTCATTCTTCCGAACTCTCCACTTGCAATGAGTTCACGACCATCCTGATATGGTGGTACTCGTACTCTCCATCCAAGGCTCGATGCACCGCCGATGTGCCACCCGCGCCGAATTCTATCAGAGCTTCTCGAATTTTAGCAATATCCTCTGTACCCATGTATTTGTCCAGTTTGAGCACACCATCTTTTATCCCGTTGGCAATATGACTCCAGATAGTAGACTCAGCCAATGATCGCTTAATAGCAATTTGCTGGGGGTTCAAACCATCCTTGAGCATTCTGTACGTTTCTTGGAATGTCGCCCCTTTTTTGGCTGCCTTCTTCTTCGCATTTCGCGAGGTATCCTTGATCGGGTTGTCCGCCAATTCTCCTTTTACCTTTTCTAAGATTTTCTCTCTTCGCGCTTTTTTCAGGGCATCATACTTCACCATGTCCAAAGACATTTCATTCTGTAGAATTCCCTCTGCGATTGGCTGAGCCAGCCAAAGCTTGGTGATTTGATTCATCAAGGTATGATCAATCTCTTCGGCCAATCGGAGGTAGGTGACCGTTTTGGAGAGATTCCGAACAAACTCTATGTGTTTGAGGAGATTCTCCAGTTGGTCGAATAGTTTGTTGCGGTAGTACTTCGTGCCTTTCTCTATTCGATCAAGGAGAATGTCGTTGTCGCCAGCAGTGACCAGTTGATGCAACTGACGTCGAAATTTTAAGGTGTTCTCCTTTTCCGCCTCAACCGCTCTTTTGATGTTGACCAGTGTGCTGTTCATCTCGGGATCAGAAAACCTAGCCTTTTCACCTGCTTTGTTCAAAGTATAGTCTATCCTTTTGGGAATCTCGTCAAAGTCGAAGGTGGCATCCAAGTTTTCGATGAGATAGACTTGACGTCCACGTTCCAGTATTTCTTGTGGTGGGGCTTGAGCTTCCTTTCGTTCGGAGAACCGCGTGACTTGATGATCTCCCGAAATCGCTCCCGTGTGGATTTTTGTTCTTAGGAATAATCCCTCCAAACTTCGGAGTCGAGACAAGGCCACGTAGACTTGACCTGGCGCAAATGCGCGCCCTACATCGATTACAGCTTGATCGAATGTCAGTCCTTGACTTTTATGTACAGTAACGGCCCAAGCGTATTTTAATGGGAAATGTGAAAAGCTCCCCAAGACCTCTTCTTGCAATTCGTTGTCAGAATTGACGGTGAACTTTGAATTGGTCCAGCCCATTCGCTCCACTTTTATCTCGCGGTCTTCATCGTCGAGATCTACTTTGATCGAGTCCTTTTTTAATTCCGTGACAGTCGCTAGCTTCCCGTTGTAGAAGAGATTATCGACATTATCGTTTTTGATAAACATAACCCGTGCACCCACTTTCAATTCCATCTTTTCGGAAATAGGATATAGCTTTTCGGGAAAATCCTTGTCAATCTCGGCCTCGTAAAAAAAAGATTTCTCCTTCAAGGATTCGAGTTCGACCATATTGATCTGGTCTGCTTGCGCATTGTGCGTGCAAAGCGTGATGGCTTTCTCTGGTGGTGTCTTTCCGTAATGCTGATTCAGCGCTGCAATATCTGCCTCGGTGCTTTTATTCGTTCTAAGCCTATTGAGGATCTCTATGAAAGAATCGTCTTCTTGACGGTAAACTTTGTCCAGTTCGAGGTAAACGAAGCCCATTTTTTTCAAAGCGATTGATTCGAAAAAATGGATGGAATCGTAAAACGGTTTTAAAACTCTCCATTCGTGATCGCGAACGATTGGCGGAAGCTGAAACAAATCTCCGATTAGCAAAAGCTGAACTCCACCAAATGCCTTTCTATAATTGCCTCTAGCCGCCCGAAGACGGTAATCCAGCGCATCGAGTATATCGGCACGCAGCATACTCACCTCATCGATTACCAAAAGGTCGATCTCTCTCAGCACCTTCTTCCGATCTGAGTTGAGCGGGTTTTTTCGAGCGAGAATGGAGCTGTTGAAGAATGCTCCCCAATCGGCTTCTGCATTCTCATCGGGAACGTAGGAGCCAAAGGGCAACAGAAACTGTGAATGGATGGTTACACCCCCAGCATTGAGCGCAGCAATGCCTGTAGGGGCAACCACGATAAACTTCTTGTGGGTCTTTTCGCGCAGACTTTTGAGAAAAGTCGTTTTACCTGTTCCCGCTTTTCCCGTAAGGAAAACGTGCTGGGAGGTGGAGTTGATAAAATCAGCTGCTAGCGTTGCAATGTCGTCAGTTGTGCTCATAGCTTCAAAAGATGAAGAAAAATAATCATTTTTGGCGTTGGTTATGTTCACGAAGAACCGAATTATATTTTTTGTCTATTTCGCTCAGCTCGGATTTCTTTTAGGAAATCGACCGCTGACTTATCTAATGATAGCTTATCTCACCACTGAATTCGCTGCGATCATACTGGTTTTCACCTATTACAAAATAAGACAAGACGGGAATTTCATCACGCATATACTGAATATTCCAGGCGGGGCACTTTTTGTTTTTTTGTTTTGTGTTATCGCTTTTCAGCTGGGAGTTACGATCGAAGAAATTCCAAACCTTCGTCAAAGCCCAGAAAGTAGTATAAATCCGCTTGAACCTTTTTATTCCAATATTATTCCAATCTCATTCTCATTTTTTGGAGTCATAGCAGCGCTTTTGGCAGAAGTACATCAAATGAAGAAGATAAAACGGGTTGATTTTTTGGAAAGAGAATTTATCGTTCAAACCTTAACCGTGGTTGGAGTAATAGCTGTAGGATTATTTACTGCATTTCTTCACGAGGTCGATATCCGTATTCCTATCATCGCTATGGGAATAGCTAGATTGGGGTTGGAAGCTTATTCAGCGAAGAAGCATCTCGCTTTGAAACGAGTTATCTCCAAAAAAATAAATGAAGCGAAAGATCGATATGGAGTTTAATATGTTCTTGACAAACTTCCGTCTAAGCCAGTTCTCTATACCCTACCTATACCCACTTCCCAATGCCATTATGGTAGGTTCATACAACAAATAAGTAGATTCAGTAACTCTCTCTTTTGTTGGCCAGTAGTTCGCAGCATATTCGCATCAGAATTAATGCCAACGACCATGCGACTGCTTTCAATCTTATTCGTTTTACTCGCTCTCCCAACTTGGGCTCAGATTCAAGTTTCGGGAACCGCACTCGACTCCAAAGGCGAAAGCATTCCCGGTGTGAATGTCTGGATCAAAGAATCGTTTGATGGTGCTTCAACCAATGCAGAAGGACAATTCTCATTCGAAACTGAAGCTGCCGACACCTTGGTTCTCATCCTTTCTTCAGTTGGTTTTCACCAAACCGAAACAGTTCTCAAAGAGACCACTCAATTGACTATTACTCTTAAAACTTTAATAAACGAACTCAATGCCGTCTCGATAACGGCTGGAACAATCGAAGTCAATGAAAAGGCCACATCGGTAGTCATGAAGCCTTTGGATATCCTCACTACCGCAGGGGCATTGGGAGACATCACAGGAGCACTATCCACGTTGCCGGGAACGGCTACTGTAGGGAATGACGGTCGACTTTTCGTAAGGGGAGGAGATGCTTCAGAAACGGCCATTTTCTTCGACGGACTTCGGGTGGGAAGTGCATATGGATCGACCACGGGAAACGTGCCTACCAGAAATCGCTTTAGCCCCGTGCTTTTTAAAGGAACTTTCTTCAGCACTGGTGGTTACTCTGCCGAATTTGGAGATGCGCTTTCTTCGGTATTGGCGCTTGAGACAGTCGATCGACCCGTGAGAAACCAAAGCGACTTCTCCTTCATGAGTGTCGGAGCGACTGCTTCATCGACTTTTGTGGGAGAGAAGCAATCGGTTACGGCTCAAGGTGGCTACACCAACTTAGCTCCATACCAAAACGTGGTAGAACAGAACTTCGACTGGGAAAAAGCTCCTGAAAACATCGATGGTCAAATAATCTACCGCCACGATCTCGGAAAAGACGGAATCATCAAAGGGTTTGTGATGGGCTCCAAAAGTGAAATGGCTCTTTACCAACCACAAATTGGCTCAGAAGACAGAGGAAGTAGATTGGGCATCGAAAACACCTTTGGTTTTGGAAATGCCACTTACAAGATGCCGCTCAATCAGAAATGGCTTCTGGAAGGAGGAACTTCTCTGAGCGTCAACAAGGACCGTTACGAATTGGACACCGCTACTTTTGACATTGACAATAACCTCTTTCACATAAAGCAACAGGCAACGCACTACATCACTGAATCATTCAAAGTGAAAATGGGAGCAGAGGTTTTCTTTCTCGAATATACCGAGACCACCGTAGATCTCAAGGCCGAAAGAGGATTCGAAGAAGCGCGCTCATCTGTATGGACAGAAGCGGAATGGTACGTAAACGCTCATTGGACGATAAGAGGTGGGCTTCGCGGAGCACATTTCAGCGAAAGCGATGCCAACTGGATAGAACCCAGATTGGCAGCAGCCTACCAACCTTACGAAAATGGAACGATCTCCATTGCCACTGGAAGATTTAGTCAGCCCCAAGCGAGCAGCAATCGTGTAATGGCGCCTGGTATTGACCCTTCAACAGCAGATCATTTTCAATTAAGCTTCCAGCATGCTAATCAAAAAAGAACCCTGAGAGCAGAAGCTTACTACAAGGTCTACAACGATTTCGCCACTCTCGAAGATGAGGGCATTCAGGCTGCAGGCGACGGATTTGCTAGAGGTTTTGATTTGTTTTATCGCGAGCGATCACTGATAAAGAATGCCGATTTCTGGTTGACCTACAGCTATGTGGATAGCAAAAGGCGCTTCAATTTATTCGAAACCCAAGTAAGACCCAGCTATGCCCCAAAGCACAACTTCAGCGCGGTGATGAAATACTGGATTAGCGACTTGAAATCACAAGTCGGTGGAACTTTCAGCTGGAACAGCGGCCATCCCTACGACAGTCCGAACAGGGCAGGGGAGATGGAATCGCTTTCGCCTAACTACGCCTCACTCGCGCTAAACTGGAGCTACCTCTACCGACCGAATCTAATCATTCACGCAGCTGTAAGCAATGCGGCGGGACGTGACAATGTCTTCGGCTATCGATATGCCAACGAGCCCGATTCAAACGGGTTTTACGAAAGCGAACCCATTCGCCAAGCCGCACCATTCTTTGCTTTCATCGGTGTGTTTTGGACTCTATCTTCAGATAAATCAGCAAATCAATTAAACAACTTATAAACTCTAAAAATCAAACAATTATGAAAACTTTAGCAACAACATTCTTTTTAATTATCGCGACTCTATTTTCACTTTCCGCTCAAGGTGGATCTTACGAAAAAGCAATGAAAAAAGCCCTTGCAGAAATGGAAGCGGCAGAAACGCCCGAGGCCATGTTGGCGGCAGCAAATACCTTCGAACGCATTGGCCAAAAGGCCACCGATGAATACTTACCAAACTACTATGCTGCCTTGAATCTACTCAACTACAACTGGACTTTGCAGGATGCTGCCAAACGTGATGAAATCATCGACAGAGCCATGGAGCAAGTAAAGATGGCTCAGCAACTTGCCCCTGGAAGTGATGAAGTGGAGGTCTTAAACGGATATGCACTTATGGCTAAAATGACTGTAGACCCAATGAATCGAGGTCAATCGTACAGCCCGCGTATCATGCAGAGTTTTGGTAAGGCGATGGCGATGAATCCCGCAAATCCACGAGCAAAGATTATGATGGCCCGAATGGAAATCGGAACCGCTCAATTTATGGGAACTGAACCAACTAAAGCTTGTGAACTGGCGCGTGAAGGAGCTGAATTGCTCAAAAACGACAAGCCTGTTGACGAGCTTCAGCCTACTTGGGGGATGGAATCTGCAAATGAGATTCTAGAAAGTTGTGCCGAGTAGAATGAAAATTGTTCAGGGACACAGAGGGTCGTAGTCGCGATCGACGAAAGACTCAGAACCAAACACTCATGTCTCAACTGAAAGCTAGCGTTCCTCTGTGAACTCTGCGTAAAAAGGCAGTATTTAAACCAAAACTATGACTGATCTCGCAAACAAACATAAATTAGCACTTGTGCACGACAAAAATCCACTAGCGTATAAGAAGATTGGCAGTTTTGTATTGATCAATTTGGCCTTGGCCATGGGGATACAAATTATCTTATGTCCAGCATGCTTTGGAGATTTTGCACTTTTCATTGAAGGTCTTGATGATTTCATCTACTCTTTCTTGCTTTCCTGTTTCCTAAGTGGTGGTATTGGGTTTATTGTCTCCAAATCAGATAAGCACTTCCCTTGGCTTGACGCTCCTTTTAGTAGATTGGTGTTTGACATTTTGGTGGTAACGACTTATACTTTTATAGTTAGTTTTTGCTTAGCGACTATTTTTTCCATTTTCGTTTGGGAATACTTTAAGCTAGAAGATATGGCATGGGAGGCCATGGTAAGTTCTACTAAACTACCTATCGGCATTGCCTTGAGCATCACTCTGATTCTTACTAGCCGTAGCTTCTTGATTGAGTGGAGACAAGCCGCCATTGCCGCAGAGCAAATGAGAAATGAACGACTAGCTTGGCAATACCAGAGCTTAAAAGATCAGTTGAACCCGCATTTCCTATTTAATTCTCTCAACGTATTGAGCAACCTCATTTACGAGGATCCCGACCAGGCCAATGCCTTTATCGAAAAACTCTCGAAGATTTACCGTTACGTGCTCGATGTGCAATACGAAGAGCTCGTTGGGCTAGACCAAGAACTGGCTTTCGCCAAAAACTACCTCGAGCTTCAAGAACTGCGGTTTGGTAGCAAACTCAGCTATGTGATTACCGTTGACGATTCGACTCATTATGCCTTGCCGCCGCTCACCTTGCAATTGCTTTTGGAGAATGCCATAAAGCACAATGCAGCGACCAAGGAAAAGCCACTGGTGATCTCCATCAAACAAGAAGGGAATGAATTGAAGGTGATCAATACTTTCAGTCCGCGAACAACCCAGCCAGGAGAGTCGGGAATCGGATTGAATAATATTAAGGAGCGCTATGGCTTTATGACCGATCGAATGGTCGTTATCGAAAAAAATGAATCTTTATTTGAAGTCAGCTTGCCACTACTAACGAAACCATTAATCTGATGAATTTTCTGATTGTAGAAGACGAAGAGCAAGCGGCCAAACGGTTAAAGCGAATGATATCGAGCTTGGTTCCAGATGCTTTCATTCATGGACCATGCGAATCGATAGAGGAAGCCGTTCAATGGCTCTCCGAAAATCCAAAACCCGATTTGGCTTTTTTTGATATTCACTTGGCAGACGGGTTGAGCTTCGAAATAGGAGAAAAAGTGGAGGTAAGTTGTCCCATCATTTTCACCACAGCCTACGATCAATATGCCATTCGTGCGTTTAAGCTCAATTCGGTTGATTATCTGCTCAAACCAATTGGCGAAGAGGATCTCTCAGGCTCTATAGAAAAATTCAAGTCGCAGTTTCTAAATCATCCCGTTAAGGTTTTTGGAAACGAATGGCCAGCACAGATTAGAGCAGATTACGAAAACAAGTACAAAAAGAGATTTGTAACAAGGGTGGGGGATCGCCTTCAAACGCTGGAGGTGGCTGATGCCGCATTCGCCTACAGCGAAAACAAAGGAACCTACTTGCGGAGCAAAGAAGGAAAAAACTATTTGGTGGACTATACTCTTGAGCAAGTTGCCGCCATGCTAGATACCGTTGATTTCTTCCGGTTAAACCGAAAATACATTGCCCGATTTGAGGCGGTAGAAGAAATGGTGAGTTATTCGAATAGCAGGCTCAAAGTAAAGCTCCAAAATTGTGAGGACCAAGACATTGTGCTCAGTCGAGAGAAGACCAAAGAATTCAAAGAGTGGCTTGATCGCTAAACCGCAATTCCTTCTTGGATGATTCGCACGAGAATTGGTCGTAGACCACTGAATAAGAACTCCACGGCGATTACCATTACAATAAGTCCCATCATTCTCATCATTACTTTGTTTCCCGTCTCACCGAGTTTTTCACTGATTTTTGACGAACTGATCAGAATAGCGAGAGTCAATGCCAGTACGATGGCAACAGTTCCGATTAATGCGGCTTGCTGAGTAGGTCCTTCTGCTAGGTCCATCAAAACGATCATGTTCGTAATGGAGCCAGGCCCACAAATCATCGGTATACCAAGAGGAGTAACCGAGATATCGGTCATATATGATTTCTTATCCGCCTCTCGAACCTTTACGGTAGAAAGTCTGGCTTGGAGCATATCGTATCCCATCATAAAGAAAATGATACCACCCACGACTCGAAAGCTATCGACGGATATGCCAAAGAACTTGAACAGGAGTTGTCCAGTAAGCGCAAAGAAGAGTAGGGCCCCAAAGGCGACCAATACGGCTTTAATGGCAGTTTGTCTTTTCCCCTTCTTGTCGAGACCTGCTGTCATGGTCATAAAAACAGGCATCGTCCCGAGGGGATTGATGAGCGTAAAGAATGAAGTGAAGGCTAAAATGGCAAAACCAGTGATAGATTCCATTTGCTGTAGGCGATTTTTTCGGGCGCGAAGATACGCTATTTCAATGCTGAAATGTGAAATTATCAAGGTTCAAATTTATATGATTTGAACTGGTCCAGGAATGGCGAAATGGTATGCTCATTAAACCGAGCGCACAGAGAAATTTTGAAGTACAAAGATCATGATTGTGAGGCCACAGAGAATCGCTAGAGCGATTGATGAGACACCAGAGGTAGAGAGAAACATCTATTTTTTGCTCTGACTGATCGCTAGCGATCCTCTGCGTGCTCTGTGCCTGCCGAACTCTGCTGATCTGTAGCCGTAAATTACATCGAGTGCAATGGAATCAACTCTGAAATTGTACTTAGCTCAGCCCTCTTAAAAACCCAAAGCGGTTAAAATTTAAAAGACTTTGTTGCCTGCGATTCGAAATATTTTAGTTGATTTACGTTCTAGCAGAGGTTGTAATACCATTTGCATCAGCTGGATGGGCACTATTTTAAGAATTATTTGGAGAAGCACTCTAAACCCTTATTTTTGCCCATGTCGAGTCGTTTAATTTCTACTTGGCACGTACTTTGTCAACAAGTTCACAAACAAAAACGAAATCCATGAAACGCATTTTACTTCTTCTTACTCTTGTTTTGGCGGCGGCCACTACCTTCGCCCAAAGCGCAAAGAGAGTATCAGCCTACAATTACATGACCGATGGTGAATTCTTAAAAGCAAAAGAGCCCATCGACGAAGCAATCACTGACGCAAAAACAAGTGTTGACGATAAGACGTGGAGATACCGCGGACAAATCTATACGGGTCTAGCTCAGAACGACTACGAAGGAATTGACAAGGCCGATGCAATCCAAACTGCCATAGAGTCTTTTGAAAAGGCCATGGAGCTTGACGTTAAGGACAAATGGAAACAAGAAAACCTTTCTGGCTTAGCACAAGCCCAAAACCTTTCTGTAAATATGGGAATAGCCGCTTACAACGCCTCTGAATTTGAAAAGTCAGCCAAGCTGTTTTTAGTAGGCGAGGAGGCCGCAGCAAATCTTGGGATAGTAGATACACTTGCGCTTTACAATGCGGGATTGGCGGCAGAGCAGTATGGCAATTTTGAAATGGCCCTAGCTCAGTACCGAAAGGCTACTGAAATTAACTACTTAGAATCAAAAATGTACCTCTATATGGCCAATCTATATCAGCGCCAAGAAGATACGGAAGGATACATAGCCATTATTCAAGAAGGTAGAGCAGCATACCCCGATGATGCGGATTTGATCGTATACGAATTGAATTACTATCTGAACACGGAGAAATATGATGAAGCCAAAAACAACCTTATGTTGGCCATCGAAAAGGAGCCAGACAACAAGCAGTTGCATTTCTCGCTAGGGGTTGTAAATGAGAAGCTTGGAAATACTGAAGAGGCCGTCAAATCTTACGATAAGGCAATTGAAATCGATTCGGAATACTTTGATGCTGTTTACAATTTGGGAGCATTCTATTTCAACAATGGTGTTGAGATGAACAATGCAGCCAACGATATTGAAGACAACGATGCCTACAAAGCAAAAAGAACTGAGGCCAAAGAAGAATTTCAGATCGGATTGCCGCACCTAGAGAAGGCTCATGAACTCGATCCAAGCGATATGGGGGCCATGGCTTCATTGCAGCAGTTATACGCTCTTTTGGATATGACAGAGAAGTACCAAGAGATTAAAGCAGAAGTGGAGGCAGCAAAAGCTGAATAAGGAAACAAGACTGAATATATTATGTTAAGTGAACCCGTTACGTCTGTAATGGGTTTATTTATGCGATAGAATTTAAGGAACACATGAGGAATATACTACCATTGATTTTTTTATTAGCGATTGGTTGCGCAGACAGCGGACCAAAATCGGAGAAACAACACCTCAAGGATCTAGAGCGCGCTGTAACGGCCATCGAAGACCGTCAGAACCACGAGATCGCGATTATAGAAGAACAAGAGCGTGCGATCAAAATACTGGAGGGAAATATTGATAAGGCACACAGTGATGGAATGCGCCAGAAGATCAGAAACGACATCAACGAGAAAGGTGTGATAATTAGAGATGCTGAAGTAAATCTAGCCAACCAGAAAGAGATACTGGATGAGCTTTACACTGCAAGGGATAGTCTTCAAAAACAATAGAAGACCTGCACGTACGGTGAAAAACCCTACTTAACATAATATAAATTATCGGGCAATAGGAGGTAGATTCCCAGATTAATTTTTAAAGGTCATTCTGAGCAGTCATCTACGTGTCAAAAATTGTGGAATAGCACTTCATCAGCCTTTTCAACTTCGGTTCAATATAGGTTTTGCAAAACGGCTTATCGGGGTTTTTGTAGTAATAATCCAAATACTCTTCGGAGTTCAGTTTGAAATCTTTGAAATGTAGAACTTCCGTCAGAATCTTTTCGTCGAATTCTATCTGTAGTTTTTCGATGGCCTTTCGGCTCTCCATTTCTTGCACTTGATCAAATACATAAATCGCCGATAGGTATTTTCTCATGCTGTGGGCATTCGTGCAGCTATGCGAATGAAGATGTATGGCGATCAATTGGTGCAAGTTAATCACCGTGTGGTCATACCTAAATAAGACCGCCTCAGAAAAAGTCTCGTATGGATTTTGACCTGATATCCACCCCTGGCGAACATCGTTTACGCCAATGACAGAGCGGAATATCTCCTCGGCACACCAATGGCAGCTCCCTCCTTACCCAATTTGTTGGTTCACTGAGCGGCATTTTCATAAATGCCAAATCGCTCGAAATGGCAGGTGTAGCCATTGGGCAAGCGCACCAAGTAGTCTTGGTGTTCTGGCTCTGCCGCCCAGAACCTAGTGAAAAGCTCTAATGTAGTAGCCACTTTTGCTGGCCAGCGCTTGGAGGTATTTACTAATTCGATAAATTCCTCGGCGGCCTTTTTCTCTTCTTCATTTTGAAAGAAGATGGCGGAGCGATAACTGGAGCCGCGGTCATTGCCCTGTCGATCTACCGTTGTAGGATCATGAATGCGAAAGAAGTAATCGAGAATTGCTTGGAAATTGGTAACAGTTGCGTCGTAAACAAGCTCAATGCCTTCGGCATGCCCAGGATGACTCCTGTACGTAGGGTTATCATTGCTGCCACCGAGGTAGCCAACTTCAGTATCGACAATGCCTGGACGGACTCTAAAGAGATCTTCCATCCCCCAGAAACATCCGCCTGCTATGTATGCTATTTTTAAATTTTCCATAATCACATATTTAGACTATAACAGCGACTAGGATTATCATGTTGCATACCAACTTATTTTCTTATTCGTCTAAAACCATGTTGTCTGCAAAAAAAAAAGATCCACTGCTTTCACAGTGGATCTATATCATCAATAAGAAGTTCTTATTTCATAATTCGAACATTGACCGCTACGGGACCGCGATCTCCTGGTTCAACGTCGAAAGAAACTTTATTTCCTTCTTTGATTTCGTCTTCGTGTCTGGATACGTGGGTAAATAAACTTTCTTGAGAACCTTGTACTTTGATAAATCCAAAACCTTTGGAATCGTCAAAGAATGAGACTGTACCCTCATTCACCATTACCTCATCATCATCGCTTTTTGGTGGAATACCTAAAACAATGTCTTCGGCTTCGATCTCCTCCTTCTCGGCGGGATCTGGCGGCGTATCTACGATATTTCCTTTGTTGTCTACATACGCAATCATGTCCTCAAAGCTTTTGCCACCGCCATCTTCTTGTCGGTCTTCTTTACGCTTTAGCTTATCTTCTTTTCGCTTTTTCTTCTTTTTTTCTTTTTCCCTCTTACTGAAGGATTCGTGTGATCTACCCATTAATAATTTTTGCTGTTATCAATCCGAATTTTTCGGAATGTTGATGAAAATAGTATTTCTCAATGAACTGACAAAGGAAAGCCGAAAAAGTTCAATTACAAACCCTTTTTTTACCAAGTTTCATTTTTCAACTCACGAACGGCTCGCATTACATCCCTTTGGCTGATTTGTCCTACTAATTTCCCTTCACTCATCACCGGAAATCTCCTCACTTTAAGCGATAAAAATTTATGCGCTACTTCCAATATTGGCATATCGGGTGGTATAGTATGAACCTCTTTCGCCATTAATTCACCAACTGTGCCGACTTTATTTGGTGAGTTATTGTACTTTCCTTTGACAACCTCTTTGAGGCAATCACCTTCAGAGATTATTCCAACGAGCTTTCCATTATCGACTACAGGACCTCCCGATATATTTTTGTCTAAAAGCATTTTGAAAACCTCACCCATATGCTGATCGGGATGAAAAGTAACAAGTTGCGATGTCATGAAATCTTCAGCTAAGATCTGTTGGATTTCTTTTTTGGGAGCTCTGCGAACACCAGTAAAACTTTTGACCATGAGATTAAGGGTTGATTTCCATCAATATAGTAAAACATCGCTAATTCAGATTTTCATGTTTATTTTTGTCCTACAGATTCTTCGTAACTCTACTTACCCATGAAATCATTATTTAGCCTTGGCTTAGTCCTTCTATCCACTACCCTATTTGCTCAAAATGCTGATGATGTCATAGGACTATGGCTAGTTCAAGATAGGGATGCCTACGTTCGGATTTACGAGGAGGATGGTAGCTATTTCGGGAAAGTAAACTGGCTAGAAGAGCCTTACAATAAAAATGGCAATCCCATAACTGATCCTGACGGCAAACCGATTTTCGAAATGGTAATTATGAAAGACTTTGTATTTGAAGATGAAGAATGGGTGGATGGAACGGTCTATGACGCAGAGTTAGGAAAGACTTACTATGGCTCGATGGAGCTGGACGACTACAACACGCTGAAACTTCGTGGAAGCTTAGATTCATTTGGACTACTTGGGAGAAATGAAACTTGGACAAGACTAGATGAGCGTTGAAAAATGAAGAACGCGACAAGTATCAAATACTTGCCGCGCCGTTCATGATGGTAAGCACCAAAAATGTGGTAATAAAGGGGGGCTTAATTGCTCGAAGCATCTTACGGCTCGCCCGATAATTTGTTTCACACAATGAGGGTTCTATTTTTATCGACTAAGGGTAATGGTCCCATTGTAATTCTGAGTGGCATTCTTGAAGAAATACTCAATGGTTTGGAAATACTGACCTTCGCTTGCATCGTTACCATTGCCGTAATTTCCTTCCCAGATAAATGCTGGGTTATTGCTTTGAAAAACTTCCTTTCCCCAGCGATCATAGACCACACTATTGAAGTTGAGTAAGCAGGGGTCCTCCTTATTTTCAATTGTCCAAACCTCATTTAACCCATCACCATTTGGTGTGAAAATATTTTGAATTGGTTTTATTTTACCCATCGTAGGAGTTGTCACACTTATCGGAACTTCGAAAATTCTGGTTACTGATTTTTGACAACTTTCTGAGACAACCGTAAAAGTGACCAAGTAAGGATCGGCCGACACATCAGGACAATCAGGTACCCAAGTGAATTGCGCAAAAACAGACCCTACGTTAACAGGGAATCCTTCGAACAAAGCAATGTTGGTCACATCGCTAAAAATAGCTCCTTGAGCGCTTAAAGTGAGCGTATCGTATGAATCTCTATCCGTCACTATCACAGTAAAATCAATCGGGTCATCACCTACACTGTGGTCCACTTCAAAACCGAAGAGTGGCAATTCAAACACTGGCGCCTCCTCTGGTGGTAAGTTAAGATAGAGAACGACGGTCTTTTCTACCGTTTCATTGGTCTGGCAACTTTTAGATGTTCCAGTGAAATTGATTAGGTAAGGCTCTGGGCGAACATCGCTGCATTGCGGCACCCAACACAAGTCACCATTCAGTTGTATCAATCCTTCAAGTGCATCAATGAAAGCTGGGTTTCCAGGCAGGTTGAATATTTCAGAAGCAGCAGTTACTTCAAGGGTATCGAAGAAGTTGGGATCAACAAAAGTCACTGGCATACAGAAAGTATCCGTGGCGTAAAACTCCCAGTAAATCGTGTCAAAAGGCTGTATAAAAACCGCTGGTTCATCGGGTGGAACGATTACATCTATTGGCACTGAAAAGGTCACCGTATCTTGAACCTCGCAATTTGTGGCAATGACTTCAAAATCGACAAAGTAAGGTTCATCCCTGACATCTTCGCATATCACATTCCAGCAAAAGGGTAAAGTAACAGAACCTTGATCCACATCTGAAGTGAGTTCATCTACGTTTGGAAAACCGAAGATATTTGAGCTAGGTGTTACAAACACCGTATCAGCGCCATTGGGATCGACAAATACAAAATCAAAGCAATGTGTCGAAGGATCGTAAAGATCGATGGTCACCTCACCACCAAAAGGTTCTTCGAGTAAAGTGGTTTCATCTACTTCCAGAATTACGTTGAAGTAGATGTCCTGTTCTGTAATCAAGACCTCATTGGCACACCCACGTGAGAACGCTGTAAGTGTAACCATATAGAGATCGTCTTGCAAGTTTTCGCAAACAGGCGACCAGCAAAATTCTTGCTCTATGGTAGAGAATCCATTGGCGTCTGGAAAAATAGCTTGTGGTATGATCGTGCCATCCAATATGGTCCCCTCTCCTTGCAAAAACAGGGTGTCTCCAATGTTTGGATCGGTCACAACAATTGGGATGCAAATCTCCATATTGGCTAAGACATCAAAAATGGTATCACCATTTGGGGTGTTAATGACTGAGGGAAGATCTACCACGCAGACAGTAGAAGTTAGTTGCAATTCTCGCCTAACTGTGCCTATTAATATTCCATCTCGAAATTCTTGAACTTGCACCACAACAGTGAAAGCGCCTACCTGATTTGGCTGGGAGACTATGAGACCTGTCTCAGGATTTATAGTCATAGGAATTGCCCCACCCACTTGATCATCTGTGGCGAAACCAGGTGCCCAAAAAATGGTCGAGTAAGGCTTTGCACTAGAAACGGCTGGGTTTGGTGCAAAAAAACTTGACTCACCATTGTATGGCTCGGTAAAAGAATACGTCAAAGAATCACCGTCGACGTCTGTTGCACCAAAATCTATGAAATTCTCTCCATTCAAGCAGAGGTATGCCTCGGATGGATACTCACCAAATTCGGGAGTTGAGTTTTGCAAAGCTGGATCGGGAACATCTACGGTAAAAACGAAACCCAAATTAGCCCCATCCAAGTTCAGACTTAAAGCATTTCTGCAACACCTTTCTTTTGAAAGATAATATCCGTTCGGGTTATTGGGTAATTCAAATTGGGTTTGATACACTCCTATTTCCAAGCAGACATCGGGTGTAAAACATGAGTTTCCAAGGACTGGTATAATCGTTTCAAAACCATTGAACACGAAATCAAGCCCGTTCAGGTGCTCATTTGTCAAAGCATCAAAAACCGTAATTTCTACAACTCCATCAAAATCGGCCCCGCCCGACGCACAGTCTCTATACAGTGTCAGTCTAGCCTCGAAAGTATTCCCTTCAATGTGTTTTACTGTCAGATCTCCACCCGTGATATGAGCAGCCTTTGAAAAAAAAGGGGCGCACATTATTATAATGCACACCCCAAAAGCTTTTACAATCTTGTTTTTCATAAGCGAAAAATAAGACTATTCTACAATAGTCAGCTTATCTCGGAAAAGAATGCTGTTAGCACCTCTTTCAGAAACGGAAATAAAGTACAGACCAGAGTTCAAACCTTCCAGATTTAACTCAATACGTTCACCGACGAAGTCTTGATTTAAAACTTCTTTTCCACTTACATCATGCAGTCGCATGGTTAAACGGTCGCTTCCAAATTGCTGATTGTCTATAAACACCATGCCAGAAGCTGGATTTGGATAAACAGAGAAACCTCTGGCGGCACCAATCTCATCCGTGGAGGTTGTTCCTACAGGAATATTCATAGTCATCGAACAGCCGTCATCAACGGTAAGGGTTACGTCGTAAACTCCTAGTACAGCGTATGTATGTGTTGGGTTTTGTTCAATTGATGTGCTTCCATCTCCGAAGTTCCAAGACCAGGAAGAGGCTTGAGGTGATTCATCGGTAAATGAGACCGACAAATCATTTTCTTCAAAACTGAAAGTAGCTTCTCCTGTAACCTCAGCTAGAACTTCTACCAAATCGCTTACACAGCCTCTAGTAGAGACTTCCACGTCGTAGAAATAGTAATAGAAATCAGGACCTGCAGGACTACCGATGATCGTCATCACATCGTCAATTTCGTAAGGATAGTTGGCACCCAGATCATTTCTGTAGAATTCAGCATTATTAAGACCCATACTGTATATGCCTGGTTCGTTTATTTCGAACCCTAAGTCAATCCGACCTGCGCCTGTGAAGTCCACATCGACAACTACTGTTTGCAATGTTGAGCCGTCGTTATCCAGGCCTTCTATTAACCGAATAGACCTTGAGCCTGTCGCTCCGCTAATAACTAGAGCTGACTCTATGGTTATTGGCTCGAAAACCTCGAAAATAATCGTTCCTACATATGCCGATCCGTGATTCCCACCAGTTCCAAAATCATTGTCAAGCGGACCTGCAAAATCAATTAGCGGAAGCTCTGAAAAATTTTGAGCAAAATATGTTTCATCTTCAGCACCAATGGTGATCTCAAGATTATTGCCTAATCCTACTTGAATAAGCTCTGAGTTCAACCATCTCACTTCATTTCCGTCAGGAGATGAAGTAGTCAATTCTAAAAGCTCTCCTGCACATCCAGAAACCCCGTCGGCTTCGGGTTCTAAAGGAACGTTGAAATTGATAAAGTTTGGTTCGATTGATTCATCTTCACCCAAAGTATTGGTCACAGTAAGCGATACTGTGTAAGTGCCTTGCTCCTCGTAAAGATGTATTGGGTTTTGTTCATCACTCGTATTCCCATCTCCAAATTCCCAGAACCAAGACTGAGGAACATCTTCGCTTTCGTCAAAGAATTCTACAATTCCTGTGCAGCTCGTTTCTGCCGAAACTGTGAAAGCCGCTGTAGGGGCAGAAAATACCTCCTGACAAATTGGTGGAGTATCGAAAGCTGCAGTTCCATCAGTACGGCTTTGCACTGAACCTTGATCTGCACTAAAACCTAGCCCTCTTTTCGCAAAGGCATTCCAAATGAGGCATTGATTTGCTCCGTCATAAAGGAGTTGGTCGGCTAAAAGAATGGCATCTCTACCATCAACAAATCCAGGTCCACACGGCTGAAGCTTCAATCCTTCCGTCACCAATTGCATTGCTATGTTGTTTCCCGCCGTTCCATTTATAAGGTCTGCGTCAAATCCGTAAACATCAATTAGATCCCAGGTCATGTCCCAAAGCATCGTACACCAAACAAAACCCACTCCATGAGGAATGGATACATTTTGACTAGGTACAGAAGCATAAGTGAAAGCATTTACTGCAAATGAAGTATCATAAGGAACGGGTCTGATACCGTTACCATCGATCGGATCACCTGAAGCAAATGTACCCATAGGTCTAAAAACAGGGTTATCCACGCTTAAATCCATGGTCAACATAATGGCGTAGTAATCACTCCACCCCTCTCCCATTTGCTCATCGCCGGAGAGACATCCAGAGTTATTGCCTCCACCCGTGAGTCTATTGGAAAGACCGTGAACATATTCGTGCACAACAATTCCGTTGTCGAAACTTCCATCTAACAGTGTGCTGCTATCAGAATCCTCAAAAGTAACATTGACCTCTTGACCATCTGCGAGGGCGTCTAGGAAGATTTCAGCCACATCGAATGAAACCATTAACGATGGGATTGTAATTTCAGTAGAAGTCCCGCCAGGAGTAAAGGGGTCTTCCCCCAGAACGTTATTGATAATAATAACAGCAATTGCACCTGCATCTTGCGCTAACACTACTTTTTCTACAAAACTGCAACCACCGCGGTACACAAAAGCAACACTCCCATTAATCTCACCAGAGTTGGTTATTTCAGAGCATCCATTGTTTATTGGATTATCAGCATCTACTACGAGAGCTAAATTTCCTGTAAGTCCTGCGACAGGAAAGCCAGGACCAAAAGTTGAAGGTGCCGATGATGGATAAGAAGATGCGATGGAAGAAGGTGTATTAGCTATAAAGCTCCCTGAAGCAACTCCTGAATTCCATAAGTACATTTGCATTCGTGGATTTGAACCATCATTAGGAGTGGCCATATTGGCATTATCAAATCCCCCACCGTCTTGTGCTTCTGCGCGCACTTCGTCACCTGAAAAGCCACCATTTCCGTAGTTGTTGTCTTGGAAATTTCCCGAGGCCTCATCAAATCCGTACGCATACAATACGTCGTGGATGACATTATTAGTATAAAAAAGGTTCGTGATGGCAGCGTCCTGATAGGTATCAGGGTTGTTTCCCGCATTAAGAGGGAAATCAAAATTCAACTCTTCGCCTCCTTCAGCACTCTGGCCAGGCTGGTTTGTATCTGACGCATCTTCGTATGCGTAAACATTGTTTCCTCTGGTGATAGTGAAGTCAGCACCAGGATTCCCATTGTTATCATGCCACCCAAATGGGGAAGACGTCGAAACAGCTGGTTCAGTCAACAAAGCTCTATTGCCGTGATTGGGGCTTTCAACGGGGAAAGGAAAGACATTGTAAACAGACCCATCAAGCGTAGTTCTTTTAACCGACGAGGATGCCTTCTCTTCTTCCAAGTGACTGCATTTGTCTGCATTTTCGGAGTGAGCACCTGGATGAGTACACGACACTTGCCAATCTATTCGTTCCACTTCTTCACCCGTCTGAGCGCTAATCATGAAATCGTACCAATGGGTTTCATCGGGTAGATCGACATTGAAGTTCCATACTAGCTTCAATTCCTCTTCGGCGGTGAACCAATAAACCAATTCGGCTTTTGTCTCGTGCAAATAGTTTCCCGCATCAATTACCAAAGAATATTTGAATCCTTCAATCTGTTCAACAGAAACAGATCCTTGGATTCCCAGCTTTGCAATGGTGCTTTCTATAGCTTGCTTCAATGAAAGACTTGGTTCTGAACTTTCAGCTCTTGAAAAAACATTGTCAATAGGGTTTCCACTGAGATTAACTAGTTTGTTTTTTTGATCAAAGGCCGCATTAATCGGAGAATTCTTAATTCGAATTCCATTGGCCGTTTGATTGAGGTACACATACTTTATACCGCTTGGCTTCGATACATGACTTGCATCAACATTTAAATTTTGAACATCTGAAGACCTCAATTCAGGATAAGCAGATTGCAGTTGTTTGGAAACTTGTTCAAGATTATCATTTTGACCAACAGCACTTAGAGACAATATACCTGCAACAATGCTGCAGGCCAGAGTAGATATTTTCATTCTTTACATGTTTTTCGCAAGCCGCAATATAGCCTTCATTCTATCCAATAACATGAAATCAGCTGTCGGGTTTATGACATCTATAGGAATGTTAAAGAGGCATAGCAAGGCTGTTTCAATGAACTACTGAAGAGGCAATGCTGTACAGCTCACAAACCATTGGAACAAAAAAGGACCTCTCTTGATAGCAAAGAGGCCCATTTTTTTCTCGGATGTCAGGTCTCTTAGCAACCCACCATTCCGAATGAAAGCACCAGAACTTGGTCGACTTTTTCGCCTTTGGCATTTTCTGCGGGCTGCCATTTACCAGGAAGGTTATTGGCCAATTTGATCATGGATTCATCGATAGCCATGTAACCCGATGTTCTATCTAGGCTCACCTGTTCAAGCATCCCGTTTTTGGTTACCGTAAAGCTGAGCTTAGCAGGCTGGAGCTTCCTCTCATCCAAATTGCATGTGTTTTTTTGGTTGCTCTCTCTCATGTAACTGAGCAAAGCCTCCTTGCCCCCTTCGTAAGCCGCTTGCTTTTCGGGCACCACCGTCATGTGAGGACGGTAAATGTTCTCTTCCCTTAATTCGACTTGACGATTTGATCGAAACTCTGCTCGAATCAAAAAGTGAGAAGAGTAGTCAAATGACTGAATCAATTTCAGTTGATCATTCGATAGTTTTTCGCCCTTCCCCAAAATTCTCTGGTTGGTTTGATTATCATTTTCTATGACGATTACCGTCATAGATCTAACACCATCCATCCTCGCAATTTCTTTCTGATCAACAAAATCTGAGACAGATCTGGCCTCGGACAACTCTTGCTTTGTAATGGGATTAAACCGCGGTCCGAAATCGTAAAAGAAGTCGGTGAGAACATTTGGCTTGAAGATATCGGCAATTGGAGTACGCGGGGTAAATTCAACTTTACAAGGATTATCGGCAATTGGCTCTGTAAGATCTCTGTCTTTTGTAATTCCAAAAGCAGCTAAACCTGCCGCAATAATGAGCGTGCTAAAAATGAGAATCTGACTTTTCATGTCCGTGTTTGTTTATTGTTCAAACCGAATGTACCGCAGATGGATTCCGAAAGATTCAAATCAATGTAAAAGCATGTAAACCGAATGTAAAACATTCGCAAATGCCTTCTGCTATAAGAGAGTGTCCTTAAACTGCTTCTACCAGAGCGTATACCAATGCCGCTAAAACACCTCCAGTCAAGGGAGCAATAATTGGAATCCATGAATAAGACCAGTCACTTGTACCCTTATTCTTTACAGGAAGTATCGCATGCATGATTCGCGGCCCGAGATCTCGAGCTGGGTTGATGGCATAACCTGTTGGGCCGCCTAAGCTAAATCCAATCCCGACTACCAGAAGCGCTACGGGAAGTGCATCCAATGATCCAAGCGAAACAGCTTCTCCCGAAAAATTTCCTCCTGCAATAAAGAAGACGCCAAAAACCAAAGTAAACGTCCCTATCGCCTCTGTTACAAAATTCCACAGGGGGTTGCGGATGGCCGGAGAAGTACAAAATGTTGCTCTCAGGGCCTCTTTGTCGTCGGTAGCGTCGTATTGTTTCTTATAGTTCAACCAGACTAAAGTCGTTCCCATCATAGCGCCAAGCACTTGAGAGAGCATATATCCTGGAACCAATTGCCAATCGAATTTCCCTGCGGTAGCCAAAGCAATAGTCACGGCAGGATTGAGGTGAGCTCCACTCCCATCGGCACTGACAAAGACACCCACAAAAACACCAATACCCCATGCTACAGAGATTCCCACCCAACCTAAATTGGCTCCTTTAGTTCCTTTCAGCACTAGGTTTGCCACGACTCCATTTCCGAGGAGGATGAGCAGTGCGGTACCGATAAACTCGAATAGATAGGCTGTCATATGGTCGGTGAATATGGGGAAAAAGAACGTTCCGTGTTCAAAACGATTATTGATTATTGCAGAATATACCCTTCGGCCAAAACTTGGTATTTCTCTATTTCATCGGCCATTCTCTGCTCATCCCAGTTGAGTTCTGCCGCCAGAAGCTCAGCAACCTCAGGCGCCATTTCCATACTGGCACGGGCATCCAAAAAAAGTGCTCTGACTCTTCTAGCCAAGACATCTTCTATGGTTCTGGCCATTTCTTCTCTCACTGCCCAAACAACTTCTGCTTTGATGAAGTCTAGTTTGGGGTGAAGCTTCTCGCCCAGTGAAGGATCTTTCTTAATCAGTTTTTTAATTTGGGATCGATCGCTGCCGTAAAAACGCAAATGGTCATCATCCGAAGTCCCTTTTTCATGACCGTGAATAGGCAAAAACATGGTCGACGACGTTCGCTCATCAAGCCCTGCTACAATGATGGCTTGGTCAATGGCATCCTCTCCCATTTTGCGGTATGTCGTCCATTTGCCCCCCGTCATGGTTATGAGACTTGAAAGCGAGACAATGATCTTGTGTCCGCGAGAAATCTCTTTGGTCTTTTTGCCATCAGCTTTTGGCGCTGCCAAAGGTCTTAAGCCAGCAAATACTGAGAGTACGTCTGCTCTGTTTGGAACCCTGGTCAAATAATCTCCCGCCGTTTTCAAAATAAACTCCACCTCGTCATCCAATGCTCGTGGCTCTAATGACGGCTCTTTAACCAAGGTGTCAGTAGTTCCCACTACCACTTTGCCGCACCAAGGCACAGCAAATAAAACCCGCCCATCATCCGTTTTGGGGATGAGAATGGCAGATTCGCCTTGTAGGAATTCTTTCTCGAGTACGATGTGAACGCCTTGACTTGGAACAATGGTTCTCTTGGATTGAGCATCATCCATTTTTAATATATCGTCCACAAAAACACCCGTGGCATTGATCACCACTCTCGCCTCTAGCTGATACTGCTTATTCGTTTCCTGATCGATAGCCACTACTCCATTGACTCTTTCCTCTTCATTTTTAAGAAGACCTGCGACTTTCATGTAGCTCACTACGGTGCCTTCATGGTCTACTATGGTCTGCGCCAGGTTTATGGCCAATCGCGAATCATCGAATTGACCATCCTGGTAGATCACGGCTCCTCGAAGTCCTTCTTCCTTAATATTCGGAATGGCCTTCATTGCTTCTTCTTTGCTAATGCTTACCGAAGGGCCCAGACCGAGTTTACCTGCCATCATATCGTACACCTTCATGCCAAGCGCGTAGTAAGGACCTTCCCACCAGTCGTAATTGGGAATAACGAACGTCTGATTGCTAACCAAGTGCGGTGCATTTTTCATCAACAAACCCCTCTCGTGGAGCGCTTCATAAACAAGGGCAATATCTCCTTGGGCCAAATACCGCACCCCGCCGTGGATCAATTTGGTACTTCTGCTCGAGGTGCCTTTGGCAAAATCTGCCTGTTCCACCAGCAAGGTTTTGTAGCCTCGGCTAGCTGACTCCAGTGCAGCACCCAGTCCAGAAGCTCCACCTCCAATAACCAATACATCCCAAACCTGCCCTTGGTGCTTTTCGAGCTGCTCAATCATTGTTTCCCTCTTCATCTACTTTTCAATATTTTTTTTGGAGTTTGTAATTATATGGTGTTCGTGAACAGTGGCGAGTGTCTTTGCCAGTGAGTTCAAGATCAAGGCCTGTGTAGGTCTGAAAATAAGGGGTTTACATTTTGTAAATGACTGTTTTCATGGCAAGCGTAACACAAATATTGTGCTCTATGGATAGACACTGCTTAGATCCAATCTTTTGAAAGCTCTACAGCCTTTAACCACCTAGAATATTTCTCTTTGCGCTCATCCACCTCCATATTAGGTTCAAATACTTTATCTTCTTTCCATTGGCTCTTCAGCTCGTCGATTGTCCAAAACTTGATTGCCAGTCCTGCTAAATACGCAGCACCCAGAGCCGTAGTTTCGTGCATTTGAGATCTAACCACATTTATGTCGAGAATATCTGCTTGAAATTGCATCAACGCGTCATTTACCGTGGCGCCTCCGTCTACGCGGACTTCTTTGATTGGAATCTCGGCATCGCCTTGCATGGCTTCCATTACATCTTTTGATTGGTAGCAGATGGCTTCCAATGCGGCTCGGGCAATGTGGCCCTTTTTGGTTCCACGCGATATCCCCGCAATGATTCCTCTGGCGTATTGATTCCAATGTGGAGCGCCAAGGCCCGCAAAGGCTGGAACCATAAACACTCCACCGTTATCGGGTACCGATAATGCCAACTTCTCGACTTCATCTGAATTTCGGATAAACTCCATTTCATCTCTGAGCCATTGAACGACGGCCCCTGCAATAAACACACTTCCTTCCAAAGCATAAGTGGTCTTGCCATCTATTTGCCAAGCGATGGTGGTCAATAAGTTGTTTTTTGACGCAACGGGCTTTTCACCGGTATTGGTCATCAGGAAGCAGCCCGTACCGTAAGTGTTTTTTACCATGCCAGGCTCCAGTGCCATTTGCCCGAAGAGGCTGGCTTGCTGATCGCCGGCTATACCGGCAATGGGAATTCCGAAACTGCTCTTGCCGTAAACTTCACTGCTCGACTTGACTTCGGGCAGCAGGCTCGATGGAATGTTCAGTAGCTTTAGCAACTCATCATCCCACTGCAAGTCGTGGATGTTGAAGAGCATCGTTCGGCTGGCATTCGATACATCGGTAATGTGGAGCTTTCCTTTGGTGAGATTCCATACCAACCAAGAATCGACGGTGCCAAAAGCCAACTCGCCTGCCTCTGCCCTATCTTGGGCGCCCGCTACATTGTCGAGAATCCACTGGATCTTCGTTCCCGAAAAGTAGGCGTCTATCACCAGTCCCGTTTTGGACTGAATTAGTTCAGCGTGACCCTTTTTTCTCAATTTATCGCAGGTGTCCGCCGTTCTGCGGTCTTGCCATACAATGGCGTTGTAAACTGGTTTGCCCGTTTTCCGATCCCAAACGATCGTGGTTTCTCGTTGGTTGGTTATTCCAATCGCGGCAATGTCAGAAATGTCTACACCCAGTTTTGCCGTGGCTTCCGTTACTACTGATTTTTGAGAAGACCAGATCTCAATGGGATCGTGTTCCACCCATCCCGATTGAGGAAAGATCTGCTTGAATTCTTTTTGGGCAATGGCTTTTATTTCTCCTGAGTGGTCTACAACAATGGCTCTAGAGCTGGTTGTTCCTTGATCAAGAGAGAGGATGTATTTGGACATTTTTTGATATTTGACGGTGTAGCTTTTTCTATTTCGACTCAGTCTGACTCTCTCCCTTTTGGCTCAAGTCCTTTCCTACGTTTTTTCTATGATTATAAACATTAAATAGGCCCATAAACAAACCAAATAATATGAAGTGGAGCAAAAACTTTTCAATTGGAAACACCCCTTCATCGGCGTAATGCCAAACTGACATTAGTGAGGCATATCCTCCTCCTGAAACAAAGAATGTGACCAGAAATACTTTGGTTTCTTTTTTCATAAAATTTGTCGGCTGAGGTTATTTATTCTTAATGTCAACGAGTAATCCCTTGATCTCCTTCAACACATCCATAAGGTCATTGTCATCTGAATCGGACGGAATGTGGACCTGATCCTTTCTACTTATGATCACCTCGCGCTGCTCCAATACCGCATCTTTGAAAGCTTGGGTATTGATAATGCCGAATAGCTTCATATCGCTGCCTTGGGGATTGCTTTGGCCAGCCGTTTCTATTTTAAGAATGCGGAGGTCGAACCGTTGCAAGATGGGGTTGTCAATGAAAGTGAGGTCTTGAATGTTTTCCAAGGGAATGGTCTTCTCGACTTTTACGAACACTCCTTTCTTGAACTCCAAATTTCTATCGGTCAATCGACAGTTGAGGCCTTTGTAATAGCGGCCAGTCAAATACTGGCCAAGGCCCAAAACCCAGAGGATCATTAAGGGAATTCCGACTACCGTTAGAGTCAGACCAATGGCCACCACCACGATCTGGTAGTTTTTAATCTTTGGATTGAACTCAGCGACTTGAAGTACTCTGGCGGTTGTGGCCATGGATTTTTTTTAAGGGTACTTGTAAATTATAAGCTGCAAGGAAGGCCCGTGACAACGCGAGCAAAATAGCTAAAAATAAAGAGCGGTAGCGTTCTGTTCAGAATCGCATTAAGCTCAGCCGATTAAATATATCCTAAATAGATACGCGCGGTTGCTATTGTGACAAAAGCTTCGATTATTCCAATCCAACTTTCAAGACCTTGATTAACTGATGTGACTCTTTCAATTCCAGAAATGGATAGGTGACTTGGCTAAGGAAAAGGCCATTCGGATGTGCTGGCGACTTCTCTGGAAAATCCTTTTGCTGTTGTAAAATTCCCTCAAACTCAGCTAAGGTTATTTTACCGCCTCCCACTTCCAACAAATAAAAAACGCAAATCCGAACCATTCCTCTTAAGAAGCGATTGGCGGTTATAGAAAACCTTAACCGCCCCTCTTCTTCATTCACGTACAGTTCACATTTGCTTATTTCACACAGGGTATTGTTGTACGAATCGGGTTGCTTGCACAGCGATTTAAAGTCCTTGTTGCCCAAGATAAGTGCCGCAGCCTCTCGCATCAGGTCATAATCTACTTTCAAATCCTCATAAAAGGAACTGTACCGGATAAGCCCGGGGTTTTTATTCCAATGAATGAAATAGTCATAGGTGCGTGCCACGGCATCGTGCCGACAATGTTGATCTAGGGCGACTTTGAAGACTTCAAAAACGGCGATGTCGTCGGGAAGGTTTTTGTTGAGTCGAAATTTTAAATCGAATACGGGAGCTTCATCCAGATTGATTTGAATAACATACTGACTGGCATGAACACCTGCATCGGTTCGCCCACAACCGTATGCGCTTACTCCTTTTTTAAATACTCGCGCGAGTGTTTGCTCGACAACCTCTTGGACCGTGTTTCGAATATCCTTTTGTCGCTGCCAACCTCTGTAGTTGCTACCGTCGTATCCTAAGTGTATGAAGTACCGCATCTGGAAATTTGAAAAAGGTAGCGCTTATTTGGGTGAAATGGCCACTTCGCCGCGTGAGATGGTTGCCGCGCATTTTAGGTTTGCGCATGCTATTTTAGCTAAATGCCGAATTTCATCCTAGGAGTAACTATAGTCCCAGCCACTACTCGGGTTGGTAATGCACAAATAGATTTGAATTTTAGGTCTATGAATAAGTGCGCTGCTCTGCTGGGGTATGCATAATCTGGTCAACTGTCCTGAAAATTTGCCTATTCAATTGTCATTGAAGAAATGATTCCCATCTGACTTGAAAGAAACCGCTTTGAACATGCGTTGCAGTATTCCAAGTGATATTCTCTGAACTTATTTGTCTTTTAAATCTGCGCGCAACGGCAAGGTCGATAAACCCGTCATGCTCCAGCGCGGCATCAGTGGCAGCATCGATGTTTGCTTTACGCTGCAGAGTATGTCTTTAAGAGTTGAAGATTAATCTTGGACGAGCGGCTGTGGCAGTGCTGAAATGAGCTGGATGAATTCGGGGAGCGCAGGGTTGCTACTTAGCGCAGCGTTCTCACGCAGCGAAGCAAGTAAACCCGGCGTAGCAGATGAATTGGGTTGCTGTGGGCTGGCTCTATTTCTTTATTACTTTAATTACATGGTTCATATTCTCTCCAAAAATAATTAGGTAATTACCACTAGAAAAATTAGCTAATTCCAATGTCATTTCATCAGAAACTATTTTTCCTTTTAGAAGAGAATGCCCTTTGTAATCATACACAATGTAAGGTGTTCCAACCATAGAAATATCCGCTTTAAAAGTGATTTGACTATTGGTTGGATTTGGAAAACAGCTTACTATTTTATTATTAAAGTCTGGATGATTATCAGAGATGGACAAAATAAAACTTTCAAATGCGCCAATATCGGCAATGCCATTTCGTGGTGCTCCTGTATAATCAATGGGAGAGCTTAATTCAGGATGTCCAGCTTCGATAACAGGTGATGACGGTATAGGTATGAGATCATAATTGGGTGTTCCTGGAGAAGTGAACTGGGGATTATCTTCGAGAGAATTCTGATCAAATCCCCGAGATAATGACCAAGAAACAAGGTCTTGTCCCGCGCCCCAATTTGCATTGCTTACCAGTTCCATCATGTTGTAATCCACACTCGCATAGTCTGTATCAAGAAGGTTCAGTGAAAAACCATTGCCATTATCTACAGATATAATATTGCTTACAATTTCATGTCCACCTCCTTCATCACCTACAGAAATACCACTAGAAGATGTATTGGCATTCCGCAAATAAACGGAGTTGTTTCGTACAATCACATTTGTCATTTCCATGTCATTGTCACCTCTTATACGGTCAGGGGCAGCGATGGCAATTATATCGGCTGCAGCTTCATTGATGATCACATTATTTTCAATAATAGCTCCTGGCGCGGATGAAACACCAATGCATTTGTTGAACATATTTAATATCAAATTCCCTCTTATAATGAGATTTGTAAAACCCTCTGCAGAGGCATAACCTGGATCTACAGCAATCCCCCAAGCATTCCCCGTAACCATTCCAGCATCTTCGTGCACAAAGTTTCCTTCTATGAGTATGTCGTCATGCATACCATGCACAACTAGTGAAACGCCATCTGCTATGCCATTAATGACAGCCGATTGGTAAAGTTCATTGTTTCGAATGATGACATGGTCGCCACTGCTTACATAGATGTTGTGATTGAAAACAGCCTGAGAAAATCCATTGTTTTGAAATAGGCAGTCCTCTATGAGTAAATAGTCCCCCCCTCCAAGAAAACCTTGTTCAGAGCAATTTTTTATTGTTGAGTTCTTTAAACTCATATATTGGTTTTGTGTATCAGCTCCTGAGTTGGGTGTATTTGCCCCAGCGCAATGCACCCCAATCTCAAAACCTGAAATGTCAAGATTCTCTATTTCAATATAGTCTGCGTCATTATATACAAAGAAGGCCCACTGCCCAGTACCATCGCCTCTTAAATCCAGATTACGAATAACATAACCTTCATCATGATCAGCATTTCCGCCATCTGCAAAATTGAAAAGGTTGATCCCAATTCCTGCTTCTGCTAAAATAGGTTTAGCTGTCCCACCCCAAGTTGGCGCATAACTGTCAAACACGATGGGATTTAATGCGGTCGCGTTGTAGTTAGATATGTTTCCAATAGTGGCATCAGTCCAGGCACCCCCTAGTGCAAACAATATTTGGTCGCCTGCCTCCAATGAATTTATTACCGAATTAACCATTGCAATGCTTTGCCACGGAGAATTGATACTCGTACCGCTGTTAGCGTCATCTCCAGTGGCACAATTTGGGTCTGCTAAAAAAGCGCAATCACATATATAGTAAGTGTTTGCATTTGCTGTAGCTATAAAAAGCAAAGCGGTGAATGTAAAAAGAACCGCTAATTTTTGATATTTCATCTGAACATCTTTTAGTTCATCAAACAAGGAAGGTTTTTGGATGGATTAAAGCATACTCTTTTGTTTGGTCACTTTCTTTGGTGAACTTATTGTAAGACAATATAGAAAGATTGTTTGTGCATAACATCTCGGCTATGGTTAGTACGGGAATAAAAAGTAGTAAATTTCCGATTAAGCACTTAGCCAAAACTTTTTATTTTATCTTTTTATTTTAAAGCCAAATCAAAAGATTTGGCGGACTTGGTTAAAAGCTATAAACTCTGGGTTGAGCACCAAAACCCGTATTAATTATAGCCAATGTTGCAGCCTGTTTCATTTTTCTTTCCTAAAGAACTTCCTTCTATTGTCCCATCTCTTATTTCTATAATGTCTCCAGTTAGAAATTTTAAGTTCGGCACTTCAACAAACATAATCGTTATCCGATTATCCAAATTACAAGAATTTCTTATTCCGATACGTCATCCTGTATCAAGTCCTTCCATAACAAGTACCCTTTGCCTAATAGGTGAAGGCCATCATTAGTCAATTCTGATTTTAATTTACCAGTTTCATCTTCAAAATGTGAATGTAAATCAAGATAAGTAATATCCAAGTCCTTGCAAATTTTCTTTAATCCCTGGTTGACCTCCAAGACACCTTCATTGTTATGTAATAACAATGAACCCGAAGGAATAGCAACAGGCAGTATTGACTGGATATAAATCTTGGTATTGGGTGAAGATGCTCTAACATTTTCAACGATTGAAAGGTAATTTTCAATGATCTTTGCAGGAGGCACTTTCCAGCCTATATCATTCGTGCCAATTGCAATAAACAATTTCAATGGTTGATGCCGAATTATCTCATTTATTCGCATAAGAACACCTTCAGTAATATCACCACCTATTCCTCTATTAATTATGTTCGGATTATCAAATAGTTCAGCCCAATTTGCACCTTCGGTGATACTATTTCCTAGGAAAATGAAAGAGCTATCGCGAACCGGCATAGATTCAAACATAGTTGCTTTTTGTTGATAGTGAGTCTGTGAAAAGTCTTGTGCGACCGTCTCAATAAATCCCCGCCATGTCAGAGAAATGAAAACAATACATACAACAATCATTAAATTAAAAATAACGGAGATTACGAGCCATTTTTTCATTCTATTTTTATTAAGCGATTACTAAATTAATCCTACTATATACACTTGATGCTAACATTTAAAAATGATTATCATTAACTAATTGGCTACAACAATTGGATAACACACACTAGTGTTCTTTTAACCGAGATATTGACGGCTATCGCACACTAGTGTGTCTTATTTCGCCTTTGTCCTTACTTGGTATAATGTGAATGGAAGGTCTCAGCTCAACCGACACAAGGAGCTCGGCGAAGCCAATGGTATGTTAATCATACAAGTATAACCAATTATAAGCTATCGAGCGGACTGGTAATATGTGTATCGGCTGCGGTGTGCAGATCTGACAAAGGGGCCATCTATCGGTGCCATCGCTTCGCGGGCGCCGCAGCTATAGCGTAGAGCGAAGGCGCCATGCGCTCCGCCTTTTTCCTTCTAGCAAATCCATAGCTGTCTCATTTCAAACCTTGTGTTTTTCAATCACTTTGACCAGCTCCTCCAATTGCTTTTTGCCAAAGCCAAGTACCTCAATACTGTTCGCATATTTCACGTACAGGTTTAGGTCATTGTTTTTCTTGATGTTTTTGAGCTCGGCCCTCAAATCGGCAAATTCCTTTTTGCCTTCCATCTGGATGTATAGGTCAGTGTAGATCCTGAAATTGTCAATGGAAGGTTTGTCGAATTGCGAGGCAAACATGGACAAATAATGATTTAGGTATCCCTTTGGGTATTTGTCTTCTAGCGTATCAGCCAAGCCATTGTCATACCAAAAATGGCAATCGGTAGCGAGGCATTCAAATGTCTTGTCTTTAAGGAAGAAGATGAAATGCCTGATTTCGTTTTGATCGACGAGGGCATCCACCACTATTTTATCGGCAGGGAAATCACTCTTCCAGTTGGAATGCTTGAGTTCATAAAACTCGCCCCAAGGCAATTGGTCATTTTTAAATCTAAACTGACCTCGCGCATACGCTTCGTCAGTGGTAGAGTCCCATCGATAGGCATGTACTATATCAAAGGCTACCTTCCCGATATCGTCCTCATCAATGTGCTCGAACTGCGATGGGTCCAGTAAAAACGACAATTCAATGCCACCATCCATCAATGAAACCTTGGCGTCAGGAGCATTGGGCTCTGCGTTCCAATTTCTATTTAGCTTGATATATTTCATGGTATTGCAGAAGTTCTTGAAGATGGGTCGCGATTAAAACAAAGATACTGCAAAGCCATGATCACAACTCCCCTAAATCACTTCGTACTTTCTGAAAAAAGAATCCAGTCCAAAGAATACCAAAGCAGGAAAAAGTGCATCGGTATAGACAGCCCTGGAAACATTTCAGGAGAATCGACGTCGAGGGCTAGGGCTATTCCCAAAGGGCCCAAAATACTCAGGAATTCTTTCTCCTATTGAATTGATTTTTTTGGAAAAGATGGAAAACAGGTGCAACGCAGATGACGGGCTTTATGGACAGACACTAGTTAGGCCATTTTTTTAGGCCATTTTCTGCATTGCATTCTTGCAGTTTTCCATAATTTGATGAATGTTTTGATCTTCCACCTCGCGAAGGCGATCTGCGAAGGCTAAGAATTCATCGTACACATCATCGAGTTGAAGCTTGGTCAGCTCGTAGCCTAACTTTTTAGCGCGGTAAGCCAGTGCGGCTCTTCCACTCCGAGCGGTCAGTATAATGGCCGAATCGGAAACTCCGACATCCGTGGGGTTGATGATTTCGTAAGTCTCGCGGTTTTTGATCATTCCGTCCTGGTGAATCCCCGAACTGTGCGCGAAAGCATTTGATCCTACGATAGCCTTATTGGGCTGTACGGGTATACCCATGATCTCAGAAACCATGGCACTGGTGCTGTAGAGCAATTTGGAATTTACCCCAGTGTCTAAATTTAAATGGGCGTGCTGACGCATCACCATGACTATTTCTTCGAGTGACGTATTTCCAGCTCGCTCCCCTATTCCATTGATGGTGCACTCGATTTGCCTGGCACCATTCATTACTCCTGCTATTGAATTGGCTGTAGCCAATCCCAAGTCATTGTGGCAGTGGCAAGAAATAATGGCCTTCTCAATTCCTACGACATGGTCCTTCAAGTACTTGATTTTTTCCCCATAATCATGGGGAAGGCAATAGCCAGTCGTATCGGGAATATTCAATACAGTGGCCCCAGCTTTGATGGCTTCTGAGCATATATAAGCCAAGAACTCATTGTCGGTGCGGCCCGCATCTTCGGCATAAAACTCCACATCATCTACAAATGACTTAGCATAAGAAACAGCCTCTATCGCCCTTTCGACTACCTGCTCTCGCGTGGCGTTGAATTTGTGTTTTATATGTGAGTCTGAAGTGCCTATACCTGTATGAATACGAGGCTTCACAGCATGCTCTAGTGCTCTTGCCGCAGCTTCTATGTCGCTTTTCACCGCTCTCGAAAGTCCACACACGGTAGCGTTCTTCACTGTTTTGGCAATAGCCTCTACCGATTTGAAATCTCCTGGACTAGAAATGGGAAAACCAGCCTCAATCACATCTACACCCAGTTCATCGAGCCGCCTGGCAATAATCAACTTTTGATCGGTGTTCAATTTGCAACCGGGCACTTGCTCTCCATCCCGAAGGGTAGTATCAAAAACCTGAACTTTATCAGCACTCATATCGATAGTTTAAAGACTAAATGGTCGTTTTATTTCGTGCGAACATAAAGTCTTCCTTACTTTTAGCCTTGGCTCCACCTGCTGATCTTACAATGTTTAAACACCAATACCACGCAGCACACCATTGATAAGCAGCACACTAAACACGGAATCATTACGATGATCAACAGGCCCAAGGACTCCCTATATATTTTGATAAAGGCGCTTTCCAAGTCCGAAAAACGCCAGTTCAAGCTTTACGTCAACAGGCTCGGAGTAAATTCTGAGGCTAAGTTTATGGCCTTGTTCAGCCACCTAGAAAAGGCTGCTGACTACAATGAGGAGGCCATCCTAAAGTTGGGGATCGTAAAGAAACAGCAGCTCTCTAACCTGAAGGCACACCTCTACCGTCAGATATTGGTTAGTCTGCGCTTGTCGCCTTCGCACCAAAACATCCGCATACAGCTTCGAGAGCAGCTTGACTTTGCTACCATACTTTACCAAAAAGGGCTGTACAAGCAGAGTTTGAAGTTGCTGGACAAGGCGAAATTTCTGGCTATGGAAAACGAGCAAAAATCGATTGCGCTTGAGATCGTTGAATTTGAAAAAGTAATCGAATCGCAGTACATCACCCGAAGTATAAGTGGGCGCGCCGACCAACTGGCCATTGAGGCCAAAGAGCTGAGCCGCATGAATACCATTGCGAGTAAGCTATCCAATCTTTCCTTGCAGCTTTATGGTACTATGCTCAAATCGGGCTATGCAAAAAACGATGCCGAGATGCAGCGCGTCACGAATTACTTCGAAGCGCGAATGCCAGAAATTCAGATCGATCGACTGGGCTTCCGCGAGAAGCTTTGGCTGTATAAAGCCAACTTGTGGCATAGCTTTTTGACGCAGAACTTTTTGTCGAGTTACAAGAATGCCACGCGCTGGGTGGAGCTCTTCTATGGCGAGCCCAAAATGATCACTCAAAATCCCGTCTGGTTTCTAAAGGGCAATCACTACCTGCTAGAGTCGCTTTTCCTTATGCGCCATTACTCAAAGTTTAAAAGTGCCTTGCGTGCTCTTGAAGAAACGGTTAGCGACAAGAGCTTTCCCAAAAATGAAAACAATGATGCCCTCTCGTTTTTGTATGTCTACATCAATAAACTCAACCTTCACTTTTTGGACGGCTCTTTTACCGAAGGACTCTACTTAGTAGATGAGATTGGCGAAAAGATTAAGGTATACAAAGACCGCCTCGACGATCACCATATCGCCTTGTTTTACTACAAAATAGCTTGCCTCTATTTTGGAATGGGCGATCATGTCCACTGCATTGTCTACTTAGAAAAGATTATAGACAACAAGTCCTTGAGCATGCGCGAAGACCTAATGTGCTTTGCCAGAGTGCTAAACCTACTCGCCCGATACGAAGCTGGGTTGGATGAGAATTTCGAGCGCTATTTGAAAAGCACCTACAAGTACTTGATCAAGATGAACGAGTTGCACGAGGTGCAGCGCGAGATGATTCGCTTTTTGCGGAACCTCGACTTGGGCAATGTCCTACCCCATCAGCTCAAAGCGGAGTTTGAGAAACTACACGCTCGGCTAAAAGTGTACGAAGACCATCCCTATGAGAAGCGTGCCTTTCTGTACCTCGATGTAATATCGTGGCTCGAAAGTAAAATTGAAAACCGCCTCGTAGGCGATGTTGTGACGGAGAAAGCGAAACTGTTAGGGAGATCGTGAATTCGTTTCACTCAATTGCCTTTTTTCAAAAGTAACGGAACAAGATACGCTCTTAATTAAGCAGGCCTGTTGTGTGCCCCCTACTCCTATCCTAACCTTCATTGGCGGATAAGCCCACCTTTTTTACTCATTACTTACTATCATGCGCTGTGGCTAGTTGATCGCTAATGATTAGTGCACAATAGGATAGTGTATGATCAAGGGAGAGCTGATAAAGTAAATGATCCTGCTGAGTTAGATTATGGATATCAATGGTAAAGAAGTCTATATAAAAATCTTGACCTACGTCTATAGTTGCAGATCAGTAAAAGCTTTCCGATGAAAAGGCTAAACTGAGCTACGCAATACCCCCTTTGGTCGAAGTTATTGGCTATCATTTTGAGTGAAAAGAAATTTCTCCGACATTAGTGTCAGTCTTACAATAATAAAGCCGTGTGATACCATTCTTTCATCGTCTCACTCTAAATCATCGCACGGTGTTCTAAGACATAGTTTTTCTGTTTCATAGCAACTGAAGGTTTATCTAACGAGATAAACCTTCAGTTTTTTTATAATATCTTGTTTGCAAGGCCTTAAATAATGTGAGCGGCCTTAAAAGATTTAGGCCAACAGAGATTCAAGCTTCGACAGCATAAAATACATCAATACAGGTTTTGCGAACCAGTTGAGAAAGTGCTCTGAAAAATCTAAGCCTCAACACTTTTTAATTCTACATGAGAATGATTGTTGGGCTCAAAAAACCGAAACAATTGGATAACAATATATTTATCGTTTTAATAAATGTAAGCGTTCAATTCATTCTTAAATTAATTATCTTCCTCTGTCTGGCTTAGGTCTTGACTCTAAATACTTCGGGGGTTTCTGCCATGCCTCCCTTCAAATTTATCAAGCTGCCAATTATTGACTTCACTACAATAGCTTCACCAGCAAAGCAACACTTAGCAATACTTATGTTAGCAATGGCTTTTTTCAACTATCATAACTGGAATGTTGCGGCGGTTTGGACGACCAAAAAAGAAGACCTATATCTTCCCTATCCTAACATCACTAGTCTCGCATCTATACTGTCTCTTGGCGTCATCTTCTAGCCACAACACCACTGAGAGATTTCCCTCTCCCATTTCCTTTTTGCCTAGGCGCAACATATTGTTCGAACTACCCATAGATGGCCCTAGCCATTCATTGTGATCAAAATCCTTCCCTTGGTAAACCATGTCCGAGCCGAAACTCACTCTTACCTTTCTCAATTTGAATTTTCTAGTGTAGGTGCCTAGATCTTCAAAGTCTTCAACGACGAGATTGATTGAGATAATGAGTTCTTCCTCTTTTGCATCTGAATCCTCGTGGACAAAGGCTCTGACATCCCAATTAACAACCCTCTGATCTACTGAATAGACACACCGATTAAAGGATGCTCTTTTTAACTTCATGGATGATGTCTCATAAGAGCATCCGCACATAAAGAACAGGGGAAACACTAGCAGCAATAAACTTCTAGCTCTTTTAAGTTTTATGCTCATCCAAATAATCTTAGAGTTAAGTAACTCGTGAAATGGATTCTCCATCGCACATGAAAACAGCCTAATTTGAATCATCCGATCCTCTAATCTTGAACGTTAAGATGCTGCTTTAAGCTCCGAGCCATTAAATTACTCAAAAAAACAGTGACAATTGATAAACACTTCTTCTTTGCTCTCTCGAGAAAGAACAGAAAATCAAATAAAAAGGCTGCATAGAATGAATAGAAAATGAACCAGAACGCTGTCTGAAAGAAGAAAAATCAAAAAATCCTTCTCCAGAAAGAAGATAAAATCGAAAATTAGTCACTTCTAGAAGAGATGATCTTTGCATGTATCGCATACCACTTTGGTAGTGGTATTGTTTCGTCTGAAAAAATTATTCTTGACTTTTTTTTATTCAAACAACTAAGGGTTAAATGCAAATAGCAATATCTGGTTATCAAAAAATAAAGGGGCTATTTCAGAGAGTTTTAAACCGTTCGTTCTTTTATGCCGCTCAAGTATTTCCGTTTGGTTTTTGACTTTAGCTCGATACTGATGCCAAATGCTCTCCAACCCTCTCTGCTCAGCAGGTAACTCTGACCATGCGATTCTATCTTTATATCCTCCACGCAAAATCATTTGGACACATCATTCGTCACGAATAAAATACTCACGCAGAAACTTATTTGCTGGCGCAAAAAACTAGGGCTACCTTTGCAAAAAACAGCTAAGTAAGACCTAAATTTTTCTCTCTTTATTTGATTCGCTACTTATAGAGTCTATATAAAAATTAACTCATGAAGAAGCTATATTCTACGCTAAAAGCCGAAAGTTAAAAGACGAACACCAAACCTTTTAAACCTATTTAATCTCTCAGGATATTATATTTGATTTGTAACACATAGACGAACCTATTTGATTTAGGTGCGTAACATATCGCAAATATAGTACCTTAAAAAGTCAATTTAAACAGCTTGTTTATGAACCACGAATTAAAAAGCTCAGCATTATTCGCTTTGCTTTTGTTTTTACCATCTCTTCTTTTCAGCCAAACGATTGGACTGTGTTCCCTTTCCTCTTTTGAAGCTTATACTGGTTCGGGAGCAGTCACAAATTCAGGAATCTTTACTGGCGATGTAGGCACCAATAGCGGAGTCTTAACTGGATTTGATGACCCAGATTTTTCTGGCTCTGTATACAATAATGATGCTGTAACTTCTGAGGCCAGAATAGATTTACTTAGGTTATACATTCAGCTTAGTAATATTTTTGTCACACATCCTGGCACTCATGCTGCCGCTTTTGGATCTGGTGAAACTATTACGGCTGGAACCTATTCTGTAATTGGCGCTGGATCTTTAGGTGGAATGCTCACTCTAGATGGAGAGGGAGATGCGGATGCTGTCTTTGTAATAAAATTTAAGGGAGCATTTACAATTGGAGCAAGTTCGACGATCATTTTAAGCAATGGAACACGAGCCTGCAATGTTTTTTGGATTGCTGAAGGTGCCATTGCTGTTGCGGCTGGCAGTGATGTAAAAGGAACTTTACTTTCACATCAAGGAGCAGTTTCTCTTGCTGCAAATTGCAATATAGAAGGAAGGTTGCTTGCCACAGAAGGAGCAATAACTGTTGGAGCTGGCAATACTGCCTCTGCACCAATGGGGCCTATTAGTATTCCAACGAGCTGTTCAGCCAACTGCACACCCGCCTCTGCGGTTAATGTTTTAGGAAGTGTTGGGGATTTCACCCTTTTCACGAGCCTTGGTGCTGTGTCAAATGCGGCTTCGTCTGGTTTTATTGGAGATGTTGGCACACATGCTGGTGCTATAACTGGAATGGCCACTTCGGTTCATGTTGGAGCTAGTCATACGGCAAATACGACTACCGAAAAGGCCAAAATAGATTTAGTCTCTGCTTATGATAAACTTATTCTTATACCAAATACACATACCTCACACCCCCCTTCTTTTGGGGGAGGAGAAACCCTATTTGCTGGAGTTTACTCTATTGGAGGAGCAGGATCGCTAGCAGGAACCATCACGTTAGATGGTCAAAATAATCCTGATGCAGTTTTTATTTTTAAATTTAATGGGGCTTTCACAACAGCGGCACATTCAAAAGTGATTTTTACTAATGGAACCCTTCGTTGCAATGTTTTTTGGATCTCAGAAGGAGCCACTGATATGGGAACTTTTACTTTTATGAAAGGCACTGTTCTTGCTCACGGAGGAGCTTGTACTATGGCGTCAAATGGAATTTTAGAGGGACGAATGCTTTCTACAGGTGGTGCAGTAGGATTTAGCACGGGCACTGCCTACAACGATCCCGTTTGCTGTTTAGGGTCTCTTTTGCCATTGCCCATTGAGTTGTTAAGTTTTACCGCCGAAGCACAAGATGCATCCGTTCAGTTTAATTGGGCCACAGCTACCGAAAGCAACAATGATTATTTTGATATCGAGCGCTCTACCGATGGCATTTATTTCAATTCAATCAGGAATATAGATGGTGCAGGAAATAGCACGCAAACTATACACTATTCGACCTTTGACCGCTGGCCTTTGCCCGGAGTCAATTACTACCGTTTAAAACAAACGGATTTCAACGGTGCAACCAGCTATTCTAATATTAAAGCAGTAGAATTTAGTGATAAGAATAATTTTGATCTGGACATCTTTCCAAATCCATCGTCAGGAGAGACAACTTTTTATAGCGCTGAAAGCTTCAAAAACGCAAATCTAATAGTTTACAATTCTTCTGGACAGGCAGTAAAATTTGCAGAAAATATTTTTGGGATGACTTTTACATTGAACTGTGAAAATCTATCAAGCGGGCTGTACTTTGTTAAGTTGTTGCAAGACGGAATAGTCGTAGCGACTGACAAACTAGTCCTGCAATAGACAGTTCCGACTAGAATAAGTAAAGTCCTAAAGAGCACAACAGACTTACGTTCGAATTAGTCACCGACTAGCAATTCAGGAGATGAAGTGAATTGATATTCGAAGTTTGATTGCCTCAGTTGTTATAGGGTGATTTGAATTTGATTGCAAGTTTTGAATGTTGCAATTGGTTCATTTGGAAAGTTAAATTTCTCTATTCTAGTATACTCCAGTAATTGAAACTTCTCTATGCGGGCAGTTTTTTCCGCTTTCTCTGGAAGAATCTCATTGTATTCTATCCTGTTGATATGATTTATCAATTCTGCAGCAAAAAAAGCATAAACCGAAATTGATAAGCACCCTTTATGCCAGTTCTCTTTGTGCATAGCTGACTCTAAGACCCAATAAGGAGATTCTAATTATTGAGTAGCTGTTCTTCCACTTCTGAGAACACATAGAGCATCTCCGCAGCTATTTGCAGACTTCTTTCAGCGTAAATCTCTGCTTGTTGCGGGGTCTCGTCAAAGACCTTGGGGTCTTCGTAAGTCACAGGAATACGCACCTCAGCACCTGCGATAATGGGACAAGCTTCATCGGCTTGCATACACGTCAGTATCGCGGCAAAGTCCGATTTGGGATTGAATTGGTTATCCCATTTTTTGGAAAACCCGATAACGGGAGGTTCATTCTCTGCGTGCTTGATGGCGTAAATAGGATTCTCTGTTGCTGCGATGGTCTCTAGTTGAAACCCCATACTCTTCAATGTTTCTGCTACCATCGGAAATAGCGCCGTGCTTTCGGTTCCTCCCGAATAGGTGAACACATTCCCTACTCCACAATGGTGGGCCATGGCTTGCGCCCAAACTTGAGAGAGATGGCTCCTGCGCGAATTGTGCGTACAAATGAAGTTGAGGCGGATGGCGAGTCCACTGCTTGCTTTGGATCGGATATAATCGATCAAAGGCTGTAGAATATCTCTGCGTTCTTGAGGTACCGCTTCTATGCCAATCTTAGATACGAGGTTTTCCAGTTGAGGGATTAAGGTCATTTGGGATTGGTGTTATCAGTGAATGAATTAACAGCAACCGCCGCCAGGAGCGCAGTCATTGGCAGATTGCAACTGTGATACTTGCACTTGCGGTTTCTCTTCAGGGATACCGCAGCTGTCTTTTGCCAAACAATCCGTTTGCTTTGTGGTGAGCACGAAGTTGGTTCCGTCAAAGTCCAGACCGAATTTGCCGATGGACTCTGCTTGGTATTCCACTTCGATGTCTAGATCTTCTATCGCCAACTTGCTTTGCGAAAGCTCGATGATCTTTAGCAGCCTTTCGGGATGCAAGCGGTGGTCGTAGTCATTGGCATTCCAAAGCTGAAAGTTGACAACTTCTTCTTTTCGTTCTACACCGCCACAATCGATAAAGTGTTTGGTGACCTTTCCCACCTCCGTAACGTGAAAATGATTCGGAACCAATTCTCCATTTGGCAATTGAAAGGCAATCATATTCAATTGGTTCAGGGCTGTTTTAACTTGTGATAGTTTCATGAGTATCTATTTAATGTTCTTAAGTAGTCTTTTCTAGCAGCAGGTTTCTTTAGAAATGTCTTGATCTAAAAATCGAAGCATTACGCCTTTCATTTCCGTCCATTTATCGGTGTCAATACAGTAGCACATGCTCGTTCCTTCTATATTCCCCTTGATTAACCCAAGGCTCTTCAATTCTTTTAGGTGCTGTGAAATAGTGGGTTGCGCCAGTCCGATCTCGTTTACTAAATCCCCACAAACGCAGGAATTGATTTTAAAAAGATGCTCTAGAATGGCTACTCTAGCAGGATGTCCGAATGCCTTTGCAAACAAGGCTAACTCGTTTTGCACATCGGTAAATATTTCTGTTTTGGCCAGACCCATAAGTTCTTTATTGGTTTATTGCAATATTACGATTAATGATAGAGCGACGCAAGTGGAAAGCTTGAAGAAAATTTGAGTCTAGCGCAAAATACCCGATTAAAACAGACCAATTAATTATTTTGGCAGCGCCTTATTCAAAGGTTTCAACACCCATATAAGGGCAACAATCATCATCAGAGCTCCAACTGCAAATGGTGCACCAGCAAAGTCGGCAATGGCATTCTCTCCCGAGAAAATGTAGAAGGTATAGGTCATCAATGGCGGACCTAAGATCGAGGTCAAGCTCATAATACTGGTAAGTATCCCCTGGAGACGACCTTGCATCGTGTCGGGCACCAAGTTGGACATGATTCCTTGCAACGTTGGAGCTGCAACTCCGCCCAGACAATAAGGCAAGATATAGGCGAACATCATCCACTCGCGATTGGCAGAAGCGAAAAGGATAAGGCCCAGCGACCAAAGTGACATTCCGACGATTACGGTAAGCTTCTCTCCTATGGCTCGCACCACGTATTTTACCAAGCCGCCCTGAACAATGGCCACGACTATTCCCACCACTGCGAGCGAGTAACCCACCGTGGCTTCATTCCATTCAAAGCGATACATGGTGTAAAAGGTCCAGGTAGACTGGATGGCGTGTCCCGCAATGTAAATTAAGAAGAAGGGAATCATAAATCCAAGCAAAGCAGGAAACGCTTTGAAGTGCTTAAAGGTGGAAAAAGGATTGACCATTTTCCAGTTGATCTCAGCAATGCGCTTTTCGGGTGGCAAGCTTTCGGGCAAAACAAAAAAGCCGTAGAGGAAATTGACCAAGCTCAAACCTGCCGCGACCAAGAATGGCACTCTCACACCGTATTCGGCAGTTAGTCCCCCTATGACTGGTCCAAGAATAAACCCCAATCCGAATGCTGCACCGACCAAACCAAAGTTCTGGGCTTTTTTCTCAGGAGTACTGATATCGGCAATGTAAGCTGTGGCGACGGTAAAACTGGCTCCTGTGATACCCGCCAAGAGTCGCCCTACAAATAGAAATGCGATGGTTGGTGCCCAGGCGTGAAAAATATAATCAATTCCCAACCCCAGCAGAGCTATCAGTATAATTGGTCTTCTACCATATCGATCGCTCATGGCTCCCAAAACGGGCGCAAAGAAGAACTGCATAAAAGCGTAGGCTCCGATCAGCCACCCACCAATTCGAGAGGCCTCGCTGAGTCCTAGACCCGACAATTCGGTAAGTAGTGTAGGAAATACGGGAATGATGATCCCTATCCCGATCACGTCGATCAAAATCGTGATGAAGATAAAGATTAGAGATGCTTTCGATCCTTTGCGCGACAACCTTGAAATCAATTAAGAATTTGACAATTAAGAATTCAGAATGACTTAAAAGTCAAAACAGTCCCAATTGTTCAATGATCTATTTTAAGGACCAGGCGGCAAATGTACTTTTTCTATAGTCAATTGATGTAAACAACAGATTACCAATGAAGCATCAACCTCCATGATAGCTGTCATGTCAGATCGTCGCAATTAATCTGATTCTCCCATTCCAAATGAGAGTTCATGAAAATTTTAAACACTCAGTTTACTAATACTCCGTGATCGGATGCAATGCCTTCTCCCCAAGGGTTTCAATGAGAATTTTATTCAGCGCTTCGTCACAACTTTGTGCATCTCCGTGCATTTTATCCAATGTTTCGGCGATGTGAGGCATCCCCAACTCTAAGGCATAAGTGCGGCAGGTTCGGTACCCCGAAATATCGTGGTGCTTAATGTGCTGGACAGCAACTGCGATTCCTACATCGATTATTTCTTCGTCAACCGAGCGGCTGATCACTTCCATCGCTTCATGAATCAGAGCTTGAGTTCCTTCGCAGGTTTCGCCATCGGCAGTGCGCTCAATGGCGTCAAAGATTTCAGGAAGCTCGTGCATATGTTCACGGTTGTTTAGCACAACAGAAGAAATAATTTTCTTGAGTCCTTGATCAGTAATACGGTTGAGCAATTTAGGCAAAAATACATCTTGCTGCTTAGCAGCATCGTATCGGTCACGAAGTTGCTCGGTGAATAAGTCTTTCAGATTAACTATGGTGGATCCTTTTTCCATGATACTAGTTTTAGGTGGTTTACTACTACTCTAAATGTAGTGATAGTAAGCCAACTAAAACAGGAGGAAAATCAACCCTTGGTCCGGTAAAGGTCTTTGAGTTTTGCATACTTTAAAAAGACGGAATGCGCTGAATTTCTAGCAATCACATATCCATAAAATCCGTCGCGGAAACCGCCTTTGATAATCATATCACGAAAAAAACGAAAAGCGGGATTTACAATGAAATTGTACCATTTGGCGTTCTTTCCGCGCTCATAAAGCACCTGCGCTTTGATGGACGAAAACTTGTTGATCGTGTCCAAGTGTTGGTCAATGGTATAAAAGGAGTAATGCAAGAGATTACCTGTCAGACGCGCCGTCATACTGCCCTTGTCCAACTCACATTTGTCGTGGGGATTGCGACCAGCCCAGCGTGCCTTTCGTTTGTCGAATAGACGCAGTTTCTTATCGGGATACCAGCCCGTATGATGAATCCACTTTCCGCAGTAGTTGGTAAGGCGGTTCATCTCGTAGCCAGTGGCAATGAAATTGTTCTTGGCCTTGAGAACGGAATCCTTCAACTCAGCAGAAAGAGCTTCATCGGCATCCATAGAAAGCACATGATCGTACTTGGATTGCGTAAGGGCATAATTCTTTTGTTCAATGTACCCGCCAAAAGCGTTCTGAACAAAACGAACACCTTTCTCTCGACAGATGGCCTCTGTTTTATCAGTAGAGAAACTATCCACTACAACAATGTCCTCGACCACACCTTTTAGGCTATCAAGGCACCGACCGATGTTTCTTTCCTCATTAAACGTTATGATAACCGCTGAGATGGGAGTCATAATTCGGTTTTAGTTATTGTTTTAACGTTTCATCCAACCATCGAAAAAACTCACTTTGCCAGACGATTGCATTTTGAGGTGACAGCACCCAGTGGTTTTCTTCTGGCAAGAAGAGCAATCGACTTTTAATCCCTTGCTGTTGAGCTGCAGTGAATGCTTCCAGCGATTGCCCAATCGGCACGCGGTAGTCCTTTCCACCTTGAATAATCAAGATTGGTGTATCCCACTGATCCACATAATTGACTGGGTTAAATTCATTGTAAGTCTTTTGTGCAGCAGCATTGTCTTTTTCCCAATAAGGGCCGCCTGTGTCCCAATTCACAAAGAATAACTCCTCCGTGGTACCGTACATGCTCTGAAGGTTGAATACTCCATCGTGAGCGATGAATGATTTAAACCTTCCCTCGTGAATACCAGCGAGGAAGAATGCAGAATAGCCACCATAGCTAGCACCAACGCAACCCAATCGGTCTTTGTTGACGTAGGATTCCTTGGCCACATCATCGATAGCAGATAAATAATCATCCATTACTTGGCCTCCCCAGTCTTTTGAAATAGCCTCGTTCCACTCCACTCCATGTCCTGGCATTCCGCGACGGTTTGGGGCTACTACTATGTATCCTTGAGAAGCCATGATTTGAAAATTCCAGCGAAACGAATAGAATTGACTTAATGCAGACTGCGGTCCACCTTGAGTATAAAGTAGCGTCGGGTATTTCAGAGTAGGATCAAAATCAGGCGGATAAATAACCCAAGTCGTCATTTCCTTTCCGTCGGTAGTCGCCACCATTCTCTTCTCCACTTTTGGTAGGCTCATGCTAGCGTATGTATCGGTATTGACTTTCGTCAATGGGCGCATTGTTCCTTTTTTGAGATCCACCGCGAAGTATTCACGGGCGTGGTTCATATCGTTGCGTCCGCAAATCACTTCTTTTCCTACTTGCCCAACCATACTCGACATATCAAATTGTCCCTCGGTAATCTGAGCAACAGCCGTCTTACCTTCTACCGAAGCGGGAACCGTCAATCGGTACATCTGAACAGTACCACCGGTGGCGGCGGTGAAATAGATTTCCTTTGAATCGTTGCTCCAGATGAACTCTCTTACCGTTCCATCCCAATATTCGGTGAGGTTAAGCGTCGTTCCATCGTACATCACTTTGATGTCGTTCTTATCGGCCTCGTAACCATCGCGCTCCATGGAGAGATACGCCAGTCTTCCATCTTTCGAGAAAACGGGGTTGGTGTCATAACCCTTGTTGCTCTCGGTGAGGTTAGTCGTTTTTGCGGAAGCCAACTCATAACGATAAAGATCAGTATTCGTGCTGTTTACGTACTCTGTTCCAAACAATTTCTTGCAGACATAAACCACTGCACTTCCGTCAGCATTCCAGGTATAATCTTCGGGGCCGCCAAATGGAACTGTCGGAGTATGATAAGGCATTCCTTCTAGTAAATCGATGTTCTTGTCTGATTCCACATTCTTGATCATAACATGGTTGTACATTCCATAATCCCATTCATCCCAATGGCGAATATGGAGATCATCGTAAATCATGGCGTTGCTCTTGTCGAGCTTGGGGTAAAGGTCTGATGACTTTACATCTCTGATTTGAACCTTATCGTCTAGCAATAAAAATTTGCCATCACTCGAAAGATTTGAATCTCGCACCAATGATGCAGGATCAGCTATATCGGCGATTTCACCCGATTTAATATCAACTGCGTATGTCTCTGAATTATAAGTGTTACCGTCCACATCGGGAATGGTAACGGAATAGACCAGGTATTTTCCATCTTCGGAGATTCCCTTTGCGCCTACTCTACCGAGCTCCCAAAGTTTTTCTGGTGTCATTACTTGAGCGGCTACCACAAATGGTAGGAGTAATAAAATAAATAGTGCAGTCTTTTTCATGATTAGAGCCATTTTTTACGGTAAAAGAAATAGAGCATCAAACTTGCTATCGAAATAAGTAAAGCCCAAAATAGGGGGTATGAATATTTGTATCCCAACTCGGGAAAGTACTGAAAGTTTGTTCCATACACCCCTGACAAAAAACTCAAGGGAATAAATATTACCGAGAATATAGTCAACACTCGAATGGTATCATTCAATCGCTGGCTCATGGTATTGTGGTAAATGGATAAAATGTCATTGAGCAACTCCTTGTAAATCTCAATCGCTTCTGCAGCTTGGATAGTATGGTCTTGAAGATCTTTGATAAAGGGCATTGTCTTGGGATGAAGCAGCTTGGTTTCACTTTTTTCGTACTGAAAAGCGATTTCCAGAACGGGTCTAACCGTTCTTCGCAGCGCATTCAATTCCTTTTTGAATGAGTTTATTTTTTGAAGATGCTCCTTGTCTATCTCAAGTAATAATTCTGCTTCGAGATTTTCAATCTCATTGCCAAAGTATTCAATGCTTACGATGTAGTTATCTACAATGGCATCTAGAATGGCAAAAGCTAGATAGTCGGCACCTCTTTCGCGTATTTTGGTGGTTTTCTTAATGATGCGCTGCCGAATGTTTTCAAGCACATCTCCCTCTGCTTCTTGAAAGCAAAGCAGGTAGTTTTTACCTGCTACAATTGAAACTTGTTCTGTCTGTACAATTCCCTTCTTGGCATCTGTTGATAGCATCTTTAAGATGAAAGTATTGTGATCTTCAAATTCCTCGTACTTCGGTCGCTGATCGGTATTTAAAATGTCCTCCAATAAGAGCGGGTGCATATTGAATTGATCGCCTAGTGTGCCTACTACCTCGGTATCGTGAAGACCGATGATATCAATCCAGGTGAGGCTATCAGTAGTCAGCAAGGCCGAAAGGTCGGATAAGTCGAGATCGGAATGTATGTCGCATTTGCCATGATTGTACTGCATGGCATGAATGGACACTTTCTCTGTTTTTTTATGGCCTACAAAGATCAGGGAACCAGGCGCAGTTCCAATATTCTTCCCTTCGTGTTTTAGAAATCTAGCCATTGTTCTTCAATTTGACGTTCTGCGCAGGGATTGGTATTTCAATGCCCTCTCTGCGAAAGCGCTCTGATATAGATTTGTAAAGGTCAGTTTTCAGCACGAATCCATTGATGTGGTCTTTGCTCCAAACTTGGGCTCTAAGTTCAAAATAGTATTCTCGCCATCCCATCACGCGCACATCTACTTTCGGGTCTCCCAACTTCTTTTGCTGATCTGTTCTAGGATCAAGTAGTACGGGATGTTTTTCGGCCTCTTCTCGAATCAAAGCAATCACTCTATCCAAGTCTGCCTCAAAGCCCACGTGAATGAATAGAAAATTTCCGACCTCCTCTTCCAAAATAGCTGAGTTGTGGATCACTTCAGAGTCGATCATAGAATTGGGAATGACGTACCGCTTGTTTTCAAAGTCTTTGATAACAGTATGCCGAAGGGTAATATCCTCCACAATACCCAGCATGTCTTTGCTTACCTTAATCACATCACCCACACGAAAGGGTTTAAAAGCAACCAAGAACACCCCAGATACAATGTTTGAAAAAGCCTTCTGTGAGGCAAAACCAATGATCGCTGCAATGATACCAGCTCCTGCAAACAGCGACAATCCTAATTCCTTAAGTTCTGGAATCGTGTAAAGAATAACGATGATCGCGGTAAGGATTATTAGCAGGCGCAGTGCATTTTTCAGAAATACATAATGAGTCGGGTCATTTCTCATTTGTCGAGATGACTCATTAATAAATCGAGATAGAATAGCCCTTAAAATCCGATGAATTAAAAAAGAGACGATCAGGACAATAAAAATGAAAAGGGAGTAATCAGCGAACTTGACACCAATCAGGTCGAGCATTAGGTATATTTAGGTGAATAAGTTAACAAAAGGAATTGTAGTCCAAAATAAATGTGAGCTCTAGCATCTTCACTTCTGATTAGAAACTTTAATCGGCCTGCGAACCGTTTGATTTGGGAAAGAAACTTTCAATTCATAACTGCCCGTTGGCAAAGACGATACGTCGAGTGCCATTAAGTGGACTCCTTTCTCAATTTTCTGATCGAAAGCGGTAAACAAGCGATCTCCCGATTCAGAAAAAACCTCTGCTCTTACTGCTGATGCGTAAGGCATATCGAACTTTAAGGCTTCTTTGCCCGACAAGAACTCCTTGTCAAAATGAAAAAGATACGGGAATGGATCGTTGATGTCTTTTCGCCGAAGGTATTTCGTGAGCCATTTGTAAAAAACGACCACAAACAATACGATGGCCGATACGAGTAAAAACCGTTGAAGGGTCTCCATAAATGAACTACAGGGCGATTAAGCCTTCAATTTTATAGGATTCTTTGTAGCAACTGATTACCTCTTCGGCACTAGTCATCACTTCGCGAGCAGTCACGCTGGTGTACTTCCCGTTTTTTGATTGCCTCAAACGTATCTCGGCAGTGTCCGCATTAAATAGCGCCTCCACTTGGGCTACCTTCTGATTTTCACTCGGCACGATAAATTTGAATAGGTACATGCTCGGCCAGTCGTGGACTTGATCGAGCGCTATTTTGAGCTTTACGAGTTTTGGATCTTCCATTGGGCACGAAGGTACGGAGGAGTTTTCAGAGGGCGGAGGTCAGAGGGCAGTTTTCAGTGCACAGAGGTTCTAATACTCAAAGCGCTGACAAACTATACATGATGGGTCACGGCTATCATTTCGAGTGCCCTACCAGCGGAAGGGTTTACTATGCTTGCCTGAGAAGTATCTGAGGTCAACGGCAGCCCACTAATCCATATTCAATTATTAGGGCAAACACTATGGGCTGGGGAGTAAAAGCCTATTTTCTCTAATCTCTGACTTCTGCTCTCTAACGCTATCACCTTCGCGAACCTTTCTTAACTTCGAAAAATAATATTGAACGCATTAGACCATAGCGTGTACAGTATCGAAAAAACCATGAGATCAGTATTGTTAGGCCTTCTATTTATCTCGTCAATGGCCACCGCCCAAGATGCCGCCATTCCTTTTGAAATCGAACGTTTACAGGATTATCCCAAAACTGATGCAGCGCTTAACGAAAACCTAGCTGATATGACCGCGGATGAGTTACTGCTAGCTTTTCATGCAGAATACAAGTCCATTAGAGCTGACAAGCCCTCTGAATATTTTCCCAAGTTGTCGGATTTGCAAAAAGAAATTAAGATTCTGATCGAATCCAACTACCCGAGTCATCCAGCAAACTCATTGGTGCGGTTTCTTGAAGAAGGCTGCACCAAAGAAAATTTGGAAAATCTCATCTCTCAGCCAGCAGAAATAAAGGTGCTCCTTCCCTACCAATTCATGGCCGCCTTTGCCCTTGAGGACACCAAAAGGGAACAAGTCTATATCGAAGCTATGCTGAGAGAAGGAATGCTGTCAGATGTTTTGAAAGATTGGGGAGTAACAGTTTTACGGTCAGCTGCGGGCTTTGAATCCATAATGACCAATGGAATGCAAGATCTCTTGGCCGTGAGATACGCTCAGCTGATCAAAAGCATGAATCCTGACATTATGGTTGCGAACAAACTTGTCCAAAAATGTGCCTTGTCCGATGAGGCGTCTTCTTTTGGGGATATGTGGTTTGCTCCTACTTTGGAAAAAAATATGCTCGATCCTTTCTCTTCTAGGCTTAAAATCGTCGGGGTCGGATTTGCATTTCAGGTACCTGCTGACGGTGATCGAATGAAAACAATAGCCAGGGCTATACCCGAGTCGAGCTCTCAAACTCCCGCCGATCGTGGTTTAGTAAGCAGCTATAGCTATTTGCAAAAAGGATTGGAGGAAGCTGGAAACCAAATGGAAGCCGAGGAGCTGAAAAAGCGCATCGATAAAGAAGGCTTATAGCCTATGGATAAGGGCAATTTGACTGATGAGGCATTAATGATTCGTGCGGCGAAAGGAGATCGACGTGCATTCGAAGGGATTTACGATCGCTACGCAGGTAGGCTGTACAATTACTTCTTGAAGATGCTCTATCAAGATGAGGAGTTGGCCAAAGACCAAACCCAAGAACTCTTTATGAAGCTGGCCGAGAAAGGACATCAATACGATGGAAAAAGAGCATTTAAGACCTATGTATTCAGTATCGCCAACAATATGTGCAAGAACATATACCGAAGTGAAGAAGTGAAAAAACGAGCAAATACCGAACTGAAAATTGAATCGGAAACCACTGAATCGCAAAAGATGGAAAACATCGATCGAAAGGCGTTTAAAACGGCACTGACAGAAGAGTTGGAGAAATTCGACTCAGAACGACGAAGCATTTTTATTTTGAGATACAAGCACCAACTCAGCATAAAAGAAATCGCTGAAACTACTGGTGTGGCTGAGGGAACGGTAAAGTCAAAGCTGTTCTACACCCTGAAAAAACTTTCGACCCAACTGGTTTCATTTAACCCAAAGTGATGAACGAAAACGAAGAAAAGATATACGACCTGATTGGCTCGAAATCCTTCGCAGAACTGACTGAGGACGAAAAGACTTTGGTTTTGGAATCGCTGGGCTCTGAGGAGCTTTACGAAAAGATGCGCGAGGCCAATTTGGCTGCTGAAGAAGTACTGTCAGAAAATGCGCCACCACCACCCGATATGAAAGCTTCGGTCATGGCGGTCTTTGACAACAAAGAAGAAAAACGAGGATTCGTGTGGTGGAAGGTTGCGGCGGCTATTGCTGTTCTAGTTGTTGGAGCTTTTGTTTTTTGGCCTTCCGACAATTTAGAAAGAGAGCCCATTGCTGAAAATATAGAGAGAAAGGACAGCACAAATAACAAGGAGCAAGCCCCTAAGGAAAAGCAAGAAACACAAGAATTTGAAACAGAAGGAGAAGCAGTAGTTGAGGCCTTTAAGGGTGAGAATGAAGTTCTAGGTGAGGAAGCTGGAAATGCAATTATAACTTCAGATGAGATTACTAAAAATACTGATGACGTGTTAATTGCAGAAAATGAATCAGCACCTATTGATGAGGAAATAATGGAAGAAGACCATACTTTCGCCGACGAAGCTCCAGTATCTGATACTCCTACCGCACCCGAAATGGAGATAGAAATTGCTGAAGATTTCGAAGGAACAGCTGAGGCCAAAAAAGATGTCCAAACCAAACTTGCCCGAGCTCAAGATCTTTCCGCCGACGATGCGGATTCCCAAACTATTAATGAATTTTCAATGTCAAACATGAAAGTTGAGACAGCGCGATCTGCCACAACGATGCAGTCTGACTTCAATTCGGAAGGAGTCTCATATGAAGGAATCTCTTTAAAAGACATTGGCGGCTATAAAAGCAAAGCCTACGTGGCCTATTAAACACATGCAACAATCAAAGCCTTAGCGAGTTAATATCCTCGAACTTGAACCATGAAGAATTACTTACCCCTCATCATCTTCATCGCCATTCTCTTGGTGATCGATCTTTACGCATTCAAATCAGTGCGCCTTATCTCGTCCGAATGGACAAAACCTATTTGGAGAAACGGTGCTCAAATTGCCTACTGGATTATCTCCATCATAGCATACGGGGTGCTGATTTACGCCGTTACAACCTACCGAGAGGCGCAGGCCCGAATGGAATACTACTTCTTCTTTATGGGGTTTGGGTTGCTGATGCTAATTTTCATGCCAAAGCTTATTGCAGCATTGTTTCACCTCACGGATGATATCCTTCACATATTTAGAAGAATAACGGCCTATTTCGTGCGCAGCTTTGTGCCAACCGAAACAGCGGCGTCTTCCACTTCAAGCATCAACCGTTGGCAATTCATCTCCAGAATTGGTTGGGCTCTTGCCGCTATTCCATTTTTCAGCATCCTCTACGGTATTGGCCGCGGGCGCTATCGTTTCCGCACCGAGAAGGTGAACCTTGCTTTTGATCACCTACCAAAATCATTTGAAGGATTCAAGATCGTTCATATCTCAGACATTCACATCGGGAGTTTTTTCAATAACTACGGCGCGGTGCAACGCGGTGTTGACATGGTAAATGCCTTAGAACCCGATCTCATTCTTTTCACTGGTGATATGGTAAACAACTACGCTGATGAAGTGAAAGGCTGGGAAAATGTTCTTGGTGTGCTTAAAGCCAAACACGGAAAGTACAGCATATTCGGAAATCACGACTACGGCGACTACGTTCAATGGGAAAGCGAAGTAGAGAAGAAAGCCAACTTGGATAAACTAGCGGATTACCATGAGAAAATGGGCTTTAAACTACTCACCAACGAATGGACTGAGCTCAAATCGAACAGTGGAGAGGTCATCGAAATCATCGGGATGGAAAACTGGGGACTCGGCGGATTTAGCAAATACGGTGATTTAGCGAAATCCACTGCTGGAACTGACTCGAAACGATTCCAAATCTTGATGTCTCACGACCCATCTCATTGGGATGCAGAGGTAATGAAGAAGACCGATATCGATCTAACTCTCGCAGGACATACCCACGGAATGCAGTTTGGAATAGAAATACCAGGATGGATCAAGTGGAGCCCAGTGAAGTACCGCTATCCTCGTTGGGGCGGACTCTACACCGAAGGGAAGCAGCATTTATATGTGAACAGAGGGTTTGGTTATCTCGGATTTCCAGGAAGGATCGGAATGCCTCCAGAGATTACGTTGATTGAACTGAATTCATAGGGGAATGATCAATTAGGAATAATCGTATTGAGGATTAAGAAATATAATGGTATCAGATATTAGACATCTTTCTGAATACTTCACACCTTCAATTAGGAATAGTCAATGAAAAGAGCTCTCGGCTAGGATAAATTTCTCAGCGAACTCCACGCCTTCTCCCCGACTCTGCGCGAACCCGCACCACACCCTCTCAAAGCGGAAAAACATCCGCCACAGCCAATAAAGCCTGATTGACTTTATCCTGCTCGACTCCTGTCTCCACTCCTCTTTCTTCGAAATAGCCGAGCATCTTTTCTGTGGGCATATTTCCCGTAAGGTCATCCTTGGCCATTGGGCATCCGCCAAATCCTTTTAATGCACCATCGAATCGGCGGCAGCCAGCTTGGTAAGCGGCATCTACCTTCTCGCGCCATGTATCGGGAGTGGTGTGGAGATGTGCTCCAAAAGTGACTCCAGGTAAGGCAGGGATTAATCCATTGAACAGTCGATCAATACTTCCGCGACTTGATGTGCCGATCGTATCGCTCAAAGCCAAAGTCTTAATTCCGAATTCGCGGTGAAGTCGCTCCGCCCATTTAATAACGTTGTCAGGATTCCACTCTTCGCCATAAGGATTACCAAAAGCCATGGAAAGATAAACCACCAAATCCTTGTTTGCTTTATCAGCAATGGCCTTGATTTCCTCCAATACGGTTAATGATTCCTCTAACGTACTGTTGGTGTTGCGCTTCTGGAATTCTTCAGAAACGGAGAAGGGATAACCCAAATAATTGATCTCTTCGAAATGAGCGGCATCCTGGGCACCACGCTTGTTGGCGATGATGGCAAGGAGTTTTGATTTGTCATTGAGCTTGAGTCCCTTGAGCACCTCTGCCGTATCGGCCATTTGTGGGATCGCCTTGGGACTTACAAACGAACCGAAGTCGATGGTGTGGAAACCAGCCTCGATAAGTAGGTTGATGTAATCGATCTTCTTTTGGGTTGGAATAAATTCCTTAATGCCCTGCATCGCATCACGCGGACATTCAATTAGCTCGAGCATCTTCGATAATTTTTTTGTTGATTTTCTTCACTAGTGATGGGCCTTCATAAACGAACCCTGTGTACAGCTGAACTAGAGAGGCACCCGCTTCGAGCTTTTCTATGGCATCCTCAGCACTATGAATCCCTCCCACTCCAACGATTGGGATAGAACCGTTTGACTTTTGATGAATGTAGCGAATCACTTCAGTCGAGCGGCTGCTTAAAGGCTTTCCGCTCAGGCCGCCAGCACCCATTTCGGCAACATCAACTTCAGGAGTATGTAATCCCGATCGGTCGATGGTAGTGTTGGTAGCGATGATTCCGTCCACCTTAGTTTCTATGACGATTTCTACAATATCGTCTAGCTGAGAATCGGTAAGATCAGGAGCGATCTTCAAGAGAATGGGTTTATTGACTGGCTTCTTGGCGGCCTCCTCTTTGAGTGCTCTGAGCAATTTGGTCAGTGGCTCTTTCTCTTGGAGCTCCCGCAAGCCAGGCGTATTTGGTGAGGAAACATTTACCGTAAAGTAATCTACGACATCGTAAAGCTCATTCAGAAGGATCAAGTAGTCGTCAATGGCATTTTCATTTGGAGTGAGCTTATTCTTACCAATGTTTCCACCAATAATTACTGAACTGTAGCGGGTTTTGAGCCTTCGCGCGATCTTCTTAACTCCCTCGTTATTGAAGCCCATACGGTTGATCAAACCTTCATCTTCGGGCAATCGAAACAACCGTGGCTTGTCATTTCCTGCCTGAGGCTTTGGAGTGACCGTGCCTATTTCCACAAAGCCAAATCCCATAAACGAGAACTCATTAAAGAGCTTGGCATTCTTGTCGAAACCCGCGGCTAAACCGACAGGGTTTTTGAACTTAATTCCAAATACTTCCCGCTCTAGCGAAGGATGATTGACATTGTAAGCGCCGTAAAACAAGCTCTTAACAAGCGGCAGCTGAAAGATCACTTTCAAAAAGCCAAAGGAAAAGTTGTGGGCTTGCTCGGCACTGAGCTTAAAAAGGGTCTTTCGAAGAATGGTTTTGTACATCGCGGCAAAAGTACGGTGTAAATTTTCAATACCAACTGCCAAGATTTCTGAGCTCCAAAATTTTTAATTCAGTCCTGACATTCGGTTCAGACCTGATCAACGATTTTAAGACGAACAGATTCCGCTTTTGGATTTAAGTCTATCACTCAATAAGCACACTCTATCATAAAAATGCGGCCTTTCGGGGAACTAAAGCTAAATTTGACTGTTCATGTACAAACCTAAAAACAACGACAATGTCATTTCAATTACCAGATTTACCGTATGCTTTTGACGCATTAGAGCCGCACATCGATGCGCGCACTATGGAAATCCATCACGACAAGCATCACGCGGGATATACGTCTAAGCTCAACGCAGCTTTAGAAGGAACGGAGAATGCTGACAAAAGCATCGAAGAGCTTCTAGCCAATGTAGATAGCCTCGGAGCTGGAATCAGAAACAACGGAGGTGGCTTTTACAATCATTCACTTTTCTGGAAAGTAATGGGCCCTGACGGTGGAGGAAATCCATCGGGTTCTTTGGCTTCAGCAATTGATTCTGACCTTGGCGGAGTGGATAAACTCAAGGAAGCATTCAACAACGCCGCAGCCACTCAGTTCGGTTCAGGTTGGGCTTGGGTAATAGTTGGTGCGAATGGAAAGCTACACGTTACTAGCACTCCTAACCAAGATAATAACTTGATGCCAGGGGCAGGTGCTATGGGAACGCCTATTCTAGGGCTTGATGTTTGGGAGCATGCATATTACCTCAATTACCAGAATCGACGTCCCGATTACATTTCAGCTTTTTGGAACGTAATCAACTGGAAACAAGTTGCTGAGAATTACGATGCACTAAAAGGATAATTAAAATACCGCAAACAAGAAGTCGTCCTCTCCTTTTTGGAAGGGCGGCTTTTTTATTTGGTTTAAATTAGCAGCATGGCTTCAACAAAGGAAGTAAACATCAGAAATAAGAAAGCGAACTATGAATACGAACTCATCGACAAGTACGATGCGGGTATTCAGCTTACTGGCCCCGAAATAAAGAGCGTTCGCAGCAGCAAAGCCAGCATTTCTGAGGCCTATTGCTTTTTACGAAAACACGAGTTGTGGATCAAGTCTATGCACATTTCACCCTATGAGCCAGCCAGCTACAATAATCCCATCTCTCCTACCCGCGATAGAAAGCTCTTGCTCAACAAGAAAGAAATCGAAAAACTGGAGAAAGCGATGAAAAACAAAGGGCTCACGATAGTCCCTTTGAAAGTTTTCATTGCTAGTTCGGGATATGCCAAAGTAAAGATTTCATTGGCAAGAGGTAAGAAGCAACACGATAAGCGACACGACCTTAAAGACAAGCAGGATAAGCGGGCTATGGATCGTGCCATGAAGGTCTAATTAGTGTCTGTCCATAGATTTCAGCGACTCGATTCTAAACACATTCTATTTGCGCCCTCAGGGTATGACTTTGGTCTCTGAGGTTAATCACGCGCTTCTTTTCTAACAAGTTATTCTGCGTTTTACGACGCATTATCGGCTCTCAGAAACACGTCATTCACCTTCGCTTAGTTCCCAGTCAGTCTTTTCAATCTGACGCATTCCTTTTGAACTAGTTCAGCCTTTTCGACCTCAGTCGCATTCCAGTATTCGATGAAAATCGGCGCTTCAGTGAGCTTGACTTGGACTTCACTTTCTGGTATCATACAGAATGCTTGAAAGGAATTGGCATAGCCTTTAAATAACTGAATCCATGATTGAAAGGAACTTTTAGCTATAGCGGAACTTGAAGTATTGGCCAATTGTAGCTTTATACTTATTTCAGCTTTATTATATGCCTCAATTACCTCCTGATGGTTCTTGGCCGAGCTAAAGTCGAATTGGATCGGGTCGCTGTTTTCTACCTCCTCGAGCCCTAATGCTTTTGCCGCAAGGCTAATGGATTCAAGTCTTTTAATTCGTGCCTCTGCAAGTTTGGGTATGAAAACCCGGCGCATAAAAAAGGAAGCCTGTTCGAAAACAGCTTCCTCATATGCTTCTATAATATCTTCTAAATCTGTGGTTGGATTCACACCCAATGCCAATCGAGCTTCGCCCTCTGTCATTCTTTGATTAAGCGCTTTGTGATGGACGAATCATTTACTCTAACCTCCATCAAGTAAACTCCTTGGCTCAGGCCGTTGATGTCAATTTTTAACTTATTTGAAGAATTGTCAAATTCGCCTTCAAATACAGTTTGACCAATAATGTTGATGAGCTTGATCTGAACAGAATTGCTGTTGATATCGTTTAATTGGACAAACACATGGTCTTTAGCGGGAACAGGGTATAGAACGATGTCTTTTTCGTTTAATTTAATTCCTGCACTGAGATTGTACAGATATGAGAACTCTGCTATAAAGCCATCTTCAAATCCTTCAGCTGCTATGATCTCTCCGCCCTCTACTAAACCTAAGGATGAGCTAAACTGACCAACAATGAGGAGTCCATCAGAACCTCCAAAAAAAGCGTCGTTGGCTTTTTCCCCGCCTGATCCGCCAAAAGTTTCTGCCTCGATAAAATCTCCAGAACTGGCTTCATAAACTGACACGAAAACATCAGATGCTCCGTTTGATGGAACTTGAGTCGTGAAATCGCCTGGAACAAACGTTGCCAATACATCAAAAGAACCTGCCATAAAGACGATGCCATTGCTCTCATGAACGCCTGCACAATAATCGGCCGTAGAGCTTGATTCTACATACTTGACCCAAGTCAAGCTGCCATCTACCGACGAATGCTTGGATAGAAAAGGATCGGCGAAGAGTGGAGAGATGATTTCTTCATTTTCTGAAGGGTCAAAATCGGTATCCACCTGAATGCGACCCCCCAAGTAAATGTTTTCTTCGTCTTCAGAAAAAACGATATGTGAAATCACATTGGACTGACCTTGATTTTGAAAATCATAAGACCAAATTTCTGCGCCGTCTAAATCGAGAACCCCGGCAAACATAGCCTGAACTGGGATACCTGTCGTTATTGCGTTAATCACAGCTCCCAAGGCGATTACACCAATTGAGTTAACTGCTAAGGCGGATACAAATTCATTATTCACATCAGGATCTACCAAGAACGACCATGCGTAATTTCCATCCGTATCCAATTTAACAACAGCCGCATCTATTCCACCGACAGGAGTCGCAAGATCTTGACTACCTGTGGATGGATCAAGATCAATCTCTCCGCCGAAAAGGACACCAATAACATTGTTGTCTTGATCATCAATTGCCAAAGCTGTAATGATATCAGAACCGATACTTCCGAATTGCTTTACCCATATAAATTGCCCATTTGAATTATATTTAGCCACGAAACCATCTAAACCTTGGACTGCAGTCAAGGGACTATCGATTGCTGAAGGGTCAAAATCTACAGTAAGTGAAAAACCTCCTGAAATAATGACATTATTATCTGAATCTACCCTTAAACCACGAGCAGACATCCCACTGTTTAATGCTATTCGCCCTAGATTAAAAGCCCAAATTAAACTGCCATCTGGACTATAAGATGCTAGAAAAAGGTCAGGAGAGCCAAGCGGTTCTATGATGAATTCAGTCGCAGTAGGATCAAAATCGATCTCTTCACTGAAACTTCCGTACACTATTCTGTTTCCTTCAGAGTCTATCACAGCCTTAAAGGCATTATCGATTAACTCGCTGCCAAGTGCTACTTGGCTCTCGATAGATATATATGGATCTTGACTATTGCCTGAAACTAACATACCCGCAAGAAAGATTGAAAGGAGTACAATTTTATTCATAGTACAAATTGGTCTTTTGTGGTTAACCTTGAGCTTTTATAAGGTTTTACAAAATTGGTGCAAATTTTGGCAATATAAAGTGTCCCACCTTTTGGGTTATCAGATAAATACGAACAGCGTGTTTTCACAACAAACATCTAACCATATGTAGATATATGATGATCAATTATTTGAGTCAATTAAAAATCTTCTATTTGCAATACTTCGAGGGGTTTATTTGTGAAAATTTAAGGATCACCTGTTATTTACTACATTTCTGAATTATCAATCTTTATGATTCTACCCATCCTTCTATTATTGGCAGGAATCAAAGTTTCATAAAAGGTTTGATTATTGCATTCACTGAGAGAATGTGCCACATTACAAAACCAAAACACTCCTATCAAACGTTAATGTCTTAAATCTATAGAAAATGAAGCAATACTTAGTTATCACGACAACTCTACTCATCGCATTAACGGCATGCAGCCAAAATGCGGAAAATGGCGAAGAGAAGAACGATCACCAATACAAAGTATCTAAAACTGAAGAAGAGTGGAAGGAAATATTGACTGCTCAAGAATACGAAGTTCTTCGTCAGAAAGGAACGGAAAGAGCGTTCTCAGGGGACCTACTTAAAAACAAAGAAGAAGGTACATATACCTGCGCGGCTTGCGAGTTGCCTCTTTTTAATTCAAATACCAAGTTCAAATCTGGAACAGGATGGCCAAGCTTTTACACCTTTGTTGGCGATACGAATGTTGTGGAAATTGTTGATCGAAGTTACGGTATGGCCAGAACAGAAGTAGTTTGCGGGCAATGCGGAGGTCATCTAGGACATGTATTTGAAGATGGCCCCAAGCCTTCAGGATTGCGCTACTGCATTAATTCGGTGAGCCTAGACTTCAAAGAGGATTAATGTTGAGCGCTTTCAGGCGCTCAAATTTTTCCCCCTTTATTGATAGACCTCCTATGGCAAATTCTGCGAAGAGCTCTTCCTTATACCAATTTCTTTCCCTGGTCATCTTCACTACCTCTGAATGAGGAGTGTTCGTGTAAGCTGTTTCTTTTAGTCTCTTGAGGTTTTCCCAAATGCTAAAAGTCGCCTGCATGAAAAGGGGATATTCACCTATACCTACCTGATGAAGCGCAGGCGCTGAATGCATAAAAGAAGCGACTTTCGGTACATTTCTCCAGAAATCGAGTAGTGCCCTCGTGTTGATAGTAGCTCTCGTTATTACCGCTAAGGGATCTGTTTCAGAAACAACCTCAGCATCATAATCGAAAGGGACCTCTCCGCCCCATGAACCATGTCCCTTAAATGGAATGAGCTTGGCCAGCAAGTGCTGCTGTGCATTTTCCAAGTACCAATTGAAATCTTGATTATCCTTGAGGAAGTCTTCCAAGTCTTGCTCTGTTTCAAAAAAAAACAAGATGGAATAGCGTTTAAAATTCGGCCATATACTAAACCCACTTCCGCTTCCTGTCCCCATCATCTTAGTCTCCACCAAGCCTTTGGCAGAAAAGAGACCAGAACCACGACCTATATTCTTGAAGGCCTTGAAAGCTTCTGGAGCTGATTGGAAAATGAATTCGCTATAGAGGAGAAGTTGCACGGTATACGAAGGACAACACTAGTTAGAGAACTTTGTTAAGTCTATTGACGTCAATGATTGATTTACGTCAATCTTTATCCCTTTAACTCCTGCTCCTTCAGCCGCTTCCAAATCACGCCATTTATCACCAATCATAACCGACTGGTTAGGATCAATGCCGAGCTTCGCTACCGCCTTTTCTATCATACCTGAATGGGGCTTCCGGCAAAGGCAATGACTAATCGCGTCGTGGTGAGGACAGAAATAGGTCTCGAGATAGTTTACGCCCGCCTGCAAAAATTTTGATTTCATGTAATAATCTATTTCATAGAAATCCTCCAAAGTGTATCTCTCCTTGGCAATACCGCCTTGATTGGTAATAACCACAATCACATACCCTTGCTTTGACCACCGAATCAGCGTAGGTATAACATCGGGCAGAATGGTGAATTCGGTAATCGAAGTCGTGTAATCTCCTGGATCATGGTTAATTACTCCATCACGGTCTAAAAAAATGGCCTTTTTCATTGAGAATTGGGATTGTATGTCTCAAAGGTATGGTCTGTGTAAAAAATGACAATCTTTTCGATGGATCTTTCTTCAGAAGATTTTGACTTTACTTGCTGAAAAACAGCTTTAGGCTCTTTATTCGCTGCTTTTACTTGTTGACTTTTTTGGGTGACAGAACTTTCAGGCGACTTACCGGTAAGAAGCCATCCTGCATCTACCCGCGGAAATGCCTCAATTACTTTTAAAAGGAAATCCATCGATGGCCTATTTCGCCCATTTAGGATGTGAGAAACACCCGAGCGCTGGACTCCAACCTTATCTGCAAATGACGAGCTAGTTAAATTGTTCACCGTAATTATCGTCTTAATTCTATCGGCTAGGTCCATATATACATGTGTAGCATTTTGTTTGCTTAGATAGCAATAAACAATTCGACTCTTAAGCCTAGATTCCGCATGTAATCTGAACCTATGATAGAGAAGAATGTAATTGAATAACTATATATCAATGACATATGAATCGACGTCATAAACAATAGAAACGAGTTACAACTATATACAAAAGTAGTCATCTACAAACTACTATTGTATACATATGTAATTATTATATCCTCTATTCTGTTCACGTCTGTAAACACGAACATTTGACATGTGCGGATGTTATTGAGTGGTAATGAATTTGTCGCAAGCCCAAGACATACTTAATCAGCACCTCCAACCCTATTTCGATCACAAGAAATACGAGGAGAGGTCGCCACTCGTTTATGAGCGTCAAACAAGTTTTGGTTGTTCTGTTTTTATGGCAACCGTTACTGGAGACGAAGAAATGGCATACGTCAAGTTCTTTGCGGGAGTCAGACATGATTTAGTCGAACTCACCCTGACCAATACTTTCGGTCTAAATGATTATTTCAGAAAATCGAGTTATTCTCTGTTATTGAGTTGGAATCAATTGGATGCCCATACCGCTCCACCAGTTTTGCCTTCAAAGAATGTAAATGATATGACTGCCATCGGTGATATGGCTATCGATTTTATGGATCACAAAGGATTTGACTTCCTTAACCATTACAAGCACCTAGCTAATCTCGACCGCTTATACAATGACAACCCATCTAAAGCAGCTGAATGGACAAACCATAGCTACCTGCACCGTTTCAGGGCGATGGCTATTGCCAAACTGAGGGGCAGGCATGACTATGACCGATTGTTTCAAATGCACAAAGATTATTTGGAAAGTCGAGGTCTAAGTGGTCCTATCATTGCCAAATTTGATACTACTTTTACCCACTTGAAGAACCTATCCTTGAATTGATGTCATCAAATAAAAATCTGGAATTCGTCAATCCGATTGACCCCGATAAGATCACAGAAAATCCTGGTCTAATTCCCTACCCTCATCATGTGGGAAGCCCTGCCTTCGCTCCTACAGAAAAGGGAGTGATAAAAAGTCGCTCTATGAAAGCGATGGAGGAGCAGAGCAATATGCAGTTGGACCAAATTAAAGAACAAATTGCTTTATTGGCTACTCAAGCCGAAAAACTTCAGAATCGTGTCGAAGTATCAAAAGCGGTTTACGCTTCTGATATGAATTTTGATCCGATAGTTGGTTCTGAATATCACTTGTACGCGAGAGACGAAGATGAATTTGTTATGTCCATGATATCTCCAGAAGAATGGGGAAAGAAGCCTGCTTATAAACACTTTGTGGCTTCAGTTCAATTGCTAGCCGACCGCACATGGAAGGTGACTCGAGAAGAACTTTAGAAATCTTTTTTCTTGAGGATCACAAATATAAGGGCGGTAAATACTAAGCCCCATAACCCACCGCGCAACAAATCCATCCAAGCAATATAGTCTTGCGTTTGAAGTAAAATATACTTCGAAAAGGGAATCCTGATCATGGATGAGATAGAATCGAGAGGTAAAACTATACCCAACTCTGGCACCTGCCATTTGAGCAGTGCAGAAAGAATAGGCTCGAGAATGAGAGAATAAATCAACAGAAGTACAATCGTGATTCCAGATCTTCTAATGATAAGAACCAATAGGATAGAAAACAGGAAGAAGCAAAATAGCTGAATCGCGTGTCCAGGAATGAATACCAAGCTATTGGTGAATGCCGACAATCCTGATTCTGAATTGATCAAACCCAGCACAAGCCCGAGTAGAAACAAGAATGCCGCCGATACTAGAGATAGGAAAGCGGCAAAGCTCAACTTGGACAAAAAGAATTCCTTCCTTGATAGTCCATCAATGATATTCTGCCGGTGTGTTTTGTATGTGTACTCATTGCTCACTGAAATGATCAACAGAAATGCAGGGAATACGGCAAAAAAGGAGGCTAGGTATGCCAGATTGTGGTAAATATCTTCCCAATCATATATCGGGAATATCGAAGGGTTGATTCCTCGATAGTCCATTCCTTCAGCTGTCATGTAATCCAGAAAGGCTCCAGCACCGATGGCTACAGCCGCAATAGCTACAAAGTACAATCCGAGTAAAATCCAGAGTGCGCGATTCGACTTTAGCTTTAGGTACTCAATCTTTACGAGTCTAAGCATGGTCTTCGGCTTTTAGAATTTCCAAAAATCTTTGTTCGAGAGTTGTTGCCTGTGGAACGAGTCTATTTAGAGCGACACCTTTTTCCATGAGGTAAGAATTTAGATCTGCCGCACTTTTGTCCTTATCCAACATGACGACAAATGCGTCACCTTCTTTTCTGTGGGATGAGATAAAACTGCCGCTGTCAAGAGCCGTACCCAAAGAAGCTGCATCTTCTGCCCATATGTCGTAACGAGCTTTTTCTTGATCGAGTTCCCTCACTTTACCTTGATAGATCTTTTTCCCCATACGCAGAACTGCAAAATCCGTGCAGATTCGCTGCACTTCAGAAAGCATATGACTAGCTGTGATAATAGTTCGGCCTTCGTTTGCCAAGTCTATGATCAGATTTCGAATTTCAGCTATTCCTTGAGGGTCCAAGCCATTCGTGGGTTCATCTAAAATAAGCACCTCTGGATCAGAAAGCAAGGCAGAGCCAATGGCTAAGCGTTGTTTCATCCCAAGTGAAAATGAACGGAAAGGATCGTCTTTTCTAGAAAGTAACCCTACTCTATCCAGCACTTCATTGATGCGACTCGTGGGTGCTTCTTTGATTGTGGCTGTCACCTTCAAGTTAGCAGCAGCAGAGAGGTAATGATAAAAACAAGGCGCCTCCAGAATGGCACCAATTTTCTTGCGAACCTGATGGCCTTGCTCACCTTCAAACCAATCAAAAGAGCCAGACGTAGGATTGATAACCCCGAGTATCATACCAAGGGTCGTTGATTTTCCGCTTCCGTTTGGTCCTAGTATGCCAAAGACAGACCCCTTGGGTACGTTCAGTTCTAAATTATCTACAGCAGTAAGTCGGCCAAATTTTTTGGAGAGGCCATTGATGTTTAATACAGAAGTCAAATTTCGATTTTTATGGTTTTGGTCTTTGTGGTATCAGGCTCTGCCTCTTCTGATTCAGATTCATCAATAAGCTCTTCATTATTGCCTCTAGCAAGATCTAGAAGTGACATAACGTTATCAGTGTTAAGGTCAGAAAGACCTTGAATAGTCTCTAGAGAAATTTCGCCTTTCATTTCTATCAGCATAGTGGCCACACCATCACCTCCAACTAGCACTACATATCGATCAATCGTCTGATCTCTCACATATGCCACGGTGCTCATGTCACCTGACTTGAATTCGGCCAAGAGTTCAAAACCTTCGGACCTCAGTCCATTCTCCAACTCTTTTACATCTCTCTGAAGAATGTCCAAAGAATCTGATTTTGCAAAGAAAAGTCTGCCCTCTTTTACACCCTCCAGTATTCCACCTTCACCATTGCTTATAAATTTGTCCAGCATTCGCACTGTGGTGGGATAAAAGTAGAGCTCTCCAAGTTCCTGATCAATTTCAGGGCGCTCAATGTAGTCATTGAGTGCCTCACTTGGCGGATTGACTTCTGCACAGCCCGCTGCCATTAGCAAAATGAAAATAAGACTGGAATTAATTGGTCTAGTTGTCTTCATCCAAATTCTCCAAGTAATCCATACCTCCGATGTTCATGTTCTTCGAGATTTTAGAAATTTTTTCCAAATCTATAATTCCTGAGATACTCATTAAGAATAAGTTGCCCTTGCCACCAGCAATCATAAAGAGCTCGGCAATTTGACCAGATTCCTCTCGGACGAAGAAACGAACCTTTTCGTCTTTCTCATCCACGCTCATCAGCATTTCGTACTCTTTACCAACTTGCTTGATCACCTTTTGGTAATCTACGTTAGATTCAGAATCTTCGCTTGTGATGATTCTGATGCCAGTCAGGTCTTTCATGGCATCAAGTACCTCTTTATTGTCAGGGTCGTCCGTTTCGATATTCGAAAAGAGACCAAACATCTTACTGCTTATGGTAATAGATGTAAACTCAGGATCATCGGCATATTTCGAAAAGTATCGATCTATGGCATCCTGGGCCATCACCGAAAAGGTCATGACCAGCGCGGTAAAGGATAAGATTAGCTTTTTATTAATCGTTTTCATTTTTGGAATCTTTTGATGTCTTATTGTAACTCACACCTGTTACACTCAACGTAGCTTGGTGAAACTTCTCTATATTCTGAATTGGTTTCTTTGCTTTATTCAGTTTTGATGAAGCAAAGGACAAAGCTTGCTTAGCTTCCTTAAATGCCGCTTCGGGGGATTCGAATTGCTCTTCTTGATTTACTGAAGCCATCACTCCTGCTTGTTCTGCTTCTCCTACAGCATACCATATAGCAAAGCTAAAACAAAGCAGAACGACTGCGGCCGCTGCATAGCGAACGAATTCAAGTGGAGTGAATCTTCCTCTAATAATTTTTGAGTCATTCTTTTGTTCAACTTCTGCCCAAAATTCAGATTCAAACGAATCATCTAGCTGAACGCTCGGATTTTCACTTTCAACGCTTAGCGAGCCCACTAATTGAATAAACTCAGGCGACAATGCTTCGGGGCTAGTCCTAGCCAAAGACTTCAATTCCCTCTCTTCTTCAAGAGTCGTTTCGCCCTGCCAGTACTTATCTTCAAGTCGTTTTAACCTCAACTCATTCATAACTGTAGCGTTTTTTTAACTGGTCCTTTATTGTATTTCGAGCGCGAAAAATATTGACTTTAACCTGACTCATGCTAATTTCCATTATTTCGCATATTTCCAAATAGCTGTACCCTTGAATTTCCCGCAAGGTAAATGCGGTTTTTTGATTTTCGGGTAACTCACCTGCTATCTTCTTTACATTTTCAATAGACTCTTTTTCCGTTACTACTTGAAGTGGTGTGTGATTCGTAGAATGAGCCGGTTCGTGATGAATCTCCAACTTTTCATTTCGTTTTCTTCCTGCCCTCTTGAGAGCATCAAGTGACTTATTTCTTGTTAAAGTCATACACCACGATTCGAGGCTATTCACTTTTTCCAATTCCGATCGAGTTTCCCACAACTTCATAAGCACCTCTTGAACGATATCCTTAGCTTCTTCTTCATTCTTAATGTAGGACACAGCAAACCGATACATTTTATTGCGGTGGACAAATATGTCTTTTTGGAAATCACCTTTCTGCATCGGCTGGTTTTGGTTCAGTCAGTTCTATTGAATAATGAACTTTCCCGAAACTTCCTTATCTCCTTTGTCAACTCTGATGACGTAAACGCCCTTGTCAAGTCCTGAGACATCGACAGAATTCATGCCCGATTGAGCGGTGAATACTTTTACTTCAACCCCAGCTGAATTAAACACATGCACTTGTGATTTTGAGAGGTCATCGGAAAACTTCACGTTGAGTTCTCCATCTTGCTGCACTGGATTGGGAAACACTTTGATATCCGATGACATGTCTTCCAAGCCTGCAAAGGCAGAGGAGCTAGCTTTAACTAATTGTTGAGTCATCTGCCCAATATCACTCATTTTCATACTGCCGACAAGACTCATAATAGCAAAAGTGTTTTCACTTCCTGCGATACCAATTAGTTCTCGAACCACCCCACCTTGCTCATCGATAAGCAATTTGAACTCCGTATCTTTTTCTTTAATGGAAATCAATTCTTCAAAATTTGAAGGCAGTCTTTTTTGGGCAGCCTTGGCAGTTTGAACTGCTGATGGGTCACTGTCGTCAACAATTACCCTGAGCCCTGTAATCTGGGAGGCCATGTCCTTGTATTCTTGCAGATCTGTCTCCTCTACATCGATTTGACCTACCAATTCAAATGCTTTACCCGAGAGCGTAATCGCCGTTACGTCCTCTCTTTCTTCGTATTCTGAAAAGTAAGAGGAAATCACATCTGTTTGAGCAGATGTTGAAAAGGCCATTAGAGTTAGGCCAATGAGAGTATAAATTTGCTTCTTCATGTTAGTTTGTATTTAGATTTCATAACAGAGACGACTCACCGTAGGCTTTGTTACAAACATCCTTTTTTTCTTTCACTCTCTCGTTAATCAATCAAAGCTCATTACCTTTGCAGGCCTCAAATAAAGGAAAGTATGATCAATAAAATAATTAAATACGTTCTAATTGCTTTGGTTCTAGCTTGGAGCATCTATCAATTTACCGTTGGCAACATCGGAAATGGAATTCTACTCATTTTGCTAGTTGGCTTAGTTGTGCTTTTGCTTTTCAGACACGAACTGATCTTACTCTCGTTCCTTCATGTAAGAAGAGGCAAGTTCGCTAAAGCCGAAAAGACAATGCTTAAGATTAAGCATCCTGATCAGTTGATTAAATCTCAAGAGGCATATTACTACTACTTAATGGGTATGATCGAGGCTCAATCCAGAGGAGCCACCAAGTCCGAAAGGTTTTTTCGCAAAGCACTTTCTCTTGGCTTGAGAATGAAAACAGATCAAGCTGTCGCTAAACTTAATTTAGCAGGAATAGCAGTAATGAAAAGAAAGAAGCGTGAGGCGATAAACTTGTTAGCTGAAGTTAAGAAGCTCGATACAAGAAATCTCTTGGATGATCAGGTAAAAATGATCAAGGGACAAATGAAGCGAATTTAGCTCTAGAGCCCTTTGCTTCTTATCAGTTTTTGACGATTTGTTCCAGGTCCATTGAATGTTGTCCTGTAGCCAATCACCAATTCTACTCCTCCTTGTCCATTGTTATTCTCAGATAATTGAGAAGCTGTGAAATCGTAGCTCACACCTAGGGAAATGTCATAGTAGTTAACTCTCCCTATGAAATAAATGGCGTCCTCATAGCGGTAGTAAGCCCCCAAATTAATAGATAGATTATTCTTATGGTCTGTGAACTCAGTTCGATCCCATAAAGAAAATTCAATTTCAGAACCTATGTCAATAATACGATTGGGGCCTTGAAACATCACAAATATATTGGGGTAATAAATGACGCTCTGCTTTTCTGGGGCAATAGCCAAACTAACGTGACCCGTGTACTTTCTCAGCAGATCGTTCTGTTGACCCAGCAATTCCATTGAAGGTGTATTGGCATTGAGCACTGCCGCCCCTGCCAATATCCGCGCATTGTCACTAATAGCGTTAAACCAAGATATTCCTCCACCGAGAGAAACATTTGATTCCGTTAGGTCTCCTATATAGGATTCGCCGCTTGAAGAGGATTGATTAAAATTGGTCCCTGTCCATTGCGACTCCCACGTTGAGTTGGTGAAATTCATCGATCGCTGGATGAAGGCCACTTGCAAACCAAGAGAGATATAATGTGGGTTTTGTTTTGTTCCGCCCAAATCTATTGCATAGGCTACAGAACCTGCAATATGCAATTGATTGAAATCGATTGTTCCTGCATTGTCATTAACGACTGTCAGTCCAACACCCAAGAAGTTTTGGTCGTAAGCATCTTTAGATATTTTGATAGGAGCGTCAACCGATATACCGAAAGTTTTATAGGGCTCTGAAATAGATCCGTATTGATTGCGGTAGTTCAAGGTTCCACGTATGTCATCTTCAAAGGCTCCTGAATTGGCAGGATTATAAGTAATAGGAGACGCGAAAAATTGCGAATAATGAAAGTCTTGCTGAGCTTCAGAAGTCAGAAGAGCGGTGAAAAAAGCAAGTGTCAGAGCCGTTTTTCTCATAAGGTGATTTATCGAACTAGAGTTACATCGCCTGTATAAACTTCGCTGTTCCCCTCTGCGAAGGTTACCTCTAGTGTATACACAAATGTGCCTGCATTAAGTTCTTTGTCATTAAATAATCCATCCCAACCTTCAATCTGATTTGTCGTTTCAAAAACCAATTGACCGTACCGGTTGAATATTTTAAACTCCATTCGAGTTATTCCTTGTCCCAATACTCTGAGAACATCATTTCTTCCGTCTCCATTGGGAGAAAATGAATTTGGAACACCTACAGCTGCTACAAAATTCACAGTAACATTTACCGTATCGATGGCAGTGCAGGAGCTGTCCTGGTCGTAGTATACAATGAAAGCAGTCGTTTCATTAGGCGATATCTGTACCGTTTGTGCCCTAAAGTTGTCGACTTGGTCAAAGGGCTGCCACAAGAAAGTTCCATTTGGAACCTGCCCTCCAAGGCTAGCCGTAAGTTGAACAATCGCTCCTGAATTGATCGTAATATCAGGGCCAGCATTTAAGGGTGGACGCTGACCTGCGAAGACAGTTTGGATTACTGGAGGGGCTTCTCCTGACTCGTTATAAGCTTGCAACACGACGAGGAAATCTCCTTCTTCAGGAAAACAAACCAAACCAGGTTCAAAAGCTGTGCTCGTTTCAGGATTTCCACCCGAGAAAGTCCAGCGAACAGAATCAGCATCGATAAACTCGGCAGAGAAGAAAGCGCAATCACCGGCGCAGATGGTGTCAGGGATATTTGGAATAATGATAGGACGGCACTCAGGTGTATTTACAACGGTAATAACGTTGGTGAAGACTCGGGTAGCACTATCGGGAATACTGAGTCTTTTAACCTTCAGCACTACATCGTAATCGCCAGGACTGTTGTAGCAAACTTCTGAAGGGTTGGCCTCAGTTGAAGTCTCGCTGCCATCCACTGCTCCTGCAAAAATCCATTCATACTCAAAGAATTCGCTTCCCAGACCAGTGCTTTCGTCAAAGAAGTCAACACACTTCCCTGCGCAAATGGTATCCTGACTAACACTGATTCTTGGAACTGGAGGGTTGATGCAATTCTCTACAACGATGTAATCTGTTTTAATGACCTGCTCGGGAACGTCAATTCCGTTCTCTACAATTAAAGTCACATCGTAGGACCCAGGCGTTTCATAGCAAATCACCTCGGGATTTGTTTCTGTTGATGATTGATTGATTCCGCCGAAAATCCATGTGTAATTCGTTTGAAAACCCAAGGATTGGTTTTGAAAATCAACGCAATCGCCTGCACAAATAAGCGTATCAGATGCTGCAAAATTTGCTTCTATCGGCCCTGTGCAATCGTCGACAATAATTAGAATACTATCGGGCCTTGCTGTCGGGCCTTGAGCATCGGTAGCTGACAACACCGCCCAATACGATCCTGAAACATCGTAACATACTTCTGGATTTTGCTGAGTAGAGACACCCGGTTCAATTTCACCTATTGCTTGACCACCAATAAGGGTCCAGTTCCATTCGGTAATTGGACTACTAGAAGTGGACTCATCCGTAAATTGAACACAAGTTCCTACACAAAAGACCTGTTGAGAAACTGAAAAGGCAATTTCAGGACCCGTACAATCAAGTACGTCAATGTAATCTAGCAGTTCTACTGTTTCAGTTATTCCCAAATTATTCGTTACCGAAACAGTCACATCATAGAAGCCGACTTCGTTCAGACAAATATTAGCGGGATTAGCCTGATTTGAGGCAATCATATCAAACCCACTTTCGCTGACAAATGTCCATTGCCATGTGGCTGAATTGATATCTCCTATTGAATTTTCGGAAGATAAATTCACGCATTCTTCTCCTGCGCATGGAGTAGCATTATCTATTTCGATTATAATGGTCGGGCCACAATCTTGTACAGTAATGTATCCGTTTTGTACCAAGGGTCCACCTGTGCCAAGATTGTCAGTAACAGTGAGAGTTACATCATAAACTCCAGGTTCATTGTAGCAGATGTTTGTAGGGTCTTGTAGAGCACTTGTCGTTGTCACAGATCCTGGAAATTCCCATGCGTATGTAGCATTAGTAGCTCCCGTAGAAAATGGGTCAAAAACAGTTTCGCTTAGAAAATTGATGCAAGTTTGTTCGCAAAAGTCAACATTGCCGTCAACTGTAGAAAATGCAGGAGCAGGAACATTTGGCGGAGGACCAGCATCTACTCTCACAAAGTCAATGGCAACGGAACCGCGAAGGCCCGCACCAATCTCACTATCGTCATTAAACCAATTAAAACCAATGCGCACATTGGGATTGTTATTGGCTGATGCAGGCAATGGAAGGTTAGTAACCTCATCCCAGATCATGTTTGGACCGCCAAAACATAATCCAGAATTGTTAAGATTTTGGAGCGTACTCCAATTGACTCCGTCAAAATATTCTATTCTCGCAAAATCAGTAACATTTTGTGAGTTGTGTGCAAAACGAACCGTCACTGTATTGTTAAACGATCCTGTACAATCTATTGTGGGAGATTCGGCTCGAGTAGCAGTCACGAAAATGACCCCATTCCCTTGTTCTTCGTAGAACGCTCCCTGGTCACTGCCTCCTGAACTGTTTCCAATATGCAGCGTTCGTTGCCCTCCAAAAAAACAATCATTTACACATCCACCTACAAAACCATTCCCAGAAGCGGAATTACTGATGTACCATTGATTGGCAACGGGACCATTAAGTCCAGAGGCAGAAACGCTCCAAGGACCCTGACCTGGATCAAATCCATTGGCTAGAATACCTTGACTAAAACAGTCAAAAGAATCTCCGAAATTCTCATTGTAAATCTGGGAGTTACCTGAAGTGGATACACCTAAGGTGAATAGCAGTGAAATTACGATTGTAAGAAACCAGACACTTCTCATAGAATAAAAAAAACGATCACTTTTGGTGAAAATTGAACCCCAAATAGTTGAATTAATTCCGTGAAAATAAGGATTTACATCAGTAAGGCTAATCATTGCATCAGTATTAACAGGTCAAAGATTGATAATGGCTAAGCTTAAGCGACCAAAGATGAACACTTAGTCAACGCACAAGCATCAAGGAATCAAGAGTTTTCCACATCTACATCCTTATAGATGCTTGAAACCTTTTTTCCCTTCCAACTGACGAAAAAAAAATAAAATGGATGCCGTAAATCACGGATCCATTTTATTTAAAATGAGAATGCTACTGTCTGATCAGCTTAGACTGAGCGATAGAATTGCCTGAGCTATCGAGAAGATTTAGGATGTAAACGCCACTTGCATAGTCTCTCAAATTCAATTCCAAACGGTTCGCATTAACTCGTAGCAAATGAATCAATCGACCATCAATCGAGTAGATGGCTAGCGAATGTGCTTCAGCGCTATATCTTTCAAGGTCTATCGTAACTGATTCCTGTGCAGGATTTGGAAAAATTGTTAGTGGATTTCTTGCACCCGAATACTCGCCTGTGCTCAATGAAGTGACTTCAATGGTAAACTCCACTTGGCAAGTACTATTGCCTGTTGTTACCACCAATGTATATTCTCCTAACTCTGACATTTCTAATTCAGCAGAACTACCTACTAATTGCCCATTTAAAAACCACTCGTAAGTAGCTCCGTCCAACGAGGACGAAAGAACAGAACCTGTTTGTACAATGGGACCTACCAATTCGTCATTTGGATCAAGCAATCGATGAATGCTACTGCCATTGGCAAAATAGATTTCCCCCCATACGTCTTCACCAAAAGTAGAGACGAAGCTCTGCCCAATTGTCCCAAACTCTTGTTCCTCTGTAACATCACCTGATTGTTTTACAGCCCAATAAACTCCAGAGCAGTAATCGGTATAGAAATACCAACCATCAAAAGCCTCAAATGAAGGACCCCGATAAACTCGACCTCCTGTCACTGAACAATGCGAGAAGCTTCCGTCATTGTGAGGGTAATCCAAAATAGGAAAAAGGTAGTCAGAAGATGTACATCCAGATAAATTGAAGTTGCTATCACCTTCATAACAGCGCCAGCCGTAGTTGAGCCCTCCCTCTGCATCCGCAGATTCAAAGTTCACTTCTTCAAATGCATTTTGTCCTACATCTGCGATATACATATCACCTGACTGTCTGTCAAATGCAAACTTCCATGGGTTTCTCAATCCATAAGACCATATTTCGTCTTGCCCGAAGTCATCGAATATATAAGGATTGTCCAGTGGGATATCGTATCCCGTTTCAGGACTCACGTCAATACGCAGCATCTTACCTAGATAAGAGGTAATGTTTTGTGCTCTATTGTTGGGGTCACCACCCGATCCGCCATCGCCTGTGCCGATGTATAGAAATCCATCAGAACCGAATTCAATGTGCCCTCCGTTGTGATTTCCGAAATCTTGATCAAATTGAATTAATATTTCTTCTGAATCGGGATCTCCTATCATTGGATTATCCTCATCTACACTAAATCGAGAAATCCTTGTCACTAAACCGCCATCATCGGCTGTATAGTTGACATAAAAACGACCTGATTCACAAAAATCTGGTTCGAATGCCAAGCCCAGAAGACCTTGCTCCCCTCCTGCGTCCTGCACTCTACTTTGAATGTCTATGAAAGGCTCGCTTTCAAGTGTACCATCTCTATAAAAAACTCGAATTCTTCCTGGTTGTTCTGTGGCAAAAATTCGTTCATCACCGGCATGAGTAATGGTGGTTGCTGAACTTATTCCAGAAAGAACAGTTTCATGGTCTATTGAAAAATCTTCTGTCTGCGCAACGCATACAACTGTTAAAATAAGAGCAAATAGAGTGGTGCAAAATCTTTTCATAACACAAAATATTTTTCACAAAACTAATAGAAGGAACGGGTATGCCCGCAGAATCATTAATTTTGCGGCCGAATAAATGTTTACATGAAATTAAAAGAAGCCCTTTCCACTCGAAAGACCTTTGCCATTATCTCTCACCCTGATGCTGGTAAAACTACCTTGACGGAGAAATTTCTTCTCTTTGGAGGAGCCATACAGACAGCGGGTGCCGTTAAGTCCAACAAAATCAAGAAGACAGCCACCTCTGATTTTATGGAAATAGAGCGTCAAAGAGGAATCTCCGTTGCTACATCTGTCATGGGATTCAATTACAACGGTATGCAGGTAAACATTCTTGACACCCCAGGGCACAAGGACTTTGCTGAAGATACCTACCGCACCCTAACTGCGGTGGATAGTGTGATCTTAGTAATCGATTGCCAAAAAGGTGTCGAGGCGCAAACGGAAAGACTCATGGAAGTATGCCGAATGCGAAACACCCCAGTAATCATCTTTGTGAATAAAATGGACCGAGACGGAAAGGATCCTTTTGATCTTTTGGACGAGCTGGAAGCGAAGCTGGATATTAAAGTGAGACCTTTAAGCTGGCCCATTGGTATCGGCCCGACCTTCCAAGGGGTGTTTGATCTTTACAATCAAAACCTCAAATTATTCTCTGTCAACAAAACAAAGATCGCGTCTGATACAGTAGAAATTGATGACTTGAGCTCCGAACAGCTCGATGAAATAATTGGAAACGAACCTGCTGATAACTTGCGAGAGGAAGTAGAAATGATCGATGGTGTTTATGGACCCTTCGAGCGAGAATCCTATCTCAATGGCATTTTGGCGCCTGTCTTTTTCGGAAGTGCCTTGAATAACTTTGGCGTGAAGGAACTCTTGGAAACGTTCATAGATATCGCTCCCCCGCCATTGGCTCGGTCAACGGATAAACGAAAGGTAGAACCTCTAGAAGAAAAATTCAGCGGCTTTGTATTTAAGATTCATGCCAACCTCGACCCTAAACACCGAGACAGAATTGCCTTTCTAAGAGTCTGCTCTGGAAAATTTGAAAGAAATACATTTTTTCATCACGTCAGGCTCGACAAGAATGTAAAGTTCTCGAACCCCTCGAGCTTTATGGCCAGTGAAAAAAGCACCATCGAAGAAGCCTACCCTGGAGATGTGGTCGGGCTATACGACACGGGCAGCTTCAAAATAGGTGACACATTAACAGAGGGAGAAAAGATGAGCTTTAAAGGCATCCCAAGCTTCTCTCCCGAGATATTCAAGGAGCTGGAAAATAAAGATCCGATGAAGACTAAACAACTTGAAAAAGGTGTAAGACAGCTAACAGACGAGGGAGTTGCTCAGCTTTTTGTGAGAGAATTAGGAAGCAGAAAAATTATTGGAACAGTCGGTGAGCTGCAATTTGATGTGATCAAATACCGATTGGAACACGAATATGGAGCAAAGTGCGAATTTCGCAGAATGAATTATTACAAGGCTTGTTGGTTGACTTCGGACAACGAAGAAAAACTGAACGAGTTCATTCGCATAAAAGCCAATGACATTGTCAAAGACAAAGATGGCAACGACGTATTTCTGGCTCCCAGTGCTTGGATTTTAAAGCTTGAACAACAAAATTACCCTGAAATCAATTTTCATTTTACTAGCGAATTCAAGAAAGAAGCATTGGCTTCTTGATTTAGCATGGTTATTGGTTAAACCCGAAAAATTGGAATTAAAATGAAGCATTTACTATTCTTTCTATTGTTTATCGGAAATGTAGCATTGGCTCAAAATGACACGTACAAGTTTCAAATCACTGGAGCTGAGGATACGGTCATCTATTTGGCAAACTATTATGGCGAGAAACTCTACTACGCAGACACTGCTTATACCGACGTTGAGGGCGTGTTTTCGTTCAAATCCATTGAAGATGCTAAGCAAGGGAAGTACGCGATTGTAGCACCAGGCCCGAGATATTTCGAGTTGATAATAGCCGACGGAGAAACCATTCATATGAAAACAGACACCGCTGACCTAACGGGAAATATGGAGGTCTTAGAATCGGAGAATAACAAAATCATGTACGATTATGTCAAGTATTTGACGGCAAAGAAAGGGCAACGCGAAAAGCTGGTAGCAGAACTGGAGAAAAACAAGGACAAGCCAAAAGCCTCTGAGAAAGTAAAGGAGCAATACAGCAAACTCAACTCGGAGGTAATGGATTACCAGAAATCTATCATGGCGAAGAATCCCAATAAATTTGCGGCTCAGGAAGTCTTTATGTCTATCGATCCTGAGGTGCCTGCAGAGTTGAGGGAAGACCGCGAAGCCAGCTACTACTGGTTTAAAGATCACTACTTCGACCACATAGATTTGACAGACGATAGAATCGTGAGAACTCCGATCTACCATACCAAATTGGTGAACTTCTTGAACAAAACAGTCATTCAAACTCCCGATACGTTAAAGCCTGCAATTGATAAATTGATTGCTCAAATGGACCCAAAATCTGAGCTATTCAAATACACCGTTCATTACACCACTTACAATTTTGAGACATCAAAAATCATGGGTTTGGATGAAGTCTTTGTGCACATGGTTGACGAATATTATAGAACAGGGATGGCTCACTGGATAGATGAGGATAAACTCAAGAACATGCTTGAAAAAGCTGATTCGAAAAAAAAGACCCTCATCGGAAATACTGTTCCCAACTTGACTTTGGCGGACAGTACGGGTGAAAATTGGATTAGCATAAAGCGAGACATTAAAACGGATTATGTTATTCTTTTCTTCTACGACCCAGATTGCGGACACTGCAAAAAAGAAACACCATTATTGGTTGAATTTTTTAACGAGTACGAAGGAGATGACTTGGCTATTTATGCCGTAAGCTCTGACAATAGTTCCAAGTGGAACAAATTCATCAAGAAGAATGAGATGAATTTCTACAATGTCGCAATTCCTCAAGAGGCCTTTGAAAGCGCTGATTTTGCTACACAACTAATCACTACAGGAAAAACGAATTACGAAAGTTTGAAGTTTCAGGAGACCTTCGACATCTTTTCGACACCGAAAATCATTGTTCTAGATAAAGACCGGGTTATTCGCGCCAAGGATATTGGAGTAGAACAGATAGGAGATTTCTTGGAGAGGTTTAAGGAAGCTGCCCTTAAAGAGAAAAGCGCCGAATCTAATTAGTGTCAGTCTATAAAATATGCTATCCTCCTTCCATTAGTTCTAAAAACGGTATTGACAATAGTCAACCCCTTGGTTTTCATAACTGCGTGCGTGTGGCAATAGACCTTTTTTATAGCCACTTGACTCTGTTGAGAAATACGAATTAGTGCTTTTTCTTGCGAACTCTTACGTCGATGGCCTCTACCCCTTTTTCACCCTTTGAAGGAGTATAATAGACCTTACTTCCTTTTTTAATTTCGTCAATGAGTCCTGCTACGGGAACGTAAATCTCGTCACCACTAATGTCGTCAATAAGAAAGCCAAAAAGTTTTTCGTCGATATAGAACTTTACCGTACCCTCTTTAACTAAAGTCTCTTCACTTTTTTCTACCTGCATTAATCTTTGCTTTTATTGAAGGCATCTATGGTTTCCCTGTTCCAAGTATTCTCGGATATGGAAATGCCATTCTTAAAATAATATTCGCCTGCTTTATCAACTACTTTCTTGTACTCGTCTCCCCTCTTTCCACTTACCACAATACGGGTAATGATCACCTTATTCCCAAGTGTTGAACTTTCTTCAGTAACTCCTTGCGGATAATTCTCAGCCAACTCAGAACGGTATACATCACTGGAAAAGCTAGAATTCGATCCCCTACCTGCATATCGGTCGTTGAGATCTTGCTTGTTTTGTCTAGCGTTGATAACGCCCTTCTCGCTCAAATCAGTCATATAGTCACCGTAATCCTTATTTTGCTTTTGCAATTCGGCAGCCTTATCTCTTCGTTGCTGAGCTAGTTGCTCGCTTTCTCGGTACAGTTCTTCATTTCTTTCTTGATATTCTTTATTGGCAGTCACTCTCTCGTTGTAATTCATGGCAGATTTTGATTCCACATCAACCAAAACTTCAGTAGCTTTTTCGTGCTCTTGGCGAATAGACTTGTTCTCAGCCGCACTCATATCAGCCTTCCATTTGGTGATTTCCTGCTCCAAAGCCAATATTTCATTGTACTGGTCGCCGTTTCTCACTTCGTCCATTTCGTTTGAACGGCCCAATGAACCCAATAAGGCCTTCTTGTACTTGATTGAATTACCAACTTTGGAAGCCTGTACTTGTTTTGGCTCTCTATATTGATCAGCAAACTTTCGGCGGTATGCCTCAAAAACTAAGTAGTTCGCCGCCCTTATCTCAGCTGATTGACCTTCATACTGATCAAGATTAACCTCCTCCTGAATCTTCATTTTCTTGATTCGCTCATAGCGCTGATTCTCTTCCGCTTCTCTAGCTTCTCGCATAAAACGTTCTGCTTGGTCTTCCGAATCCGTATTGACACGATTCATGTTTTCACGCCTCTTCTCCTCAGCTAGCCTGCGTTCCTCTTCCAAATCAGCTAGTCGCTTTCGCTTTCTTTCTGCATTTGCAGCATCTTCAATTTTTAAATCAATACGTTCCAGCTGTCCTTTTGGATAAGTTTCATTAGGTTTCAGTTTGATGGCTTCATTGTATGCAACTCTAGCCTCATCATAGCTACTAGAAGCGAAATTTCCATCACCTTCGTCAATAGCTGTCTGGTAAGCGCGATCGAGTGCGTCTCTTTCTCCTGCCAATTCCTTTAAGCGCTGTCTATCTAAAATAAGGTCTATCTCGACCATCTTGTTTTTCGGATATTCTTCGTTCGGCATTATATCCGAGGCATCGGCATATTTGAGCTTGGCCATCTCGTAGTTTTCACTTTTGAAAAGCGCATCGCCTTCGTCGATCGCAGCGTTGTAATTATTCATGACTGCACGGTCAGCCTCTAATTCTCCCAAAGCTTCTTCAGCAGCTTTAATTTTTTGTTGAGCCAATGCATTATCTGGAAGTAGATTCAAGGCCAATTCATACTCTTCCAAAGCTTTATCAAACTTCGTTTTATTGAATTGCTTGTCGCCTGCTGCTATCAGCTTGTCAAAGTCTTTCTTGAGCTCTGCCTCTCTTTCCAACCTTTCTGCTTCAGCTAATACATCGAGCTTCAATGTCACTTCTTCAATCTTTTCTTGAGGGTAGGATTCATTTGGCTTGATTTCCAAAGCCTCTTCATAACTTGACAATGCACTAATCCAATCTTGGCTATCAAAAGAAGTATTTCCTTTTTCAATTGCACTCATGTAGGCTTGTTCAAGCGCCTCCGATTCCTGCTGCGCCAATAATGCCGCTTCGGCTTCACTCAACTTCTCACTTACATCTTCTCGCTCGGGTAGAATACCCAATGCTGCCTCAAATTTGCCCATAGCGGCAATGAAATCTTTCTGACCAAAACTCTCATCTCCTGCGGCAACTAGAGCATTCACACGGGACTCCCTTTCGGCTTGAAGGGCAGCCATACTAGCCTCATCTACTTCCGCAATCTTTTGTTCAATTAATGCGATTTGATCTTTAGGGTAAGTCTCCTCAGGGAGAATTTCACCCGCCGTTTCATAAAGTGATAAAGCAGCATCCCAGTTATTCTGACCAAAATCAACATCTGCCTCCGCAATGGTTTCGTCGTAACGCTGTTGTTTCGCCTGTTCATCGTCAAACTGATTTTGATCAGATTGAGCCGATGCGATTTTGTCCTCCACTTCAGCGCTTTCCATCACGTCGAGGGCTTGTTCGTATTGAACGATTCCATCGTCAAAGGATTTGTTCTCGATGAATTTGTCTCCACTCGCTACAAAAGCGTCAAACTCTGATTGTCTCGCCGCTTCTTCTGAGGCTAAAGTCTCGTCGATTAATGCGATCCGGTCTTTTGGATACTGTTCGTCTTGTTTTATTTCAGAGGCGGCCTCGTAGCTCGACTTTGATTCTAACCAGGCTTTTTCAGCAAAAAGTGCATCAGCATTCGCAATGGCATCGGCGTATTGTTCTCCAATGCCCTGTTGCTTTTTGTATTCTTCCTGAAGTTTCTGGGCATTGGCAATTTTAGCCTCCACCTCAGCGCTCTCCATGATCGCCAGAGCTTCCTCGTACTTCTCAATAGAAGGATCAAAAGAGTTTTCATCCAGAAGTTTATCTCCTAGAGCAACCAAAGCGTCAAAGTTAGCTTGCAGCTCGGCCTGTCTGGCAGCTTCTTCGGCGGCAATGGTTTCGTCGATTAGGGCAATTCGATCTTTCGGGTACTGTTCGTCCTGTTTTATTTCAGAGGCAGCCTCGTAACTCGACTTTGATTCTAACCAGGCTTTTTCAGCAAAAAGTGCATCAGCATTCGCAATGGCATCGGCGTATTGTTCTCCAATGCCCTGTTGCTTTTTGTATTCTTCCTGAAGTTTCTGGGCATTGGCAATTTTAGCCTCCACCTCAGCGCTCTCCATGATCGCCAGAGCTTCCTCGTACTTCTCGATAGAAGGATCAAAAGATTTTTCTTCCAAGAGCTTATCGCCAAGAGCAACTAAAGCGTCAAAGGTAGCTTGCAGCTCTGCCTGCCTTGCAGATTCTTCGGCGGCAATGGTTTCGTCGATCAGGGCAATTCGATCTTTCGGGTATTGTTCGTCTTGTTTTATTTCAGAGGCAGCCTCGTAGCTTGACTTTGCTTCCAGCCAAGCCTTCTCGGCAAAAAGTGCATCGGCATTGGCAATAGCTTCGTCGTACTGCTCACCAATGCCCTGTTGCTTCTTGTATTCTTCTTGAAGTTTCTGGGTATTGGCAATTTTAGCTTCTACTTCGGCACTTTCCAAGATCGCCAGAGCTTCCTCGTATTTCTCGATAGCAGGATCAAAAGAATTTTCATCCAGAAGTTTATCTCCTAGAGTGACCAAAGCGTCAAAATCAGCTTGCAGCTCAGCTTGAGCAGCGGCGGCAGCTGCATTAATCTCTTCGTTAGCTAGACCGATTTGATCGACGGGATAATTCTCTTCGGGTTTTATCTCACTAGCCGCTTGGTAAAGCTCAATCGACATTTCCCAATCCTGTCCTTGGAATGATTCGTCCGCTGCAGCAATGGCATCATCGTATTGCTCTTGCAAGCCTTGCATTGCCAAAAAGGCCTTCTTGGCCTCCTCTGCCGAAGCTAGCTTGGCTTCGACCTCTGCACTGGCCATTAGCTCTAAAGCTTCCTCATACTTCGAAATGGAAGCATCGAAATCTTCCGAGCCGAGGGCATTGTCACCTTCTACCACTAAGCCATCGAAAGCTCCTTGCAATTCCGCAGCTTCTGCTTCTGATTTCTCTTTTTCGATATTGGTTTTGGCTGCTTCGATTCTCGCCAGTGGATGAGCTTCATCTGAGAGTATCCCTAAAGCAGCTTCGTAATCCACAATGGCTTCCGTCCAGCTAGCCGCATCAAACTTTGAATCTGCCGAGGCAATCAAAGCGTCGTATTGTTCTTTTTGAGCCTTGCCAGCTTGCTGATCCGACAATGCAGCGTTAGCGCTTTCCAATTCTTTGGTGGCATCATTGTCTGCAGGAATGGCCGTCAGCGCATCTTGAAAATGACCTATCGCCGCTAGGTAATCGTCTGACCCAATGGAGATAGCTCCCGAAGCCATTGCAGAATTATAGGCTTCTTGAACCGCTTTCTCACCAGCGAGTTCTGCTAGAGCTGCATCAATTTTCGCGATCTGATCCAATGGATAAGTCTTTTCGGGAATGACCTGCTTGGCTTCCTGATACTTTGATTTGGCTAAATCATACGTTTCTTCAGAAAATGCGTCATCAGCTTCCTTGATTAGCGCATCGTAATTTTCTTGCTTTTGCTGATCTGCTAACAATTCACCAAGTAGACCTTTGGCTTCTGCCAGCTTGGAAACTGCGGGCTCTTCGTTCGGAATCAAGTTTAAAGCTTCCTGGTATTTAGCTACCGCATCTTCGTAGTTCGTTCCCATCATGGCGGCATCTCCATCAGCAACTAACTTATCGAAGGCTTCCTTTTTCTCAGCGGCATCAGCCAGAGCATTTAATTTGCCATTGCAAGCTTCAATCTGTGTTTTTGGATACGCTTCATCGGGTAAAACGTCAGCAGCTTCTTCGTAACTGGTCTTGGCCACTTCATAGTTTTCAGCTGCAAAAGCCGCATCAGCTGCGGCGATCAGTTTTTCATACTGTGCTTTTTTAGCTGCATTCTCTTCAATGTTTGCCAATGCATCTTGCGCTTTCGCTAGTTTGCTCTTGGCTTCGCTATTCCCTGGAATAACGACCAATGCTTCTTCGTACTTGGCTATTGCTTCAACGAATTTCTCTTCATCAGAGAATCCATCTGCTTCGGCCATTATCTTGTTGAATTGCTCTTGGTTGGCCATAGCCGCAGCGAGTTCTTCTATGATTCTCTCTGCTTCAGCAATTTGATCTTTGGGATACGATTCTTCTGGTCTCAAGTCCAGCGCTTCCTGGTATTTCTCAACGGCTTTGTCGTACTCCTCCGTTCTCATGTAGCCGTCACCACCATCCAAGGCTGCAGAGTAATCTGCATCGAGCTTCTGTTGCGCTTTTTGATTATTCCACTTGGTTTGAGCATCACCTAGCTTAGCTTCTACAGCGCCATCGCCAGGCTTCAAGTCCAATGCTGCTCGGTAATTGAGAACGGCATCTTCGTAGTCATTACCGCTCATGGCATCATCACCCTTCTTAACGAAATCGTTGAATTTCTCTTCGAGTGCCATTGCGGCTTTGTCTTCGGCGGAAGCCTCTTTCTCTAGTTCTTTCTGCTTCTTCTCAACGTCGCGTATGAACTTAAAAATCTCGCTTTTGATTTGATTGGTGTAAGCGAAATCCCAAACCAGATCGGCCTGAGCCGGGTCATAGGATGCTTTTCCAATTGGCTTGTCAAAGACACTCAAATCGGCGCCCTCCATGGCTTCGGTGATTTCGTACATGCTCATATCAGTGGGCATGATAATCCCCGCTCCTATGATTTCGACCGGTACTCCGTTTGAATTGATCTTTATGGAACGCTTAACGTACCCACTTCTTTCAAAAACGAATTCGTACTGAGCGCCGCAATCCAAGTAGAACTCGTATTTTCCATTTGCACGAGTGGTGAAGTTATCATGAACACTCCCATCCTTTTTAACGGTCACCTTTACGTCCACAAGCTTGGAAGAAGTCATGGCATCAGACACTACGCCGTGTATATTCAGGTCATCCTGGGCGAAAATACCAAGAGGTATCACCAACAAGAATAACGTGCCTATCAGGCAAGTACGGATAGTTTGTTTATTAGAAATCACAAATAGCCCTTGCAGGTGCTTCAATTTCGGACAAATATCGAAGAATTTCTTCGTTCTTTCGTGTCTATAACGTTTAACTGTCTAAACGAGAAATGAAGCATTTTAGTTACTGGGAAACCAAGCATTTCATTCATCATTGGGATGCATTAATTATCGGTTCAGGTATAACGGGATTAACCACAGGAATATTCTTGAAAAGAAAATTTCCTAAATGGAAGATCGCGATCTTAGAAAGAGGTGTTCTACCGTCGGGCGCAAGCACTAGGAATGCGGGTTTTGCCTGCTTCGGAAGTGTCTCGGAAATACTTGACGACTTGTCCACCATGCCCGAAAAAGAAGTCTTTGAGCTGGTAGCCAAACGCTATGAAGGACTCAATTTACTTAGGGAAACACTGACTGACAATCAACTGGACTATAAGTCTACAGGGGGCTTTGAAGTATTCAGAGAAGGAAAGGAAGAAATTTATGAAGAATGTTTGGGCAGCTTGAGTTATATCAATGCTGAACTGGTGCAGTGCATTCGCAAACAGGCATTTAAAGATGAGTCCAAGCGGATTGATGAATTTGGCTTTTCTGGAGTAGCAAATATGATTGTCAATGAGCTAGAGGGCACAGTTGACACAGGCCTAATGATGAAAAACTTGGTTTCGCTTGCCAGAGAATCAGGTGTAGAAATCTTTAATGGCGTAGAGGTAAAAGAATTAAGCACTTCGGGCTCAAATTGCATATTGGATACCAATATCGGCGAGATATTGACCGACCGTACTATCGTAGCAACAAATGGCTTTGCACAAAAACTCATACCTCAAGTTGAGGTTAATCCAAATAGAGCCCAAGTATTAATAACCAGCCCTATAAAAAACCTAAAATGGAGTGGGTGCTTCCACCACGACCGAGGTTATGACTATTTCCGAAACATTGATGGAAGGGTGCTAATAGGCGGTGGTAGACATTTGGCAAAAGAAGCCGAACAAACAGATCAAGAAGGCATATCAAATCTTATTCAGGCTCATCTGGAAAAAATTCTGAAGGATGTGATACTTCATGAGCAGGAATTTGAAATTGACATGCGTTGGTCAGGGACGATGGGAATGGGTGATTCAAAAAAATACATTGCGAAACAACTCAATGAACACGTCTATTGTGCCGTTCGATTTGGTGGTATGGGTGTAGCACTCGCCTCTTCGGTGAGTAAGTCTTTGGTGGAACTCATCAACTAATTTGATCAGATCTTCGAGTGGCTGAGCTAGAGAGTCCATTAGCAAGTTGCCAAACCAAGCCAGAGGCATGAACGAAGGCTTGATCTTGCACTTTATGGACAGACACTAATTAGCGAACTACGGTCACACTACCCTTCTTATCAATAAGCTGAAGATTGAATCCTTTGGCCAATACTCTGTAGCTGTAAACAAGGGTTTGTGAGGCAAAGTCTACACTTGAATCTGAACCGTCCCAGCCTTTATCCGGGTCATTGGAGTGAAAAACCACATTTCCCCATCGATCAAATACCCAAAGCTCAAAGTCGTCAATGAAGGTTCCCTCGGCTTTAAAAATATCGTTTAGACCGTCTCCATCAGGAGTAAACGCATTCGGAATAAAGACATTGAGCGGTGGCTCATAAAAGTCAATCTTCGAATCTGAGCATCCAATAGGATGTGTCACTTCTAGCGATATCAATTGATCCTGGTCCACAACAGGTGTAAAAACAGGCTCAAAAAATGTGCTTGTTTCTCCGCCAGGAAGAATCCAGAAATAGTTTAAACCATCGGCTGATAGGTTGTTAATGGGACGAGTGTCTGATTCGTAATTGAATTCAAAATCTGCTTCTACCACAACCAGAGAAACATTCATGCTACCCTCTGCGGTTTTAAAACATTCATCAGTCACTCTTAAGGTATACGTTTCATCTCTTCTTGGAATTACATTCAATGGCAGAATACTACTTTCGCGCTCCAGCCAAAAGAATTCGAACTCACCTACTCCACCCTTTATTACTGGTGTAAACTCAAGTCTTCTGCCTTCACAAATAGATGTATCGGTAGGCATCACTATTTCAATGGGTTCGTGCTGCACAGTTACATTTAGCGTGTCAAACGCTTGCTGTCCGCAATCATCGTTAACTTCCAAGGTCACCATGCTTGATGTTAGTGGAATGAAATTGAAGCTTTGAGAGCTGCTTAGTAAAGCAAAATTTCTTTTCCATTTGAATGTGAGTGTTCCAAAGCCTCCTTCCACTTCGGGAACTAGAGTAACTGCTTCATTGCAAAATCCTTGAAAGTCTTCACCGAGCTCAACAGTAATTGGGTTGACTTGTAGTTCGAGCATAATCGTCACGGTATCTGCAGCCACACATCCATCAGTTACAATTAACTCAAGTTCACCAGCTTGAGGCGATTGAATTTCGAGTTCACTCGATGCCGATATGGGATTGCTTTCAAATAACCAACTATATGAATAATCGCCACGGCCGCCGTTCACCAAAGGCTCAATGATCATTGGGTCTATGCAGTTGACCGAAATAGCTTGGGGAACAATAATTTCCAATGGACTGTATTCGATAAGTTCATAAAGAATAGAAATGTCTTGTTGATTTAGAGCGCATTGATCGGATACTGTTCCTTGAATCAAAAGTGGTTCTTGACCTATAAGTTCGAATTCGTATCCCGAATAATCTCCCTGCCATTCAATTTCATAAGGGGATAGACCACCAGATACTACAATATTCACTATTCCCAATTCGTCGCAGGTCACCAAAAGGGAATCCTCATACTCCACAATTATCGGCGGTGCGTCAGAAAATGATAGCGCCACGTTCGTTTCCGCAGTGTCTAAACCACAAACTTGCGCTTGGAGAAAGGCAATATCCAATACCCTCTCGCTTTCAAATACGCCATCATGATTGATCGGAAGTTCCCAATTCAAATATCCCTGAGCGGGGTAAAAGATCAAACTATCAGGAAAATCTGGAAAAACATCCGGATTGGCAGCAGCCATATTGCTTTTGAGATAAACCACCTTCATGTCCGTACTATCATTTCGCACCAACTTAAATTTGAAGCTGCTACATCCCTCTATGGCTTCACCATTGATGGGATTCATGAGTTCATAATCTACCTCTAGGGGTGCTTGGCTGGCAAAACTCCCTGATTCAATCAATACGGCAGAATCATTTTTACCATCCACCGCATCGGCTATGGCCATTTTGATATGGTACGTTCCACCACATTCTACGGGTATTTCTACCGTAAATACTTTTGTAAATCCATCAAACTGGGTGGTATTCAAAGAGGTGTTTAACTCATTGTCTACAAAATATTGGCTATTTTCTTGCCAATTGATGTCGGCTCCATTGCAAATGGCCATGCTACCATATTCTCCAGATGTACCCCGATTTACGGTATTGATGGCTACAGGAACATCTCTTCCGGGGACTTTTGCTAGATTAATGGCATTGTTGGAAAATGTGCCGTCGCCATTAATTCCTGGACCTGAAATAAAGAATCCAAAAGCGTCATTATACGGGGAGCAGGTGTGTTCATTGTATTCTTCACTCGCAAACACATACGAGAATCTTAAGGTATCTCCGCTGGCTACAAAATCAAATTCGAGGACGGCGGCGTCGTTTAATTCTACTGACCCACCCATGAGTTCAGAAAGATCTACATCCTCGGTGAGTTCGCTATCCACGTCGATGGCTTCAAAGGCTGTGGGCAAGTCATTTGGCCCTTCGGCAATGGTGGCTTTGCCCGTGGCAATTATTATTCCATCGGAAATACCAATAGCATCCCAGCCATTGGAGAATGCCCCAATCTGTGGATTTGAAACGAATCCCGATTCCCCATTGAAGGAAATATCGATGAGTTCAACACCCTCTCCGAGAAGTTGGTTTTGAACAAGTGAATGAGGGTCTTGGCTTAAGTCTACCGCGAGCTGAGCAGATGCAATAGCTGGTATGAGAAAAATAAAAAGAAGAATTCTCTTAATAATCAAGGGATAAGTTTTATCCGCTTTTTACCCAAAAAAGAACCTTTTTGTTACATCATTCCTCCTCTTTCTCAGGAGGGAGCAACATCAGAAGGTTATTTGACCCCTTAATTTCGGCTTTGTTCATCTTCATTTTTCGGTACTCGCCTTTCACATACATCTCTGCCTGATCACTGTAGTGAGGGCTCATCACATTGCCACTATTGCCAGTAGGCAAAATGGATGTAGCATTTTCGATATCGGCAAAATCGATGACTATCCTCATAGAAGGTCCGAAATGTGCGGTATAGGTGCCATCTCCATTAAAAATGAATGAGGCATTGTTAATGGTTTCATTCCCCCCAGGTGATGGAAATGGACCAATGTGAAAAAACTCTTTTAAACCTGAAATCTTTGAGAATGCGTGCGGATGTTCGATAAAATGGACTTTTTGCCATTGCCACGAGGAGATATCGTTTCCTAGCTCCTCATGGATTTCTAATATCGCCTTCTTAAAGGATTTAATAAAAACCATTTCCCTCGACTCTTCTTGGCCTTCCGTCTTCAAATCATCCCACCAGGGCGAATCGTCATTCAAAATGAGTAAAGGATAGTTCCTCATAATCAGGTGGGTGTTGAGTAGTTTTTCAAACTTCTCATCTCCCAACTCATCTTCCATTGAATACTTCAAAACGAAATAAAGAGTCTTGTAATAAATAGTGGGTTCTACATCTTCTAGGCCATGAGAACCCAGCCAAACCTCCATTTCTTCCAGAGCATCTTCCTCCAAATCAGTCAGCGCTTCATTGGACTTGCGAACAACTGTTGCAATCTCATGTGCGGTTTCTGCTTCTGTGGTTGAAATCACATCCAACATCATATTCTGCATACTCTCGACCGTCGCAGTGGTCTGATCTTTTAGCAGCCCTTCAATTCGATTTGCTCTAGAATTAGGTGCGTAATAGCCTGGGTAAGAAATACCCTCAGTGGTATCGTGCATTTGATTGGCGGAATAGACAAACCCAGATTCAGGGTTGACTGCTTTCGGATTGTCTTCGAAAGGGTAGTAGCCATGGTAATTGGCAGAAGATGAGTAGCCTTTGGCAAAGTGCTTTCCATCCGCCGAATCAGATCTTTTGATAAGTTTACTTACAGACCAATGCGCAATATTTCCATCTGCATCACCATAAGAAATATTAAGGCCAGGAGCCCCAATCATCTCAACTCCGTCTTTGAAATCATTGATATTGTCGGCACGACTCATTCTATAGAATGCATCCAAAAGCTGATTGTCAACTTTGGTATAATTCCAATACATAGAGACGGGCTGATCATTTGCAATCGGCAGGAAATCATTGATCAAAACTCCGTGAACAGTTTCATAAACTGTAAAGGATGTATCAGGTTCCCCCTTAATCACAAGAGTCTCAATGTACTTTCTAACTGGAGCACTCAGGCTATCGCGGTATTCCGTGTAGCTGCTATCAGGCTCAGAAAATCGTTCATAGAAGAAGTCAGAATTATCGTCTTCAAACATGGTCAAGCCCCATGCGTGATTTCTGCTATGCCCAGCCAAAGCGACTGGAACACCTGCGATGAAATTTCCATAGAATCCAAATCCAGGATATTCTATGTGCGCTTCATACCAAACTCCAGGAGCAGAGTATTTAATATGTGCGTCGTTCGATAGCATCACTTTCCCTGAAAGGGTTCGAGATGGTGCAATCGCCCAAGTGTTGCTCCCTTGTAAAGTAGGAATGGGAAGCATATCAGGAAAATGAGGCCGAGTAAGGCTGAGTTCAGGATTAAGTGTGTCTGGACTTAACGTATCTGATAGCAGAGTATCCACGGATAGAATGTTCGTCGTTACTGCGAGATCTAAAGATCGGAGGTAATCTGGCCCAAGTGTGGTTGAAATATCTTCAACAAGCGGATCTGTTCTTAAAGCATATGCAAAACTGTAGGCCATATAGGCCGAAATACAGTAAACATCTTCCACGGTGAAAGAGTCGGGCTCTACCCTCAAGAGCTTATATTCCAATGGGTGTTTGGCGGTACTTATAAACGAATTCACCCCTTCGAGATAGGCCAGCGTAATGGTTCTCACCTTCTCTGGAAGCTCCCCGAATTTGGCCGCGTCTTTTGTCGCTTTGCGGTTGGTTCCGAGCGTTCGGAAGAACATATCGGCTTCTTTCATATCTGGACCTATGATTTCAGAGAGTCGGCCACCACCCGCTCTCCTCATCAAATCCATTTGAAAAAGTCGGTCTTGCGCATGCACGTATCCAAAAGCACGGTAAGCATCTTCGGCATTGTCGGCATAGATATGCGGAATACCGTATTCATCAAAATAAACTTCGACGGGAGACTCAAGAGTAGCTATATCCAATTTACCCTTCAACACTGGTTGATGGCTTTGGATATAAACCCAAAAGATTAAAACTACTGCTAAAGCAGTCAATAAGAAGTATTTCAAAAATCTACCCATGTGCTCTTGAATCTTATAATTGGTAAAGGTATAACTCCCGACCAAGTTGATGCACATAAACCTGTACCTTCGAATCAACTCAATAGAAAAAGACTTGAAATCAAAAAATATTAAGTTCAAAAACAAGGCTGGCCTCGTCCTCAGCGCCAAGCTGGAATTGCCCATCACCAAGCCGCCACAGCATTTTGCCGTGTTTGCACATTGCTTTACTTGTGGCAAAAACGCCAGAGCCGCCACTTACATTTCGCGAGAGCTGACCCAGTATGGGTTTGGTGTTTTGCGGTTCGACTTTACAGGTTTGGGAATGAGCGAAGGCGATTTTGGCGACACCAGTTTTACTTCAAACATATCGGACCTTGAGGCGGCTGCAGAATATCTAGCGAAGAACTATCAGGCTCCAAAACTTTTGGTAGGGCATTCCCTTGGCGGAACAGCCGTACTCTATGCTGCTGCAAAAATTGATTCGATCGAAGCCGTTTGCACCATTGGTGCACCTTCTGAAGCCGAGCATGTGCTCCATCATTTTGCCGACAGCCGTGAAGAAATAGAACAAAAGAAGGTATCTGAAGTGCAGATAGGTGGCCGACCGTTCAATATTGGCGTTCAATTTATAAAGGACGTGGAAAGCCAACGGACGGCTGAATTTCTACCAAAGCTGAGGAAAGCACTATTGATCATGCATTCGCCTCAAGATGAAATTGTGAGCGTAGACAATGCCGCAGAAATCTATGTAGCCGCGCGCCATCCCAAGAGCTTTATCACACTAGACGGGGCGAATCACCTTCTCACAGAGAAGAAAGACGCGACCTATGCGGCAAAAATGATTGGCGCATGGGTAAGTCGGTATTTACCCGAAGCTACTGAAAGCAAGGAGCCTTCTGAAGATGTTACCGTTCAACTTGGAAGCGATGGATTTACCACTGAAATCTCAGCGGGCGATCACGTATTCTTGGCAGATGAACCCGAAGATGTTGGTGGAAACAATATGGGCCCTACTCCCTATCAGTTGCTCAACGCCTCATTGGGAGCATGTACAGCCATGACATTGAAGATGTACGCTGAACGCAAATCATGGCCACTTGAAAAGGTAACCGTATCGCTCAGAAACAGCAAGATGCACGTTGAGGACAGTTCGAATCCTGAGGGAAAAAAAAGCAAGGTGGAAGTCTTCAATCGGCGCATTCTCCTTGAAGGAGATTTAGATCAGGCACAACGAGAGCGACTTTTGGAAATTGCCAATAAATGTCCAGTCCACAGAACGCTTACTGAAAGTGATGTGAAAGTGGAAACGGAACTTGTCGAATAAGAACTCTCCAAGTTTAACAGCTCATTTTTTTAAGGATATGGGTTGAATCAATGTGGAATGATTAGCAAGATCAGGGTGAAGTCTGTATACTAGATCGGTAAACACTCTCTTTAAAATCCCTATTTTCGTGGCCTCAAATCACCACCTACATGAGACTCGAAAATTACGTTTTAGGAAAATGGACTCCCGGCGACGGTGAAGGCAAACAGCTCTACAATGCGATCAATGGCA
>JBLIDT010000004.1:0-183133 GCA_047632755.1 Cryomorphaceae bacterium
GCGTTACAGCATTTATGGTGTTGAATTCGTAAGCAGGAGTAAAACTTATTTCTCCGAAGCGAAAGACAGCGACTCCGGCGGGATTTATGTGCAAGGCCGACATATCGCCACCAAGCGATCCAAAAGCGCCTCCCATAGACTGAAACCGCGCCGTTCCCGAAAAGTAATTGGCGGTGTAACGCTGGACATCAGCGTCATTTTGAGCGTAAGATGTTAAGGCAGCGCTGAAAAGCAGCGCTGCAATTAATAGGATTCTTATCATAATCAGAGTGTTATTTATCGTCGTCTGCTTCCGCCTCCGCCACCAGTAGAACGGCTGGGAGAAGAAGTGCCTGGAGAACTGTACGATGGTCTACTTCTGGAAGGAGTGGTTGATGGTGAAGTCCTTGTCGTCCGAGTCGGTGAACTGTAAGAATTATTACTTCTACTTCGGGTAGAGTTGGAACTATTGCCAGAATTCGAGCGATTATACCTGCTAAAGTCCGTGGTCTGCTGAGTGGACGTTTGTCTCTCCCTCTGTCGTGTGTAAGGAGAAGTTACTTGTCTTTGACTGGTCGAACGGGTATTGTCATTTACTGCTCTATTTCTCGTCGACGGATTCACTCTATCAGCTGGTGTATACTGTCGGCTATCCACTCTATTGTAGTAATCTGCGTCAGCTGCAGTTGTCACAGGTCGCGTTCGATTAGTGTTTGCATCGCGTGAAGAGGCTCTTTGTTCTCTGGCAGATGTTCCGCTATTTGACTTTGGGCCATCATCGCCTTGGGTCACAACTCTGCGTCTGCCAGAAGTTGTACCGACGGCTCCTCCTCTGGAATTTCGACTATTACTGTTTCTGGCAGTATTCTGAAATCCTCTTGTGCTTCCACCTCCATCAACTACAACAACTCCACCACCGTAAGGGTTGAATCCATAAGGATTTCCCCAAGCGTATGGATTGTAAGCCATGTAAGGATTGTACCATGGACTAAAAGGGTCATACATGCCCCAAGTGTTACCCCATCCCATATTCATTCCAAATCCAGGGTTCATTCCAAATCCTGGGCGTCCCCACTGGTTGCAATTGCAAAACGGATCGAAATAAGGGTCGCACCATCTGTTTCCCATCCACGGATTACCCATTCCTAGACCAATTCCAAAGCCGAAACCGTTCATTCCGTTAAATGAATTCATACTCATGTTTCCGCTAAAACGTGGATTCATGTTGTTGGCAAACGCATCGCTGTAGATATAATTTGGATCATTGTCTCCACCGAAATTCTCAATGCGCGCCGCATAATCAGGATCGTAATAATCAGAAGAATCTTGATCTAGGTTGGACTTATCATTAAAATCAGTAGATAGTTTTTCTGTTTCATCCACGTATGGACTCTCTCCGTAGTAGCTGCTTTCAGCACTATTGGCTCCTAAAAATTCGCTTGCGCTGTAGGCCTCCGAGGCAAATACTCTATCTGCGGGGGTGTAGTAAAGATCATCATACTCGTCTAATTGAACCAAGTCTTGATTTGTAGAACAAGATGCAAGAAGGGTCAGAACTGCGATACTTAAGATGGATGTCCTTATGTTCATGATCATATATGTTAATATAACTTATGTCTAAGTTAAAAAGTTTATTTTCGGCAGCCCGAACAATTTTCGTTCAGGCTTGAAAATTCAATATCAATTAAGCAAAAACTATTCCAAGTTTACTGATGGGAAACAAGTTAACAAAACGAACAGACAATTACTCTTCTTGGTATAACGAGGTCGTCTCTAAAGCTGATCTTGCCGAGCATTCCGAAGTAAGAGGATGCATGGTTATCAAACCTCATGGTTTTGCCATCTGGGAGAAGATTCAAAGACGCTTGGATGAAAGGTTCAAAGAAACTGGCCATGTCAACGCCTACTTCCCTTTGTTTATTCCAAAATCTTACTTTTCCAAAGAAGCTTCTCACGTTGAAGGATTCGCAAAAGAATGCGCGGTTGTTACTCATTATCGTTTAAAGAACGCAGAGGATGGCAGCGGTGTTGTAGTAGATGAAGATGCCAAGCTTGAGGAAGAGCTTATTGTTAGACCTACTTCCGAAACGATTATCTGGAATACGTTTAAAGGCTGGGTTAAAAGTTACCGTGACTTGCCTCTATTGATCAATCAATGGGCCAATGTGGTGCGCTGGGAAATGAGAACACGCTTGTTCTTGAGAACTACCGAATTTCTTTGGCAAGAGGGGCATACGGCTCATACTACTGAAGCAGAGGCCATTTTAGAAGCAGAAAAAATGCTTGAAGTTTATGCGACTTTTGTTGAGGAGTGGATGTCTATTCCAGTGATAAAAGGGGTGAAGACCGAAAGCGAAAGATTTGCAGGCGCGCTAGATACTTATTGCATTGAAGCGCTGATGCAAGATGGCAAGGCACTTCAGGCGGGAACTTCTCATTTTCTGGGACAAAATTTCGCCAAAGCTTTCGATGTGAAATATGCTACGAAAGAAGGAACAGAGGAATATGTCTGGGCCACCAGTTGGGGTGTTTCAACCAGATTGATGGGAGCTCTAATAATGACTCATAGTGATGACAATGGATTGGTTTTGCCACCCAAATTGGCTCCAATTCAAGTAGTCATTGTACCAATTTATAAAAATGAGGAGCAGCTCGAAGCGCTTAGAAATAAACTTAATCCATTGGTTGATGCCCTTAAAGCAAGAGGATTAGCGGTAGTTTTTGATGACGATGATAATCGTAAACCAGGGTGGAAATTTTCTGAGTATGAAATGAAAGGAGTGCCCGTAAGATTGGCCATGGGACCCCGTGACTTGGAAAACAATACGGTTGAAGTTGCTCGAAGAGATACCTTGACGAAAGAGTTTATTCCTTTCGAAGAGGTGGAAGATAGAGCAGTTGACCTGATGGATATCATTCAAAAGAGTCTCTTTGATAAAGCGTTAAGCTTCAGAGAAGAAAAGACTACGTCAGTTGACAGTTGGGAAGACTTCCAAGACGTCATTAAAACCAAAGGAGGATTCGTACTGGCTCACTGGGATGGCTCTGCAGAGACCGAAGAAAGGATCAAACAAAAGACGAAAGCGACCATTCGATGCATTCCTCAAGATAGCGTGGAAGAAGAGGGGAAGTGTATTTTTTCTGGAAATCCATCATCTCGTCGAGTGCTTTTTGCAAAAGCGTACTAGCCCATGGATTCTGATAAAATCAAAGCTGAGGTTTTAGAAATTATTAAGAGCAAGTCTACGCTCAAGCGGGATGTCTTTGAGCTGAGCAAGGAGAGATTCAAAGAGTTGAAGTCTTGCTTGAGTCAATTGATTACCGAATTGAGTGAGGAGGTAGAGTCAATTGACCCTCGGTTGGAAATCAGCTACGAAGATTTAGGAGAACTTTATGCCCAGATTACCGTTGCAGGAGACACACTCATGTTTGCCTTGCATACGAACGTGTTTTTATTCCCTGATTCGAGCCAGCATTGGAATACTTCCTATTTAAAAGACGAGCCAGGTAGAGGGTATTGCGGTACCATTCAGGTATATAATTTCTTGGCCGATAGTGTTCGTTTTAAACGCCATCAGGATGCAGGCTATTTGATAGCCCGTCTATTCTTGAATTCAGAGAATCATTTTTTTGTAGAAGGAAAGAAAGAATTGAGTTTGATCTTTAATAATTTCATGCACGATGAGTTTTCCGAGGACCGAATACGAGACTTTATAGCGGCTGTGGTTAGGCACAGCATTAACTTTGACCTTTTCGTACCGCACTACCAAGACATATCTGAGATCAGTTGGGGTGAAGCCAATCAGCTCAAAGACAGTATCAGTTTAAGAACAGGCAAACGCCTTGGTTTTCAGTTCGGAAACGAAGATGAAACCATAGAAGCGTAATTTTTTTCCTCTAGCAATTTGCAAAAGGAAAAAACCTACTATATTTGCACTCGCTTTTGAAAAGAAGCACCCCCAAATGGCCCGTTCGTCTAGGGGTTAGGACGCCAGGTTTTCATCCTGGTAGCAGGGGTTCGAATCCCCTACGGGCTACATCAAATCACCCTCAACGCAAGTTGAGGGTTTTTTTATGCACAATCCCCTGCCAAGCCTTCTTTAGCAGGGGGTTGGGCATAAAAGCTACTATGGCAGATCCGTAGAGTGATCTGATGTATTTCAACACAACGATCTCGGGCATCTCTTAAGCGAAGACGGAATTATTTAAGTTCAGAAGCATCTTCAAGTCTAATCGAGGAAACTTGAAGGCAAAAAAAATCCCCCGAAAGTGTGGAGGATTTTTAAATACAATAACTCTTTGGGATGCAGTCTATCTCAAAAATTCTGAGCTAAGGACATTCAAGTCCTCATCCAGTTCATAGACTTTAGGGACCCCCGTTGGAATCTCAACATTGAGAATCTCTTCACGGCTGAGTTTTTCCAATTTCATGATTAAAGCACGCAAGCTGTTTCCGTGAGCGGCTATGATCAATTTCTGCCCTGCTTTTATTTTAGGAGCTATTTCATTGTCAAAATAAGGAAGGACGCGATCCGCGGTGTCTTTCAAACTTTCGCCACCAGGAGGTTGGACATCGTAAGATCTTCTCCAGATATGAACTTGTTCTTCGCCGTATTTGGCTCGGGTATCGTCTTTATTGAGGCCCTGAAGATCTCCGTACATACGCTCATTTAGCGCTTGGTCTTTGGTAATCGGAATATCCTCTTGTCCGGTTTTTTTCAAAATGATGTCCAAAGTTTTGTTCGCTCGCATCAGAACGGACGTGTATGCCTCGTCAAATTTGTAATCAGCAAGCAATTCTCCTGCTTTTCCAGCTTCTTCAATTCCTTTTTCAGTAAGATCGACGTCAACCCAACCAGTAAATTTGTTCTCTTTATTCCAAACACTTTGACCATGCCTGATTAATACCAATGTTGCCATTTTCTGAATTTTCATCAAAACTATAAATCTTACATTTACTAAGGCATTTTTGTTCTATTTTTATCAAAATTTCGTGATTAGATTTTTTCTTTGGATCACGAAAAAGATGTCTATATTTGCACTCCATTTTTGAGAAGATAAAAAGCCCTACATATGGCAAATCATAAATCATCATTAAAGCGTATTAGATCAAGCGAGAAGCGAAGAGTATTAAATCGCTATCAGCATAAAACGACTAGAAACGCCATCAAAAAGCTTGAAGAGCTTACTGATAAGAAAGAAGCTGAAAAGTTTCTACAAGAAGTGAAGTCAATGATTGACAAGCTCGCCAAGAAGAATATTATTCACAAGAATAAAGCAGGAAACCTTAAAGGGAAGTTGACAAGACACGTCACTTCTTTATAAGAATCTTCCTCTCATAAATTTCACCCTTTCCGATTATTCGGGAAGGGTTTTTTTATTTGGGGTGGGCAGTTATCTAAAAATCACTTATTTTCATTCTGATTATGAAAGACATAAGTGAGTTTTCGGGGATCAAATCTTGGGCTGAGGACGACAGACCTAGGGAAAAATTAATCAAGAAAGGACGTCAGGCACTATCGGATGCCGAGCTCATTGCCATCCTTCTAGGGTCTGGAACGAGAAGCCTTACAGCTGTTGACGTGGCGAAACAAGTGCTACTTGCGCACAAAAACAAGCTCAATCAACTTGGTCGTCTCGGTATAGACGATTTTAAGAAGTTCTCAGGAATCGGAGAGGCAAGAGCCATCACTATTATAGCAGCGCTGGAACTAGGCCGCAGAAGAAGATCAGAAGAGCGAATGGAGAATGCCAAAATTTCTTCAAGCAAAGACATATATGCTTTATTGGCACCGAAACTGATTGACCTTGACCACGAAGAGTTTCACATCTTATTATTGAGCAGATCTCATAAAGTAAAGGACGAAATCTGCATAAGCCGAGGAGGTATCTCAGGAACTGTAGTCGATCAACGTCTTATTTTCAAACCAGCTTTGGAAAAGCTGGCTTCGGCCATTATTTTGTGTCACAATCATCCGAGTGGAACACTATATCCGAGCGAGCAGGACAAGAGACTGACTCAAAAGCTTGTGAAAAGTGGTGTCATTTTGGACATACCAATTTTGGATCATGTGATCTTTACCGATGAAGGCTATTTCAGTTTTGCTGATGAAGGATTATTGTAGATTTGAAGGATTCGTATTTTCATGATCACTATCATCACTGACTTCCAATCACAGCGACTCGAGTATGTTGCAGATACCATCTTTAAGAAGTGGTTGAGGGTGGATTACAAGATTGTTTCATCCTTCGTTGAGGTTGACACTGAAACCTGCTGTATTTCCTATGGAAATCATTCCAGCCCAGGAAGTATAAAAATCTTTAATGAAGGTCTTTTATCGGAGTCAAATCTTCGCAAAGAACTTCCCGCAGTGTCCTCTCATAAAAATGGCCCTATGATATTTGAGGCGATCAATACCCACGAATTTGATCTCCCCTTCGATGTTTTCTCAGGAGTATTTTTCTGCCTTACTCGATACGAGGAGTATCTGCAAACTCAAAGAGATGAACACGGTCGTTTCAAAGCTGAGGACTCCATCTTTTATGGACATCAGCGAATTCCTTATTTGGACAAGTGGATTCTCGCGCTGGAAATCTTGATTCAAAAAAAGCTTCCGAACTGGAAGAATCCGAGATCCTTAACTTGGTTGAGCACCATGGATATGGATATAGCTTTCGCGTTTAAGGGGCGAAGCTTGACTAGAAGAGTTGGCGCAACAGCTAAGGATTTATTAAATCTAAGATTCGATCGCTTAAGGGAAAGAGCTGCCGTTTTGTCTGGTCGATCGGCAGATCCTTTTGATACTTATGAACTTTTCTTAAACGAAAGTGAATCAGATTCTAAACGCCTCTTCGTTCCAGTGGGAGATCGCAGTCCTTTCGACAATAATCTCGATGTTGAGAATGAGTTCATAGGACAACATATTTCAAGGCTTCAAAAGGAAGTGAACATTGGTTTACATCCTTCTTATCGGTCATTGGGGAAAGTGGAGATGATCGAGAAGGAAAAGGTACGTCTAGAAAAAGTGTCTGGTGGTAAGATAGCGGAATCACGCCAGCATTTCTTGAGGTTTTCTTTGCCTGATACATACCAGGAACTTGATTCACTGGGAATTGAGAAGGATTATTCTTTGGGATTTCACGATGAGGTTGGTTTTCGCTCGGGAACAGCCTTTAGTCATTCCTTTTACGATTTGCTGAGAGATACAGCATTGTCCATAGAAATCGTTCCCTTAACGGCAATGGATAGCGCCATGAAGAACTACCTAAAACTCTCTACTGAAGAGGCAATTGAAGTGATGGAGGAGATACTCCTGCACATGAAAAAATCAGGAGGCAGCTTTACAACAGTTTGGCATAACCACTCTTTAAGCGAAAGGGATGACTGGAACGGTTGGCGATCTGTTTTCGAGTCCATCCCCGAAATGGTTCGTTCTCATCGATAATTCTTTACTTTCGTCAAAATTCACTCAATATGATTCACGAACTCGGAAAGCAAAACTCAATTTTTAATGAGTTTTTAAGGCAAGTGCGGGATGAGGAAATCCAAAAGGATAGACTCCGGATACGTCGAAATATGGAAAGGTTGGGTGAAATATTTGCCTATGAAATTAGCAAGACCCTCGATTATGAGACCGCTGACGTAACGACTTCGCTAGGAACGGCAGTGATGCGTGTCCCTGAACAATTGCCTGTATTGGCTACCATTATGCGGGCAGGGCTTCCATTTCACCAAGGTTTTCTGAACTATTTCGATGGTGCAGATTCGGCTTTTGTTTCGGCATACCGCAAGCACCTGAAGAATGAGGATGAATTTGAAGTAAAAGTCGAATATCTCAGCAGTCCGAATTTGAAGGGCAAAGAGGTTATTATTGCCGACCCGATGCTAGCGACTGGTACAAGCATGGCTTTGGTCTACAACGCACTCTTGGCGAAAGGGAAGCCAGAGCATGTTCATATTGCTGCTCTACTCGCTTCAAAAGAAGGAATTGAGTACATAAAGAAGAACCTCCCAAAGAACACTACCATTTGGGTGGGAGCGATTGATGATGAGCTCACGGCTCAATCATACATTGTTCCTGGTTTGGGAGATGCAGGAGATCTTTGTTACGGAAGTAAATAATCTATGCTATGAGCGCGGAAGTTCTTCGGGCAATCAGCATATTTTTTCTCAGTGCTACCAAATTATTGTGGGCACCAGCTACTGCTGTAGCTTCAGGACTTACTTTTTGGGAAACAATTTTTACCACTAGCGCTGGCGGAATGGTAGGAGTTGTCTTTTTCTACTATTTCGGTCATATGGTTTTTCTCACTTTCGATAATTGGAAAGCGAAAAGGCGCAAAAAAGTAGTTGAAAAGAAAGTCTTTACCCGAAAGAATAGAATGGTAGTGAATGTCAAGGCTAAGTTTGGGATAATAGGCCTCACGTTTTTAACTCCGTGTATTATCAGTATTCCAATTGGCTGCGTGATCGCTGCCAAATTTTATTTTGACAATCGACTTACATTGCCCTTGCTTTTGATTTTTACAGTCGTATGGTCTTTTATTTTGTCAATTTTCTCTTTTTACGTGAAACAGATGTTATTCTCATAATGCCAAAATACAAACACGTTTTTTTCGATTTAGACCGCACTCTTTGGGATTTTGATACCAACTCTAGAATAGCATTGAGTGAGATTTATGCAGATTTCAAACTCAAAGAAAGAGGGATTGATTCATCTAATGAGTTCATTGAGATTTATCAAGAAATCAATGAAGAGCTTTGGGATCGTTACCGAAAGGGATTGCTCAATAAGCGAAAACTGAGGTCTCTAAGATTTTCGAAAACTCTTGAACACTTTGGCTCTAGCGATGAATACTTAGGCGAACAGCTAGGCACGGCTTACGTCGAGATCAGTCCATATAAGACAGCGGTTTTGCCCAATTGTATGGAGATATTGGATTACCTCGCAGGTCGATATGAGATGCATATCATTACCAATGGTTTTGAGGAAGTGCAAAATATCAAGCTAGACCAGTCAGGTTTAACGAAGTATTTTTCAAAGATCATTACCAGCGAACAAGCGGGTGCCAGAAAGCCCGATCCTAAAGTATTTGGTTACGCACTGGACCTGACGAAAGGCAGCGTAGACAATTCTTTGATGATAGGTGATGACCTGCGGACGGATATTGAAGGTGCTCGAAACGTTAATATGGATCACGTTTATTACAATCCTAACAGAGTTGATCATTCGGAAGATCTATTCCACGAAATAAGTGATCTAATTGAGCTTAAGAATGTGCTTTAGGCAAAACTGCCAAAACAGTAACTGAACCAGTCACCATTTCATTCAGATTTACTCTGATCTCTGCATCGAGAGGCAAGAAAACATCCACTCTAGATCCGAACTTGATAAAGCCAAACTCAGTGCTTTGATGCACGGGAGCATCTTTTTTCGCATAGCAAACAATTCTTCGAGCTACAGCTCCAGCAATCTGTCTAAAGAGTATTTCAGTTCCGTTTGGGTGTTTTACCACAACCGTTGTTCTTTCATTTTCAGTGCTTGACTTTGGGTGCCACGCTACGAGATATTTTCCCGCGTGATACTTGAAATAGCTAACGACTCCGCCAATCGGAAACCAATTGATATGCACATTGAGTGGCGACATAAAAATACTCACCTGAATGCGCTTATCTTTTAAGTATTCCGTCTCCTCTGTTTTTTCAATGACCACTACTTTTCCATCCGCAGGACAAATAACTAGGTCGTCAGCTGTAGTTACCACTCTTTTGGGAACTCTGAAGAACTGCATCACTAGTGTCAGTAATATTAAACTGACAACAAGTGTTAGGATAAGACCGATTGATCCGAAAAAATAGAATGAGATCAAATTAATTGCAGCAAGCGAAAAAATTGTTGTGGCAATAATTTTGTTGCCTTCCTTGTGGAATTTCATGAGTTCTTAGGGGTTCGAATGAACGAAAAGCATAAGGTATGTAAATGCAATAGGACTGGCCAAAAGTACGCCATCAAATCTATCTAGAATACCACCGTGTCCTGGAAGAAGGTTACTCGAGTCTTTTACTTTCAAACTGCGCTTGAGCATTGACTCCACCAAATCTCCGAAAGAAGCGGCAACCACGATAATGAGTCCGAGAACCAGCCAATTAATAATAGAGATTTCATCGTTATAAGTAGAAATGACAACTGCTCCAGTCATTGTTGCCAATCCGCCACCAATTGTTCCTTCCCAAGTCTTATTCGGAGAGATCCGCGGAAATAGTTTGGTTCGACCAAAAAGTTTTCCAAAAACAAATGCTCCAGTGTCGTTTAGCCACAAGAGCACGAAAAAACCAAGGATAACACCAGGTTTGTATTCAACGATTATTTCTTCAAACGTGAAAACATTCAATAGCGCCAATGGTGCCATAATGTAGATGATACCAACAATGGTATGGGCGATGTTCGTAAATGGATCAGGTCGCTTACGGTATAACTCGTAGACGAAAATGGCCATGAAAAAAGGGATACTCAGAGAAACGATTGCTGTTCCAGCAACCTTTAACTTTACTAGTTCTATAGTTACATATAGTGCCGTTCCAGTTATTACTCCCAAGGTCCCTTGCGGGTGGTAGCCGCCAATCTTCACCAAGCTGTAATACTCCAGCATTCCCAGGATACCCACCACGTAGAAGAGTGATGCCAGAGTGTATGGGTTTAACAATATCGCTCCGATTACGATAATCAGAAATACGAGTCCCGTTGTAATTCGCAGAACTAATTCTTTCACAATGTCGTCTCGCTTATGATTTTCTTGGAGCGCAACACATCATTTCCATTGACCATTAAATCAATGTCACCGATAGTTACGTAAAAGGAATCCTGCTTGTTCATCACAATTGCATCAATATCGTTCTCTTTGAGAATGTGCCTTAGCAATTCAATGTGTTGCAGATTGTTTGTGCTGTACACTTTGATCCAGTTCACAGCCCGAAATCTACTCCTTTTTTGTGATATCGCCGTCTGAGGCTTCCTCGGAACTTTCAGTTTCGACTTTATCGCTTGCTCCGTTTTCATTCACGGAAGTTGCAGGAACGACAGTTTTAGGATCAGTTTCAGTCTCTAAGTCTGTCGACTTCTCTTTTTTCTTATCCTCTTCCGTATTCAAAAGCTCATCTTTTTCAAAGGGTCGCTTTCCGAAGATCTTCACTAAATCTTCCTTGAAAATCACCTCTTTCTCCAGAAGTTGGTCAGCAAGTTGAGTCAGCTTGTCTTTATTATTTGTAAGGAGCTCTTTAGCACGCGCATATTGTTTTTCGACAATTTTCTTCACCTCAGTGTCCATAAGCTCCGCAGTTTTATCGCTGTAGGGCTTTTGGAAATTGTAATCTGAGCTACCTCTAGAATCATAAAAACTAACGTTTCCAATGGCTTCATTTAAACCGTAAACGGAGACCATAGAATAAGCCTGTTTTGTCACCTTCTCCAAATCGCTCAATGCACCTGTAGTAATCTCGTCGAATACAACTTTCTCTGCGGCTCTGCCACCAAGGGCAGCGCACATCTCGTCCAAGATTTGGTTGGTCGAGTTAAGCGAACGTTCTTCGGGCAAGTACCAAGCGGCTCCTAAAGACTGACCACGTGGCACGATGGTAACTTTTACCAATGGATGAGCATGCTCGAGCAACCACGATACCGTGGCATGTCCCGCTTCGTGATATGCGATAACCTTTTTCTCTTTCTTTGTGATGATTTTGTTCTTCTTCTCGAGTCCACCAATAATTCGATCTACTGCGTCCAGGAAGTCCTGCTTATGCACCTCTGTTTGTTTCTTTCTTGCTGCAATAAGTGCCGCTTCATTACAGATATTCGCAATGTCAGCTCCGCTAAAACCTGGAGTTTGCTTTGCTAAAAAGTCGATATCAATATTCTTATCAACCTTAATCGGCTTTAGATGCACGGCAAAAATTTCTTTTCTCTCGTTCAAGTCAGGCATGTCGACATAAATCTGTCTGTCGAATCGACCTGCTCTCATCAATGCGCGATCGAGCACATCAGCTCTGTTAGTCGCTGCGAGTATAATTACTCCGCTATTTGTTCCAAAACCATCCATCTCGGTAAGGAGTTGGTTGAGCGTGTTTTCTCTTTCGTCGTTGCCACCCATGCTGGCATTTCGGCCACGAGCTCTACCTATCGCATCGATCTCGTCAATGAAAATAATAGCAGGTGCTTTTTCTTTTGCTTGTTTGAATAGGTCTCGGACTCGGCTGGCTCCTACACCCACAAACATTTCTACAAAATCAGATCCTGATAAAGAGAAGAAAGGCACTTGAGCCTCACCAGCTACAGCTTTCGCCAAAAGGGTTTTACCTGTACCAGGAGGGCCTACTAGCAATGCTCCCTTCGGGATCTTTGCTCCCAGTTGGGTATATTTCTTGGGGTGTTTTAGGAAGTCTACAATTTCTTGGATTTCTTCTTTAGCTCCTTCCAAACCTGCAACATCGTTGAATGTGACGTTTGTTCCTTTTGTCTTGTCAAAGAGCTGTGCCTTGGATTTTCCAATGTTAAAGATTTGACCACCTGCGCCGCCGCCGCCGCCTATTTTGCGCATTACAAACATCCAAACGGCTATCATGATACCAATAAACAGTATCCAAGTGAAGAGTTCTTTTCCCCATTCAGATCGGGTTTTATAGTCGTACGTAAATGAGTATTCCTTACTCCAAACATCCAACTTCTCTTGAAAGCTTTCGGAAGGGCCTATGTCAAATTTGTAGTGTGGCCCAGTATTCTCAGCACCTGAGATCAATGGTTGTTTGATTCTCTTGGAATGCTCTTCATTTGAAAGAGCTGATTCCGTAAGAAAAACTTCAGCCAATTGCTTGTTGTAGATGACCACTCTTTTTACTTCTCCATCCTTGATCATTTCTTCGAACTCTGGCAGGCTAATGCCTGTCATGTTTCCACTGAAATTAAATAGGTTGAGAGAAATTAGAACTACACCAATAATGGCGTAGATCCAATAAAAGTTGAACGGCTTCTTGGGGTTACTCCCGCCAGTAGCCGGCTTCTTTTTATCAACTTTCTTGTATTCTTTATTGCTTTTTGAGTCAGCCATTGTGTTCTCTGTATGCTAGAATGTATGTTCAAGTTGTTTAACGTCTGCGTCGGCCCAAAGTTTTTCAAGACTGTAAAACCTTCGTGCTTCTTCCTTAAAAACATGGACCACGACGTTGAAATAATCCAATAGAATCCAATCTGCTGTATCGCTTCCTTCTTTACTGACAGGATTCTCCCCTAACTCGGTGAAAAGAAGTTTCTGCACAGAATGGGCTATCGCCTCAACATGTGTGTTAGAAGTTCCGTGACAGATTATAAAGAAATCACTTACTGAATTTGGGATATTGCGAAGGTCGAGGGAGATTACTTCTCTTCCTTTTACTTCATCGATTGCCTCTAATACCTTTTCAGCTAGGTCGGGAGAAGCGAGAACGGATTTTTTTATCATTTAAAAATTTTACACGAACCGTAAAATTAAGCATTTTAGCGGTCTGATGAGTTCTATCCAATGATCGGCAAGTCAATCACAGAGTTGGAATCTGTTGACAGCACGAGCAACTATATTGCCAAAGCTATTGATGCAGGTAATTACTTGTGGGGAACTGCTATTTTGGCGCATTTTCAGACGAATGGCAGAGGGCAGAGAGCCGCACTTTGGCAGAGTGACAATGGTCAAAACCTTACTTTTTCATTCGCACTGCCTTTGAGTGACTTTGATAGTCGAGCTTATTTCAGTGTGTCACGAGCTATTAGCTTGAGCATTCTCAAAACAATCAATACTTTTTTAAGTGGTGATGTTCGAATCAAATGGCCCAATGATATTTTGGTTGATCAGAAGAAAATATCGGGAATGCTGATAGAGAATAAGTTGAGAAATAATCCTGCTGCCATCTGTGGCATTGGGTTAAACATTAATCAAACAGAGTTCCCCAACTTACCACATGTTACTTCTCTCAAACTCCTGACAGGAGAGGAATTCGATAAGCAATGTGTTTTGGAAGAGCTGCTAGTAAATCTAAATCTCGAATGGGATGTTCTTAGTAAAGGAGATTTTAGAGATCAGAAATCACGGTACGAATCAGAACTGTTCGGATTGAATCAAGTGATACAATTCGAAGAGAATGGCTTTAAAAGCGAAGGGCAGATAATTGGCACCACAGAAGATGGCAGACTATTAGTGAAAACCGAAGGTGCAGACAAAGCTTATCTGCCAAAGAGCATCAAGCTTCTTTACTGAATTTTTCCTGTAGCCTATCGGCAATGAAGTCGAATAAGTTGGTCAATGGTTTTTCAACCATCATCTTTAAGAAAGGATTCACTTCGACTAGCACCTTTTGGTACACTTCAGTGAGACCATCAGCTTCATCAAAGAAAATCTCAAGATTGATTGGGAAGGGCGCTTTTTCTCCACCTTTTAATTCAAGGCGTGAGGGTGCTTCAACCTTTTCCAAATGGAGATCGATCGTTGCTGTACCCTGAATTTTAAAACTGCAAAAATCTTCCTTGCTCTCCCAATCAGATATTTTATCCATCGGAAGTAACTCCTTAAAGTTATTTAGGTCAGAAACATATTTGAAAACCTCTTCGCGAGGGGCTTTGATACTTACTTTTTTGCTTTCAATTTTCATGCTCAGGCACTCCAGTTTTGTGGATTACTTCTCCATTCTTTTAGTGATTGAAGACTTTCCTCATCCACGTAATTCAGTTCCATGGCTTCCTTTATTAAAGCCGTGTAGTTGCTCAATGTGATCAGCTCACAGTTTGCATTTTCAAAATTTTCTTTGGCAATTTCAAATCCATAAGTGAAAATCGCTGCCATACCTATTACTTCAGCTCCAGTAGCTCTAAGCGCTTCAACCGCATCCAAACTGCTCTTACCCGTAGAAACCAAGTCTTCAATAACCATTACTTTTTGGCCTTTTTCCAGATAGCCTTCCACCTTGTTTTGCAGCCCATGGCCCTTAGAAGATGAGCGAACATAGATAAATGGAAGCCCCATGGCCTCGGCCACCAGAGCCCCATGAGCAATGCCTCCTGTGGCTACTCCGGCTATTACCTCAGTGTTACCAAATTTTTCACGAATATTGCGTACGAATTCATCTCTTATCAGAAGCCTCGCTTCGGGGAAAGAAAGGGTTTGTCGATTGTCGCAATAGATCGGCGATTTCCATCCACTAGCCCACGTAAAAGGTGCTTTAGGACTTAGTTTTACGGCTTTGATTTTAAGGAGGGATTCAGCAATTTTCTGCTCTGCTGTTTGAGTGTTTTGCATGACTTCAAATGTATAAAGTTTTCATCAACAATAAGTCAATTGTCCTTACAGACCGAAGGATTCCCGATGTGCTCGGTGATAATCAGTTATATCTGACTTATGACGATTTTGAAGAGCTGAGTTACACCATTAGTTTATTGGAAAACTCACCTCATTTGCTAGGTGCTATTTTTTATTTCCACGACTTGGAATTGCTTTGGGCAGATTTCAGAGCGCACTTCAAGGAAATTGATGCAGGTGGTGGTTTGGTTCGCAATGAAAACAACGAGTATCTCCTCATTTACCGAAAGGGGAAATGGGATTTGCCAAAAGGAAAAATAGAAGAAGGTGAAACACCAGAACAAGGCGCCCTTCGAGAAGTTGAAGAAGAATGCGGGGTAAATGACTTGAAGCTAGGAGTAGAGTTAACACCTACTTACCACACCTATGAGCAGGATGGAATCCGCATTCTGAAGAGGACTTATTGGTATGATATGACTAGTGCTCAGAAAGAATTTGTACCACAGGCAGAAGAAGATATTGAAAAGGCGGAATGGATGGATCTCAGTCGTGAGGTGGTTGAAGCAATAGACACTTATCCAAATATTCGATTGATCTTGAGAACAGCTATTGACCCACTTTAATCTTTTGCTCTTCTTTTGCTTTCGCTCGAATGGAATAAAGTCTTTCCTCCAGTCCTTCGCTAGGTTTAACAATGTCCTTTCTCAATTTTCCTTCGGAATCCATCCAGCCATACCAAGGTAGTTGGTATATATCCAAATCATTGAGTAAGCCCTCTGGCGAAACCAATTGAATGCTGGGCCAATTTTCTTCGCTCTGTTCTTTACTGCCCAAGACGATTTCCACAACTTGAAAATACGCACCGTATTCATCAAGAAAAACCTTCAATAGGCTTGACTCCCGTCTCCATTCGTTGCTGCTACCTTGGGCAACAACGACCATCGTCGGTTTATTTAAAAGTTCTAGTTCTTTTAACGCTGGGAATAGCTCAAGCAAATTCGCTGACACGGATCGCTCATAATCTGTCCTGATCTTTCGGGCAGCTCTTTCAATTGATTCAGAGTGAGGCTTTGACTCAATGGAGTTTAGCAATTCAATTAGTTTTTCCCCCGAGTAGGTCTTTAGATAGATGGTCTCTTTGATTGATTTCAGCATGACCCATTGCCTAATGTCCTCCCTTTGCAGAAAATCATCTTTTAAAAACAGACTATCCAACTCGAAATAACTCAAGCCCACGGCCAATTGATTGGAGATGTTTGCTCCGCCAAACTTCGCATCGTATCGATTGAAATAGTTGCTGTAAAAGACGTTGAAGAAAGAGTAAAATGAAGGGTTCGTTAGCTTTAATTTTTCATCTTTCAGGTAAGTCGAGTAGAGTTCGTTCTTAGGAAATCCCGCTGTCAACTTCATTTCTGCCAAAGAGTATCGAACGTAATCTCTCAGAAATTCATTCTTAGTATTTTCTTGCTTGGCCTCAAACGTTTTGACTTTCTGGCGTAAAGCACTGTTTCCAATGAGTAGAGCATTTTGAGTGAAAAAGTCGAAATAGGTTTGATCGAATTTTACAATTTCTGCATTGATATCCGTCGAGTCGAGATTTGTGAAAATATATTCGAAACTGCCAGGCCTCCAATTTGGTATGAGCACAAATTCCCGCGATGGAGAAATTTCAATGGTATAGGTTCCGTTTGGTTCGACGAAAAGAGGAGCAGTAAATCGATTCACACTCAACCAAACTTGGCCGATTTCATCGGTGTCAAATGAAAGTTTGAATTCCCCGCTGGCATCAACCGTATCGAGATCCAAGAAGATCTTCTCTCCTGAAATAGGGTTTTGGTAACGACTAATTTCTACAGTCAATCCTGACCAATCAGGAGATATTCCGTCCAATTCAGTGGTTTGTGCTGCCACAGAAAAAGGCAAAACAAAAAGAAGTATCAGACTCCTAAAACTCCACATTCAGCTCGATCGAATTTGGAATGAATTTGGTCACATCTCCACCATTTCTGAAAATGTCGCGCACGATCGTAGAGCTGTAAGCCGAAAGTTCGGGACTCGTCACAAAGAACACCGTGTCCACTTCTGGGGCGAGCTCTTTGTTCATTTGTGAAATAGAGGATTCAAATTGAAAATCTTCCGCATTTCGAACACCTCGAATGATATGAGATGCATTGACCTTGCGGCAATAATTCACCGTGAGTCCTTCGTAGTGATCTACCACAATGCTTTCTTCCGATTTGAACGTTTGTCTGATCCACTTCATCCTGTCCTCTAAAGGAAACAGGTACTTCTTATTGGCATTAACGCCTATGGCGACAATCACTTTGTCGAATAGAGGGAGTGAACGTTTGATGATATCTGCGTGCCCTTTTGTGATCGGATCGAATGATCCAGGGAAGATGGCAATCTTATCCATGGTTTACGAATTAAGTGCTTTTCTGATCTTCATGCATTTTTCCAAAATAGGCCTAAGCTTATCGAGCTGCAGCATGGTAAACGGGTCGCTTTGAGCGGTATGAGGTTCTGGGTGGACTTCCATAAAAAAGCCATCGGCTCCCGTAGCGATTGCCGATAGAGCAATGGCTTCAATTAGTTCGGGGTCGCCTCCCGTAACGCCAGAAGTTTGATTGGGTTTTTGTACGCTATGGGTGCAGTCCATTACCACGGGCTGGCCCATTTTTTTCATCCGACTGATGGAGGTGGCATCCACCACAAGATCGTGATAGCCAAATGTCGTTCCCCGTTCACAAACCCAAACCTTATCATTTCCAGTGGCTTTCACCTTTTCTACGGCAAATTTCATCGCTTCAGGACTCAAGAACTGACCTTTTTTGATGTTCACCGTACAACCCGATTCGCCTGCTGCTTTGAGCAATTTGCTCTGTCGGCAAAGAAAGGCGGGGATTTGGAGGTGAGTAACGAAGGGAGCTACTTCGGCGGGTTCGTTGCTCTCGTGAACATCCGTGATATTTTCAATTCCGAATTTATCTCGAATGGCTTTGTGAATGCGAAGCGCCTCGTTTTTGTCAATACCTGTGAAACTGTCTAGTTTGCTTCGGTTGGCCTTTTCATAGCTTCCCTTAAAGATATAGCGGATGTCCAAGTCATCACAGATTTTTTTTACCTCTTCGGCAATGTGGAAAGACAGGGCTTCATCTTCAATGGCGCACGGCCCTGCTATCAGGAAAAATTGGCTCATTCTTCTTTGGCTTTTTGTCCGAGGTAACCACTGTGGTGCCTCTTCGCATATTCTTGTTTTGTAAATCCTATTTTCTCCATGAGCAGCACAACTAAAATGTCTCCTGCCACGGTCATTACTGTAGTAGAGGTAGTGGGGGTGAGGCCAAGTGGGCAAATTTCTTCAGGCCCACCAGTCCACAATACCACATCAGCTTTTTCAGCAAGTTCGCTATCTTTTTTCCCGGTAAGGACAATGAATTTAATATCGGGGTGCAAGCGGTGAGCCAAAAAATCGAGTTCGATTAATTCCCTGGTTTTACCACTGTTTGAGATGGCTATTACGATGTCGTTTTTTTGGATGATCCCCAAATCTCCATGCTGCGCTTCGGCAGGGTGTAAGAAGAAAGCAGGTGTGCCAGTAGAGCTTAGGGTAGTGGCGATATTCACGCCTATTTGCCCAGCTTTTCCCATTCCGCTAACGATTACTTTCCCGTCTTTTTGGTGAACTTGCTCGTAGATAAGTTCTACTGCTTTTTCCACCGCGCCTTCGATCGGGATATTTCGAATGGCTTCTATCTCTTTTTCAATAAGAGCTGTGATCTTGTCTTGCATGCTTTTATTCTAATGACAAGCAAAAGTAATTCTAATACTCTAACCCTCTATCTGAAGAAACTGAAATGGACACTTCCCATCTGGTGGTGCTCTGAGAAACGGGGATGTTCGCTCAAATCTGTCTCTTGCCCATGCTCGAGAATAAAGATGCCTCCAGGTGAAAGCCACCCCGTATTCCAAACCAAATCAGGCAGTTCAGGAATTCTTTTTTCCGCATAAGGCGGATCGGCAAAAACGATATCAAAGTTTCCTTTGGGACTTTTAAAAAGATTGAAAACATCGGCCTGAACGACTTTGAGGTTGTGGATTTCCCAATCCTTGGCAATTTTTATAAGGTATCTTTTGGAAATCGGGCTCACGTCTACTGCCGTTACGCTAGTGGCTCCTCGACTTACGAACTCGAGGCTCATACCGCCGATGCCGAAGAAAAGGTCTAGCACTTTCGCATCCATCAATAAGTCGTGGTGGTTGAGCACATTAAAAATCGCCTCCTTGGCCATATCAGTCGTTGGGCGGGCTTTGATTTGCTTTGGAGCATCAAACCTCCGAGCCTTAAACTTTCCTCCGACTACGCGCATTGTGGAATGATTTCTGCCAGTTTATCACCTATTGAATTTTGTTCAGTACCTGTCAAATTTGTCAGGAATTTTGCGGCTTGCTTTTTCACTGAAGGCAGGATGTTTCCTGATCCTTCAAGCTCTGCCTGAATTTCGTTTGAAATATCCAGTTTTTTCAGTGCATAGAAAATATAGTAAATCAAATCTTCGGCTTTGGTTACTTCAATACTATTTGCCAGCAAAAGTGAACCCTGCTTAAATATGTTGATCATTGCCAATTGATCAATCACTTGAATTTGTAAAAGATCGCTCTTCGTCTCGCTTGTTTTTCGTCTACCGTACTCAAGTAAAGTGCCTTCTAAATGCTTAGTTTCTAACGCAGGTTGAATCTGATTAATCAACTTTTCCGCTTCTTCATCACGCTCATATATCAATACGGATTCCAAACCGCTCAAAGAAGAATAGGCAAATGGGGTATTTCCTGTGAAACCAGTATTCAATTTGAGGTATCCAGCGGCATCTTCTTCTCTAAAGATGGTGGTCGGCACAAGTGTCCAGTGCGGGTGCGAGCTCATTGCGAAAAGGTGATTCTTGGAGTGCAATTCGCTAAAGTCATAGTGCCCATCGCGTTTACAAGAGATGGTCTTAGCAAAGTCTGCACCTTCCAAGTCTAAATAGCAATGGATACGAAAAAAATTGGGCTCAAAAAGGAGCCCAATCGATTCAATATTTTCTTCGCCTAAGGTGATTTTTTCCATGGCGCAATTCTTTTACTCTGTCCAGTTACCACTAGTGCTCGCATCTACGAGTGATCCGAGCATAAACTGATCCGCGTAGGGCTTAGGATCCTTTACCAGAAAAACAGCTGTAGGAGCTCCACTTATGTCTATTATGTCTGATTCCATCTGGAATCGGTGATCGCCATAAGGTACAAAGGGCAAAGAGTCAACGTAGAACCTAGTTTTGCGCTTGGCCTTGTCGTCTTCATTAAAAATGTATCCCAATACACCCACTTGAATCGTATCTCTTACGATCAATCCTTGAGCAATCACATCCAAATCAGTCATTCCCTCAGGCATGCTCTGTATTATTCCGGCCTCCATAGCCATTTCTTCTGTAGGCAATGAATCAGGAAGAGAACCCAATCGCTTGATTAGTGAAATCTCGTCATTCTTCAAAAAGTAGATAAGCGAGTCGAAAGAGTTGGAGTACTTACCGTATTGCTTGTAATAAGAAACTTGCGCTTTGCGTATGTCCTTTAGTCTCTGTACGACTGCAGTTTTTACTTTCTCCTTTTCGCGGTGGTACGCCAGCTCATCTTGAATGACATCATAATCCAAGTAAGCAAGGCACAATGCTCCAATCGCAACAACGATTGTAACAATCGTCTGAACTTGACGATTGATCGTGCCTTTAACATAAAGCGCACCTAAAACCCCAACGATGAGAATGCCCAATCCAGCGATTTTGAAGAGGCCAGTTTGACCTGCTGACACGATAAGAAGAAGTAGTCCCAATAGTATGAGTAGTATTGGAAACAAATAAGCGCCAAGTATACGTCCTATATTTTGCATGAAGTTTTCTTTTGTAACGGGAACAAAACTACAATTTTTTTGAAACGACCGAGTTTGTTACGGCCTAATTCATCAACGGTTTAAATTGGCTTATTTTTGGCTTGTGAATGTGCATTCAGAAAGCGGTGAATCAATCGCGCGCAGGGTTGAGAAATTACTGCATGAAAACTTCTATTTTACACCTACTCCTTCTCAGGAAAAATTACTCTATGCACTAGGGCGATTCGTAGCCAGCGACAAAGAAAACTGCCTATTGGTAGTAAAAGGATATGCCGGAACGGGCAAGACGACTACTGTAAATGCACTGATTAAGACGTTACCCTACTTCGACTTTAAGTATGTAATGCTCGCGCCAACTGGAAGAGCTGCAAAAGTGATGTCGGCATATACACGAAAGCCTGCCTTCACGATTCACAAGAAAATTTACTTCAAGCAAAAGACTCCCGCAGGTGGAGTATTTTTTGTCACAGGGGCAAATCTTCACACCAATACCGTTTTTATTGTGGATGAGGCTTCAATGATCGGAAGCGAAAATTATTCTGTTTCGGGAGGTGGCGACCTACTGACCGATTTGTTTGAATATGTCTACAATGGAAAAAACTGTCGATTGATCTTAATCGGCGACGGGGCGCAGCTTCCTCCTGTGGGAAGCGACTATAGCCCTGCACTTGATCTTAAATATCTGAAGACCTCGTTTCACGTTACGGCTGCGCTTTCCGAGCTAACAGATGTGACTCGACAAAAAGAGGACTCGGGCATTCTTGATTTAGCCACCCGAATTAGAAAGGCATTGGAAAAAGCAGATATGAGTGTTTTTCCAATGGCTTTGCCCAATGCCCCTGATGTGGTAAGCCTTACGGGATACGAATTACAAGAATCATTGGAAGATGAATTCTCAATGAGGGGCCCTGAAGGGGCTATACTTGTAACTCGATCTAACAAGCGTGCAAATCAATACAACAAAGAGATACGCGCCCGAGTGTTCTTTCGCGAAGAGGAAATATCAGGCGGTGACTTTGTCATGGCCGTTCGAAATAATTACCACTGGGTCGACGAAAAGTCGGGAGCTGGCTTCATCGCCAATGGCGATGTGATGGAAATTTCCAGACTGGGAAAGTTCCACGAGAAGTATGGTTTTAAATTTCAAGAAGCCAGCGTTCGACTCATTGATTACTCTGGCGAACCCGAGACGGAAGTATTACTCTGGCTGGACGCTTTGGATATCGACTCTGCTTCTATGCCCAAGCCTGCCACGGATGAGGTGTACCGAAGGACCATGATGGAATACGAACACCTAAAGACCAAAAAGGAGAGAATGGAAGCCTTGAAAAAAGATCCTTTCTACAATGCCCTGCAAGTAAAATTCGCATATGCGGTGACTTGTCACAAATCTCAAGGGGGACAATGGCCTGCCGTATTTGTAGATCAGGGATACCTCACCGAAGAAATGCTCGATACAGAGTATTTGCGGTGGTTGTACACCGCAATTACTCGTGCCTCTGAGAAATTATACTTGCTAAATTTTAGCGATCAACTTTTTTCTAATGACTAAATAAAGGCTGTTTATAGAGTCAAGTGGACCTTATGGATAGACATTAAATAGGTCGCTTGAAAATGTATCGGGTAATGAAGATTCCCTGACCATCTCCTTTGCCAGAATCCGACTCTACGCCACTCACCACGAAGGCCAACTCCCATCCTTGAACGATCATTTTGTTGATCTTGTCTGAAATAATGGCATCGTTTGAAGCGATATTTTGGAAGTTGATACCGGCTATACTAAAAAAGTTCAGGAGTTTGGTTTCTTCGAAGTTTTCAATCTTAGCATCTGACCGCTTTACTTCTCCTTGTTTTGATTTTTTTCCGTCTGTTCGAGTGGTGGTAAAGTCTTCGTAGTTGAGTTCGTCTTCTTCGCTGATGATGCGCGATCTTCCGAGCCCTGCAGGTATTATTGACTCAATGCTTGTTACGACTTTGTATTCTACTTGTTGTGCTTCTGCGACTATCGTTGCAAAAACGAAGGCTAAAAGGAGTGTTCGTCTCATAGGATATAGGTTTTCTTTTCACAAAGGTAAAGAACACTAAATAAAAAAGCGGAGCCATGGCTCCGCTTTTTTTAAACGCTTTTGATAAAAAGAACTTAGATTGTAAAAGAAAGTCCTAGCGCAAAAACTTCTCTAAACTGAGTTCGTGGTCCTCCTGCTACAGCAGGTGTAGCGATTACATCATCGCCCGCTTCCTTAGCGCCGATTATAATGTCGTCATCGTAGATGAGCTGCGTAGTCAGCGTAGCAGCTAACCAGCTGTTCACTTTCATCGTGATCAGGGTCTCCCAGTTGACGTCCACGTTTTGTGGATTCTCTACATAATTTGAGAATAGATCAATTTTTGTAAGGAGATTAACATTCTCAAAAATGTCATCTTGGTAGCTGACCTTTACGAAAGCACCGATTTCAAATCGTGCATTATCTCCTGCGTCCAGTCCAAAATCAGTAGCTAATCCGGGGACCGTCACAATGGTAATCTTTGAAGTGGCGGGAGATAGAAATACGGAGAATTTCTCATTGGGTCGATAGTCAGCTCCAATCGCAACAATAGAAAATGCTGGGGCTAAGAAGTCTGAAATGGAGGTTCCTATTTCACGTCCATCCTCAATTTCAAAACCTTCTGCAAATTGAGTTCTAAAGTTGACTAATCCACTGTAGTACCAATTCTCGTTATTCGTTTGATAACCATATTTCGAAGTGAAGTCTATTCGGTCATCCGTTTTGATAGCGCTCTGACCGTCTTGTGCAATGATCCCATAAGCAAGATCTAGGGTGTTGACCCAACTGTGTTTTCCTTTTTTATAATTAGCAAAAAGACTTGTCAGTGCAGTGGTTGAAATACTATTTTGACCCCCCGCAGCCCAGTTGCTGAAGTAAGATTGGTTGAAGTTTAATCCAAATGTCCCACCGAAATCCCAAAGAGAATCGTGCTCTAGTTCAATTGCTGACGAAAGCGCATCTTTATCAGCGGCAGTTAAATCTCCTTCTTCTTGTGCGTACAATGTGCCCAAGCAAATGGCTAGGCAAAAACCTAGAATGTACTTTAAATTCATAATCGAAAATTTTAGTGTTTTATTCAATGGGGAACTTCTCCCTCAGATTTTTACGGCTTCAAAGAAAGGAAAAATGTTTGGTCAATTAATATTTGGGAAGGAGCTTTTTAGTTCATCCGCTTTCTCATCAACAAATATCCAAAGGCAACGATTGCGAGAACCGCACCAGAGCCAAAGGCAAAAGGAAAGCCAGAGGGGTTATTGGAATAGATTTCTGCCGAAAAGAGGGCGCCCAAAAGTATTCCTACTTCTAAAGCGATGAACATGGTGGCAATGGCCTTTCCTCTTTTTTCGGGATTTGCGAGGTCTACTGTCCAGGCAAAAAGAGTGGGGGAGTTAATGCCCGTGGCAATGCCAAAAAAGAGGGCGCCAATGAAGAATACCAATTGGTTAGTCGTAAAAGCCAACGTCGTCATAGTGATCGTAAGAGCCAGTGTTCCTCCTAAAAGAAGATTCACCCTTCCATATTTGTCAGAGGCTTTGCCTGCAAATAGTCTAGTTATAACAGAGGAAACGAGCATAACCGTGAAGAATAGCCCGCGATTTTTCACCTCAAGGAAATCGCTGAAGTCAGGAATGATCGTTAACGCTAGGCCAAAGGAATAGGTGGTCAATAACATGACAAACGATGAAGGGAAAACAGCTTTATCAATTACTTCGTCACGTTTGATGATGAGCATCTTTGCGCTAAATTTTTTTGTGGTGGGCACACTTTCCTTCATGAAAACTACGCATGCGGCACTCAAGAAACCGAGAAGTGACGAAACGGTAAACATGGCGTCCAAGCTAAAATTCAAAGCGATGGCGCTGCCGACAGCAGGGCCAGCAGCCATACCTACGCTTCCCGCCATGCCAAGCATACCTAAGGCCTCTCCTCTGTTTTTGTCTCCAACTATATCTGCCAGGTAGGCTGTTGTTCCCGTTGGTTTGAACCCAGTGCTCAAGCCATGGATCAACCGGAGTACAAAAAAGGCAACGAGACCCGAAATTAAAGGGTAGATCGCTGAGCTGATTGCCGCTGCCAAAGCACCAAAAATCATAACAGGCCTTCTTCCAACTAAGTCGGCCAGCTTTCCACTAAAAGGTCTGCTCAAGGCTGCGGTGAATGCGAACAGTGATATGATTAGACCTTTGTACTCTGCCCCTCCCATTTGAGTGATGTAATTGGGCAATTCAGGAATGATCATATTAAAGCTCCCCATAAAGAGCACTGAACTCAGGCAGAGCAAGCCGAATTCAACCGTTCGCAGATCACGAGAAATGATGGAGTCTAAATTCAAGCCGCAAAGGTCAGCTATAATATCGGATTTGGAATAATTGTGAAGTGAAGAAGACATGAATTAAACGATTATTCTTTTATTGACTAACGGTAGAATAATCCTGCGGACGGTAACCCTTGACTGCGATCATATTCTACCTTTACCATATGTTCATTTTAACAAAAAACCGAAAATGAAAATCCCAAAAAACAGCATTCTTACTGCCCTCCTTATTGGTGCAGGATTGCTTTCTCTCTCGAAAGTATCCGCCCAAAACGAGATGCCCGAAAACTTTTATTTTGACAAACTCGAAAACGGTCTTCAGCTACTTGTCATTGAAGATCCAAGTGTTCCACTTGTCACTATTGAAATAGCAGTTCACAACGGAGCCTACACTGAAAGTCCTGAATTCGATGGACTATCTCACTTGTATGAGCACATGTTTTTCAAAGCGAACAAGAATATCCCCTCTCAGGAGAAGTTTTTGGAGCGTGTGAATGAGCTGGGAATTTCCTTTAATGGGACTACAAGCGATGAGCGAGTGAACTACTACTGCACACTAAGCAGCACAAAGCTCAATGAAGGTCTTGAGTTTATGAACAACGCTATTCGCTATCCACTCTTCTTGGAAGAGGAGATGAAAAAGGAAAACCCTGTTGTGGATGGAGAGTTTCAAAGAGCTGAGTCTAATCCTGTCTTTTTCTTGATGAATGATATCAATAAGGAGATGTGGGGTGAGAACTATAGCCGTAAAAACACCATTGGTGATCACGACATCATCTTGACTGCCACACCTGAAAAAATGCGAATCATTCAAGAAAAATACTATTACCCAAACAATACAATTCTTGTCGTGGCAGGAGCGGTGAATAGAGAGGAGGTAAAGAAAATTGTAATGAGTCAATTTGGTGACTGGAAGCCTAGTGATTTTGATATTTTCGAAAAGTATCCTATTCCAGATTTTGAGCCATTGACAGAATCAAAAACCGTGGTTACGGTGAGCGAGAACGCTCAAGTTCCGATTATGATGATTCAACAATTCGGACCTAAAGCAATGGATGACATGGAGGCAACTTATGCGGCTGATGTGTTTCATACCATTCTTTCTCTTCCTTCAAGCAGATTTCAGAAGAATCTAGTAGAAACAGGCTTGGCCTACCAAGTCGGTAGTTCATACCAGACGCTAAAACAAGTGGGTCCGATCACAACTTTCTTGGTTCCGAATCCTGCACAAATGACCGAGGCAATAGCTGCACTTGAGGCAGAGATTGCATTATGGGATACCGAAGATTATTTCACCGACGAGCAAATAGCTGCGGCAAAAAATCAATTGCTGATTCAAGATGTATATAGTCGTGAAAGCACTTCTTCTTTTGTTCATTCCATTACTTTTTGGTGGGCATCTGCTACTATTGATTATTACCTAGGGTACATCGATAACTTGCAGGAAGTGACCCGTGACGATATGAAGAACTACGTAAAAAAATACGTGCACGGAAATCCTAACATAACGGGAATACTCGTTTCGCCCGCTATGAAAGAGTCGATGGATATCGATAACATCAAACCCATTTCAATGTAATAACTATGATAAAGACTAATAATATGTTCAAGAAGACAGTATTTGTAATGTTAGCCATGGTTCTATCATGGTCGGGCTTCAGTCAAACTGTTCCAAAAACCGAAGAGATTGATGTCGATGGTATAAAAGTGATTGCGCGAGAATCTGTAAAAGGAACCGTGAGTACCAGAATGTTTATCAAAGGGGGAGTGAATAATTATACTTTCGAAAATCAAGGAGTAGAAGAGCTGATGCTTTCACTTATATCTGAGGGTGGGCCTGCTGATATGACCAAGGAAGAATATCAAACGCAAATGGAGGCAATCGGAGCTAGCATTTCTTCTAGCACGGGATACGATTACAGCAACATATCACTCAATTGTATCAAGCAGTATTTTGGATCTGCATGGGAAATTTATTCTTCCGCTATTCTGAATCCAGCCTTTCGGCAGGAGGATTTTGACATAGTTAAAAATCAATTGATCACCGCGGCAAAACAGCAAAAGACGAGTCCTGATGCTCACTTGATGGATATGGCGATGGCCAGCACATGGGAAGGAACGGACTATGCTAAAAAGCCTTCTGGCACCGTGGAATCTCTTGAGTCAGTGAGTCTTGATTTGGTTAGGAAATACCACAAAAATGTCATGCGCAAAGACCGAGTATTCTTGGTTTTCGTGGGGGACTTATCTGCTGGAAAAGTAGAGAGTATGGTGAGACCTTCATTGAGTAGTATGACCGAAGGAGGCACCTCTAACTGGTTCGTAGCGGAAGACCGAGTTAAAAAAGGTCTAGCTGTTGAAGATAGAAATATCGAGACGAATTATATTACGGGGATGTTTAGCGCTCCTAAAAAAGGAACTGAAGAGTCCATACACAATGCTCTTGCCATGAGAATTTTGGGTATGAGATTCTTCGAAGAACTCAGAACCAAGCGAAGTCTTTCGTATGCCCCTTCGGCTCGAGCGACTGGATATATCGCTCGTCCGATGAACCAAATCTATATTTCTACTACTGACCCCGAGCAAAGCTTAGAGGTTATGATGGATCTCGTTAATGCTGTGAAAACAGAAGGCTACGAGGAGAAGGAATTAGAAGGCACGAAGCAGTCTTTTCTTACCAACTATTTTATGGGTCAAGAAACGAACTCTTCCATTAGTATGTCTCTTGGTGTGAATGAAATTCAAGACTCTTGGAAAAATATGGATGACTTTACTAAGAGAGTATTAGTAACATCACTTGAAGACATCAATGCCGTAATGGTGAACTACGGTGAGGAGATTCACTGGTCTTACTTGGGTAAAGAAGAAATGGTAAAACCAAAATTCTTCAAGCAGCCAGTAAAAGCGAAGAAGGTTAAGAAGTAATCTTTCATCAATCTGATAGTAAACGCCTCCAGTTTTGGGGGCGTTTTTTATTTCAACCCTTTCAGAATTGACGCTGTGTAAGGAAAGCTAGCCGCCGAATAAGTCGGAAGAGCTGCTATATCCAGGGCCAATTCTTTGGCCCTTTCTTCTTCTCCACCTCTCCAGAGAAGCATTGTTTTTATGTCTTCCTCTTCACTATTTTCTTCAGAGAGTTCTTTGGAAAACCAATCCGCTGCGTTTTTCAGAATCTGTTCGTCATTGGAATAGTGGAGAAGCACCTGAGCCATCTCATACAATGTCAGGGAAGATGACGGGTTTCTCATATTGATTTCATCGCCGAGTTTTAGGTAGGAATCCCAATTGCCCATGAGTTGGTAGAAGTACGATTTGTATTTGCTTGTGTAATCAAATTCATCTTGCCCAAAGGCAAGTTCTGCTTTCGCAATCACTGATTCAAACGTCGTGGAACTCCTATTCTTGGCTGCCGCCTTCATTGAACTAAAAAAGTACCTGTCCAGTTTGTCAAAGACTTCACTTTTCCCAAAACGAGAAATAAGCATGTCCCGCTGGGTAATAATTCGATTCATCGCGTTAGAACTTAAATCGAAACGCAGAGCCACCGCCCACACGACTTCATCTTGAAGATTGGGATTCATTTGGAAGAAAAGACTCAAAACGTCATCACTTGGTGGCGATGAGGCTGATTGATTAAAAGACCTTTTAAAGAACTCGGGGTACTCTAGATCAAAGATGAGTGGGAACTTTGCATAAGGCAAAGTGTCGAACGGAAGTTCGAGGCTTTGAATTTCATTTAGTTCTCTCGGTAACCTATTCGTTCGATGAAGCAATTGTCCTTCCCCACTCAATATTAGGATGGCGGGAAGCTTGTTGATCCTGTGCTTCATTGAGATGATTTTGCCAAAATCACTTTCTGTATCAATACTTACAAGTGGTGAAATAAGAATGGAGTCGAGCTTATCTAAGTACCGTGGATCTTTTGCTAAAAGGCATTGACCACATCTATTATTGCTCAGAATAATTAGCCCAATTTCGTTTTTCTGAATGGATGATAAAAAGTTCAGGTAAGCAGGGAGAGAATCAATTGAATCCTGTGCTTTTATTGAAATAGCAGAACAAAAAAAGAGTGCCAATACCAGCACCCATTGCGCGAAGAATGTCCCAATAAAGTGAACAAGAAGGCGGGTGAACACAATCAAGATCGGACTTAAATATTTCTGTAGTGTTAATGGTATCAAATTCTAGCGCTTTAAAAACGAAGCAGATTCACTAAATATATGTCGAGTCCCCAAATATTTAGTCACTCATCTTTGGCGTGTGAATTTTGCCAATCCAATCATAGATCTCTTTTCGCATCACTTTCTGAGAGCGAGCGGAAATATTGATGCTGGAAAGAGTTACGCGCAATATAAGAAGGGCAAAGTTCTTTTCATGAAGGTACTCGTCCACTCGGTGTTTTTTGTGTAAACCGAGGAAGAATTTATGAGTACCGATTAGGGATGGATTCCTCGGGTTTTGTAGAGCTGTCTTCAATCGCAAGCGCACAGGAGGAAGCTGTTCGAAATGAACCACCTACGTTTCCTGAGTTCTTCCAAGATCCAAAATTTACAACGAGGTTTTTCCATTTGTTAGGAATATTCCTTGGGTACGCTAATTATCTAGCTATTTCTCTCATCACTTGACTTCTCGACTAAAAAATAGTATGTTATTGATATTGCATTAAATATGATAAAAATGTAAATATATTTTAGAGATAAGATCATATAAAAATAATAAAAACATGATTATAGGATTAAGAATACATATATTTGATTCCAAATACAATCGATATGAATTCAGCCGTTAACCGAAAGTTTTGGAGCTCCCATCTAAGTCATGCTTCAGTTAGACTAAAAAAATATTCGGGGTTTTTCCCAGAATTTTCTTTGCCCTCTACCAATCAATCAAATCAACCACACTATTCCATGGTTTCTCTTCACTTACCTTCTGAATTTACTTGGGAAAGTATTCAGGCCTTAGCTCCAAAATCAAAAGGTGTTTACATTCTATATGATCAGGAAAAAACACCAATATTTTACGGGAAAGCTGAAAGGCGTAACCTCAAAGTGAAAGTTGCCTTACACCTCGAATCGTCCAATGCTTCTATGAAAAAAGCAAAATATTTTTCATTTGAGGTGACCACAAGACCTTCGAGACGTTTGGAACAATTTTTAAAAACACATAAAGCAGTTTATGGTTCGCTCCCTGAATGCAATGATTTGCTTGAGAATAACGCGAAACAGGTCTTCAGGGGAGTTTCAAGTGACAGAAGTTTAGTCTATGCTGCTTCCTAAAACCGATCAAACATTTTCAAATATTTAGCCCTTTTTTGATCTGTGAGGTCACTATTCTTGCGATTAGCTTCATTCTCTAAAAGCACTTTGTTCGACTTTCACTAAGTAGCTTAAGCAGGAGATGCAAAGGAAGAAGGGATTTACGTTTTTATATCCAATCGAGTCTAACTCAAACCAAAATACAAAGCCCGATCATTTGTGATCGGGCTTTGTTCCTTAGAGATAAATATGATTAATTACAAGTGAATCACTTCGTCGTAAGCTGCTGCCGCTGCTTCCATAATGGCTTCACTCATTGTTGGGTGAGGGTGAATCGTTTTGATGATTTCGTGACCTGTCGTTTCTAATTTTCGGATGGATACAAGCTCAGCAACCATTTCAGTGACATTGGCTCCGATCATATGTCCACCGAGTAATTCTCCGTATTTGGCATCGAAAATAAGCTTCACAAATCCATCGCTATGTCCAGCAGCTTTTGCTTTTCCAGAGGCCGAGAATGGGAATTTACCCACTTTGATTTCGTGACCCGCTTCTTTGGCGGCAGCCTCAGTCATCCCTACGCTGGCCACTTCGGGCGAGCAGTAAGTACAGCCAGGAATGTTGTTGTAGTCAATTGGCTGTACATTTGCACCTTTGATTTTCTCTACACAAAGAATTCCTTCCGCACTGGCAACGTGAGCTAGCGCAGGGCCAGGAACGCAATCTCCGATGGCGTAATATCCTGGTATGTTTGTTTTGTAGAATTCGTCTACTTGGATGAAACCGCGATCAGTAGCGATTCCAACATCTTCCAAGCCAATGTTTTCGGTATTCGGAGTAACTCCAACGGCGCTAAGAACCACATCGCATTCGATGATCTCTTCACCTTTCTTGGTTTTCACTTTTACTTTACAGCCAGCACCTGTTGTATCAACAGATTCAACCGCAGCGCTAGTCATTATTTTAATTCCGTTCTTCTTGAAGGTGCGCGCCAATTGCTTCGATACTTCTTCGTCTTCGCGAGGAACGATGTTGTCCAAGTACTCCACTATTGTCACTTCCGTGCCAATGGCATTGTAGAAGTAGGCAAATTCACAGCCAATCGCTCCACTTCCCATTACAACCATTTTCTTCGGCTGCTTTGCCATGGTCATCGCTTTGCGGTATTCTATGATTTTCTTACCGTCAACCTTTACGTTGGGCAATTCCTTGGCGCGAGCACCCGTGGAGATAATGATATTGTCAGCCTCGTAAGTCGTCGTTTTGCCGTCTTTGTCGGTCACGTCGATTTTCTTTCCGGTCTTCACCTTTCCTTCGCCCATGATCACGTCGATCTTGTTCTTCTTCATGAGGAAAGTCACTCCTTTACTCATTCCGTCAGCTACTCCTCGGCTTCTGTTGATCATTCCAGGAAAGTCAACCTTCGGCTCATTAATGGTGATTCCGTAGTCAGAGGCGTGGCTCATGTATTCAAAAACATTGGCACTTTTCAAAAGTGCTTTTGTAGGAATGCATCCCCAGTTAAGGCATATGCCACCCAGTTCTTCGCGCTCTACTACCGCGGTTTTGAAACCGAGTTGGCTTGCACGAATGGCTGCTACATAGCCTCCGGGGCCACTACCTAAAATTATGATATCATATTTCATAATGAGAAATTTTCACTGTCAATTTAGGTGGCAAAAATAGAAAACAAAATGGTCAATAGTTCAATGAGAAATGATCTATGAAGAATTGAAATGGAGCAATGAAAATTTCATCAATCAATTACCTTTATCCTACCATGATCCAGTATTACATAAATAGCATCGACCAATTACCTTATCACTTGCAAGTCAAAGTGGTATTTCAAGCCAAAGAAGATCTTGTAAAAGCCATTATTCCCTTTTGGAGACCAGGAAGGTATGAGGGCGGAAATTTCCCCAGCAACTTTATTGGCCTCAAGGCTGAAGCCAATGGCGCGGAGCTGCAGACCCGAAAGATTGCGGGAAATCTGATGCACGTGCTCGCAAAAGCAGGAGATACCGTGACCATTTCCTATTTGCTCTATTCGAGAGAATTGACTGCGGGAAACACTTATTCTGACGAGGAGCTGCTGCTAATCAATCCTGTAAATGCTTGCCTTTATATGGAGGGTTTAGAAGAAGAGATTTGTACTCTCCAACTCGAGATCCCACAGACTTGGAAAGTGTCTACTGCCCTAAAACAGGCTGACACGTCGAGGTTTGAGGCTCGTGATATGCAGCATTTCATGGATACGCCTATTATGGCGGCACCCGCCATGGACCAGCTGACATACACCGTGGGGGATATTCCTTTTCACATTCACTTAGCTGGAGAATTTGTTGGCTCGGATAGCGAGTTGATTCGAGACTTCAAGGCCTTCACTGACCGTCAAATAGCGCTATTCGATACCATTCCTGTCAAGGAATATTACTTTCAAATTATTCTTTTGCCTCATCGCGCCTACCATGGGGTGGAACATGAAAATAGCACTGTAATTATCCTTGGGCCTTCGGGGCACCTAGCTGAACGATCGCTCTATAAAGAACTTCTCGGTGTTTCGTCTCACGAACTTTACCACACTTGGAACATCAAGTATATGCGCCCAGCCGATTGGGCCCCTTATGACTTTACCCAGTCAGATTATTCCCGATTGGGCTACGTAGCCGAAGGGGTGACCACTTATATGGGTGACGTTATGCTTTGGCAATCAGGTGTATTTTCTGATGAAGAGTATTTCAATGAATTGGCTGTTTTATTGAAAAGACACAAAGACAATGAAGGTCGCTTTAACTTATCGTTGGCCGATTCGGCCATTGATACTTGGGTGGATGGCTACGGTCGCGGAACTCCTCGTAGAAGGGTAAGTATTTACGTCGAAGGCGCCCTCTTGGCTTTTGTTTGCGACGCTTGGTTACTTGAAGCCAGCAAAGGTGAAATGTCCTTGTCGACCGCCATGCAGCGACTTTATAAAGAGTTGGATCCTGCCAAAGGTTACACCGAAGATGACTACTGGTCTACCCTTTCGGGAATGGCAGACTGCGATTGGGAAGTTTTGCGCAGTGACGTAGTTGATGGCAAAGGTCATTTGGAAAAGTATGCAAAAGAGGCCTTGGTTAAGATTGGACTGAAATTGGAAGAGAACTCTTCTGCTGATCAACTTGAGAACCATTTTGGCTTTAAGCTCCAAAAGGTAGGGCTGAAGCATATCGTTTGGAATGTTGCGTCAAACTCTCCATCCGAAATCAGCGGACTCTGCTTTGACGATGAAGTAAAAACCATCAATGGAGTAGAGCCTGAAAAATTCCTTTCCGAAAATGAAACGGTTCCTTCTCAACTGCAATTGACCCTAGAATCGGGATTCAGGAAGAAAACAATGGAACTTACCGCTGGTAGTGATAAATATGGACACCAATTTACAATCACGAATGCTGACTCAGCTCTTTTTGAAGCTTGGAAAGGGGTCCAAAAAGTAAGCGATTAGGCACATATTGCACATTTATTGCATCTTCGACCAAACAAAACCTATCTAATATGACCGAGGAAACTATTGATCACTACGAGGGCTCGAACCAATCTAGGCCTGCATTTCTTACCGTTTTATGCGTCTTGACTTGGATTGTGTCGGCATGGGTTTTAATGACCGTCCCTTTCAATCATTTATCTTCATCTGAAGAAAGTGCATCTACTATAGAATCCGCCTTAAATGACGCAATGTCTCAAATTGCTGAGGACAGCCCAGAAACAGCTGAAATGTTAGAAGGTGTAATGTTGGCAACGACTGATACTGTTTCCAGCGCAATGGACAATGCTGGATTAATCGCTACCACAGATTTATTGGTGGCCCTTCTTTCGGCCTTTGGAGCATTTTTGATGTTTAAGCTTCGTAAAACTGGATTTTGGGTCTACGTCTTGGCAAAAGTTTTAGGTCTGATTGCTGTTCTAGCGTTTCTCGGAGTCAATGTCCTCACAATAATTGTTGTGTCCTTTGCAGGGTTTATAGGATTGATCATGGCGATACTCTATGCAGTCAACCGCAAACACATGAGCTAGTACCTTTTGGTATTATTTTCTTTTCCCCGCCTTAAGCGCATTTAAATCTTCTTCGCTATGGCTGAAATCTCCACTCGCGCTCCTGCGGGAAGTTTGCTGACTTCTACCGTTTCGCGAGCGGGATGGTGGTCATTGAAGAAACTGGCGTAAACTTCGTTGATCGTCTTGAATTCATTCATATCCAATATGAAGATCGAGCACTTGATGAGGTGGTCAAAATCTGAACCTGCGGCCTGAAGCACAGCGCCGATATTTCTCATCACGCGGTGGGTCTCTTCAGCTAGATTGGCATTGTCCATTTTACCCGTATCAGCTTCTAGGGCTACTTGACCCGAAATATAAATGGTGTTTTCATGCACCACGGCTTGGTTATAAGGCCCGATAGGAGCAGGGGCGTTTTTGGTTATAATGATTTCCATATTTTCCAATTTTCAGTTCGCAATTTACGATGGTTGACTCAGTTTGGGAAGAGACAAAAGAAGCTGGATCAATTAAATTTAGATCGCCCTGCTCTTTTGATTGTCTATCAAACATCCCAATACTCTCCATACCCAATACCCATCGCCCTATACCATTTCATATCTTTATCCCCGATATGTGGAGTGAAGCAAAATCAATTATTGCAAAAGACCTTAGAATGGAGTGGCGTCAGCGTCACGCCATCGGGAGTGTATTTCTATACATCATCGCCTCTGTTTTCGTGGCTTACTTGGGCTTTCGCCAAATAGCAAGTGTTCCCGTTTGGAATGCTCTGTTCTGGATTATTGTTCTCTTTGCCGCATTCAATGCCGCCTCGCGGAGTTTTGCATCTGAGTCTGACGGTCGCAGGCTTTACCTTTATTCCCTGGCCAGTGCTGAAGCCGTAGTGATTGGTAAAATGGTTTATAACGCCATTCTATTGTTGGTCATGGTATTTGTTGGCTTCGCGATCTATGCTTTGATGTTGGGTACCTCGCCATTGGCAGAAGCCAATTGGGGCGCCTTGATTCTAGCCCTCGCCTTGGGGGCTATTGGGCTTGCGTTTACCTTGACACTCGTTTCGGCTTTGGCCTCTCAAACGGATAATAACCTAGGGATGATGGCCATACTGGGCTTGCCCGTTATCCTTCCGTTACTACTCATTCTCATGCGCTTTTCCAAAAATGCCATCGACGGAATTGCTTGGTCGGTAAATGCGATTTATGCTTGGCAATTATTGGCTGTTCTTCTGCTATCCGTGGGCCTCTCTTATATACTTTTTCCCTACCTTTGGCGAGAATAATCGGCAGCGAAAATTTATGTCAATTGCTTGGTGGAAGTGGCTCTCAGCACTTACCGTACTCATCACACTTATAGTTGGACTTAAAGCACCTTTATCTCCCGGGATTCCTGCGGTCAGTCCCGACAAGCTAGACTACGGTGCTACTTCAGTTACCATCACTGGTTATAACACTCATTTCGAAGAAGCTTCCTCATCTCTACAAGTTTGGTTGAAAAACGGCGATGCCATCTTTTGTCCTTACGAAATGGCCGTGGTGGATGAGAATACCATGAGGGTCAGCTTTAGCATCACTGAAGTGATCGACGGCGCTTTCTTCGACCTTTACCTCAACAACGATCTAGACGGCACTCTTTTCTTGCCCATGGCTTTTTTGCAAAGCGGAATGGAAGTGGGGCTTAATCCAGATAAGACCGAAGATTGCCGAAAGGAAATTACCGTCACCGAGGCGGCTACCTACGATTTTCCAAACCAGCCCATTCTCAACGAGACCATTCGAAACATCCTGGTGCACGTGCCAAGTTGGTTCGCCATGATCTTCGTGATGTTGTTGTCATTGATCTACAGCATTCGCTTTTTGAATTCTTCTAAAATGAAATTCGACGCGGGAGCAGAGACCGCAGCCCACGTGGGATTGCTGTTTGCTTTTATAGGATTGGCAACGGGAAGCATTTGGGCACGATTCACCTGGGGAGCATGGTGGGTAAGCGATCCACGACTCAACGGAGCAGCCATGGGGGTGTTGGTTTATCTGGCCTATTTTGTATTGAAATCGTCCATCAACGACAAGGAAAAATCGGCTCGCTTGGGAGCAGTCTACAATATTTTTGCATTTACCATGATGATCCTTTTTGTCATGGTGCTTCCGCGAATGACGGAATCGCTTCATCCAGGAGTAGGTGGAAACCCAGCTTTTAGCCAATACGATATTGATGATAACCTCCGCTTGGTATTCTACCCTGCCGTGATCGGCTGGATCGGAATGGCGGTTTGGATTTTCGATGTGAGGTACCGAATGACGAAATTGCGGTATCGTGAATTATTAGGAAATGATGAGTAAACATATATCCCTATTTCTTGTCTTAATGATGGGTTTATTTTCCACTTCAGCAGCAGCCCAAACAGGCACTGACTGGCTTGAAAACACCATGTTTTCTAGTGGTAAGATAAATGTTGTAGTAGCCGTGTTGAGCGTGGTATTTGTGTTTATCGTAATCTATCTTATATCGATAGATAGGAAGTTGAAGAAGTTGGAGCAGAGTGACAAAAACGAATTGAAATGAAAAAGACACATATTTTAGCGATAATTTTCATTGCAGTGAGCATGGCCTTTATGATCGGTTCATTAAACGATTCCAGTTCTTACGCTGATTTTGACGAGGCATTTAACAATCCGCAAAAGGAATACCACGTAGTGGGTGAGTTGGATCGATCGGAGGAGATTGCTTACAATCCAGAGATCAACCCGAACATCACCAAGTTTACTATGGTCGATAAAAAAGGTGAGCGTAGAAAGGTGATTTTGAACAAGTCGAAACCCCAGGACTTTGAGCGTTCAGAGAGTGTCGTGCTTATAGGAAAAGCCAATGGCGATGATTTCCACGCCACTGAAATGCTCATGAAGTGCCCTTCTAAGTATAAAGCAGAAGGAAAGTTTGAATTGGAAGAAACAGCCTCCAAAGACTAAGAGCGATGATAGAATACGTTGGAGAGCACACCCTATTTGGGAGGCTTGGTGAAGCCTTTGTAATAACCTCTTTCGCTGCGGCACTGCTCAGTGCTTTGGCTTATTTGCTTGCTTTTAGAACAAATGAAGTGGGCTTTCGTCGAATTGCACGAGCTGCTTTCACGGTTCACTCTGCAGCTTTAATTGCCACAGCGGTCACTCTTTTTATGATGCTTTTCAATAAGTATTTTGAGTACGACTACGTGTGGAAGCATGCCAATACGGATATGCCAATGCGCTACATCTTTTCCTGTTTTTGGGAAGGCCAAGAGGGAAGTTTCATTCTTTGGAGCTTTTGGAATGTGATCCTAGGTAATATTCTTTTGCGCACTGCTAAAAGTTTTGAAAGCCTTGCTATGATGATGGTTTCCATCTTTCAGGCATTGCTCGGGAGTATGATTCTCGGAGTTTATGTTTTCGAATTTAAAGTTGGAAACAGTCCCTTTACCTTAATTCGCGAGTTACCTGAAAACATCGGTCTGCCATGGACTCAGATGCCTGAATACTTGGAGCGGATACCGAGCTTTAGCAATGGACGTGGATTGAATCCACTCTTGCAGAATTACTGGATGACGATCCACCCGCCAACACTTTTCTTGGGTTATGCTTCTACGCTGTTTCCCTTTTCCTTTGCCATAGCAGGCTTGGCTTCAGGGAGATTGAAAGAATGGATCAGGCCAGCTATTCCATGGGCCTATTTCAGTGTTTCCGTTTTGGGAATCGGAATACTCATGGGAGGAGCTTGGGCTTACGAAGCTCTGAGTTTTGGGGGTTTTTGGGCTTGGGATCCTGTAGAAAATGCTTCTCTTATTCCTTGGCTTACCCTCGTAGGTGCTGCCCACGTGATGGTTATTAACCAAAGAAAAAATAGTTCTCAGTACACTGCTTTATTTCTCACTTTAATCACCACGATTCTGGTGATGTACGCTTCCTTCTTGGTGCATTCTGGTGTACTTGGCGATACTTCGGTACACTCGTTTACCGATGATGGCCTAATGAAACAGCACCTATTCATACTGTTGTTTCTCGTAGCGCTGCCTACCACTTTAATGCTATTTGAAAAGCGATTGAAGCTGATTTATTTAAGTGGAATCATAGTGTTAATAGCGGCGGGTTGGGCATTCGATATCAGAGTCGCAGCTATCGTTGCCTTTATAGTAATGTCGGTCGTTATGCCCATACTGGCTTACAAGAAATTTTTCGTGAAGCCCGAAAAGGAAGAACCACTCTGGAGTAGAGAGTTTTGGATTTTCATCGGATCTATGGTTCTCTTGCTTTCTGCGGCTCAGATCGCCTTGGAAACATCCAAGCCTATTTGGAATATTCTGGCTCAGCCTTTTGCGGGTCCGTTAATGGATATTTACTCAGTCACTAATTTTGAGGGGATCAAATCATTGGCGGAAGGGAAACTAGCCCCAAACAGCGATCGAATCAATCACTTCAATAAGTGGCAGATTCCTTTTGCGTTTGTTATTACTTTTTTAATCGCGTTCACCCAATATTTACGCTATGGAAAGACCAATTTTAAGCAGTTTGGTAAGAGAATTCTCGCCAGCCTTTCCGTATCGCTACTGATTACTTTGGCGGCAGCTACTCAACTGAGCTATGAAGGGGATGAGTTCATTTTATTGATTCTGTTTTTTACTACCGTCTTTGCCGTCTTGGCGAATTTAGATTATGCCATCCGTGTTCTCAAAGGCAAGTTTAATGCATCAGGTGCGAGTGTGGCACACATCGGCTTTGGGTTGGTTCTTTTGGGGTCCTTGATTTCTACTTCGCGCAGCGAAAAGATATCTGAGAATGCCTCGCGATTTGATATCGAGCAATTGAGTAACGACTTCAAGAACAACGAAGACGTTCTGTTATTCAAGCACGACACCATCATGATGGGTGGCTATTTTGTGAGCTACAAAGAACGCGACAAGCAAGGGTTAAATATCTATTACAAGGTAGAATATTTCGATTCCAAGTCCATTTCTTACAAAATGGGTGACCACGTAATTGCTCGTGGTGTGGTGATGCAAGCCAAGGATGATCACATTCCTGGGGAGGACTTTATTCTTGATCAAAAAGATCACTGGGACGTGGTTCAGGATCCGAGGGGCATGATCTTGGACTCTATTCCGCGTTGGGCGCAATTCCGTCCTGGAGAGAAGTTGTTCGATTTGAACCCGAGGATTCAGTTGAATCCCGAATTTGGAAATGTAGCTGAGCCCTCTACGAAGCGCTATTGGAACAGAGATATATACACGCACATCCGCTGGGCAGAGCTCGAAGTAGATACGGATGCGGCAGGTTTTCGCTCCGCAACGGAGGTGCAATTGGCCATTGGTGATACTGCCTTGGTTGGTTCGACTTCGGTGAGGCTCAATCAGCTTTCGGTAGTAAAAGATGAAGAGCGAGAGAAATACCGCATAGCACCGAATGACTTGGCTGTAAAGGCTAGAATTGGAATCAAAACGCCCAAAGGAGAGGTCTATGAAGTGGAACCACTTTACATCCTTCGCGATTCCATTCTGCCCGTTCCCGATCCTGTGATCCAAGATGAATCGGGAGTGCGAATCAATTTCGACAAGATTGATCCAGTGACTGGAAAGCATACATTCTTAGTAGCTGAGCGTTTTTCAAATAGAAAGGAATTTATTGTGATGCAGGCCATTCAGTTTCCGATGATCAATATCTTATGGATTGGTTGCATCATCATGTTCTTAGGGACGGTGATGGCCATTCGTCACCGCATTCAGATTTCGAAAAAAGGAAAAGTAGAATGAGTCAGTTTGAATCCATCGCGTTAATAGGTCCTGGGCGAGTTGCCCATCAACTTGGTGCTGCCTTGCACGATCAAGGTGTAACCATAGAAGGTGTTTACGGAAGAAATGCAGAGGAGACCAAGAAACTTGCGGATAAACTTGACTCGAGAGTCATTGTTAATCTGTCTGACGTCATCCAAGCTGACTTGATCTTATTAACGGTTTCTGATGATGCCGTTGCTGAGGTTTCGCATCAATTGAACCGTAACAACAAAGGACTTGTTGTTCACACATCGGGTGCTGTTCCTCTTTCTGCCATCGAAGGCCCAAACAGAAGAGCGGTTTTCTATCCTCTTCAAAGTTTCTCTTTCGATAAGCATATTATTTGGGAGAACGTTCCCTTTTGCCTAGAGGCAGAAAATGACGAAGACCTAAATGGTTTGGGAGGTTTGGCAGAATTGCTTTCTCAGCGAATTCACGTTTTATCCAGCGATCAGCGCAAGAGCCTTCATTTGGCCGCTGTATTTGCGAATAATTTCGCCAACCTGATGTTTGAACTTTCTGAAGACCTTTTGGCGAAAGCCGAAATAGACCGCAGCATATTACACCCGCTTATTTTGGAGACTGCCAACACGGTTTTAATGCAATCGGCCAACCTTTCTCAAACGGGACCAGCCGCAAGAGGGGATAAGAAGACCATTGAAATGCACCGCGAACTATTGGGAGAAGACAATTCCTACAGGGAAATCTACGACCGTCTGACCAACGAAATTTACAACCGCAGCCATGAGCAGAAGTTATAAGGAGCGCCTGAACGAAATCACCACTTTGATTTTTGATGTCGATGGTGTTTTTACGGATGGAATGGTTCTGGTGATGCCCGATGGGCAATTCGTGCGGAGAATGAATTCAAAAGATAGCTATGCTTTGCAGTTTGCTGTTAAGAAAGGGCTGCGTATTGCCATCATCACTGGCGGAAACTCGATTGCCGTGCGGGATGGACTGCACAGTTTAGGTGTTAAACACATTTTTCTACAAAGCCGAAATAAAGAGCAAGTCTTTGATACCTTTGTGGAAAATCAGGGCATCACAGCTTCTGAAGTACTTTATATGGGAGATGATATTCCTGATTATAGGGTAATGGAGAAGTGTGGTTTAGCGACATGTCCCGCCGATGCAGCCGAAGAGATTAAAAGCATAAGCGATTATGTTTCGGTGAAGAAAGGGGGACATGGATGTGTGAGAGATATCATCGAACAAACCCTTAAAGTACAAGGGAAATGGTTTGATGAGGATGCCCTTGAATGGTAAGTCATGCAAGCATTTTTCCAATTTCTGCGTCTCACTCGTCCGCTGAATTTAGTCATCATCGCACTCACCATGGTGCTGATGAGGTATTTTGTACTCAGACCCCTCGTAGAAGTAAATGGCTATGAGCTTCAGCTCACTCTTTGGCAGTTTATTATTCTAGTAATAAGTACTGTGCTCATTGCAGCAGCGGGAAATATTATCAACGACTATTTCGATCAACGTACCGACAGAGTAAATAAACCTAACGACATTATTGTAGGCGTTCATGTGAAACGGCGCGTTGCCATGTTTGTGCATCAAATTTTCAATTTGATTGGATTGGCAATGGCGGTTTATCTCGCCTATTCCATCGGCATGTGGAAGCTCAGTATTGTGAGTTTTTTCGCTGCGGCAAGTTTGTGGTTTTACAGCGTTCAGTTTAAGCGCGACTTGATTGTTGGAAATGTTCTCATAGCCATACTTGCAGGGCTGGTGCCGATACTCGTAGGGATTTATGAGATACCCCTTCTCATCGAAACATACGGCCAAGAGGTGGTTCAGTATTTTCGCATCCAACGACCTAGTGAGGACCCTGCGCTGTACTTCAAGTTGTTGTTCTACTTCATTCTGGGTTATGCCACTTTTGCTTTTGCGCTCAACCTCATTCGTGAGTTGCAAAAGGATATGGCCGATGTAAAAGGCGATGCCCGAATAGGAGCCCGCACGGTGCCATTGGTCTTTGGAATCAAGAATGCGAAGAAGGTTACTGCCGTATTGATTGTGGGTGCCATCATTGCACTTGTGATCTTACAACAAAAAGTCGTGAACGATCCATACTCCCTTATATACATGCTGTCCGCAGTAATTTTGCCTTTGTTGGCAGGTCTTTGGGTAAACCATCGAGCGGTAAAACGTCCGCAATTTGTAAGGGCGGGAAATTTTATGAAACTAGCGATGCTGGGCGGTTTGCTTTACAGCATTGTTCATTATTACATCTACTACGCTGGTGAGTTATCTTGATCTCAAAGGAAAGAAGATCGTATTGGCTTCAAAATCGCCTAGACGACAAGAGCTCATGAAAGGACTAGGAATTCCTTTTGAAGTGAGAACGAAAGAAGTGAATGAAGATTTTGACCCCAACCTCCAAGGAGCTGAAATACCTCTTTATCTCGCCGAGAAGAAAGCGAATGCCTTCAAATCCGACTTGAGTGAGGGAGAAGTTTTAGTGACTTCCGACACAGTGGTTTGGCTGGGCGATCATGTTTTTAACAAGCCCGAGAACGCTGAAGAAGCGGTGGCTATGATTACTGAACTTTCGGGGAGAACGCACGAAGTGATTACCGCTGTTTGCCTGACTTCTTCCGAAAAAAAAATCGTAGTGAGTGAAACTACGAAGGTGCATTTTGCTCAGGTAGAACGAGAAGCCATCGAATGGTATGTAAGCGAATTCAATCCTTTTGATAAAGCAGGAGCGTATGGCATTCAGGAGTGGATCGGCTATGTCGGCATTGAAAAAATTGAGGGCTCATTTTACAATGTCATGGGCTTCCCTACTCGACTATTCTACAACGAGCTAAAGAAATTCATTGAGTAATGAAATTGGATATCCTAGCCATTGCGGCTCACCCCGACGACGTTGAACTAAGTTCTTCTGGTACGATTATCAAGTCCATTTTGCAAGGAAAGAAAGTGGGAATCCTCGACCTAAGCAAAGGTGAGCTCGGAACTCGAGGCACTCCTGAGATTAGAGCAATGGAGGCAGCGCGAGCTTCAGAAATTATGGGGTTGACCGTTCGTGAGAACATCGGTCTTCCCGACGGATTTCTGAACAATGTCAAAGAGCAGCAATTGGCTATTATTCCCTTTATCAGGAAATACCGCCCCGATATTGTTTTGGCGAACGCCTTGACAGATCGCCACCCCGATCACGGAATGGGCGCAGCACTAGCAGCAAAGTCATGCTTTTTGAGTGGCCTCAAAGCGATCTCAACTGTTGATGAAAATGGCAATGCTCAAGAAGCTTGGCGTCCCAGAGCTGTATACCATTATATCCAAGACCGCTTTATGCATCCTGATTTCGTAGTAGATATCTCGGATCAATGGGAGCAAAAGGTAAAATCGATTGAGGCGTTCTCAAGTCAATTCTTCGTGGGAAAAGAGGAAAGTGAGCCTGCTACCCCTATTTCTACACCAGAGTTTATGATGTTTCTTGAATCACGGGCCCGTGAATACGGTCGCTCTATCGGCGTTCAATTTGGAGAAGGCTTTGTAGCCGAAAGAACCATCGGAGTTTCATATCTGTCGGATCTTCTTTAATCGATCTTCTTCACTTTTAATCGCAATGAATTTCCAATAACAATCACATCTGAGAATGCCATGGATAATGCTGCCACCATTGGGTTGAGCAGGCCTACGGCCGCGATGGGAATTGCCAGAGCATTATAAAAGAAAGCCCAAAAGAGATTTTGCTTAATTGTTTTGTAGGTGTGTTGCGATATCTTAAAAGCTTCTACCAGCGCTTTCATTTCATCGTGCCGCATCAAAACGATACGCGCCGAATCAATCGCGAGAGATGTGGCGCCTCCAGGAGAAATTCCGACCTGTGCCCTTGATAGCGAAGGTCCATCGTTGATTCCATCGCCTACCATCACTACTGTTTTACTCTCAGAAAGCGTTTCAATGTACTTGAGCTTTTCATCGGGTTTCATCGCTGCGTGATATGCTTTGATCCCCAGTTTCTTTGCCACTTGCGCCACTTTCTTCTCTCGGTCTCCCGAAAGGATTCTGGTTTCAAGACCCGCTTTCTTGAAAGCATCTACCATTTCTTTGGCGCCTTTTTTTATGCTGTCTTCGATGCTCACACGGCACACCGTATTTCCATTCAACTGGAGAATGAGATCACTTTTACCTTCTTCGTCTTTGCCAAAAAATACTTCTTCACCAGCAAGAGTCTTTCCTTGCATTCCAAACCCTTTTACCTCCCGGATTTCAGAAATTGATTCCCCTTCGGTATTTGCCATTTGGCTAACTAGAGATCTAGCGATGGGATGCGATGAATGGTTTTCCAAGGATTTAATCAGCTCTTTTGCTCTAAGTCCAATTTCGTTTTCGGCTAATTCCATGGAGAATTTCCCCGTGGTCAAGGTTCCTGTTTTATCGAAAAGAATCACATCAGCTTTGGCGAATCTCTCGAGCGTGTTTCCTCCTTTCAGAAGAATCCCCGCTTTGGCTGCTCGACCTATTCCCGCAACTACGGCGGTAGGAGTGGCCAGACCCATAGCACATGGGCATGATATGACGAGAACTGCGATGGAGTTCATAATGGATTGAGTCAAGCCTATTTCGAAAACAAAGTAGGCGAGGAGGAAGGTTAAACTCGCTATACCGAGAACTACGGGGACAAATATTCCACTGACCTTATCACCGAGGATTTGAATATCGGGCTGTTCGCGTCTAGCCCGCTTTACCAGAGAGATTATTTTTTCTAAAGTGGAGTCTTTGGCGGTTGCAGTGGCTTCTATTCGGCAATTGCCTTCGAGAATGGTTGTGCCCGAGAACAATTGATCGGCTATCTTTTTTACCACAACAGCACTCTCACCTGTGATAGCCGATTCATCAACTTCAATATTTCCCGAAAGGATGGTGCCATCTATTGGAACGTGATCACCTTGATTGATTTGTAATTCGTCTCCGATTTTGACCGCCTTTGGTTCAGTTTCAAAGAGTTTCTCTTTGCCGTTAACGCGCATCACTATTCGCGCTACTGCAGATTGAAGCTTGGTGAGTTCGCCGATTTGTTCAGATGTCTTTTTAACCGCCCTGTACTCGATGACATTGCCCAAGAGCACCAGAGTGATGATCATGGCTGCCGTTTCGAAGAACATGAATTCGTGCATTTTAGGAGTGCCCCAATTCATGAAAGTCCCTGCAAGGCTATAGAAATAAGCGGCACTTGATCCGATGAAAATCAGGACATCCATATTGGCCATCCCAGCTTTGATACTTCCCCAAGCAGATCTCCCAAAGTGAGCTGTACCTAGAATGAAAACAGGCGTGGCTAGAGAAATTTGAACGATCGGATTGTTGATCCACCAACTTTGTGGCACAAACATGTGGAGGAAGAGTGGGAGCGAAAGAATAAGTGAAAAAAGAAACTTCTTCTCAATGCTGCTCAGTCCTTTCGGCGCAGCTTCATCTCCTTCAACGACGGAATAACCGAGACTTTCAATTTTTTTGACAGCTTCATTTTTTGAATGATTCTCCACGAGGGTAAACGAAACTTCTCCATCACTAAAACTGGCATGAGCATCTTTAAATCCTGATTTTTTCAACGTTTTACTGATTCCTGCAGCACAGTTTGAGCAGGTCATGCCGTCTACCTTTAACACTACTTCTTCGATTGCCATACTGCAAAAATACACCTTCATATCCTTACTCATTCAAAAGACATCCTACTTAAAGTGTGAGTGAGTTGAACAATTTGAAGGTTATAGTATTATATTTGCGTGTAATATTCGCAAAAGAAAAAAAATATGCCTTCTTTTTTGGCAAACGTCAGGATTGATGTGAGCAATAAGATTTTTTTGAAAGATCCCAACAGTTCTGATTTGGGGAAAGATATCTTGAGGAAAGGTTTGATCATGATTGATGAGCTCGGTCTTGAAAAATTCACTTTCAAAAAATTGGCGAGCGAAGTTGGAACTACGGAAAGCGCAGTCTATCGTTATTTTGAGAACAAGCATAAACTTCTCCATTACTATGTTTCTTGGTATTGGGGATGGCTCGAGTATAACTTAGCTTTTGGCACAGCAAATATTGACTCGGATAAAAAGCGACTCGAAACAGCCATAAAAATCATCACGAGAGATTTAACTGTAATAAAATCTGCGTCGTTTGATTTGAATAGCCTTCAAAGGGTCATTGTGGCTGAAGGGGCGAAGTCATACCATACCAAGTCGGTAGACGATGAAAATAAGGAAGGACTGTTTATTCAATTCAAAAACCTCTGCGAAAGAATGTCAAAGATGATTTTGCAATTGGCACCCAAATATCCTTTTGCACACTCGCTGGCTTCACTTTTTATTGAATCACATTTAGATCAGTTGTTTTTTTCGGAACATCTGCCTTCGATATGCGATTTGAATGGAAACGACAATACGCGCTTTAATTTTTACAATAATCTCATCTTAGGCTCTATAGAAAAATGGCGGGTGTAGAATACAATCACAGTAAACCTATCAAAAGGCTAGGTAGACTCTTGCGAAGCGAAAGGAAAATTATCTACTTGATTCTTTTCTATGCTATCGTGAATGGTATTATCGTTTTGACATTGCCGCTTGGTATTCAAGCGATTTTGAATTTTATTCTTGGTGGCCGTGTCACTTCTTCGTGGGCTATCTTGATCGTGATAGTCGTCAGTGGATTGACTATCTCCGGTTTGATTCAGATTGCACAGATGACTTTGACGGAGAAGTTGCAGCAGCGAATATTTGCCAAATCTTCCTTTGAACTGGCTGTAAGGATACCCAAAATTAAAGTCGAGTCATTTCAGAATCGGTACGCCCCCGAGATGATGAATCAATTCTTTGATACCATCAATTTGCAAAAAGGTTTGGCGAAGCTTTTAGTTGATTTCCCAACAGCTACTTTACAAGTTTTCTTCGGATTGATATTGATCTCAGTTTATCATCCTTTCTTTCTTTTCTTCTCTTTGATTGTGATATTCCTGCTTTGGCTTCTTTTCCGCTACACAGGACCGCAAGGGGTCATTACCTCATTAAAAGAATCCTCACATAAATATGAGGTAGCGCATTGGCTCGAGGAAATTGCCAGAACCATGGGGACGTTTAAATTGGCTGGTATTACTGATTTGCCTTTGGTGAAAGTGGATAAACTGATTATGGGCTATCTCTATTTTAGAAGAAAGCACTTCGGGATATTAATCACGCAGTACAAAACGATGATTGCTTTCAAGGTAGTGACTACGGGAGCGCTCTTGGTCATGGGAAGTATCCTTCTCATTGACAATCAAATTAGTCTAGGTCAGTTCGTGGCTGCAGAGATCATCATCATTTTGATCATGAACTCTATTGAGAAGCTAATTGTTGGTTTGGAATCGGTTTACGACGTATTGACTTCCGTCGAAAAACTGGGCGCACTCACAGACATGCCACTGGAAGAGAATAAAACAAAGAACCCGTCGACTCTGACAAATTGTGAAGCCTTTGCCGTTAGTGTGGAGAATCTTCAGTTTCATTATCCTGGAACGGAGCGGTCTATAATCGATAAGGCATCTTTTGAAATTGCCCAAGGGGAAAAATTGGTTCTGGCGGGGACATCTGGATCTGGAAAGACCACTTTGCTTCAATTGCTAACGGGTATCTACGAAGATTACCAAGGTCGAATTACATACAATGGTGTTCCTCTTTCGGCCTTATGTCACGACGATTTGAGGTTACAAATCGGTGACAACATCTGGCAGGAGACCATCTTCAAAGGTTCTGTTCGAGAGAATATAACGCTTGGGAAATCGGGTGTGACTGATGATATGGTGATGGAATCTTTGGACGCAGTAAGCGGAATCAATAGCCTCAACATGCTGGATGACGGTCTCAGCACACTTCTTTTTCCAGAAGGAGTCAAGATGCCTCGCTCATTTGCGAAAAAGATAATTCTGGCTAGGAGTATGGTTTCTCGACCCAAACTTCTTTTGATGGAAATGGAAACTGATTTTATGACAAATTCGGAACGGGAGAAATTTTATGACTATTTGCTCTCCAAACCATGGACAGTTTTGGCTGTTAGCGACGAAAGCGAGTTTATTCAAAAGGCAGATAGAATGATGTTCTTGGATAAGGGAACAATCACTTTCGTAGGAAATTTTGATGATTTTAATAACTCTGGCTATGCTGAATTTATCAGATAATAGAATTGACGAGTCAAAGTATAGGGATGGATTTTCCAGCCTTATGGCGGTCTCAGATAGAGACAAGCCGATTAAAAAGTTGCGGATATTTCTTTACATCACTGGCGGCTTTATAGCGTTTCTCTTTTTGCCATGGACTCAGAACGTTCGCGCACCTGGTCAGCTTACTACATTGTACCCTGAGCAGCGTCCGCAAACCATACAGAGCGTAATTCCCGGAAGGATCGAAAAGTGGTATGTAAGAGAAGGAAATTTTGTGAATGTCGGGGATACGATTGTTCGAATTTCAGAGGTGAAGGACAGTTATTTTGACCCGCGACTGATTGAGCGAACTCAGACCCAGATTAGCAGTAAGCAAAATGCAGCGGTGAATTATACAGAAAAGGCAGAAGCACTTTCTGATCAAATAGACGCATTGACGAAATCGCGAGTCAATAAATTGGAGCAGGCTGAGAATAAGCTTATTCAATCCAACTTGAAGGTAACGTCAGACAGTATTGACTTCCAAGCAGCCCAGCTCGATTATAAAATTGCGAATCAACGACTCGATCGGATGGAAGAGTTGTTTGAGCAGGGATTAAAATCACTTACTGATTTGGAAAGCAGGCGTCTAAAAGTCCAAGAGGCCCAAGCCAAAAACATCAGTGCCGAGAACAAGTTGCTCTCTTCCAAAAATCAGTTGATTAACGCTGAGATTGAAGTAGATGCTATTGACAATGAGTACGCTGAAAAGCTAAGTAAGGCAAAGTCAGAACGAAATTCGGCCCTATCCACTTTCTATGATACTCAGGCGCAGGTTGCCAAGATGGAGAATCAGCTTTCGAATTACGTAGTAAGGCAAAGTAACTATTTCATTACGGTACCACAGGATGGATATGTGACCAAAACCATTTCGAAAGGGATCGGGGAGACGATTAAAGAAGGTACGGAGATTGTGAGTATTATGCCGGCAACTTATGATTTTGCCGTGGAGATGTTTATCGATCCTGTTGACTTTCCATTATTGCACATTGGCAATGATGTAAGGTTAATGTTTGACGGTTGGCCGGCCATTGTTTTTTCAGGGTGGCCTCAGCTGAGCAACGGAACATTCGGTGGTGAAATTCTTGCCATAGATAACTTTATATCGCCAAATGGTAAGTACAGAATATTGGTGACGCCTGACGAAGAGCAGGTGCCATGGCCCGAAGACCTCAGGGTAGGAACGGGTTCAGATGGTATTTTACTCTTTAAGGATGTTTCCTTGTGGTATGAGCTTTGGCGTCAATTGAATGGATTCCCACCCGATTACTATATGAACTTGAACGGAGAGAATCAAAACTCTAATTCAAAAGGCGGGAAATGAGGGAGTTGATCTTCTTGATTTTATTGCTTATAGGATTCGGAGTTAGCGCTCAGAATACTGTGCCCGACAGCTTGATGGTGGAGATGGACGACTATGAATACGCTCAGCCTCCAAACACAATGCTGGGTATGCTTACGGACTCTATTCTCGATTATGAGGAGTTTATTTACTGGGTGCGCATGAACCACCCAGTTGCCGAGATTGCCGATTTGGAAATTGAGCTGGCTCGGAGTGAGTTGCGTATGTCGAGAGGTGGATTTGATCCATTGCTTTATGGGAATTACCGTACGAAGGACTTCCAACAGACAGAATACTACGATGCGCTTCAGGCAGGCATTGAAATCCCAACTTGGATGGGTATCTCCGTTCAGGCAGGGTATGAAGACAATCAGGGAGCATTCCTTAACCCCGAAGCCACCGTTCCTCAAAGTGGATTGATCAATGCGGGAATCTCGGCACAGTTGGGTTCTGGGTTATTGATGGACGACAGGAGAGCGGCGTTGCGTCAAGCGCAAATTGGGATTGAGGCAGGCGAAAACCAGCGACAGCTTATTTCCAATCAGCTCTACTTTGAAGCCACTGCGGCATACTTCAATTGGTCTTTTGCCCAGCAATCGCTTTCGGTGGCAGAAGAGGCACTCGACTTGGCAAATGTGAGATACCTCGGTGTCAGAGAAAGCTACTTTCTTGGAGATGTTCCCGCTATTGATACTGTCGAGGCATACACTCAGGTGCTCACCCGGTTATTCAATTTGCGCGAGTCTCAAAATTTTTATGTGGAGGCGATCAATTTGACCTCTGCGTACATTTGGAGTGCTGACGGGAATCCTGTTTTGTTGCCACCATTTATGCGACCTGTTTGGGCGGGAGATTTGTCTTCTGATGGTATTTTTGTGCCGATTTCAATTGATATTACTCACCCAGATCTCTTGAAGCTTCTTTTCAAAGGACAGATTTTAGGAATCGACCGCAGGCTTGCTGCTGAATACCTTCGGCCAAAAATTGAATTGAAATACAATTTCCTGACAGAAAATGTGCTACCTCCTCCCGCGAATGACTTTTTTCAAGACAATGCCTTCTTTCAGGAGAACTACAATTTTGGAGCGAAGGTCACATTTCCTCTTTTCTTAAGAGAAGCCAGGGGAAAGGTGGGCATGACCAAAATCAAAATCGATATGGTAGAGCGCGAGGTTGAGAATAAGCGTGCTCTACTTGACGCTAAGTTAGCTACAAGTCTAGTGAAGCTTCAGAACCTGCGTGAACAGATTAACATCTTTGAACAGAACGTTGAGTTGTTTCAAATACTTTTGAATGGCGAGCGCGAGCTTTTCAGAATAGGGGAGAGTAGTTTATTTTTGATCAATGCTCGGGAAACGAAGTTGATAGAGTCCAGAGTGAAGTATTTTGAGCTTGTTGCTAAGGAAAAGATTCTATTGTCTGAGGTGAGAACGATCGGCGGATTGGGCTTTCCCTAGAATAAAAGCGAATTAAGATTCTCTGAGAAGGGGAAAATCCTTACTTTTGCGCCTTATTACTTACGGTGGTTGTAGCTCAGTTGGTTAGAGCGCTGGTTTGTGGTGCCGGAAGTCGCGGGTTCGAGTCCCGTCTTCCACCCAAAGCTTGATAAAAGCCGCACGAGAGTGCGGCTTTTTTTATGCTTTCAAGCTCTTCCTTCAGGGAAGTCTCGCAGGGGGAGAGTTTCAGACAGACCACCACTAGATGGGGTGGCAAAAAAGAGAAGTCATTTGTGAGAGTGTTTCCATCGAAAACTTTCTTATTTGTACCTGAAACGTACTTTCTGCTAGAGCATTTAGGGCTCCTCGTTTACTCCATTAATTGGGTCAAGTCAACTCTTACTCTACCTCAATTTTATGTATTTTCGGTTTCTGATTTTGAATGTTCTCTGTTGCGAAAAGAATAAGTCAAAATCTGTTTAGCCTAAATGTTTAGTTTGTTTAATGTTTAACCGAAGAAAGGAGCCCAGCCAGGCTCCTTTCTTTATTTAAGTCAATACTTGATTTAGAACTTTCTAGCCGTTTAGAACTAGAATGGGAAGAGAGGCGTTGTTGATAATTTGCCGACTAACGGAGCTGTGCCAAATGCTTTCGAAGAATCCATAGTCGTGTCGAACTACGACTAGTAAAGAAGGGTTCTCTTTCTTAATGGTTTCTTCAATTCCTGCGGGTATATTTTCATTGTATGTGAAAGAAAACGTTGGGTTCACATCGGTAAAAAACTTCTCGACCTGATTTTTGTAGCCTGCTTCGTCGGGTTGTTCGTCAGATTTTCTAACATGAAGAAATTTGACTCTAGCTCTGGTTATGTTTGCTAGTTTCGCAACAAATTCCATGCATCCTGCATCTTCCATTACTTTCATATCCGTTGAGAAGAGAATGCTCTCAATATCCTTGTAAGGGCGTTCGACAGGAATGGCCAAGAGGGGCACATTTACATTACGCGCTGCAGCGGCCGTATTGCTCCCTAACCATTTTTCAGTAATTCCGCTAGCTCCTTGAGTCCCCATTAGTACAACGCTAACGTTCTCCTCGTTTGCTTTACGATTTATTACATCTACCACAGATCCATATGCTGTATGGTAAGTGATTTCTGTGTTTTGCGCAATTTCTAAGATTTGAACGCGCTTCTTCAAACCCTCCATTTCTTCTTCCGCGTTCTTTTTGAGAATATCTGTGATATCTACCATCACATTAGTTCCTGCTGCAGGCATGCTATATGCATGAATAATTTCTATGGAATTGTCCAAGATGCTGGCAGCATAAATGGCGTGAATTAGCGCGTTAAACGCTCCCTCGGAAAAATCGGTTGGCACGAGTATTTTTTTCATGATGGCGGTTGTAATTGGGTGTACTCCAAATATACTTTGGCCTCTTCGATTGGGCAATAAAAACCGTAAAAAGAAAAACCACTGATTTCTCAGTGGTTTAGAATATGAGTTGCGGTTATAAACTGCTATCTCTTGTCAATTGAAACGTAGTCTCTTTTAGTAGCTCCTACGTATATTTGACGAGGTCTGCCGATTGGCTCTTTGTTTTCCACCATTTCTTTCCATTGGGCGATCCACCCTGGTAGTCGTCCAATTGCAAACAGAACGGTGAACATTTCAGTAGGAATTCCAATAGCTCTGTATATGATACCAGAATAGAAATCAACATTTGGATAAAGCCCTCTTTCTATGAAGTACTCATCTTTCAGAGCTACTTCTTCAAGTTTCTTGGCGATTTCGAGTGCTTGATCGTTTACACCTAATTTCTCCAAAACATCATCCGCTGCCTTTTTGATAATTTTCGCTCGAGGATCAAAGTTCTTGTAAACACGGTGTCCGAATCCCATCATTCGAAATTCACTGTTTTTGTCTTTTGCTTTATCAATCCATTTTTGAAGGTTTCCACCATCGGCCTGGATCATCTCGATCATTTCAATAACTGCCTGATTGGCTCCACCATGCAATGGGCCCCACAATGCGGAAACTCCTGCGGAGATGGACGAGTAAATACTGGCTTGAGAAGAGCCAACAATACGCACTGTGCTGGCGCTGCAATTTTGTTCGTGATCGGCGTGAAGGATAAGTAGCTTGTTGAGGGCATCCACTATTACTGGGTCTTGCTCATACTTCTCGCTGGGAACAGCAAACATCATGTAAAGGAAGTTCTCTACATAGCTGAGGCTATTATCAGGGTAAATATATGGCTGACCCATATTTGATTTGTAAGACAGTGCCGCAAGGGTTGGAATCTTAGCAATTAATCTCTCAATTGTTAAGTTCACGTCCGCTTTGGAGCGGTTTGGCTTTTGCGAATTTGGATAGAATGTGCTTAATGAAGATACCATTGAAGACAAAATACCCATTGGGTGAGCATTTGATGGGAATGCCTCGTAGAATCGCTTCATGTCTTCATGAATCAACGTGTGTTTCGTGACATTTCCAGCAAATTGATTCATTTGATCTCCCGTTGGCAATTCCCCATTAATGAGAAGATATGCCACTTCAAGGAAATCTGATTTTTCCGCTAACTGTTCTATGGGGTAACCGCGATACCTCAAGATTCCCTTTTCGCCATCCAAAAACGTAATGGCAGATTTGGTTGACCCAGTATTTTTAAAACCTGGATCGATGGTAATTAGGCCACCAGATTGGGCTCTTAATTTGGAAATATCAATAGCTACTTCATTCTCAGTCCCTCGAATTAGAGGTAGTTCATACGTTTTATTATCAACGATGATCTTCGCGGTATCACTCATTTTATAGATTGTCTTTTATGGATTAAGAAATGGTTTCGAAAGATACGTGAAAACAGCGTTACCGAGGCATTCTTTTCCGGGTTGCACTCTTTTAGATTCAATTTCGTTGAAAACAGATTATCCACTTTTTCTAGTTGCTGGAAGTATATTCTTGAAAGGTTTGAGTCTTGTAAGCCTCTTCGGCAATGAAAGAAAGAATGGGCATTATTTGAGGGGTTTTTTGAAAACCTTGAACGGGTGTAACAATTTGGAAGTCCTCATTCATGTAAACAATAGTTGGGTAGGCTATTCTTCCGTTCACTGGAGCTATCGCTCGGGTTAAGTCGTGTGTGCTGTTTCGACCTGCTTTATCCGGATTGTAACCTTCATTTTTGAATGCAGATCCCTTGAATTCTACTGTTTCAGGACCTTCTGCATCAAACTTGATGGCATAGTAGTTTTTATTGATGTACTCAACCACTGTAGAATCTTGAAAAGTGGTCTTGTTCATCATTTTACAAGGTCCACACCATTTGGTATATACATCTACCAAGACTTTTCTTGGCTCCTCAGTCATTCTTTTTTCAGCTTCTTCAAAACTGATCCAGTCAATATGTGGCTTGTTCTCTTGAGCAATCAACGATGAAGTAGAAAGAGTCAAGAGAGCGAGAAGGATTAAATTTTTCATGCCAAATAATCTTTTTATAAAGTTCGTGTGTTATCAAAGATAATGCCTTAAAATAAAAGTTTGCTCTTCATCGTTTCTTTCACCTTACACCACCCATCAGTTTTTCTATGGCAGGCTTAAAGAGAATGGAAACAAGGGCTGCTCCGAAGGAGACTATGGCTAAGAGCCAAAAGAAATAGCTAATTCCTTCCTCTTCAGCAACTCGATCAATGCTTTCCCCAAATTTACCTGCAGCTTTCATCCCGATAGCTACAGCCAAATTCCATACACCGAACATAAAGGCGAGCATGCGCACAGGGACTAACTTGCTGACATAAGACAAACCTACAGGAGCAATACACAATTCGCCCATGGTGTGGAAGAAGTAAACCAGAATCAACCATATCATACTCACCGTGGCGGTGGACACTCCTGGTTCAATATCTCGGCTACCGAAAGCCACGACTGCCATACCGATACCTAGAAGTGCTAACCCGATTCCATATTTGGCATTTGCCGAAGGATTGTATTTGCTTTCCCACCACTTTGAAAAGAGAGGGGCCAGCGAAATTATAAAAAGAGAATTCAAGGTGGCGAACCAAGAAGCGGGAACTTCTAAGCTTTCTTGAGAGTATTGGTCCTGAATTTTCCAAATAGAAATAATCCAAATGATCACAAAACTCAGCGCAAGTATGACATTTGAGACTGTGTATTTTTTAAATGTTTGCTTAAAAAGCAATACCAATACCCAGGTTACTACACCTAAAGGAACAAGGGTCATTAAGGTATCAACCACTTTGAAAATAGCACCTGAACTCCCTGTCAGAACCCGGTTCGTATAATCTCTTGCGAAAATGGTGAGCGTTCCTGGAGATTGCTCGAAAATAGCCCAGAAAAAGATGGTCAGAAAAGCAAAGAAACCAACAGCCATCAGCTTTTGTCCAGTTTCTTTTGAATATTGGGTAAGGCGATAGATGACTAAACCAATGAAAAGTGCCAAGGCTAAAATAATGGTGAAATTATTGCCCGACAACCCAAGAAATGTAAAGTCGAAAATATCGATTGCTCCTTCTGTGATAATCTTGATGGGTTCGAAAATAATCCAAACCAAACCTAAAACGGTCATCACTAAAATGAAGAACAATTGAACTTTGGTGAAGGGAACTATTTTATCTGTTTCAGTCCTGGCAGCTTCTTCCTGATCTGCCTTCACGGGCTTCAATCCAATGTCCCCAAAAATATTCTGGGCAAACCAAAACTGGAGTAATCCGAAGAACATGAAAACACCTGCAAGGCCGAACCCATAACTCCAACCTACCTTTTCGCCTAAGTAACCGCAAAGTAAAATCCCAAAGAAAGCACCTGCATTTACACCCATGTAGAATATGGTGTATGCGCCATCTTTTTTCTCAACCCTATCCTTGTAAATCTCGGAGATTATGGAAGTAATGTTCGGTTTGAAGAAACCATTTCCAAAAACAAGAAACGCAAGTCCAAGGTATATGAAGAAAGGTGATTCGAGTGCCATTGATCCATGGCCTATGGTCATCAGAAGGGCTCCAATAAAAACTGCCCAGCGATATCCAATTTTTTTATCAGCCAAGTAGCCCCCAAGAAGAGTGGATAGATAGACCAAACCCACGTAAGACCCAAACAAGGCCATGGCATGCTCCCTCGGCCATTCCCATCCGCCTTCAAAGAGTGAGGCGGTGAAAAACAGAACCAGTAAAGCTCTCATTCCATAAAAGGAGAACCTTTCCCACATCTCTGTGAAGAACAAGACAAAGAGGCTGGATGGATGCCCCAGTACTTTGGACTGGAAAAATTGATCGGTTGAGTTCGTGGTTTCCATAGGGTGTGTTTAGCTGAATTCTAGCTTATACCCTTTTTTCTCCACTTTAATATCCTCATCTTCAAGAAAGGGGTGTATCGGTCTTACTTAAGTTTTTTCGAGTTTAGTCTTGAAGTTTTTGGTCGCCCAACTCAAAATTCTCTTGTTCATAATTGTCAGAGTCTGGTCGATCTTCTGCCCCGTGAGTAAGCCGTTTCAACGGTTTCAAAATAGCTATAACCAATAGACCAATCAACGTGCAGAAAATGGCAATACCCGTAAAGATCTCAAGTTCACCAGCCGATGTCGACCATTCTCCCAATAATCCAGCAACCTTGTTGCCCAAACCAGTCGCGGCGAAGTATGCACCCATCATAAAAGAAGCATACTTCAGCGGCGCCAATTTGGTGATAAAGGAAAGTGCTACAGGAGATGCGCAAAGCTCCCCGATTGTATGGAAGAGGTAAGCGAGTACCAGCCAGTACATGGCTGATGATCCTTCGGCTTCAAACTGAAGCGAAGCTGCCGACATGAATAAAAACCCCCAGCCCATAATAATCACTCCAATTCCCATCTTGAAAAGGGAAGATGCTTCTTTTCCCTTATGCTGCCACCAAATCCAGAAGGAAGCAATAGGAACACCTAGCGTGATAATGAAGAATGCATTCACCGATTGAAACCACGAAGCTGGAACAGTAAAATCGAGAAAGCCGATAAAGAGGTCGGTTTTTTGTGCGGTGTAGATATTCAGTAAACCACCTGCCTGTTCAAATGAGCCCCAGAAAACAATGATTAAGGCGAATGAAATTAACATCACTTTCATTCTGTCTCTTTCAACAGTGTTCAGAGGCTTATTTCTAGCTTCAAGCTCCACGGGAGATAGATCTGTAGTGGATTCTCCCACTCCTTTCAAGAATTTTTGGCCCCACATAAAGACCGCCTGGCCGAGTAGCATACCTATGCCTGCAAGACCAAATCCGTAATGCCAACCGTGGTTTTCACCGATGTAGCCTACGATCAAAGCCGAAAGAAATGCCCCGATGTTTATTCCAATATAAAAGATAGTAAAGCCTTTATCTCTGCGTTCATCTCCAGCGGGGTAAAGTCCACCCACCATCGTAGAGATATTTGGCTTCAATCCACCTACACCTAGAACGATAAGTGCCAGACCAGCATAGAATGCATATATGTGATCAACGGCGAGAATTCCGTGACCTGCACAGAGCAACAGACCTCCAATAAGAACGGTTCTTTTTTGTCCCCAAAAACGGTCGGCAAGCCACCCTCCTGGAATGGACATCACATAAACGAGCATTGTATACCATCCGTAAAGTACCAATGCATCGCTTTCCTCCCAGCCGTAACCAGGGTTGTCGCCAGTAGCAGTAGAAATTAAGTAAAGCACCAAAATAGCGCGCATTCCGTAGTACGAAAAACGCTCCCAAAGTTCGGTGAAGAATAAGATGTAGAGTCCTTTTGGGTGCCCCCACAACTCTTCTCTTTCTATTGTTGTGCTGTTTAAGTTATTGTCCATTGCTGCTTACAGGTTATCCAAAATGAAATTAGTCATCTTGGTATATAGGTGGTAGCGGGTATTTCCGCCGTAGATGCTGTGATTTTTATCGGGGTAAATAAATAAGTCGAATTGCTTGTCAGCTTGCACCAACGCTTCTGCCATTTCTATGGTGTTTTGCATGTGCACATTGTCATCAGCCGAACCATGAATTAGGAGGTAGTCTCCTTGGAGCAAGTCTACGAAGTTAATCGGAGAATTGTCATCGTAACCCGATGCATTTTCTTGTGGGGTACGCATGAATCGCTCGGTGTAGATAGAATCGTAAAAGCGCCAATTGGTTACGGGGGCAACTGCTATAGCCAATTTGAAATACTCATGACCTTTGGTAATGGCTAGTGAACTCATGTACCCTCCGTAGCTCCACCCCATCATTCCAATACGTTCTGAATCCATGTAGTCTTCGGCACCAAAAAACTTTGCAGCTGAAATCATGTCTTCCGTTTCCAGCTTGCCCAATTCCATATAAGTGCTGTGCTTGAAATCGCGGCCTCTGTACATCGTTCCTCGAGGATCAACGGAAACAACTATAATTCCTTGTTGGGCTAGCATTTGGTGCCAGAAATAATTGCTGCCATCCCAGGCCTTTTTCACCGTGTTTTTGCCCGGGCCTCCGTATACCATAAACATGACGGGGTAAGATTTGGACTGATCAAAATTTGGAGGTTTAATCATCCAATAGTTCAGTGATTCACCGCTTTCAATTTCAAATGAGCCAAATTCTTTTGGACTAAGTTTTCTTTCTGTTAAAGTCGTTTTTAGCTCATCATTCATCTCTAAATCTCGAACGCGCTTTCCTTCGTCGGTGAAGAGAGCAATTTGATAGGGCAGCTCAGCTCCTGATTCGTAATTGATGAAATAGTCGAAGCTCGTTGAAAATGCCGCGTCATTCATGTTGGCATTTTCCGTGAGCTGATTGAGCTCATTTCGGTTATCTTTTTTAAGCACCACTACCTTCTTTGATTTCTTGTAGCTCTTGATTGCTTTTTTGAAGTCGGCACTGTAAATGGCTCGTTCAAGCGGCCCTTCAACCGAGGCAGAAAAGAAAATTTTTCCATTGAGCTGATCCACGCCATAAAACTCGACAACATCCCAAGAGCCTTTCGTCAATTGAGCGACTTCCTTCCCATCTGCAGAATAGAGGTAAATGTGATTAAATCCGTCTTTCTCGCTGTTCCAAAAGAAATAGTTCCCATCCTCTGTAAAGATGAGGTTATCGTTTATTTCGATGTAGGTCTGGCTTTCCTCGTGGTAAACGGACTCGACTGGAACTAGACCATCCGTACTTTCATCTGTTTTCGCAATGAAGAAATCCAACTCGCTTTGGTGGCGGTTCATTCGCATGATTGCTAGTCGGTTCTCATTCTCCGTCCATTTAATTCTGGGTATGTATTGCTCAGCATCGGGATTGATATCAACTTCCGTTGATTGGCTGCTGCTCAATGAGTACACAAAAACGCGCACCTCCGAATTCTTCTCTCCCGCCTTGGGGTATTTGAATTCAAATTCTTCGGGATAGAGGCCCGAATAGATGGCCATTTTAAATTCGGGAACTTCAGATTCGTCAAAGCGGTAGTAGGCTATTTGCTCACCATTTGGCGACCAATAAAAGCCTCTTGGGTAAGAGAACTCTTCTTCGTAAACCCAATCCACTGCACCATTAATGATTGCGTCTTCTTTGCCATCTTTCGTGACTTGAATTTCTTCGCCTGTTTCAAGATTAAAAATGAAGAGGTTGTTTTCTCTTACAAAGGCCACCTTGTTCTCGGTAGGTGAAAGAGATGCCAATTGTTGTTTGCCTTTTTCGAAATCGGTGATAGGCTCCAGCTCCTTGGATTCTATCGTGTAGATGAAATAATTGGCCCGAGAGGAGTGTCTATAAATACTCTCTTTTTCCGTAGCTAAGAGTAGTTTGCTTTCATCAGAATTGAAGCTATATGCCGAAAATTGTACTCCAGCACTATTGAAGGTTAGATTTCCTGAGGAAACTAGCGTATCGACAGCCTCTCCTGAAGCATACGCATACTTGACTACATGCAGGCCCTTAGTTCTGACCAAGCTCGTATAATGGAGGCCATCATCCATGCTTCTAACCCCTGAAACATATTTAGGGCTGAGTTCACGTGACTTCCAAATATCTTCTAAGGTGATAGGTTCTTGGCCAAAGGCGTTGACACTCAGTAGACAAATAGTAAATAAGCGAGCAATCTTATTCATTCAAAGTAACTTACGTAGTAGGAGCCCCGAATATATAAAAAAGGCGACAAACCTATTCGATCCATGGGGTTTAGGAATGACTCCTTTATTTGTCCCCTATTGAGGGGACAAAGTGAGCCTTTTCTGTTTGTGAAAAATACTTTTAATACACAGTATATCAGTAGTTTAATGTTATTTGTTCTTGATTTATTTTATTTTTTAACCTTGATTGGATTGCAAAAGAGAAAAGAATCTGCTATATTTGAATCACTCGGAAAGAGATTCTTAGGACTACCTCCTTATCATTCTTTCATCGTCTCACTCTAAATTAGTCTCTAAGTTTTCCGAGATAGTTTTTCTGTTTCATAGCCTCGAAAGCTCTTCTAACGTGAAGAGCTTTCGAGTTTTATAACAGTTTCTAGTGGATGATACTCATCACCTTTCTTTGATTCGCTGGAGCCAACTAAACTCTCTGTTCATTTCCTTGAATACAATTCGTAGGAATGAATAAACGGGGATAGCTACTATCATACCAGTCACACCACCCAGACTTCCTGCTACCAGTATCACAATAAATATTTCTAATGGGTTAGCATTTATACTGTTGGAAAAAATGGCAGGTTGGAATATATAATTGTCAATCAATTGGGTGGATGCAAAAACGATTAATAATCCAAAAATCTTCGGCTGAAGCACATCCATAAAGCTGGCGTCAATATTATTGGCAACCAAAATAAAAATGCCGAATGAAGCCCCAATCCAAGGGCCGAGATAAGGAACCAAATTTACTATCCCGGTAAAAACCGCAATGAGCAGGGCGTTTTCGACGCCTACAATTTGTAGCCCGATGAAGATGCAAGTCGTAATGGCAAAAACCTGAATCAACAGACCCAAGAAGTATCGAGATAATGTGCTTCGCGTATTTTGGAATATGGTTTGAACGCTTTCTACTTTTGATGTAGGAACCAATTCCATAGCAACATCTGTAAGCATGTTCCGATCTTTCAGAAAAAAGAACGACATAAATGCGATCGAAAAGACAGCAATAAGTAGGTTGCCCAGCGCCCCAACTACTGAATTCAGAAATATAGGTAAGGCACTAAGATTTAGGCCATCAAAGAGGTGTTGGATGATATAATCTTCATTAACCTTCGAATCAGGATCAAGATTAATTCGATCCACTATATGATTGAACCATTCCAATCCAGGACTCAAGGTGGCTTTGACTTGCTCTAAATCGATTTTGGTCAGGAGTTGAGCCTCCATAAAAATCATCGGCACGAAAAAGGACAAGAGCCCACCGAGTATTCCGAAAATAGCAAAGAGTGTAAGGCCTGCTTTTACGGCATCTGGAAGATGTTTTCCTCGAATCCGAATCTTCTCAAGCAGCTTGAAAAGAGGTCTGCCGATTAGCGCAACTACCAGAGAAAGGAGAATGTAAATGATGACTGTAGTCGACTCGTAGACAAGCCATCCAAGTAAGAAGAGTAAACCCAATACGGCGATAAATTTCAGAATTCGCCTTTCCATGTTTTAATGAATTTGGCTGTAAAGCAAACCAAAGAAAATCAATTGACAAACAAATGCCGTGGCTCCTAGTCTTGGTTTTTGCACCAGCGGATATTTTTCGAAGATCACTCCCATAACAGCTGAGATCACAAACCAGCTCAGATAATTTTGAAATGGTGGTACCTCGGAAGCCCAGTACCAAAGCTCGTATTTAATGGCCACAGGCTCAATCACAAAGTCAATTCCCACTGCAAGCAACCCAGTAAATAGCCACCTGAAATACTTTGGAATCATAAATGTTCGAGCAAGGGAATGGCCACCCCAAATTATGATCAGCCAGTTAATACCGATGAGTGGCGGTACTTCGAAAAAATTCCAACCCAGCACTTCCGAATAGAAGTAATCCCCAAACGGAAAACCTGTTTTGACGCCAATTATTTCAACACCGTATCCCAGCAACCAAATGATAAAGATGATCAAGAAAGCGTTCTTTCCGCCTGGCTTGGTATCGATCCAAAGCATCCCTGCCGTTACGATAAGGTTAATAGGAGTGAGGTATACAAACCATTCGGAAAGCGGAGATAAAAAACCTAGAGCTCCAACGACGTGAAAAGCGATGAGGATAGCTATTCCCGCCTTCTTCGACTTAAACTGTTCTAATGTGCTGCTTTTATTCATGATGCTAGATCGCTAACGATCTTTCCCGAGAGCAAACATAAGGGAATCCCGCCACCCGGGTGCACACTGCCGCCGCAGAAGTACAGATTTTTGATTTTAGAAGTAAAATTTGGGTGGCGCAGAAAAGCCGCCATTCGGTCGTTTGAGCTCGTTCCATAAAGAGAACCGAGATAGCTCGAAGTCTGGGACTCTATAGTCGGCGGATTCAGAACACGCTCCGTTTTGATGAATGGTTCCACATCCATTCCCAGCATTCGCGAAAGCTTTTCCAGAATGTTCTTTCTCGTTTCTAGCTCTGTTTTTTCCCAATCCTGACCAGCGACGTGCGGCGCATTGACCATCACAAACCAATTTTCGCATCCTTCAGGAGCATCATTTTTTTCGTGCTTGGAAGTGATGTTCACATAGATCGTTGGATCATCGGTGATTTCCTTTTTCTCAAAGAGAAGCGAGAATTCTTTCTGGTAATCCTCACTCCAAAAGATGTTGTGAAGACCGAGTTTGTCAAATTTCTTTTCCATTCCCCAATAAAAAATCAGCGCCGAAGATGATCGCTCTTGTTTTTCTACCCTTCCAGGAATGTCGTGGTCGGGCAAGAGTCTATTGTATGTCGGGATGACGTCCATATTGCTCACCACCGTATCCAAGGCATACTTCCCTTTTGATGTCATCAAGCCATTCGCGCCATTTTCCGATGTGGTGATTCGTTCTACCTTTTCTTCAAATCGAAATTGAATGCCAATGTCTTTCGCTAGTTTGTAGAGGGACTTTGTGATTTCGTGCATTCCGCCTTTCGGCAAAAAGGTGCCCCAACGAAACTCAAGAGTAGGAACTACCGTGAGGGTGCCTGGAGCGCTGTATGGATTAGACCCGTTGTAAGTGGCATAGCGGTTAAAGAACTGAATCAGTTTGGGGTGCTCCAGTTTGTTTTCATTCACCTCATTCATAGTAGAGAAGAGATGAGCTTTGTAAAGCTGAGCAAATGACTTCGCCGTCGAAAGTTTCAAATACGTAGATGCTTTGTGCAATGAGTTTTTCAGAAAAACGTCTTCGGTGATGTCGTAAAGCTCAAACGAATCTTCGATGTATTTCTTCACTTTCTCTTTTGCCACACCAAATGTTTCTTCCGCCTTAGCGGCAAAAAGACTGGCATCACTCGGTGCTGAAAATGTGGTTCCATCTTCCCAGAGGTAATGGCATCCAGGGTCTACTTTGATGTATTCGAAATAGTCTCTTGGGTTTTTGCCCGCTGCCTTGAAAATGGCATCGAGAAAATGAGGCATCGTAAAGAGCGATGGGCCCGCATCAAAGCGATAGCCGTCCTGCTCAAATGCCGTGAGCTTCCCGCCAGGATAGCTGTTGGCTTCGAAGACCGTTACTGCATGCCCCGCAGCCCGCAGGTGGATAGCAGCAGAAAGACCTGCTACTCCAGAACCGATTATTCCAATTTTTTTCAAGACGTTAAAGATGAGAATTTCAGTTTGATCTGAGTTCTATTGGTGTCAGATACAAACCACTTTAACCTCGATATGGTTTAAGGTATTCTGTTTTATGGTGAGGTCAATTGACATCCAGTATATCTGAACCGTCAGAACAAAGCCATCAAAAGAAACGGAGTCAAACGAAATCAGTCAGATGAAGATACGTGCCAATTGATCGTAAAAGAGAATGGTGGCGAAGCATTGAAATCGGGATTGGAATTGAAAAAAGCCTAGATCTGACGTATCAGTTCTAGGCTCAATTTTTTAAGTAACATTTTATTTAATTGTGGTGATTGAAAAGCTTGAATCATCTTCAAAAATAACCCGATGCAGGAGCAGTCCATCTGGCATCGGGTTACTGATAGTGACTAGGTGATTGCGTTATATTGGCACTTTTTTACGTGTAATTCCTTTCCGCTAACATCTGATACCTTGCATGAAACATTTCGTTCTCGTTTCGATTTTGATACTTTCTTAAAGTGATAAGAATTATGAAAACACGAACTGTCGCAATTCCATTTGTTTCGTGATTTAACCATCTTCACTTTGAAGCTCAGCCCTAAGCTATCATGCCAACTGCTGTGTCGTTTCGTCTGAGTAAGGACTCCACTTCAATAGGCAATACTGGGCAATTGATGAATTGGCCAACGGCATCGCTCACTGCGAATTGCATAATACTGTTAAGCCGAAGCCTTGAGTTCACCAATACGACTCTACCTCTCGACGCGTCCGGGTAGTCTTTATCTAAAAGATTAAGAAAGGCTTTGACTTTTGACTGTTCCATTTCATTGCTCAAAAAGATACAAACAGGGATTTCGGTATCGACCACTCCAATTTTATTCAAAATGGACAATCCTTCAGCGGGTTCACCAACCCGAAACACATTTGACTTGTCTAGTCTTCTTTCAGCTATTTTTCTAATCACGTCGGAGCATTCGCTCTTTCCTGAAATAATTAGAATGTGACTGAATGATTTCACGGTTGTAAAGTTTTAGTTTGACGAGTGGTTACTTTGCCTGTTGCGAGTACTGAAAAAACAATCTATTCAATACTTGAGATTGATTGTAAACTTAAAGAGTGGTTCAGGGATTTTCATCACTGAATTCAGTGAATTGTGGATTTATATGGAACTCACAAAGTCTTCTTATTCCCTAGGTCGTTATTTTAAAGGGAGGATTCTAGTTGATATGATGCGGTCTTAATAATCCTGAATTTTGAAGCCCACATAGCTGTGGAAAATGTCGAGCTAGTTAAACCTTGTTCTTCTCTAGTATTAAGGATTAGAATGAAGCGTCCCCATTTTGATAGAAGAGACAACTGCGCTCAATACTCTCCTTTTGAAGGAGTTCAGTTGTATTGATCAAATCACCTGCCGAATGTCTACTTAACTTTTAGAACAAGAGGGTGGATATTAAGTGCTGAAATCGGGATCAGAATTGATGAAGCATTGAGGCTTTTCACCACCTTTGCGCTATGTCTGATTATGCCCCCAACCACGAAAAAGCAAATATCATTACCCACCTATTCGGATTTTTATTTGGTCTGGTGGCATTGCCTTTCTTGGTTGCGGCCATCTCCAAATCGGGAGAAAGCACTTCAGGTGATGTTGCAGGAGGCATCGTTTACGGAATCGGTTTTCTAATGGTCTTTGGATTTTCTACACTCTACCATGCACAGAAAGAAATCAAGCCTCGAATGCTGATGAAGATTTGGGATCACATCAGTATCTATTACTTGATTGCCGGTACTTACACGCCTTTTCTGCTAGCTTACGCCAATCCTGAAGATGCCAAGATGATGCTTTGGATTCTCTGGGGCCTTGCCCTTGCAGGAACGGTTTTCAAGGTGTTTTTCACGGGGAAGTTTCGGGTAGTCTCTACGTTGATTTACCTCGCTATGGGGTGGATGGTGGTCTTCGCACCGGAGTCGTTTAGTGAAAACCTACCCCAAGAGCAATTCTATTGGATCGCTGCCGGTGGAGCCTGTTATACTATTGGCGCGGTATTTTACCTGGTCAAAAAAATTCCTTTCCATCACGCCATCTGGCATGTCTTCGTGCTTGGGGGGGGCATTTCTCACTTTATCGGGATCATGAAGATATTTTGAAATTAGCCATTAGCTCTTAAGCCCAAATCGCTTGCGGAAATCAAACATCAGCCATCCCGAGCGGATCATCATCCAAACCACAAAGGCAATCCAAATGCCCAGTAGGCCGGGGGAGAAGTAGTGGAAGCCCACACTTATTGGCACGAACCCAACCAATGTGGATACGATCAATAGGTTGCGCAGCAATTTCATCTCACCTAAACCCTTGTAAATGCCGTCAAAGGCAAAGGCCGAAGCATTGATGGGTTGAGTAATAATGACCAAGAAAAAAATGGCTTCAAATTGAGCCAAAACCGCCGTATCATGAGAGAAGAATGTTCCGATCTGGAAGTACCCAATGCTGTAAATGACGGCTAGACCGATGCCAATGAATATGGCAATGCGATTGATTCGTACGCCCATTCGGTAGAGTAATTTGGGTCTCTGTTCTCCCAAGAGTCTTCCCGCCAATGCATTTCCTGCGTGGGCATATCCGTCAATAAAAAAGGAAGAGAACAGCCAAATATTGATGGCTATCGTATGAGCTGCGATAACCTCCTCACCATACCCTGTGGCGTATCGTGTGGCGAGGTAGAAGGTAAGGTTGAGCATTATCGTTCTTATAAAAAGATCGATGCTCATGCCCGCGAGATTCTTGTACTCGGAGTTGAGCTTGCGCTGAATATTTAACCGAAAGGGCGTTTTGCTGTAAAGGAAAAATAGCGCCATGATGAACATCAGAATTTGTGCGACCAAACTCGCGGTAGCTGCCCCCTCGATTCCCATGGGGTTCACGATTCCCTCAACACCAAAAATCAGAATGTAATCGAGAACGAAATTAACGGACGCTCCAGTCAGCGAGACAATCATCGCCCAAGAAGTATTCTGTAAGCCTCTGAAAACGCCAAAGAGGAGCATGGTAGCAAGCGTAAACGGAAATCCCCACGACCGAATGCTGAAGTAGTTTTGACAAAGTTCGAGTACTTGGCCATCGGCATTGTAAAAGCGGAAAATCTCTTCAGAGAAGGTATTGGTCAAAGCCAAGAACCCTATCCCTAAAAGAATGTTTGAGACGAGAGCTTGAGGCACCAAAGATTCTATTTCCTCAAGTCTCTTACTTCCGTAATACCGACTTACGATGGCGGCAATTGCCGTTAGTGTTTGGGCGAGAATCCATACCGTCATTAGGTAGAAGCTACCGGCAATTCCAACGGCAGCTAACTCAGTGGTACCGATTTGGCCCACCAATGCGGTATCAACTAGGGTAATGACGGGTTCTGCGATGCCAGCGAGAATAGCTGGAACTGCCAAACGATTGATTTCTCGTCGGCTTATCGCATCTTCAATCGACGAGGAGCCTGACATAGAGATCTACCTTCCCCCCATGTTCATGAAGGTATACCCTTTGGTGCTTATAATGATCTCTTTGCTGGTTTCAGCCTCCTTCAGAGTCATCACCATGCGTTCACCGTTTTTTTCTTCTACAATCATCTGGATTATCGATCCATCTTCCGGGTAACCAGTACCTGTATACAGATTGGGCATTTGCTTATTTATGCTCGACATATTTGACATTGACTCGATCCACTCGATTTCTGCCTCTTCAGTAATCCAATAGACCATCTTGGTTCCATCAGAATTTTCTAGATTTTCAACTATGTATTCATCGCAAGAGTAACCTGAGATCGTTTTTGTCTCTCCTGTTTTTTTGAGAGTTGGCATTTCTGTCATGTCGGCTTCTTCAGAATCTCCCGCCGACATAATACCCTCTACCTGACTTTTGTCAATTGACACGGTCGTTCCCATTTTCTGACCTGAGACATTCATAAGAGTTATCATCTCGTAGTTGTCCAAATCATAGATGATCGAGGTGTTGATCCCTTCTTGATTCATTAGTATTCCCATAGCGGAAGATTCTTTTCTTGATAAGAAAGTCATCTCATTGGATTCACCAGGCTTCCCCTTTTTGTCAAAGTTCTCTATGAGTATTACGAAGCGTTGATCAAATTTGTACTCACCTGGAAGCTGAACTTTAGAGCTGTCCATTGTTTTCATCATGGTAGCATTTGCGATTGCTTCATTTCCCGAGTTTGCTTCGGCTAGGTTGTTTGTCTTTTCAGCTGTGTGCGCTTGAGTGGCCAATGCGCAAATAACGAGGACGAATGTGAAAATTTTGGTCAGTGTCATATTGAACTAGGTTTGTGATTTTTACGAACAGTGAAGATATGGAATTTACTAGGGTGGTTTTTCTAACTAATAATCGTGAATTTTTTGCCAGACAAAAATTTAAATCTGACAAAGTCAAGGCAATAATTAAAAGGCTAGCTCAATTTGACAGGGATGTCCCGCTAGAAACTTTAAATATTCAGTAAGCCATCAAGCGTCATGTTCGATATCCAGATCGAAACGGTTTTTCAGTTCCTTCAAGAGCGGATTCTTCTCTGCCATGGCGGCAAATTTCGCCGATGGATCGTAAAGACTATCACCGTCTTTTGTTTCGGTTTCATCAATCACCACGTTCAGCTGGATTCTCCAATTGTTCAGTTTCTTACGCAAGAATTCCAATAAATTTCCTTTGTCCTCGCCGAGGTCACTTACCTGCACGTGATTATCAACCAAAAACTCAATTTGATTTTCTTCAACCACCACTGGGTCGTGCTTAGTCAAGGTGACAAAATAGCTCTGCTTGTCCTCTGCTTTTATTTGTGCAGCGTATTCTTTCCAGGCATCCCATAGTTCATTCAGATTAAAGGCATCGGCAGGCTTCCCTTCGTAATAGGCTGCATCGTTTGTAGAATCTAGGTCACTTTTTTCATCCTTGGTCTCCAGCTTTTCCTTCATGGCAGAAATGGACGGAAGGCCCATCATTTTCCCTTTGCCTAGCTTAGAGCTAAATCCCGAACTGGATGAAGTAGTTGGTTTTGGTTCTTCTACTGTATTGCTTGAAGGTGACACTTCAGCGGGTTCAGCTTGAGAAGTAGCTGTTTCAGGTTCTTTCTGTTCCGCAGGAGCGGGCTTTTCCTCAGGTGCGGAATCATTAAGTACTTGTTCACTTTCTTGTGCGGGCTTTTCAATTTCCTCCGCAGTGGGTTTAACCAAAGGCAGATCCTCTTCAACAGCGACCGCAGCTACGACAGGTTCGGGAACGATTCTAGGTGAAGCACTTTCTTTGATTTCAGGAATGGGAAGGCTGGGGGCGTTGTCTTGCTTGCTATTGGGCTTAGCGGGTGTTAATTCGAGCTCGTCATTAAAGTTTTTTTTTTCTGCGCTTCCGCTAAAAAGTGCACAAAGCCTCAAAAGCAAAACCTCCACAAGAAGCCGCTGGTTTCTGCTGATTTTGTAATCCAAGTCAGCTTTCCCCAAAATCTCTAGAGCCGTCACTAAATTGCCCGTTTCAAATTTTGGTGCTTCCTCGAGGTAGCGCTGTTTTATGGTTTCACCCACCTCCAAGATGTCCACCGTTTTCGGTGAGATACACATCAATATGTTTCGAATGTGATTTGCTAAGCCATTGATGAAGTTGTGTCCGTCAAAACCTTTGTTGAGAATCTGATTGAAAGTAACGAGGGCAGTTTCTGTATCGCTGTTTAAGAAGCAATTGCATAAAGCGAAATAGTAGTCATAATCGAGAATGTTGAGGTTGTCGATGACATCCTGATAGGTGACATTATTTCCCGAAAAGCTCACCATCTGGTCAAAAATTGACAAGGCATCTCGCAATGCTCCATCTGCTTTTTCAGAGATCACATGCAGGGCACTTTCCTCAATCTGGATTTTTTCTTTCTCAGCGATGCTTGCCAGATGTGCTACCATCGAGCTTATTTGAATTCGATTGAAATCAAATACTTGACACCTAGAAATAATGGTCGGAAGAACTTTGTGTTTTTCGGTCGTAGCCAAAATGAAGATCGCATATGAGGGCGGCTCTTCTAGTGTTTTTAGAAATGCGTTGAAGGCCGCTTTTGAGAGCATGTGGACCTCATCTATAATGTAGACCTTATATTTTCCGATTTGTGGTGGGATGCGAACTTGGTCTATCAAGCTTCGGATGTCTTCAACGCTATTGTTTGAAGCAGCATCCAGTTCAAAAATATTGAAGGAAAAGTCATTTCCCTCATCCACCCCATCAGAGTGAAAGTGGTTGACTTCTCGAGCTAGAATTCTGGCACAAGTCGTTTTTCCTACGCCCCTAGGGCCATTGAACAAAAAGGCCTGAGCGAGATGATTATTCTCAATTGCCTTCAGAAGCGTCTGAGTAATATTTTCTTGGCCAACTACCGATTCGAAGGTATTTGGTCTGTATTTTCGCGCCGAAACTATAAACTCGTCCATTCAGTAATTTGATGAGTGCCAAAGATAAAAGAACTTGCCATTGCAAGTGCTTGATTTGACTTCTTCAAGAGTCGATTGTAGTTGTATTCAAAAGTTCTACTCCATCTTGCTACAGATGAGATTTTTGCTACCTTTGCACTCCATTTTTTTAACACAATTATTAACACACTAACAGGACGTTATGACTAATCGTTATGAAACCGTTTTCATTTTGACTCCCGTTTTGTCTGAAGAACAGGCAAAGGAGACGGTTGCGAAGTTTAAAAGTCTTCTGAAGGATGGTGGTGCAAAAATGCGCCACGAAGAAGACTGGGGGCTGCGAAAGCTAGCCTACCCCATCCAGAAAAAATCGACAGGGTTTTACCACTTGGTCGAGTTTGAAGCTGAAGGATCTGTAATTGCCGATGTGGAACTGGCTTTCCGTCGCGATGAAAGAGTAATCCGATTTCTCACGGTAAGAATGGATAAACACGCCATTGAATACGCAGAGAAAAGACGCAGTAACAAATCAAAAGAAAAAGCGAAAGCTTAAAACCGACCGACATGGCAGATAAGACCGAAATAAGATACCTTACTCCTATCAGCATCGACACTCAGAAAGAGAAGTACTGTCGATTCCAGAAGAAGCGCATCAAATTTATTGATTATAAAGACCCTAACTTTTTGTTGAAATTAGTCAACGAACAAGGGAAAATTCTTCCTCGACGAGTTACAGGTACTTCGTTGAAATACCAACGTCGTGTGGCACAAGCTATCAAGCGAGCGCGTCACTTGGCCCTTCTTCCTTATGTTGCTGACCTTTTAAAGAACTAGAACGATGGAAGTAATTTTGAAAAAAGACGTAGAGAATCTTGGTTACCAAGATGAAATGGTTGAAGTAAAGCCAGGCTATGCTAGAAATTTTCTCGTTCCTAAAGGCCTAGCGGTTTTTGCTACATCTTCTGAAAAGAAAATGTTAGAAGAGACTGTTCGACAACGTGCTCATAAAGAAGAGAAAGTTCAGAAAGAAGCCAATGCTAAAGCGGCTAAGCTCGAGAACGAAACGATTAAGATCGGTGCTAAAGTTGGAGAGAACGGAAAGATTTTCGGTTCTGTGAATACCATTCAACTGGCTGATGCTCTTAAAGCAGCTGGTCACACAATTGATCGCAAGGACATCGTTATTAAGAACGAACCGATTAAAGAGATTGGAACTTACGAAGCGGAAGTGACCTTGCACAAGGACATCAAGCAAACTATCAAATTTGAAGTGGTAGGAGAGTAATTCTTAATTTCACACAAGATTTAAAGCCCGAACGAATGTTCGGGCTTTTTTTTATTTCCGAATATTGGTACATTGATTGTCCTAGAATGCGTGTAACTGAAAAAATAAAAGGTATGATGAGCAAAGGATATGTATACGGATTGGTCATAGGAGCTGCTTTGATCGCTTATTTTTTATTGATGAAGGTTTTGGGCTTAGAATCGAATTTCTATTTGAGACTTTTCAATTTTGTGATTCTCATTGCGGGAGTCTATTTCCTACTGAAATCCCAAATTATGGGCTCCAAGCGCACTGCTACTTATTTTGAAGGGCTAGGACTTGGATTGAGAGCTACGATAATTGCCGTGATTGTTTTTCTTGTATTCATGGCTTCTTACATCAGCTTTATTGACCCAGAATTTATACAGGTATTGCGGTCATCTCAAATCTGGGGGTCAAGAGTAACGCTGTCTCAAGCAGCGATAGGTATTTTCATTGAAGGGATGGCTTCAGCCTTTGTGATAAGTTTTGCATGGATGCAATATTTCAAGAAATATACGGTATCTCCAAATGCATCAATTAACTCATGATTCAACTGGCTCTGTGAGTTACGAGTTTATTTATCATTCCATTGAAAACAAAAATGTGAAAAGGCCAGACGGAATACCAATAGAGCCTTCCCAATAGACCTATGGGACGAAAAGTAGCCGTTTGGCGTAAGATATTTTCCCCATTCTTTTGGACAATTCTAAACTCTAGCCAAGCTTCACCAGGAAGTTTCATTTCAGCATAGAGCAATAGTCTGCTGTTTTCGCGCGAGGCTATGATAACGCGCCAGAAGTCCAATGCATCGCCTGGGTGTATCTCCGTGGGGCTTCTTCGGCCTCGACGCAATCCGATACCTCCGAATAGTTTGTCCAAATGGCCTCTTATTTTCCAGAGAATAGTTCCGTAATACCATCCTTGTTCCCCGCCGATTTTCCATATGTTGTCCAGAATTTCTTCTGGAGGACGAACTAAGGTTCTTTCTTTCTTATCCTTGAAGCAGCCGTGAACGGGGACTTTGACAAATTCTTCAATATTAGAGACCTCGCTTCCACTAGTGACCACTGCATCTTTCCAGCTTGACAGTACGAGGTTTTGTTCTATTTTTTGGAAAGCCAATTCAACAGCTTGTTTGTAGGTAATCGGTTCCAGAGAAATGATTTTTTTCAAACCATCATTCTTGGCAATGACATCCACTTTCATACTGTCCACCAAATTACTTGCGAGATTATAACTAGTTGCCGTGACGAAGTACAACCAAAAGGACGATATACGTGGCGACATAATAGGCACCGTATAAATGTATCGCTTCAATTCCCTAACAGCGCCATATTGAAGAAGCATTTGTTTGTAGGTCAGTATTTCAGGGCCACCAATATCATAAACATGGTTTTTGGTTTTTTCCTTTTCGAGTACTCCGCTCAAATAATGGATCACATTCCGAATGGCAATGGGTTGACATTTGGTGTTGAGCCATTTCGGCGCAATCATAACAGGTAGCTTTTCAACCAAGTCACGGATAATTTCGAAACTGGCAGAGCCGCTCCCTACTATTATTCCTGCTCTTAGGACGGTGTGTGATGCTTTGGCAGATTTGAGGATATTCTCTACCATAAGCCGGCTATTCAAGTGCTCGGATAATTCATGGTCATTCACAATCCCGCTCAGGTAGACGATGCGATTGCAACGGGTAGAGTCCAGAAAATCTACAAAATTTTGAGCCGAGTTGCTTTCCATTTCAGAAAAGTTGCCCAGCTTGTCGCTCATTGAGTGAATGAGGTAGTAGGCCACATCAAAGTCTGTGGGTAGGTCTTTAATTGTCTCAGGTTTTAGGAAATCTGCTTCTACTACCTCTATTCTGTCTTGTTTGGTAGTATCTATAGGGAAGCGCGTCTGATCTCTAACGCAGCAGTAGACAAAGTGTCCTTGTTCGAGCAAAGAAGGCAATAGTCGCATTCCGATATAGCCATTAGCTCCGGTGAGTAAGATTTTCATAATAGTAGAACGTGAGGATTCCCAAGATTGTTGGAAAACTGATTAGCGTGTATCAAAGGGCAAAAATTATATTTGTGCTGTGCCAATTCGTTTAATCTCTTTTTTGTTTGTGAGTTTTGTATTATCCTGTATTTCGGGTAGAGGTCAAGATCTGATCATTCGAATCTATGGAGATACCATCTATTCTAAGATTGACCAAGAAGACAATCGTTTTATTTATTACCGAACGCAAAGTACAAATCGTGGTGAGACCGAGATTATTTCTCGAAAAGAGGTGCGAGAAATTATATACGGGCTTGATACTTCTGTCGAGCGAAAGATTGCGCCTAAAAAATTGGCGAAGGATTACGAGGTATTTCAACTTTCAGTTCATGCAGGTTATTCAAGGATCTTAAACACAGACGAACTCTATGGTGAGGATTTTGAATCCGTCTACGATGAGATGAGAGGTGGAGTTTTTCTTGATGTCCGTGCCAACTATTTTTTTAATAAAGATGTGGGTATTGGTTTACTTATTTCCAACTCGCTCTATCAAACGGATTCGAGAGTTCCTATTTTTGATACTCTACCATCTGGGACCATAATTACTGGGGAGTTGTCTCATGACCGCACGCTCAATTATTATGCATTCAATTTAGCTTTCAGAATACATCAATCTTCAAATGTAAACCTCCAAATAGACGTAGGTTTTGGTCTTTTAACCTTTGAAGATCAAGGAGACCTTATGGGGGATTACACACTGACATCATCTTCCATTGGTGGGCACCTTTCAGCCAGTTTTCAATTGGGTCTTGGAGAAGGGTTTTATTTACCTGCTTTTATCTCTATAAAAGGTTTTCGTTTAAGCTCTTTTCAATTTGAGCCATCTTCTGAAATGAATCCTGAGCTCGCATTGGGCGTAAAAAGTTTGTATAACAATTTAGAAGGCGGTATCAATGCTAATCGAATAGAATTCGGATTAGGACTAGGCTTTGCCTTCTGATGAAGCTTGAATGTTTGGTGACTTCGTGATTGACGGTGATTCACCTCGTACTTCGCCCTGTTTTTTCGCTTCTTCTGAAATGTCTTCGGACTTCGTTCTCAATAGTCCAAATGTCATAATTACACTGGTAGCGAGGATCACAAATAGCAGAAGACCGTCAGCTGTGCTATTCAGCTTCATGGCGTCGGGAATATCAAAAAACAAGAGAATGCTGATAAGACCTCTTGGAGCAATGTAGACTTCTGGCAGGAGCCCCTGTTTTGCAACGTATTTAAGGTACAATGCTCGAACTCCATAAATCACTATTACTGCTATTGTGCCATTCATCAGAACACTCCAATTGAGCAGTGAATGAATGTCCATTATATACCCGAAAATCAGAAAGAAGAATGTTCTGATAATGAAAGCGCTTTCGGCAGTTAACAGTAGAAATTGATCCAAGTCATTTCTGAGTTTTTCGTACAGAAATAATTCCTTAAATTTTTTGATAGGAATGATCTCGGCATTGTTTAAAAACAGTCCTAGGAAGAGAACAACGATAAGAGACGACAGATGGAACTTTTTGCCAATAGCATAGACTAGAAGAAGTAATGCTAGAATCAGGAAAAACTTAATGTGGTGCGTTATTCTTTTTATTAGAAAAAGAAAGATAATTGAAATCGCTACCGCAAGAATCAACGTAATGACGATGTCCTTACTCAGATTGAAGTAAGCTGGAAAGTCGTAAGTCTCATTTTGCTTTGCAAAATAGAAAAACATGATACCAAGGATATCCGAGAAGCTGGAATCATAAATGACAAATTCTCTCTTCTTCTTGGGAAGATCACTTACTGACGGAATGGCAATTGCACTGCTAATTATTGCTAATGGAATGGAGTTGACCAAACAAATCTGTAAAGGTAAATGAGTCATGTACCTGAACAGAAATGTAAGTATGAGAGCAGTGATGATCAGAATAAAAAAGGCCGAACCAAAACTAGATCGAATGAGTCCAATTTTGTCTTTTTCAAAACGAAGTTCAAGAGCGCCCTCGAGCACGATTAATACTAACCCTACCGTACCAATAACAGGAAGAAACTGGGAAACGTTCGGGATTTCTATCCCGAGGTATTTTAGTGCATACTGAATACCCAAACCCGTTCCGAACAAGAATATTACGGAAGGAATCTTAGTTCTCTTTGAAATCAAATCGAAGGTGTAAGAAAACACCACGACTAGACTGAGAAAAATCAGAATATAATTTGTGTCCAAATTGATTCTATGTTAAGGCATCGAAGTTAACACTTAGCCCAGACATAGAGTTCCTCAAAAAGGTTCTATGATTGCATAAAAATCATTGCATAGGCTGCAGAAGAGAACATGGCAAAGACTAAAAAGACAAAAAGTGCTTTGTTTCTAAATGAAGCAGAAAATTCTTCAACAGCATCAGCAAGTAGGAACGCGTAGATAACATCTACAGTTTTCTTAAAAATAGTAGTCATTAGTTAGGTGGTTTGAATGGCTAATTGGTATTAACGCATAACAAAGTAACCCAATTTAAAGCGACATGTCAAATATGTCGTCAATATAAATTACCAACCACTGTGGTGTTGCCTACTTTTTCTAATTGAATGTGCTTGAATTCCAGGCATGAATGCTAAATTTAGCATGCGAGGCAAACCACAAGAAAGAAGTGATTCCTAACAAGAAAACGACATTCCAGCCAAATGCAACAAGACGCATAAAACTCAAAAAATCTCCTGATGCAGATAGCAGACTCGAGGGAATCAAAACAGTCATTAGCCCAGATAAACTTAGTACTGTTGCGATAAGTGTGATGGGAGAGGTAAATGGCCAGTTTACAATTTTGCGGTACCATGCCATATCATCCCCCCATTTATCGATCAAATAAAAACGACCATCTTCTAAAGGTGCAAACAATAGTGGGTCTTTATTCGAATCTTCGAGCGTGAACATCTTTGAAGGGGCAGCAATCATAAACGCATCTATATTATGACCTACAATTTGCTCAGTCTCTTTGACTGAAGAGAATGCACTCAAAGGCATCTTGCCTTTAAATTGTTTCGTACTTAAAAACCTCAATCGATATTTAATGCATAGATTTTTAATGCTATCGATTTCGAAAATTCTTTCCTCAGAAAGTTTATCGGCAGTTGGAAGAATCGAAGAAGTTGCTCCTTTATTGATTGTTTGCCGCACTCGCCTATCATTTTCCCATTCTGCTTCGAAGAGACCTTTGAATTGAGAGAGAATTTGATTCTCACTATTTTCTTTCTGCACATTGCGCTCATTTAATAGCGCTCTTTTCAAATTCACTTTTTCAAACATATCAACCTGATTATACTATCCCAACCTTAACAAATTCTAATTAGAGAAGTTTTCAATTTAAGAAGATATTATGCTCTACACTGTTTTTTTGCTTTAGCATGAGCAATCTCATTCTGATCTCATCTAAGAGAAACCTCTCCATATCAACGGGTGATTTTAATTTGAGAAAGTCGATTTTTTTTGTGTCTTCTAAGTTGAGCATCCTTGCCAAATCTATTAAACTCAAATCAGCTGAAAAGGAATCTGGGGCGAGAATTTTTTCTGATTCCGACATGTAGGCATTGAAGGCGCTAAACAGGGCATTGCTCACAGGTGGTATTTCATCGTGCGTCATGATCAGCACGTCTCCACCAGGATATAGTTTTTCTCCCATGCGAAGGAAAAAGCGTTCGACTTTGAAAATTCCAATAGCTTCTATTTCGATATCGGTTGAGCCATTGCTGTACCGCGAGACGACCTTCTTCAGATTCACTATGCTGCCATAGCCAGTCATGGTGCCATTTTCTGTAAATGGAATACCAAAGGAAATTTGAACGCTTTCGCAATCAGCTAATAGTTGGCGATATCGCTCTTCGAAAATGTGCAGCTTTGTTGTTTCGCCGGGTAGAAGAAACAACTGCAGCGGAAATAAGGCAAGTTGGGTCTTCTGCATAAGATCAAGATTATAGGTGTAACAAGAAAAGCTGTCGAATGTTAGAAAAAATAGAACAGTTACTTTTCATGCAGTAATACAAAGATCTCTTCGTTTTCCCGCTTCATTCGGTATTGCTCGCGGGCAAATTTTTCCAATTCTTCCCTATCTGAAGTTAGTTCTTGGATTTGGCTCTTAGAGGATTCAGTATTGCTGTTTAAATAATCGATTTCATCCGAGATATCTCTTAGTTCCATCTTAATCTCCATTTGGGAAATGAGGTCATGAACATCGAAAAAACTGATGTAAAGAACAAAGATCACCAATACCGCGACGTATTTATTTTTTAGAATTGGCGGAATCTTTTTTAACATACGTAAAGCTACGTGAGCATTTTGACCTAACAAAAAAAAAGCTCCCGTTTTTATGCGGGAGCTTCTGTTAAAAAAAGATGTCTTCGGGATTTAACCCAGAAACGGATATCTGAAATCTGTAGGAGAAACCAACGTTTCTTTAATCGTTCTGGCGGAAACCCATCTAAGTAAGTTGAGGTGAGATCCTGCTTTATCATTCGTTCCAGAACCTCTAGCACCTCCAAACGGCTGTTGACCAACTACTGCCCCCGTAGGCTTATCGTTGATGTAGAAATTCCCTGCTGCGTTTTCAAGCACCTTGGCTGCAAGATTTATGGCGTATCTATCTTTTGCCAAGATGGCTCCCGTTAAAGCGTATTCAGATGTTTCGTCAACTAATTTGAGGGTTTCTTCAAATTTGTCTGCATCGTACACATAGATAGTCAAAACAGGGCCGAAGATCTCTTCAACCATTGTTCTGAATTTCGGATTGGTAGTAACTACCACAGTTGGTTCAATGAAATAACCTTCGCTTTTGTCATAACCTCCTCCTGTGATAATCTCCGCATCTGATTGTTCCTTGACATAGTCAATGTAACCTGCGATTTTATCAAAGGCTCTCTCATCGATTACAGCATTCACAAAATTCGAGAATTCGGTAGGTGGGCCCAACTTCATGTCTTTGCCATCTTGAATCAAACCCGCTTTTACTTCAGGCCAGATATTGCTGGCCACATAAGCTCTGGACGCGGCTGAACATTTTTGACCTTGAAATTCAAAGGCTCCTCTGGTAAGGGCAGTAGAGACTGCTTTTGGATCAGCTGATTTGTGGGCTACAACAAAGTCTTTTCCTCCCGTCTCGCCAACTATACGAGGGTAAGTCTTGTACTTGTCAATATTGTTTCCAATCGTTTTCCAAAGCATTTTGAAAACTGCTGTAGAACCGGTGAAATGCAATCCTGCAAAATCAGGATGTTCAAATACTACTTCTCCAGCATCAGGACCGTCTACGGTAACCATGTTAATGACACCATCGGGAAGACCAGCCTCTTTGAAAATCTTCATTACCACATTGGCACTGTAAATCTGCGAGTCAGCGGGTTTCCAAACACAAACATTTCCCATCATTGCTGCAGAAGCGGGAAGGTTTCCAGCTATGGCAGTAAAATTGAACGGGGTGATGCAAAATACAAAGCCTTCAAGCCCTCGGTATTCCAATCGGTTCCAAACTCCTGGAGAACTGCCCGGCTGAACCGAATAGATTTCTTCCATATAATGAGCGTTAAATCGGAGGAAGTCAATTAGTTCGCAAACTGAGTCGATCTCTGATTGGTAGGCATTTTTGCTTTGAGCAACCATGGTGGCTGCGTTCATTTCATATCGATATGGCCCTGCTAATAGGTCGGCTGCTTTTAGAAAAATAGCAGCGCGTTGTTCCCAAGGGAGTTCTGCCCACTCTTTTCTTGCCGCAAGTGCTGCGTCGATTGCTTGTTGGACGTGTTTCTTTTCTCCAAAATTGGCTTGACCAACTTTTCTTTTGTGGTCAAAAGGTGGAGTTAGGTCTTTGTTTTTATCTGTGAAAATCTCTTCGCTACCAATGTACATTGGCACATTCACAGGCTCTTGATTTAACATACGGTCCAATGCCGCTTGCAACTTTTTACGCTCGTCTGAACCAGGCGCGTAATCAAATATAGGTTCGTTCGTTGGATAAGGTATTTGATAAACTCCGTTAGGCATAAAGATGATTTTTTAAGTAAGTGGCTTTGGCCGCAAAGGTACAAATCAAAACTCCCATAGGAGAAATGGCAATAGAAACTTTAAGGTCTTACACTTCTGTATCACCTTGAGAATTGCATTTTTGAAGCTTTGAGAGTCACAATATCCAAAACCATCTTTTTGTACTCCTGAGCATTGTCGCTTGAGGTAAATTCCTGCTTGCACAATCCGTTCATTTCAATGGCATTTCTTCAAAAGAAGGACTTTCTCAGAATACCATGAATGCCTTGATTCAAGATGATAGGAGGTGTATGGTCGGGAACTAAAGATGGATTGAATCGATTTGATGGCTACGACTTCATCGTTTTCTGGAGCGTTAAGAATGATACCTCAGCACTTTCAAGTATTTCTATCACTGATTTTTATCAGAGATCATGGCCTTGGTCTCCCTGATGATTTTGAAGAAAAAAAAGACTCCTTCGGAAGTGGGCTAATTGAAGCTTTGACGGAGCAGCTCAATAAAACTTTAAAAATTAGAGATGACCTAATAGGAGTCTTCTATCAGCTCGATTTCGAAGACTATGGAAAGTGATAATTGATCTAGTTGAGCCTGTGTGGCACGATCATGACGAAAGAGGGAATATTTACTTTGAACTCCTCCTTGCTGTCTAAGTTTTGCATCATATAGTATCCATACATCTTGCCAGTATCCGTAGTGAAATCACATGACGAGTTGTAAGAATAAGTTTCTCCAGGTTGAATAACTGGCTGCACACCTATCACGCCTTCGCCTTCTACTTCTCTTCGTTTTGTCGAACTATCGTAGATGTACCAATGCCTCTTCATCAGTTGAATCGGAAAGCAATTGCGGTTCTCTAGGGTGATTTTGTAGGAGAAGAGAAAAAGTCCGTTTTCTGGCTTGGAAAAGCGGTCTTCAAAATTGCATTTAACGGAAATCTTAATTCCTGAACTTAAAGCTGTAGTCATGCTTAGCGCCTGTAGATTTTTGCAAGGTGAAAAAAATCAACATACTTTCAAAAGATGCTGATCAATAAAATTATCGGACGAAACTGTTTGCTCTTTCTACACCAATCAAACGATCAGAAAAGTAGCTCTGATCTTTGAAATAAATTAAAATCAAGTAGTCATTTTCGGTTTCAGAATGATTTCCATCTGTAAGATCTGATGACCCTTGATCCTTTTTGGTATACTTCCACAAATACGAATAATTGTAATACCCCTGTTTCAATTGCAATGCGAGTTCGTAATTTTGGTTATCAGGGTTATATGTCATTCGGTGAGATTTTTTCAATTCCCAATTGGAAAGTTGGCCCATAACATACATTTCACCATTTCCGAGCATGGCATCTACTGGAAAACTAAAATGAACGGTTACATAGTCCGATTCGAGATGAGGGTCGATCATGTCGTCATTCTTCACTAAAAACTTTCCGTTTATGTCATTCTCGAAGGTGTATTGCTTGAAAGCCTTTGCCAAATCAGGCGCCAAATAAATATGGTATCCATCGTCCTCCAGTCGTATTTCCTCAACCTCCTCGCTTCTGTAGCGCAAGCTTTTACCATCAAAAAAGCGGTATTCATTTCCGCCGTCAAAGTCTAAATCACCTTGGTAATTGTAAGTGAGCTGTTCGTTTTTGATGAAATTTGGCTTAACGCCTGAAATAATGTTGTCACGCCTTAGATTTTGCATAACCACAAGCTCAATGTCGCGGTATGGATTCATGGTCTGAATCGAACCGAGATTGACTTCAATGTCAACCTCTTGTCGATATTCTCGTTCTGAGACGATACTCGAAGGCTGAATAACAGCACTTATACTCACTTTTGGCTCTACTACCATAAACCTGCTCGTGAGGATTAGATCTTCCTCGTTTCCATTGGCATATACCTTTATGATGTAATTTCCACTTCTGATCAGATTAATTCGGTTGTTCGGGAATTCGAGTTGGTAGCTAGTGTAGTTATTGACCGTGTTGAATGAAAAGTCATAGTTTGCAATGATGTCATTGTTGTATCCCTCCTGATAATCCATAAGCTGAAGGTCCGAAGGGTTCCAATCCCACGTACAGTGGATGAAGGAATAATGCATCTCTCGAACATCTTCATCCAAGTCATCAAAGCGTAAAACGATTCTTTCGAGACCGTTTAACGGAATTATGGGTGCTTCAAGCTCTGATCCCTTGAGGTGGAGGATGACCGTTTTTATGCTCTCATCATATATTTTATCGGTGTACTGAAGCTCCTTACTGTCAAAGTACTCGGCTTTCAATTTGCGCTCAAATTTACCTTCAGGTTGAAGTGGCAGGGAAGCTTGGCAAGACGAAATAAAAGGGGAACTGAAAAAAATAAAGAAGACACCCCGAAAGAGCATCCTTGGAACAGCTGGCATAATCTGATAACGGTAGTTTTATTTAGATATTTATAAATAGTTTGTAAAAATTCGGGAGCCTGCCATAAGCAGTGGATAAAAATCAAAGTTATTGCTAATTTTGCCGCCGAATTTAAAGGACGTCTAAGTGCATGTCTAAGGCCATAAAAATAAAGAAAGGAGCGGATATTAAGTTAATCGGTAAAGCCGATAAAACTACTTCCGCTGCCACACAATCAAAAGTTTTTGCTCTGAAACCAGATGATTTCTTTGGGACAACCCCAAAATTGTCTGTCAAAGAAGGAGCGGAAGTCAAAGCTGGTTCTCCTCTGTTTTACGACAAAACTAGGACACGGGTGAAATTTACATCTCCCGTTAGTGGAGAAGTAGTCGAAATAAAACGAGGGGCGAAGCGCAAAATACTGGAAGTAAAGGTCTTGGCAGATGCTGAAACTCGCTACGAGACTTTTTCTTCCTGGACTGGCGGTTCAGATCGAGAAGCTCTTGTGACGACAATGCTCGACATGGGGCTTTGGCCTTTTGTGAAGCAAAGACCTTACGGCGTTATTGCCACTCCCGAAGATACACCGCGCGACATTTTTGTAAGCTTTTTCAATTCGGCTCCGTTGGCGCCAGAAGCTGCTTTTGTTCTCGAAAGCGAAAAAGACAACGTTCAATTGGCACTAGATGCTTTGAATCTTTTGACTTCAGGCAACGTGCACATAGGTGTCAAGACAGGCGATTCCTTCTTCGATTCCTTTACAGGAGTGACGAAGCATTCCATTCAAGGTCCTCATCCAGCAGGCAATGTGGGTGTTCTTATACACCATGTGGCACCTATCAATAAAGGTGAGATGGTTTGGACGGTAAACGGTATGGACCTAGCTCTAATTGGTAGATCTCTTAAAGCAGGTCAATTTAAAGCTGAGCGCACAATTGCCCTCGCAGGATCAGAAGTTGATGATCCACAGTTCTATACTACAATGATCGGAGCCAAAATGGACTCGATAGTTGCAGGAAAACTCAAGGGAGATAACAACAGGATTATAAACGGTGATCCTCTTACGGGTGATACAGTTTCTGAAGATGGGCACCTTGGTTTTTACAATTCTCAAGTTACCGTTCTGCCAGAGGGCGACCACAAGAAGTTTTTCCTTACTGACGGTTGGCTTGCGCCTGGATTCAACAGTTTTAGCCTTTCTAAAGCTTTTCCATCTTGGTTAAACCCCAAGAAGGAATACCGTCTCGACACCAACCTTAATGGTGAAGAAAGAGCATTTGTAGTAACAGGAGAGCTCGAAAAAGTATTTCCTTTTGACATCTACCCGATGCAACTTATCAAGTCCATAATGGTTAATGATATTGATGCAATGGAGAAACTAGGGATATACGAAGTGCTTCCTGAAGACTTTGCGCTTTGTGAGTTTGCGTGTACCTCGAAGGTCGATATCCAACAAGTTGTTGAAGATGGATTGGCCGACATGAGAAAAGAATTTGAATCATAATCTAAATCAGCTAAAGTGAAAGTTGTTGAGAATCTATTGGGTAAGGTAAAACCCATTTTTGATAAGGGAGGAAAGCTGGAGAAGTTGTATCCGATGTATGATGCATTGGAAACTTTTGCATTTGTGCCAGATCATACCACCCGCAAGGGAGCACACATTCGTGACTCGATTGACATGAAAAGAACGATGTTCTTGGTGATCGTGGCATTGATTCCATGTCTTCTGTTTGGAATTTACAATACAGGATACCAGCATTTCATGGCGCTTCAACAAGAAGCTACTTTTATGGAAATGGTAGTCTTCGGTCTTTGGAAAGCAATACCCTTGATCATTGTGTCATATGGGGTCGGTCTAGGTGTAGAATTTATTTTTTGCATCATCAAAGGCCACGCGATCCAAGAAGGTTTCTTGGTTTCGGGAATGCTCATTCCATTGATAATGCCAATGGACGTTCCGCTTTGGATGGTAGCTATTGCCACCGCATTTGCTGTACTTATCGCAAAAGAAGTCTTTGGTGGAACTGGCATGAACATTCTTAACGTTGCATTAACGGCAAGAGCTTTCTTATTCTTTGCCTACCCAACAATGATGTCAGGTAACAAGGTTTGGGTCAATGCCGAAGGTGGAGCAGTGGTAGATGGATATACTGGGGAAACTCTTCTAGGGCAAGCCATAAGTAGTGGCGCAAATTTTTATGACACTGCAGGAGTTGCATACGCATCTGTGTCAGACAGTTTCATGGCATCTTTCCTTGGTTTTATTCCTGGATCAATTGGGGAAACGTCAACGTTGGCCATCTTAATCGGTGCAGGGATTCTTCTTTGGACGGGTATAGCCAGCTGGAGAATTATGTTGTCAGCTGTGATTGGCGGAGCAGTAATGGGATTGATTTTCAATATTGTTGGTCCACAGATATCTCCTGAAAACCTTTACCTCCAAGTGCCATGGTGGCATCAATTGGTAATGGGTGGTTTTATGTTCGGTGTCGTATTTATGGCCACAGATCCTGTTTCTGCTGCTCAGACGTTCAAAGGAAAAGTGATCTACGGATTCCTGATAGGTATTCTCGGTATCCTTATACGTGTGGCAAACCCAGCTTATCCAGAGGGAATAATGTTGGCCATTCTATTTATGAACGTAATGGCGCCCACGATTGACCACTACGTGATTCAAGGCAATATCAGCAAAAGACTTAAACGACTTAAAACCGCTTAACGATGGCAGTAAACAAAAACAGCAACGCTTTTACCTTCGTCTTCGCCATCATCATGGTAGTCGTAGTGGGAGCCGTGCTTTCATTTGCAGCAATATCTTTGAAGCCTCTTCAGGTTAAGAACAACATTGACAAAAAGATGATCAATATCCTAACATCCATTGGGGTTGAGGCTGACCGGACAAATGCCAAGGAGATTTTTTACGCGAATATAACAGCGCGTTATATTCTTAATTCGAATGGAGAAATTATCTCGACGAGAGAAGGTGAAGTGGAATCTACTGACCGAGAAGATCCGTTTAACGTAGATATAAAAAAAGAATTTAGAGATCCAACCCTGACAGTAGAGGAGAGAAACTATCCACTTTATGTAGCTTCTATTGATGGTGAAGATGTGGCAATTATTCCATTGGTAGGAAAAGGGCTTTGGGGTCCGATCTGGGGCTATGTAGCTTTGGAGAGCGACTTCAATACTATTTACGGTGCGAATTTCGACCACAAGACGGAAACCCCTGGGTTGGGAGCTGAAATTAGGGAATCTTGGTTTTCGAAACCATTTGTAGGAAAAACAATCTACGACGATGCAGGCGATCTAGTTTCTGTCAGCGTCGTAAAAGGTACAGCAGATCCAGATAACCCTCACGCAGTAGACGGTATCACTGGCGGAACCATCACTAGTCACGGTGTAGACGAAATGCTTGAGCGCACTTTCGGCGTATACGACGCATATTTTAAAAACAACTCTCAAATCAGTCAAAAGTAATGAGCACTGAGACGGCCGTAGCGGCAAACGAACAAGAGGTTGTAAAAGAAGCAGTTCCAAGAGAACCCCTCTTTTCAGCAAAAAATAAAAGACTACTTACTGATCCGTTGAACGACGATAACCCAATTACCGTTCAGGTATTGGGAATCTGCTCGGCGCTGGCTATTACTGTTCAGGTGCAGCAAGCAGTGGTCATGTGTATGTCGGTACTTTTTGTAATGGTTTTTGGAAACATGATTATCTCAGCAATGAGAAACGTCATTCCTTCTCGAATCAGAATAATTGTACAGCTCGTTGTAGTCGCCGCTTTGGTGATCTTGGTTGACCAAATTCTGAAGGCATTTTTACCAGATATCGCCGAAAAGCTTTCTGTCTTCATCGGGTTGATCATTACCAACTGCATTATCATGGGGCGATTTGAAGCCTTTGCAATGGGCAATAAGGTTTGGCCTTCTGCCCTTGATGGAGTTGGAAACGCCATCGGATATGCTTGGATTTTGGTGGCAGTAGCAGTTGTTCGTGAAATATTTGGATCGGGATCGATCAGTTTCCCAGGAATCGGACAGATTAAATTCCTTCCACAAAGTTTCTTCGAAGCGGGATACATGAATAACAATATGATGATTCTACCTCCAATGGCTTTGATCACGGTGGGTGTTATCATCTGGATTCAACGTTCGAAGAATCAAAAACTTATTGAAGAAAACTAGGCCATGGAAGCAGTAAATATTTTCGTCAAGTCGATTTTCATCGACAACATGATTTTCGCATACTTCCTGGGTATGTGTTCTTACCTAGCCGTATCCAAAACGGTGAAGACCGCAGTAGGACTGGGTGCCGCAGTTATTTTTGTGCTCGGAATTACCGTTCCGATCAACTACTTGCTAGAGAATTTTGTTCTCATGGAAGGCGCTCTCACTTGGGTTGATCCTTCTTTTGCAACGGTTGATTTGAGCTTCTTGAGCTTTATCATGTTCATCGCAGTTATCGCCTCTATGGTTCAGCTCGTTGAGATGATCGTAGAGAAATTTGCTCCTGCACTTTACGGCGCACTTGGTATCTTCTTGCCACTTATCGCTGTAAACTGTTCCATTCTCGGAGGTGCACTTTTCATGCAAGAGCGTCAATACACAAACATTGGCGACGCTACGGTGTTTGGTTTAGGAAGTGGAGTTGGTTGGTTTTTGGCCATTGTAGCTATTGCTGCAATTCGTGAGAAGATTCGTTATTCAAACGTACCTGCGCCGCTAAGAGGACTTGGAATTACTTTCATCATTACAGGTCTCATGGGTCTTGGCTTCATGGCCTTTATGGGGATAGAATTATAAACAGATTAGAAAAGAAGGAAGATGAGTGTAACTATCATAGCATCAATTGCCGTTTTTTTAGTGGTTATTTTGCTGTTGGTGAGTGTTTTGCTTTTTGCAAAGTCAAAACTATCACCTTCGGGATTGGTATCGATTGAGATCAATGGTGAGAAAACCATTCAAGTGGAGGCCGGGAACACTTTACTTTCTACGCTAAGTGAAGCGAAGATATTTCTTCCTTCTGCTTGTGGTGGCGGTGGAACTTGTGCCATGTGCAAGTGCCAAGTCAATGAAGGTGGTGGGGAACTATTGCCGACAGAAGCTCCATATTTTTCTAGAAAAGAAGCTGCAGAACAATGGCGTTTGGGCTGTCAGGTGAAAGTGAAGCAAGACATGAAAATCCATGTTCCCGAAGAGATTTTTGGAATTAAGAAGTGGGAATGTGAAGTGGTTTCGAATTACAACGTTGCTTCATTCATTAAGGAATTTGTGGTTCGCTTGCCTGAAGGAGAGCACCTCGACTTCGAAGCAGGTGGATACATTCAAGTAGATGTACCGCCAATTGAAGTCAATTTCAAAGACATGGATATCACCTCTCATCCTGAATTGGGTCGCGCTCCAGATGACTTTCAAGGAGAGTGGGATAAATTCGGACTTTGGGACTTGAAGATGAAGAATCCAGAAACGATCTTCAGAGCATACTCAATGGCCAATCACCCAGCAGAAGGAAATATAGTGATGCTGAACATTCGTATCGCTACTCCTCCATGGGATAGAGAGAAAAATAAGTGGATGGATGTGAATCCAGGTATTTGTTCGTCTTACGTATTTGGCTGCAAGCCTGGAGATAAAGTGACTATTTCAGGCCCTTACGGTGAATTCTTCATCAAAGAGACTGGATCTGAAATGCTTTACATTGGTGGTGGTGCCGGAATGGCGCCAATGAGATCGCACCTTTTTCACCTCTTCCACACGTTGAAGACAGACCGAAAGGTTTCTTACTGGTACGGTGGACGTTCGAAGCGTGAGCTTTTCTACTTGGATCATTTCCAAGAAATAGAAAAGCAGTTCCCGAATTTCGATTTCCATGTTGTATTGTCAGAACCTGTTCCTGAAGACAACTGGAAAGAGAAAAAGAGTATGGATGACGAGGGCGATGGATTCACAGGTTATGTTCACCAAGCGGTGATAGACAATTACCTCAATCACCATGAAGCGCCTGAAGACATTGAATTTTACTTCTGTGGGCCTCCATTGATGAACGCTGCCGTTCTCAAAATGGTAGACGATTGGGGAGTGCCACCAGAGAATGTTGCATTCGATGATTTTGGAGGATAAACGATAATGAATTTCGATACTAAAAACCCCGCCATTGGCGGGGTTTTTTTATGCTCGAGATATTGTTTTAAGTAATTTGTGTTAAGTCTAGGTTTTGAAGGGCCTAGCTAATCCCTGCTATGAGCTTTCCCTAAAGCATCATTCAAGGCTTCTGGATCTGTTGACCCAATGAAATAGCTTCTGCCATTGCATGTTGTGATAGAAACACCGTTTCTACCCGTTAGCGTAAACCTTTTCTCAAACCAAGAATTGAAATTTTTCGTGGTGTTGATGGTAAAAGGGTCAGTTTCTTCAATTCGATAAGAGGCCACGTCTGAGTGTGGAATCTTCACCTTAGATCGATAAAATGGAGATAAATGGACATTGATGCATTTTGAGGTAACTCTGGTTTTGAGCTTTATACTGGCGATTACAAAAATGATTAAACCTACAGCCAAGACTGCTAGGCTTACCCCAGAAAGGCTGAGCAGACTATCAGACTCCTTCATTTTATCAAAGAATCCAAGCAACGAGAGTAGGAATACCAAGACGATGGCACCGATCCAGTATACCTTTCCTTTAATGTCTACTGTTTCCTTAAAGTATTTTTTTGACATAACTTTCAGATAATATTAACTTAACATAAAGGTAACATTACGAATTGAAATAACAAAGGTTCGTTGAAGTGGCTAGGCGACGGGTGAAATGATTCAGTAAACGCTTTGACTACCAGTGGTCTAAGAGGTGAAATTCACCTACGTACATCTTACTCCAAGATGATTCTGTGAGAGGAAACAAAACTCTCGAAATGGATGCGCAGAATGAATAAGCCGCTTTTTAGTTCTTTTAAGTCTAGCCTCGATAAGTTTTGTAGTTCGGCACTCTTTTTAGAAAGCACAAGCTTTCCTTGTTGGTCTATGCATTCAATCGCATAGGATTCATTGAGACCTTCAATCTCTATGAATCCATTGGAGGGGTTGGGATAAATTGAGATTTCACTTTCGGGATTTTCTGTAGTGAGCAGGGAACAGTTCAATTCCCCTTGATCATGGTCGAAAACAAATTCATCTTCTATTCTCACACATTCCTGAAGGATGTAGTACCCTGAAACATTTGGAGTGATTTCCCAAAATAGACCACGATCGCTTCCAACTCCTTCGATCCATCTGCCGATACCAAGGTGAATGACTTTTCGTGTAATTCCATTGAAGTCTTCATAAGTGACATCTTCTACGAGCAAATTCGGTTTCCATCCGCCCGCAAATACTTGTACTTGGTCTCCGATCTCAAGTGTGAAATCAAAGAGTAGCACTTCTTGATCTTGGTACCAAGGAACAAAATATACCTTGCCAGAATCTTCTCTGAGGGCTCCAACATAATTTGTGGATGGTGTTTAATCGCAGGTTAAACATAAAAAAGGTAAGCCGCCTGAAATGATTTGGGTCATTGAAATGTCGTTTATCAGTGTGTCCTCGTCCGTATTGTATTCATAAGATCCGTAGAATAAACAATTCTCAAATTGATCATTACATTGATAATAACCATTAAGCCAAGACGTATTTTCTTGAGGAAAAGGAATGTATTCCTGCGATTTTGTGCTCACCGTTAAAGCAAGAAAAATAAGAGAGGTTAAGAAGTGTTTCATAGTTGATTGGTCTATCATTTAAAAGCAAGAGTTCACACTTATGCCCTTCAATGTAACTAGAAATCAACAGAATTTGACTGTTCGTGAAAATTCTAAACAAAGAGATCTTGGAGGCTCAACGGCTAACTTTAACGTATCTACATTGTTTTTCATTGGCCGGTACGAGGTGTTGGTTTCTTATCCTTTACGCTTCCGATTGCGCTCGTAATCGCTAAAGATCCATTCACCCAATCCTCCCAGTCCGGTGTAAATGGCTTTGCCATTATTCGCCTCCGTAAACTCTTCCACAAACTGCTGCAAGTAGGGATCTTGAGCAATCATAAAAGTGGTGATCGGAACGTTTGTTTTACGGCACTCAGAGGCCAAGTTGAGGCATTTGTTGACGATTACGGGGTCTAGCCCAAAGCTGTTTTTGTAATACCCGTCATTTGTCTTTAAGCAAGAAGGCTTCCCGTCGGTAATCATAAAGATCTGCTTATTGTTGTTCTTGCGTCGGCGCAGGAGATCCATCGCCAATTGCAATCCAGCGACGGTATTGGTGTGGTAAGGGCCCACTTTTAGATAGGGTAGATCTCTGACGCTGATTTGCCAGGCGTCGTTTCCAAAAACAATAATGTCCAAGGTATCTTTCGGATATCGAGTGCTGATATACTCGGCCAGCGCCATGCTTACTTTTTTGGCAGGAGTAATTCTATCTTCTCCATAGAGAATCATGGAATGGGAAATATCGATCATAAGCACGGTAGAGGCAGAAGCCTTCAACTCTGTCTCCCGAATCTCCAAATCTTGCTCGTGCAGACTGAAATCTCCTCCTGCCGATCTTATTTGTGCATTTCGGATGCTATCGGTAAAGTCGATTTGATCGGCTCGGTCTCCAAACTGAAAGGGTCGTCGATCTCCTGTCGTTTCATCTCCGCCACCTGCCTGTCCAGTTCGGTGGCCACCAGTAGCACTCTTTTTCATTTTACCGAAAATCTGCTCCATGGCGTTTTTGCGAATGGCTTGTTCCGTTTTCGCGGAAATGCTGCTGCCGTCGCCATTCCCTTCTCCGTCACCATCGCCGCCTTCTTGCAAGTACCCTTTTGCAAAGAGATCTTCTATGAAATCGTCTATCGTGTAATTCTCGTCGGTGAGCGTATGCTCCTTATCCAGCTCTCGAAGCCAGTCCAATGCTTCGTCCACATCACCTGAGGTGTAAGTGATGAGTTCTAAGAAGATTTCGAGTAATCGCTCAAAAGGAGAGCGTTTATCTAGTTCGGGAATATATTCTCTAAAAAGGAATCCTTGCATAACCTAAAGGTAAATAACCATCCGTACAACCACTGAGCCGTTCACCTTGTTTTTGTCTTGGGCGAAAGAATGAATTTTTACTTTTGTCTCTATGCAGGCAGAAACTAATTTCGCAGAATTTATTGAGGTATGGCTCCACGAGAGTATGGGTGTGGACTTAGCTATGACGCAACTGTTCAAGATGGTCCTCCTATTCGTCATTATGGTTCTTGCGGCCGTCATTTTGTGGTGGATTGGTCAACAAATCATCAATCGGGTGCTGGAAAGAGTTATTCGCAAAACCAGCACAGACTGGGATGATATTTTGTTGGAGCAAGGTGTATTCCGAAAGCTAGGGCATATCGTCCCCGCTTCGGTGGTAAGTGAACTTACCCCGATTGTTTTCAGCGACTACCCTGGGGTAATTCCTGCTATCGAGCAAGTCACCGATGCCTTTGTGATGCTCATCATTATTCGAATCATAGTCGCTTTCATCAGCGCCATGTCCATATTCCTGCATCGCTCTCCAAAGTTCAAAGACAAGCCCATCGCCAGTTTTACCCAGCTGGCCAAAATCATCGTTTGGTCTATTGGAGGAATAGCTCTTTTTGGAATCGTTATTGGAAAAAACCCCATTACCATTTTTACTGCATTGGGTGCTGTTTCGGCAGTTTTGATTTTGGTCTTCAAGGATACGATCTTAGGTTTTATGGCTAGTATCCAATTGACCATAAACGATATGGTACGCATTGGTGACTGGGTCTCTGTTCCCCAATACGGCGCCGATGGGGATGTGATTGAAATCAACCTGACTACCGTCAAAGTAGCCAATTGGGACAAGACCATTTCCACTGTACCTACCTACTCATTCGTATCTGACAGCTTTAAGAATTGGCGCGGTATGGAAGAAAGTGGCGGCCGCAGAATAAAGAGGGCTGTTTATCTGAAAATATCAAAAGTAAAGTTCTGTGATCAAGAGATGTTGGATCGGTTTTCGAAAATGGCATTGGTCAAAGACTACATTGCCCAAAGGCAAAAAGAAATTGACACCTATAATTCTGAAAATCTCATCGATACCAAGTCCTCGGTTGTCAATGGCAGGAGGATGACCAATATCGGGATACTGCGAGCCTACATCCTCAATTACATCAAGCAAAATCCCGATATCAATCAGGATATGACCTGTATGGTGAGGCAGATGGAAGCCTCTGAGAAGGGAGTTCCATTGGAAGTGTATTGCTTTTCAGCCATTCAGGCTTGGGTAGATTATGAACGAATCCAGTCAGATATGTTTGATCACATCATGGCGGCGGTTCATCAATTTGATTTGGAGATTTTTGAAAACCCTGCTGGATCTGATTGGCATCAAATGAATCTAAAACAACCTACACATGACTAATCACGAAGTAGATTACAAAATCATTGGTGAAGAATTGCAATGTGTCCAAGTAGAATTGGATTCACAAGAAGCAGTTGTAGCTGAAGCTGGCTCGCTTATGTTCATGGATGATACCATAGAAATGCGCACCATATTTGGCGACGGTTCCAATCAGGATCAAGGCATTTTCAACAAGTTTTTGTCTGCAGGAAAACGCGTGTTGACAGGCGAGAGCCTTTTTCTAACATCATACACTAACCAAGGCTTTGGAAAAAGACACGTTACTTTTGCAGCTCCTTATCCTGGCAAGGTCATCCCTTTTGATTTAACTCGTTTCCAGGGAAAAATTATTTGCCAAAAAGAAGCCTTCCTCTGCGCAGCAAAAGGGGTTTCCGTAGGAATCGAATTCCAAAAAAGAATTGGTGTTGGGCTTTTCGGTGGAGAAGGTTTTATCATGCAAAAGCTTGAAGGTGATGGCATGGCCTTCGTGCATGCGGGAGGAACCATTATTGAAAGGGATCTTTCGGCAACCGACGTCTTGCGAGTGGACACAGGGTGTTTGGCGGCCTTTACCCAAACGGTCGATTACAATATCGAAATGGTGAAGGGTGTTCGCAACGCCTTTTTTGGTGGTGAGGGATTATTCTTAGCTACTCTTCGCGGGCCAGGAAAGGTTTGGATCCAAAGTATGCCCTTCAGTCGATTGGCAGATAAAATCATCAGTGCTGCGCCAAAAATGGGCGGCAAACGAAAAGGTGAAGGAAGTATCCTTGGCGGATTGGGCGGTTTATTGGATGGCGATAATCGGATCTAAGGCTCCAGTTTCGTTGGCATTCCGTACTTATCAATTAAGTAAATAAGTGAGGTCATGGTCGCCGCTCCGAGTTCGAGTTCTCGTTGGTTTACATTTTCAAAGACATCGTTCTCCGTATGGTGCACATCAAAGTAGCGCTGTGAGTCTGGAACGAAACCGATAAGTGGCGTTCCGCTTTCTTTCAATGGATTGATATCTACACCTCCGTAGCCCTTTTTGATAAAGTGAATGTTGTACGGTTCGAATAGTGATACCCATTCGGCTAAGTAATCTATTTCGGCAGATGAGGCGTCGACCGTAAATCCTCTTGGCGTATATCCGCCGCGGTCGCTCTCCATTGCGGCTAAGTGTTTGTCTCCTCTTTCACGGCTGTATTCGGCGTAAGCCCTTCCACCTCGGGCACCGTTTTCTTCGTTCATAAAGAAGACACATCTGACGGTGTGCTCAGGTTTGATTCCAGATTCTTTAATGATCCTAAGAACTTCCAACGATTGAATAACTCCCGCGCCGTCATCGTGGGCACCTTCGCCTACATCCCAACTGTCTAAGTGACCGCCGATGGTGATCACTTCATTGGGATACTTGGAACCAGTTATCTCAGCCACCACATTGTGGGATTCCACATCGGGATGAAAGGCACAATTGGCTTCCATGGCGATTCGAGCTGAGCCATTTTTTTCCAAATGTTGAGAGAGGGTATAGGATGCATTTGTGCTCAAGGCAAATGATGGAATGCTGTCGGTTTCTCCTGAATAGTACATTACTCCCGTGTGAGGAAAGTCATCTGCTCGCAATCCCAGCGATCTCATCACAAAACCTATGGCTCCTTTTTCGGCTGCTACCGAAGGGCCCCTGACGCGCCCACCCGAGCAGCCGCTGTAAGCGCTGAAAGTGCTGATGAGTTTGGCGTTCATGCCTTGATTTAGAAAAACAATTTTTCCTTCGAGTGAACCTTCAGGAGCATTTTTCAATGCTTGCATAGTTTCAAACTCTATCACTTCCGCCTCAAGCGGGCCACCAGTTCCTACACTGAATCCTAGAGCCAATACTTTCAGAGGTGTTCGGTCGGGGAGGAGGTAGCAAGTCTCAGATTCACCTCGCGTCCATTTTTGAACCATCACGGGCTCTAGCCAAACTTTATCAAACCCGTATGATTCCATTTTGGCCTGAGACCATTGAACAGCCTTTTCTGCACTTTCGCTACCGCTCAGTCGATTTCCTACATCTTTGCAAAGCTGTCTGAGGTTCTCATAGGCATGGCCTTCAGTGAGGGCCATATCATAGATTCCTCTCATCGCTAGGCTATCCGCTTGCGCAAATGTTGAGCAATTGATAAATAGGACAAAAACCAATAGTGACAATTTTAAAAGGGCACTTGGACCGGAACAAAGACGGGTACGTGAAGTTTTACTCATGGAATGCGAATTAACTTAATTTTGTGCGAATATTTAATGAAGAAATGAGATACAACCTGAGCGAAGTAAATGAATTGATCAGAAACAGGAGAACCATTTATCCTGAACAATATACAGAGCGTGTAGTTCAGCGCGATATGCTCGAGACCATTCTTACCAATGGACTTTGGGCGCCGACTCATGGTAAAACACAACCTTGGCGCTTTAAAGTATACACGGGAGAAGGCAGGGCAGGTCTTTCTGAAAAGATGCTGAGCCTCTATAAAGCGTTGACCCCTTCTGGAGATTTTAAGGAGATCAAGTATGAAAGGATAGGGACGAGGATCGAAAAAACTTCAGCTCTAATGCTTCTATCGATGAAGCGCACCCCTGAAACAAAAATTCCTGAAATAGAAGAAATTCAAGCGGTGAGCTGTTCTGCTCAAAATATACTTCTTACGGCTGCCGCTTATGGTTTGGGTGCCTATTGGTCTTCTCCTAAGTTTTTATACACTGAGGAAGCCAACGCTTCTTTTGGCTTGGGCAAAGAAGACAAAATCTTGGGGCTTTTCTATTTCGGTTATCCTTCTGGTGAACTACCAAAAAGCCACAGGAAACCATTGGAGTTTGTAACCGAGTGGATTGATGGGTAAGAAGCAAATCATTTACGGCAATTTTGAGCCTCACCACAAACAGAGGAATTTCACCGTTTTCTACTTTTACGCTAAAGACCATGCGGATTACTTCGAGGCACTTTTGCTAGAAAATGAAATTCCTTTCGAGCGAGGGAGTGGCCAAGATATGGTCAGAAGGCACTTAATTGGCATTCATCGGACTTATCAGGAAAAGGCTGAAAACCTCAATGATGAGGTGGGCAATTACTACCGAAAACCGTTTCTTGGAACGAAAGGCATGCGCAATTTTGTTTTGCTCTTCACGTTAGTGGCGATAGCATTTGCTCTTGTAGGTTACTTTTTGCACCACAACGGGTAACTTGTTTTTCTGTTTGGCAGTATACGAAGCGGACTCCAATCCCCGCAAGGAATGAAATTATCCCCTTTAATGCTTTTGGCATTTTTGATGCCATTTTCTTCTTTTAGCGAAGGCGATCCCGTAAGGCGGGATACAGCCTCGGCCATGGTTGTTTATGACGCTGAAGTAAAATTTGTCCCACGGGCAGATTACTCCGCGGCTCACTACGAAAACGTGATTGATTCTTTGGTTATGCTGGACACTGTTCCGGTTTCGCTCATCAATCAATTGAGCATTTATAAAACACTTTCCGAAAAGAGCCCCTCTGATCTTCCAGCTATTATTGACAGTATTTTTGATTCGAATGAGGTCAATCAAACAGCCCTTAATGCCGTGAATATTTACATGGCTGCGGTAGATCGTGCAATTGAGAAAATTTCGGGGTTTGCGCTATATATACCAGCTGACGATAGTCCATATCCCGCCAATACATTTTACCAAGAATGGAATACTCAGGTACCCAATCCTTTTCGGAATAAGCTTACAAAGTTTGATTCGACCTTAACGCTATTGTTGGTTGATAGTCTTTCAAATTGTGGCTTTCAAACTCCTTTTGATGGGGTCGTAACCAGCCATTTCGGCTGGAGATATGGAAGAAACCACAACGGTATTGACATCGATTTAGAAGTGTGGGATCCTGTCCGCTCAGCTTTTCCTGGTGTGGTGCGAGTTGCTCGTTATTACAAGGGTTTTGGTAGGGTAGTCGTGGTGAGGCACCACAATGGATTGGAAACACTTTATGCCCACCTTCACCGCTTTAAATCGAAGCCAGGTGATATTGTAGAAGCAGGTGAGGTAATAGGTCTAGGTGGTAGTTCAGGAAACTCTACAGGTTCACATCTTCACTTTGAAATCCGTTTTCAAGGTGTTCCGATTAAGCCTTCTCAAATTATTAATTTCAGGATGAACGAACTGCGAAGCAATGTGATTCAGCTCAGTAGATCGGGCGCTTTCTTGACCGCCGTTCCTGAAACAAACCAGTATCAAGTGAAAAAAGGTGATTACCTTTATCGCGTTGCTCGCCTTTTCGGGCTTTCAGTTGAAGAGCTTTGTGCTATGAATGGATTGAAAAATACCGAATCTCTTAAGGTGGGCCAAAAGTTGATAGTTGGCACTTAATGCGGATTCGAGTAGGTCTAATTTTACTTCTTCTTTCAGTTCTTTCTTCACCTCTTCTCGCACAGAAGGTGCCACCCAAACTGAGTTTTGGCGTGGAGATTCGTTCGCTTCAAAATTTTGGGGTATTGGGCGCAGACGGCGTTGTTCTGGCTGATACCGGTAATGAATTCCGAAGCGTTTATGAATTTGCGGGAGGGCTTGGCTTTGGCGGTGTTGTTAGAATTAAGCTGACCGATTTCTGGAATATTGAAACCGGTATCAACTATACTAGGCAGAGGTATGATCTCGATTTTCGTGATCTGTTAACAGGCCAAACGGATAACACCCAATTAAACGTCATTTCTTATGCAATCCCCTTGAAGGGACTGGTATATATTCAGCTCGGGGAAAAGCTCTTTGCGAACGTAGCATTGGGAGTTTCTGCCAATTTCATTGCCAGCAATGTTGAAGCGTTTGGATTAGGAAATGCTTTTTCTTTTGGTGGCTTGAAAACTAATGTCGTGGACGGAGCCATGCTTGGTGGAGTAGGGGTGGAATTTCGAACTGAAGAGGATGGTTATTTTTATTTGGGAGGCTCGTTTCATCAACCTTTTGACGACATAATGACTACTCAAGTCAATTACCAAAGAGATGGAATTCCTCCAGGATTTGCCGCTCGAAGTGTTATTGAAGGAGCTTATTTTGCCATTGACTTTCGATACTTCTTTCCTACTGCCAAGGAAGACAAGAGGCCCAAGGTTAGGGTCGTCAAGCCCGATTGGAAAAATATGTAATAAAAAAGCCATCGCGCAGGGCACGATGGCTTTCAAAATTAAGTTGACTTTGAATTACTTAGTCGCTGAAAGCACAAATGTCAATTCAACGTCGTCATATATTGTCTTGTCACCAAGGTCATCAAAGAAAGAACCAGAACCGTAGCGAATATCATACTTCGCTCGGTCGAATTCGGCGCTACCGTTTGATACCAAACCTGTTCCTTTCATGGCGATCAATCCATCAAATTCTATTTCATGACTGATTCCTTTTAAGGTTAAAGTTCCCTTGATCTTGTAATTCGCTTCTCTGTCTTTCGCTCCTTTGATTGGAGTAAATGAAGTGGCCACAAATTTACCTGTAGGATGAGCTTCTATACCAAAGAAATCGTCAGACTTCAAGTGCCCAACGAGCTTCATATTTGTCCCTTCGTCCTTTAGATCCGTACAAACGATTGACGTCATGTCAATGTCAAAGGTAGCGGCTACGGGCATTCCGTCTTGCACGGTGAGATTTCCTGCTTTGATAGCTAGTGTTCCTGTGTGTTCTCCCGTCACTTTCTTTCCTGTCCAAAAAATAGTGCTTTTTTCAGTGTTGATTGTGTACGTTTCTTTTTCTCCCGATCCTGCAATGGCGGAAACGCTTAATAGGGCTGCTGCTAGAAATGTTACTGTCTTTTTCATGTTTTGAATGTTGATTTATGTTGTTCTGAGTTTATCGAGGAGGTTATTTAATTGTTCCGCCTCTTTTGTTGTTAATGCTTTTTTATGGTCTTTATGTAGAATATTCATCTCATTGCTTGCGGCTTCCAGCACCTCTAGTCCTTTTTCATTGATGATTACATCTACTTTTCTTCGGTCTGCTTTGCATTCTTTTCGGTCTACCAAACCTTTTTTTCTCAATGTCTCTACTATTCTGGAAGCATTGGAACTCTTGTCTAGCATGCGCTCAATCAAGAGGTTTACCGATGCCGCTTCGGGGTATTGTCCTCTTAGAATCCTCAATAGATTGTACTGTGGTAGCGTTACGTAGTATTTGCGAAAGAGCTTTCCTTCTTCGTATTCAAGCCAACGAGAAGTGTAAATTATATTCACCACTAGCTTTTCAAATTCTGACTTGAACCTCTTCTGCTTTATGGCTTCTTCAATTTTCATGTTGCAAATATATGTGTAGCTACATTAATAACCGCAACATTAATGTGAAATTTTCTCAATTGAGTCGGCTTACCGACACCAATGGCTACATTTGCCGACCGTGAATCCCGAGAAAACATACGAGCAGATTTCCAAAGAGTACTCTTCTAGGATTGTCGACTTAAAAAAGCGCATCGCTTTCTTCGGCTGGGGTAGGCTCGTATTGTTCGTTTTGGCGGTAGCTGGAATTTGGTACTTCAGCGATCAGGGCAACGTTGTCCTGGGAATAGGTATCGTCAGTTTTGCAAGTTTTCTCATCGTGGTTAGGCGCCACGTAGATTTAAAAAACGAAAAAGACAAAGCCAGCAGGATTAAGAAATACGCTGATTTTGAGATTTCTTTTTTAAATCGAAAGACAAAGGGGTACGATACGGGTGCTGAATTCATCGATCCAAGCCATCCTTATACTTCCGATCTCGATATTTTTGGTTCCTCTTCTATTTTCGAATACCTGAACCGATCCAAGTCTTCCCGAGCAAAGGGAATACTTGCAGATCTCCTCAAGAAAAGCGAGACGGATTCTGAGACAATTCTTGGAAAGCGCGAACTCATCAAGGAGTTTGGCGATAAGCCCGAGTTTATTTTCAGCTATCTAGCTGGCTCTGAGAGGTCTGAAGAAGAAAAAGCATCGGGATCAAATTCACCCGCTGCAAAGTCAATCAAGCCTTATCCCAAATGGGCGCTGATTCTTCTCACGATTGTCTTGCCTGCCATCATGCTTTCGCTGACGTTGCTATTCATTCTCGATTTAATAGAGTGGTCGATCTATTTTCAATTGATCCTTTTATCAGCGATTCCAGTCATGGTCTTTTTGAAAAAGAATATGAATGACTTCACCACTTATGAGGAACGTTTGAAGACGGCTGCTACCTACAGCAATTCTTTGGCTTTGTTGAGAGGTCACCATCCAAATTCAGAGTCACTCAAAGACTTATTTGAAAAGGCTGAATTGGCGAAGAGCGAAGGAGCAATTGAGTCGCTTAAAAAGATCAATGGAGCCGTTGATAGTCGCAACAATATTTTTGTCGGAATCATCCTAAATCTTTTGCTGCTGTGGGATTTTCAATGCCATAGACGCCTAGCGAATTGGGATAAAGAATGGTCCGAGCGTTTTGATGGATGGGTGGATCTGGCTCATCAAATGGAAGCACTTTTTTCCTTTTCTATTTACATTCATAACCATCCTAATTTCAGCTATCCAGAGATCTCTTCCAACGAAGAGTTTGTTTTAAGTGGTGCCAACCATATTCTTCTGAGCACGCAGGGTATTCCAAATGACTTTGAGATTTCAGACGATCGAAAATTCATTATTGTCACTGGAGCGAATATGGCCGGAAAGAGCACCTTCTTGCGAACGGTAGGAACCAACTTGCTTCTTGCGATGAACGGACTTCCCGTTCCAGCGCAGCTCATGCGGTTTCGCCCAACGCGAATATTTACCAGTATGGTGACCGCCGATAACTTGGGTGAGGGCGAGTCCTACTTTTTTAGCGAACTCAAACGGCTAAAAGAGCTCACGACTATCTTGGAAAATGAGGAGTCACTGTTCGTTATTCTGGACGAAATATTGAAGGGTACCAATTCGGTAGACAAAGCCGAGGGCTCCAGACTTTTTATGGAGAAACTGCTCGATCTCCCTGCACGCGGATTGATTGCAACGCATGATCTTTCTCTTTGCGAAATGCAAAATGATCATCCGTTGGCCATCAAGAATTACTCCTTTGAGGTTGAATTTAGAAATGACGATTTACATTTTGACTACAAACTCCGCGAAGGGGTTTGTCAGAACATGAATGCTCGTTTTCTTTTAGAGCGAATGGGGCTTACCAAAACTACCGAACCAACAAAGGCGTAGCAGTTCTTCCAAAGACTCCTTCTGCCACGACCGTATAAACTCCCGGGGCTAAGTCGTTCACGAATACTGAGAGTCTCCGATCACCGGTTAACGTTCCTGAATGAATTTCTTTCACCACTTTTCCTGTGATATCGGTCATGTAAACAGTCACATCCAATTCTCGTTGCGCGTTGATGGGAATGCTTACCAAATCTGTAGCTGGATTTGGGTAGACATTTGACAAGCTGATGAGATCTTGCGTTTTTACTGAAGTAATCGTTCCCAAGACTTCAAAACTCCAGAATCCTTCGGGAGCGACAATGGGTCGAACTTGAGTTTTACCATTTTCGGCAATAGCCAAAACGTAATATTCGATGATGGATCCTACTTCTTGTGCAGGAATATCCGCCAGCCATTCTACACCTTCCCCTTGGGTCATTTCGACCACGTTAAATTCATCGCTGCCTGCGAGCCTCCAATGCATAGTGGAAGACGCGATACCCGATCGGTGTTCAGCCGTCGCCGTCACTTCGTAAGGGTTTACAGTGTCATCTGTATCAGCCAAGGCATTGTGTACAATTAGCAAAGGATCACTTACCCCAACGCTATGAGTGATGCAGTGAATCGCACCGGCAAGAGCGATGATCTGACTTCCCTGGTCATCGCAGTCAATGGGCACGAGAGTGTAGCCAGGTAATAATTCCTCATAAATCCTAGCTGCAGTGGTATCGTACTCTTCGCGATAAGAAGGGTAGATAAAGGTCTTATTTACAAAGACGCCATTGGTGTATGTTCTGTAAAAACCAGCAGGGTTGTCATCGGGCCATAATCCGCTTGGAGAATCGGGCATTGGGATTCGGATTACTTCATAGTCTTCGCCAAAGTAATTCAAGAAATTATTGACTACAAAGTCAATGTTTGCATTGATCTGCGGCCCATCGGCGATTCCATCTGGATAGGATCCTACCAAAAGGGTTTTTTCGTCCAGCAGTTTCATGTGCATGTCAATGTGATTGATGATATCGTAAGGGAGCGCATTCATCTTTATGTACCGGTCAATTCCTTGAAATTCGCCAAGTATATTGTCTATTTCTTCTTCATCCTTTACTGTTACGTTGTAAGGATTTCCAAGCTCGTTTTCTTCCAGAATCAATTCACTGGCAAAGGCCGCCCCTTGGCCATCTGACATGAAGTTTCCACCCGTATTTACCAAGTCATTTGGTGCTGAGGTAGTCGCGTATAAATTGATTCCCAACACGTCGGCCAAAACATCGGGAATGACATCATCATCAGGACGAGGACGGTTGTAAATCCAATCGACCAAGGTCAATGTATCGACACGATTTCCATAGACAGTATTCGCGCCGTAGTCGCGTATCCATATCGAGTTTGACTCGGCATCGACAATCTGGACATTCTCCAAACTAGACAATGGCCCTCCGGCAGCACCCCCCATTAAATAGCTTTCAGTGGAGCTCGGATTTTCACTGAATATGATCACCTTGGTTTCTTCCATCGCAGCTCTGGTTATTTGCTTCAGAATGCTTGGAAAACCCTGCCAGGTGATGGTCAGTGCCTGAATCTCTTCCCACTCTGCCATCGTTCTCAGATTCTCAAACGGAGGAGGAGTTTCAATTCCTTTTGCTTGGGAAAAGCTGTAGCTCCCCATTTTGGCCTGTTCAGCTTCAGTCATGAAACGCGGTAGGATTTCTTCCGCTTCTTGGGCTGTTGCCAAAAGGCTTACCGCCAATATACTTAGGGAAGTAAAGATTTTTTTCATGATGGCAATGTAAAAAGAAAGGCTCGAAATTTCTTTCGAGCCTTGACTGTGGATGGGAATCTTAAGCTATTCCAATTCAAAGTTTATTGGAAGAGTCAATAACACCTTCACTGCTTTGCCATCTTGCTCCCCTGGAGTCCAAGCGGGCATTTTGCCAAGGGTTTCTAGCGCTGCATTTCGAAGCGCGACACTTGCTATCGACTTAGCATTTACAACTGCGGGTTCAGTCACATTTCCAGCTTCGTCTATGATAAAGCTCACTAGTACTTTACCTGATTCATCTGATTTACTGGCAGATTTAGGATAGACTGTATTTTCAGACATAAATTTAAATAGTCCATCCATGCCACCCTTAAACTCGGGCATTTTTTCTACGACTTCGTATAATTCATCACCTGTATTTTGAACCAATATACTACTGGCCAGAGGTGTTGAGTCAGTTTCTGTAGTAGAATCTTCTTTGGTACAACTGTGAAATAGCAAGGCTACTGCTAAAACGGGAATGGTTAATAGATACTTCATCTTTCCTGTTTGTTTAGTTTGATTTATCATTTGTATTCTGGATTTGAGAAGTGATTTTTTGGAGAATTGGTGACCGAGCAGATTTACGGGGACTCCACCTAACGATTGGCTTACCAAAACATGAGAGTAAGTGATGGAGTTGGAGAATTTCACACACACGACCTCGTCTGCTCGAAACTCATGGTTTTCTTCTAAGGCGAATTCTAGGAAATAGACAGCAGGATTAAACCATCCGAAAATTTTCACTAGTTGAATAATAAGTTTGTCAATGGAGTGCTTCTCGTTGACATGGACTCTTTCATGTTCAAGAATCCATTCTTTATTTTCAGTCGGAATGTTTTTGCCCAAGGCGACCAAATTGAAAAAACTCCATGCTTCCACAGAGTCTGTTTCGATTAGTTTTAAAGAGGAATCAGTGCTCTGTGAATTCCGACTTAAAATGGACAGAATGCCGAAGAGTCTTTTGATAAAAACGATCGAACCTATCACTACCCCACCGATATAAACCGATGCCAAGGCATCCTGAAAAGAAAAACTCAGAACTGTTGGAGAATCGGCTATTGCGTTAGGTGAGATGGTGATTCTTTCCAGACCAATGACGGGCAATATGTTCGAAAGCGGTTCGAGATAACTGATACCAGGAATCGTCCAAGCAAGGAAAACAGAAGAGATTAAAACCAATCTATTGGCTAGGTAATTTTTCTCTTTGCGCAATGCAAAATAGTAGAAGAGGGCGAACAAGGCCAGATAGAGATTTGCCTCCAATGCGTATAGAATAGTGTCTATCATTTCTTCTTGGTTTTAGCGTCTTCGATTATTTTCAATAGTTCATCTAGGTCAGAGGTGTTCATGTTCTGCTCTTTGATGAAATAGGAAACGAGGTTTTTTGCGGAGCCACCGAAGTAGCCTTTCACTACTTTTTCGGCTGTGTAGGCGCGGTACTCTTCTTTACTGATTGCGGGAATGTATTTGTGTGATTTCCCAAATGCCTCGTGCGCTACAAAATCTTTGTTCTTCAAAATTCGCACAATAGTCGAAACAGTATTGTAAGCGGGCTTTGGGGTGGGATAGCGCTCAACTATTTCTCGAACAAAGCCTCCATTCATTTCCCACAAGTACTGCATTACCTGCTCTTCAGCCTTGGTTAATGTTTTCATGAGTCAAATGTAACTAAAAACTTAGTTCAATAACTAATTATTTAGTTAACAAATGAAAACAGTACTTAATCGAGTTGATTAATTAGCTCATTCAGAGCAATTTTTGGGATTCGGTGGTCTCCATCGTATTGATGCCATTTGGCCTCAACTTTTAATTTGGTGAGGTGATCTTTGGTTCGTTGAATATGCTCTTCACTGAGAAATGGATCATTTGTTCCAACAACACAGTGCACTTCGAGATTCTGAAGAGCGGTTTTTGCTTTTTCAGGTTTGAGGTCTTGAGGAAATGAGCCCGCCCAAAGAATGGCTCGACTAAAATGTGGGGTATCTCCCAATGCTAGCCAGCGCATGGCGGTGGCTACTCCCTGAGAAAACCCCAGTAAGATCACCTCAGTGTCTGATGGCATATTTTGATCTCTGTAAAGCTGATCAAGGAATTTGACGTAGTCATCAATATCATCTTGCCTTTCCTCTTTGGTCATCCAAGAGGCACCGACGCGTCCTGAAAATCCTTCCAGATAAAACCGATGAAATCCTTCTGGTGCAATGACAAAGTTTTCAGCTGGATCTAAATGCTCGAAGCTGCGTATGAAATATTCCGCGAGTTGACCATATCCATGTAAGACGAACCAAACGCGCTTTGCTTTGGTTATATCTTTGCCATGGACGAAATAGCGAGTTGTTTTTTCGATTTTGATTTTGATTTTTTCGCTCATAGGCCAAATGTAAAGCAATGGCAAAAGAATTTGTAGAACGTATTCTTAAGAAACTGTTTAAAGAAAAAGAAGATTCTCCAATGGAGGATTTGGCTCCCGTTGTGGAAAAACTTTCCAGAGGAGCTAAGTTTCTTTATGATTTTCAAGATTGGAAAGAGTCTGATCGAGGCGTTACTGTTCTCTCTCGTTTGGCTGGTTTAAACCAGGATTCAACCGATGGTGTTGAATCTGATCTTTTCCATATTCACAAGACTCCTCAGGCCAATGGTTTTTTCTTTGACGACCGAACGGGCGTCGAAGCAGGAGAGTTCAGTTTTGTTCTTGATCATTTTAAAGAGAGGGCTTTAGAGGAAGGCTACACAGTGTACACGAGTGAAAAGAGATACCAGGAAAAATCTGATTCCGTTCAAGTAATTGAGCGGCACTATTTGAAGCCAACACTCGATCGATCTCTGAAGATTCCTATAGATCAGCGTTATGGAAATATTCTAATGGAGTATGTGGCTTACAACGATAAACCAGCCTATTTAAAAGTAATGGTAAGTTGCTATTCCGATCGGAATTATTCTGTGGCATTGGACTTCCAAGAATTGGCACCCAAACTATTTAGCGTTCGTCCATAGAGTCCATATATCTGCGTTGCACTTGTTTTACAAACAGTCATTGACAAGGGTCAATTCCTTGGTTTGTAGCCCTGCACGAGCGATGCCATAAAACCTTCTATATCAGAATTCTCAGTATATGGGCAGACTCTATTCAGTGTCCGTCTAAAAACCTGATCTGTCCTTTCTACGATATCGAAATTTTTACTTCACACGAATTGACTGGATTCTATTTTGAGCTTGTCGGCAGAGTTAAGAGTCTTGGCCAGAGAGTTCAAGATCAAGGCTTGTGCAAGTCTGAATACTTTGTGAAACGATCTCACAACCGAAGGGCGTGATAAGGAGTCCCGATAGCTATGACATACAAGACATTAACTAGATTTTGTCTCTAGAGTGAAGATTGGCTGAACCATATAGTTCGGTAGCAAGGCACGCGTAGCTTTGAAAATCAGTGAGTTGACCCTTGTCAATGACTATTTTCAAAGTTAGTGCAACGCGGATAACGGACTGTATGTGCAGACACCTGCTAGCTCTGATCAATAACACGGCTATAGTGCCGGTACTGATTTATAATTTTTTTGACGTAAGTCACAGGTTCTTCACCTCGACAATACCCATGTTTTACCACATCTGAGGTGTAGTACTCTTTTTGGCTTTTCAGCTTAATGCACTCTGCTACATTATTCTCCCAAATCATAGGGTCGTAGCCCAAGTCTTCAGCCAAACTCACTGCGTCGATTACATGTCCTAGACCAGCATTGTAAGAGGCCAAGGTAAAATGAATTCTGTTTTCAGGATCGGGAATGCGCTCTTGCCAAAAGCTTTCAAGCCTGCTGAGATGTAAGATCGCTCCTCGGATATGTTCTCTAGGCCCCGATGAGGTATCGACACCATACATCTTGCCCGTAGCTGGCATAAATTGCATCAACCCAAATGCTCCTGCCCACGATCGAGCATCTTCCTGAAACTTGCTTTCTTGGTACATCTGAGCGGCCAACAGTCTCCAATCCCAATCGATAATATCGCAGTACTCACGCAGTAACTCGTCGTAATTGCTGATTCGATTTCCGTTTAACGAAGAGAATTCCCCGTTGTACTCTTCCCATTTCTCTTTGGGAGCTTTGAAGTACTTTTTGTAGATGTAAGCATGGACTGAATTGAGTCGATCCTTTTCAAACCATCCGTTCACTGCAGCTAGCAGTTGAGGATTGTTTTTTCTTAAAGCCCACCCAATTTGACGCGGAAAGCTGAGCTGAACTGATACGTCTATGTTATTGTAGTATGTCGAGTTGAGATTGGCTAGATTATCGTCAGCCACTGTATAATCAATTTCTCCATCGGCTACTTTTTGGATGAGCTTTTCTGGATCTATGTAGCCAGGTGCTTTTATGATTTCGAAGGAAATTCCTGACTCTTTTTGTAAGTTGATCAAACGCTCATATGAAGGAGAGGTGCGGTTCACATAGATTGTCTTTCCGCTCAAATCCAAGGGTCTGAGAAGTAAGTTTTTATTGATCTCTCGTTGGGTCATGTTTTGATGATTCTCGGGAAGTCTTTGTATCAAAACTAGTTTGGTGAAGTTGTAAGGTTCACTAAAAGCCGCCTTTCTTTGTCTGTCGCTGGTAATCGCTAAGTTGCAGGCTATCATATCACCTTCTCCTTTGTTCAGCATATCAAACATGGTATTCACGTCGGGAATGAGTTGCATCTCCAGCTCTACCCCGATGCTTTTGGCAAACCGTTGAAGCAACTCATATTCGAACCCCATGGCGTGTCCACGGTAAATGAAATAGGAAGTAGACGAGTTGAGAGTAAGGGCTACAAGTTTCCCTCTGGCCTTTATTTCTTCGAGGTCAGGTCCAACGATGATTTCTTCCAGCATTGCGGTAGAAACTGTTTGGACTATTGGCGGCGCTTCATCTTTTTCGCAACCCTGCGGGGCTACAGCTAAAAGAGAAATCACCATCCATGCGATATAGTTGCGATGCTTGAGCATGCGTTATGAAAGGGCATTTAGAATGCCAAATCAAAGCATGGTTACGAGATGAGGGTTGAGAAGTTTCAAGAATTTATTTCCACAAGCCTCTCTTGGGTAGCCAAGATGAGGTCGGGAAAGAATGCCTTGAAGTCGTTTGCTATTGCCTCGCCGTGTTCCGCCAAAGCGGGTAGTGACTCTTCCATATTAGAGGGGAAGCTCGCTCTTCGAGATAATCCGGTAAGTGACCGATGAATGCCGTCTTCAGTGGCATAGTTCCCAAGCCAGTCCTGCAATCGCATGTAGTGAAATGTTCGTTGAGCTTGTTCGTTAAAAACGGATTGATAGCCGTCTAAGGTTGAGTAAATGAAGCGGGTGTACTCGCTCAAATCTGTCTGGTGGTAGTCTGCCCAATTGATAGCTAAATAGTGGTCGTAGAAAACGTCCTGAACCACTCCTGCGTATTTTCCGAAATGAGAATAAAGCCTTGCACGACTTTTCAATGTCATACTGTGGCTATCCGTATAGCTATCTATGAATCGGTGTAGAATAATTCCTTTCTGAATAGCCACGTCGTACTCCTTGAATGCATTTCCCTTCACCGTATCGGCTATAAAGTTTCCCACCATGATGGGTTTGATTTCGAACGAGAGAAATTGGTGGGCCAAGAAGTTCATTAACTACAAAGGTAAGCTGAACGATTGATTGAGGAATTCAATTCTACTGCTATCTTCGTGACTCCATGAGCGACGAAAAAGCACTCTATTGGCTCTCACAAGTGGCTGGCTGGTTCGGCTACATCTTACTTATCCTCTTTACGAATTTGGTGGGGGGGCATATCGACGTGGGAATCGTAAAAGTTTTGATTGTCAATTTTATCTTGGGTGTGGGCCTTTCGCACCTCATGAGATTCGTTATTATTAAGAGCGGCTTGCTCAAAACAAAAATCTATCGCTTACTGCCAAGGTTAATATTCCTCTCGGTTGCTACCGGTATTGTGGCAGCATTGATTTACGGTCTCATTTCAGATCTTTTTTTCCTCGATGTTGAACCGATTTTGGTAATGCCTTACACCATTATCATAGAACTCATTATTCCATTTATTACTATTTTTCTCTTTTGGAATATCCTCTATTTTGCTGCTATCTATCTGAAGAATTACGAAAGAGAAGAGGTGAAGAATCTACGCCTCACGGCTTCGATGAACGAAGTAGAGCTGAACAATCTCCGTTCTCAAATGAACCCTCATTTTATTTTCAATGCTTTAAATAGTATTCGAGCACTGGTAGATGAAAATCCGATATTGGCCAAGAGGAGCATTACTCAGATGAGCCATATTTTGAGGAGTAGTTTGGCATCGGGCAAGAAAAAGTTTGTGAGTATTGGTGAAGAGATGAAAGTAGTAAAGGACTATTTGGAACTCGAGAAGATCAGGTACGAAGAGCGCTTAAGCTTTTCTCTGCATTTAAGTCCTGAACATGAAAATTGCTCTATACCTCCTTTATTGATCCAAACACTTGTTGAGAATGCCATCAAACACGGCATCGCACATCTACCTTCCGGTGGGAGCGTCTCGGTTCAAACAGAATTTATCGAAGAAGATTTATTGAAGATATCCGTTGCCAATACTGGCCAGCTTTCAAAGACAAACGTCTTACTTGATTCTACAGGAGTGGGTCTTGAAAATACCAAGCGGAGACTGAAGCTACTTTACGGAGGAAAAGCTAAATTGAATATTTACAATCAAGGAGATGAGGTGATTTGCGATGTACTCATTCCCTACAAAATAATAAACTGTAAAAATGAAGGTACTTCTTATTGATGACGAACGTCTGGCGCGCAAAGAACTTTCAAGTCTTTTGGAAAAGCATGATAATCTTGAAATAATCGGCGAAGCTCAAAATGCCGATGAGGCCAAAGAGTTAATTGAACAATTAAACCCCGATCTCATATTTTTGGATATTCAAATGCCTGGAAAAACAGGTTTTGAATTGCTGGAAGAATTGGAATCTACCCCCGAGGTCATATTCGTGACAGCATATGATGATTACGCAATTCGTGCTTTTGAAGTCAATGCGCTTGATTACTTGCTGAAGCCAGTTGATGAAGGTAGACTAGAACATACCTTGTTGAGGGTGCAAGAGAGATTGGAGAAAACCGAGGAAGATATTATTGAATCAGAAAATGATTCTCCCTTGACAATGGAAGACCAAATATTTCTCAAAGACGGCGATAAATGTTGGTTCGTTACGCTGCGAGACATAAGAATGTTTGAGTCGGAAGGAAATTACGTTAGGGTCTACTTCGGCAATAGCAAGCCACTCATACTTAAAAGCCTAAATAACCTTGAGAAGCGACTGGTCGAAAAAGACTTTTTCCGAATCAATCGCAAGTTTATAGTCAATTTAAAGGAAGTCGTACATATTGAACCTTGGTTCAACGGAGGTCTCCAAATAAAATTGAAAACAGGAGAACAACTAGAGGTGTCAAGGAGACAGTCAGCTAAGTTTAAAGATCTTCTAAGTCTTTAAATTTAGAATTTAACCGTGTTTTGTTGATAACGATTTTATCTAGTCTCTAATTGATCAATATTAATCTGATGTAAAGCGACGTTGGTAGAATTTCTCTTGATAAATCGAATTAAAAATCGAACTTTAAGGGTAAGCTCAGAGTAAAAGTGAGTAGCAATCTCAACATTCATGGAAGCATTTATCAGAAGACCGACCAAATCAACACCTTATGTACACCTCGACAATAGAGAGGGCACATATTTGTTAGCGGGAAGATCTATCCCGATTGATGCAGAGCAATTTTTCTATCCCATTTTAAATTGGATTGACCGTCTATCAGAGGAACCTGTTTCAGTTATTGACTTTCGATTTCGGTTGGACTTTTTCAATATTGCCTCCTCCAAAAGAATTCTATTTATACTATATAAATTAGCAGACCTTCAAAAGAAAGGCGTTAAAGTGAATATTCGATGGATGTACGAACGCTTTGACGATGACATGCTTGAAATTGGACAAGACTACAGCGTCATGATAGATGGCCCCAATTTTTTCTTCGAGGAATACGATCTGGTAGAGCGCCAAGAGCAAGTTTTCGCCAAACAGGGATAACTCATTCCCAATCACCTTACTTTAGTATCTTTGCGCGACCCAATCTAGGACATGCGCGTAGTTAAAGAAATTCCACATCTTCGGTTTAAGATCACCATTTTTTCTTGGAACAATAAGTACATCATTAAAATTGAAGATGCACACTTGGAACAGTCTTTTAAGATAGACTCAACAGAAGTAGCAGGTCTCGATGAGGTCGAAGCAATACTGACCGAAGAGTTTCTTCTTTCCGCCTTAAAGCGTTTTGTTGAAATGGGTAAGGATTTCGCTGATTCTTACCGCAATAGATATGCTAATCTCAATAAATCTTGAACATGAAAAACATCTTTTTTATATCAGCTTTTGCTGTTCTATTTTTAATGGTTTCCTGCGAAGAATCGCAAAAGAAGGAATTGCTCGATGAACCCATTGAAATTACTGTAGACAGCACAGAAGTTGAAAATTCGCGATTGAAAGTGGCTTTCATATACGGCGATACGGTGAATACGAAGTACAGATTTTTAATGGATGCTCAAGATGAACTTGAGAAAGAGCAAAACGTAATCGAAGAAAGGATCAATCGGAAGCTTCAAAAAGCTGAGAAACGCGCGATGGAATTGCAGCAACAAGCACCTACCATGACACAGATGCAGGTGCAGGAAGCCCAGCTAGAGCTGCAGAATCTCGACATCGAAATACAGCAATTTCAGGAGCGTCTTGGAAGTGATTTCAGAAAGAGAGAAGTAGAGTTGCAGATAGAATATACCGACAGAGTGAACAAAATGTTGGAGGAGTATAATGCGGACGGAATCTACGATATGATTTTGAATTTCCAGCCTGGAGGAAACCTGCTTTGGATCAAAGATTCATACGACATTACCAATGAGGTTTTGACGAAATTAAATGATCAGTACGACGCTGATCTTTCCAAACCAACTGAAGAGAGCAAGACAGAGTAATGTATAGCATTGCAAAGCTTAAACAAAAGGAGAACATATCAGAGTTTCTCCTTTTTTTGTGGCAAATGGAAGACCTTTTGAGAGGGATTGAATTTGATATGTCTAGACTAGACGCTGAAATTCTACCTGCCATAATAGATGACAACGAGCGTTTAAGGACAAGAAAGTGGTTGGCAGAAATGGCCAAGGACATGGGACTCGCGTCACTCCAATTGAGCGGTCACCACAATGAGACCTATGAAGTGCTCAACGAAATGGGTATGCTTCAGCAAACACTTTTATCAGTCACAAAAAATACTCCTTTCACAAAAGCCTATGAAGCTGTGCAGCCCATCTTGGAAGACTTTAGAAAGAAGGGGGAGCAAATTCAGAAGAGTGACATGGAGACTGCGCTTACCGCGCTTTACGGAGTGCTAACCTTGAGGATAGCAAAAAAAGAGGTCTCCGAAGAGACCTCTGATGCAATGGTGCCAATTTCAGCGTATTTGAGAGAGCTTACCAGAGCTTATCACTTGATGAAAGCTGGTAAACCATTCTAGTCGAAATAGCTGAAGCTTTCTCCTTTCTTAACCGTGAGCAATGTTTCGTAAATAAGTTTGATCACGTTCTCCACATCATCTTTATGGATAGTTTCAACCGTTGTGTGCATGTAGCGTAATGGCAGAGATATTAATGCGCTCGCCACTCCTTTTCCAGAGTAGGCAAAAGCATCTGTATCCGTTCCCGTACTGCGGCTTACAGCTGCGCGTTGAAAAGGAATCTTATTATTTTCTGCTGTAGCAATAATCTTTTTCAAAAGATTGTTTTGAACCGCTGGTCCGTAGGTCAATACAGGCCCCTTTCCCGAATGGAAATCACCCTGTTCAATTTTGTCGATCATGGGAGTTTGGGTGTCGTGGCATACGTCAGTGATGATGGCCATATCTGGCTCGAGCGTTCGGCTGATCATTTCAGCTCCACGCAGGCCTATTTCCTCCTGAACAGAATTCACGATGTATAATGTGAACGGTAATTTCTTTTTGTTTTCGTGAAGAAGTCTTGCCACTTCGGCAATCATAAACCCACCCGCACGGTTATCAAAAGCGCGACCCACGTAGTACTTTTCGTTTAGAATCATAAACTCATCCTCGAATGTCACTACGCAACCCACATGAATCCCGAGCTTTTCTACTTCTTCCTTTGTGGAACAGCCACAATCTAGAAATATGTTTTTCATGCTCGGCGCTTCGTCCTTGCCGCTTGCTGTATTTCGAGTGTGAATAGCTGGCCAGCCGAAGACCGCCCTAACGGGACCTTTATCGGTATGGATAATTACTCGTTTACTTGGAGCAATCATGTGGTCAGATCCACCATTTCGGCGCAAGTAGATAAATCCCTTATCCGTAATGTAGTGTACGAACCAACTGATCTCATCTGCATGTGCTTCAATGGCTACTTTGTATTCTTGTCCAGGGTTGATCACTGCAGCCACAGAACCATAAATATCCGTTTGGTAATCGTCGATGTAGGGCTTTAAATATTCGAGCCACATCTTCTGTCCTTGGGTTTCGAAACCTGTCGGAGAGGCATTGTTGATGTACTTTTCTAAAAAGGTGATTGATTTTTTATTGAGAATGGATTTTTGGGCCATAAATATTGTTTTGAGCAAAAATAGCCTTTTCAACCGATGACACTGAATAATTAGGGCGACCTTTAAGGAGCTTTTCTTCGTAGAACCCTTAAATTCATATAAATCTTATTCTTTTGAAAAAAGTCTTACTCTTCACCTTCCTAATTCTCGGTATCTGCGGTTTTGCTCAGGATGATTCCCTCTTGGTAAAAGTAGCAGCAGACACACTCGGGAAAGACATGCAAGAAGGGGGTATCTCCGTTGAAGCCCTTGAACTCTACAATCTCGCTCTTCAAAAAGCCGAGATTCAAGAGCCCGATTCCGCCGTAGTTTTTTTTACCCAAGCCATCGAGATGGAACCAGAGTTTGCGAAAGCATACTACAATCGGAGTTCTGCCTTTTTGGTTCTGAATAACTTAAGTGGGGCGCTCCTAGATATAGATCAGTATCTAGCTTTGTCTGATACTGCCTCGAAGGGCTACTTTACCCGAGCTGCAATTTTGGATGAACTTGGCCGACAAGAAGATGCATTAGCAGCATATGGGACGGCTGTGGCGAGAGAAGATCAAGCCGATATGGCATTCTTGGCTAGCGGACACATTCATTTGCAGAATGAGACCTATCAAGTCGCGGTCGACAATTTTACAGCATATTTAAGGTACCATCCTTCCGATGGAATGGTCTTGCACGATCGAGGGTCGGCATACCAGTCGCTCGATGACCTGAAATCTGCCGAGCGGGATTACCGACAAGCTGCTTTGGTGAGTCCTGATTTGGCCACGGCTTATGCCAATTTGGGAACAGTTTTAAGAAAACGGGAGCGCTACGGTGAGGCGGTTGATGCGTATAGTGATGCGTTGAAAATTGAACCAGCAGATGCGATGATCGTCAATAATAAAGGCTATGCCTATTTTCTATCGGGAGATTATGAAAAGGCTTTAGCAGATTTCTTAAAAGCCATTGATCTATCTCCAGAATACGCTTACGCTCATAACAATTTGGCCTCTGCATACATCAAATTAGAGAAATACCAAGAAGCCGAAGACGCAGCAGGAAAGGCGATCTCTCTCGACCCTGAATACGGTTTTGCCTACCTCAATCGCGGAATAGCCAGAGAAATGATCCGAGACATTCCCGGTGCCTGTAGCGACTGGGAGATGGCAGCTTCCCTTCAAGTAAAAAACGCTTCTGATTACCAAGCATCTGTTTGTAAATACGTTGAGCCATGAGAATACTGACACTACTTCTTTTCCTAGGTTTTGGCGGAACAATTTTCGCTCAGAACATTCCATTTGAGAAGGCAAACTACCCCAACGATAAGGATGGTTTGAAGCAGGCCACAAAGAACCTGAAAGAAGGAGACCGAATTTTCGACGAGGATCGAAGAGCCTATTTCAACTTGGCCATACCCTATTACATGGCCGCACAAGAATTCAATCCTGACAATTCTGAGTTGAATTACAAATTGGGAGTCAGCTACTTGTTTTCTTCGCAGAAGCGAAAGAGCCTCCCTTATCTGACCAAAGCCTACGGTTTAGACTCTGATCTCGACCCGTACAATATCCATTATTTGCTGGGTCGGGCACATCAGTTGAATTCAAATTGGGATGAGGCCATTGAGGAGTTTGAGAAGCAGCTTGCCGTTCTCAATCGAACAAAAGGAGAACTGATTGAATTTCAAAAAGTCCAGAAGAGACTGACTGAAGTTAAGCATGGAAAGGAGTTTGAAAACACTCCCGTGCGAGTTTGGGTGGATAATCTGGGTTCGTCTATTAACTCTGCTGCTCCCGAATATGCTCCGCTTATTTCTACAGATGAGACGCTACTTATCATAACGGCCAGACGAGAGTCAAACGTGGGCGGCTTGAAAGACGACTCAGACAATTTACCTTTTGAAGATGTCTATTATAGCAGAAGCTCAGGAGGAGAATGGGCTCCTTTGAAGAATTTGGGTGAAGACGTGAATACATCAGGTCACGACGCTGGTTCAGGTCTATCTCCCGATGGTAAAACACTTTTTGTTTTCCGTGGAGATGTAAAAAGTGGTGGAGATATCTATCAATCTGTTTACAGAGAGAATGAGTGGAGTAAACCAAAATCACTTTATAAAACGATTAATACAGAAGCCCATGAATCTGCTGCCGCGCTCTCATTCGACGGACAGTCCCTGTTTTTTATTAGCGAAAAAGAAGGTGGTTTTGGCGGTAAAGACATATATATTGCCCAATGGGATGCTCAAAAAGAACGTTGGGGAGAGTCTGAGAATTTGGGCCCTGTGGTCAATTCGCCTTACGATGAGGATGGTGTCTACTTTCACCCTGATGGCAAAACACTTTACTTCAGTTCAGAAGGGCACAACTCTATTGGTGGCAATGACATTTTCTATTCTGAATTTGAAGACAGCCGATGGAAAACACCAGTCAATTTGGGGATTCCCATTAATACGCCAGACGATGATGTCTTTTTCAGTGTAGCTGCTGATGGTCGCACCGCCTACTACTCCTCAGATAGAGAAGAGGGATATGGCGAAAAAGACATTTATCGATTGACTTTTTTAGGGCCAGAGAAACAGCCAGTGCTTAATGTCGAGGATCGACTAATCGCTGGCTCAAATGAGCGAAAAATTGAGATTCCACTTCAACCGCGTGTCGAAATTAGAACGAGTAAAATGGTGCTGCTCAAGGGACTGGTCTTGGATGATGAAACCGACGCTCCTGTGGCTGCCACAATAGATTTGATCAACAATGCAACAGCTGAGGTACTCGCTTCTTTTCAAGTTGAACCTTCATCGGGCAAGTACTTGGTCTCTTTGCCTGCAGGTAAAAATTATGGTTTGAATGTGAATGCCGACGGCTATCTCTTCAACTCGTTGAATTTTAATATTCCTGATTCTTCGGGATACCAGGAGTTTTACAAGGTGATCAAAATGAAGCGCATCAAAATAGGCGAGACCATCGTACTTCGAAATATCTTTTACGATTACAATAAGGCTAATCTGCGCGAAGAGTCAACCGCCGAGCTTGATCGATTGGAACAGGTACTCGTAGAAAATCCAACGATTAAAGTCGAAATATCAGGGCATACTGATGATGTGGGAGGTGACGATTACAATCTAAATCTTTCAGAACAGCGTGCTCAGTCAGTAGTGTCTCACCTTCAAGGCAAAGGCATCGAGGCTTCTCGTATGATCGCCAAAGGATACGGAGAAACTCAACCCCTGGCAACCAATGATTCGCCAGAAGGCCGACAAGAGAATCGGCGAACAGAGTTTAAAATCATAGATTAATCGGAGAGGCTACTCTAGAAGTGTTCTTAGCATATCGTACTTTCAGCCAATGAAAAGGCTTCAAGTTGTAGAAACCAAAGATGGTTCCAAATCTCTTTACCTGCCAGAGCTGGATGAAACGTATCATTCGCATCACGGTGCCTTGCAAGAATCGCAGCATGTCTATATAAAATCAGGCTTAGAATATTTGTGCGAACGAGGTGACCCCGAATCGATCAAGGTATTTGAGATGGGATTCGGAACAGGTTTGAACGCCTTCCTTACCGCTGATTTCGCTCGAAAAACAAATAAGAAGATTCATTACAGAACGATTGAGAAATTTCCAATAAGTATAGCCGATCACTGTAGCCTAGGTTATTCGTTATTATTGCCATCCGCAGATTATGCGAGCGACTGCCATGCCGTTGCCGAAGCGTCGTGGGATCAAGAAGTAGTGATCAACCCCAATTTCATTTTGAAAAAAATAAAAGGGGACTTTTTTGATTATTCGCTGGCTGACTCAAGTTTCGACGTGATTTATTTTGACGCATTCGGACACCGTGCGCAAAGCGAACTTTGGGAGGAAAAATCTTTTGAAATCTGCGCGTCTATTTTGCGTGTAGGAGGCATTTTGGTCACCTATGCTTCCAAAGGCTTGGCGCGTAGAAATTTGATTTCAGCAGGATTTGAGGTGGAGAAAATTCCTGGAGCTCCTGGGAAGAGAGAGATGATGAGAGCCACCAAAGTGCGATGAGTTTTCCTTTTAACGTAAGAATATACGGCGCGTTGATTTGTGAAGGTCACATCCTATTGAGCGATGAAAGGGTAAAGGATTTTTCATTTACGAAATTACCCGGTGGTGGTCTTGAATTTGGCGAGGGCACGATTGATTGTCTCAAGCGCGAGTTTCTGGAAGAGACAGCTTTGAAAGTGGAGGTATTGAGACACCTCTACACGACTGATTTTTTTCAGACTTCCGCATTCGACCCAAACCATCAGGTCATGTCAGTCTATTATGTCGTGAAAGCTGAGGAGCTAAAAAGTATACGACCCATTGAAGCACAAGAGGCCAACCAGCAGTTGAAATGGATAAAACTTAGCGACCTTTCCGAAGGACATTTTACGTTTCCTATTGATAAGAAGATCGTGCCTGAGCTAAAGAGGCTAGGAGAGGAGTAAACGCTGTTTTACGTAGCTCGAAATAGATTCAGCAACCTTTGTCGGTTTTTTTGTGCGCCAATTGACTTCTTGTAATCGGCCTCCCAGCACAAAGTAACTATCTGCGCCTACTTCATCGAATTCCTGAAGGACATGCTCCCTGAAATTCACCAGTGCTATCCACCCATCGTTGTCGGCGATATCCTCAAACCACTCTTCGTAATAGCAGTCATCCGAAGAGTGGAAGTTCAGTACGTTTTCGCCAATTAAGATGAATTTATCAATACCAAGATTGATGAAGTGGTCTGCTAAATCGCGCTTTAGAAACATGATGTCATTGTGGAGACAATCGTTCCACTCACCGAATAGTTCGAATATCACAACGCCTTCCGTATAATTCGCGAAAAGCACCTTCACAAATAGCGATGGCGATCCGAATTGATCCCACTGCGGGTGAATAAGGTGGTCGTATAGTGAATTGGTGAATTCGAATTCACTGTACTCATTTCCATAAAAAGGAGATTGAGGGTCCTCCTCTGATGTATAATATTCTCTCCAGTTGAAATAGGGCTCGATACTGTGCATGAATCTTATTTACTATCAATCGCCTCCCGCACACTGCCGTGTTTCAGGAGCAATTCGTTTGCTTCTTGGTAGTCTATTTCTAACGTATCCATTACCATTCTTGTTCCGCGATCCACCAATTTATTGTTGCTCAATTGCATGTCTACCATTCTATTCCCTTTTACTCTTCCTAGTTGTATCATAAGGCTGGTTGAGATCATATTGAGAACGAGCTTCTGAGCAGTACCTGCTTTCATTCTAGTGCTACCCGTCACGTATTCAGGCCCAGTTATTACCTCCATGGGGTATTCTGCGGCTTCCGCCAAAGGGGACTCATCGTTACACACAATAGCAGCAGTAAGAACACCATTCATCCGAGCTTGTTTTACCGCACCAATAACGTAAGGTGTGCTTCCTGAGGCGGCAATTCCAACAAGCGTGTCGAGTGAACTAATTTTGTGTTCTGTTAAATCCTTCCAGCCTTTATTTTCGCTGTCCTCGGCAAATTCTACTGCCATTCTAATAGCAGCGTCACCACCGGCAATAATTCCAATGACCAATCCATGTGGAACACCGAAAGTAGGCGGGCACTCTGAAGCATCTACTACTCCAAGTCTGCCGCTAGTGCCAGCACCGAGGTAAAACAGGCGCCCTCCTTTTTTCATCCTTTTGGCGGCTTCAGCTACAAACTGCTCAATCTGCGGAAGACTCTTCTTAATGGCCTCATGAACTTTGGCATCCTCTTGATTGATTTCAGTCAAGAGGATGGCAAGATCTTTCTTTTCTAGGTCGTTGTAATGCGACGCTTTTTCGGTGTGTTTCTTCACTGTATAAAGGTAAAAATAAAGCCCCTCCGTTTAAAACGGAAGGGCTTCAAGTTTAATTCAAAAAAGAACTATTTCGTAAGAGTCTGAGATAGAGAGTCCATTAGCAAGGCGCACGAAGTTTTAAAAATTAAGGAATTGACATTTGTCAATGACTGTTTTTAAAATAAGTGAAACGCGGATAGTGGACTCTATAGTCAGACGCTAGTTGAAGAGAACCTTTTTAGTAATCTGCGTGTCGTCGAAGACCACACGCATGAGGTATACCCCATTGCTGAAGTCGTTGCGATTCACGGTATAAATACCTGAATTCACCACTTTGCTCATTACTACGCGACCTGTAATGTCCATAAGTTCCACTCTGCGAATAACAAATTCGTCATTGCGAATTGTCAATTCTCCTTGAGTAGGATTTGGATAAACGCTGGTAGAGTTTTCGTACACCAAATCATTGGTACTGTTTGGTCCGCAGCTAGCGCCTTCTAAACCAAGCACACACATGATTCTAGGAATGGTATATCCTTGAATAGTGTCAATGTATGCCAATCCTTTCTCAGGCCCCATTCCTGGGTTACCCAATACACCAGAATCATGAAGGTTCTGAGCATCAAAATCGGTGCCCGCCGCTGCATTGGTACCAGCAACTACAGCCTCGAGTGTGGCTAGACTCCAGAAATCCCACGGTCCACTTTCATTGAAGAATGGTACTCCAGGAATTGGTTCGTTGATTGGAACTAATATCGGGAACAATCCTTCAGGAGTCGATGCAACCGTTATGAAAGGTTGTGTAGGAAGGATGTAATCAAATGTTTCTCCATACAATGAACGCGCTCGATCCGTAAAAGGATCAGAAGGCATTGTTTCAATCACGAAATTGTTTCCGAGGTCATTGGCTGTTTGAATAAACACGTTTCCTCCACTTACATCTACCACGTTTTCATTGGTGGTTGGAACTACTACAGTGCCATCATCAAATGGAGCAAATGGATCACGAATACAGTGGATACTTACCATTGGTACTTCACCTTCATCAAGCCAAGAGATATCGGCCAAAGATCCACCTGCATTCACGCCCATGTGGATTTCCTTTGATATTCCTGCTTCTTGTCGTGGATCAGGCAACCTCGTCAATCCAGGTCCTCCGTCTATGTCACCATCAACTACCTCAATAATATAAGGTCCATTGTTACCAACGAATTTTGGAAGATTGGCAATTTCTTCGACATAGTCGTCAAGAGTAACATAAGCCTGAGCTACGTACCCACCTGAACCTTGTCCAAATAGAACTACTTTGTCTGGATCAATTCCGTAAGGGTTTCCGTCTGCTACTGAAGCATTGAAAAAACGAACAGCACTCTGTGTGTCATGCAATGCTCGGTAAACGGCTTGTAATAAAGTTCCGCGACGAATGTCAGGATCAGTTGTTTCAGGATTCCAACCAAGGCGATAGTTTATGGAAGCGGCGACAAATCCTCTTCTTGCCCATTGACGGCAAAGGTTTACACCTGCGCTATCGATTTTATCTCCTGTTATCCCACCATTAAAAAGGGCAGGAAGGAAATTCCCAGTATGTATAAAAATGATTAACGGACGATCATCGACGTTATCTTCTCCTGGAGGAGTGTAAATATCCATACCGAGAAGAGAAAGCTTCACCAATGTTTGATCTCCACCAGGTGCTGCTGAAGGAATGAAATACTCAGTTGGGAATGGCTCGCCATTATCAATATTGGCATTGAGGGCGCCCATTTCAGCATTCCAAGTATCTGGATCCGTCTGAATGCCTGGAATCGAGAACGGGTTCACATTAGCTCCAAACACTACATTAGATTCTACCTCATTTGAAGTGAATATTTCTGTAGCATATCGCTGAGCCTGTGTTTGCAAGGAGGCTGCTAGGAATATACCTAGACTTAGGCCAAGTAAATTTTTCTTCATACGTGCTTTTTTTCTATTTTAAGAGTGTTAAATTAAGACATTTATCGGTTCAGCCATTCATATATAACTGAAAAGTAAGCCATTCTGCCTACATACGGACCGCCATAAACGGTAAAGACTCTATTATCCGTAAGGTTTGAAGCGCCTATTTTTAGGGTGGTGTTTATCTTTTTAAAATTGGTCATCACAGCTGCGTCGACCATATAATACGAAGGAACTAAACCTGTAAACTGTGGGCTACCTTCAAAAATGAATCCGTCAACCCATTTGGCGTTCATACTAAATCCCCAATTTTTAAGTCTGATGAATCCTAAATCGGTTTTCAAATCTCGGGCGCTCAAACCAACATTTACTTTGTGTTCAGGAGTATTGAAGGCTGGAATGATGGGATCATCATCTCCGCTTACGAGATTATTCCAACTATAATTGGTAGTAAGGGCGAAAGTTTTGTAGAAATAGTAATTTAACCCAACAGAAAACCCTTGGGTTGTTACTGTTTCGCGTGCATTCGCTGCTACTCTGAAAACCTGCAAGCTAGTGAAGTCTGGTCGTTCAGCTTGAGGGGTGTAAGGCAAGGTCAAGCCAACGTTGAAACCAATAAAATCTTCATAGAAGGTATAGTAATAGCTGGCATCCACATAGATCTTATTTGAAATTGTACTTCGATACCCGACCTCAAATGTCCGCGCTTGTTCAGGTCGAATGGGATCTACGTCATAGAAGTCTAGTTGATTCCAATCAAAAAGCTGACTATTTCTAGCATCATCGAATGAGTCGAGGGTAACTAGTGAGTCTTGTCCAGATAGGTTTCCAAGCAGGATAGCCCTTCCTACGTCATAGTATAGAAATTGATCGGCCATAGTAGGGTTTCTCACAGCCGAAGAGACCCCAGCTCGTATGATTGTATTTTCATTGAGTTGAAAGACAAGGCTTGCTGCTGGTGACAGAATAGCATCGAAATTCTCATTTTTATCCACTCTTAAAGTGGCCTGAAGTATTAACCGTTCGTCTACAAATTTTTTCTCTATGCCAACATAGGCTCCCGCTTGCCAATTGGTCACTTCCTTGTAACTTGAATCAACCTTGACCATAGAAGTGGTCCCATCTTCATTTACTATTGTTTCTCGTGTGTATTGCAGAGTGTCTTCGAAGATTGTTCCTCGAGAATTTGGGCGGTAAAGCCTCCCGCTGCCTCCAACTCTTATTTTCCCTAAACGAGTATCCCATTGATACTCTCCTTGCGCGTGGTAAAGGCTTGATTTGTCATAGAAACGAGATCCTCCTTCAGTAAAGAGTCGTGAAGTGATATCATTGAACAGTGAGTCATAGCGGGCCGTTCCAGGTTCGAAATAGGCATTCTCCCCTTGAGTTTTTGTTGTTCTCGCTACAAGGTCGTTGTAGTCTTGCATAAACTCCGTATTGTCCTGTGCCCATTGCAATTGATCATCTTGTATGCCGGTTCTCCATGTATTAGTAGCTTGAGAAAAGCCTGCATTGTCAAATCCTGTTACAGGATCAAAAAAGTCTGCGAAACTAGGACGAGTCGACTCATATTCTGGATCATCGGGGTTAGGCATTCCCTCCGAAAACAGCTGTTCGTTGAAAGTTTGATAGTTCTGAGAATAAGATCGGTAATACGTTCCTTCAGTCATGTGCGCATCTGACATAAGTGAACCCGTTAATACCGCATCATAACTATTCCCTGCGTCCTCAGTAGTCGCATATGCTCTAAAGAAGAATTTGTCCTTTTTTTCAATTTGAATTTTGTGTTGGAAAAACTGAATGTCTCTTAAGCTAATGCGATTATCCCCTTGGTAGACTGTTGTACCATTTCCATAATTGAAGTAGTAGTCTAGGACTAAATCATCTTTGATCTTGTAATACAAACCTGCACTGGTTTTTAGATTTTCAGTGTTGTAATCTGCCAAATCTATTTCTCGGTATCCTGGTCGGTAAACCCTTGTCAGCGCTGGTCTTTCCGAGATGCTTGGGCCCAAGTCATTGATGAATATATTTCCACCAGTTGTGACTTCATCGCCATAAACATTGATGGCATCGTATCCTGAAAAATTGGTTTCATCAACGGCAAGCCCTTCTATGGCATCGTAATTATCGGCTTCCCAATCTAAGGCACTTAAGTAGAAAACATTCAATTTATAACCGAATTTGTCCTTTCCTTCTTTGTTCTTAAATACCTCTGCCCATCTAACAGCTCCTTCAAACAATGAGCGTTCTCCAGCTTTGAGAGAAACTGTAAGCCCCGGGAAAAGGAACGGGTCTTTGGTTCGCATGTCAATTACACCATTAAAAGCACCTGGACCATAGTATGCCGAACTGGCGCCTGCAACAATGTCTACCGATTGAACATCTAAATCTGAAGCTCCTAGGAAGTTGCCGAGGGAGAAATTTAGACCTGGTGATTGGTTGTCTACTCCATCAATGAGCTGCAAAGAACGCACGGGTGAAGTGCTATTGAAACCTCGGGTATTTAAAATTTTAAATCCTAAACTAGCAGAAGTAATGGTAACTCCCTTCAGATTCCCCAATCCTTCATAGAAATTTCCAGAAGGAGCCTCCTTAATGGCTATGACATCCATCGACTCAACGGTGAGCGGTGCTTGTTTGCTTTTTTCACTAATTCTGCTTCCAATAATTTCTACTTCACTGATCAAGACATTGTCCGTGCCCAAAGCCATTTTCACTTTGTCGTCAAACGAGTTCACGGTAATCTCTTGGGCGGAATAGCCAAGGAAATTAATGATCAAAATGATGGGTGGATTCTGACTTACATCGAGAGAGAAATTTCCGTCAATATCAGTAGTAGTTCCTGTAGTAGTTCCTTTAATAACTACTGACGCTCCGATTAAAGTCTCTCCTGTATCGTCACTTGATATGGTTCCTTTAATGGTGCCTTGAGAGTACGAACCTAATCCAAAGAGTACAAATAAAAGTGCGAGCGACGTCGCCTTCCGCGTTATCATTCTATTCATGCGATGTCGAATAATGGTGTCTTTTATACACTTCGAGGTGCCAAAATAAAGAATTCATCGCTGAGACAAGAACAACAGCCTTAAATTTTGGATAATAATTTCTTCACAATTGAATTGTTGAGCAATTCATGCCCTTCTAGTCAATTATATAGAGCGGGAAAAGCTGAAGGATTAAATTCGTGCATTATTCCATAGGCAGCTTCTACAATATCCTCGTGATTGGGCTTTGAAAAATAATCGCCGTCACTTCCGTATGCAGCCCTGTGAGCCTTTGCTGAAACTGTTACGGGCCTGCTATCTAATAGGTAATATCCTTTTTGCTCATTGAGAATTTTATCCAAAAGGAAAGCAGAAGCACCACCGGGCACATCCTCATCGACAATCATGAGTCGATTGGTTTTCTTGAGGCTTTCCGCTACTACGTGGTTTTTATCGAATGGCAGCAAAGTCCTGGCGTCGATGAGTTCTACGTCAACCTTCATTTTGCTAAGTGTCTCGGCAGCTTCTTGAACTAAGTTGAAGGTTGAGCCATACGAAACGATCGTGAGGTCTTCCCCTTTTTTAACAATTTCAGGAACCCCGAGTGCCACTGTAAATTCACTCAAATTTGAAGGTAACTTTTCTTTGCTACGGTAACCGTTCAATGGCTCAATGATAAGCGCAGGATCGTCTCCCTGAAGAAGAGTATTGTACATTCCAGCTGCTGTAGTCATATTTCGTGGAACACAAACATGAATTCCGCGTAGGGCTCCGAGGATGACCCCCATCGGAGATCCCGAATGCCAGATGCCTTCTAGTCGATGGCCTCTTGTGCGAACAATCAATGGAGCCTTTTGACCACCTTTGGTTCGGTACCGAACCGTTGCTAAATCATCGCTCATGATTTGAAGAGCATAGAGCAAATAATCTAAGTATTGGATTTCAGCAATTGGTCGGAGACCACGCATGGCCATTCCAATTCCCTGTCCCATAATGGTGGCTTCTCGAATACCTGTATCAGCGACGCGAACTTCACCAAATTTTTCTTGCATGCCTTCCATGCTCTGATTTACTCCACCAATTTTTCCCACATCTTCACCAAAAGTCAAGAGCTCAGGATATTTTTTGAATAGTGCTTCAAAGTTGTCGCGGAGCACAATTCGTCCATCGACCATATCGTCTGATGCATAAGTTGGCTCGATTTCACCAATTTTAAGAGGAGACGATGCGCTTTCGCTATACAGGTGTGAGCTATATCGATCGTGATTAAGTTTACGGTAATTCTCTATCCAGGTCTGCAATTCAACACGAATCTCATCATTGCCATTTCGCAAACTGTAAAGTGCTTTTCTAGCGTTGGATAAAATATCCTTTCGAATAGGGTCTGTCGTGGACAATATGTCTTGGGAAATCGATCCAATTAGCTCGTTTCCATGAGCTTTTTTGAGTATTGAAAATAGCTCATCTTGCTCGCTGAGAATTTCGGTTTTAAATTCTCTCCATGCTTCCTTCTGTTCGATACGAACATCATTTTTAGCCTGTTTGGCAATGATGTCTAGCTCTTCCTCGGTGGCTAAATCGTGCTCTATAATCCATGTCTTAAACTTAGCTATGCAGTCATATTCCTTGGCCCAGTTAAGCTGTTCTTCAGACTTGTATCTCTCATGTGAGCCTGAAGTTGAATGTCCTTGCGGTTGAGTTAACTCCTCAACATGTATGAGCACGGGAATATGCTCTTCTCGAGACAGCGCTACGGCCTCCTCATAAGTTTTGATGAGGTTTACATAATCCCAACCTTTTACTTTAAAAATCTCATAGCCAGGGCTGCCTTCTGATCTCTGAAATCCTTTGAGTGCTTCAGAGATACTTGATTTTGTAGTTTGATATTTTTTAGGAACCGATATCCCGTATCCATCATCCCAAACGGACATGACCATCGGTATTTGCAATACCCCCGCCGCATTAAATGATTCCCAAAAAAGGCCTTCGCTGGTGCTCGCGTCACCGATTGTCCCAAATGCGACTTCATTGCCTTTATTTGAGAACTTTTCGAATCCTGAATGGAGCTCTTTGTTTTGGCGGTATACTTTAGAGGCTTGCGCCAATCCTACAAGCCGGGGCATTTGGCTTGCGGTAGGAGAGATGTCGGCTGACGAGTTTTTTTGAGCAGTAAGGTCTTTCCAGTTGCCATCTTTGTCTAAGTTCCTGGTGCTGAAATGGCCGCCCATTTGTCTTCCAGCACTTGCTGGTTCTTTGTCTACATCTGGGTGCGCATAAAGTCCAGCAAAAGCTTCTTTTATCGATAATGCCTTTATGGCCATCATAAAAGTTTGGTCGCGGTAGTAGCCAGATCGAAAATCGCCATCTTGAAACTGCTTTGCCATGGCAATCTGTGCCACTTCTTTTCCGTCGCCAAATATGCCAAATTTAGCTTTTCCTGTTAGCACTTCTTTTCTGCCCAAAAGTGATACTTCACGGCTCTCGCATGCTAACTTATAATCTGCAATAATCTGTTGAATAAACGCTTCTTCTTCAGCAGAAATTGCCTGTTCTTCGGTCTTCATGTAGGTGGCATTTAGATGCTGCAAAGATAGCAAAACCAAAAGCCCTTTTTAGTAGTAGATGGGGATTGATAAAAACAGTCTGCTTCTCAATGCTTTCCCAGCCAAACGGCAGGAACAATATTTGGCATCGAATAGCTAACGGTAGTTTTTTCTACTTCCGATGGTTTCTCTGTAAAGGGTGCTGCGTGGGTGAAACCATAGATCATGGTAAAAAAGGCTACTACAACGAAGCATGCTATCAGTATGAGGGCGGATGCGTATTTCTTTGTCATGGCTTTAAGTTTTTAAAGCAGGCCCTGGCTGATAGGGCCTGCCTTGTGCTTTCTTTAATGGTTGGCTGGATAGTATTGTTTGTATTGTTCAATTTTTATTCTTGGTCATTTTCTTCCTCTACCTCATCTTTCACCTCTTCTGCTTCAACAACTTTTTCTGCTCCGAAGCAAGTGGTACATTTCAGTCCTTTTTTAGTCATTAGCCATGTTTCGCCTAACATGTCCAGATCACGAGTATTTGAAATGTTGGGGATATCATAAATAACACTTTTTGAGCTTGGAGCTAGCCTTATCGCTTTCCCCTCAGGTACATAAAGTGTGTATCTTGCTTTTTGAGACCTTACCCTATTTCCTTTTTCAAGAACGAAGTAGGGAGACACTCTTAAGCTATCATTGGTCAATGACCAACTGGACTTCATTTGGCGAGCGTTCCTGATTGCATCTTTTTGCGAGGAACCTCTCGCTGATTTTTCAACTTCGAGAAGAAAGCGATCACCTGCTGCCTGCTTTGTGGTAATCGAGTTCTTTCCGACGTACAATACGTTAGTCGAATCAATCCATGGAAATGTTACACCCCCTTCGAAAAAAATGGAGCCATCCATAAAATCGCCTGAGAAGCTGAATCGAGGAAGGTTCGCTCCTTCGATATCCAATACTAGGGTGTCAATTGAGGAGTCTACGTTCATTTTCAGGGTTTCTGTAAATCTCGCTTTGGATTGTCTATTTTCGAAAAGATGAACGCCACTAGCTGCTAGCAAGCCTATTCCAACGAACCACACCACAATTAAAACAATGGCAACTATGCCCGAGTAACGGATTTTTTGGAATAGCATTCTGATTCCTAAAAGGAGAAGGGACACGGCAGGAACTCCGAGTGTTAGAGCTATGCCTCCAAAGACCAATCCTTTGTTTGTCGAATCAGTCAGGGTAGAATTCACGAATTCTGTCATTTCACGAGAACCGGTCGCTGAGAGAAAAGTATCCATCCCTAATAGTCCGGTAATCAAGGCCATTAAGGCGAAAGAACCAGCTAGAAAGAAAACAACTCCAATGATTTTTGCCAAGACGACAATCAGGACTTTCAGGATCTTTCCGAGCGCTTCGAAAAAATCACTGATGACGTCGCCTATATGCTTTCCCACATTGTTAACTCTATCGCCACTTATGTCGTTTCTTTTTCCAAAATCCTTGAGGTCATCCTTTATGTCGGTAAAAGATTCATTGACTTTTTTAGAGATGTTGTCTACCGTTACGGCTTCTCCTCGCATTTGTAGTTTCTCAGCGGTTGTTTTAGCCTTAGGGATTATTAGTGCCAAAATGATGTAAACCAATGGCCCAAATCCAAAAGCTACTGTAGAGATGACGAATAGGGCTCGTAGAATAATTGGATCCCAACCTAAGTAAGCACTAAGGCCGCTGCAAACACCAAACAATAGTTTATCGTCTGGATCGCGGAAAACACGCTTCTCGTATTTTTTACCCGTGCTTTTTCTTTTAAACTCTTGCTCCATCTCCTCATCCTCAGAATCGATGTAGTCTTCGGGTTTTCCCATTATGCCGATTACGGCATCTACGTCCTCGAGTACGATCACTTGTTTGTTATCAGTAATTCGCTCCGCGAAGAGTTCAGAAATTCTTAACTCTATATCTGCTATGATCTCATCTGCACTTTGATGCCCGTCAAATGATGCGCGAATAGTTTTGAGGTATTTTTCCAGTGTGGAAAAGGCGTCTTCTTCTATGCTGAAAATGCGCCCGCCTATGTTTACGTTTATTGTCTTATTCATGATAGTCAGTTCTTGGTGATAGTTTGTTTAACTGCGAGAACCAGTTCATTCCAGGTTTGGCTCAATTCGCTTAGAAATTGTTCTCCTAGCTCAGTGAGCTTGTAGTATTTTCGAGGAGGACCCGATTTGGATTCCTCCCAGCGGTAGTCCAGCAGACCCGCATTCTTGAGTCGAGTTAGCAAAGGATATAAAGTGCCTTCTACTACGATGAGTTTTGATTCCTTGAGCTCGCCAATTATATCTGAAGGATACATTTCCTTCTGGCTGAGTAGCTGCAGAATCACAAACTCAAGGACTCCTTTCCGCATTTGCGCTTTTGTGTTTTCAATCTTCATATTGGAGTCGTTCTAATGTGTGAATTGGATGCTTGCAACCCTTGCCTAATGGGTTCGTGCATACTGCACCCGTTTTTGAATTTGCCATTTGTTTAGTTTGTTTAATGTTTAACCGATGCAAACATACGCAAATAATACAGTACTATGCAAAACAAAGTACCATAATTTAACCCAGTACTATTTAAATGGTTTGAGACGAGGATAAGTGGTCGGAAGTATACTTTTTTGAAACCTTCGGCGATACATAGGGTATACTTTATTGAATCTAGAACCCGGCACATGAAAAAGTTATTCTCATTATTGGTAGGCATTGCACTTGTCGCTCTAATCCAATCCTGTTCGAGTGGACATAAGCAATGCGCGGCATACACCAAGCATGACACGGGAAATCAACCGTCCTACCACGAGGTGCAATAAGCATCCAAGAAACCTGTAAGATCAAGAATACGAATCGGCCTTTGAGCCGATTATTTTTGTTTCTACCCCTCTCAAAATGCGTAATTTCGCGCCGTGAAAGCGGAGATAATTACCATAGGTGATGAGATTCTCATCGGCCAAACCATAGATACCAACTCAGCGTGGCTGGGTGAACAACTACATTTAATAGGAGTTAAGCTCAATCGGATCGTTACCATTAGCGATACGCCAGAAGCTATTCTCGAATCTATCGATGACTCTTTTAATCGAGCTGACCTCATTTTGATGACAGGTGGTCTTGGTCCTACTCAAGATGACGTCACAAAAGAGACTTTAGCAGGTTATTTCGGAACTACCCTCGAGCGCAATCAGGACGTTCTTGATTCAATTGATTCGTACTTCGCATCCAAGGGATTGCAAATGCTCGAATCCAACCAAAAGCAAGCAGACCTTCCAATAGACGCCAAAATTCTGCTGAATACCCGAGGTACAGCTATGGGTATGTGGTTTGAAAAGAACGGTAAGGTGTTGATTTCCATGCCAGGTGTTCCTTATGAGATGAAGGGAATCATGCTCGATCATGGTTTGAGTATGGTCCAAGACTTTTTCCCGACGAAGACCATCCTTCACCACACGATCCAAACTCAAGGAGTCGGCGAAAGTTTTTTAGCGGAAAAGATTAGCGATTGGGAAACTGCCCTAAGAAATGATGGTGTCTCACTAGCTTATTTACCCTCTCCTGGTCTGGTTAAACTAAGGCTTACAGCTTATGCTGAAAATGGAAAAAAGGAAGTGGTCGCTGAAAAAATAGCGCATTACATTTCAGAATTGTACAGGAGAATTCCCGAATATATTTTTGGTAGTGAGAAGGATACAGTCGCAAAAGCCATTCAAGACCTCTTCCAGTCTAGAGGTTTCACTTTGGCTGCTGCCGAAAGTTGCACAGGGGGGTTAATCGCCCATGAAATAACCTCCATACCAGGCTCGTCTGACCACTTTTTAGGCTCTATGGTTACTTACAGCAACCAAGCCAAGATGGCAGTCTTGGATGTGAAGGAAGACACGCTCAAAAAGCATGGAGCAGTCAGCGAAGAAGTGGTGAGGGAAATGGCAGAAGGGGCAAGACAAAAACTCGGTTCAGATTTCGCAATTGCCACCTCCGGAGTGGCAGGTCCAGATGGAGGTTCTGAAGAAAAACCCGTCGGAACTGTGTGGGTTTCAATTGCGGGACCAAAAAAAACCTTAGCAAAACGACTTAATTTGGGCAAAAGTCGAGAGCGAAACATCAGAATATCAATGCTTACCACCCTGAATTGGTTAAGGCAAGAAATTATTTCAGGAAGCTTTGATTAATCAGAAGATAATACCGTTATTTGCACCCCACTTTTTACACCCCAAAGGACAGTAATCATGGCAAAATCATGTGAGCTTACGGGCAAAAAAGCAATGGTTGGTAACAATGTTTCATTTTCGAACAGAAGAACCAAACGCCGCTTTCAGCCAAATTTGATAAAGAAGAAATTTTACCTCACTGTTGAGGATAAATGGGTTGAACTTACAATTTCAACCTCAGCGCTTCGAACCGTTAACAAGATTGGAATAGCCAAGGCTTTGAAAAGAGCTAAAGAAAAAGGCTATTACAACGGAAAATAAGAGTATAAATGGCAAAGAAAGGTAACCGCGTTCAAGTTATTTTGGAATGCACCGAGCACAAAGAGACGGGTATGCCCGGAACTTCTCGTTACATCACTACCAAAAATAGAAAAAACACTCCAGACAGAATGGAGCTGAAGAAATACAACCGTATTTTGAAGAAGCAAACCGTTCACAAGGAGATTAAATAATACTGAGTCATGGCAAAGAAGACCGTAGCAACACTCCAGACAGGTGGCGGAAAGAACCACTCAAAAGTGATTAAGATGATAAAATCTAAATCAGGTTCTTACAGCTTTCGTGAAGAAATCGTTACCAACGATAAAGTCGGCGACTTCTTCACCGAAGACAAGTAGTCCTCCACGTAATTATTTAAAGCCTTTTTCCATACTTCGGGAAAAGGCTTTTCGCGTTTAAACACTGCATCCATGGGGATATTCAATTTTTTCTCAAAAGACAAAAAGGAAAAGCTAGACGAAGGTTTGGAAAAAACCAAGACTGGTCTCTTTTCTAAACTTACCAAAGCCGTTGCAGGTAAGTCCAAAGTCGATGAAGAAGTTCTCGATAATTTGGAGGAAGTCCTTATTTCCTCGGATGTAGGAGTCAACACCACCCTCAAGATAATCGGTCGTATTGAAGAGCGCGTAGCCAAGGATAAGTACCTCGGAACGAGTGAGCTCGATAAAATCCTTCGCGAGGAAATAGCGGCACTCCTCGAAGAGAATAATTCAGGTGAGGATACAGAATATAACATTCCCGCAGGGCACAAACCATATGTCATTATGGTGGTCGGTGTGAACGGAGTTGGCAAGACAACGACTATCGGGAAACTTGCCCATCAGTTTAAGAAGATTGGAAAAAGTGTAGTTTTGGGTGCAGCCGATACTTTTCGCGCAGCAGCGGTAGACCAGCTTATAATTTGGTCAGAACGAGCGGGTGTTCCTATCGTTTCTCAAGGTATGGGTGCCGATCCCGCCTCGGTGGCTTTTGATACCCTTCAATCTGCAGTGAATCAGAACGCCGATGTGGTTTTAATCGATACTGCCGGTCGTCTTCACAATAAGATCAACTTGATGAACGAGCTGATTAAAATCCGTCGTGTTATGGATAAAGTCGTTCCGGGCGCGCCACATGAAGTACTTTTGGTACTCGATGGAAGTACGGGGCAAAATGCGATTGAGCAAGCAAGACAATTTACCAAAGCGACCGAAGTCACTGCATTGGCACTCACAAAAATTGACGGCACAGCCAAGGGCGGAGTCGTAATCGGAATATCCGATGAATTTAAAATTCCTGTGAAATACATAGGAGTTGGAGAAGGAATAGACCACTTACAAGTATTCAATAAATACGAATTTGTGGATTCTCTTTTTAGTTAGGAACGTGTAGGATGAAGACAAAAACTCTCAAGAAAAATAAGGTCAATGTAGTCACTCTCGGCTGCTCAAAGAATATCTATGACAGCGAAGAGATGATGGCCCAGCTCCATGCAAATAAGTACGATGTGGTGCACGAAAGTGACGACGGAGATGCCTCCATCGTCATTATCAATACCTGCGGGTTTATCGATAATGCCAAGCAAGAGAGTATCGACACCATTATTCAATGGGCTGACGCCAAGGAGCGTGGGTTCGTGAATAAGGTCTACGTGACTGGATGTCTATCGGAGCGTTACCGTGAAGACCTCGAAAAAGAAATTCCCGAAGTGGATGCCTACTTCGGTACGCGGGAGTTGCCGCGATTATTGAAAACACTCAAAGCAGATTACAAGCATGAATTGGTGGGCGAGCGATTGCTTACTACTCCATCTCATTACGCCTACTTTAAAATCGCGGAAGGTTGCGACCGTCCGTGTTCGTTTTGTGCCATTCCGCTGATGCGCGGAAAACATAGATCAACTCCGATTGAAGAGTTGGTCAGAAGAGCCGAAAGTCTCGCGGCGCAGGGTGTGAAAGAACTTATGCTCATCGCTCAAGACCTGACTTATTACGGCTTGGATATCTACAAAAAGAGAGAATTGGCCAAATTGCTTCAGGCCTTAGCCGATGTAGAAGGCATCGATTGGATTCGCCTGCATTATGCATTTCCGAGTGGTTTCCCAATGGAAGTACTCGACGTCATGCGCGATCATCCCAATGTTTGCAACTACTTAGATATTCCACTTCAGCACGCTTCGACACGAATGCTCAAGGCCATGCGCCGAGGAATTACCCGGGAGAAGACGACCGAACTGATCCGCAAAATACGCGAGCAGGTTCCTGGTATAGCTGTCCGAACCACTTTGATCTCAGGATACCCTGGTGAAAGTGAAGAAGATCAAGCCGAAATGCTCGAATGGGTTGCCGAAATGCGATTCGATCGATTGGGAGTATTCGCTTATTCTCACGAGGAAAACACACACGCTTTCAATTCGGAAGATGATGTTCCCGAAGAAGTGAAAAGGGAGCGTTCTGAAGAAATTATGGAGCTTCAAAGCGGAATCTCTCATGAGATCAACCAAGAAAAAGTTGGCAAAACCTTCAAGGTGATGATAGACCGAGTGGAAGGAAACGATTACATCGGTCGCTCGGAATTTGATTCTCCCGAAGTGGACAACGAAGTGATTATTCCCAAGTCAACGGGTTATGCCCGAATTGGTGATTACGCTGACGTGAAGATTACGGATTGCGCTCCCTATGATTTGTATGGGGAGTTGGTGCCAGTCTAGGTTTTTTTTTATTTTGACGTCCAGCCACGTCCTTCGGGCAGTGGGGCAGGAATTCTGTCAACATCGAAATGCTTTGATTTTGTAGGAGATGTTCATTTTTTGCCAATCTTCAGCTTCATCCGTTTTTTTGAATAGCACTTGTCCCCCTTCATAGAGGTCATGGCTCATGTGAGGAACGAGCATGACACGGGGGTGGAAACCTGATCTTTATTCGGTAGAATATACGTTAAACTTCCTCTTTCAACATCGCCAGAAAATCTCTCGAACTCATTATTGGAATTTCCGAAAAGTGAAAATCGGCAACATCCTCGGTAATAATGATATTACATTTTGCGTCCAATGCTGCGTAGTATTCGAACCCATCTTCAAGATCCAAGACTTTGGGATCGTTTAGCGCTTGAAGCACCGATTTTTCCAACGAGCTGGCTATCTGAATATAGCAGCACAAGATTTTGATTTTTTCTTTCGCCTTTTGCGATCCACATTTCTTTTCAGCGAAATAAAAGGCTATCGCCAAACAGATGGGAGATGTGAAAAGACTTACATTCTTCTTTGAGTCGAGACTTAAAAGGCGCGCGGCTGTATCGAATAGAGGATATTCCTTATTGAGAACTGCTACCAGAATATTGGCATCGATAAAGATTCTCATTTTCGAGACTTCATGAATTCATCCTTCGATGCCTTTCGTCCGCGCTTTTTGTATTGCACTTCGCCCTCTTCTCCCGATAACCAGCGGGAGAGGCACGCCTGCCAGCGGGGGACAAGTATCTTGTCAATGTCAAAATCGCACAATTTTGAATGAGATTTTCACATTTTGATAATTTGTTTTTTCACGAATTTTTTGAAGATAACCTATCCGCCGCTGGCGGGGGGCCGATGAACGAGCTGGGGGTGGTTCACAGACTAACTTCCTACCCTGCTAAACCCCTCAATTTTTCCGATATTCACCGCCTCAAAATAAACCTCCATGAGCGACGACAAAAAAGTCATATTCTCCATGGTGAAGGTCAACAAGACCACACCTCAGGGAAAGCAGATATTAAAAAACATATACCTCTCCTTTTTCTACGGAGCCAAGATCGGAATACTCGGTCTCAACGGCTCTGGAAAATCGACGGTTTTGAAGATTATCGCTGACCTCGATGAGGCTTACAAAGGCGAAGTGGTTCGTTCTCCGGGATACACCCTCGGCTACCTTCCACAGGAACCGGAATTGGATGAGTCCAAAACGGTAAAAGAAATCGTAATGGAAGGGGTGAAGGAAATCACCGATGTGCTTCAAGAATACGAGGACATTAACAACAAGTTCATGGACGAAGAGATCATGAACGATCCCGATAAAATGGAAAAGCTGATCGACCGCCAGGCCGAAGTGCAGGAGCGCATTGAATTGCTCGGAGCCTGGGAGTTGGACATGAAGCTCGAAATTGCCATGGACGCGCTCAGAACGCCCGAAGGTGATACACCCATTAAAAACCTTTCGGGAGGGGAACGCCGTCGAGTGGCGCTTTGTCGCTTGCTGCTGCAGGAGCCCGACATCCTTCTGCTGGATGAGCCTACTAACCACCTCGATGCCGAGTCGGTGATGTGGCTAGAGCAGCACTTGCAACAATACAAGGGAACCGTATTGGCCGTTACTCACGACCGTTACTTCCTCGATAATGTGGCAGGATGGATTCTCGAACTAGATCGTGGTGAGGGAATTCCGTGGGAAGGAAATTACAGCTCATGGCTCGACCAAAAGTCAAAGCGATTGGCCCAAGAAGAGAAACACGAAAGCAAGCGACGCAAGGAATTGGAGCGCGAGCTGGAATGGGTGCGGATGAATCCAAAAGGTCGACAAGCCAAGAACAAAGCACGTATCGCCAATTACGATAAGATGATGGCCGAAGGGACAAAAGACAAGGAGCAACGAATTTCCCTTGCCATCCCTAATGGATCGCGTCTCGGTAACGAAGTGATCGAAGCCGTCGATGTGTCGAAAGGTTACGGTGATAAACTGCTTTACGAAGGACTCAACTTCAAATTGCCACCTGCGGGTATCGTCGGTATTATCGGGCCAAACGGAGCTGGTAAAACCACACTTTTCCGCATGATCATGGGAGAAGAGACTCCTGACTCGGGTGAATTCAAAATCGGAGATACGGTAGACATTGGATACGTGGATCAGCAACACGACGACCTCGATCCCGAGAAAACGCTTTTTGAAGTGGTATCCGGTGGAACGGAGTTTTTGGAAGTTGGTGGCGAGAAAGTTAATTCGAGAGCCTACTGCTCAAAGTTCAACTTCAGCGGCCCCGATCAGAACAAGAAAGTCGGAGTGCTTTCAGGTGGAGAGCGAAACCGCCTGCACCTAGCGATGACTTTGAAAACCGAAGCCAACGTGCTATTGCTCGATGAGCCTACCAACGACATTGATGTAAACACTCTGAGAGCCTTGGAAGAGGGAATCCAGAGTTTTGCGGGTTGTGCCGTAGTTATCTCTCACGACCGCTGGTTCTTGGATCGTATCTGTACGCACATACTCGCTTTTGAAGGAGACTCACAAGTGTATTATTTTGAGGGATCGTTTAGCGAATACGAAGAGAACAAGAAGAAACGCCTTGGTGATGTATCGCCGAAGAGGATTAAGTACCGGAAGTTGGTGCGGGGGTAGTAGCTAGTCTGTAGTAGCTACTAGTAGCTGGCTATTTGCACTTAGTTGCCTTTGAAATTCTGATAAATTGCGAAATTGCCGAAACCGAATTGACAACCTGAAACCAAAAAGCGCTAGAAGCTATAGACTAGCTATCAGCTACTAAAGACTGAATAATGCCAAATACCCCCAAAGGAACCCGAGATTTTTTACCCGATGTAGTGCGGAAACGCAATTACATTTTCGGGACGATACGCGCGGTTTTTGAAAAGTACGGTTACCAGCCGATTGAGACTCCCGCGATGGAGAACTTAGAAACGCTCACGGGGAAATACGGCGATGAAGGGGATCGCTTGATTTTTAAAATTCTTCAAAGGGATCAAAAGCTTCAGAGTGCCTTATCGGCAAATGCTGAGACAGCAATAGGAGGTTCGGGAAAAAGACAAGAGAAAGGCCTAGCGGACATGGCCCTCCGCTACGACCTCACCGTTCCATTCGCGCGCTTCGTCGTTCAGCACCAAAACGACTTGACTTTTCCTTTTAGGCGCTATCAAATACAACCCGTTTGGCGAGCCGACCGTCCGCAGAAAGGCCGCTACCGCGAATTCTTTCAATGCGATGCCGATGTGGTCGGAACAGATTCACTCCGATGTGAAGTGGAGTATTGCCAGATTTTCGATGAGGTATTTGCCAAGCTGGGATTGCCTGTTGAGATTCGTCTCAACAACCGAAAGCTACTGGCGGCTTTGGCCGAATACATCGGCGAGAAAGACCGTTTGGTGCCAATGACCATCGCTATCGACAAGCTCGACAAGATGCCGATGGATGCGGTGTTGGAAGATTTGCAAAAGCAGGAATTCCCCGAAGCTTCTATCGAAAAGCTCAAAGGCTTTCTAGAAATCGCAGCGGAGAAATTGCCGAATACGGAAATGCTCGATCGAGTGGAGGCGCTTTTGGGCGAAAGCCACGAAGGCCAAAAGGGAATTGAGGAACTCCGATTTATATTGGAAAAAATTGGAGATCTCGGCATGGAATCAGCCAAAGTTGTTTTGGACTTGAGCCTGGCCCGCGGTCTGAATTACTACACGGGTGCCATCTTCGAAGTGCGGCCATTAACGGAAAGTCAAGTAGGTAGCATTTGTGGAGGAGGACGTTACGACGACCTGACGGGAATTTTTGGAATGAAGGGAATGTCGGGAGTTGGAATCTCTTTTGGTGCCGACAGAATCTACGACCTTCTCGAAGCCGAAAATGCTTTTCCCGATAAGGAGACCGAAGGCACGAAACTGCTCTTTGTGAATTTTGGCGAAAGCGAAGCTGACTACTGCCACAACGCGCTGGTGAAAATCAGGAAGGCAGGCATTCGCGCAGAGCTTTACCCTGACGGAGCGAAGATGAAAAAGCAGATGAAATACGCCAACGACAAGCAAATACCTTTTGTGGCGCTAGTGGGGGAAAATGAGATGCAGAGCGGCCACCTTACCCTCAAAGACATGGAGAGCGGCGAGCAATTTGCCCTCGATATCGATGAACTCATTCTAAAACTATCTTGATGCTACACGCTATTTCCGATGAATATTTAACACTGGACAAAGTAGACGAGATCATCCGTTCGGGTGCAGATTTGGAGCTAAGTGAAGGAGCGAAGGGTCGAATTATAAAGTGCCGAGCATATTTGGACAAGCGGATGGCTGATTCTGATGCCCCGATTTACGGAATCAACACGGGATTTGGGTCGCTGTGCAATAAGACAATTGACAAAAAAAGTCTGGGTCAACTCCAACAGAATCTCGTCACCTCCCACGCGGCGGGAACGGGTAAGGCCATACGCCCAGAGTTGATTAGATTGATGCTTTTGCTCAAAATTCAAGGCTTGTCTTACGGTCATTCTGGAGCTACACTAGCATTGGTGGAGCGATTGATTTGGCACTTCAATAACAATATACTTCCCGTGATTTACGATCAAGGTAGCCTGGGAGCTTCAGGTGATTTGGCTCCGCTAGCCCACTTGGCCCTGCCATTGCTAGGTCTTGGTGAAGTTTGGGAGAAGGGTGAGAAGCGTCCTACGGGGCAAATTCTGGCCAATTACGGCTTGGCACCTTTGGCTCTGCAAAGCAAGGAAGGCCTCGCCATGCTCAACGGCACCCAGTTTATGAGTGCTTATGGAGTGGCCATTTGCCTGGAGGCAAAACGACTACTCGACATGGCCGATTTAATTGGCGCTACGTCGCTAGAGGCTTACGATGGCCGACCAGAACCGTTTAACGATGCAGTTCATGTGGTTCGTCGTCAGCCTGGACAAAGGGTGGTGGCCGAGCATATCCGTACCCTTCTTGGCGACAGCGAGAACTTCTACAAGGCCAAGGCCCACGTTCAAGATCCTTACAGCTTTCGCTGCATTCCACAAGTTCACGGAGCAGCCCGCGATGCGGTAAATCACTGTCTGAGCGTTTTTGAGAATGAGATCAATTCGGTGACCGACAATCCGACCATCTTTCCCGACACGGATGAGATTATCTCAGCGGGAAATTTCCACGGAGAGCCGCTGGCGCTTGCGCTTGATTTTATGGCGATAGCCATGGCCGAAATCGGCAGCATTTCCGAAAGAAGGGTTTACAAATTGGTAAACGGCCAACGTGGCTTGCCCGATTTCTTGGTAGCCAATCCTGGATTGAATTCGGGATTTATGATTCCACAGTATACCGCCGCCTCTATCGTAAGCAAGAACAAGCAGCTTTGCACACCCTCTTCGGTAGATACCATCGACTCTTCCAATGGTCAGGAAGACCATGTGAGCATGGGAGCCAATGGCGCAGTGAAGGCATTGGAAGTCATTGAAAACGTGCAGACGGTTCTGGCCATTGAACTGCTGAATGCTTGTCAGGCGCTTCACCTTCGGGGTATCAAAGGCTGCGCTACTTCTGTTCAGAAGCTCTATGCGAATTACCGCGAAACGGTTCCAGCAATAGAACACGATCAGGAAATGTATCCCTTGATTGCGGGGAGTAAAAAGTTTTTGGAGGAGATTTCGGTGAATGACTTTCTTAGAAGGAAATGAGAGAAGTAAATCAATTGAGAATCCACTCCCCTGAAAGCTTTGGTAGAGAACTCGAAATTACAGCCGCACAGAACATTTTTGATTCTTAATTGCTCAATTATAATTGATTATTGCACATTCTTAATTTTTAATTGAACATTCTTAATTGATCATTTCACATTGAATAACCAATTCTTCAAAGTTATCTGCTTCCTGAGTTTGCTCAACGCTTCTTATGGAGTGATCTCTGGAATTCTGGGAGCTATTTCACCGCCCGATGTTGACCAAGTATTTATTGATGGTTTTATGGAACGCCTCGATCAGTTTGAATTACCCATGGAAGACCTTCGCGATGAAGTTGAAATGTACTACCTCAACCTGATGCTGAACATGGGAAATGTGGCAGCGGCCAATTTTCTCTTCTTTGGAATTGAGATGATCGGGATAATCCTGATGTTTCGCTTGAGCAGAATAGGGTTGGTGCTTTATATCGCCTCGCAAATTGGGTTGGCATTTATACCCGCCGTCTTTGGAGGCTTCAGCCAATTTGGGTCGAGCGTCCTTGTTTTCACGTTAATCTGGAATGCGATTTGGGTTATTATGTACCAAACTCAAGTGAAGAAATTCCCCAAGTCGTGAAGAAGATTTACCTCTTTTCGGGAATGGGAGCCGATAGCCGACTTTTTAAAAACTTAGGCCCTATTGAAGGCTACGAGATTATTCCATTGCCTTATATCCATCCACAACAGTCGAAGACTCTTGGTGATTACGCCGCGCTTCTGGCTGATCATTATACATTTGAAGAGCCCTATCTTCTGGGAGGTGTTTCCATGGGTGGAATGATTGCTCAAGAGTTGGCTCAACTTACAAACCCCAAAGGTTTGATTCTCATTTCGACGATGACTTCTCGATCGAATATGCCTTTGGTTTTTGAATGGGCACGGCCACTTCGATTGGTGCTACTCTTCAACAAGCGAGCGCTTGAGGCTTTTGCCAAGTTTGCCGATCTGTTTACCCAGAAGTCTCCCGAAGGACGAGAGCTGTTTCTAAAAATGCTATATGACTCTGATGCTGATTTTATGCAATTTGGAGCGAAGGTTGTTTTGGAATGGGAGCCACCAAAAAATACGCTTCCAACGGTGCGCATTCACGGGACGATTGATCGAGTGTTTCCCGCATCAAAAATTACCGATGCAGCAATGATCGAAGGAGGCAATCACTTTATGATTTTTGAGAAAGGGGAGGAGATTACTGAGATTCTGTCCATGAGACTTAAAGCCCTTTTGACGTAAAAAGATTAGTCTCTTTTAGCCTGTTGCCATTCATTGCCTCTTGATTGCCGTTCATAGAATATTTTATTATCGCTCATTTTATTCCAACAACTTTGTGCCGCAATACAGCAATAGTTGTTGCGTTTATCGTTCAACCCTCAGAATATTGTTGTCTCTATGAGCAACAATTAAATTAAACCAAAACGTCACCAATGAGATTTATCACCCTCTTACTTGTGCTTTCCAGCGCTTTAGCAATGGGCCAGTCCAAGTATACCCTCAGCGGCTATCTGCGGGATTCCGATAATGGCGAAGGCCTGATCGGTGCCACCGTTTATGTAGATGAGATCGCATCGGGAACTACCACCAACCTCTATGGATTTTACTCCATTTCATTGCCCGAAGGCACCTACAACATTACCTTCAATTACCTAGGCTATGATGCACTGGTAAAAACGTTTGAACTAGCGGCCGATCGAACCTTCGACATTGAGATGATGCCCGATCGAGAGCTGCTGCAAACGGTAGAAATTACCGCAGAGAAGGCTAATGAAAATGTGAGCAATCTCGAAATTGGCGTTGAGCGAATGGACATAAAAATGGTCAAGGGCATTCCCCAGTTTATGGGAGAGGTGGACATCATTAGAAGTATTCAGCTCTTGCCTGGAGTATCTACGGTAGGTGAGGGTGCCACAGGATTCAACGTTCGTGGTGGAAATATCGATCAAAACCTGATTTTGTTGGATGAGGCTACGGTTTTTAATTCTTCTCACCTCTTTGGGTTTTTCTCCATTTTCAATGCCGATGCTGTGAAGGACTTAACGCTTTACAAGGGTGGTGTTCCAGCCAGGTATGGTGGCCGTCTCTCGAGTGTTTTGGACGTTCGTCAAAAAGAAGGAAACTCAAAAAAGTTTGAAGGGAATGCTGGAATAGGATTGGTATCGAGTCGACTGATGCTCGAAGGGCCCATTATCAAAGACAAGATGTCTTTCATGGTCGCGGGTCGCCGTTCTTATGGTGATCTCTTGCTTCCAATTTTCAACGAAGACTTTCGCGGCGATCAACTTTTCTTTTACGATGTGAACGCTAAGCTCAATTACAAAATCGACGACAAGAATCGAATATACGCATCGGCATACTTTGGTGCCGATCGCTTCCGATTTGGAGATGATTTTGAAAGCTATTGGGGAAACAATACCGCCACCGTTCGGTGGAATCACCTCTTCAATCCGCGCTTGTTCTCTAACTTTTCGGCCATATATAGCGACTACGAATATTCCCTAGGCGTTCCCGAGGGTGTGAATGCATTCGAATGGGAAGCGGGAATTAGAAATACCGCTCTTAAAGCAGATTTCTCTTTCTTCCCCAATATCAAGAACACGATTGAGTTCGGTGCCCAAGCCACGAACTACGCTTTTTCGCCAGGTCGCGCTGCGGGATTGGGAGATGAGTCCATTTTCAATGTAGTGGAAGTTCAGGGAGAAAATGCCCTAGAGGTAGCCGCTTATATTGGCAATAAGCAAATCATCAACGATCGACTCTCTGTCGAATATGGTTTGCGGTACAGTCACTTCATGAACTACGGTGAGCGCGATGTCTTCCTCTACGAGAATGACAACCCCACTTCCGATCAGGCGATTATTGACACCGTTAATTTTAGTTCGGGAGAAGTCATTGCCGATTTTGGTGGTTTGGAACCTCGATTTGCCATAAACTATACTTTCTCCGAAAGGTCTTCCATCAAGGCGGGTTACAACAGAATGAGGCAGTACGTGCAATTGGTGTCCAACACTACAGCAGCCACGCCTGTTGATATTTGGACGCCTGCCGGCAAATACGTCGAGCCTTCCATTGCCGATCAAATTTCGGTGGGTTACTTCCGCAATTTCGATGACAATATGTACCAGGCTTCGGTGGAAGTGTATTACAAGGATTACCAGAACCTGCTTGACTACAAAGACAATGCGCAGCTTTTGCTAAACAACAGTTTGGAGACTGAGCTTCTGCAAGGAGTTGGAAGGGCCTACGGTTTAGAATTTCAAGTGGAAAAAGTAAAAGGACGCATGACGGGTTGGGTGAGTTACACCTTAAGCCGAAGTGAGCTTCAAGTCGATGGCATTAACCGCAACGATTGGTATGTTTCGAATTACGACAAAACCCATGATGTGTCCGTGGTGGCTCAGTTCAAGTTAAACGATAAATGGAATTTCGGTGGGAACTTCGCCTTCATGACGGGTCGCCCGATTACCTATCCCGATTCACGTTATGTTTTCGAAGGCATCGTGGTGCCAAACTACACGAACCGAAATGGAGCTAGAACACAGGCATACCACCGCCTGGATTTGTCTGCCACCTTGGTTCCCGACAAAAAGGACAAAGTCTTTTTCTTTTTTAATCGACCTGATACGTGGGAAAGCTCTTGGACCTTTTCCCTCTACAATGCATACGGCAGAAGGAATCCTTACAGTATTTTCTTTCGGCAAAACGAAAACAATCCCGCTCAAACCGAGGCGGTGCGCTTGAGCATCTTTGGAAGTGTGATTCCGGGTATTACTTATAACCTTAAATTTTAATAGCCATGAAACGAACTTTTCTTAAAACCCTTATTTTGTTCTTGGCCACTTCAGTTGTGCTTAGCTCTTGCGAAGACGTTGTTGAACTCGATTTGCCGGAAGGCGAAGAATTCCTCGTCGTTGAAGGGTGGATTACCAACCAGGACCGACCGCACGATGTGATCCTCACCACCACGGCTGCCTACTTTGACGATGCTGATCCCGCTCCAGCCACTGGGGCCAATGTCTTCATTCGCGATGACGCAGGAATGGAAACGCTACTGGCTGAGTCCAGCCCTGGTGTCTATACGTATCCTGATTCGGGTATCGTCGGTCGATCTTACCAGCTCGAGATTGTGTTGGATAACGGAAAGCGTTACCTATCGAGCTTCGAAGAGTTATATGAACCCGTGCCGATTTTAGAAATCTATTGGCAATTGTCCGAGGATGAACCCGACGAGGACAATGGCGAAAGTCTTGATGATATTTACGAGGTATTGATTTTCACCATTGAGCCTGCGGGTGTTGGAGATCATTACCGTTGGCGCTCCATTTTGAATGAAGAAGAACAGCGAGAACCTTTTGACCTCTTTGTGGTGGACGATGAATTCGTGGATGGAAATCCAATTACCGAATTCAATGTTACGGATGACTTGTATTCCCAATTTGACACGGTGACGATTATCCAGGAACGAATTTCACGAGATGCATATGAGTTCTTGAGTTTGCTCCAAACACAGACTGCTTTTGTTGGTGGGCCTTTTGATCCTCCGCCTTCACCCATCAGGGGAAATATCGCCAACTTAACTGACCCGAATGATCTGGCGTTGGGATTCTTCGGTGCCTCAGCGAGAGATCAGGCTACTGTGATTGTGGGAGTAGAATAAGTCAATGATCAATTTGCAGTTATTCAATGTGCTGCATTAGCCAATCGCAAGCTGCTGCGTTTAGAGTTGAACTTCAGTGATCAATTGAACAGATTTCAGTTTTGGTGTTGCCCATGCAGTAGGTATGGTATATGGGTAAAAAGTGAAATCACAGATAGGTCATGGTTTTGGCGGGATCGTTGATGCAAAGCAATCAAGGATCATGACAAAACCAGAATAGAAAACGGAATTTCAACCACACAAAACCCCTTTGTCGCCCTATCTTAATACCCCATACCCTATACCAGTATATACGCCACCAACATTGCCAACGGAAAGATGATCAATGGAGCCACCACAAAGAAGTAGCCTCCGCTGATTCTAAAGTCTTTTTGCTGTAGCATATTCGTGCTATAAGCAATTGCATTGGGCGGAGTGGAAACGGGCAAGAACAAGGCGCAGGAAGCGCAAAGCGCTACAATAAGCGGCACGGAAAGTTGAAAGGTACCTGATAGTCCGAGTGCTATTGGCACCAGGATAGAAGTGGCAGCGGTGTTTGACATCACATTGCTCAAAGTCAAAGTTAGGTAGCCAAAGAGTAGGGCCAAAACCCAGAGAGGCATATTCAAACCTTCCAGAATAACGATAAACTTGTCGGCGAGACCTACGTCCACAATGGCCAAACCTAGAGCCAAACCACCTGCCACGAGCATGAGCGTGTCCCACGGGAGGGCTCTCACTTCATCAGCTCGTATGATTCTGGTGAGGGTGAGTATAACAATAGGCACGGCTGAAGTAGCAGCTAAGGGAATACCGTGAAGTGATTCTGTACTCCAAAGTAATACAGTAAAAAACAGGGTGAATATCACAATGTTTCTCTCCTTGCGATCCACGTGATGGTCGGGGTCTTCTTTGAGCATAAAGCTCAAGTCGAGCTCTTTTACTTTGGGGACGTAGCGCTTGCTCAAGAACAACCAGAAACTCCAAACTAGAAATAGTGCTAGAGGAAAGCCAAAAGCCATCCACGTCAAGAACTCTATTTTAATCCCAGCACCTTCTAAGGCTCCCACGGCAATGGCATTTGGCGTGCTTCCGATAATTGTTCCCAAACCTCCTACAGAGGCTGCCGCGGGAATTCCGATCATGAGACTCTTGGTCATCGGCGCTTCTTTTCCAAGGCTTCTTGCCAGCGGCAAAATGCTCGTAATCATCATGGCCGTAGTCGCCGTATTCGACATCACCATACTAGCAAGGGCAGTCATCATCATTAGGCCGAAGAGGAGTCGGGTCGGGTCGGAGCCAAATCGTTTTACCGTAAATCGGAATAATGCTTTATCGAGTCCGACTCGCTGCATACCCTCTGCCAGGAAGAAACCACCGAGAAGAAGCCAAATCACGTTACTTGTCCAAGTACTTACGTAGCGCTGGGCATCCATGGGAAATTCCAAAAAGTAATCGGAACCCAAGACAAAAACCAGGTAGGCTATGATGAAAATCCCGACCGCAAAAGGAGGAATGGCCTCGGTGAGCCAGAGCCCGACTGCCAGTATCAGTAGGAAGAGCACATAGTACATTTCGGGAGCCGCATCGGGGATGTCGATGAGGTAGGTAAGTCCCAAAGCGATCAATACGTTTCCTATAAATGTGGACGTGTTGAAGAGATAGTGAAATGTTTTTTTGCTGTAGTGACGAAACGCGGCTCGTCTCGAGTCGTACGTTGCCATTTTCTTATGGAGTTAATTCTGTTTTTTCGCCTACTAGAGCATATTGGACCAAGTTGGCTCCCATTTTCAGCGCTTCTTGTCGAATCGCCTCGGGGTCATTGTGCACGGCGGGGTCTTCCCAACCGTCGCCCAAATCAGACTCTACGCTGTAGAATAAGACGAGCCGACCTTCGTGAAAGATTCCAAAGCCTTGGGGCGGTGTTCCATCGTGTTCATGAACTTTAGGAAGTCCTTTGTTGAAATCGTATTTCTGGTGATAAACGGGATGATCGAATGGGATTTCAACGAGTTCCTTCTCAGGAAAAACTTGCTCTAGCTGAGTTCGCAGAAAAGCATCCATCCCGTAATTATCGTCGATGTGCAAGAAGCCTCCGCCTAGCAAATACAGCCGAAGGTTTTCTCGGTCATTGCTGTTAAAGACCACGTTTCCGTGACCCGTCATATGTATGAATGGGTAATTGAATAAATCGGGACTTCCAACTTCCACATACTTGGTTTCGCCGATACTCATGTTGAGTTGCTCGCGGCAAAAATCAGCCAGGTTGGGAACAGAAGTTGGATTGGAATACCAGTCACCGCCGCCACGGTATTGCAGAACCGCTAAAGAAAAGGAACCGTTTTGGGCGACAGCCGAAGTCGAAATCAGTGCGAAGAGAAAGAGAAGTTTTTTCATGCTCATTCAAATATATACTTAACGATTTGACATCTGAAGCATTGCCACCGCTAAAATTCCAGCGGTCTCTGTCCGCAATCGATTTTCGTTGAGAACAACGCCTTTGAATCCCACTTTCTCGGCGATCTCGACTTCTTCCAAAGTGAAATCACCTTCGGGGCCAATGAGAATAAGAGATTCAGAACCTTCGGGATTTACTGAAATGGAAACCCGCTCTTTTTGATCCATACAGTGGGCAATCATTCCGCCGTTTTTTTCTGTTTCGAGGAACTCTTTCAAGGAGATTGTCGGATGAAGCTTCGGAATAAAAACTCGTTGAGATTGCTTTGATGCGCTGAGAATTATTTTCTCGGAGCGCTCTTCTTTGATTCGCGGTCGCTGTGTGCGACTTGTGATCAAAGGGATGATTTCACTTACGCCCAATTCAGTAGCTTTTTCTAGAAACCACTCGAAACGGCCCAAGTTTTTTGTGGGAGAGATGGCTACTCTCACAAGGTGCTTAGGTGCTGGAAAGACTTGCTCTCTCAGAACGTTTACCGATACATCGTTCTTAAGTACCTCGCTAATTTCCGCCGAATACTGCACTCCTTTTCCGTTTCCAATAAGAATTCCATTGCCTTCGCGCAAGCGCAATACGCGCATAGCGTGTCGGCTTTCTTCGGGGTTGAGAATTCCGTTTTTGGGATCGAACTGAGGGTCGAGGAAGAAGTGCATTTTTTGAGAAAAAGAAACCCCATGGACAGCCACGGGGTTTCAATTTAAACTAATTTACGTTTAAGCGTTTTCTTTTACTTGAGGTGCGGCATTTAGAATCTCTTCTGTTACACCAGCCTCAAATTTCTTGAAGTTAGCGACAAACTTGCCTGCAAGTATATTCGCCTTTTGGTCGTATGCGTTTTTATCAGTCCAAGTATTTCTTGGATTCAAAATTTCAGCAGGAACATTCGGACATTCGTTTGGAATCGCCAAACCGAATATTTCGTGATTGTGAAATTCAACCTTTTCTAAGTGCCCATCCAAAGCGGCATGAATCATAGCTCTGGTGAATTTGAGTTTGATTCTGCTACCCGTCCCGTAAGCTCCGCCTGACCAGCCTGTGTTAATTAACCAAACGTTTGCACCGCTGGCTTCCATTTTCTTTGCCAACATCTCTGCATAAACTCCAGGGTGAAGCGGCATGAATGGTGCTCCGAAGCAAGCGGAAAATGCGCCTACTGGTTCGGTGATCCCTTCTTCAGTTCCTGCAACTTTTGCAGTATATCCCGAAATGAAGTGGTAAGATGCTTGAGCGGAAGTTAGCTTGCTGATTGGAGGCAATACTCCGAATGCATCAGCGGTCAAGAAGAAAACATTTTTTGGAACTCCGCCACGAGAGGGATTCACTGCATTTTCAATATAGTGAATCGGGTAACTTACCCTAGTATTTTCTGTTTTGGTAGAATCTGTGTAATCGGGTTCTGATGTACCTTCTTTGAAAACGATATTCTCCAAAATAGAGCCGAACTTGATAGCTCCGTAGATTTCGGGTTCTTGCTCTTCGCTAAGATCAATGGTTTTGGCGTAGCAGCCACCCTCGAAATTGAAAACGCTGTCATCTGACCATCCGTGCTCATCATCTCCGATCAAACCTCTATCAGGATCAGAAGAAAGAGTGGTTTTTCCCGTTCCTGAAAGGCCGAAGAAAATAGCGGTATCACCATCTTTACCAATGTTGGCAGAGCAATGCATTGCCAAAACGTTCTTTTGGTGTGGAAGAATGAAGTTCAAAATACTGAACATCCCTTTCTTGATCTCACCTGTATATCCGGTACCACCTATGATGGCCATTTTGCGGGTGAAGTTGATAATGGCGAAGTTTGGTTGGCGTGTTCCATCGATTTCGGGAACGGCCATAAAGTTCGGAACACAAACGATATTCCATTCGGGATCGTTTGTGTCGATTTCCTCATCGGTAAGCCGCAAGAACATGTTGTCCACGAACATACTGCTCCAAGGCAATTCTGCCACGACTCTTACAGGTACGCGGTATTTCGGGTCGTCGCAAATTGCAGCGTCTTTGACATATACTTCTCGGCCCGTCAAATAAGCGCACATGCGTTCGTAAAGCTTGTCAAATGCCTCAGTAGAGAATTTTTTATTGATATCTCCCCACCACACGGCGTCGCGGGTGATGTCGTCCTCTACGATAAATCTGTCTTTTGGAGAACGTCCTGTAAATTCTCCTGTTTCAATAGCGAGAGCCCCTGTGTTTGATAGAGAGCCCATGCCTAAGACTAAAGTCTCTTCCACCAATTCGGCAGGTGATAAGTTCCAAAAAGCGCTTCCTACATTTTTTAAGCCGAGATAAGATAAATCGTGCTTTTCCGGAATTCTTCCGTAATTATTCATAGTAAATGGTTTGATTCTTCAGTTGGTGTAACAAAGCAAAGATAAAATTTTGAGGCTAGAAAAGGGAATCTGAGCTTCTGACTTTTGACAGGTTTTACCGTGGAAAAGTTTCTCTGGATTTCTTGGAGCTTTAATTCTTTATCGATTTTGAATCAAAATAATTCTAAGCCCGAAGAGCTTTAAAGCCTAAAAATAACCATCCCAAAATGAGTAGTAGTCCACCAATAGGGGTTATAGGGCCGATGAAAGATTTCCAGGATTCTATTCCCAAAAGATCTCGGGTGCTGAGCAGATAAATAGAGATACTGAAGAAAATAATTCCCGTTGTGAACAGAAAGGTTAGAGCCTTAAAGCTCTTATTGTCGAGAAATTGTTTTCCTGAAAACCCCAAAATAATAAGTGCCAAGGAATGCCAAGCTTGATAGCGAACTCCCGTCTTAAAGCTTTCGAGTTGTTCTGGAGAAATGAGTGCTTCCAATGCGTGGGCGCCAATTGCTCCGAGGATTACAGCCATTGCCATCGAGAAGGCACCGATGGCCAGAAGAGGTTTATGTATAGTATTCATTGTCCAAAAATAGTCAAGAACGAAAAAAGGCGACCTATGCTGGCCGCCTTTCCTGATTCATAGAATTGGGCTTAGTTTCCTTTTAACTTATCCATTTCTTGGTTAAAAGTCTCTTTGAACTGCTCGTAGTCGTAGTCAATTTTCAACCTTTCGTCTTGTGACAAACGCTCATTCATTGCGCCAATCAAGTCTTGTCCGCTCAATTCGATTGCTACGTAGTATTTGAAGTTTCCAGTATCAGTCACCTTTACGGCCTTCTGGCAAATAGTCTTGGTACCTGTCAATTCTTGATTGAGTACTTCTCTCGTTAAACCTTCAAAACGCTCTTCAACTTCTTCACGGTTGTTAAATTCACGTGAGTTAACGTAGTTGTCAATGGTTCCTTTGATCGTAGTATTAATGGCAGATGCTAGATCAGCACGAGCATTACTGAATGCTTTCTTTTTAGCTGTAGCCTGATCCATACTCTCTCCCAATCCGTTGGATCTAAAAAATTCGTCATTGCTAAAAAACTCTTCACCCGCGCAGTACTCTTCAATCAATACTTCTCCTGCGGGAGCTTGAACTTCTTTGTTTTTCTTACAAGCCGTGAAGGCTATCCCTACTGCTAAAAATAAAAAGGCAGTTTTTGCGATTCTGGTGCTTCGTGCGATTGTTTTCATTTCTTCTGTGTTATGTTGTTTGTTATTCAGAAATTGTGCCAAAGGGGCAAGGTGTTTAAAATAAGTCGTTTGCGAGCTTTCTCATGAGCTCTGATTCTATGTTCTTGGTAAAATTTTGATAAGCTTTAAGACCCGCTTTCTCGAAAGTGAGATCCACCCCTTTGATGTCGGTTTTCGATATTTTGTAGACGCTTTCATTCTTTTGGGCATCGATCACATTGGCATCCAACTCCATGCGCACCGTCGAAAACCCTTGCGCCTCTCCGGTAGATTTCGTGTCAGATTTTAATTCTATAATCACGTCTGCTTTTTTGGGATCTTCAGTAAAACGCACTCCCTTTCGATTGAGTGAAGCGATAATGGCAGCGCCAATTGGCTCCCCACTCATTTTCTTTCCCAGATTCCTTTCATCTCCATCGATGTGAACCAATGGGGGCATATACTCGATGAGAGAAGAGATGCTTCTTCCTCTCAATGACTCGGTTAGTTTTCGCATAAAACGATCTCCCTGAAAAGGTTCAAAGAGTTGCTCGGCATCAATCTCAATCGAAAGCATATTAGGTCTGGTCGATCGTTCCGCTTCCGCAATGGGTATGGTAATTCGACCGTCTACGTTGGTGGAAAGTGAACCTTTAATTCTGCCGTATTGACCTTGGTAAACATAGTTGAGCGGAACACTCGAGAGCGGTTGGCCCGATTCAGAATCGGTTACCGATAATTCCGCTTGAGTTCGGTAGCTGTTTTGAAAAGTAAGAGTCGGTTTATTGCTTAAATCTAAAAGCACGCCGTCTAGCATTGATTTAAGGCCACCGAAAAGTTCGTTATCTAGCAATATAGACTGACCGCGAAAAGTAGCTTCGTTGTTGTCGGCCCAAAATTCTTCTATCCCTTGAAGCCCCCTCAAATAGTAATCAATTGTTTCAGAATAGCGCCCGTCTGCTTTTGCCGCTTCTGCTTTCGATAAAAAGTCCAAGGCCAATGACTCGGCTGATTCCTTTTTTTGGCGCTGTTTTTCAGCGTAGGCTGATTTGTCCAATCGGTAGTATACCCAGTAAGCATCGGCGTCGTCCCACTGTTCCACCAATTGGAAATCTTCCAAATCGAGATTGGTGCTTGTCCGAATGGTTTCTCTAAACTCTTGTTCAAATTTATACTCGCGTTCTAGTGTATATAAAAGCGAATTGGAATTGACATTGACTTTTATTTCTGAAGCCAAATCACTCAATGCATTCTCCTTGGCTGCACTTCTAAAATCAGTTCCTTGGGTTTTTTGTGCCACCCCAATGCCTACATAATAGGAATTGGTAATGGGTCTGCTTTGAGCCCAAACAGGTGTGGGTGTAGCATTCTCATAGCTAGAAACGGATTTTTGACTCGAGCATGAATAAAAGACTGCGGTCAAAAAGAATAGATAACTCAGAACTCTCATTGTCGCATAAGTTTGGTTAGTTCTGAAGCAAGATCAGAAGCAATACTAGAGTAGCCGTTATTTGCCAATTGATCTACTGTGCTTAAGGTTCTTTCGGCTTTCAACATCGCCAGCAAACGATTTTTATCACTGCGAGAAGTAATTACTGCACCGTCATTTGCAGGATATAAATTTGTGGCTTCGCCATCATAAGAGGCGTAATAGACATCGTCTGAAATCTTTTTTTGCGCGATGTCCGAAAAAAGCACTTCGCCAGTTTCCAGTGAGATAGCCTTATACTGGAAGGAAATCGATACTTCATTCGCATTGTAATACTCCTTATAAGTCACCGGCTTGTATCGAGTTTTATAGTAGTGCTTCTCCGTCTCCTCGTTATAAAGCTTCACACGGTAGCCTTCAAACCCTTTTTTATCAGATACTTTCAACCTGCCTTTGCGCTCACTATAGGATAGCACAGTTCCTGTAATAATCGCTTTTGCTCCCAGTAAGTTTCCTACTTCTACTGCTGTTCCCTCGTCAACTATTCCGCTCAGGCTCATTCTCTGTTCTTTGAGAATGAGATCGAGGTTGTCTCGTTCCACGATCTTCAAGAATGGATCATTTATCGAAGAGAGTTCAGTGATCACAAAAGCAGCCAAACGATCGTTGACTCCTTTCTGCGTTGAACTGTTCTTAAACTCGCCAATCGCAACGGGAAATTTCCCCAAGTCAAGACATTCATCTCTCAGTATCGCGGCGTCTTTGTAATTGGGATCAGCTCGATAGACTTCGTCAAATTCGTAATAAGCCAATCGGTAACGACCCGCATCGAAATGCTGCACTGCCGCTAGGTAAAGAGGTTCATTGACGGCAGTATTTTTTAGCTCCGACACATCTTTGTAGCCTGGCTCAAATTTCTCTATTTCCTTCAGAATGACAGTGGCTTGGTTGAATTTTTTGTCGGCCATCAATTCATTACTCTCATTGTAAAGCTCCTTAACATAAGCCGCTTTCACATCCTCGTAATCGTCAGTTATGTAACGAGGGTAATTGAGTTCTATCCCCAATCGCTCTACTTTATCGTGGTAGGCCATTGCTTCCAAATAGGCATAAACCGCTTCCTTGGTTTCGCCCATGGCTTTGGTTTTAGTGAAATCATCTACCTTGTTGTTCAGCATCCTTTGCCCCATTTTGGTCAAGCCAATTCGAGCATCTATGTTGTTTCGATTCTTAATAAGTGAGTTGTAGTAAAAGAGAGCTGCGTCGGAATATAGTCCTGCCTCCTCCAGCTTTACAGCTTTTTTAGAAAGAGATTTTGAACCATTGCAACCATAGACGAGAAGACCTATTGCCACGCAAGTGAATAGTCTTCTGAGCTGCTGAGCGGTATGTGTTTTAAATAGAGGCATTTCTTGCATTAAGAAAAAAGTTGCATTTTTTTGGTGCAGCCTCTGTGTCGAAATTTCAAATTTGCGCAATCACCATTCCCTGGTAATTTCTGAAAATGCAGGAGTAAAGTTTTAATCATTTTTAAGAGGTCAGAAGCGAAATTAACTTTTTTCAGTTCAGAGATAAGCAACGCTCGTGCCAAATGCTCCAATCAAGTTATGCAGTGGCTCTGTTGAAAAGAAGATACGAGAGAATTTATGATGGGTTACCCTAGAGTGATAACTTCGTTTTTCGTTCAAACAAGAACTGCCATTATGCAAAATATATTGATCCTCGGAGCGGGGAGATCTGCAGTATCACTCTTAGATTATCTGATTGAGAGATCAGGCCAAAATCAGTGGAAAATCATCATTGCCGATGCCAATCCAGAATTGGCCAAATCCCTAGTTGGAGATGCTGACGTAGAGCTCATCCAGCTCGATGCAAAGAATGATGTGCAACGGCTGGATTTGATTTCCAAAGCTGATCTGGTCATCAGTATGCTTCCTGCTTTCTTACATGTGTTAGTGGCTAAAGATTGTCTTAGTGCCGGCAAGAATCTGATTACACCGAGTTATGTGAGTGAGGAGATGCGCGAGTTAGATGATCAGGTAAAAGAGAAGGGTTTGATTTTCTTAAATGAGCTGGGCGTAGATCCAGGCATCGATCACATGTCGGCCATGAAATTGCTCGATGAAATAAGAGCAGAAGGAAATGAAATTACTTGTTTCGAAAGCTTCACTGGCGGTTTAGTTGCTCCAGAGAGCGATAATAATCCTTGGAACTATAAGTTCACATGGAATCCGCGAAATGTAGTTCTCGCCGGACAAGGAGGAGCGGTTCAATTTAAGCACAACGGCCAGTTCAAGTACATTCCCTATCAAAGGCTTTTCCGTCGTACTGAAATTATTGAGATTCCTGAATACGGTCGATTCGAAGGTTATGCCAACCGCGATTCACTGAATTACCGTCACACATATGGCTTAATGGGAATCCCTACGATTTATCGAGGAACTCTGCGCCGTGTCGGTTTTTGTCGTGCCTGGAACATCTTCGTTCAAATGGGAATGACTGACGATTCATATACTATAGAGGACTGTCCGAATATGACGCACCGCCAGTTTACCAATTCCTTTTTGGCGTTCAACCAAAATGATAGCGTAGAACTGAAGTTGATGCACTACATGAAGTTGGATCAAGACAGCGAGATCATTGACAAATTGAAATGGATCGGGATTTTTGATGATAAACCTATTGGTCTCGATAAACCGTCCACCCCCGCACAAATCCTACAACGGATACTCGAAAAGAAGTGGACGCTCGATGCGGGTGATAAGGATATGATTGTAATGTGGCACAAGCTCACTTACAAAAAACCTGGAGAAGAAGAGTCGAAAGAAATTAACTCAAGCCTCGTTGTTATCGGCGATGAAGGTCCTCGAACGGCTATGGCAAAGACAGTAGGATTGCCAGTGGCAATGGCTGCTCGATTGGTCTTAAACGGAGAGTTCAATATTCCAGGCGTCCATATTCCTACAATTCCAGAATTGTACAAACCAATTATAGCCGAGTTAGAGCAGCACGGAATCGTATTCAAAGAAAGGGAAATAGAAAATTCCTAATCGAAGTGTTTTCATAGAGTCAAGATTCTAAGCTTTAAAGTTCGATAGGCGAGTCGTTAGACCTAACCAATGGCATGGTGTAACGCAGTTCAAGCCGAAGGCATGATAGAGTAGTTTATAGACAGACTATAATTAGAGTCTCCCAATACATTCAAAAGTCTGATCAAGAAAGCTTATTAGCAAGCCCCTAGACCAAGCCAGCGGCATGGTGGAACGCAGATAATGGACTTTATAGACAGACTTGAATTAGGGTAGAGCTACCGAAACAGTGGGACTCGGCACTTCCGAAAGATTCGGGAAAGTCAAAGTTCCATCTTGATTTGTGAATTCAAGATTAAAATTCGCGTCACCGTAAAACTGGGCGTAGATCACATCTCCCGACTGGACTCCTAGAAGATCAAATATTTGATCGTTGTAGTTTAAAGCAATCTCAGGCGATGTTGCGGTATAGTGCGCTTGGAAAAGATAATTCTCTGTGCTTAGGAACTCATCCGTTCCCCAAAAAACACGGTATCCTTTGGCTTGACCTGTGGGAGGCGGAGCTGGACTCATTTCCGCTGACATATCTAGATTCCAGATGGTGTCTTCTTCCATGTCAATCATCTCAGTCGTAAAGGTAAGGTCAAGTTCAACATCCTCAAATTGGGTAATCGGAAGCTTGGTCATTACAAACGTTGGAATGGTTTGAAAACTATTAAAAACAGGGTACTCTGGATTTACCGTGCTTATTCGAACCCCTCTTTGTTCAATAGTACCATAGCCCTCTTTTTGAAGAATAAACGCGTAAGTCCCTACAGGAGCACCTCCCAATTGCCACTGACCCACATTATCTGCATCAAGAAAAAACTCTCTAAAACCAACTTCGAGATGAAATTCTACCCCGTCACGTTCGTCGTACAAGGGCTGTTGGAACTCATTCTGAGTCAAAACCTTTCCTTTAATTCCAACGCTACTGGGGAAGTCGTCATTATCATCGTCGTCATTATTACATGAAGCGAGAATAAGCAACAAAAACAAGGTGTAAAAAAGGCTGCGATTAATCATTTAATTCGAAGTGAAAACTTAACGGTGCGCAAGATAAAACAATTCCCTTGATGGGATTCCCTACATCAATGAGATACGAAGAAAGGAATGTAAATATTTTCAATTGTCATTTTCACCAAAAAGGTAAAAGTCTTGGGTTAATCGAATGTATTCTTCGCTGTATTGGTGCCTGCCGTATTTTTCGATTACCAATTCACCTTGATCAAGGAGCTGAGCAGCTTTTTTAAATTCCCCTAATACCCTGTGCAATGGTTTCTCTAGGTTCGGTTTCACTTCTGTTCTTCTTTCCTCGAAGAAACCAAATTTGGCCATGGCCGTCTTAAACGCACCATAGGTTTCAGTAGGGTAGATGACTGACATTTTGCCGTTTTCGGATAGGAGCGCAGTGGCTTGCGCCAAATGTTCAGGCCCAAGGGAATGGGTGTGTCGGGCTTCAGTTCGACCGCTATTTCCAGAGACTAAAGAATTAGCGAAGAAAGGGGGATTGGAAATGATCAGGTCAAACCTCCTATCAGTTTTGAAGTCTTGTAAATTGGTCTTTATTAATTTTAGCCTTTCGGAAAATGGGGAATTCTCAAAGTTGAATTCCGCATCTGAAGTGGCATCGGTGTTTGGTTCAATTGCCGTAATCCGGGCATTTGGAAATCTTTGTGCCAGCATCAACGCTACCAGCCCTGTCCCAGTTCCAATGTCAAGAATCTCTTTGCATGTGTCGGTTCCTGCCCAAGCTCCAAGCAAAACGCCGTCTGTGCCAACTTTCATTGGAGCGTGGCTTTGCCGAATGGTAAACTGCTTAAAACGAAAGGGGCGGCTCACACTATTTGTTCACATCAACCAGCCCGTCGGGCAAGTCTACTAGAATTTGCTTTCTGGCTTTATCGACTTTCTTCACAAAGAGGTCGTTGATGGGGATCAAGACTTCCGTTTTGCCATCATTAACTTCGAGGAGTGGGTTGTTGGAATAATCCAACACCTTCAGAACCTTTCCGAGTGCTCCGTGTGTCTCATCGATTACCTCCATGCCTTCCAAGTCGTGCATATAGTATTCATCTCCAGGTAAGGGAGGTAGATCAGAAATCGGGAGGTAGACTTGTTTTCCCGAAATGCGCACTGAATCATCTTTCGTTTCAACTCCTTCGAGTTTGATATCGGCGTATCCGTTTTCTTTCAAACGCATGGCGTCGATGAAGAATGGCGTCAACACACCGTTCATGTCTACCAATATTCTATCGAGATCTCGGTAGTTTTCGGGTTTGTCAACATCCAAGAAAAGAGATAACTCTCCTTTGAAGCCCTTGCTCTTGGCAATGTGACCCAAATTGAAACAGTCTTTATGAGATATAATCATAGGTATAAAAAAACCTTCGACAGTAGCTGCCGAAGGTTTTGAGATTGAATGAATCAAAAAAGAATTACTTCTTCTCTTCCTCTTTATTTTCTTCTTTAGCAGGAGCTTCTTCCTTCACTTCAGCTTTCGGCTCTTCAGCTTTAACTTCTTCTTTAGCGGGAGCTTCTTCCTTTACTTCAGCTTTCGGCTCTTCAGCTTTAACTTCTTCCTTAGCAGGAGCTTCTTCCTTTACTTCAGCTTTCGGCTCTTCTGCCTTAACTTCTTCAGCAGGAGCTGCAGGTGCCGCTTCTACTTCAGCAGCAGGTGCGTCTTCGGCAGGAGCTTCCGTTTGATCTACAGGAGTTTCAATTGCTTCAACAACTTCTTCTGCAACAGGCTCAGGAGCATTTGCAGCAGCGATTGCGGCAGCACGTGTTTTGCTGATCTCAGCTTCGTTTGCAAGTCTTTCTTTTCTGGCAGTGTCAGTAGCAGTATCTAAGCCTTTTTGCTTGGCATCGATTTTTTCTTGCTTCTGTTCTAACCAAGCGTTAAAACGTTTTTCGGCTTCCTCCTCAGAGAATGCACCTTTTTTAACACCTCTCATGAGGTGATTTTTGTAAAGCACACCTTTGTACGACAAGATTGCTCTTGCAGTATCAGTTGGTTGTGCTCCGTTTACCAACCACTGCGCTGCAGTATCTACATCTACTTCGATAGTAGCTGGGTCGGTGTTGGGGTTGTAAAAACCAAGACGCTCAATGTATTTACCATCTCGTGGTGAACGTGCATCGGCTGCTACGATGTGGAAGTAAGGTTGTCCTTTTCTTCCGTGACGTTGAAGTCTAATTTTAACTGGCATATTTCATTAAATATTGAGGTACGAAAACCTCTGTTATTAATTTTTTGGAGTGCAAATGTCTGCTTTTTATTTGAATACCTGAAAGAAAACGCAGGAATTTCACAGCGAAGATGGCATTTATTTCATTTTCATTGGAGCTCTCAATTGAATCAGTCAAATTTACAGCCTTATGACTCTAATAGAAAGCATTGTTGAATTGGTGAAGAACACCTTCGAAGGAGAAGGGACAGGACACGATTGGTATCACATTGATCGCGTTAGAAAGGTGGCGCTGCAGCTCGCCGAAAAAGAAGGAGCCAATTTGGAAATAGTCGAGCTAGCCGCCTTGCTTCACGACATCGCCGATCACAAATTTCACGATCACGACCTCACTGCTGGGCCGACGAAAGCAAGAGAACTTATTCTAGATCACGGCGGAAACTCCCAATTGGCGGAGCGGGTGGCTCAAATCATTTCAGAAACGAGTTACAAGGGTGCAGGAGTGGAAACACCTGTGTCATCCATCGAATCGGCAGTGCTGCAAGATGCTGACAGGTTGGATGCCATCGGGGCCATCGGCATCGCGCGTACTTTTGCATACGGCGGTAGCAGAAATCAACCTATTTACGATCCTGACTTGAAGCCAGTCGCCCATCAGGATTTTGAGGCTTACGCCAAAACACGAACATCCACCATCAATCATTTCTACGAAAAGCTGCTGCTACTAAAGGACAGGATAAATACAGATTCAGGTAAACGAATGGCCGAGGAACGACATGCATTTATGGAGTCGTTTTTGGATCAATTCTACTGTGAATGGGAGGGGAGGCGGTGATTTAAAGAATCTACACATTCAGGTGAAATCAGGTTTTTCGAATCTTCCTCCATAGATAAACTTGTCTTTTCATATCTTGCTATTCTTTATGAAACGAAAAATTTGAAAATGATCAAAAGGGTATTCTCAATCAGTCTATTAGCCTTTATTCTTCCTTCATTCGCATTTTCCCAAACTGACATTGAACTCGTGTACCAAAGTCTATTGGGAGGCAATGGGTTTGAAGGAATTTTGGGTGTAGCCGAATTAGCTAATGATAGTATCATTGTTTACGGTGATGCGGAGTCCACAAATTTGGAAATGATCGGATCTTTTCAGGGGAATAACCAAGGTGGAAAGGATAGTTTTGTAGCAATTTTAGCTTCTGACGGCGTCCCGATCCTCACTAGTTATCTGGGCGGTTCTGGTGATGATATTGTCAATGATATTGCAATCTCATCCGATAGCGATATTTATTTGGTAGGCGGCACCGTCTCAGCTGACTTTCCTGTTTTTAATAGCGATTCAGACGTTTTCGGGGGCAATCGCATGGGTTTTATTACCAAGATCAACTCGGATTTTGATGTAGAATATAGCCTTCTTGTCGGAGGCGAAGGGGTTGATGATATCTTTGCTATCGACATTGATGAAGCAGGAAACTTTTATGTCGTTGGAATCACAAGAAGTCCAGGCTTAGGTACGTCTGGTACCTTACAACCTGAATTGGTCGACCCCGAAATTACGTCTGGTTTTGTCGCCAAGTATTCTCCCGATGGGGAAAAGCTCTGGTACACATACGTAGAAGGTTCGGACCTTTTGTTTCTGAGAGATGTAAAAATCCTACCCAACGAAGGATCGCTCATCACTTTTGGATATACCGTCGGTGAAATTCCAATGGAATCCACTGGTCATCAACCTGAATTTGGAGGTGGTCAAGACTGTATTTTATTTTCGTTTGACAGCGAAATGGGAACGCTCAATTGGTTTACCTATTATGGTGGAGAGAGCGAAGAATTTGCCTCTAGCATTGCTATCGATGAAGAGGAGAATGTTTATATTTCTGGTGATACTGGTTCAAACGAGAACATTTCCAGTTTTGGGAGTTTTCAAGAAATTCATAATGGCTTCGGAGATTATTTTGTAGCAAAATTCTCTTCTTCTGGTGAACGAGCTTGGGGAACTTACTTTGGAGCATCTTCGATCGAGTCTCGAACTAAGTTGAGCCGCGTACAAAATGGAGAGTTTTACATGACGGGTAGAACCATGTCTGAAACGGGTTTGACTCTAGGAACTCCTATTTTGGAAAGTGTTGACATACCCATGTTTGCTTCAGCAAGTTGTTTGGCAAAATTTTCCACTGATGGTGATTTAATTTGGTCAACCTACGCTCCTGAATCCTATCCTTGCGGATTTTTCTATGAATCTATTTTAATTGACACCAAGTTGTACATTGCAGGTGCTTTCGGAGAAAACAGCAATCCCGAGTGTTTCGGATTGACGCCTGATGCTTATCAGACTGTCCACGGCGGCGGTTTCAGGGATTTCGGGATTTTCATCTACGAAGAGAATTCCCTCTCCACCTCATTCCCCCATGCCGAACCGCTCTCGATTTATCCCAATCCTGCCCAAGATCATGTCACCATAGAAGCCTCGAATCTCCTCTGGGCTGGAATGGATCTCACCGTGACCGATATTTCGGGAAGGATGGTAGATCGCATTGCACGTTTTCAATCGGGAAATACCTATTCGACGGGTCATCTAAGCGATGGCGTTTATATCCTCACCGGGCAAATTGGTGAACGGATGTTTCGGCAGAAATTGGTGGTGCAACGGTGATGTTATGTCGCCCCTCGGGGGCTGAATAGTAAAATGTTTGCATCAGCACAGGGTGCAACCCTGTGCTGACCGATATCGCCCTTTCAGGGCTTTCATTGGTCGTGGCAACTAGACCAGTCCCAACGGAACGACATCGATGAGCGATGGGTGAAACCCGTCGCGTTAAGGTTGATTCAACCGCAAAAGCCCCAGAGGGGCGACATCTCCATAAGTAGATTTCATTTTCACACGATCGATTATCAAAAGAATTCATAATTTCAATGTGACCAAAATATCCATTCCATGGGACAATCATTAGTGAAAAATTACCTCCACATCGTTTTCAGTACGAAGCACAGACAACCCTTGATCGATGCCCACATCGAAATCGAATTGCATCATTACCTCGGCGGGATTTGTAAAAATCTGGAGTGTCAGCCCTTAATAGTAGGCGGCTATACCGATCACGTGCACATTCTCTGCATGTTGTCAAAAAAGATTGCGCTGGTTTCTTTTATGCGGGAACTAAAGGCCAACTCTTCCAAATGGATGAAAACAAACGGGGAGCGGTACAAAGATTTTTTTTGGCAGGACGGCTACGGAGCTTTTTCTGTCAACCCTCACGAAACGGAGACGGTAAAGAATTATATTTCAAATCAACATGAACACCATGAAAAGGTAGGTTTCAAAAATGAGTGCCGTGGTTTTTTGAAAAAGTATGATGTGGAGTACGATGAGAAATATGTTTGGGATTGAATGATGTCGCCCCTCCGGGGCTATAAACGATTATTCGAACCTCAGCACAGGGTGCAACCCTGTGCTCGCAGATATCGCCCTTTCAGGGCTAAAATACGGAGAGGTTAAACTTAGATCAGTCCCAACGGGACGGCATCCATCAACGATGGGTGAAGCCCATCGTTGATGGATGCGATCTGAACCATCAAAGCCCCGAAGGGGCGACATCCTCTAATAGCATATATCACTAAAAGCCATTCCTGAAATTTCCCATACGGCAAGGACGAAACAGTTTTCAATTCTTATCAACAGGAGATCAAAATCGGGACGGGATTCGGTATTTTTGTGTCAAACACTACCCCACCCATGTTTCTGATTTTTGATACCGAGACCACTGGTCTTCCCAATAATTACAAGGCACCCGTAACCGATAGCGAGAATTGGCCACGCCTCGTCCAGATTGCTTGGCAGCTGCACGACGAGACGGGTAGATTGATCTCGGCGGAGAACTTGACGGTAAAGCCCGAAGGTTTTACGATTCCTTACAATTCGGTTAAAATTCACGGGATCACCACTGAACGGGCTTTGGAAGTGGGGCTTCCTCTTACCGAAGTGCTGGCCAGATTTGAAGAGGCTCGGGCCAAAGCCAAATATGTGGCGGGTCACAATGTTGAATTTGACGTCAATGTCATTGGCGCCGAATTTTTTCGTGTGGGATTGCCTCATACAGTGGTTGAGGCTCCTCAACTTGATACCAAAAATCTCTCGACGGAGTATTGTGCCATTCCTGGAGGAAGAGGTGGGAAGTTCAAGTGGCCCACATTGACCGAGCTTCACCATAAGTTATTCGGTGTAGGCTTCGAAGATGCCCACGATGCCGCTTATGATGTAGACGCAACGGCGAGGTGTTTTTTCGCACTGATTGAGCGGAATGTCTTTGCGGTTGAAGAGGTAACCAATCCAGCTGACATCAGCTACGAGGCGCCTAAATTGGCGGAAGCCAATTTTAAGAAAGCGCCCGAGATGGCGCCCGAAACAGCCACTGATCTCAAGCAATCCAAGAAAGCGGATATCGGTGAGATGGAAGACATGGTCTTCGCTCACCTTCATTGCCACACGCAATTTTCCATACTCCAATCTACCTCAACGGTAGGAAGCTTGGTCGCCAAAGCCAAAGAATTTGGCATGCCCGCAGTGGGAATGACTGATCACGGAAACATGATGGCTGCCTTCCATTTTGTGCGGGAAGCATTGGCAAATGATGTAACTCCGATTGTTGGGTGCGAATTCAACCTGAGTGCCGATCTCGCCGACAAAACCAAAAAAGACAACGGATACCAAACGGTTCTCGTTGCCAAGAATAAGGCCGGCTATCATAATTTGGCTAAGCTTTCTTCGATCTCTTTCACCCAAGGTTTTTACTATGTTCCCCGCATCGATCGCAAGACGCTTATCGAGCTGAAAGGAGACCTTATTGCCACTACCGGTGGGCTTTGGGGCGAGGTGCCTTTTCTCATTCTCAACGTTGGTGAAAGTCAAGCTGAGGAAGCATTCGTTTGGTGGAAGGAAAATTTCGGTGAGGATTTTTACATCGAGCTAAACCGCCACGGAATTCCCGAAGAGGACATCGTAAACGAAACGCTCATCAAGTTTGGTGAGAAATACGGTGTGAAGGTTATTGCTGCCAACAATACCTATTACACAGATAAGAGCGACTCCAGAACACACGATATTCTTCTCTGTGTTCGCGATGCGGAATCGGTAAACAAACCAAAGAAATACATTGGGAAACGCGGACGCGAGTACCGTTACGGTTTCCCGAATGACGAATTCTATTTCAAGTCGGCGGATGAGATGAAAAAGCTCTTTGCCGATAAGCCTGAAGCTATTGAGAACCTTCAAGAGCTCTTAGCGAAATTCGAGCGATATGAATTGGCGAGTGAAGTGCTGCTGCCGAAATTCGATATACCTGAGGAATTTCTCGATGCGAAGGATGTTGAAGACGGTGGTAAAAGAGGGGAGAACGCCTATTTGCGCCATCTCACCTTAGAAGGTGCCAAGCATCGCTATGCCGAGATTACCCCCGAAATTCAAGAACGACTTGACTTTGAATTAAAAACCATCGAGAACACCGGCTATCCCGGTTACTTCTTGATTGTTCAAGATTTTTGCCAAGAAGCCCGCGATCAGGGCGTTTCTGTAGGCCCAGGTCGTGGTTCGGCCGCGGGTTCGGTGGTGGCTTATTGCACCAAGATCACCAATGTAGATCCCATCAAGTACGATCTGCTTTTTGAGCGTTTCCTCAATCCAGACCGTGTGTCCCTTCCCGATATTGATATCGACTTTGATGACGAAGGCCGCCAGAAAGTGATCGATTATGTGATCCAAAAATACGGTTCGAATCAGGTAGCTCAAATCATTACTTACGGAACGATGGCGGCCAAGTCGTCGGTGCGCGATGCTGGTCGGGTGATGGAACTGTCCCTTTCCGATACCGATCGAATTGCCAAGCTTATTCCCAACGAGAAGCTGAAGAAGCTTTTTAAGATGGACGACAAGACCATCAAAGAAAATTTCCGCGACGATGAGGTGGTTGGGATTAACGAACTTTTGGCTTTAGCCAAAGGAAAAGGGTTGGAGTCTGATGTGGTAAACCAAGCCCATTCCATGGAGGGTTCCGTTCGGAACACGGGAATTCACGCTTGCGGTGTCATCATTACTCCCGACGACATTACCAAATTTGTCCCAGTGGCGCTCGCCAAGGACAGTAACATGTGGTGCACACAGTTCGACAACTCAGTGGTAGAAGAAGCGGGTCTGCTCAAGATGGACTTCCTCGGGCTGAAAACGCTAACCCTTATTAAGGATGCTGTGGTCATTGTTAAGGAGCGTTATGGCACTGAGATCGATCCCGACGAAATTCCGCTTGACGATCCAAAGACTTACGAGCTTTTCCAGCGCGGTGATACGGTAGGGGTATTCCAATACGAATCGCCTGGGATGCAGGCCCATATGAAGGATCTGAAGCCCACGACCTTTGATGACCTCATTGCCATGAATGCCCTCTACCGTCCGGGGCCGATGGAATACATTCCCAGCTTCATTCGGCGAAAGCACGGAGAAGAGGATATTTCTTACGACCTACCCGACTGTGAGGATCTCCTAAAAAGCACTTACGGAATCACCGTCTACCAAGAGCAGGTGATGTTGCTTTCGCAAAAGCTCGCCGATTTCACCAAAGGTGAGGCCGATGTTTTGCGAAAGGCAATGGGTAAGAAGAAGAAGGATGTGCTGGCTAAGATGAAGCCTCAATTCATTGAGCAGGCCAAAGGCAAAGGCCATGATGAAAAAGTACTCGAGAAGATTTGGAAGGATTGGGAGGCTTTTGCGTCCTACGCCTTCAACAAGTCCCACTCGACTTGCTACGCGTGGGTGGCCTTTCAAACGGCCTATCTAAAAGCCAATTACCCCGCAGCCTACATGGCTTCGGTATTGAGTAACAACATGAACGACATCAAGCAGGTGACTTTCTTTATGGAAGAATGTCGCCGCTTGGGAACGCCTGTGCTTGGGCCGAGTGTGAATGAATCGAACCTCAAATTTACCGTCAACGAAAACGACCAGATCCGCTTTGGAATGGCCGCTATCAAAGGAGTAGGAGGGAACGCCGTGAAAGCCATCGTAGAAGAACGAGACGCGAATGGGCCTTTTAAAACCATCTACGATTTCGTAACGCGCACCGATAAGCGCCACGTCAGTCGAAAGTGTTTGGAAAACCTTGCCTTGGCAGGTGCCCTCGATTGTTTTGAAGAAGTTCACCGCAGTCAGTATTTCGCCGAGACGAATAGCGGAGTAAACTTCGCCGAGCAGTTGGTGAAATTTGGCGCTGCTTTGCAAGATTCTCGAGATGCTCCTCCCGATCTTTTTGGAAATACCGAAGCGGTAGAAGTACAAACGCCCGTAGCTCCTCCCGTAGCGCCTTGGGGTGCCTTGGAGCGTCTCAATAAAGAAAAGGAAGTGGTGGGGATTTACATCTCAGCCCATCCTCTCGATGAGTTCAAACTAGAGCTAGATAATTTCACCCGTGGGGATATTCGCTTGCTGAGTGATCTCCATCCGATTAACGGGAAAGAATTGGCTTTAGCAGGAATGATGGGAGCTGTGCAGCATCGCATGAGTAAAAACGGCAATCCTTTTGGAACCTTTGAGTTGGAAGACTTTTTCGATATGAACAAGTTCTTTCTTTTCGCAGAGGACTACTTGAAGTTGAAACACTTTTTAATCACGGGCGCCTTCGTTTTAGTGCGAGGAAAGGTGATGCCTAAGAAGTGGAGCAAAACCAATGAACTGGAATTTAAGATAACTGGAATTGAGCTATTGAACGAACTTCGAGAGAAGCGAACCAAGAAGGTTTTGCTCGAAGTACGAGCCGAAGATATTTCGGAGGAACTCTTGAAAGGACTGGAACCGCTAATGCACAAAAATGGAAACGGCGGTACTTGTGCAGTCGAGTTCCGCGTGGTTGATCCAGTGCGCAAGTTATCCGTACGAATGCCTTCTCGCTCTATGAGAATAGATTTATCCAATGATTCCATAAAGCAATTAGATGCCATTAACGGTGTCAACTATAAGTTAATGAGCTAATTTTGTATCCTCTTTAAGAAACGTCGTTTGGTTGTCATTGTGGCAACGAAACTTAAAATACTTTTGAACTTAAAATATACTATCATGGCAGTTGAATTTACAGAAGCAAACTTCGAAGAAATGGCTCTTCAATCAGACAAACCAGTTTTGGTTGACTTTTGGGCAGAATGGTGTGGGCCATGCAGAATGGTAGGACCAGTGGTCGAAGAAATTGCTAAAGAATACGATGGAAAAGCCGTTATCGGAAAAGTAAACGTAGACGAGAATCCAGGAATTTCTATGAAATACGGAATCCGCAATATCCCAACGATCCTTTTCTTGAAAAATGGAGAAGTAGTTGATAAAAGCGTTGGAGCTGTTCCAAAAAGTGTATTGACCGAGAAGTTAGATTCTCAAATGTAGTCAGTCAAATATTGAATTTAAAAAAGCGCCTCAAGGGCGCTTTTTTTGGTTTAGCTCCGTTGGTTTTTCTAACTTCGACTTTATGCCATTAAACATTGATCGCAATCGGTATCAGAACCTCACTAGGATTGAGTTTTTAGCCAATCAAGTGGTGGAGGGTTTCATTACTGGATTACATAAAAGTCCCTTCCACGGTTTTTCGGTAGAGTTTGCTGAGCACCGCATTTACAATACCGGTGAGAGTACCCGCCACATCGATTGGAAGTTGGCTGCTAGGACGGACAAATTATTCGTGAAGCGTTACGAAGAGGAGACCAACCTGCGCTGTCGGATATTACTCGACACGTCGGGATCTATGCGCTACCCTGAGCCAAAAGGTGACGATGAGCACAGCAAGTTCACCTTCTCGGTTTATGCGGCTGCGGCTCTTACCGAAGTCATGCGCCGACAAAGAGATGCCGTGGGTTTTACCACCTTCGATGAGGGTGTTAATTTTCACTCGCCCGCCAAGAGCACCATGGCTCATCATAAGTTTCTCTTTTCAGAAATGGAGAAGATTATGGCGGATGAAGGAACGGGGGCGAAGACTTCTGCAGTTGATGCTTTTCACGAAGTAGCAGAGCGAATTCCTCGACGTTCGTTGGTGATTGTCTTCAGTGATATGTTTGACAATTCAGATCGCGAGGAGGAGTTGTTTTCAGCACTTCAGCATTTGAAGTTCAATAAGCACGAGGTAGTTCTTTTTCATGTTACGGACAAAAAGACGGAGCTTGACTTCGACTTTGAAAATCGTCCATACACTTTCGTCGATACCGAAACGGGCGAGCAAGTAAAAGCACATCCCAATGAGATCCGCGAAACGTATCTCAAGGAGATCAGAAAGTTCCGTGAAGACTTAAAAATTCGCTGTGGCCAGTACGGAATTGATTTGGTGGAGGCCGATATCGCCGAGGGCTTTAATCAAATCCTCTTAAATTTTCTGATTAAGAGGTCTAAGATGAAGTGATTAAGAATCTTTTTGAATCAAAGTTTTATTTTCCTCCAAATAGGTTTGTTCAATTGAGAAAATCATTTACTTTTGCCTCCGCTTCGAATGAGAAGCACATAAGAGGTCCGGTAGTTCAGTTGGTTAGAATGCCTGCCTGTCACGCAGGAGGTCGCGAGTTCGAGTCTCGTCCGGACCGCAAACAAAGCCTTTCATCGCAAGATGGAAGGCTTTTTTGCTTTTGAGAATATGCCAAACGTGCTTGAGCTTATTCTTAAAAGCAAAAAAGACCAAGCGCGCAGCGATTGGCTTTGTTTGCGAAGCCCCCTCTTGAGTCCGACGACCATAGGGAGGCACTCTCGACCGTTTTTTAAGTTTATACTTTTATACATGTGAGCAAGGCTTATGCCTTGAGCTGCCCAGCGTTCTTGTGCACATTCTCAAAAGCGATCAAGGCCCCTGAAGACAGGGAGGCAATCTCATCTTTAGATTCTGCTTTACTTCTTCCTATTCCACTGATAAATCAAGTTCAGTTCAAACGCTCTCGCCGAAGAACCATAGTCGGCCACATCGGAGATATCGATATCGTAGGCCAACCCAATGGTGTAGTTTCCCCATTCTACCAAACCTTTGATTATAACAGCTCGAGAGGGCTCATAGAAGGCTCCAATCATCATTGATGACTGGTTGATTTCTTTGATAAACGTATTGCCCGATACCAAGACTTGCTTGAAGTAAGCACCGGCCACAACTTTGGAGGAGCCATTTTGATAATGACCAAAAACGGCAGGAACGACTGCCATCATTTCGTTGAGTCCGATTTGGGCATGGGCAAAACTAGTAACTCTCACGCCAATTTCTTGCGTGAGTAGTTGCGAATCGGATAAGGAAACGCGCCCAAGGTGATAGGCGGATAAACCAGCTTGAAGAAGAAAAGGAAGCTTCTTGTTGCGGCCTACTGGCTTCTTTTGCATTTCGTAAATCATACCTGCGCCGAGGTCGAGATGACTCTCACTGTCGCCTGCAAATGATTCGCCGCTGACGATGCTTGGGTCGTAGAATACACCGTTGAATTGACTGGCCCACTTCCCCTCGCTTGGATTGACGCTGCGCTGATCGAAAGCAGTGGATAGGCCTCCTGAAAGCGTAGAATTTGCAGTAAGCTGGACGCGGTAAGCTACTTGAGCTTCTACCAAAACAGTTGTTAATTCGGGGTCTCCCGCTTTGTCGCGCAGAAAGTTCAGGCCTACACCCAAACCATTTTTCTTTTTCGATCTCTGATTCCTTGTCAGGCGTGTATCAAAACTCGCTGCAACGCTGTTGAACGGTTGAGCTACTGCTCCCCATTGATTTCGGTAGTTGAGTCCTCCGCGAAAGTCATTTCCATTTCCAGCAGCCGCGGGATTGATAAGGGTAGGCAAGAGGTATTGCTGCGAAAACAAAGCATCCTGTGCACCTGCTTGCGCGGAAATCAACACTGCTAATATGATCCACCTTATTTTTCTCAAAGCTTATCTAGAGTCTGTTTTTACAATCAACTTGGAACGCTGATAATGGGTTTTATGGACAGGCATTATCTGAGAATCTGAATATTACCTGATTCTTCAACGGTTTCCCCTTCTTCGAGTACAGCTCTAAAAGTATAGATGAGCGCACCTGCTACAGCCTCACCCTTGTGGTTTCCGTCCCAACACGATTCCAATTGATTGGTAGCGAAAACCTCCTCGCCCCAGCGATTGTACACGGCAAAGTCAAGTTCCAGAATTCCATTCCCTAGCACACAGAGTTCATCATTGAGTCCATCGCTATTGGGGGAGAAAACTGTCGGGATGAACGTGGTAGGTGGTGGGATTTCCCGCTCCACGAATATCGTGTCGCTAGCGGTGCAGCCCAGTTCACTGGTAACCGTTAAAACATACAAGGTTGTCGCATCAGGATTTACAACAGGCGTGCTGCAATCAGAGCAGCTTAGACCTTCCGTGGGAGTCCAGAGGTAAGTAGGTTCGTTTTGCTCGGGAGTATTGAGTACTTCGATGGTCTCGGATTGGAGGAACTCCAAAAAGAGTGAGTCTGCGCTGATGGAAGTTGTAAAGGCACCGAAATCACCGATTACCAAACTACTCTCAAATGTGCATCCATAGATATTGGATGCTTCGATGAAGTATTGACCAGAAGCCAGATTCTGGGCATTGACCACACTAGGACCTACACCACCAGACCATGTCAATTCGTATTCCTCCATCGATCCTGGAGTTAAGAACAATGTGGCGGTTCCAATGCTTTGATTGCACGTATCTGGCGTAACACTGATGCTATCAATGGGGTTGAAAGGGTCGGATAATCCAAAGCCCGAATTAGTGGTGCATCCATAAATATTCTCAGCCGTGAACGGGTAGAACCCTTGAGTCAACCCATCCCGAAAAAGGGTATCACTTTGAATATCTGTCCAAGTGAAATCAGTAATGGTTGTGTCCAATTCTGCAACGGTAATGGAGCCATCTGAGAGACCAGTACAAGTAGGGTTGAACAAGTCGGCTTCGATAAACGGAGCAGGGTAGATGACGGTAACCTCAACCGAATCATCGTCGGTGCAGGCGAGTCCCGTTCCAGTAACATAATACCAACCAATATTAGAGATCGTGGCGCTATCCAAGGAGTATGGCGAACCTGCAAACGAAAGCGTGTCGGGTCCCGTCCATTCGTAAGTCAATGCGCTATCAGCGGTGAAGATCAGTGATTCTCCTGCGCAGATCGAATCTGTGACCGAAGCGGTTATTTCAAATGGTTCTTCAACGATAACCCTAACCGAAGCGCAGGACGTTTGATTGTCGATGCTTTCTCCTCTCACATAATAAGATGAGGTAGTATCGGGTGCAACCCAAATCTCTTCTCCTTCTCCTATAAAGTTGTCGGTACCTCCGCATGTATCGGCATACCAAACCCACATGGCGCCATCTGCCAGACATCCTCCGCCAACGCTGATGGTAATGCTGTCCCCCAGACAGATTGCAGGGTCATAATGTCCTTGACCAACCCCGTACTGATTTCCGCCAACACAAATATCAAAAGGCGGTGTTGAGCGATTGGTAGTGAATCTTGTTATAAATGCATCAGCGAGGCCGCCTCCATATTCCGCTTGATGAGCATCTTCCTCTTCTCCATTGGCAAAGGTCATAGTTGAATCTGAATTGGTTTCGCCAACGAAGAATATCGCGGAAACACCATAGACGTCCATTGCTTTAGCCGTTTCATTCATGTCCCCTCCAAAATATTTGCCCCACACTTTATTACCTGAGTTGACATTATATTTGGAGAGAAACGCATCGTTTTCTCCGCTAAGGGAAGTTGAATCTGTGAGTTCATCTTCGGGTAGATCGATGTTCTCTTCCGAGAGGGTATTTCCAAAAACGAAAAGTGATGTATCACCGTCCAGATCGATGGACATCACTTGATCGTCAAGTGATCCACCAACGTAAGTGAACCAGTCATTAAATCCTTGATTACTGAAACCACCAACAAATCCATCCAAGCCGCCAGCAGGTGAGGCCAGATCTGTGTAAGTTCCGACCTGAGTAATTTGAGAGTCGGTATATCCGCTGAGAAAGAAAACCAATTCATCTTGCTTGACACTAATGTCAGTAAGGATGTCTTCGCCTTCTCCACCGAAGTAGCTCGACCACCACACGTTGTAAGTGGTATCCATGCTAAAGATCACCCCGTCCGAATTTCCGAATGGACTTGTATTGGCCGCGTCAGATGAAGCCAGCCCAGTAGATCCATCGGTATTGATGGCCACAAATATTTCGGGTGTGGCATTTATTTCCAATCCCACGGCAGTTTCATTTCCGCTCCCGCCGAAGTACATTCCTCTTTCTGCTTCTCCCGAAATGTTGAACTGCAATACGAAGGCATCGGTTCCGCCACCATGCGGTTGAGGGACATTCAGGTCGTTATCCTCTAGGAAGGAAGTGCTCGATGTGGTTCCCAAGGCGTGAACCGAACCATTGTTGAATGCTTCGCAGGCAACGACATTGTCATCCAAGGGGCCACCGAGGTATGTATCCCAAACGAAAGTCCCGAGCCGATCGAATTTGGCTACGAAACCATCCCAGCTTCCTGCCAAAGAATCTTGAAAGGCTTCACCTTGGGCAATGGAGTCAGTGGAATTGGTTCGTCCAACCAAGTAAACATGTTTGAAATTATCGACGCAAATTCCCAAACCTTCATCCTCTGAGCTGCCACCGTAATAGGTGCTCCAGTGGCGCAGTCCGTGTTGGTTGAATTTCAGAAGATAGGCATCTGTGGCGCCACCTGCATAAGTGTTTTGATAGTTGCCTGCAGATGCGATCATGTCCAAGCTTTCAGTGGTGCCTGCGATAAATACGTTTCCGAGCGAATCGGATACAATGTCATTTGCTGTGTCGAAAAGGCTGTCGCCGTGGTAAGTCGACCATTCGTAAAAAACTTCCGGATCAATCACCATGGTCTTGTTCGCGTGGCTGTCGTCACAAATTTCAAAGCCGACGATAATGGAGTTCTCTCCTTCTTCGATAATTCGGTATTCTACTTCGATCCGTTCTCCCGAATTGGTCAACCAACTTTCGGGAATGTTCTCAGTAATTTCTTTTCCCGAAAGGGAGAAAGTAATGGCTCCCGCCTTGGCGTGGAAGGAGTCGAAACCTTTGTATTCCATTCGAATGTCATTGGCATTGGCCCCGTCTTTTAGAATGAAGTCATATTTGAAATGAGTTCCTCCCGAGTAGGCTACGATGTCAATATTGTCGTAGACGTTTTTGTAGATGAGTTCCTCGTAGAGCCCAATTTTTTCAAATCTATTGTCTCCCTTGATTACATTCAGCTCTTCGTCCGATTTATTGCGAGCTAGCAATTGAACTTCGCTACTCGCGCCGATGAAATCTAAGTCCATTCGATGGAAAAGAATCGATCCATCCTCAGCGCATTTTTGGTAAGTATCAAAGGCTAGCCCTGAGTTTTTGAATTGGACATTCATCCCATTGCTTGACGACCAGAGGTATTGAACGGCATCGTTAGCCGCTCCTGCAGTGGTGCGAAGTTGACCTTCGTTTTTCACAAAGGCTTTGGGAGATGAATTGGGATTACCCGCCCACGCGATGCTGATTGAAAAAAGGAATAGTGTGGTGAATAGCGTCTGTCTCATTTCGGAATTCATTTGGTCGATTACCAAGATAAGGAATTCAGTCGGTGAGCCCGATTAAGAAATTTGCAATAATTAACAGGTTAGGTTTATTGGATTACTTCGAATATATCTTCTGAAAAGATTTGATAGGTTTTTTCTTCCGTTTTAACAGCAATAGTTTGACCTGATATTCCAATGACAATTCCTTTCAATGAAGTATTTGGATCGGTTTTAAAACCTACCTGATCTCCTACACTGAAGTCAATTTCATTAGTTGTAAATCCTTTTTTCATTTCGAACATGAGAAACTGGCTCATATTTTCATACACCTTTCCATTTTGATCTATCAGTGTGTAGCGATCGTTGTTTGATTTTTTGAGAACGTTTATTCTGATCAATTCCCCATTTAGCATCATACCTAAAACATCTGTGTCAATGTTTGTTAGATATGCCAACTCTGGGTTGATTTGAAAAAGTTTTTGCAGACTATCCGTTTCTAATTCTCCAAATTGAACAATGTCGGCGCTTACTGTCACTTTTGTCGTATTCACGATAATGAAGTATGATCGCTTGAAGTCTACGCTAAGGTTCGCATACGTCTGTCCTTTTTTAAGTGGAAAGAGATTGTACATATTTCTCTTTGCTTCCAGCACAAGTCCCGTGGGATCGAGACCGCCGATTCCAATAACGTGGGTGGTATTCGACTGCCCAACGGCCATCCCAATTAGTTCAAAATCTTGTCCGTGAAGGCTGGCGCTGTCATTCATCATTCCTGAATGGAAGGCGCAGGATGACAGCACTGAAGCAGTCATTAAGAGGAAAAGTAATTTGATCGTCTTCATGGTGTTCGGGTTAGTTTATTTTGCTGTTTCACTTATTCGGTAATGAATACTTCGTGAGGTTCTACTTCGGCTATTCTTGAGCCGAACGCTATAAGCATCCCTTCGGGATTTATTCCTTTCACAATTGCCGTAACCTCACTGTACATCTTATCGGCTACTTCAACATTGTACTTCACGAAGTCTCCCGTTTTATATGGAATATTTGAAAAAGTAAGATCCATTTTATCACTGTAGAGTTTAAATACCCTTGCATTTAGAATTTGATTTTCTTTGGTAGTTACCGTTACTTTCTTTTCCCAAAGAATTTCGCGAACGCCAACCTTCTCTGCTTGATCATTCCGAACAAAAAAGACTGAGTCTCCAGGCTGAACCCATAGGTCTGTATAGAGTTGCGCTTCTGGTTGAACCTCTTTTGCTTTAAATACGCTCTGCAATTCATTACTGGTCTCTGACGCATTCAGATTGACAATATCGGCGGATACCGTTGCCGTATTTACATCGACAATCAAATAGAAAGCTTGCTGAAAATCAACTACCACGTTGGCGTAAGCCTGACCTTGCTTGAGTGGATATCTCGAGTAAAGATCTTCCTTTGCATCTTTTACGAGCGTCTTTGAATCGAGTCCGCCAATTCCAAAAACATGTACTGCCTTAGATTGACCGATGGCAAAACTTACAATCTCAGAATTGGAGTTGAGCTCGGCATTTCCCGTCATCATTCCTGAATGAAAGGCACAAGAGTTTAAGAAAACTAAGCAAAATAAATAAGTGGCAACTCGTTTCATAGCTTATTCTGTTTCGATTGGTCTAACATCTTCAGGAGAGATTTCGGTGAGTTGATCTTCGCTTTTGATCACCACCATATTTTCGTTCACACCAACAATCATTCCTGTCTTTGTCTTACCGCGAACGTCCCACTCAACCTGATCTCCCACAGAGTATCCATGTTGGAAATCGTAATTCAAATCGTCTATGAGGTAGATGCTCTTTACGTCAAAAATAAATTTACTCGAATCAGTCGAAAGGAGCTCATAACGCTTCTTCCCAAGCTGCGTTTCTAAGGTCATCTTTCTGAGTTCACCCATTGTGTAAACCCCCACTGTTTTGCCCGTTTCGAAATATTCATTGGTGCTTGCTACTGCAGATCTTGCCATAGGCACAACTTTTGAAAGGCCACTACTTTGCTTGGAAAATAGGTCTGCTTTTTTCTGGGCTTCTGAAGGATTGAATTGAATCACGTCTGCGCTCACGGTTACCATCGTTGTCACGACTATCAAATAAAAGGAGCGCTTGTAATCCACCGTGATGTTGGAATAAATCTGACCCGCCTCGAGCGGGTAGTTCTTGTACATAGACCTCTTGGCATCAAGTACCAAGGCATCGGGTATTAATCCACCAATTCCGAAGACTTGTGTTGTTTGGGCCTGACCGATGGCCAGATCCATAATTCGAAAGTTATCATCGGTTACTGCCGCGTTGCTAGATGTATTGCCCGAATGAATGGCACACGAAGCTAGCAAGAGAGTAGCGATTGAAAGGTTCAATAGTCTCCTCATCATATTTCTTTTATCGTTCCATCTGAAGGTAAAAAAAAATCCCAAAAAAAAGAGGATAGTTGCCTATCCTCCCTCAATTCGTAATGTGAAATTGATCTTAAACCAATTCAGAAATTTTATCAATTGCCTGATTGAGCGTGCTATTTGGTCGCATGGCCTTGTTCACTTTATCCTCGTCGGGCTTGTAATAGCCACCCAGATCAACTGGTGAACCTTGGATGTCGATAAGCTCTTGCTTGATTTTCTCGAGGTTTTCCCGAAGTTCTATGGCCAATTGGCTAAATGCTTCATTGAGTTCCATATCTTCTTTTTGGGCTGCTAAAGCTTCTGCCCAATAGAGCGCCAATTTGAAATGGCTACCCCGATTGTCTCGTTCGTTAACTTTTCGCGATGGCGATTTATTCATATCCAAAAACGTACCCGTTGCTTCTTGGAGGGTTTCTCCCAGCAGCACAGCTCTTTTGTTTCCGAAAGTCTTACCGAGGTGGTTCAACGATTCAGACAAAGCCAAGAATTCTCCCAGCGAATCCCATCGAAGGTGATTTTCTTTTAAAAATTGTTGAACATGTTTTGGAGCAGATCCGCCTGCGCCTGTTTCAAACAATCCTCCACCATTCATAAGTGGAACAATTGAAAGCATCTTGGCACTCGTCCCTACTTCCAAAATTGGAAATAGATCGGTGAGGTAATCACGGAGAACATTGCCCGTAACTGATATAGTGTTCTTTCCCGCTTTAATGTATTCCAGCGAAATTTTGGTAGCCTCAATAGGTGAAAGGATTCGAATGTCTAGACCTTCGGTGTCGTATTCTGGTAAATATGCCTTGACTTTTTTGACGATTTCAGTATCGTGCGCTCTGTTTTGGTCAAGCCAAAAGATGGTCAAGTCGCCTGTTTCGCTAGCTCGATTTACCGCTAGTTTCACCCAGTCTTTCACCGGTGCATCTTTGGTTTGGCACATGCGCCAGATATCACCCGCTTCAACATCGTGGTTCATGAGTACTTCTCCCGCCGCGTTTTTCACAACTACTTTTCCTGCAGCTGAAACCTCGAACGTCTTATCGTGTGATCCGTACTCTTCTGCTTTTTGGGCCATAAGTCCTACGTTAGCAACGCTTCCCATAGTCACAGGGTCGAAGGCGCCGTGCTTTTTGCAGAAATCGATAGTCTCAGCATAAACACCCGCGTATGAGCGATCGGGAATGATGGCCTTGGTGTCTTGTGCATTTCCATCCTTGTTCCACATCTGACCCGAGGTGCGGATCATGGCGGGCATAGAAGCGTCAATGATCACATCGCTGGGCACGTGTAAGTTGGTAATGCCTTTATCGGAATTGACCATTGCGAGATCAGGACCTTTTTCATAGGCTGCGGCGATATCTTTTTCGATTTCGCTGCGCTTCTCGGCTGGTAGTGATTCCAAAGCTGAGAGCACACTTCCAAGACCATTGTTTGAGTCAGCACCCGCGTCAGCGAGAGCTTCTCGGTGTTTTTCAAAAACATCCTTGAAATAAGTTTCTACCACATGACCGAAAATGATCGGGTCAGAAACCTTCATCATGGTGGCTTTTAGGTGAACTGAAAAGAGGACACCCTTATCTCGGGCATCTCTTTTTTGCTCCGCAAGAAATGCGCGCAGCTTTGATTTACTTATAAATGAGCCATCGACAATTTCTCCCGCTTCTAGTTTGAGGTTTGCTTTCAGAACCTGAGTGGCGCCACTTGTCTTTTCCAATTCGATGGAAACAACGTTAGCATTTGGCATGACCACAGATTTCTCACTTCCGTAAAAATCTCCGCTTTCCATACTCGCTACGTGCGTTTTAGAATCAGCACTCCATGCGCCCATTGAGTGGGGATGTTTTCGAGCGTAATCTTTTACGGCTTTAGGTGCCCGACGGTCGCTGTTTCCTTCTCTCAAAACAGGATTTACGGCGCTACCTTTTATCTTGTCATATTTGGCTTTGGTCTTTTCCTCTTCGGCATTCTTCGCCTCTTCAGGGTAGCTTGGCAGGTCGTATCCTTTGGCTTGAAGCTCTTTAATGGCCTCTTCCAATTGTGGAAGTGAAGCGCTAATATTCGGAAGCTTTACGATGTTGGCTTCGGGTGTTTTAGCTATTTCACCGAGCTCTGCGAGGTCATCGGAAACACGCTGGTCTTCTGTGAGCCTTTCGGGAAACTGAGATAAAATTCGTCCTGCCAGAGAAATGTCTCTCGTTTCAACATGCACGCCTGCAGCATAAGTGAAGGCTTTGATAATGGGTAGAAATGAATGAGTGGCCAAGTAAGGGGCTTCATCCGTCAATGTATAAATTATGGTAGGTGTCTTCGGCATTGATAGTACGTTTAGATTGAGTTTCGAAAGGTTGGATTTCGTCAATTTTGGGCTGTAAATGTACAAAAGTCATTTATCAGTGGGATCGTCTGATTAATCTGAACTAGCAATCTCAATTGATCCATTCCGTTCCCGCTCACCAACTTAAATTTCTAGACCTTCCTTATCTTCACGGATTCTTAAAATCCACTCATCAAGAAATATGAAAAAATTACTCCCACTCATTTTGAGCCTGTTCATGGTCATTGGTCTTTCTGCGCAGAAGAAAGATAAATCAGAGTCAGAAGAAGAGAAACCCAGATACGAAGCCTCGGCCTACAGCGGTTTGAAATTCCGAAGTATTGGGCCTGCTCTAACATCAGGACGAATAGCCGATATAGCCGTTAATCCTGCCAAGCCTCATGAATTTTATTTGGCAATAGCCTCTGGTGGCGTTTGGAAAACAAGCAATAACGGAATCACCTTCGAACCGATTTTTGATGGAGAAGGTTCTTATTCGATTGGCTGTGTTTCCTTGGCTCCTTCCAATGCAAGTGTTGTTTGGGTGGGATCAGGCGAAAATAACAATCAACGAAGTGTGGCCTACGGCGACGGAGTTTACAAGAGTACCGACGGCGGTGCTTCTTGGAAGAATATGGGATTGAAAGAGTCCGAGCACATCGGAATGATTGCCATACATCCTGAAGACGAAAACACCGTTTACGTGGCGGCTTATGGGCCTCTATGGAGTGCTGGTGGAGAACGCGGTATTTACAAAACTACCGATGGCGGAGAAACGTGGGACTTGATCCTCGAAGTCTCTGAGCATACTGGTTTCAATGAAATTCACATGGATCCTCGAGATCCCAATTTGCTTTATGCTACAGCGCATCAGCGTCGCAGACATGTATTCACTTACATCGATGGCGGTCCCGAAACAGCCATTTACAAATCGACCGATGGAGGGGCAAACTGGAAGAAATTAGAAAGCGGTTTGCCCAAAAATGACATGGGTAGAATTGGAATGGATATTTCTCCTGCCAATCCCGATGTCGTTTACGCGATTATTAAGGCGACTGAAAACGGTGGGTTTTACCGTTCTGAAGATCGTGGAGAGAGCTGGAAGAAGATGTCCGACTACCAGACAAGTGGAAACTATTACCAAGAAATTGTGTGCCACCCTTACGATGTGGACAAAGTCTACAGCATGAGCACTTGGCTTCACCACACTGAAGATGGCGGAAAGAACTTCCAGAAAACTGGAGAGAAGAGCAAGCATGTGGACAACCACTGCATGTGGATCGATCCGCTTCAACCGGAACATTGGCGTGTAGGATGCGATGGTGGGCTTTACGAAACTTGGAATGCCGCAGAGGATTGGATGTACTATCCGAACTTGCCGATTACTCAATTTTACAAAGTAGCGGTCGATAATGACGAGCCTTTTTACAATGTGTACGGAGGAACGCAGGACAACAATACCCAAGGTGGCCCTTCGCGAACTACCAGTCAGCATGGGATCATGAATTTCGATTGGTATGTTACCAATGGTGGTGATGGATTTGAGCCAGCCATTGATCCTGAGAACCCCGATATAGTCTACGGCCAAGCCCAATATGGATGGTTGGTCCGCTACGACAAGAAGAGTGGCGAGCGAGTGGCTATTCAGCCTCAGCCAGGCAAAGACGAGGCAGCTTACCGCTGGAATTGGGATGCACCGCTATTGATTAGTCCGCATAACAACAAGCGACTCTACTTTGCCGCGAACAAGATTTTCAAAAGTGAAGACCGCGGCGATTCTTGGGAAACGATCAGTCCTGATCTGACTCAGCAACTCGACCGAAATACCTTCAAGGTAATGGACAAGGTGTGGGGCCCAGATGCGGTAATGAAAAACAAGTCGACTTCGATTTATGGAAACATAGTAGCCTTTGATGAATCGCCGGTAAAAGAAGGTTTGCTTTATGCTGGAACGGATGATGGCCTCATTCAAATCTCTGAAGATGGTGGAGATTCATGGACAAAAATTTCAAGTGTTTCAGGAGTTCCCGAGCGCACTTATGTGAACATGCTCCGCGCTTCGCTTTACGATGAAAATGTAGTTTATGCAGTTTTCAATAACCACAAAGAAGGAGATTTCAAGCCTTACGTTTACCGCAGCAGTAATCGCGGAAAGTCTTGGGCAAGTATGTCCTCAAACCTTCCCGAAAGAGGATCGGCTTATGCGATCGTTCAAGATCACGTGGACAAGGATCTACTCTTTGTAGGAACTGAGTTTGGCGTGTTCTTTACCAATGACGGCGGTGCCAATTGGTTGCAGATAAAAGGTGGAATTCCAACCATTGCAGCGCGCGATTTGGAAATTCAACGTCGAGAAAATGACTTGGTTGTCGCTTCATTCGGGCGCAGTTTTTACGTGTTGGATGATTACACTCCGCTCCGTGATTTGTCAGATGAGGTCGTAGCGAAAGATGCACATATCTACCCCATTAAAGATGCTTTGCTCTATGTAGAGGATAACCGCATGGGAGGAAGAGGTAAGAGTTCTCAAGGTGAGATGATCTTCATGTCTGAGAATCCCGCTTTTGGTGCAACCATAACCTACCACGTGGGTCAGGAAATCAAGACGATAGAAGATCAGCGAAAGGAAAAAGAGAAAGAGCTGAGAAAAGAAAACCTAGATGAAGTGTATCCGTCACTTGACGAATTGAGAAAGGAAGACCGAGAGGAAGATCCTTTTTTACTTTTTGTCATCAAGGATTCCTCAGGGGAAGCTGTTCGGAAAATGCGCCAATCTGCGAGTAAAGGCATGAACCGCATCAATTGGAATCTTCGCCATACCACCACTTCTCCTATTAAATTGAAAACGGGAGAGATCGGACGCTATTCATCCCCCGACGAGGGAATGTTGGCTTTGCCAGGTACGTACACCGTGGAAATGTTCAAGAACGTCAACGGAGAGTTCACACAAATTCACGATGCGGTAGCCTTCGAGGTTACACCGCTCGATCGTCAAACTCTTATGGCTCAAGATCGAGGAGAGGTATTGGCTTTTCAGGAAAAAGTGGCGGAATTGCAACGCTCTATTTCGGGAACGAATAAGCTCTACAGCGAAAACAAGGAGAAGCTCGAATACATAGAAAAAGCGGTTGAGATGTACCCAGCAGTTCCAATGGAAATGATGGGCGAGATTCGCCAATTGGAAGAGGAGTTGTATGAAATTCGACTGGCCATTTACGGAGACGCAACTCGTTCTTTCCGTGATATTGAAACGGAGCCAAGCCTGAATGGAAGAGTTGGATACGCCGCTTATTCCAGTTGGTGGAATACCGCCGAGCCTACTCAAACAGCCAAAGATCAAATCTCAATAGCAGAGGAGGAATATGTTGCCGTTTTGCAGAAGATGCGGGATGTAGCAAGTTCAGTTGAAGCCATTGAGAAGAAGTTGGTCGAGATGAAGGTGCCATATACTCCAGGAAGAGGAAGCGATTGGAGAGAGGACTAGTATTTAGCCATTCGCTATTAGCCACTAGCGAGAGCTGTAAAGAGATACCTGATGAGTCACGGTAATGCGGATGTGATTGTAATAGGCGGCGGTGCTGCTGGGTTTTTCGCGGCCATACACGCTGCCGAAAACGGAGCGAAGGTTCTGATCTTGGAAAAGACGACCAAGCTTCTTTCAAAAGTCAAAGTGAGTGGCGGTGGTCGTTGCAACGTGACCCACGATTGCGATTACCCAAGTCAACTGGTGAAGTTTTACCCGCGAGGTGAGAAGACCCTCAAAAAGGCGTTCTCCAAATTTGACGTGAATGACACCCGTCGATGGTTTGAGGAGCGTGGCGTAAAACTCAAAACAGAATCCGATGGTCGAGTCTTTCCGGTAACGGATAATTCCCAAACCATCATCGACTGCCTGATGAAGGAGGTTGATTCAAAAGGAATTGAAATACGGATGAAATCGGAAGTTACTCGAGTTGAACCCACGGCAGCTGGCTTTAAGCTTGAGCTAAAAAAAGGGGAATCCATCTCTGCCGATAAAGTCATTGTGACCGTTGGCGGTTCCCCAAAATCAGACAGCTATCAATGGCTGCGCGATTTGGGCTTGAAAATCGTCGAACCTGTTCCTTCGCTCTTCACCTTCAATGTTCCCGACTCAGACATGAAGGACTTGAAAGGTCTTTCGGTGGAAGAGGGAATTGTATCCATTCCTGGAACCAAATGGAAAGACGACGGTCCTATTCTCATCACGCATTGGGGATTTAGCGCTCCAGCTGTGATCAAGCTTTCGGCTTGGGCAGCCATTGATTTGCATTCAAAAGGCTACCGTTTCCCCATTCACATCAACTGGACGGGGCAGAGTGAGGAAAACGTGAGAGAAACATTGCAGGAGATGCGTAAGAATCACCCCACTAAGCAGGTCGGGAGCAATCCGCAGTTTGAGATTTCCAAACGTCTTTGGGAGCGTCTTTGCCAAAAGTCCGAGATTACTGAAACGTTGAAGTACGCAGATTTGCCTGCTAAAAAGATGAATCGATTTATTGAGGTGCTTGTGAGGTGTTCCTATCAGGTAGATGGCAAAACGACTTTTAAAGAAGAGTTTGTAACGGCAGGTGGTGTCGACTTGAGTGAAGTTGATCTAAGCACTTTCGAATCCAAGAAGCATTCCGGTCTTTTCTTCGCGGGTGAGGTGCTCAATGCAGACGGTGTGACAGGCGGCTACAATTTTCAGCACGCTTGGACGAGTGGGTATTTGGCTGGTATGACTGCTGGCGACCCTACCTGAAAAATGTACTTTCGCTTTCGGAAAAACGAGATTAACCCAGACTGCAAATTAATGCCCATAACTACCATTCGAATTAAGGACTTTTTATTGCTCATTTTTTGTGCTTTAACGCTGACCGGCTTTTCTCAAAGTGAGATTAACGGAAAGGTTTTAAATGATTCAGGGGAGGCCTTGCTTTACGCCAATGTGGTTCTCTTTTCGGCTGCCGATACTGGCTTCATCAAAGGAGCTGTAAGCAATCAGGACGGTGAGTTCAATTTTTCATCAGTTGCCACAGGAAGTTACTTCTGTGAAGCGAGTATGGTGGGTTTCACCAAGAGTGGTACGGATGTGTTTTCTATTGATGGATCTTCGGGAAATTTTGACCTTGGTGAGATCGCATTGAGCGACAATCTGGAATTGAAAGAAGTGGAAATTGTCGCTCAGAAATCCATGATCGAGGTACGCCCCGATAAGATGGTATTCAACGTGGCAGCTACTCCCAGCGTTTCGGGTATTGATGCTTTGGAGTTATTGCGAAGAGCGCCCGGTGTCAATGTGGATATGGACAACAATATCGCATTGCTGGGCAAATCGGGAGTGCGGATTTTCATCAATGGAAGACCCACGCGTCTTTCGGGAAATGATCTGGCCAACCTCCTTCAAAACATGGGTTCGGACAATATTGAAGACATTGAGATCATTTCCAATCCTTCTTCAAAATATGAAGCTGAAGGCGATGCGGGGATCATCAATATCAACTTAAAGAAGAATGTCGCAACGGGTTTTAACGGAAGTGCAGTGGCTTCACTTACACAAGGAGACTATTTTCGAAATAACCAAAGTGTGAATCTCAACTACGGCGGCGAAAAGCTGAAGGCAAGCCTTGGTGTGAGTCGGGTTGACAATGAGACCTACGACGACTTTCGGGAAACAAGATTGCAGAATGGCTATTCATTTGAACTCGCATCAGATCAAATCAGAAATTTTGATGGCTATACTGTCACCACTGGTTTGGAGTACACATTGAATGAGAAGCACAGCTTGAGTTTTTCGGGGAACGCTATTCTCAATTCCAACGACGATGATCTCGAGAGCACCACATTCATTTCCCTTCTTGAAACTGGGGCCTTGGACGAGATTCTGAAGTCAGAGACTTTGCTCGATCAAGAATCGTCGAATTACAACTTCAACCTGAACTACCA
>JBLIDT010000005.1:0-179628 GCA_047632755.1 Cryomorphaceae bacterium
CAAGTTTCGCGACACCGGTGCCCGCACTGGCCGATATTGCAGCTGCACGAGTAGAATTGCAAACGTGGATACAAAAGGCGCAATGGGGCGACAAGCGATCCGTAGGACAGCGGATAGTTTATTTCAATGAATTGACCGCTTTGTTGCGCACTTTGGCAAACTATGTTACGCTTACCGCAGGTGGCAATCGGGACACGATTTTGAGCTCTGGTTTTGATGTACGTAAAACTCCTGAGTCGACTTCTCGTCTTAATCAACCGGTAGATTTTAGCGCCAAGCGCAGTGAAAAGAGTGGGGAGATCGTGTTGAAGTGGAAGCCCGTAAGCAACGGACGAGCATACCAAATAGAGTATAAGACGAGCGATCCTGCGCTAGCCGATAGTGGCCCGTGGACGGTGGCATTGACATCTTCGAAAAGCAATTGCACGGTAACCAACCTGATGGAAGGCACCAAGTACTTTTTTAGAGTGATGGCGGTGAATGGCGCTATAACCAGTGCCTACAGCGATGTAGCTCTAGTAATGGCGGCCTAACCACAAACCTCTGCCAACGGTGTGTTGGTAACATGTATCCCCTGTTTTAGAATTGTGCGACGTGTCGCACACCTCCTAAAACTAGGATTAAACCCTAAAATCGATACGGAGATATGTGTAGAAGTAAAGATGAGTAAAACCCCAATGTCGCTAGATGTTGGGGTTTTCTATTTTAAGTCCTGGACAAGGCCTAAATCGCGGGGCTGAAAGAATTCACTAATATTGCCCATCCAATACGCAAAAACCACCCCCACAAAAAGGAAGAACATGTTCAAAAAAGCTGCAACCCTCGTCATCCTGAGTTTGCTCCTTATCCCTTATCACTCTTTTGCGCAGTCGGCACAGGATTCAGCGTTGCTGACACTGGACCGTTTGTTTTCGGGAGAGTTCAAACAAGATTCTCAACGAGACATTCAGTGGGATAGCAATGGCGAAGGTTACATCACCATAGAAAAGTCAGACACCCTTGATGGAGCTGATGAACTGGTGCATTATATTGGCTCTAGCCAAGAGCGAACGCTATTTATTGATGCAGAAAAGCTACAGGTCAATGACAGCTCATTGGCAATAGAAAGTTTTACCCTTTCGCCTGATGGGACCAAGGTCTTGCTTTTCACCAATTCGAGCCGGGTATGGAGATCCAACACAAAAGGCGACTACTGGGTGTTTGACGTCCAAACTCAATCCTTAAAACAGCTCGGGGCTTCTTTTGAAGCGTCTTCTTTGATGTTCGCGAAGTTTTCTAGCGACAATCGCTTTGTTTTTTACGTTCACCAATTCAATATTTACAAAGAAGACTTTACTACAAGTGCCACCACTGCATTGACCAAAGGCGGCAACGGAGAAATCATCAACGGCACCTTCGACTGGGTGTATGAGGAAGAGTTTGGTAAAAGAGACGGATTCAGCATCAACCCTTCTGACCAGTATCTTGCTTTTTGGCAGCTGGACGCTTCCACTACTGGCACGTTTTATATGATCAACAATACAGATTCGATCTATTCTCAGCCCATCCCCATTCAATACCCCAAGGTGGGCGATGAGCCTTCGGCAGCGAAAATTGGCGTTATCGATTTAAGTACCGAAGAGATGGTTTGGGTACCGATTGAGGGCGGCGAGAAGGAAAATTACATTCCTGGAATGCAATGGGTGAATGAGGACTTGCTGCTCATTCAGCAATTAAACAGACACCAAAATCACCTGATAATATGGGCCTACACTCCTAGTTCAAAATCTGTCAAAAAGGTATACACCGAAAAGGAAGATACGTGGGTGGACATAGGCTACCCAGATGAATCGGCCAATGGATGGGGCAACAATGACTTGAAAATAGTAGACAGTGGCGCCGCATTTCTGCGAATGACGGAAAACGATGCGTGGCGGCATATTTACAAAGTGAACATTGCCACTGGCGAGCAAACACTGATCACTCCTTTCGATTATGATGTAGCCTCCATGCATTCTACCACGAAGAAAAGCGTGTATTACATCGCTTCTCCAAGCAACAGCACTCAGCGTTATCTGTACCGCACCGACTTGAAAGGAAAGGGAAATGACGAACGCATTACTCCGACAGCGTATAGCGGGATGAACGGCTACGGTATTTCACCCAATGCAAAATACGCCATACACACACACCAGAGCACCAAAGAAGTAAGAACGATTCGATTGATTAGTCTGCCCGATCACAAAGTGATCAAAACCTTGGTGGACAATGCCGCTTACCGCGACAAACTCAATTCGCTAAAACTTCCTGAAGTTAATTTTTCTCAAGTGACTACCGAAGAGGGAATCACGCTGGATGTGAGAATGATTTTGCCCATTGATTTTGATGCGAATAAGAAATACCCAGTCCTCTTTCATGTGTATGGCGAGCCTTGGGGTCAGGAAGCCGTGGACGCTCAAGTGGGCCCGATCAACATCATTATGGCGCAGAAGGGCTATGTGATTATCGATATGGACAATCGAGGCACGCCTTGCCTAAAAGGCAGTGAATGGAGAAAGAGCATCTACCGAAAAATTGGGTTGATCAATACCCGAGACCAAGCGTTGGCTGCGAAGGAACTTTTAAAGCTCGACTACTTGGATGAAAACCGCACCGCCGTTTGGGGTTGGAGCGGCGGCGGGTCCATGACCTTGAACCTGCTGTTTCAGTTTCCTGAAATTTACCAGACAGGCGTAGCCGTTGCGGCGGTGTCCAACCAATTGATTTACGACAACATTTACCAAGAAAGGTACATGGGCTTGCCCCAAGAAAACATGGAAGATTTTGTGAATGGCTCCCCCATCACCTACGCCAAAAATTTAGAGGGAAACCTGCTGCTGATTCACGGCACAGCCGATGACAATGTGCACTACCAAAGTGCTGAGCTTTTAATCAATGAGTTGATTAAAGAAAACAAGCCCTTTGACATGATGGCCTATCCCAATAGATCGCATGGAATATATGAGGGGAAAAACACGAGAAAACACCTTTACAATCTGATCACAGCGTATATCATAGAAAAGACACCACCCAATTAAAACAGCACTTGCCAACTATGTACCAATTTTGTGTTTCGGCTGTAAATGCTTTTTTTACTAGTAAAATAGCCTGCGGCAACTGCGCTTCACTGCCTTAGTCCACTACCACAATCCTGCGGCTGCCAATGCTTTGGCTATTCCGAATCACTAGCGTGTATATCCCACTCGGCAAGTCGGGCTCAAAACTGAACACACCTCCTGACGCCACTGGACTATTGAACACCAACTGTCCAGCCATAGTGAATAGCTCAATGGTCGCTTTATCTGCGTCAATGAGTCGGATGTTAAACATCCCGTTTGATGGATTGGGAAATACATCAAAGTCCATTTCCACGAGATTTTCTGTACTCAAGGGCTCCGTTGTATTGAAGTAAACCCACGTTTTAAAAGTTGGATTACCCACAGTAGTGCCACTTAGTATCAAATCAGCCAATCCATCTCCATTGAGATCCCCAATCGAATTATTGGAAATATAACTTCCTGTCAAGGAGTCCGCCAAGATGTAATTGTTGTCCCCTAGATTTTCATAAACATTGGAGACAATACCGTTTTCACTTCCCAAACCGCCAGCTCCCGACCCACTCAATAAAATATCGAGGTCATTATCTCCATCCATATCATAAAACAAGGTTTGCCCTACGAATACATCAGTGAAAACGTCACCACCAACGAAAAGACTGAACGTACCTGAACCATCATTGAGATAGAGCTCGGTCACCACATTAATATCGGCGTTCATCCCACTGACCAATACATCTACATCACCGTCTTGATCCAAATCGCCAGCTGCAAGAGCGCATATTCCAAAGGCATCAATCCCACTTTCGGAAAGCATGTATCCCGCGCCTCCATCATTCAAATAAAGTGTGGTAATTGGTGCTTCGTCGGCGTCATCACCCATGGCCATCAGGTCTAGATTACCATCTCCATCTGCATCAAATATTTTTAAATCAGCTTGCCCCATTGGGATGAATGACATGCCTTCAAGCTCAGAGAATTGGGCATCTCCTTCGTTGATATATAATTTACAAAATATATTTCCCGATGCACTTCCACAGATGTATAAATCATCATCTCCATCACCATCAACATCTCCAAAGTCGAGTTCTGCATCTCGGCATGGAATGAAAGGCGTATCAAACATCAAACTAAAATTCCCACTCCCATCATTTATATACAATTCGGCTTTCTCTTCAGAAACAATATCAGACCCGACTATACCCTCAAAATAACCCGTTAAAAATAAGTCCTGGTCTCCGTCACCATCTACATCATTGAACTGAGCTGCGGCAAATTGAATATTTGGGAAAGGTGCCTCAACATCTTCACTGAAGTTTCCTAAACCGTCATTCAAGTATAAGGTGGTAACAACACTGCTAACCCACCCATCTTCACGACCGCAAAGAAACAAATCCAGATCCCCATCTCCATCTACATCGGCCAACTCGCTATCGCCCCCTACCGCGCCTAATAGGTTAGGATGTGGTTCTGCCACTTGAAATTGAATATTCTGAGCCCTGAGGCCAAATGCTGCGGCTAGCACAAGAAAAAGTAGAGATGATTTTTTCATTTAGGTTTCTTTTGCTCTACGACGTTGCTTGGCTTCCTTAAGTTGCTCTGCCTTCCATCTCTCTTCGTTTCGTTTATGCGCTCACCATTGGCCTGTTCATTCCTCTTAACAGCAATTGAGTCTACAGCAGATAATTCTGAAAATTGTGGTGCTGGCCCTTCGGCCGCAATGGACTTGCCCCTAGCGCTGCAAAAGACAGAGCGTATGAATTATTGGAGATGTTTTTTGATTTGGTCAATGACCTCAAGATTTCAAATGAGAGCGGCAACCTAAGGCAGCAAAACAATTAAACTGTGCGGAGAAGGCAAATCCTATATTTGTGTACCTAATCACACACAATGAGCGACTACGACCAAAAATTTATGCGCAGAGCTATTGAGCTCGCAAGAAAAGGGATGAACAAGAATGCTGGAGGCCCATTCGGCTGCGTAGTTGTAAAGGATGGCAAGATTATTTCTGAAGGGTATAACAGAGTTACCTCAAAGAATGACCCGACAGCACACGCAGAGGTCGTAGCGATTCGCAAAGCCTGCAAGAAGTTGGGTTCTTTTCAACTCGAAGACTGCACCGTTTACACCTCCTGCGAGCCCTGCCCGATGTGTTTGGGTGCCATCTATTGGTCAAGACCCAAAAAAGTTTTCTATGCCTGCTCTAGATCTGATGCAGCCGCCATTGAATTTGATGATCAAGTCATTTACGATGAGCTCGAATTGAAAATTGAGGATAGACAGATTCCTTTTAATCAAATTCTTAGAGAAGAAGCGGTAAAGGTATTTAACGACTGGACTACCAAGGATAATCGCACGGAATATTGAAAATAGGCGAGCGCCGTTATCAGTATTAATGCATGATTTGTCCTGCGAGTGACTTCACGATATAAATTGTTATTGTTACATTAGTGTCCAAATGACACGACGCGGAATGAGGTACTTTTTACTGTTTGTTTCATTGATTTGGTTGAGTGGGGTTGGGTATGGGCAGACACCTGTTTCTCTTCCGATTAACTTTGAGGGAGGTACGGTTACGAATGACAACTTCGGAGACATACAAGCAGGCCTTAACGGTTTCGGCGGAACTGAGGCAAGCGTTGTTTCCAATCCACCTGCCCCCGGTAACACAAGCGTTGTTGGTAAGATAGAACGATTTAATCAGTCTTGGGGAGGTGCTTTTTTGAACCTTTCGGACAATTTAGATTTCGCTTCAAACCCGATTATCACAATGAGGGTTTTCACTAATGAACCTGCAGGATCTGTGGATGTGCACCTGAAAATGGAAGACCCAGACACAGGACAGCCTGAGAGATTTAGAGTTGCCACTATTACACAATCTGGAGTATGGGAGACAATTACGTTTGACTATACCGGAGAGCCTAATGCATACAATAGAATGACCTTTCTATTCGATCGTGACCAACCAGCAACCGGTACCATCTTCTATTTTGATGACATTGAACAGCCGGAATTATTAGACGGTTTCGAACTCGCTCTTCCCATTGATTTTGAAGGCAATGACTTTGAGGGTAACCTCATCGATGATGACAACTTTGGTGATATTGGCGGAGGTTTCAATAACGGAACTGTTGTTGCAAACGGCTTCGATGACGGTGCTGCAACGGTGGAAACCAATATACAATCTGCTGGTAACCCCAGCAGCAAAGTCGGTCAGATAATTCGGCATGCAGGCTCTACGACTGCTGGTGCATACATAGACCTACCTGAAGCTTTGGTATTAGATTTAGACCCTATTCTCTGTATGAATGTATTTACGACAGCCGATGTCGACACCGAGATAACACTGAGAATAGAAGATTCGAGCAATAGTTCGATTTTTATGGAGAGTGTAGCGTTGACTACCGTTTCGGGAGGATGGGATACCCTGTGTTTTGTCTTTCACAATGCTCCGCCCACATGTGATCGGCTCACCTTTTATTTCGACCGAGGCAATACGGGAGATGGCTCAGCCTCGTCCACCTTCCTTTTTGACGACATATATCAGCCACTGACTCCCTCCTCATCCACCATATTCTTCACCCCTGGTAGTCAATTCTTTTGCCCCCCTAGTTCGTTCACGTTTACTTACCCTGAAGACGGAGAATATAAATGGTTTGATGAGAACGGAGTCGTTGTTGCTACAGGGCCAGATTTCACAACTCCTCTTCTTGGAGGAACCACTCCCTTTTTTGTGCAGGATACTGCTTCAGTGGCTCTTCCGCAAACGGATGTCGGCCCAACTCTTTTGGGAGCTAGAAACATTATATCAGGGCCAGCTTCCATTTTTTTTGCTTCTAACTTGGAAAATGGTTTCTGGTATGGGGTTGATCTTGTTCAGGTTATTATTGGTACTCCAGGCCCAAACTGCACTTATATAGTCACAGGGCATAATGCCATGGCAGGACCACCTGAGAGTATAACACAAATTTTCGCCAATGTCCCTCCCACTTTTCCAGATAATGTTCAAAGGACTTTCGAGTTTGAAAATCCTATTCCTATGGATCTTGGTGATGAAATGGAGCTTACAGTGACCGTTTCTGGTTCTGGATGTTCTCTAAGTAGTTTTACCGGATACGATAATATTACTCCTACTAGTTACCCCAAGGATACTAATGGTGGAGAATTGACATTTACTGGCTACAGTGCAGCAGGAGTTACAGCAAATACTCGTTGGATGGGATTTGACTATCAAGTTTCAGGTGATCTCCTTGCAGATCCCACCATATACCAAGTCAACGCCATAGCCGATTGTGCCAGCCCCCTACCCATCCAGCTCATAGACTTCTCCGTGCGCGAAGACAACGGTGATGCCTTACTCATCTGGTCTACCGCATCAGAATTGAACAACGATCGCTTCCTTCTTTTAAGAACTGTCGACGGGATCGAATACGAGACGGCGGGTATTGTGAGCGGTGCAGGAAATTCTTCGACAGTGATCAACTACTCGTTTAGAGACAGAAATCCAGAGAAGGGTTTGAGTTATTATAAGTTGCGCCAAGTAGACTTTGACGGCACAAAAACTGATAGTGAGCCAGTGGCCTATACGAATGACACTTCTGGAGAATTCAGGTTATTTCCAAATCCCACTCATCGGAATTTGACCTTATCTACCGCGTTGCCATACGAGCAGGTAGACGTGATTATCTATGATTTGAGTGGTCGTGTGATCAATCGACTGAACTATGGGGCTATTGAGAATCAAGACTTCGAACTCGAGGGGCATCCTGGAACTTACTTTGTGGAGATTCTAGTGGACGGTGAGCGGAAGGCGATTTTTAATGTGCTGAAGCTATAGAGGTTTATACGTGCTTTCTAATGTGAGCTCTAGTAGAAAATCCACCTCCGACCTTTTCCTCGTGCCTCGTCAAAGTCCACCTCTGCCAGCAGAGGACACGTGCTCAAGTCAATTTGTTGCAGAAGAGAATACAGAATTCTAACCCAAATTGAATAGTAAGAATAATCTCGAATCAATGACTCTAAAAGACGAATCTCAACTCTTATAGATTCATTTCAAATCCAGACTCTCCGCGTCAATCATGTTGATCCAGCGCTTCATCTTCTTTTGGATGACTCTAAAGTGATGCTTGTCCTCCTCCGTGACAAAAGTAATGGCATCGCCTGGATTCTCGGCGCGGCCCGTTCTACCGATGCGGTGAACAAAATCTTTGGGCGATCGCGGCAATTCATAATTAATGACATGTGGCAAGAAGGCGATGTCGATACCTCGGGAAAGTAAATCCGTGGCCACCAATACGCGCAAATCTCCCGATACAAAATTGGCCAAGGCTGCTCTCCTCTTTCCTTGACTCTTTTTGCTGTGTATAGGCTGGGCGTTTATCCCGTTCTTCTGCAACTTATCGGCTACCAAATCGGCTTGGTACACCGAGGAAGTAAAAACCAAGACTTGTTTCCAGTCGTTGCTTTGAATCAAGTGGCGAAGCAGCGGCCCCTTCTTTTCTGGCGTGACGAAATAACCGACTTGGTTGATTAAGTCGACGGTTTCCTTTTCGGCTTCAACCTTTATGAGTGTAGGATTCTTTAGCAGAACATTCTCTACCGATTGCACTTCTGGACTCAAGGTGGCAGAGAACAATAGATTCTGACGATGACTTGGCAAGAGCTCAAAAATGCGGTCCATTTCCTTCTTAAAACCCAAGTTAAGCATCTTATCTGCTTCGTCCAGTACGAGGGTGCTTAGGTCATCAAAATGCATGGCATTTGATTCGGCAAGCTCCAATAAACGCCCAGGAGTAGCGACCAACACATTGACATGCTGCATGCCCATCATTTGCGGGTTGATCGAGGCTCCACCATAAACGGCCATCGATTTAAACTGAAAGGGCAAGTCTTGCGAAAAGGATCGAAATACGGCTTCAACCTGAATAGCCAATTCCCTAGTGGGAACCAAAACCAAGGCATTGATGTGTCTATTCTTAGTGGTGGTTTTTCCTTTCAGCTTTTGTATGATAGGCAGCGCATAGGCCGCCGTTTTTCCCGAACCCGTTGGCGCAAGCCCCAAAACATCTTTACCTTGCAGTATTACAGGTATGGCCATCTCTTGAACTTGAGTCGGCTTTTTATACTCTTGCTTCGCAATTGATTCCAATAAATAGGGTGCTATTCCCAACTCTTTAAAAGACATAAAATAACTGTTTATTTTCGCATCGAAGGTAGGTGTTAAAAAGGCAAGGAAAGGGATCATTCGTGACTTTAGAAATAGCCGCGTCATCAAATAATAGCCTTAAGAAAGTACACGCTAACTTGCGAAGACTATGCTTGATCAAAAGCTTACTGAGCCATTGTATTCATTGAATACCTACATTGCGCGATAGGTGGCAAATGAGCAGAAGATTTTGATTCTGCAAAGGTAATGTAATGCATACGCTGGTTTATGCTATATTGAGGTGCATTGAACGAACCATATCCTTCAGAAAGAAATGATTTCGATTGGAGCAGCGCAAGAAATAAGTGGTATCGGCTATTGGGAGCTTGACTTTGTGAAAGATGAACTCTTTTGGTCCAATCAGGTTTTCAAGATATTTGGAGTCCACCCTGAGGACTATACCCCTTCTCAAACTGGCTTTCTAGGATTTGTACACCCCGATGATGTGGAAAAACTTCATGCCGCTTTTGCAAAATCCATAGAAACAAATCAGCCCTATGAACTACAACACCGTATTGTACAAGAAGGAGGGGCTATCGTCTATGTAATTGAGAAGTGCGATACTGTTATTGATGAAGCTGGTGTACCCATTAAATCGTTTGGCTCTGTTCAAGATGTAACCAAATCGGTGGAATACCAAATGAAATTGGAGGCCAGCCAGCGCAAGTTTATGGCCATTTCAAATCAGACAACCGAAGGGATTACACTCGCTGATGTTGCGGGGAATTATGTTTTTGTCAATCCCGCATTTTGTGAAATGTCTGGCTATTCTGAGTCAGAGCTTTTAAAAATGACGGTTTTCGACATGAAGGCCAAGGATCAAGATCATTCCAGTTTTAATAAGAGTAAACAGCAGATGAGAGGTAAACCTGTACGGGTGAACCTTCAGAAAAGGGATGGGACAGAATATTTCACAGAAATTTTCGGCGACATCATCAACATAGAGGGAGAATCGCTTGTAATGGGTACCATTAGAGATGTCTCGGAAAGGATGAAAAGCGAGGAGTTGATTCATAACCTCAATAAAGACCTGGAATCAAAAGTTAAGGAACGAACTGAACAACTCAATGAAACAATCCAACGCTTAAGTAGCGAAGTAGAGCAACGAAAACAAGTGGAAGAACAGCTTAAGGAATCATTGACTGTCAAGGAAATTTTATTAAAAGAAATTACGCATCGTGTTAAAAACAACATGCAGATAATTTCCAGTTTAATAAATCTTCAAAAATCTCATTTAGATGAGGGAGCGAGTGATGTTTTAGAACAAATCTCGCACCGTATTCACTCGATGGCGCTGATACACGAGACGCTTTATAAAACAAATGAATTTAAAAAGATTCGATTTAATCACTATTTGAATTCACTCATTAACTACATCCGTGAATCCTACACTTTTGAGAATTTCGATATCAATCTGAAAGCAGAAGAACACCAATTGCCACTGGATGTGGGGACAAGTCTTGGAATGATTATCATCGAATTGGTGATAAACTCCATAAAGCATGCGTTTGGCAATATGGATGAAAAAGGGATAATTGAAATTCGGTTTGAAGAGGAAAGAATGAACAACTACCGCTTGACTATTTCGGATAATGGAGTGGGATTCCCAGTTGATACTGACTTTCGAAATACGACTTCACTCGGGCTCGATTTGGTGTCGAGCTTAGTAGATCAAATATTTGGTGAGATTCAGTTATTGAGAAAGAACGGGACGGTATTTGAAATTACATTTGTCTCCGTGTCGTCAGAGAATAAAGAATGACTCTTCGGTTGGCATCCCTTCCAACTGGTTTACTCCGCCAAAATGGAATATCAGCTCTATTGATTTTTTACCGCCCAGATTGGGACAAGGCTGGCATTCAAGCTAACTTGCGCTTATGTTGAAGAGATTACTAATCACCTTTTCGCTCTTGCTTCAGATCGGCATGTACGGTCAGCTCACTGATGGAACCACTGCACCCGACTTTACCCTGACCGACTATTACGGAACGGGACACCACTTATATTCCTACCTCGATGCGGGAAAGACGGTGATCTTAGAGATTTTCGCAGCGCACTGTCCCGCCTGTTGGAATTACCATCAAACGCATAGATTGAAAAACCTCTACAATGACTACGGTCCAGAGGGAACCGATGAATTGATGGTATTGGCTTTGGAGTACGATCAGTGGAATCTTCACAATGCTTTTATTGGAATTGGACCACCTTGGGTCACTCAAGGCAATTGGCTGGAAGGTACCCCATTTCCAATTTTTGATGTAGAAGACCCCGATCGTGGTGTTTTTGAAGATTACAATATAACGGGCTACCCTATTGTCTTTAAGATATGTCCAGACGGAATTGTAGAAAGAGTTTTCACGTCAGAAAGCGAAACTCAAGTCTACGAGAAGGTGCAAGAATGTCAGGCTGCACTTTCCATAAATGAACCACTGGATCTCGGAGCTATTTACTTCGATCCATTGTCGAGAAATCTAAACATCGACGCCTATCAAAAAGTAAAGTCTGTGCGCATCATGTCCATCACTGGGCAGATCGTTCAAAATATCAATACCATCGGTTCTTCTGCCATCGCTATCGACAGGATGAAAACAGGAATTTATCTCTTTGAAATCCAAACGGAATACGGCCGAGTGGTGAAGAGATTCTATTTGGATTAGATTTTTTTTGGTTCACTAGGATCAGTGCACTTTCTCTCTCACCCCTCAAACTTTGATGTACCTTTCCCACCGGCATCTAAAATCTATCCATCTGGTTGAGTGACCGATCCGAATGACAGAGTATTTCAAACTTCAATTTAAAATGCTGAACCGCAGGATACTCGAGTTCGGTATGCCGCCTGTGATCGGATATCTAGTCGTTCTTTTGGTTTTTGGTGCCACCACGGGTTACCTGTTTTCGATAACAGAATATGCAGGTTACCTCTGCGTAATCGTTGCCTTGGGTTACACATCTAGACTAAGTGAGCCGAAGCGAAATGATTTTCTCAAGTCAATATTCAATCAAAGAAGGTACCTCACAATAAGACTTTTAGAAAACCTCCTTTGCAGTCTGCCGTTTCTCATCGTTTTGCTTTACCACGGTGCTCTCACAGAATCATTACTGCTCATTGTAGGAGTTATGCTCGGCGGACTATTCCAAATCAACACAAATTTCAACACAACAATCCCAACTCCATTCGGTCGCAAACCGTTTGAATATGTCATAGGTTTTAGAACGACGTTTTTCATTTTTCCCTTTGCCTACCTGATCACTGCAATTGCTATATCAACTGGCAATTTCAATCTCGGCATTGCTTCAATAGCATTGATTGCCTTGGTGTGTATGTCCTATTATTCCAAAACAGAAAACGAGTATTTCGTTTGGAACTTCGCTTTGTCGCCCAAGCGATTTCTGCTCGTGAAGATAAAATCATGTCTCCTGAACTTCACTTTTCTAAGTATTCCTAATATGCTGGCATTAAGTTTTTTCTTTCCCAGTAATTCACCTATTGTAGCTCTGTCTTTTCTTGTTTGCTGCATTTACCTCGCCACCATTGTTCTGGCAAAGTATTCAGCGTTTCCGAATAAACTCGGTTTGGCGCAAGAAATATTGGTGGGAATTAGCTTTGTGATGCCGCTCATACTTGTAGCGACAATCCCGCTCTTTTATTCTCAATCTGTCACGAAACTAAAGGCAATTTTAGAATGATCAGCATAACTAATTTGTCAAAATTTTATGAGAGTAATCAAGTTCTTAATGCAGTAAATTTAGAATTTGGAAAAGGTGCTGTGCATGGAATCGTTGGGGAAAACGGCGCTGGCAAGACGACATTATTCCGATGCATCGCAGGACTGGAGACCTATGAAGGGCAGATCTCGTCTGATTTTGATAAACTGAAAAATCACTTAGGCCTGCTGCCCACCGATCCTTTCTTCTTTGCGAAAATCACCGGTAAAGAATACATACAGCTATTGGTAAACTCCAGGCAGCTGAAGCTAAAGAATACCGAGGATAGAAACGTGTTTGATTTGCCGCTAGATCAATACGTGTCGACCTATTCTACAGGAATGAAAAAGAAATTGGCTCTGACAGCTATCCTTTTACAAGAAAACGAGGTGTTCATTCTGGACGAACCATTCAATGGTGTCGATTTGCAAAGCAATTTTGTACTCGTCGAAATCATCAAAAAGCTCAGAGGTTTAGATAAAACGGTCATCATTTCATCTCATATTTTTTCAACACTCGCAGATACTTGCGATAAAATTCACCTAATGAAGAATGGCGAAATGGTTAAAGTAGCAGAGCAAAAAGACTTTGGAGACCTGGAAACGGAAATGAAAGATTTTACCATTGGTAACCGAATCGAAAAACTAGGTTTGAAATAAATGCAAGTTGACCTTGGCTTTCTATTTAGAATGCATTTAAGATCCTTTTAGTCAAACTCGCCATGAGCTAAAGATCCTGCATGACGCAGTAAACTCACTAAATAGGATGGCTGACAACATGGAAGCAGTTTTCCAATCACCCCTCGAACTTTGCCTTACCTTCGCAACCGCTAAAGTCTGTCCATGTATACGAGTGCCTGAACTAGAGAGTTCATTAGCAAGGCACACGTAGTTTTAAAATAAAGGAGTCCGCCTGAGGCGAATGACTGTTTTTAAAACAAGTGGAACGCAGATAATGGACTCTCTAGACGGACACTATTAAACGCAGCTATTTTGAAAACATTCAAACAACTAGGTATCGGCTCAGGCTTTGTAAAAGGACTGGCAGAATTAAATATTATTGAGCCTACAGACATTCAGGAAAAGGTTATACCAATATTGATGGCTGGTGCAACAGATATCGTCGCGCAGGCACAAACGGGTACGGGAAAAACAGCGGCATACGGGCTTCCATTGTTGGAGCAAATGGACGCCAACAAGAATGCGGTGCAGGGCCTCATTCTATGTCCCACGCGTGAACTGGCCAAGCAAGTGGCCAAACAGCTGTTCAAGTTCACCAAGTATTCTGATAAAATTTTCACCGAGGCCGTCTACGGTGGCGAGCACATTGAGCGCCAAATGGGTGCTTTGAAGCGTCCAACGCATGTCGTAGTGGCTACTCCAGGCCGCTTGATTGATTTGCTAAAACGCAATGCGGTCAACTTAAGCTCCGTAAAGACTGTGGTGCTCGATGAAGCAGATGAGATGCTGAGCATGGGCTTTAAAGATGAATTAAACGAGATCTTGAGTTTCCTTCCCTCCGTTGAAAACAAGTGGTTGTTTTCAGCCACCATGCCACAAGGTATTCAACAAATGATTTCGAAGCACTTGTCCCGAGATGCCAAACGCATTGAAGTCAGCCAAGACGATGTGGTCAACAAGAACATTACCCACAAATTTGAAGTATGCGATGAGGCAGACAAGCTTTATACGCTGCAGCTCTTCCTAGAATCGCAGGACGAAAACCGAGGGGTCATCTTTTGCAAAACAAAGGCGGCCACCAAAAAGCTGTCCCAACAATTGATCGCGAAGAACATCGCCACAGAGGCCATTCATGGTGATCTGTTTCAGAAGGAACGCGATAAGGTGATGCGTGCCTTTAAGAATGAATCACTGCGCGTACTCGTAGCCACCGACTTGGCGGCTCGTGGCATAGATGTATCTGACCTGGCCTTCGTGGCGCACTACCAACTGCCTGAAAGCGATGAATACTACACCCACCGCAGTGGACGAACTGCTCGTGCTGGCAAACAAGGTGTTTCGATGTGTTTTGTGAACGCAGCTGAGGTGAAGGTTTTAAAGCACTACGAACGCACGCTAGGGATCAAGTTTGAGCAGGTAAAGAAGAACTATTAACGGGCGGAGCAGCAGATAAACACCACATTTGATTTTATAAAGAGGAACGACAAAAAATGCGGAGAGCGACCACCGAATTATTGCAAGACCTACAACAACTTCATTGGAAGAGGAGAACAGTAGAAGAAAATAATATTTTTAGTCATTTTCATTTGCAAAACTTTAGTGACTTGTCGAAAAAATATTTGATCAACCTCACACCGCCAGAAGGGTGTTTTAAATAAAAAGCGGACTACAATAAAGACTATCCTTAATGGAAGAACTTACCTTAACAACTCCTGCTCTATTGTTTTCAGCAATATCCTTAATCATGTTGGCTTACACCAATAGGTTTTTAGCTTATGCCGCTATCATACGCAACTTGCTCGATAAGTATCAACTGGAAAAGGATGCAGTTTTAATGGCTCAAATTAAAAATATAAAGCAACGTTTATACCTGACTCGCTCTATGCAAATTTATGGTATTTCCAGTTTATTACTCTGCGTACTTACCATGTTTCTAATTTACATACAGCAGCAGACTATTGCCGTTTGGACCTTTGGTCTGGCACTTATTTTATTGATACTTTCTCTGGCTTTTTTAATTTGGGAAATTCAAATTTCAGTTAAAGCCTTAGAGCACCGCATCAATGATATTGAGAAGCGCTAAGCGAGTCTTGACTGGCCATAAGGAGCCATTGGATGCTGCAATGAGAGGGTGCCTGCTTAGAAACCCGACTGCATGTACAAGCAGTTTAGCTAAAGAAAACAGCCGCCTTATTTGATTCCGATGGCTACAATTTCGATAGCTTCGAAATCAAACATCTGCCTTCCCATACCGCTGGTATAGAATATTATGCAACCACAGAATACTTGGATTGGATAGATCATTCTTAAAATTGATCAGCTACTGCACACCACCCACGTTGCAATGACCGCTGCTCATGGATAAAAACCCCAATGCCCCGAGCGCTAGGATTTTTTTTAGCTTTGGTTATCAGGCAAATGGGATCAGCAAAGAAAATGCGAAACAGTTGGTTACATGAAATGGATAGATCCAATACGCATTGATTTGTTAGCTATATTGGGTTGTTCAAGGACATTCGAAAACCAAAACTGAATGAAAAGACTATTTCTGATCATCGTGATATCCTCTTCAGGAATCTGCATGAAAGCCCAATCTATTCAAGATTCTCTTTTTTCCGTTTGGAACGACCCAACCAAAACCGACACATCTAGGCTCAATGCAATAAGTGATTTCTGTTCTGAATTTGTTTTTATTGATCCAGACAGCGCAATGTACTTTGCTCAACTGCAATATGACTTTGCAGACATTAGAGGGTTAAAAGAATACCGCGCTGAAGCGCTAAACATTTTTGGGAGGGCGAGCATAAAAAAGGGTGAACTAGGAGAATCCATTTTGTATTACCAACAATCACACGACTTATATGAAGAGATAGGAGGTGAAAAAGAAATGGCTGCGGCGCTTTACAGTATAGGAGAGGTTTATTGGACTTCTGGTGATTATCCTATCTCCATCTATTACCGCCAACAAAGCATGAAAATCGCCAAGACCATTGGAGATAGAAAAAGAGTGGCTAGGTGCTTGACGGGTATCGCATACGCTTACTTCCAACAAAGTCAGTACGCACCAGCCATGAAGCTCGTCCATCAAAGCCTCCTGATAAGTGAAGAAATTCAGGATGATTATGGAATTGCATGGTGCATTAATGCCTTAGGTGTCTTTTATTCAAGGCAAGGAGATGAGGAAAAAGCACTGACATTTTTCATCCGTGGATTGAAATTGAATGAGGAGAAGGATGATCGAGCTTCTATGGCCTATTCATTGCGCAATATTGGGAGTACTTATGCTAAAATGGGGGAGAAAGAAAAGGCCTTAGAATATTTTGAAAAGTGCTTGGAAATTGATGAAGAGATCAATAATAAGCGCAGCCTAGGGTCAACAATGAGTGCTATTGGCAATATTTATCAAGAACAAGGCCGATTTGAATTGGCATTGAAGTATTTCATTCAAAGCTTGGCATTGTCTCAAGAGATTGGCAATCGGGATATGGAATGCCAAGAATTGAAGGGAATAGGATCACTACATATAGAAATGGGCAATTATAATTTGGGTATTATGGAATGCCAGAAAAGCTATGATATCGCAATAGAAATTGGGTCGATTGCCAATCAATTAGATGCCTGCGAATGTCTGTACGAAGGAAATAAGGCACTTGGTAAATTTGCCGAATCCCTGACCTTTCTTGAAGCAAAAGCTATTTTAGATGACAGCCTGAATGTGGAAGCCCTCGCAGAGAGTCTGGACCAAATGGAGTTTCAAAATAGGATGCTTGCAGATAGCCTTCAACAAGAAGAAGAGAAGCTGAAAGTAGAATTAGCGCACCATCAGGAAGTATCGGAAAAAGAGAAATTTCGCAATATTTTTTTGGTTGGTGGATTATTCCTCTTGCTTCTCGCCATTGGCCTTTATAGCCGAAACCGCTATATGCGCAAATCCAAGAACCGCATAGAGAAAGAAAAAGACCGGTCGGAGAACTTGTTGCTCAATATCCTACCTGCCGATATAGCCGCAGAACTCAAAGAGAAAGGCCGAGCCGACGCGCGCGACTTTGACCTAGTCAGTATTCTCTTCACCGACTTTAAAGACTTCACTGAGCAAAGTGCCAAACTCAGCGCTGCAGATCTGGTCAATGAGCTCAACCATTGCTTCGAAGCCTTTGATGGCATTATGGGCAAATACCATATTGAGAAAATAAAAACCATTGGCGATGCCTACATGGCGGCAGGTGGCCTCCACGTCCCTACTGATGATTCGGTGAAAAATACTGTATTGGCGGCTATAGAAATGCAAGCATTTGTTGGCAAACGCAAGGCAGAGATGGACAAAATGGGCCTACCTGCCTTTGAAATGCGCGTGGGAATCCATACAGGCCCTGTGGTAGCAGGAATCGTCGGTGTCAAGAAATTCCAATATGACATCTGGGGCGATACAGTAAACACTGCCAGCCGTATGGAAAGCAACGGTGATGTGAGTAAGGTGAACATAAGCCAAGCGACCTACGACTTGATAAAGGGTGATTCCAACTTTAATTTCGAAAGCCGAGGTAAGATTCAAGCAAAAGGAAAAGGAGAGATGGAGATGTGGTTTGTTTCAGTGAAAAACGAATAGTGGGTATTGAGTGTTAGAAAATAAATGGACACACCCCTAAATAATACGGGCACTACTTGAAAATATAAGCAATCTGCGCCTACACCCCCCTAAATTTTACACCCTATCCTTTCAATATTGTTTTAATTGTCACAACTTGCCCGCTTAAATAAAAACGGTATAACAATGATTGTCGGCATTCCTCAAGAAATTAAAAACAACGAAAGCAGAGTTGGTATGACACCTGCTGGCGTTTTTGAGCTGGTAAAAAACAACCATACGGTATATGTACAATCCAATGCTGGAGACGGCAGTGGTTTTTTTAATGCTGACTACCAACAAGCAGGGGCCATCATTCTCGAGACCATTGGTCAGGTCTACTCTATTAGCGAGATGATTGTAAAGGTAAAAGAGCCCATTGCCGAAGAATACGATTTAATAAAGGAGGGACAAATCTTGTTCACCTATTTTCATTTTGCCTCAAGTGAACCATTAACAAAAGCAATGATTAAGGCCAAGGCCATTTGCATTGCCTACGAAACTGTTGAGGATGAAGACGGAACCTTGCCATTACTCACACCAATGTCTGAGGTTGCAGGAAGGTTGGCTATACAGCAAGGCGCCAAATATTTAGAAAAACCAGTAAAAGGCCGCGGTGTACTTCTAGGTGGTGTGCCTGGCGTGGCTCCAGGCAAAGTGTTGGTTTTAGGCGCTGGCGTAGTGGGTATTCAAGCGGCTAAAATGGCTGCGGGATTGGGAGCTCATGTCACCATTATGGATATAAACATGAAGCGCTTGCGTTATGTAAACGACGTAATGCCCCCGCATGTGGTTACGGAATTCTCCAATGAATTTAATATCCGAAAACATATAAAGACCCACGATTTAATTATTGGTGGTGTTTTACTGAAAGGCGCGAAAGCTCCTAACCTGATTACGCGAGATATGTTAAAAGAAATGCGTCCAGGAACAGTAATCGTAGATGTAGCCGTTGATCAAGGCGGCTGCGTAGAAACCACCAGACCTACCACACATGAAGACCCTATATATATTATAGACGACATTGTGCATTACTCTGTCGCCAATATGCCTGGGGCGGTGCCTTACACCTCTACGGTGGCATTGACCAATGTTACCCTACCCTATGCTTTAAGAATAGCAAATATGGGTTGGGAGGTTGCTTGCGAAAAAGATGCAAGCCTCAAAAAAGGATTGAATATTGTTGCAGGCACCGTGGTTTACGAAGAAATAATAGAGGCTTTTGGTTGGGAAAAAGCTTTTTCCTAGCAGTGCATTTTGCATGTAAATGCAACCTTTCTTAGCACTTCACATAGATTAGAGATTTTGCTTATTAACTGTTGTGATTCTCTAATAATTTGGGGATCATACAAAGCATGGTGCGGTTCGTGCCTCGCTTTAGCCATAGCAAAGGTGGATGCACGCATTGGCAGCCTTCGTGTTGAATAGATGTTGCATTTGCAAAGAAGCAATAACAATTGAATACCTAAAAAGGACCTATGCACAAGCGGCTTCTCCATCTTGTTTAGCCGCTTGTTCAGATCTCACAGAAACGAAATTACTTCTCTCTACTCCTACGCTCATTCCCAAAACTGCCAAGCGCCTTGGACCAAGAAACTCTGGTAAAAGACACCAAAGAAATGACCGTTTCACTGGAAAGCATTCGGGTTTGATATCAAATAAGACATCTTTTGAATACCATTTCAAACTTCCTCCTGATTTCTGGATGTAATTAGCTCAATAATAGGGCAGTAAAATTTAATATGGAATGTATAACTGATTATATTTCAATCTAATTTTAAGTTGGATTTCAAGCGATTCAATCCCTCATCTGCTCTAAAAAAAAGATAAAATTCATGAACGATAAATGTCTAAACTGAATGTGCTGGATGGCGTTAAGCCGAGGGTAATAAAAATACCTCGCGATACCGCCGAACTCTCCTTGGAAGTCAAGGATAAGGAGAGACCACTCATCGACAGACTTGAATCTCTGCAAGATATCATTAGCGCCGAAGTGGGCGACACAGCTCTCACGCGCGCCAGGAGTTTGGAGCGAGAATACGACATACGTCAACTTTACATAAAATACGAAGGCGACAATCCCACTGGGACTCAAAAAGACCGCATTGCTTTCGCGCAAATACAGGATGCCCTACGTCGAGGATTCGACGTGATTTCAGCAGCAACATGCGGCAATTATGGGGTTGCCGTGGCCTACGCTTCCTATCTCTCAGGCATTAGGTGCGTCATTTACATTCCGGAGTCTTTTCACACCGAACGCGTAGTTGAAATGCAGGCCTACAATGCTGAAATTGTGAGGTTGCCGGGTACGTATGAAGATGTGGTCTCGGCCTCGAGTAAAATTGCTGAAGAGAAGGGCCACTACGATTCCAACCCTGGTGGCTTAAATACCCCTTTGCAAATTACTGCCTACGCAGAAATCGCCAACGAAATTTACGATGTACTTCGAGATGCGCCTAAATTTCTCGCTTGTCCTGTTTCTAATGGGACCCTTCTTGCGGGAATCTATAGGGGCTTCGTGAGTCTCTACAAGAGAGGAAAGACTTCGAGAATTCCTCACTTTGTCGCGGGATCATCGTCCTATAAAAATCCCATCATCTCTTCTTTCATCAAGAAATTAGATCACTGCGAAGATTTAAAAGCAGAGAAAATAAAGGAGACCAAAATCAATGAACCACTCATAAACTGGCACAGCTTTGATGGTGAAGAAGCACTTTATGCTCTTAAAACTTCACAGGGTTATGCGGCTCATGTTAGCGACAGGAAAATGTATCTGATGAGCAATTTTCTTCTCAAAAACGCTGGTCTTACTGTTCTACCAGCATCAACAGCTGGTTTAATTGCCCTTCTCGAAAAAAATCAAAGTCTTGAGCTTCCCAACGACCGCTATGTCGCCGTACTCACGGCAAGAAACTAACTTATAAAACCGTATAAATGCAACGAATTATCGATGGTAATGCTCTCGTTTACGCAGAAGGGGCATATAATACACCAAATGGCAAAACTGCTCATGGGCTGGTGCGTTTTACCGAAAGGTATAAAGTCCTAGGGGTAATTGATTCTACCTACAAAGGCAGGGATGCAGGCGAGGTACTGGACAACCGTAAAAACGGAATTCCAATTTTCGAAAACCTGGAATCGGCATTGAGTTCCTTGGCCAGTGAGAAACCAAGGTATTTTGTAATCGGCTTGGCGCCAGATGGAGGTCGCTTAAGCCCCCAAGCGAAGGAAGAGGTGCGAAAAGCTCTTGAACATGGCCTTAATGTGGACAGTGGCCTCCACGACTTCCTTTATAAGGATGCCGGTTTTGTTGCACTCGCTCTCAAAAATGGTGTTTCCATTAGAGATATTCGAAAGACTCCCGACCGCGATGGTCTTCATTTTTTCTCAGGAAAGATTGAAGAGGTAGACTGTTTGAAGATCGCCGTTTTGGGAACAGATTCTGCCGTTGGAAAACGCACCACTTCATGGATTCTAACACACGCATTCAGAAACGTTGGTCTCAAAGCCGAAATGATCGGCACTGGCCAAACCGCATGGATGCAGGGTGCCAAGTATTCTATGGTGATGGATAGCTGCATAAACGATTTTGTATCTGGTGAAATCGAACACGCCGTGCACGAAGCATGGAAAAACGAAAAGCCCGATCTCATCATGATTGAAGGCCAAGGGAGTTTGATGAATCCCGCTTATCCAGGTGGATTTGAAATTTTGGCTGCTGGTAGACCCGACTTCGTCATTCTACAACACGCGCCCAAACGATTGGAATACGATGGTTTCCCTGGTTATAAACTTCATTCGATTCAGGAACAAATTAGTGCCATTGAAATGATTTCGGGTAAGAAGGTCATTGCGCTGACGCTTAACCACGAATTGATGGAGCCTTTTGAAATCGAACCAGCCTGTGCGGCCCTGAAATACGAAACGGGACTGCCCACATTTGATGTTCTCGCACACGGAGCCGAAGGCCTTGTGAAACTTTTGGAGTCTTTACTAAAGCGATCAGACTCGAAGATTTTCAAGTTCTAGCTTTCCTCTTGATTGCCTTACTGTAAAAATCACAGCGCGCAAACACGGCCTATTTAGCAAGAATCAAAACTGAATATAAGGTGACTATTGAGAATAAATATTGCTATCGCAAAAATAAGTTTGATGAAAAGTAATAGCCGTAAAACGCTAAAGAAATCAAAACACAAACTAACATGAAAATTGTCGAGGTTCAATATGAGGTACGTAAACTGACCCTTATAGAGTCCTATAAAATTGCTTACGAAACAGTAGGAAGCTGTGAGAACGTATTTCTGAAGATCATCACTGATACTGGCCTCATTGGTCACGGCTGTGCAGCTCCCGACATGGAAATAACCCATGAAACCGCTCAAGATGTTGTGCACTCTATTGAACGCGATCTCAAGCCGCTGCTATTGGGTGAGCTGCCTTTTCAAAGAGCACGATTCAATCACATCCTGAAAATGGAAACAGCCTCTGGATCATCTTGCAGGTGTATGATGGATATTGCTTTATGCGATTTGTATTCCAGAAAAGCACAGCTACCCCTTTACCAATTCCTTGGTGGTTTTCGCCATAAAATTGCCACCAGTATTACGATTGGAATTCTGCCTTTGCATGAAACCCTCGATAAAGCCAAGGGCTACTTGGAGCAAGGTTTTAAGGTTCTAAAATTGAAGGGAGGGCTTAATATGGAAGAAGATGTGGAGAAGGTTTCCAAACTAAGGGAGCAATGCGGGAGAACATTTGACCTCCGTTTTGATGCAAACCAAGGTTATACTATAGCCCAATCTATTGAGTTTATTGAAAAAACACGGAATGCAAGTATTGAGATTTTTGAACAACCCACACCAACGCACGACTCAGAAGCGATGGCCGAAGTAACTCAGTCTGTTCACGTTCCCGTCATGGCTGATGAAAGCCTGAGATCCTTGAAAGATGCTTTCCATATTACTCAAAATGAACTTGCCAATATGGTCAATATAAAAATCCAAAAAGTAGGTGGTATCTTAGAAAGCGCGCACATTAATTCGCTCGCGAAAGGAGCTGGAATGGAAGTAATGGTGGGCTGTTTGGACGAGTCGAGTCTTGGAATTGCGGCGGGTCTGCATTTTGCGCTGAGCCGACCAAATATTGAATTTGCCGATCTTGATGGCCACCTCGATCTCCAAGACGATCCAGTGAAAGGCTTGTTTAAAATTGAAGATGGCTTTATGATTCCCTCACAGGAGCATGGCCTGGGAAACGTAACTTACTAAGAATTGAATAGCGCCTTTTAGAAGCTGTATGACCAATAAAAAGTACAGCAAAACAATCAACTAAGGGCAAAGCCAACCCACAGATGAAAATCCCAATGCCATGAATGTTGGAATTTTTACGCATCATTTTTTTTCCGAGATCATTTTATAGCCATAGGTTAAGAATTGACCCGAGACTCAAAGATCTCGTCTCTAAATAAAGCAGCGGAGTGTTAAAGAATAACGACCTTCGCAACGCGCGCTCTGGCCACTATTAAGAACTGGAGCGATCGAGAAAGTGCTTCGTAACAACAACGCCCGCTAAACCGATCGGGCTTATGGTTTGCCATTAGAAATGATCGACAGGATTGACAGGATTCAATATCGTCATGGTAATTGCGGTCATCCTCTTTGCCAGATTGGGAGTAAGGCTTTATGCCAAGTGGAAGGATATCGAGAACGATAATGATTGAAGGACAACAAGTAAGCACAATAAAAAAAATTACACCATGAGCAAAAGCCAAAAGAAACTGAGCTTTTTAGACAGTTACCTCACGTTGTGGATATTCTCAGCCATGGCAATAGGTGTTGGGATAGGCTATTTTTTTCCACTCATTCCTGAATTTGTCAATGGCCTGAGCAGCGGCACGACCAATATACCCATCGCCATTGGGTTGATCTTAATGATGTATCCGCCCTTAGCGAAAGTCAATTACAGCCTGCTGCCGACGGTGTTCAAAGATGTAAAGATCCTTTCCGTATCTCTTCTGCTCAATTGGATCGTAGGGCCTATACTCATGTTTGCCTTGGCCATTCTCTTTTTGCGGGATTATCCAGAATACATGGTGGGCTTGATTTTGATTGGTCTGGCCAGATGCATTGCCATGGTGCTGGTCTGGAATGACCTGGCAGAAGGCAGTAGCGAATACGGCGCAGGTCTGGTGGCATTGAACAGTATTTTTCAAGTATTTGCCTATAGTTTCTACGCATGGATATTCATTACCTGGCTCCCGCCCTTTTTTGGTTTTGAAGGCGCCATTGTAGATATATCCATAGCCACCATAGCCGAAAGCGTCGCCATATACCTCGGCATTCCATTTTTGCTCGGGCTCCTAAGTCGATTCATTCTGGTAAAAGCCAAAGGCGAAGAATGGTACACCAATAAGTTCATCCCCACCATATCGCCCCTCACGCTCATCGCCCTGCTCTTTACCATCGTTGTCATGTTTTCCTTGAAAGGTGAATTGATTGTGGAAATCCCTATGGATGTGGTGATCATCGCAATTCCCCTTCTCATCTATTTTGGAATTATGTTTTTCATCAGCTTTTTCGTGAGCAAAGCAATGGGAGCCTCCTACGACAAGAATGCCGCCATCTCGTTCACTGCTTCTGGCAACAATTTTGAATTGGCCATCGCGGTGGCCATCGCCGTGTTTGGGCTGAATTCGGGTCAAGCCTTTGCGGGAGTAGTTGGCCCCTTAGTTGAAGTGCCCGCGCTCATTCTGCTCGTCAGGGTTGCCTTTTGGCTAAAGAAGAAATACTACGTCTCTCAATAGAGGTAGGCAATCGCAATTGATATATTATTCCAAGTAGGAAAACAATGACATACCACTCTAAAGTGAGAGGCGAGTGGCTTTGGAAAAAAGAGAGATAATGAAAAAAGAAGGATCTTCAAATAAGACAACCGTTTCTCTAGTGCTAGGCAGCGGAGGTGCAAGAGGTCTTGCTCATATCGGCGTAATCAGATGGCTTGAGGAACATGATTATGAAATCAAGTCTATTTCAGGTTGTTCGATAGGTTCTCTAATCGGTGGTGCTTATGCCGCAGGAAAACTGGATCAACTGGAAGAATGGATGGTATCTCTTCACAAAACAGATATTGCTTCGCTAATGGATTTCTCATGGACGAATAGTGGGATTTTCAAAGGAGATAAAATAATCAACACTCTCATTGGTTTTTTAGAAGACATTTTAATTGAAGACCTGCCTGTAACCTTCACCGCTGTAGCGGCAGACTTGGTGACAGAAAAAGAAGTCTGGATTAATTCAGGTTCTCTTTTTGATGCTATTAGAGCCTCCGCTTCGCTCCCTCTTTTTTTTACGCCCGTAATACATGGAGACGCACTATTAATTGATGGAGGTGTCTTAAATCCTGTCCCAATCGCTCCCACATTCAATGACGACACTGACTTTACCGTTGCAGTGAACCTTGGCGGCCCGCTTCTTCATGAGGCGCCTGACTCAGAAATTAGTTTGGAGTCGGAAGAAAAAAAGAGCCTCGGTAAATTTCAAGACGAGATAAAAAAGTTCATAGAAACTTTTAATAGCTCAGATCAAAAACAGAAAGAAAAAAGCTGGAGCATGTATGAAGTTGCCGATCGCGCTTTTGATACTATGCAAGGGACAATTGCCCGAATAAAAATTGCTTCCTACCCGCCTGATTTAGAAATAAAAATTGCTCGTAATGCTTGCGGCACACTTGAATTTGATAGAGCTGCTGAAATGATCAAACTGGGTTACGAAAAGGCACAATTGGCATATGACATTGACAGTGGAATTGCGAAATGAATAAATACAGATCATCCATATGGACGAAAGAGGAAAAATCATTTAAGCGAAGTGGTTGGATGAGTAATTGAGACTTTGCCATTCCCCCCTCACAGAAATACCTAGACATCTCGTTGAGTAAACCAATTAACTCTTGCAATTCGTTTGCATAAAAATGAATGAACGTTCATTTTTTAATACCTTTGTCCCGAATCGGAACACAATGAACATACTTTCAAAAAGTGAATTGAAGCGAGAAGCACTAGTAAAGGCGACTATTAGCCTAGTGAACAATAGTGGTTTCCACGCTGCGCCTATGTCGAAGATCGCAAAGACGGCAGGTGTGTCTCCTGGAACGATCTACCTCTATTTCGAAAACAAGCAAGACCTCATCAATCAAGTTTATATCGAAGTAAAGGCAGCGTTCTCCCAATTCGCTTTCAAGGATTACAAGGAGGAGCTTTCGGTAGAAGAGGGCTTCGAAAGGATCTGGAAGAACATTGCCGCTTTCAAATTAAATGAGGTCGAAGAAGCTATGTTTTTATCGCAATGCGACAATACGCCCATGATCGATGAACCTGGCAGAACGGAAGGCTTAAAACACCTGCGCCCCTTGTTGGATCTCTGGGAACGCGGCCAAAAGGAATGTATCATCAAACCTGTTTCTCCTTATATGCTCTATGCCTTTAGCATCTACCCCGTGGCCTTTTTGATGAATATGCAAGAGCGTGAGCTCTTCAAATTAACGCCTGCGCATGTGCATGAAGCATATGAGATGGCGTGGAACAGCATTAAAATTTGATTGAAAAATTATGAACTCCACTAAGACGATCATTTTAAAGAACAGGCCCACAGGGAAGCCTACATTGGCAAACTTTGAGTTTACCACCACTGAAATTCCCAAACTAAAGGATCGAGAGGTATTGCTGAGCAGCGCATACGTTTCTGTAGATCCATACTTAAGGGGAAGAATGAGCGATGCGCCATCCTACATTCCACCTTTTGAACTCCACAAGCCTATTGCCTCGGGAATGATCGCTGAAGTCATCGAGTCCAAGAACAGCAAGTTCAGTAAGGGAGATTACGTGTCGGGAATGCTGCAGTGGAAAGAAACGCAAGTAGCCAAGACAGATGGCCTGCTTAAAGTCGATCCCAGCAAAGCAGCTCTTTCTGCTTACTTAGGTATTTTGGGTTTGACGGGCCTGACAGCCTTGCACGGTCTGATGGAAATCGGAAAGCCAAAGAAAGGTGAAACACTGATTGTTTCAGGAGCTGCAGGAGCCGTAGGAAGTGTAGTTGGACAAATCGGTAAAATCCTTGGACTGCGCGTTGTGGGTATTGCAGGAACCGATGAAAAAGTGGAAATGCTCAAATCTGAGCTTGGCTTTGACGAAGGCATCAATTACAAAACCACCGAAAATATGACCAAGGCTATTGGCAAGGCTTGTCCCGACGGTGTCGATATCTATTTCGACAATGTGGGCGGTGAGATTTCGGATGCGGTACTCTTTAACATCAACACCCATTCAAGAACCATTAACTGCGGAGCGATCGCTGTGTACAACGATACCAAAATGCCCAAGAGCATTAGTGTTCAGCCTTTTTTGATCAAGAAAAAATCTTTGATGCAAGGGTTTATCGTTTCCGATTATGCCGATAAAAACGCCGAAGCAATCAAACAACTTGTGGAGTGGTTGCAGCAGGGAAAGCTTACACACACGGAAACAGTTGTAGAGGGATTTGAAAATATACCACAGGCTTTTTTGGATCTTTTCGAAGGAAAGAACAAAGGAAAAATGGTGGTAAAACTATAAATAAGAAAAAACAGAAATGAACAACTTTGAATTTAAGAACCCGACCAAAATACTTTTTGGAAAAGGAAAAATCGACAACATTAAAAATGAGATCCCGAAGGATGCCAAAGTGCTAATGCTTTATGGCGGAGGATCGATTAAAACGAACGGAATCCACGAGCAGGTAATGGCCGCACTCAAAGACCATGAAGTGATGGAATTTGGTGGAATCCCGGCAAACCCAGAATACACCGTATTGCTAAAAGCGCTCGAGGTGATCAAGCAAGAGAACATTACTTACTTATTGGCTGTGGGAGGAGGTTCTGTGATTGACGGAACAAAATTCCTCTCGGCTGCTGCCTTACATGATGGGGATGATCCTTGGGAGATATTGGCCAAAAACATCCCGACACTAAAAGGGATGCCTTTCGGAGCGGTATTGACTTTACCGGCCACAGGGTCTGAAATGAACTCAGGAGCAGTTATCACCCGAAAAGAGACCAAAGAAAAACGGACCATGGGCGGCGGCGGATTATTCCCCGCATTCTCGGTGCTCGACCCTCAAGTAATTCAATCCATACCTCATCGGCAACTGGCCAATGGAATTACCGATGCCTTCACCCACGTTTTGGAGCAGTACCTCACCTACCCTTCGGGAGCCAGCCTTCAGGATAGATTTGCCGAAGGCATTCTGCAAACGCTTATTGAAGTGGCACCCAAAATTCTAAAAGACCCCAACGATTATAAAGCGGCGTCCAACTTTATGTGGAGCTGCACGATGGCTTTGAATGGCCTAATCCAAAAAGGGGTTCCTACTGACTGGGCAATCCATGCTATGGGCCATGAGCTCACTGCGCTATACGGAATAGACCACGCAAGAACGCTCGCAATAATTGCCCCGAGCCATTACCAATTCAATTTTGAATCGAAAAAAGAAAAACTGGCGCAGTATGCCGAGCGTGTCTGGAACATTACCGAGGGGTCTGTCGAAGATCAAGCGCGAGCTGCCATAAGAAGAACAGAGGCTTTTTTTAATGAGTTAGAAATTGACACCAAACTATCGAAGTACACCAAACAGTATGAAGGTACTGCGGAGGAAATCTCTAAGCGATTTAGAGAGCGAGGTTGGATAGGTCTTGGCGAACACAAAAAACTCCAACCAGAGGATATAGAAGAAATAGTAAGAATGGCATATTAAACTAAAGAAGTAAGCACAAGATGAAGTTTCTGATGTTGTGGGTATGCTTACCGAAACGGATGGCATTTCAGAAAGACAGAATCTCCGTTAAACAATTTAAAACAATAAAATTATGAAAGTATTATTTGTATTGACCTCCCATGATGAATTGGGAGACACCGGAAACAAAACTGGATTTTGGATTGAGGAGTTTGCCTCACCCTATTACTTTTTGCTAGATAAAGGTGTGGACATCACCGTGGCTACACCCAAAGGTGAAAAAGCGCCGATAGATCCAAGCAGCGAAGCCGATGGCGCACAAACTGCTGACACCAAGCGTTACTACAGTGATAGCGATGCTCAAAAAGTAATTGCCCATACAGTAAAGCTGGAAACGGTAAAGGCCGAAGATTTTGATGCGGTATTCTATCCTGGTGGCCATGGGCCGCTTTGGGATCTTGCAGAAGATGAAACATCCATAGCCTTGATCGAGGCTTTCAACAAGCAGCGCAAACCAATCGCTTTGGTATGCCATGCGCCAGCCGCTCTTAAAAAGGTGAAAAATGAAGATGGTGAGCCTCTAGTAAAAGGCAAGACGGTAACAGGTTTTACCAATTCTGAAGAAGCAGCGGTTCAGTTAACTGATATCGTACCATTCTTGGTAGAAGATATGCTCAAAGAAAACGGGGGGAAATTCTCCAAAGCAGACGATTGGGGCGTAAATGTGGTGGAAGACGGTAATTTAATAACTGGGCAAAACCCCGCTTCATCCGAAAAGGCTGCCGAGCATCTTTATGAGATGTTGAAGTAACAGAACAAAGGATTATTTTTAGTCGATAGCGACTTGGGTGAGGACTCAAGTCGCTATTCTTTTTTACTTTGACATCCATTATCTAAAAAGGGAGTGGTTGTAAAGTGAGGGTATTCATAGACAACACTGAAAGAATTACTTAAATAGATTTATAATTCATGGCACTTACAAAATCAAACATGATGGAACTCGGAACGCCCGCTCCTGACTTTACCCTTCCCGACACCGTTTCGGGAAAACCTGTTTCGCTCAACGATTTAAAATCTGATGTCGCTACAGTGGTCACTTTTATTTGCAACCATTGTCCTTTTGTGCACCACGTCAATGCCAAGTTGGTAGAAGTAGCCAATCACTTCCAAGAAAAAGGCGTTCAATTCATCGCCATCAGCAGCAACAATGTGGAGACCCACCCACAAGATGCGCCACACTTGATGACCGAAGTGGCCAAGCAAGAAGGTTATTCATTTCCCTACCTATACGACGCGTCGCAAGACGTGGCCAAAACATACGGCGCCGAGTGCACGCCAGACTTTTTCGTTTTTGACGGAAGTCTGAAATGTGCCTACCGCGGACGGTTTGACGAAACCCGTCCGAATATGGGCCAAGCCACAGGAAAGGATCTAACAGTCGCTCTAGATGACCTCATTGCCGGAAGGCAAACCACCGAGGCTCAATACCCGAGCATGGGATGTGGAATCAAGTGGAAAAATTAAACCAGGAACATCTTTAAATCAACTCAGCTTATTATTCTACATTTCTTTCTTGGAATGGGGCTCTAGGTGTCCTCGCAATCTTCGCTTTTCAGCTACGAAAACTACGCCCGTAACGAAGGCGCTACGCTAAAATACCGCCAACTCTTTTCGGATTAAGACCCCACACAAAATACCCGCTGGTCATCTTTTTGCATGGCTCTGGCGAGTGCGGCGCACAAATAAAAAAACCCCGCCGAAAGGCAGGGTTTAATAAAATAATAAATTTACTTCAGGAGATAAGTTCTACTTACTTCTTGGGCATTAGCACTGTATCAATAACGTGTATTACACCATTGCTTCCAGATAAATCTGTCGCAGTAACAATAGCCTTATTTCCAGCAGCATCCATTAAGACAACGTTCTTACCATCCAACATGGCAGTTAATTCTTCGCCTTGTACTGTTGCAACTACTGCTTTTCCATTTCCTTTTTTGATAGCACCCACAACGGCAGCCGCATCCAGTTTACCCGAAATCACATGGTAAGTCAAAATAGCTTGCAGTTGGCTTTTGTTATCTTCTTCGAGAAGTTTATCCAACGTTCCTTTTGGAAGTTTTGCGAATGCATCATTGGTAGGAGCAAAAACAGTAAACGGACCTTCACCCATTAAAGTTTCTGCCAAATCAGCTGCTACTATCGCTCTTACTAGAATTGTGTGATCTCCTGAACTCTTCGCAATTTCTACGAGGTTCTTGTCTTGGGCTGTTACTAGTCCAACAACTAGCATTAGTGCACTTAATAAGAATACTTTTTTCATGATTAACTTTTTAATTTGATTTCAAAAAGAACACCATGTGCGGCTATATGTTCGAGGAATATCCAACTAATAAATCGACTTTCTGGGAAGGAACAGTGAAAGCATTGCGTATTGCTCGTCTAAATTTAAAGATAGGGTTACCCATTTAGATGCCCAAAAGCCATAGGACGTAAATTGGTTACATTCTGCGGTTTTATAATTTGAAAATAAAGCAATTATGAAACTTTTAAAAGACATCAGCAGAAAGAAATTCAGGGAACAATTTGGAACAAAAGACAATTGTATGCAACATCTGGCGAACGTGAAATGGCAAGATGGGTATAGTTGTCGTAAATGTGATTGTCAAGATTACATCCATGGGAAACAAGTTTTCTCACGACCCTGCAAAGGTTGTGGGTACGATGAATCCCCAACCGCAGATACGCTTTTTCACAAGGTTAAATTTGGGATTGAAAACGCCTTTGAAATGCTCTATGCCATTGCTGCAAGTAAAAAAGGGGCGAGTAGTATTTGGCTTGGTGATCGGTATGAGTTAAGGCAAACTACCGCATGGCTTTTCAGGCGTAAAGCGCAATCAGATTAGAAACTTCAAGAACTGGCTTCGTGGCGTCCATTCGTACTGCAATTCAAGGAACATAACAGAATACATCAATGAGTATTTCTTTCGTTTCAATCGCCGAAATCACCGAAAATCAATACTTTGTAAACTAATCGGAAGAATGGTAAAACACAAACCTTTGCCTTACAGTTCGTTAAAAATTATCGAGACCTAAATGGGTAACCCTATTAGAAAAAAAGCAGGGAGAAATCACCATACTTCAAAAAGATAAAAAACTCAAAGAGACTGAGCTGAAGCGCCAAAAAATCATCCGCAACGGTACGACCTTATTTGGAGTGTTGCTTCTTATTTTAGTAGCAGCACTTTTTAATCGCTACCGCTTTACACACAGAACAAACCAGGTAATAGCTCAAGAGAAAGAGCGATCGGACGAATTGCTACTTAACATCCTTCCGCATGAAACTGCAGAAGAGCTTAAATTGCATGGAAAGGCCACGCCAAAGTATTACGAGAACGTATCGGTACTTTTTACCGACTTCCAGGGCTTCACAAAAATTGCGGAGCAGCTAACACCACAAGAATTAGTGGAGGAGCTAAGTGAATGTTTTAGTGCCTTTGACATGATCATAAACAAATACAAGCTCGAGAAGATCAAAACCATCGGTGACTCTTATCTGTTTGCGAGCGGTTTGCCTACGAAGATGCCCGATCATGCGTTTGAAATGGTTAAGGCTGCATTGGAAATCAGAGACTACATGCTGGCCCATCACGAAGAGCGAATCAGTCAGGGCCATAAGTCTTGGGAATTGAGAATTGGAGTGCATACGGGGCCTGTGGTATCAGGTGTGGTTGGAAAAAACAAGTTTGCCTACGACATTTGGGGGGATACTGTCAATACAGCTAGCCGAATGGAGACAAGTGGTGTTGCTGGACAAGTCAATATTTCAGGAGCCACCCATGAACAGGTAAAAGATTGCTTTATCTGCACGCATAGAGGAAAAGTCAAAGCCAAAAACAAAGGTGAAGTTGATATGTACTTGGTGGAAGGATACAAACCACAGAATGAACTAGACATATCAGCTCATATTGATACCGCAAATTAGCAATATCTTAAAGACTCAGAATGAATATTCTCGGTGAAAAACAGTGTCACATATCTACTCAATAAATTCCCGTCATTTAGTTTAATCGGACAAATCACCTCTGCAAATCCGAGTCAATCTAATTTCCAGAGTGCCTTTTACACCTCCTTGAAATAAAGCATTGCCGAAAAGAATGCTATATTGTTCTACTATTACAAATTACAAAATTTGTAACGTATCGACCAGTCACCCGATTCAATCATTACTTTGAAGATGCACAACCCCGCTTTAAAAAGTGGGGTTTTGTTTCGTAGGCCTTTAATAACGATATATTTTCTATAGATTACAGCCTCAGATGGTTTAAAGCGGTTACACTTCTTCCTTATAGTTTAGCTGGGTTATGAGGTCCCCTTTTCTCCTGATCTTTTATCGTTTTGTAGTAATCAAACTCCCCTTTAGAATCCGTTACTTTCAGAAATTCGGATACCTTCTTTTCCTCAAGACGCTCTAGCTTAATGAACCTTGTCGCAACGTTTTCCAATTCAAGTTCTACACATTAGTTCAATTCAATTCCCGTGCAAACCTTCACGCTCTTTTTGGTCGCAGGAAATCGAAACCGCACATTTGAATTCGGTACAAAGGAGTATTTCAAACTATCATTGATTATTATGATAGAGACTCCTCTTAGTTCATTTTTCTTTCTTCGATAAACTACCAAGTCCCTTACCGAACCTTCTATTTTTCTATTGTTCAAGCCATAGTTCGGATGAACAGCCGCTCCGCCATTGGGCTCGATGGTGTACCTAAAATCAAAACCGACAAATGTCTAGTGGAGCGAGTTCTTAAAGCAAAATTACATATCTGTTGACACAGAGGAATGGACTAAACCGAGTGACGCACCAACATGGTTCACTCCTTCGGAAAACTCAATAAGATATGGCGGTGGTGAAGATTTTGACCAAGGGTCTAGGTTTTTTCGAGACACCTTGACTGGTGAGTGCTACATTTACGAAATACAGCTTTAACAAAAAGTTAAAATACTACCCACAACAATCGCTAAAAATCATTACCAAACCCACCTAAGCGTTTTACTCTTTTTAGCTTAGCGATCATGGGTTTCGCCGCATTCATTAATTTCGGGAGGTCAATTTGGGAACCGATTTATACTAACGTGAAAAGAAACCACAAAGTCGATTGAAGAGAAGATTGGAAAAGCTGCCCTCTGCAGGCTTCAGCCAAACTTAACGGCTGCTGGATTTGAAGATCTTCCTAAAGAGTTGGCCTTGGTGGCAATCAAGACGGATCAAATTCTTGAACTCTGGGGAAAGAAAGAGTCAAAATGGGCTCTGATCAAGACGTATCCATTCTCTGCATTTAGCGGAAAGCTTGGCCCTAAGCTGAAAGAAGGCGACAAGCAAATTCCCGAGGGGATTTACAAAATTGAATACCTCAATCCCAATAGCCTGTTTTACCTCTCGATGAAAGTGAGTTATCCCAACGACTTTGATGAGGCAATGGCTGCTAAAGAAGGACGAACTGATCTGGGGACAGACATTTTCATTCACGGAAAGGACAAGACCGTTGGATGCATTCCCATTGGCGATGAAGCCATTGAAGAAGTATTTTTAATCGCTTCTAAAACCCTACAACATGGTATCAAGTTGGTGATCAGTCCAGTTGATTTTAGAGAGAATGCTAAGTTTCCTGAAATTCCAGAGGTAATTTGGGACCAAGAACTTTATTCAAGTATCAAAGAAGAATTGGAGCGAGACTTTTGAAAATTCACTATAGAAAACACTTGTTACCTTTCAACTCTAGACTTTGATCTATGAAAGAAGAATCAGATAGTATAAAAGCGCTCCAGCGAAAGCTTGATTTACTTCTCGAGAAACAAGCCTCTTTTTCCCATGAGATTGGTCGCATAAAAAGCGACCTAGAAGAGATCAGATACGGGTCTGACAATGCGAAGCCTGCAATCATTTCGGAGATACTTCCCGATAAACCTAAGGTGGCAGTGGAACCTGAACCGAAGAAAGAAAATGTAGCACCAGACTTCGTTGTGCGCAAGCCAAACCCTTCAAGATTCGCATCAAAGCCACCTCAACCAAAACAGCCCAATCCGCAATCAGATCTTGAGAAGTTCATTGGGGAAAATCTCATCAGTAAGATTGGTATTGCGATTACCATCATCGGTGTGGCAATCGGAGCAAAATACTCGATCGAACATGATCTGATCAGTCCACTCACTCGAATCATTCTAGGTTATTTAGCAGGTGCGGGCCTATTGGGTTTCGGAATTAAACTAAAGGCTAAATACACGAATTACAGCGCCGTATTGGTGAGTGGAGCCATCGCGATCATGTATTTTATCACATTTGCGGCCTACGATTTTTACTCCCTCATACCGCAATTGATTGCTTTTGGCCTGATGGTCATCTTCACCGCTTTCGGAGTGGTGGCAGCGATCAAGTACAATCAACAAGTCATAGCTCATATCGGGCTGGTAGGCGCATACGCTGTTCCCTTTTTATTGAGCGACGGTTCGGGGCAGGTCGCTACTCTCTATTCGTACATGGCCATAATCAATGTCGGTATTCTAGTCATTTCATTTCAGAGGTACTGGAAATCCGTGTATTACTCCGCATTTGGACTTAGTTGGCTCATATTTCTGGTATGGTTTGCCGGTGATTATAATGAGAGCATTCACTTCACTATTGCACTCCTTTTCAATTCCGTGTTCTTCCTCATTTTCTACGCTACGTTTTTGGCGTATAAACTCATCCGAAAAGAGGAATTCAACTCAAGCGATGTTGTACTGCTTCTCATCAACTCCTTCGTGTTCTATACCATAGGTTATATCACACTTTCAGATCACGATACGGGGAAGCACCTGCTTGGTGCATTCACATTGGTAAACGCTGCCATTCATTTTGGCGTAGCCGTTCTCATTTATCGCCAAAAAACGGGAGATCAGAAGCTCATGAATCTAATGATCGGACTGGCCCTCGTATTTCTCACTATTACCATCCCTGTTCAGCTAGATGGTGGCTGGGTCACGCTCCTTTGGGTTGGGCAGGCTTGTGTTCTGTTTTGGATTGGAAAAAACAAAGCAGAACCCTTTTACGAGCGTCTATCGTACCTTTTGATGCTGTTGGCTGTTATGAGTTTAACCCAAGACTGGGCGACCTCTTATCACACCTACTACGGAGGCGCCGAGCAATTGCATATCACCCCGTTTCTGAACGTTCATTTTCTCACATCCCTACTCTTCATTGGCGCATTCGCGTTTATCAACTTTCTCCACCATAAGAGTGACTCTTCTTCCATTCCATTCAATAATACCTTTCGGAATATCGTTTCGTTCGGGCTTCCCGCCGTTCTTCTATTTGCGGTTTATTTTGGAATTTACATGGAGATATCCAATTATTGGACTCAGCTCTTTGCAGACTCGCAGTTGGAACGAAATGAGATTCCTGAGTATGCATCCAGATCTGGCAACACAGACTTGAATAGATTTAGGTCAATTTGGATCATCAATTACAGCATGCTCTTTTTTACTGTTTTGGCTTTCGCCAATTTCAAGAAAATAAAGAATCAGACCCTGGGAATTGTAAATATGATCTTCATTGTCTTCGGCATATTTCTTTTCTTATCCAGTGGACTTTATGCTTTAAGCGACTTGCGAGAGAGTTACCTCACACAAAACTTGGCAGAATACTACGATGTTGGAATTTTCCATCTTGTGATCCGATACATTTCCATTGGCATTTTTGCCTTGATGATGTTTACTGGATACCAATACTTAAAGCAAGATTTCATAAAACTTGATTTGAGAACCTCCTTCAATGTCCTGCTTCATACCGCCATTTTGTGGATTCTGAGCAGCGAGCTCATCCACCTGCTGGAAATGGCTGGTGCTGGCAACTCGTACAAGTTAGGTCTCACCATTCTTTGGGGCGCCTACGCCTTATTTATGATAGCCTTGGGAATTCTGAAATCGAGAAAACACCTGCGCATTTCGGCCTTTGTCATTCTTGGAATCACCATTCTTAAACTCTTCTTTTACGACATCTCAAATCTCAACACCATTGCCAAAACAATCGTATTTGTTTCACTAGGTATCCTCTTATTGATCATTTCATTCTTGTACAATAAATACAAGCAAACCATCACCGATGAGACTAAACAGTAGAGTCCTGGTCATTGGATGGTTATTGGATGGTTATTGCTGAAAATGCTCAAGCAAGAATGATCCGCTTCGAAATCATCAACTAAAGTCATCATTTCAAAATAACATTGACATAACCACAATGAGAAAACTCATCCTCTACATTTCATGCTCTCTCGATGGTTTCATCGCCAAACCAGGAGATGACCTGAGTTTCCTCGATAAGGTTCAAGTGGAAGGAGAAGATTATGGATACCATGATTTTATCTCTTCCGTAGATGCGGTGATCGTTGGCAGAAAAACGTATGACTGGGTGATCGGTCAGGGCTATGAGTATCCTCACAAAGACAAAGAATCATACATCATTACCCGCGAGGAAAAAGCCAAGGATGGAAACATTACTTTTTACAACGGAGACTTGACAAGATTGGTGAACACACTAAAAGCCAAACCTGGAAAGAATATATTTTGCGATGGAGGCTCGGCTCTGGCCAATATGCTCTTCAAGCAGAATCTAATTGACGAAGTCATACTTTCGGTTATTCCAGTTATTCTAGGCAACGGCACTGCTCTATTTGAAACTGGAATCCCAGAAAAAGAACTCGAGTTGGTTTCGAGCCAATCTTTCAAAACGGGCCTCGTGCAGCTGCACTACAAGATGAAGTGATTGTCCCATTTCCTTTGCGGCTTCTGCGCAAATTCTGTTTAACACGCACCAATCGCTAATGTCTCGGAGCATGAAGCCTAACAGAAGTTTTAAACTTTGTGAAGTTTATGTTTTATCCGAATTAAGTCGAGCATTCCAGCTGATTGATCCCTATCTTTGAATGAGTTAATTCAACCACACCACGCTATGTGCCGAATATACTTTCTGCTCATCTTTATTATTTCTGCTAGCCTTTCTACTTTTGGTCAAGAGTCAGGTGAGACGTTAATTCCTATTAATAGCACAGAGCAACAAGACAGCGACACTTTCAGCAGTCCTAGCTCTTCCAAAGAAGATCTTATCCATCCCAATCCTTCTGAAGGTGTATTCCATCTAAAATCTATCACTGCGGGTGATGACATCAGCGTATTTGATGGGACAGGAAGAATGGTATTCAATACCACTGGGGAAGAAACAAAGATGAAAATCGACATTACGCACTTGGAGAAGGGCATTTATTTAGTGATCGTTCGCGATCAGAATAAAAAGCTGAAGATCAACCAAAAGGTGATGATTAAGTAAGCTTCCTAAAAAAGGTATAGTCGGCTAAAATTCAATTTCTACTGAATAAATTTCTATTGATTCCAGTCTTCTGTAGCCTTGATGAAAACTGACTATTCATTTCATTCGCAAGACGAACTAACCATTTCGCTTCATTCCATTGGCATTTCCACTTGGAATCAACTCACCACATACATTAGTAAACTTCCTTATGGCAGAAACGAGAACCGTGAAGACGTAAGCCTCGTTCTTTCTGAGAAAAAAGGTACTTGCAGTTCGAAGCACGCTCTGCTCAAAGAACTAGCAGATTTCAATAATGTGCCAGACGTCAAGCTTATTCTAGGCATTTACAAGATGAATAGAGCTAACACACCTGGAATAGGCGCTGCGTTGGAAGACCATTCCATAACATATATCCCAGAAGCTCATTGCTACCTGAAGGTTAAAGGGAATCGATTTGATTTTACCAGCAAGAGTTCCAATTTAAAATTGATTGAAAAGGACATCTTAAAAGAATTAGAAATCAGCCCCGATCAAGCAGCCTTATTCAAAATATCCTACCACAAGTCATTTATAAAGGAGTGGCTGGAAGAAACAAAATTTGACTTTGCGTTTGACGATATTTGGAGGGTCCGTGAGGAGTGTATCCATGCCTTGACTCGGTGAGGATGTCAAAAAGATCCTATTGCAGATTTCTAATGATCACTCTTTTCGATAAATTGCATCTTAAATTTCGGCATGATACAAAACCTTCAGCGTTGAATTACCACAACAAAAAGTTCCACCCAATCTCCAATTCTGAAAACGGAGAGGTATCAAGTGAACTGATCTTTCACTACCGGCAAGAAGGAAATGTACTGACTTGTACTTACCATGGGAAGAACATCGTCAAAGGTCAGCTCTTGGGCTTGGTGGATGATGATGGCAATATCGAAATGAGGTACCACCAAGTAAACCGCAATGGAGACCTTATGACTGGTACTTGTATATCGGTTCCAGAAATAATGAAAAACGGAAAAATTCGTTTGCACGAAAAGTGGCAGTGGACATCGGGAGATGGATCGAAAGGAGAATCCATTTTAGAAGAAATATGAATTTTGATCACTTCACTTTTTAACCAAATAGCTGTGTAATGCCTTGCCTAAATTGAAATGAAGATAAGCCTATTGCTTCTTTCTGTAATGCTAATGCTCCTCACCTCTTGTGAAAGCCGAGGTGTGCGAGTTGATGACGTAAAATCGGCAGAGGAAAAAACCGAACTTGATGCTGAGGAAAAATATGAAAAGTCGAATCAATATTCCGTTGGCATCGAACTCTACGGTGTCTTTTTCGAGTCGCATTTTGATTCGGACACCCTATATTACCCTGAGGGTAGTATCAGACTATCTGATGAAAATGGTATTGTCCAAGCCATTGAATTCGATGAGTTTGGCAATTACATCGTTTTTATGGACTTCGACCATAGCTATGAAATTAGATATAAGTCACCTGAGCACTACACTAAATTCCTAACGATTGATACACGTAGGATACCTCAGTCATTGATTGGGGAAGGCTACTATATGCCGACCGATATGAGTTTAGCAAAAAATGAAAACGAATTGGTTAATCAGTTGCTGAGCCAAAACCCAATCGGAAAAGCTCTTATGGATATCACAGTCGGAGAGTTCGACTGGGATTTGGAGTATACAGATTCTTTGAAGGCAGTGGTAGAGCAATTGGAATCTGTAAGTCCTCTTCCTTAAAAGAGAATTCATTTTTTCCCTATCTTGAATTCAGAATATCCGTCGATGGGAGCTATCTCACATATGAACCAATTGTACCGCGAGAATATGCAGAAGCTGCGTTCAAGTCGCTACAATAAGAAAGGGACTGGGAAGTTTTCGAAGCCCAATTCATACAGCAATTATAAAGGTAAGCTCAAAGTTCCCGAATTAACATTTCAGGAAAAAACAAAACTCAGGCGTCAAATTGAAGAACGCAATCGTTCCCAGAAAAACGTTTGATGATCGGAGCCAGCTTGGGAATTATCATGGCTGTGACAGTTGGAGTGTGGTTTATCCAAGAAATACGGGAAGCGACCGCAGTTGAAACCGCAGACAAAACCTTGACAGCCGAGGAAACTATTCAATACCAAGAATATGAGAATTACCTATCCTATGGCGATGAGTACTTGAACCAAAGCCAATGGTACAATGCCGCTTTTGAATACCGCACCTCTCTAACATTTAATCCAGAAAGCGAAGAAGCGCTATATCGACTCACCTATTCGTTAATGTGTCTATGCGAAACAGAAGAGCGCGAATGTGATGAGGCCCAACAAAGGCTGGAAGAATTAGAAAAGACTGACTTTAAACCCAAAGACACCAATGAATTAAGACTGAGGTGGGAAGGGATAAATCAGCGCAAGCCATAGATGGCAATTGTGATATTTTAGCAATCCACCCCCCTATTCTGCTGTTAATCAAGAGAAAATAATTTCAATAAAAAATAGTATCAGATAGAATTTGTAGTACCTTTGGGGCCTATAATTAAAATTTATCATGAATAAAGGACAAGTAAAGTTCTTCAACGAAACCAAAGGATTTGGATTTATCATTGAAGATGACAGTAAAAAAGAGCACTTCGTGCATGTTTCAGGTTTGATCGATGAGGTCAGAGAAGGTGACGAAGTAGAGTTTGACCTCAAAGAGGGCAAAAAAGGTTTGAATGCAGTCAACGTAAAAGTTGTTTAAGTCATAAATATCCTTTAAGAACTAGGCCCGTCTCGATACCGAGACGGGCTTTTTTGTGCCGTAAAACTTCGAGAATGTATGAGATGTCCAATTCACCATGTTCATCCGCTAATTGTAAACCGCTTTAGTTCATAGATCTAACCATCAAATAGGGAAAAACCTCAAAAAAAATAGGGTTTTACCCCCCATCCATTTTTATGATTTGGCTTCAAGACTTCATAAATTGCCTTACAAGGGAAATACCAGTTGGAAATGGAAGGAAACGAAACAACAGCAATATTGGCAGGAATGAGTGAGGTAGAGATGGCTTTTTATGCGAAGTACAAGCTGAACCATCACTCAAGAGATAGCAAGAAGAAGCTGATTCACACCTTGGAGGCAAAGGGCTTGACAAAAAAAAGAATAAAAGAAATTACCACTTCAGAGCTCTTTAGCGAAAGTCACCACGATCGCTCTTGCAACCGTTGTGGCAGCTCAAAGGTTTACCAACATAAGACTGATAGTGAAAAGAAGAAAACGCATTGCCTAATCTGTGGCTTTGTTGAGGGCACGAAAAAATCGAAATTCAAACTCTTTGAGCTCCTATTTGGAGTTTAGAAATTCTGCCAACCTCATTACCAAATCATCGCTTGAAGGCTTCTCTGGGTCTGAATAAACTTCGAGATTCCTCATTCTATCCGCAGGCGCATCCTTGAGCACATGATTCATTCCTTCTACCACATATAATTCGGATCCTATGGCTGCCTCATGCAACAGTTCTGTTTCACTCATTGGGACTTGGATATCTGTGGTGCCAATCACGACCAATATGGGTTTGCCAAGCTTTGCGAAAACATCTTTTGGCTCATAATAAAACCAGGATATCAGTAAAGGCTGACTGCTCTTTCTGAAAATCATGTTCAAGGAAGGTTCGGGTACCGAGACCATAAAACCTGCTTTGAGGGAGTCGAGCTTTGGGGTGGCCGCCATGGCCATTAAGGGAGATTGAGCTTCAAGTTGTGTTTGGATAACTTCATTCGCAGAACTACTAATCCCAGCAAGAGATATAAACTTCTGCACTGCGCTATTGCCTGAAACCATCGCCCCCACTAAAGAACCCTGGCCATGTCCGATCACATAGATTTTTTCAAATCGATTATCAGACTTGAGCAAACTAAGCCATGCCTGTCCATCGGTCACAAAGTCATCAAAGATTACGTCTTCTTCCCTACCCTTGAAAACACTTTAACCAATTCCTCGCTTATCTTAGACTTGCAATTCCGTTTTCAGCAAGACCTTCTGCCACTATCTTTAATGAGTTGTTGGTATACTGCGCCCCTGAATTTCCATTTCTATCTGTGGGGCCAAATCCTGAAAAGAAGAGAGCCACTGCCTTGGTAGGATTATCTTCCGGTAGCAGGAGGGTACCCGAAAGAATCGTAGAATCTGTTTCTACAGTGAGCTCAATTTCACTTTGCGCAAAAATCAAAAATGAGCTGAATAAAAACAAAATGATCAGGCAAATACGCATGGAGGTTCAAGTTTGAGCTAAAGCTAAATTTAACTTCGCTATCAGAGACTTCTTCAAGCGGATGGCCTTCAGAGGCCATCGATTCACAAGGAGATGCAATGTCATATCTACCTTTTTAACTAAAGAACGAACCGCCAAATCAACTTCGCCAGAATCGTTCCTTGTTCTGGATCAATCTTACCCGATTCAGTATCATAGATTTGATTAACAATCAGAAAGAAATCCGTTCCGATTTTCGGGATAACCTGAAGACGGAAGTTGACATTTAGCTCGTCGTTTGCGGTGTTCCATTGATTCAATAGCGAGCCAAACACATTGGGTGAGAACGCGTACTCTATTCTAGATCCAACCAAATCGGTCTCGAAATTACCGTTGGGTAAATCGATAATATTCTTTTCGTAGCGAAGATTTATATTGAAGTTTTTGGTGGCTCGCCAAAGCAAAACCGTTGTGTTTTGGAAAGTCGTCCCTGTGTAAAATTCTCCAAATTGAAATCGGGTGTCCAAGCTTAACTCTCTTCCTTTGAAAGTCCCGAAACTTGCACTCCATGCATCCCACCAATAGGTCTGCTCAGGAATCACGACACCAGGGAAAATCTCAAAATTTTCAATCAGCCCCTCGGCACGATTTAGGTAACTGAATGAAACAGATTCTCCCTTTCTTGTGTCAAAGGCTAGGAATCTCAATTCGTACTCAAAAGACTGCAGTTGCCCCGTATCATCATAGAGTGTATAAGTAACCGTTCCAGGCGAAAAGTTAAATTGCCGTATCCATTTGAGGTTCTTTTTCGGACGTGGTCGCAAAGCTACGGTAGCAAAGTACTCCTGGAAATTTGATCTTCGTTCCAAACCTACTTCTGGCTCAAACGGAGTCGGGCTGCGCTGGATACTGGTGAAAATGTTGAGCTTATCATTTGGGTATTGAGCAAATGCGCGGTAAGCCCAAGCCATATTGTCATAGCCTTCATCGGTATTATAGGTTTGAATGAGGGATCCTCCGATATCCAGGTTTCGATCTCCCAAAAATCTCGGAGTGCTAAATCGACCATTAATTCCCGTAGTGGTGTGCCAGCGTCCCTCGCTAATCTTGTTGACGGTCATCGCCCCTATTACACTTTGCTCTCCTACGTCTTGCCTCCAACTCGCAGTGGTAAAGTTGGTAGATGGCGTCGTCTCATCAGCAGCCGTTTGGATGCTCATCAAACCCAATGTGCTGTTCTGCTCTTTTCCCAAAAGCCTTCCTCCTGCTATTATGGGAACCGTTTCAAAATTCTCGTTTAACCCAATCTTACGCGTGTAAAATGGCACGATCCTATTGCCTCCAAAACCAAAGTCGAAAAAGTCATTTCCTTCGAGGAAAAACTCACGTAGCTCAGGAAAGAAAAGCGGAAACCTTGTGAGATTGATCTGTTGCTGATCTGCTTCAACTTGAGCGAAATCAGTATTAAAAGTAAGGTTCAATCGATACGATGGCGAGAGCAATGCGTTGATATCTCCACCTGCATTAATGACTCCATCTTCCTCTCCGTCTATCGACTCAGCTCCACCCAGAAGGTATGGCTTCACTTCAATGAATCGCTCATCTCTCAGGCTTTTCAAGCCACGGAGTTGACCCGCTTGATTTACATCGGTAATGTCAAAGTTTCTGCCCCATCCTTGCCAGCGTGATTGCTCCCGCTTTCGCCTTATGTTTCGTTCAAAATTAATTCCCCATATCTGCTCCCCTTGTTCTGGTCGGTATTTCAATGCGAAAAAAGGAATCTTAAACTCGGCAAACCAACCCTCGGCAGTTCGTGTGGTGCGGACGTCCCATACCCCGTTCCAAAACGCATTGGTCGAGCCACCATTATTGAAAACTTGAAGATCTGCCCTTGCAGCATTTGGATTGGTGACAAACATGAACCCATTCCGCTTATCGAGGTAGGTGTCGATGATTACAATGAAATTGTCATCGAGGTTATAGTCGAAATCGCGACGCAGTTCCTTTGCAACAATTTTACCTGGTTGCGAGTCGTAAGCCCAAACACCTATGTAGAGATTTTCCTCGTCGTATAAAATGGCTACTTCCGTTCTCTCGCTGGCAGGTTCCCCTAATACCAACTCTCTTTGGGTAAACTGATCTATCCTTTCCGCGTTTTTCCACGCGTCTTCATTCAACTTTCCATCCAGCTCTATACTCGCCGTCGTGGGAAGCGCGTTTACTGAATTGCCAGTAATGCCTTGGCCAAATACATGATCTGGCAAGAGGCTTAAACAGATGAAAAGAAATAAGGCTCTTTCGAACATGGCCGCGAAGATACCCAAGTGTTGGTAATGGAGATGCCGTAAAACCAGCTTCAAACTCGAACAAGTTTATTTTTAATTGCGTCGCTCTAAAGATAATCTTGTCATTTTTTGGACCTTTGCCATTCTTTTAAGTTCCATTTTATGAAGCCTTTCTCTATTCTATTGCTACTTCTACTTTTTTCGTGCAAATCAGGAAAAGATGTTTCGACTTTGGAGCAAGACAATATGAGTCCTGAACTAACCGAATTGGTAAACCTACTCATCGAAACCGATTACATCGGCACGGAAAAAGTTGGTCGCTCTCCAGAACCTTCAGCTGCCTACGCAAGTCGAGAAGCGCTACTTTCAATGGCATCAGAAGAAGAGCTTTTGCTACTTACCAGTCATCCCGAAGGCGAAGTAGCTGCGACGGCTTTTGAAGGATTGATTAGGCGGCATTACAGTGATTTAAAAACAGAATTACTCAAGCTGAGTGAGGGCGACCGAAAACTTAACTTCCTCAAAGGAGACATCGCTTTCACCATGCCCGCTCTTGAGTATGCATATGTCAATCTTTTAGGAAACGATTTTGAGGGAGGTCACAGCGAAAACGAAGTGATCGAAATAGGATTGAACGGCGCTGAAAAGGCTTTCGTCGAAAACAGAATAAAAGCGATCCGTCAGATCTTGTAAATCTTCAACAAAAACTGGTGTTTTGGGGTTCGGCTCTTGGGAATCCATTAATTGAATCCTATTGTCGCCAATCTCACCGCCTTAGAATTGATTGGTGCAAAGTCGAACAATATATTTGCCTTACTGAAAAAATCCACCATGATATCAAAAAGAAGCGCGGCAATGGCCGCTTTTTTAATTGCCCTTATTTCCAATACTGCTTTTTCGCAAGATTTTACTTGGGCGCCGTTAGCTCCGCAAGTTGCCAAAAGTGCCAATGAAGAAGTTTCCATCCAAGCAGAAAGAGCGTCATTTTTCAACTTCGAATACGCCGAGTCCAGATCTGAATTCTCCGACACATTTACTATGGAGATACCTCTGGCTGACGGGACTTTTAGCACCTTCCTTCTGGAGGAAAACAACACGATGTCTTTGGGATTAAAAGAAAAATTTCCCGAAATCAAATCGTACAATGCCATTGCAATAGATGGCAGTGGGTACCTTGGCAAAGTGGATTTTACATCAAAAGGATTTCACGCGATGCTTCTCCATCCTGCGGAGAACACTCAGTTTGTTGATCCCTTGTATCTCTCTGAGAGCTCAACCCACATTGCTTATCAGAAGAAAGATTTCACCACGACAAAGGAAATGAATTGTGAAGCAGATTTTGACCTAAAAGGTGATGGCTTAGGTGACCCCAAATCTGGCATCAATTACAATTCTTGTGTGTTGCGAACTTACCGAATAGCCATTGCTGCCACAGGTGAGTACACCATCTTTCAAGGAGGATCGGTAGCCGAAGCTCTCGCGGCTCAAGTGACCACTATGAATCGCGTCAATGGAATTTACGAGCGTGATTTTGGTGTCACAATGACCCTTGTTCCTAACAATGATGAAATCATCTATACCAACCCGAACACGGACCCCTTTTCGAACGGCGAAACATTTGCTATGATTAACGAGAACCCTCCTGTGATCAATGCAGTGATTGGTTTTTCGAATTATGACATAGGTCATGTATTTGGAACAAATAGCGGAGGACTTGCGGGATTTGGCGTAACCTGCGAGTCTAACAAGGCTGCGGGAGTGACAGGAAATAATTCACCCATCGGAGACCCTTTCGACGTGGATTATGTGGCCCATGAGATCGGACACCAATTTGGCGGAAGCCATACTTTCAATAATTCGTGCAACGGAAACAGATCAAATTCCACAGCCGTAGAACCTGGAAGCGGATCTACCATCATGGCCTATGCTGGTATCTGTAATCCAAATGTCCAGAACAATAGCGATGATCACTTTCACGGAGTAAGTATGAGGCAAATCGGAACTCGAATCAACTCTGATAATTGCCCTGTGATAACTGGTCTAGATAATCTTGCACCCGTTCTAGATAGTGTGGTGACTGATTTCTTTGTGCCATCCTTAACGCCTTTCGCTCTCACAGCCTATGCTTTCGACCTTGATGAAGACGATGTGCTCACTTACAATTTCGAGCAGATTGACAATGAAATCTCGGAGCAGCCTCCACTAGCTAATGCCACAGAAGGGCCAAATTTCAGGTCATTCTCACCCACTACCAATCCAACCCAATACTTTCCTCGATTAGAGACTTTGACCAGCTCGGGGTCGAATCAATGGCAAGTACTTTCCTCAGTAGATCGATCAATGTCTTTTCGCTGTTCTGTTAAGGACAACTCTGAAGGTGGCGGTTGTGCCCAATATGAGGACTTGGAGTTTGAAGTTGTTTCAAGCGCGGGGCCTTTCTTCGTAACTAACCCCACCCAATCTGGAATTACCTGGGAGGCATTTACCTCAGAAGTAGTGACATGGGATGTAGCCAATACAAATTCACCTCCGATCAATGCCGATTTGGTGAATATTTTCCTCTCGGTGGATGGTGGAATCACCTATCCTTTTACATTGGCTGAAGATGTTGCAAATAATGGAGCTACCTCGGTGGTGGTGCCAAATGCACCAACTGCCGATGCTCGAGTGATGGTGATGAATACTGCAGGAACTTTTTTCGATATTTCAAACAGTGATTTTACGATCATTGGTTTGACCAGCGGATTTCTGATTTTAGCTGATGACACCACCAAATCAGCCTGCGTCGGCGATGATCTCACTTTTGTCATTTCTGTCGAGGGTATAGGTGGGTTCAATGAGATGATCACACTTTCGCTGGAAGGCGATCTAGCGGGAATTGATGCAATATTGGCAGACAATACCATAATGGTGGGTGAGTCTACCGCCCTTACCATAAGCGGAACTGAAGGAATTGAAACAGGAGTTCTGGACATCATAATAAATGGCTCTGCAATTTCTTTCGAACAAAGCTTAACAGTGGAAGCGGGTTTCAACTCGATCGTTCCCGAAGTACCAACGCTATCATTTCCAGAAGACGGAGCCGAGTTTGTTCCAACCGACCTTATTCTAGACTGGGAATCTTCTGATTCACCCGATGCCTTTTATACCATCGAAGTCAGCACAGATGCAGCCTTTACAGCAGACGTGTTAACATTTGTTTCAGCAGAAACCAGTCAGGTTAACACTGCAGGATTGAGTCCCTCGACAGTTTACTATTGGAGAGTAAGGAAAGAAACCACTTGCTCTGATGGAGATTTCTCCGAAGCCTTCTCTTTTGGCACCCATTCCTGCTTTTCTTTTGAATCAGAGGATGTTCCTGTTAATCTCTCAGTGATCGCTGGAGTGTTCACATCCACTCTCGAAATACCTTTTGAGGGAACAGTTCAAGATTTGAATGTGATCAATATCAATGGTACGCATGGAAACACTGGCCAACTTAAAGTTTCATTGGTAAGCCCCTCAGGAGTCGAAGTCAATCTAATCGAAGAGATCTGCGACAACACTCAAAACTTCAATCTTGGATTTGACGATTCTTCTGGCCTGGAAGAAATTGAATGCCCTGCCACCACTGGATTTACTTACCAGCCAAGTGATGCTTTGAGCGCTTTTATAGGCGAGAACACACAAGGCTTATGGACTTTAGTGATTACCGATAACGTATCTGGAGGTGGCGGCTTTTTGAACAACTGGTCAATTGAAGTGTGCATAGCAAATGCTGGATCATTCATCCTAACAAAAGACGAAGATATAAGCCAAGTGTGTCAGGGGCAATCCACCGCTTTTGATGTGACGGCTGAAGAGGTTTTTGCTTTTGGAAATGCTGTTGTCCTTACAGCAGAAAATGTGCCTTCGGGCATGACGGTAAATTTTGCTCCAAACATCATAAATACAGGACAGTCGAGCGAAGTGACGATTACAGCTGATTCTGAGTTGACTGCTTCAGCCTACTTGATAACGGTAATAGGTACATCTGGAGAATTGACGGATGAGCTGGATCATTCTGTTGAAGTAAATCTAGATAATGCTGAAACTATTGAACTCTTGAGTCCTCCATCGGGTGCAATAATCAGTACCCTCGGATTTTTTGAATGGGAACCCAGTATTTCTCCTAGCACACTTTATACATTAGAACTTGCCACAGATGATCTCTTCACAAATGTAGTTGAGTCAATCGGATCCCTTTCAGAAACTGAATTTATCATAGAGGAACTTCTACCCTCTCAAACGCTATTCTGGCGGGTAATTGCTGATAATGGCTGCGTGTCGTCAAGTTCTTTCATTCGTTCTTTTTCTACATTGGCTTGCGCCAGTTCTGAAGCCACTGATGGTTTGCCTTTGTCGATTTCACCAGTAGCAGGCATTTTTTCATCCGAACTTGAAATTGTTCAAGCAGGCGTCATACAAAGCATTTCTATCCCAAATATAGGAGGAACGCATTTTAGAGTGAGCGATCTTATTGTTTCGTTAGAAAGTCCCAGCGGCACTGAAGTGGTGCTGTTCTCCAATATTTGTGCTGAGGAGCAGGATTTCAATCTTGGATTCTTAGAAGGAGCAAATGGTGAAATCGATTGCCCTGCTATTACCGGTGGATTATATTCTCCAGCAGAATCTTTATCTGCCTTTGCTGGTGAGGATGCTCTAGGCACTTGGACGCTTAAATTGAATGACATTCAAAATGGTGGAGGTGGCCAACTCAATAACTGGTCGCTCCTAATATGTTATGAGGGAAATGTATCCGCTACGGATATCATTCAGGTTCCCGAGTTCTCCATATTCCCCAACCCAACCAACGATTTCATTACCGTAACCTCCAAAGAAGGAAACATTGATGAACTGCTGATTTTCGATATTTCAGGACGAATACTCGATCGCATTCAAGTAAAAGGCAATACGAATGTCACTTTCGATTTTTCTGAGTATGCCAAGGGAGGGTATTTAATCGAAATAAGTGGACCTTTTGGCACTGCTACAAAAAAGGTAATTCGAAAGTAAAGGCTCTACCAGAAAGTGTTCGTCAAACATATAAATTCTTTTGTCGGCGCTGAATGATTATTCGTCGAATAATTTGAATTGTGAAACATTATACTTTTACATTGGATACTGACTAAAAAGAATGCTCTCGACGATATGAAGAAGTTTACTCCAATTGCGCTTTTAATTCTTTTCTCACTGCCTCAACTTTGCATAGCTCAAGATTACTTTGGAAGTTGGACTATAGATTGGTCGCAAGTGATGGCTGGTGATAAAAAGAAAACCACAAGAGTTTCTGATGATTTGGAAACAATAAATAAGCAATCTGAGAAAAATCCAATCTGGGTCTTTAGTATTGATTCACTGAAAGTATATCAAAGTGGAGACCTAATAAGTACTGCAGAAATTAAGTGGACAGGAAATGACCGTTTCGAGATAATCGATGATCAGAAAGAGAAAAATCGCATCCATTATATAGACTATCTCGAATCTGATAAAATCAAGATGCGAACTGGTTATTCTGACGCAGAGATATACCTACGGAAGCTTTAACACAAAATTGAGTCAAAAAAAATGCGCCCACTTCAGGCGCATTTTTTTTTCAATTATGTGAAATGCCTATTTCTCGTTATACACGTGAATGTCTCTTTGAGGGAAAGGGATGCTTACACCTGCAGAGTCGAATGATTTCTTCACTTTTTCAGACATCGAGTTTACGATATCCCAATAGTCAGAACTTTGACACCATGCTCTAACTCGGAAATCTACCGAGCTATCGTTGAGGTTTTCAATGAATACGATTGGAGCGGGATCTTTCAAAGCCTTCGCTTCTTCAGTGATCAGCTTCATTAAGATTTCCTTCGCTTGGTCAATGTTGTCATTGTATCCAATACCGAATGTGAAATCAACTCTTCTAGTATCGTGAAAGGAGAAATTCTTCACAGCATTGTTACTCAAATCACCATTTGGAACAATAATTTCCTGATTGGTAGGAGTCGTTATGTACGTGTAGAAAATTTGAATCTCACGAACAGTTCCAGAATGGCTACCCGTATCAATAAAGTCACCTACTTTAAAAGGCTTAAGGAGTAAAATCAAAACTCCACCAGCAAAGTTTGCCAAACTCCCTTGAAGAGCCAAACCTACCGCCAAACCTGCGGCTCCAATCACTGCTACAAATGAAGTCATTTCTATTCCCAGCATACTAACTGCTGAAATGATCAACATTACTTTTAATAGCGAACCAATCAATGATTTTAGAAAAGGTTGCAAGGACTCGTCTACATCGCTTTTCACCATCGTTTTACCAATAACTTTTACAATTCTCTTAATGGCCCACATGCCAACAATTAGAAAAACAATTGCCAATAATACCGTACCACCGTATGCGATTACTAACTCGCCAAATTGGGCGAAGTAATTGTTGAAATTCGATAAATCCATTTTATTTGTTTTGATTGTTTGAGCAAAAGTAATATTCACTTTTAAAAATGCTAGAACTATTTATAATTGATTGATTTAAAAAGAGTTCAATTTGCACCGAGGCAGCAGAGTAAAAGGCAAAAGCAACATTCGAAACCGCCAGAAAGGATCGCAAGCGAACCGTGAGAGCCAAAATAGGGGCCTCTCTTTCTCTCTAAGTGCTCATCAATCGCGACTGCGATTCTTTGTACGCTCTGCGCAATTAGAATACTCAGATGAACAGAGTTTAGTCTGCACAGAACACATAGAGCGAAAAGGGGAAAAGCTCAAAACCTCTAGGTCACAGAGAATCGGAAGTGATTTATCAGAGTTCAAATCATCCGCACTGTCAGCACGATCATTATTTAATAAATTGCGGATTCATCCCAAGAACTGAAACCATGATTGTATCCAAATCAATAAAATTCCTGAACCTACTTAAGTGGTCTGGGCATCACATTGTTTGGCTGATCTGCGGGGCCTCATTTATCGCATGCCTATATAGATTTGGGATATTTACCTTCTCCATTCCTTGGCTTCCCGTTTCCATTATTGGCACCGCGGTTGCCTTCTATGTCGGATTTAAGAATAGTCAATCTTATGATAGGCTTTGGGAAGCTAGAAAGATATGGGGCGGAATCGTAAACGATAGCCGCAGTTGGGGCATGATGGTGGATGGTTTTATTACAAACCAATTTACCGAGACAGAAATCGATTCATCCAAAATACAAAAAGTTAAGAAAAGATTGATCTATCGCCACCTTGCATGGATTTACGCGCACCGCAGTCAATTGCTCATTCCGACCACTTGGGAGCACATTAGTCAAGGGAGAATTATGGCTAAAACAGCCAAGAGATACCAACGGCAGTTTGGAGTAGGACTGGTAGACGATGAAGTGACTCAAGTCGAGCTCAGCCGCTTTCTGCCTAAAGAAGAATACGATGAATTGGTCAATCGCGCCAACACGGCGACTCAAATAATCAATGCGCAATCCAAAGAACTGAAAGAACTCAGAAAACTAGACTTTATCGATGATTTCCGCCATATGGAAATGGCCATACTCCTGAAGAATTTCTATACCCATCAAGGCAAAAACGAGCGAATTAAAAAATTCCCCTTCCCGAGGCAGTACGCCAATATGAGTCGGTACTTCATTGGCATATTCTTGTTATTGGTTCCCTTTAGTATGATACCCGAGCTGATGAAAATTGGGCCTTGGGGATTTTGGCTTTCCATTCCCATCACGGCATTAATAGGATGGGTATATGTGATGATGGAAGTCGTAGGTGATTACTCTGAAAACCCCTTCTCTGGAATGGCAAACGATATACCTATGCTCTCCCTTTGCCGCACCATCGAAATAGACCTGCGCGAAATGCTCGATGAAACCGATCTCCCTCAGCCCATCGAAGCGAAGAACGATATATTGATGTAGTAGACACTTCTTGGTGTGATTCCAGTTGAAACCTGCCAATAGTTAAAAAGAGCTGAAAAGGCGAGTCTATTGCCCTGTCGCACTATAGCGCTGGGTCATAAGAAAACTTCTCTTCGGGTACGATAAACTTGCCCTCAGGCGTGCGAATCATCAAATAGAATTCTTTGCAGAGAAAGTTGATGTTGTGGCGAAAGCGGCTTTGAGAAAAGTGGCATTCCCAAGCGTGGTAAGCCAATCGCTTAACGGCATTCCAAGAGTTGGCGTTCAGACCTCCTGGACGAGGGAAAGAGTTGATGTAGCGGTATGCGTCAGATAAATTTTTCATGGTGTTTGTTTTTAGTATGATTCAAAGGTGCGGGGGCAGGACGTAACGTATTTACGTAGTAAAATTCTATTTGATCGGCGGGTCTTTAGACCTTGTCATTCAGCGTTGAAGGATTTACATTATGCATAATAATGGCTGGATAAGAGCAGAGTTCGGTTTGCATAGAGGTCGCTGAGAAAAAAGGACAATTAAAGTTCGAAGTCATGAGGTCGCAAAGGATCGCTAGCGATCAGTGAGAGAGGAAATTAAGGCAGTCCATCTGATCTCTCATCAATCGCTTTAACGATTCTCTGTGGCCTCGAAATCTTGAGCTTTCGACTTCAAATTTTCTCTGTGCGCTCGGTGTAATTTGCGCCCTACTATGCCCAACCAAACTTAGACTTCAAGCAGTTGGAAGTAGTACAGCGCTCGATCCTCGCATTCGGGCTCTACTTGAAACTTTCGCACTCGGGTAGATAAATCGAGGCCTTGAAGTGCGAGTGGTTTTCCCAAAAGATGGGGAATTGAAATCTCCGCTGATTTCATCGTCGACATCAAGAAATCAGCGATCTTCTCGGCTATCAAAATCCGAGCGTCATTCTCGACGGCTTGCATTAAGATCTGATTGAGTTGATCGAATGTGAGTCCGATAATAAATTCACACCGCTTCTCCCCCAGCCTGTCACGGCATATCAGAAAGATGGGGGGATACCCTTCTACCTTCGGATTGATCAATAATTGGTGTACGAGAAACTTTTGGAAAAAGTAATTTTTGCAGTAAAGCGAATGTCCGAGATCTATCATCTTGCTTGATTTTTCTGCAAGCTGATCTCTCGAGTCGTAACCTATTTACGTGCTGATCTTATTCAATTATCTTTCGCAAAAAACCGAATGAAAAAATTCCTCATCATACTTTGTCTGGCGGCTTCTTCGGTATGTGCCCAAGAGCCTATTCAAGTGGTTCAAGCTCAGCTCGACGCCTACAACAGCCAAGACATTAATGTATTTGCAAACCTCTTTGCGCAGGATGCTAAACTCTACATGAACCTCGGCGATACTGATCCTACAATGACAGGGCGAGAGGAAATAAGAACGCGGTATGGAGCGATGTTTAAGGCAAACCCTAATAACAAGTCAACCTTAATTGGGAGGATGACTCAGGGAAATTTTGTTTTCGATCACGAGTGGATCACTGGCCGCGACAAGCCAATTAAGATAATGGCCATTTACGAAGTGGTGGATGGGTTGATTGTTCGTTGTTGGTTCCCGAGATAATCAACGGTTTTCGCGAAGCTTATCAAAAACACGAACCACCGCAGGACACACTTCCGTGTTCTTCAAAGAAAGGTTGAGAATCTGCTGAAAACGCTTGCGGTTCGTATGCGGGTATTCTCGGCAAGCTGCAGGTCGACTTTCGTAAACCGAGCAATAATTATCGGCACCTAGAAATGGGCACGGGGCTGATTTAAAGACATAATCTCCATCTGAATCTAGAAACATGTAAGTATCAATCACGGCAGAGGGGCGCATGCGGAGGTATTTCGCCAAGCGCTCCACGTCCCGCTCTTTCATACCTGGACTCGTAGTCTTGCAGCAGTTGGCACATTTGAGGCAATCGATCTCTTCAAAAACTTCGTCGTGGGCCTGGTGCGCTTCGGCATCGAGCTGCCTCGGCTTCATTTGCCTAAGTTTCTGAACCAGCTTTTTGTTGGCCTTCTTTTTGTGGATGCCGTCTTCTAAAATCTGCGGATACTGCATGAATACAAAGGTATGACCAAAACTCACATCTCCGCAGAAGTCCAACACACTTCCCCTTACTTTGCTAACAAAGAGAAAGTCATAAAGGCAAGTATTGAATAGCTGAGGGATTAATAACTGTTTTCAACAGTTATATTATCAGCCGCTGACTATCTTTCGGCTGTGAAAGACCTATTTGAAATAATGCTTATTTCAACTCTGATACTATTAGGATTCGTTCTCTAAGAGTTAATTCAAGTTGAAGATTTCAGTTGGTTCGAAAATAGGGATGACATTAGCTTTGCTTTCTTATCGGGCCTATTGGCCTTTAACTTCGCCTACATGCTAAGGAAAACCCGACAGGAAAAAAAAGAAAACGAATCGGAAGATCAATAATATGAAAGAAGAATTAGGTTGTATTTCCCTTCCATTGGTTCCTGGTCGCCGCGAACCGAGTGATAAGAGTGAAATGATTACCCAACTCCTTTTCGGAGAAATGTATTCCGTTCTCGAAGAGCAAAAGAAGTGGGTGCTCATTAAAAACGCAGCAGATCAATACGAGTGTTGGATTGATCGTAAACAACATACGCCTATTACTGAAAAGGTAGAATTAAACCATACTATCCCTTCTGCATTTGCCCCTTTGGCAAGCGGTGACCAAACCTGGTTCCTTCCAGCTGGTTCAAAAGTAAACTTGGGGGAATTTTCTATCGGGGCTCGAAAATTCTCATTTGACAGTAGCAATGAAGAGGAAAAAAAAGACCCTGTTTTCTGCGCCAATCAATTGATAGGAGCACCTTATTTATGGGGAGGAAAATCGATTCTGGGCATCGACTGCTCAGGATTCGTTCAAGTTGTTTATTCCTGCGGCGGCATTCAACTTCCGCGTGATGCCTACCAACAAGCCGAGATTGGAGAAACAGTGGATTTTGTAGAAACTGCCAAAGCTGGAGATTTGGCCTACTTCGATAACGAAGAAGGACGAATCACTCACGTTGGGATCATGCTAGACGGTGAACATATTATCCACGCGAGTGGCTCAGTGCGCATCGATCGGATTGATCACGAAGGAATCTACAACAGTGAAAATGAATCCTACAGTCACAGGCTAAGAATTGTGAAGCGTGTAATTCCAGAGTAGATTATATTCGAATTTGTTATTACCTTTTCAGCTCTAGAATAAAAAAAATGACTCTTTTATCATTAAGCGCCCAAAGCCCGACCCACGTTGACCTAGGACAAGGAGATGGATCCATTTACGTCTGGGATAACCCACTTTACCTGATTCCGATTGTTGCAATCCTAGCTTTGCTGATTTTGTTTGTTTGGATTAAGAAGAAAAAATGAACTCTTTGTTAAGATAGAGGAAAGCTTAGTCTTGAGTCTCTAACATTAAATAGTAGAGTGAGGCAGAGGCCACCTCAAACAATAGACTTGCAGCAATTTGCCTACCTTCACTCTCTTCTGCAATGTAGTAGCAGTATGGCGATCTACCGCTTGGGAAAAACTCAGGTTTTTGTGAGGTGAAGTAGATGTACTCTTCCTTAAATTCAGCACTCAAAGACGTTTTTAATTTACCCTCATCACCAATTCGGTATGTAAGGAGTATTTCGAATTCTCTACCCCATCCATCCATCTTTTTGCCTAAGACCGACTCCTTTCGGACATCGTCACTTATCTCGATGTAACTTGATTGAGCTTTTATAACGGGCATCCGTTCAGTTTTATAGGGTCTGAATTGAAACCAAGCGCCGTTTCCTGCGGGAATCAGAATCCTTTCTTCCAATACTCCATCAGTCAATTTATAAGCGCTTTCTACGAGAGAACCATTCTCAAAGAAAAGCGTCTCCGTCAAATCAAAATAGATGGGGATTTCACTCTCATTGAGGAAATACATATTGACGGGAAATTGATTTCCATTAAAATCAAAATCCACATAAATCATCGAGTCAGATAGGTAGTAATGTTGAGAATCTGTGGTTTTAGGCAAATCGGAAGTGAGGTGAACGTATTGATAATAAGTACAAGAGGACAATAAGAAAATGGTGGCAAAAGAGATGAGCAGACGAATTGACATAAAGGATTATTTTAATCCTTTCTCCAAGTATTATGCCGAGAGGTTAACAATACTTAACTGCCTGATTTGTACGATTCATTGTTTTCCCATCAAACGAACAAGCTATATTCGCACCATTATGAAAAACAAGATTATTCCGATTGCGATAGTGGCTGTGGCAGTCGTTGCCCTCATCTATTTTCTCACTTCTGCTTCAGAAAGTGAATCAACTGGTGTTTTGGCGACAGTTAAAAAAGGAACATTCGTCGTAGATATTACCACCACAGGAGAGTTAGAAGCCAAAAATTCAGTTCAGATTCTTGGACCCCGCGGGACCAGGAATTACCGAATCTGGAATATGACGATCCAGGATATTATTGATGAAGGAACCTTTGTTAGAAAAGGTGATTACGTAGCAAATCTCGATCCATCTGAACTAACCAATAAGGTTAAAGACAGTCAGTTGGAGATGGAGAAAATTGAGTCGCAGTTCATACAGACCAAGCTAGACACTACTTTGGAAATGCGTAAATCCAGAGATGAATTGATCAACTTGAATTACTCGGTAGACGAAATGCAACTCAAGCTAGATCAAAGTCAATACGAGCCTCCCGCAACAATCAGACAGGCAGAAATAGATTTGGCAAAAGCGGGAAGAGCCTATACTCAGGCCACTGAGAATTACAAAATAAAGCGAGAACAGAACATTGCAAAAATGCAGGAAGTAATTCTGAACAAGCAAAAAGAACAGCGCAATCTGGACGGCATGATAACATTGATGGAGTCATTCACCATTACTGCTCCAGAAGATGGCATGTTGATTTATAAGAAAGATTGGAATGGACAATCCGTTGGAAAAGGATCACAAATTAGTGCCTGGGATCCTGTGGTAGCTACCCTACCCGACTTGAGTACGATGATCTCTGTGACTTATGTAAATGAGGTTGACATTCGAAAAGTAAAAGAAGGTCAGACCGTGGAGCTTGGGCTGGATGCATTTCCCGAGAAGAGATTGAGCGGTGATGTCATTAAGGTGGCCAATGTGGGTGAACAACGCCCAAATTCAGATGCGAAAATATTTCAAGTAAATATTGTTCTTAATGAAAGAGATGACCTCCTAAAACCATCGATGACCACGAGCAATCAAATCATTACAGATGTTCAGGAAAATGTGCTTTACATCCCTATAGAAGGGCTATTTAATCAAGATGACTCCATAACCTACGTGTTTAAGAAGTCTGGTTTGAGCGCAGAAAAGCAAGAAGTAATGGTTGGTTCTACCAATACAAATGAGGTGGTTATTTTAGCGGGACTAAACGAAGGCGAGCAGATTTACCTGAATCGGATTCCCGATTTGGATGAAAAGAGTGTCAATTTGATTCCCGAAATGGATGGAAGGCGCAACGTCAAGGAAGAGAAAGTAGAAAAAGTAGAGGTTGAGCTCGAAGAAACTACAGATCAAGAGAACGGTAAACGTGGCAAAGGTGGAAAAGGCCGAAAAAAACCTTCAGCTTGATGATTAACGAGAGATTAAAAGCGAACTTTCTTATTGCGCTTGAAGCTTTAATAAGCAATCAAACGAGAAGTTTACTCACTGCCCTGGGAATCATATTCGGGGTTGCTGCTGTAATATCCATGCTTGCTATTGGAAACGGAACCCAGGCTGAAATCAATGAGCAGATGAAGCTGGTTGGAGTAAACAACATTGTCATTGAACCCATAATCGAGCAAAAAGAAGAGAGCCTCGATCAAAATGTAGGAGGAAAAGAAAAAGAAAAGTTTTCTCCTGGACTCAGGCTGGTCGATGCTGAATCGATCAAACAAGTGATTCCTAACGTTAAAAAGATAAGCCCCGAAATAGTTTTGGAGACTTACATTATAAGCAATGGGATCCGCCGTTCGGCAAAATTGGTTGGCGTTGAACCTGTTTATTTTGAGATTTTCAATTTTGATATTTCGGAAGGCGCGGTTTTCAATGACTATCAAGTCGAGGTTGGGGCACCTGTTTGCATCATAGGAAAATCAATTAAAAACAGATTTTTCCCAACGGAAAACGCCATTGGTAAAAAACTCAAAGTTGGCCCTAGATGGCTCGAAGTAATCGGGGTACTAGAGCAGCGCCTAATCAGCGAAAGCAGTGTGAGTAGTCTTGGCATACGCGATTACAATATGGACGTTTATACTCCGCTCGAAACGGTGCTCATCCGCTACGAAAATCGCGATATGGTAACCAAGGCGATGATCGAGCAAGCCAATGCATCAGGCAATGGTGAAGAAGGTGAAGTCAACCAAAACACCCCCTCAAGAAATTACCACCAAATTGATCGAATGGTCGTGCAGGTGGAGAAAACTGAACTCCTCTCTCCCATCGCTGATGTCATTAGTCGCCTCTTAGAAAGAAAGCACTTTAACGTGGTAGATTATCAAATTGAAATCCCCGAGCTCCTTCTTAAGCAGCAAAAAAGAAACAACGAATTATTCAATTATGTACTGGGTGCCATAGCGGGCATATCACTGCTCGTTGGAGGAATTGGTATCATGAATATTATGTTGGCCTCGGTATTGGAGCGAATCAAAGAAATCGGTCTCAGACTTGCGCTCGGCGCGAAGAAGCAGGATATCATACATCAATTTATGTTTGAATCTGTACTTATTAGTATTTCGGGTGGTTTAATCGGAGTAGTCCTAGGCGTTTCCATGGCTTTTCTCGTCTCTGAATTGGCCGATATAAACACGGTTATCTCATTCAGTTCGATTCTCATCTCATTTGGCGTTGCCGCAACTGTAGGTCTAGTCTTCGGGATTGCGCCTGCGCGCCGAGCGGCAATGCAAAATCCAATCAACTCCCTGCGTTATGAATAAATTTTTCATGGTCTTTCTATTGCTGTTTTGCGCAGAAATGGCAAGGGCCCAAGAAGTCGAAACGTTTAGTCTAAGCGATGTCATTCTTTTGGCCAGAGGTCAATCTCCTTCGTCGAAACAGGCTGAAACGAGATTGGAAAACCGATACTGGCAATACCGTCTTTATAAGTCGAATTACAATCCGCAACTTGCTCTAAGAGGAAACATCCCTGGATACAACCGCGATTTCCTAAGCAACCGACTGGACGATGGTACCATCGTTTTCCAAGACAGAGAGCAATTGAACTCAAGCCTCAATTTGGGTTTGAATCAACCCATTGCTTTAACAGGAGGTAATGTTTCGGTCAATTCGAGCATGAATTACTTCAACGATCTCAATCAAGATCTAACCCGTTTCAATACGACTATGGTGAATGTTCGATTGGATCAACCCATTTTTGGTTTCAATGATCTAAAATGGGATAAGCGAACGGAACCGTTGCGATACGAAGAGAGCCAGAGGAGCTATGTGGAAGAGATGGAGTTCATCTCGAGAGAAGCTTCGGGAAGATTCTTCGACTATTTGAGTGCGCAGATCAATTATGAGATTGCTCAATTTAATCTACTCAATAACGATACGATCTACAAAATCGAGCAAGGCCGCTACAACATTGGGACAACCAGTAAGGATAAGCTGCTTCAAGTGGAATTGCAGCTGCTTCGCTCCCAACAAGATGTTTCTCAAGCCCAGCTGGACTTAGAGACTTCCAGTCAACGACTCAGGGCATACTTGGGATTGAACAATACCGACACTCTTTTTCTGAACATTCCCGACGGAATTCCTGAGTTTGAAATTTCTATTCAAGATGCTTTGGTCTATGCCAAAATGAACCGCTCTGACTACATCGCTTTTGAACGGCAACGTATTGAAGCAGAGAGGGAAGTGGCCGAAGCCCGATCCCAGCGGTTTCAAGTGGAATTATCGGCATCGTATGGTTTGAATAGTGCTTCAGGTGAATTTGACAATGCTTATCAAGACCCCAACGATCAGCAAAGACTTGACGTAGGATTGGTGATCCCCATATTGGACTGGGGACGGAATAAGGCACGAATGCAGACGGCTTTGGCGAATCGAGATTTAACCAATTTCGTCATAGAACAGGATCTCCAAAACTTCGAACAAGAGATCATGACTCTAGTTCGTCGATTCGATGTACTTCGAAAACAATTGGAGATTTCAAAGAAATCAGACGAAGTGGCTGCCGAGAGATACAATGTAGCACAGAATAGATACCTCACTGGAAAAGTAGACATTACCAACCTGAACATCGCACTTTCAGAAAAGGATACAGCAAAGAGATCATACGTGACTGCACTTCGCGATTTTTGGATTGCATATTTTGACTTGCGCAGACTCACACTCTATGACTTTTTCGCCAAAGACCTGCTTTATAAACCCGAAATAAAATAATTAGTCCCGCCCGACAAATGTGCATACAGACTTGGCACTCATGGAAGAAGAAATAGCTTAAGGAAAAAGCACCAAGTCAAAAATGCTACTGTTCAGGGAAGAGGAAAAACCTCAAATCCCGATATATTTTCTGATTGAATAGCAATATCTTCAGAAACAGCAGATCTTTCTCTCCCTTGCGGTTCAGCGCATTAAGCTATCTTTGAAATAAAAATACGATGCGTTTTCTCAAATGGTTTGCAATAGTAGTTCTAGTCTTAATGGGCCTTGGTATTATCGGTTTTCAAATATTGAAGCACAACACAAAAAAACAGAGCCCTGAGACCACCATGAAATATGAGGAGGGTGGAATGAATATAGAGGTGGTTTATTCTCGTCCATTCAAAAAAGATAGAGAGATATTCGGTGGCTTAGTTCCTTACGGAGAAGTATGGCGCACCGGTGCCAATGAAGCGACTACTTTCAAAACTGAAACAGACTTAATTATTGCTGGAAAGTCTTTACCGAAAGGTGAATACACACTTTGGACTATTCCCAATGCTTCTAATTGGGAAGTGATTTTTAACAATGGTGACTATGGCTGGGGTGTAAATTTGAAGTCAGTAGCGTCTCGTGATCCCGAATTTGACGTATTAAATATCACCGTTCCTGTGCAGCGCAATTTCAAAGTATTGGAACAATTTACAATTGAGATTGAGGGAACTCCGCCTGCACTTCTGTTTAGCTGGGATTTCACTCGTGTGGATGTACCTCTCTCGATAGGCGAGTAAGGGTAAATATTCTTTTCTTAATCACGTTTTCTTCCAATCTCGTTCACTTGGCTTGATGGAAATCAATAATTGGTAATTTCCCACTATAAATGCTGACGAGCTTTAAATACCTCAAAGAACTGTATTATGCCTTGGCAATAATTCTAGGAATTATTGTACTCGGAGTATTTGGGTTCATGTTTATAGAGGACTATTCCTTTTCAGAGGCACTTTACATGACAGTAATTACCGTGTCAACTGTTGGGTTTAAAGAAGTGCGGGACCTTTCTGAGCTAGGTAGATTCTTTACTATTTTCCTAATTTTAGTCAGTTTCGGAACATTCGCTTTTACCTTATCTTCCATTTCGAAATATGTCATCTCGGGAACCTTTCAACGCTACTATAAAAAGTATAAAATGGACAGTCGGATTAACAACTTAAAAGGTCACGTTGTGTTATGCGGTGCTGGAAGCAACGGAATCGAAGCCCTTGAAAATCTCCTTGCGCACAATCAAGAAGTAGTGGTGATTGAAAAGCAAGAAAATATAGCCAATGAGCTACATGATAAAGGTCTGCTTCACATACATGGAGATGCCACTGAAGAAGAAATCCTTCTCAACGCGGGAATTAAGAAAGCTTCAGCTTTAGTCACTGCTCTTCCCAAAGACACCGATAACGTTTTTGTGGTTTTATCGGCACGGGAATTAAATAAAGACATGCGAATAGTAAGCCGCTGTACAATCGATTCTTCTGAGTCTAAGCTAAAAATAGCGGGAGCCAACATAGTGATCATGCCCGACAAGGTGGGAGGCGCAAGAATGGCTGGATTCATCATCAATCACAATGTCACTAGATTTATTGATACGGTATCTTTGAGAGATGGTGGTGATGCTTACTTAACCGAATATAAAGTCAGTGAATTACCAAGTACAGATACCCCTAAAACAATTGGAGGTATCCTCGAAGCGCTTAAAACCAATTGCAAAGTAGTTGGAACGATGTCTTCCGATTTTGACTATATCATGAATCCACCAGATAGCTTCGCAGTAATGCCCGAAAGTCAGGTTTTTTTCTTTGGAAAACCAGAAGAAATAAAAGCAATAAAGGGCAGAATTAAAGGCAAATAGAATAGGTTATACTATTTTAAATCTGCGAGCCTCATGATATGCTCCAATCTATCCCTAATAACCGAGAAAGAAGTATAACCACTAGCAATTTTGTGGTATTTGCTCTCCGCCTCAAAAAAGACAGTTGGATAGCCAGAAACGTTTAATTGACTTGCCAAAATAAACTCCTCTCGGGTTCTTATATCGTAGTCAACAGAGTTCCAGAGGATTTTAAAATCTTGCTTAGAAACCCCATATTTTTCTACCATTCTGGAATATAGATCGAAATCACCAGGGTCCATTCCGTCGTAGTAAGTAGCCCTTTGAATTTCAGATGCAAACTGAATGGTTTCTTCAGGTTTAAATTCTTTGAAAATTCTGAGAGCCTTAGCCGGGGGGAATGAGTCGAAAATAACCTGTCCACTTTTCAATGTTCCGTCCAGAAAATCTCGGCCAAACTTTACACCAGTTCGTTCTTCAACTGTTTTATAAGAGTCAGCAATATATCCTGCCACTTGTCTTATAGGTCCTACTTTACTGCCGATAACCATTCCCCCAGAAATGACTTCGAATGGCAGGGAAGAGCTGAACTCGTCGTGGAGTTGATCCATTACAGAACTGAATCCATAACACCAGCCACAAAGGGCATCAAAGACATAAAGTAGTCGCATTTAATCGAGTTGAAAGGTTGGTTTGAACCAAATGTACAACGATTGAAAACAGAAATCCAGCGACCCTTAACAGAGAAAAATATAACAGGAGTATTATGCGTTGGTATCTAAACTTTTAGGATGATAACGACCTTGATCACTTTTTTACTCATGGCCTTTTCGGTCGAAGAGAATTCTGATATCAACAAAGACATATGTCTTTCAAAAAGTGAAATCCAGCTCTTTGAGGCGATAAATAAAGCTCGAAAAGATAAGGGAATGAAAGAGGTAGCTGTTTCCACAAGCCTCACTCTGGTGGCTAAGTTTCATGCCAAAGACCTCACCAACAACGAGCCTTTTGATGAAGGGTGCAATCCACATTCTTGGTCTCATGGAGGAGAATGGGAACCGTGCTGCTATACCGACAACCATTCTAATGCTGGGTGCATGTGGAAGAAGCCGTCAGAGCTTACTGATTATAAAAGTGATGGATACGAAATTGTTGCATTTTGGCAGTCAGGCGAAAATCCTTCTGAAGAAATAAGTGCTGAAAAAGCCCTTCAATTGTGGCTAGACAGCCGAGGGCACAGCAACGTTATCTTTAACAACCAGTCCTTTCGAAAAGTGGAATGGAATGCGATCGGAGTTGCTATCCACGGCAACTATGCCTCAGTTTGGTTTGGGGTGGAGAAAGATGATGCTCCTCCACCCCAAATATGTTCAACCTAGCGCCTGTCTATACAGTCCATTCTCAGCGTTGCTCTTGTATTAAAAACAATCCCTTCGACAGGACTCAGGACACCGCATTGACCACCGTCAACTACTTGCCTTTTAATAATCGGCGCAACCTGCCAATGAACTCTCTTGATCAGAGTCAGTAATTTATCGAGAGATCTCAACCAGTGTGAAGATTCAGGTAACTCAGCTCTAGCGAACGAAGACTTTTACCACTTCGCTCTTTCCGTTTTCTTCAATTTTCAATAAATACACACCCTCAGATATTCCTGAGAATTCCATAACTCCCATGCTCTCTTGAACTCCTTCTAGTCTGGTAGAAAGAACCACTCTTCCCATAAGGTCGTAAAGAATAACTTGCGCTCCTGCACCTGCATTTTCTACTACCAATCGGAAGGTACCTGTATTCGGGTTGGGAATTACTCTTGCTTCAATCTCATTCGCTTCTATTGCTAAAATGCCTGCAGCGGTGGAGAAGAATTCATCTTCGCTCCAAGGGGATGTTTGGCTCAAGGCAGAATTGCAGTATGCGCGAACCTTCCATTGATAATTAGCACCCGATTGCAGCGATGATGGTGTATTGAATGATGTAGATGAAGCGCCAACGTTAACACTGCCCGCACCGCTACCTACAATTCCTCCACTTACTTGGTAACCGAACGCTCCAGGTATTACTTCCCATTGGAAAGTTGCTGAGTTGGTCGTTATATTAGTGGTAGAAAGATTTTGTGGAGCCCCACAGTTAGTAGCAAACTGAACCATCTGAGAATAGTCAGAGCTTTCGCCCTCGCAATTGGCTCTAATCTTCCATTCATAAGTCGACCCTGGCTGCAGGATGTTGTTGACTTGTCGATTGTCTGCAGGTGCGATGACAGTGATGGTTGTTGATCCACCGCCTACGATTCCACCTGATACCGTGTAGCTGACAGCCGATGGCACCGAAGTCCAGTTCAGTCTTGCGCTATTATTCGTAATGTTTGAAGTGAATAGTCCTTGAGGAATTGAGCAATCGCCACCGCCAACAAAGTTTTGGTCGAAGAAGAAAGAATAAAATCCGTCAGGAGCAACGATAGGCTTTGTTGCATTCTTCCCATTGTTCGCTGTAGCATCAAGATAGTAAACAATGGTATCAGCAATTGTGAAGCCAGGGTTTGAAATGTTTCCAACGTAAAACCCTGCGCTATCTGCTAAACCGATTTCGTTCCAATTCGTTTCACCTTTGATCTTCCAGAAACATGAAGCATCAGCTATTCCGCTTCTGTTGGTTATCTCGGCTAAGATATGGTAGTTGGGTCTAGCGCTTTGCAATCCTGCTACTTTCGGGTGAAAGAATCGTATCGGATTATCAGCAGGAATTTGCATAGTAATGCAGTGAATGGCTCCTCCCAACGGTGTTAAAGCGCGTGAGTCAATACCCACAACAGTGTATCCTGGAAGCGCTTCTCTGATCATGTCCAATGCCTCTGCATCATAGGCTTGATTGGCAGCGGGGCTGTTCTCATTGGTGTAAATCGGAACGATCAACGTCTTATTAACGAAAAGTCCATTCACAAATCCGCGGGCATCATTATCAATTTGATTGCAACTGGTGTAGAAGCTTCCATTATCTGCAAGTGGCATTGGCAAACGAATAATGTTGAATGGAGATCCATACACAGAAGTTTCTCCTTCAAATATTCCAACGTTGTTCTGAATAATGGTTTTATCCTGTGCGGTAACCACTTCAGGGTACTCGGAAACAAACATCGTTTCTTCATCAATCAATTTCGCCCACATATCAATGTGGCCTGTCCCTCCATCACATTCAAGGCGAGTTGGTTCGGTCGCCGTGGTTGTTCTAAAAATATTCTCGTGCTCTGTGCGAGTGGTTTCAGTCGTCCAACCCAAAAAAGCCGCATTGTTTTGAAACAAGGAAGTGGTATGGAATGCATGACCAAAACCATCGACCATTAAGTTACCACCCTCGTGTCTGATTTCGGAAGTATAATGATCAAGCCCCATGTAGTCTGCGATAAAAGCGGGCACAGCATTATCGAGTGGTCGCGATGAGTAGTACTGCATATCGACCATGGATAAACTATCCTGGCCAGTATAATAGAAACCCCATGGGCCATAATCTCTTGTCCAAATGGAGTTGGTGGGAACAATCAAGAATTCATGATTGGTAAGTGTCACTCCGTAAGTAGCCAAATTGCTGATCACACCAGTACTATCTGACCCATTGCTGATCATGATCCAAACAGGAACTTCTTGCTGTATGGCATCAATTAATTCGGCGTACAGTTTTTTAAATCCATTGCTTGAGTTATTTCCTGTCCACCTGAGTAGAACAGATTGAGATTCCTCAAATTCTCCAGGAACAACCAAGTCTTCGGGAGTTGGAGTGAAGTTTTGATTCAAACAAAACTCTTCATAGTCATCACAGCAATCACCAAAACCAGCGCACTGAGAGTCACACCAACAACCAGAATCTGCCTGATCACCACAAATATCTTCGCAACTATCAGGGCCTGCCTTCGCTTCATTATTACTTCCTGGCCTTTGTGGCTTGTTCTTGGAATTTAACGCCGCCGCTTTTGCTTCCATATAGGAACGCTCTGTTTCTGTGGGGTATTTGGGGAGAAGCTCATCTTGAGCCACTACATTTATGGAAAATAAAAGTGTAGCGAGTGCCACAAGAGTCTTGAATAAATTCATCTTTCGAATTATTTGATTGGACGCTAAATATAGTTCATATCTCAAAGAGAATCCACCTTTCTGACAGCCTTTGACACCAAAATTAGGCTAACAATAACAAAGACATGAACAGCATCTTTGTTGGTGAACCAGCCGTTAAGAAGGTTAAAAGGGAAAAGGTAAAAGACACCAGATATCAAAGCAATCAAAAAAGACTGCTTAAGGTATTTCACACCAAGTATTTCGGTTCTGTTCCATGAAATAATCAATATGGCAATGTATGTCAATGCCAAGTCGACCACTGCAGGAAGAAAATCAAAAGTGACATAGAGCAGTGAAGCAGCAAGAACTAGTTTAAACACTAGAATGGCGGTCATTTTTCGTGGAGAAAAGCTGGTCAGAGAAAAGATGGCTAATCCAGCGAATAAATTTCCAAGAAGTATAAAATCATTTTTTATCCACCAAACTGAGAAGTATTGTTCAGGCGATAAATAAGTAGGGAACCCATGACTCACGACTCCTCCCGTAGCAGCTAGCCCAACACAGACGACAAAAAGCATCCAAAATCTAGATGCTTTGAATCTCACATTTCGATTGACTACCGCGATAATAAAACAGGTCGACGCTATAGCCATATTAGAAACCAATGCTCCTGGTTCATGGATATAAATTCCCCCTATCTCTTGGCCAGTAATTTCTGTTGGGTATCTCACTTCAAAAAAACATTGCTCTATTCCGTGGCTTAGACATGGGTAAATTCGCTTGCGAAGAAAATAAAATGTTTAGAAAATGAACTAGGCAACTTCGCTTTTAATTTTCTTCATAGCCGTCATGGCGCTTCTTAGCTCTTTGCCAATGGCTTCAATTGGGTGATTTCTGATCGCATCATTCACGCTGATTAGTTCGATGTTATCTGCGGCATTCGAAGTTGAAAATGACCTGCCGATAACTTCCAAATCAATTGTTTTCATGAAATCAACCAACAACGGCTTACAGGCGTGATCAAATAAATAGCAACCATACTCTGCTGTGTCGGAGATGACCCTATTCATTTCATAAAGTTTCTTTCTGGCGACGGTATTCGCGATTAAGGGTAATTCGTGCAGTGACTCGTAATAAGCAGACTCTTCGATGATACCTGTACTAACCATGGTTTCAAAAGCCAATTCTACTCCTGACTTGACGAATGCGATCATGAGTACTCCGTGGTCAAAATACTCCTGCTCGGGAATCAAATCATTGGTGAGTGGCGTTTTCTCAAACGCCGTTTCACCTGTTTCGGCACGCCAGCGTAGTAAGTCTGCATCGTCATTGGCCCAATCGGCCATCATGGTTTCCGAAAAGTGTCCAGAGATAATATCATCCATGTGCTTTTCAAACAATGGCTTGAGTATCCCCTTTAATTCTTCAGAAAGTTGATGAGCTTTCACTTTTGCTGGGTTCGACAAACGATCCATCATGTTGGTGATTCCACCTTGCTTTAAAGCCTCGGTGATTGTTTCCCAACCGTATTGAATCAGCTTAGCCGCATAATGAGCGTCGGCTCCTTTCTCCACCATTTTATTGAATGCTAGAATTGACCCTGTTTGAAGAACACCGCACAAAATGGTCTGCTCTCCCATTAAATCACTTTTCACTTCAGCTACAAACGATGACTCAAGCACTCCTGCACGATCTCCTCCTGTGGAAACGGCGTATGCTTTTGCCTGAGTCCAACCTTTTCCATCGGGATCATTTTCTGGGTGAACAGCAATTAACGTTGGCACACCAAATCCTCTTTTGTACTCTTCCCTTACCTCGGTACCTGGGCATTTTGGTGCAACCATGATTACCGTAATGTCTTCTCTAATCTTCATACCCTCTTCAACGATGTTGAAACCATGTGAATAAGAAAGAGTGGCACCATTCTTCATTAAAGGCATCACTGCCCTTACCACATTGGTATGCTGCTTATCGGGAGTTAAATTAAGAACCAGGTCTGCCGTGGGAACGAGATCTTGATAAGTACCCACCGCGAAGCCATTTGAGCTGGCATTTTTGAAAGAAACTCTCTGCTCGTCAATAGCGGCTTGGCGCAATGCGTAAGAAATATCCAATCCTGAATCGCGCATATTCAATCCCTGATTGAGCCCTTGGGCTCCGCAACCGATGATGACGATCTTTTTACCGATTAATGCATTTACGCCGTCTTCAAATTCAGCAGCGTCCATGAATCGACATTTCCCCAATTGGCTCAGTTGCTGTCGGAGGGACAGAGTATTAAAATAATTTGACATTGATGTTTTTTTAGTGATTGAATGCATTTAGTATATGAGATACTTCCAATTTTTCCTTGGTAACGGCAATCCTTCCTGAACGAATGAACTGCATGATGCCGAATGCGCTAAAATCTTCAAAAAGTTGGTCAATCTCCTCCTTACGTCCTGATTTTTCCACGACGAAATATTCTCTATTGACGGTAACAATTCGTGAGTTGCTCTCCTTTACAATGTTCTGAATTTGGCGATCCTCAAAAAGCAAGTCTGATTTTATTTTAAAAAGACAAGACTCTTGGTAGATTATTTCGTCGTCCGTATGGTAGTAGGCTTTAATTACTTCTACTTGCTTGGCAATCTGGCCGATGATCTTATTGATTTGCGTCTCCGTCATCTCGACAACAATTGTAAAACGAGAAACATCTGGTATTTCTGATACCGATGAGTTGATGCTTTCAATATTGATATGTCGACGTTGAAAAATAGCAGAGAGCCGATTCAGCAATCCAATGTTATTCTCAGTGTAAATCGATACTGTGTAAACCTTTGTTTCTTCCATTTCTATTCTAATCTCATTTCAGAAACCGAAGCGCCCGTAGGAATCATCGGGAAGACGTTGCCCTCTTTTTCAACTCGTACTTCCAAGAAATAGGCCTCTTTACTCGCCATCATCTCCGCAACGGCCGCTTTGAGTTCTTCTCGTTTAACTACTCGTTTTGCCTCAATGGAGTAGCCTTTTGCAATCGTCACAAAATCGGGGTTAGTCATTTCAGTAGAGGCGTAACGTTTATCAAAAAATAACTGCTGCCATTGGCGCACCATTCCCAAAAACTCGTTGTTTAAAACCACTATTTTGACGGCAGTTTTTTGCTGAAAAATGGTGCCCAACTCTTGAATGGTCATTTGGTAACCTCCATCACCTATTATAGCAACAACTTCTCTGTCGGGAGCAGCCATTTTTGCACCGATCGCTGCAGGCAAGGCAAACCCCATCGTACCCAACCCACCCGAAGTAATGTTGCTCTTGGTGGTAGTGAATTCGGCATAACGACAAGCAATCATCTGGTGTTGACCTACGTCGCTCACAATTGCCGCATTGCCATTTGAACATCTATTGATCTCTTTGAGCACTTCGCCCATAGTGAGGCCATCTTTTGTTGGATGGAGGTCACCTTTGATTACTTTGTCATATTCTAAGATGTAGAAATCCTTGAATTTTTGATGCCAATCTTCGTGTTGATTTTCGTCGAGCAAAGGAATCAGCTTCGACAAACATTCCTTAGCGTCTCCCAAAACGGCTACATCGGTTTTGACATTTTTATCAATTTCCGACGGATCGATTTCAAAATGAATGACCTTTGCCTGCTTGGCGTAAGCGCTAAGATTTCCTGTAACGCGGTCATCGAAGCGCATGCCAATCGCAATTAGGACATCACACTCGTTGGTCAAAACATTGGGACCATAGTTCCCGTGCATTCCTACCATTCCTACGTTCAAGGGATGGGCTGTCGGAATGGCTGAAGCGCCTAAGATAGTCCATGCTGCAGGTATCCCTGTTTTTTCAACGACCTGCTTTAGCTCTTCTTCAGCTCTACTCAAGATGACTCCCTGACCCCAAACAATTAGTGGCTTTTTTGCACCATTGATCAGCTCTGCAGCATTTGCTATTGCTCTATCGTCAGATTTAGGGATCGCAGTATAGCTCCTGACTCCTGTGCACTTTTCGTAAGAAAAGTCAAATTCTTCAAATTGCGCGTCTTTTGTAATGTCGATCAATACCGGCCCAGGCCTTCCGCTTTTAGCAATGTAAAAGGCCTTTGCCAATACTTTGGGAATATCGGATGCTTTAGTAACCTGATGATTCCACTTAGTTATAGGTGTTGATATACCTACGATATCCGTTTCTTGAAATGCGTCGCTACCAAGCAGATGCGAAGCCACTTGGCCTGTGATACAAACCATGGCTGTCGAGTCAATCTGAGCATCGGCTATTCCCGTAACTAAATTTGTAGCACCGGGACCAGAAGTCGCAATGGCCACTCCCACTTTTCCTGAAATACGCGCATACCCTTGAGCGGCGTGTGTCGCACCTTGCTCATGGCGGGTCATTACGTGGTGTATCTTTCCCTGGTACTTGTACAATTCGTCGTAAACAGGCATTATGGCACCACCGGGATAACCGTATAAAATGTCGACACCTTCTTCGATCAAACATCTAACAATGGCTTCGCTGCCCGAAATTCGAACTGTTGCCTTAGGCTTTTTATTATTCTCGGATAGAGTCACTTCCTCTATTCCCATTTGTGAAGCTTCCTTCTTCATCCCTTCCAACTTTTAATTAGCACTAATAATCTATGATTGGTTAAAATTCATCTGTAACACAACCCTCTGATGCCGAGGATACTGTTTTGGCATACTTATAAAGAACACCGCGGTCAAACTTGAGTTTAGGGGCTACCCAATTTTTTCTTCTTTTTTCGAGCTCTTCTTTCGACACCTCCAAATTAATGGTGTTCCTATGCGCATCCAAGGCTATGATGTCTCCATCTTTTACCAATGCAATGGTTCCTCCCTCTTGTGCTTCTGGTGTAATGTGGCCGACAACGAACCCATGCGTTCCACCAGAGAAACGACCGTCAGTGATCAATGCCACATCTTTTCCCAATCCTGCTCCCATTATAGCAGCGGTAGGCTTTAGCATTTCAGGCATGCCAGGACCACCTTTTGGGCCTTCGTAGCGTATCACTACAACGTCTCCTTTTTCGACCTTTCCAGCACCTATTCCTGCATTGGCATCGTATTCGCCTTCGAATACCTTCGCTTTACCTCTGAAAGTTAGTCCTTCTTTACCGGTTATTTTGGCTACACTTCCTCTCGTTGCTAAATTGCCGTAGAGCATTTGCAAATGACCTGAAACCTTAATGGGCTTTTCAATGGTTTTTATTACATCCTGACCTTCCGTAAGGTCGTCTACCTCGGCTAGATTCTCAGCCAGTGTTTTACCTGTAACGGTCATACAGTCTCCGTGAATCAGTCCTTTTCCCAGAAGGTATTTTAATACTGCTGGTATTCCTCCTACCGCATGGACATCTTCCATTAAATACTTTCCACTTGGCTTCAGATCCGCTAGAAAAGGAGTGTTATCGCTGATGTCTTGAAAATCCTTTAAAGTAAAGTCAATTTTGGCTGAACGCGCTATTGCTAGGAAATGCAAAACAGCATTGGTTGAACCGCCTAAAATGGTGATCAATCGAACGGCGTTTTCCAATGATTTTCTCGTAATGATATCCAAGGGTTTGATATCCTTTTCCAGTAGGAGTCGTATTGCCTCACCTGCTCTGATTGATTCAATCTTTTTCGCTTCGCTAAGAGCAGGGTTTGAAGAGTTGAATGGCAAGGCCATACCTATCGCTTCAATGGCTGAAGCCATGGTGTTGGCTGTATACATTCCCCCACAAGCACCCGCACCAGGACATGCTTTTTCCACTATGTTTTGGTATTCCGTCTCGCCCATGGTTCCCGCTACTTTGCTGCCCCAAGCCTCAAATGCCGATACCACATCCAGTTTCTTTCCATTGTGAGAGCCAGAGTCAATCGTACCACCGTAAACGAGAATACTTGGTCGATTCAATCGAATCATTGCCAATAAAGCACCAGGCATATTTTTGTCGCAACCAACTACAGTGATCAGTCCATCATAGCTCATTGCCTGAACTACGGTTTCCATTGAATCAGCGATGATGTCTCTTGAAGGCAGAGAATACCTCATTCCGGGTGTTCCCATCGAAATTCCATCACTTACGCCAATGGTATTGAAGATGAGTCCAACAGTATCTTGGTTCAGGGTACCTTTTTTTACCAGTTTGGCCAGATCGTTGAGGTGCATATTGCAAGGATTGCCTTCAAATCCTGTGCTAGCGATCCCTACAAATGGTTTCTGAAGATCCTCTTTGGTCAATCCAATAGCATAAAGCATCGCTTGAGCCGCTGGCTGAGTTGGGTCTTGCGTGACAGTTTTACTGTAATGATTCAATTCTTTCATGTGGAGCTTTACTTCGCTATACTTATTTCACTTTTTGCATCTTTTCTATGCAAAAAAATTAATTGGGGCAATAATACTTCTAATATCCTAAATCAAACCAATCATTTCAAAAAAACACCACATCAGAAAGTGGCTATTTTAAAATTCGCAATACCAAATTGACTTCCTTCAGTTTGCTGTAATGCAAGTAGGTAAATTCCGTCGGGGAGAGCTGAAGTGGAAATAGTATGCTTGCCCTCGCAGAGAATCTGACTAAAGACCAAACGGCCTGAGATATCAAATAAGCCAATTCGGTAATTCCCAGCTGGAAGCGCTCCAATTACCAATTGATCTGAACTGCAAAATACTTTCAGGCCAGAAATACTAGCATTTTGAGTTGAAACGGTCGCCCTTCGAATTCTGTAAACTGCATCGGTGACTTGAGCGTCAGTAGTCATGCCTCCAGCAATAATCCATTCATCATCTGCCACCCTGGCTATTCCCCTTAAATCCATAGCCGAAAAAGGTGAACCCTCAAAGAATGACCATGAGTTGGTGAATGAATTAAAGGTCCTGATCTCCTGGTGTGGCTGAACAACTGCACCTCCTGAATATGCTAATCCGTCAAAATTGTACGCTATCTGTGCCCCTCCTATCCACACCACTTCATCTCCGAAAGAGGTACAGGCCATTCGATAACCATCGGGTAGATCAGTATCCGGTTCGAGTGACCACAATATGTCTGTTGGATCCTCGGGATTGATAATCCCTTTGCGAAACTCGTTGGTCGCCAAAAAGTTGAATCCCGAAATCTTCGTCCCTCCATAGTAATAGATCGTATCGCCTATAATTGTTCCCGAAGCCCCAAACGCCTTAAAGCTGCTCGAATTTGGTATCGAGGTGGCAGCTGTCCAATTGTCAATGGAGGGATCATAGATTTGGACATCATCGACATTGGTATTTTGGCTCCAGCCAGTGATAACGAAGATCAGGCTATCACGCCACACCGCTTGAACTTGGTCATCAATCGGCACTGGGATATCGGCTCCATCCTCTAGCCAAGTATTTGCATCAGCATCAAAGCGATGAACCTTATTCGAGGTTTGCTCATTGAACCCTTCAAAAACGTGGTAGCCTCCGATCAGGTAAATAATGTTGTTAATGGTAGAAGCTCCTGCTGCTATTTTACCTTGAAAATCATCGACGTCAGGAAGTTGCGTCCATTGCTCAGTTACTGTATTGTACCGCCAAGATTTGAGGTGAATATCCTCAGGCTCTAATCCCTCAGAAATACCCGTGAAGCTATAAACACAAAGAGAGTCGCCGACGAAGGCTTCAACAACAGCGTTATTGGAGACGGGTTCGGGCATAGAAGGGAGAATATCCCACTCCCAACCACCTTGGGAAGAACCCAGAATGGGGATGACTAAAACAAAGAATAAAAGGCGATGCATGAATTTTGAAAATTTGAATCAAACAAAGCAAGTGTTTCTTTGCGGCAGTAACAAAAGATCGCAAGCAAAAACAAACCTTTCCTGAAACGAATCGTTGAATACTGAGTAAAAGATGATAGATTTGAAGCATGAATGTAGCAAAGACATATTATTACAGCCACGTCCCCATCGGGTTTATGCAGTAAGTATGTCAAAAAAACTTATTCCACCCGATTCTTTTTGAATCGGGTTTTTTTATATCCAAGAATTAATGAAACAGAATTACAGCAAGTACATAGCGGAAGATTTTAAAGTGTGGAAAACCCTCTTTGAAAGGCAAATGAAGATACTTCCCGAACTAGCTTCTCAATCTTACCTTGAAGCGGTTGATTTGGTCGGCTTCAGATCTGACAAAATACCCGACTTCAAAGAAGTCAATGCGATTTTGAAGGAACAATCAGGTTGGCAACTTTCTGTAGTGCCTAACATCGTCCCGAATGAAGAGTTCTTTCCGCTTTTGTCCAACAAAACCTTCAGCGCTACCAGTTGGCTCAGGAAGATGTCGGAATTGGACTACTTGGATGAACCAGATATGTTCCATGATGTTTTCGGTCACGTGCCTCTTCTGAGCAATCCAACTTTCTGCGCTTTCTTCAAAGGATTGGCCGATATTGCAATGAAATACCTAGATGATCCTGAATCTATTGAGATGCTTGGTCGTATGTATTGGTTTACCATAGAGTTTGGACTAATAAGAGAAGATGGAATATTAAAAATCTACGGAGCAGGAATTCTCTCTTCTCATGGAGAAACAAAATTTAGCCTTTCTGATGAACCCGAACATCTTGAATTTGATGTAGCCTCTGTATTGGAGCAAGACTACGACAATATGAAGATTCAAGACAAATACTTCGTTATTGAGAGCTTCGAACAATTGTTCCAAAGTTTGAACAAGATCGAAAGATACGTTCAAGAAAAGGCAAAGAAGAGAACTCACAATACTGTAGTTTGAACGACAATGGGTGTATGATTTTATAACTCCTCTTTCTTGGAGCGCGTTGAAACACTACTTTTGATTCAACACCGATTATCAAACACCTTTATACCCTCATTCTTTTAATCTCTACTATACCTTCTATTGCTCAAGTTGTCAACCGCACGGAAAAAAATTGCGAAGGCGAATCTCGTAGCATTTATCAAGTTGGTGATGGTGGCCTGCCGTTGCTCGTTGCCTCTAAAGGTTTTGATTGCAGCAATTGCCAAAATCAAGCTGATGATGTTATAGAATTTGCTCAAGCAAATACTGGCACCGTTCAAGTATGGGCCGCTATGATCAATCTTTATTCTTCAGCTACACCGACTTGCCAAAACATTTTGAACTGGAATTCAACCTATTCTTGGGATGAAACCATCTTTTCTTTTCTTGATTTGGATGAGCATTGGTTATTAACGGGAACACCAATTTATTACGTAATCCATCCGTCTACTCGCGAAATCGTTTATCAAGGGTCTAATTTCTCGATAGCCTCATCCACCGCCTTAAGCCTTAGTACTACAAGCGTGAGTAATGAAATGAGAAACGGAGGTTTCCGTGTTTATCAGGGAGATCGAGGTATTGTGGTCACTAAGCCTTCAGATCTCAAAGGAGAATTGAGAATCTTCAATATCGTTGGGCAGGAAGTGTTCTCAGCACTGCTGACTGCTGAAACGGATCAGCTTGCGCTGAACTTCAAACCGATTGATGGAATTTATATCGGCAGCATCTATTCAAAGGGTATTCGATTGAGTACAAAATTCATTTTCAAGAATTAATTTGTGTTCGTTCTCCACACCCCCTCTATTCCCATCATCCATTTATAGCGTGGAATACATGATTCGTCTTCCGTAAGTCGACATACATCTAAATTTTTGATCCTGAGCTAGTTTGATTAAATTGCAACATGAAAAGAGTTGTGAAGCGAGCAAATCCTAGGAGTCACCTTATCGTATTAAATAGCTAAACACGGAGATAAGTCTAATAATCTAACAGATAGAAAAGACGAAAGAATTGAGTTTTTATCCCGATCGTAATCCCAACCCCGTTTTTACCATGGGTCTAAACGGAAAGCTTGAGTACTCAAATAGAGCCGCTCATAGAGTTATGGAATTATGCGGAAGCCAACATGATCATAAAGTTTACTTCAAAGGTTTTGTAGATTTTGCAACTCTTGCCATCAAAACAAAGAACATAGGGAAAAAAACATTTCACATCAAAGATTGCCATTTCAATTTCACCTTCTGCCCTAGAGATAAAGAAGAGTCGGTGGATATTTTCGGTACTGATATTTCTAACACGGTAAAGCACCAAACTTATTTGGCTGTTATTAATGCGTTCTCGATCGCTTTACTGGAGGCTCGAACGGAAGATGATGTGGCTAAAACAGTTGTAAGACAAGCGATTGCAAGGCTAAATTTTGTCGATTGTGTAGTGTACTTGGTAGATCGACAAGAGCACCTTCTAAAACAAAGAGCTGCACACGGACCCAAAAAACCAAAAACACTTCAAAAAAACATCAAAGATCCTATCAACCTGAAATTTGGACAAGGAATAGTAGGCACAGCTGCTATCGAAAAGAAAACAATCGTGATCGGAGATACTTCAAAAGACAGTCGATATGTCTTGGATGACGCTCAGAGACTTTCAGAAATAGCCGTTCCTATAATGATTGGAGATGAGGTAATCGGAGTCATTGATTCAGAGCACCCTGAGAAAAATTATTTCACAAAGGAAGATACCAATATCTTAGAAGCCATCGCATCCATTGCCGCAACGAGTATCCAACGCTCACGAACCATTCAGGAAATTGGGTACACCGAAGCAAAGTACCAAAGCTTTGTGAAAAATGCTTTTGGCGGTCTTTACATTCACCGAAATGGAGTATTTGAATATGTAAATGACCAGTTCTGCAAAATGATCGGTTACACCTCCAAAGAGTTTTTATCTTCAGATTTTGATACGCTTAGATTGATTGTTCATGCTGATCAAAAAGCAGTTCAAGCTCTAGAAGCAAGGAAGTTTGGCGACTATTCTCAGAAGTCTTACCAATTGGAGGTAAAAACTAAAAAAAATGAGTCAAGACATCTTGTTATTAATACATGTATCCTCGAAGACGAGAAAGGCCATTTCACCTTGGGTATAGCTTTGGATATCACAGAGACTATTCAGTCTCGCGATCAACTAGAACAAGTTGTTGCCTCATTGGAGAAAAAATCGGAAGAATTGAATGAATTCGCCCATATTGCTAGCCATAACTTAAGAGCTCCTGTGGCTAACCTTATTGGTCTTTTAGATCATTACGACCACGAAAACCCAGCCGATTCAACGAATAAAGTTATTCTAGACAAGTTTTCAAAAACAGTAGACAAACTAAATTTGACCCTAGAAGACATGCATCAAGTGTTGCGCGTTCGGGCCAAAGAACCAATGGAATTTAATATCATCAACCTGGATGATCCAGTAGAGAGCGTCAAACTTCAGCTGAGCGAAAAAATTAGAAGAACCAACTTTCAAATTCAAACAAATTTTGAAGTAGAAAGCATCAAATACGAGAAATCTCATTTAGAGAATCTCTTTTTGAATTTGATTTCGAATGCAATAAAATACAGAAGAGAAGGAGTCGATCCGATCATCCAAATTCATGCTTCTCTGTCAAATAACTTTATTAAGCTGGTCTTTAAGGACAATGGATTGGGAATTGACCTTAACAAATACGGAAAGAATCTCTTTGGCATGTACAAGAGATTTCACATCAATACTGAAGGAAAAGGGCTGGGTTTGTATCTGGTGAAAAAACAACTTGCTTCACAAGGCAGCAGTATTTCTGTAGAAAGTAAACCCAATGAGGGAACTTGCTTTACGGTATTTTTGATGAACAAACAGAGCTCTAAAGAAAATGAAAAAAGCGCGTCAAAATAGAGTCTTATCGAAAAGAAACACCAAGGAACAATGAGGATAATGGTTATAGACGATGATTCTACATTCCTCTTTATTTTTCGAAAACAAATCGAAAAAATTGAAGACATAGAGATCGTGAACGAATCTAGGAATGGCTTGGAAGCTCTTAGTTTTCTCAAAGTCGCAATTGACAGTTCGAGTGGTTGTCCTGACCTAATCGTTCTCGACCTGAACATGCCTGTTATGGATGGCTGGGATTTTTTAAATGAATATGGCAAACTATGCGATAACGGTGCCTCTAAAGTGCCTATTTGCATATTGTCGTCTACGATTAATCAGGCGGATTTTGATCGCGCAAGCACCTATGATTCTGTCAAGACCTTTTTCTCTAAACCCGTCACTTCTGAGCAGCTTGAGACGATGAAGAAAATTTCTGAGATTTATTAAATACTCCACTTCCCGGAAGTATTCGGGGCTTCCAATGCCTTCTTTAGCAATTGAAGGTATTCGGTTCTTGGAATGTTTCTAGCTCCCAAGCCCTCTAAGTGTGCAGTAGGAACTTGACAATCCACAAAATCAAAATTTCGTTTCTCTAAAAATCCACAAAGTCGTATAAAGGCCAATTTGGACATATTATTCTCATTGCTAAACATGCTTTCGCCAAAAAAAGCACGCCCCAGACTAAGGCCGTAGAGTCCACCAACAAGATTTCCATCATGCCATACTTCGGCGCTATGCGCTACTCCCATTCGATGCAAAGAGGTATAGACATCCATCATTTCTTCACTGATCCAAGTATGCGACTTACCTCTTCCTGGCGCATTGGCGCACGATTTCATAACTTCTTCAAAAGCCGTATCTAATGTAAAGATGTATTTATCGGAATTTAAATAGGGTCGCATACTCTTCTGCACGCGCAGGCTATCAAAGAAGAGGACACTTCGCGGATCGACACTCCACCAAAGGATGGGATCACACTCATTGAACCAGGGGAAAATACCCAGCTCGTATGCCTTCAGCACCCAGTCTTCTCTTAATAGTCCACCGACAGCCAGAAGACCGTCTTCACTGGCATCTTCTGGATCGGGAAAGATTAAGTACTCAGGATCTAAACCATAAACGGGCATGGCGCAAATATAGAGTTCGAGCAGTGAAGAATGGGAATGGATTAAAGAAGTAATTTTGGATTGTGGATGAACTTATTTTAAGGATACAAAAAGCCATAGAGCAGCCTCTGCCTGGCTGGGATGCGCACAGGAAGATGATCAACTACATGAGACCAAAAGCTACAGATGTAGAAAAGGTAGACCCCAACGCGAGGAAAGGAGCAGTATTGGCCCTCCTCTACCCTAAAGACAACGAACCTCACGTGGCTCTTATGCTCAGAAACACTTACCACGGCGCGCATAGCGGGCAGGTGAGTTTCCCAGGTGGAAAGTACGAGCAAACAGACAAAGACTTGGTGCAGACAGCTCTTCGAGAAGCGCATGAAGAGATGAACATACATCCCGAAAATGTGACAGTAGTTGGGGCCCTTTCAAAAGTTTACATTCCACCTAGTCGGTTTCTAGTTTCTCCTTTTGTGGGCTATTCGAGGGAAAGACCTAATTTCAAGCCCGACCCCTTAGAGGTAGCGGAAATTATTGAAGCGCCACTTAAAATGATTTTAGCAGAAAGTTCCATTAAAGAAAAACCCATATTTGTCCAAATCACTCACTCGGAGCTTGAAGTCAAGTATTTCGATATTCTAGGTCACACTGTTTGGGGAGCAACAGCTATGATGCTCAAAGAACTTGCTGAAATGTTGACCGAATAAAATGACCGAATAAAAGATCTTAATAGATGCGTACATTTTTAATAAGCCTATTCTTTCTGAGCACCCTTCATTCTTCTTTCGGACAGGTGCGGCAATTTCTCGATACGGTGCCCCAATTCCCGCAAAATCAAGTGGTAAAGGTTGGAATAAAAACGAGTGAGCCCTTCATTATAGAAACTGGGGTAGAAGGCGAATTCGAAGGACTTAGCATTTTTCTTTGGGAACGAGTTGCTTCCGATTTGCAGGTGAAATTCGAATACAAACAGTATCCCGACCTATCCTCTTTACTGAAAGCTGTTGAGAATAACGAGGTTGACATTTCCATAAATCCGTTGACCGTTACACCTGAGCGATTGACCAATATGGAGTTCACTCAACCTTTTTTCATAACGAACTTGGCAATTGCAGTAAAGAAAGAGCAATTGGCACCCATCATAAGGTTATTGCAAAACATTTTCTCGTGGCAGTTTTGGACAGCAGTGGCCTTGTTGGCCTTTATAATTCTAATCTTCGGATTCCTAGCTTGGATCTTTGAACGCAAGCATAACGAGGAAGAGTTTAGTAGAGATGCTAAAGGACTTTGGGACTCCTTCTGGTGGAGCGCTGTAACCATGACTACTGTTGGCTACGGAGATAAATCCCCTAAGAGTGTTGGCGGTCGAGTAATCGGCCTTATTTGGATGTTTACAGCTATTATCATCATAAGTGGATTTACGGCATCCATTGCCTCTTCATTGACAGTGGGACAGCTTTCATTGGACATCAGTAATCTAGACGATTTGAAAGATTCGAAAGTGGTTACCATCAGCGGTTCAACATCCAACAATTATTTGGCATCGAAAAAAATCATCTCAAGCAGCGTCGCATCAGCCGACGAGGCATTGAAAATGGTGGCTTCAGCTGAAGTGGATGCTTTCGTTTATGATGAACCTTTGCTCAGATATAAGATTTCCGAAAACAAACTTCAATACGAAGTAATGGTAACACCCGCGCGATTCTTAACACAATACTATGCCTACGCTTTACCCTTGGGGAAAACCAGAAAGCCACTCAATCTTGCCATTATTAAGCGTATTGAGACCTTGGAATGGAAAACTGAATTGGCTGAATATGAATTGGACTAACTCTACTTCGCGAATCGACCAATAACGTCTTCGGACACTCCTGTGAAACTAAATCCACCGTCGTGAAAGAGGTTCTGCATAGTCACGTACTTCGTGAAATCGCTGAAAAGACTGATCACATAATTGGCGCAATCTTCTGAACTAGCGTTCCCCAGGGGACTCATGCTTTCGGCGTAAGCCACAAACTCATCAAAACCCTTCACACCACTTCCAGCAGTAGTTACCGTAGGCGATTGAGAAATGGTGTTGATTCGCACCTTATTCTTCACTCCATAGTGATAACCAAAGCTTCTGGCGATGCTTTCCAACAAAGACTTGGCATCAGCCATGTCGTTGTAATCAGGGAATACTCTTTGGGCTGCGATATAAGAAAGCGCCACTACAGATCCCCAGTCATTGATGGCGTCTTTTTCGTAAGCCGTTTTAAGTACCCGATGCAGGCTCATAGCTGAGATGTCGAGTGTCTTGTGGTAAAAATCATAGTTGGTAGCTGTGTAGTGCTTACCCTTCCTCACGTTTGGAGACATTCCGATAGAGTGAAGAACGAAATCAATCTTTCCTCCAAAATGCTCTGTGGTCTTGTCAAAAAGATTCGAAAGATCCTCGTTACTGGTAGCATCGGCAGGAATTACAAGCGCATTGCCACACTTTTCTGCTAATGTATTAATCTCTCCCATTCTCAATGCGATTGGCGCATTGGTCAAGACAAATTCTGCACCTTGTTCGTATGCTTGTTCTGCCACTTTCCAAGCGATAGACATATCGTTCAATGCTCCGAAAATGATTCCTTTTTTTCCTTCGAGTAGGTTGTTGGCCATGATTCTGACTTCTTAATGATTCAGGCGCAAATATAGAAAAAGGGAGACGGGTTTAATTGGTGTATGTAAATAGAATGAAGAGTCTGATTGAGAAAGTTCGATATCAAGGCGAACGTAATTTTAAATACGTACCAAAGCGATCTCACAATCAAAGGGAATAATCAAGGAGAAATGTACCATGAAAGGATGACTATCATGCCATTAGCTTGATTTCTGACTTATAAAAAAAGTGGAATAAAAATTGAAGATCCGCACCAACATAGAGTCGCGGACCCTAATGCCCAGCCTCAGTTTGCTAGCAATAAATCTCTGGCATTGTCCATAGCAGCAGTTGTAGTCTCAGCTCCGCTAAGCATTTGAGCGATCTCCACTACCCTCTCCTTCTCGTCCAATCTTTCAATTCGTGTTTTGGTAGATCGATCTGATTCTTCCTTGAAAACTTTAAAATGAGTCTCGCCTTTCGATGCAATCTGGGGCAAGTGAGTGATGCTGATCACCTGCTGGTTGACACCCATCTCCTTCATGATTCTCCCCATTGAATTGGCGACTTCACCTGAAACTCCAGTATCGATTTCATCCAATATAATGGTTCGACCTTGAGATGCTGATAGCTTTTTGATGGAAAGCATCAAACGGGACAACTCTCCTCCCGAAGCTACATTTTTCAGAGGTTCGGGCTTACGGCCAGGATTGGCACTGAACCGCATTTCTAACTTGTCGAATCCATTAGCGGCAGGACTATCTATCTCTTCGAAATGCAGCTCAAACGAGGCCTTCTTCATGTTTAGTAAGCCGAGGAGGAGCTCTAATGAAGTGGTGAATTCCGAAGAGGAAGCCTTTCGTTTATTGCTAAGCAACTCCCCAACCTTGCGAACGACCACAAGCCCCTTGGTCACTTCTTTTGTCAATAGCACGATTTCTTCTTCCAGGTTTTCACTTCCTGAAATACGTTGAGCCAGTTCGTCTCTTTTAGCTTTTAGTGACTCTACTCCCAGAACACTGTGTTTCTGTTCTAGTCTAAAAATAACCGATCTGATCGTGTCCAATTGGGCCAATCTTTTAGGATTCATCTCGATATCACCCGATGCATTCTGTGCGTCAAGAACAACATCATCCAATTCAATAATAGCGCTCTTAATTCGCTGACTTAGATCTCTGTAAGCGTTGGAATACTCGGATATCTCTTCCATCAAAACCCCAACCTCTTTTAAATTTGAAAGAATGGGACTTTCTCCTTCATTGAGCAATTCAACGGCGCCATGAAGTTTTTGGGCAATTTCCTCACTATTGGAAAGCATATTGTACTCTTCCTCGAGCTCATTCTCCTCAATTTGATCTAAGTTGATCTCTTCAAATTCATTAAGTTGGAAGGCCACGAAATCCATCTCTCGTTTGTCTTGTGCCAAGCTCGCCTGCAGTTCTTTTAATCTTTTCTGAGCGGCAGAATAAGAATTGAAAGCTATTACATAGTTTCTTTTCTCTTCGATTGCTTTGGCATAGGAGTCAATAACTCCAAGTTGAAATTCAGGATTATTAAGTTGAATAGTTTGGTGTTGCGAATGGATGTCTACCAGTTCGAGAGCAATTTCTCGCAGCAATTTCAAATTAACTGGAGTATCATTTATGAACGCTCGACTTTTACCTGATGCTAGAACTTCCCGTCTCAGTGTAGAATTGACTTCAAAATCTAGATCGCTGCTATCGAAAATCGCTTTCCATTTCTCGGCGTCAAGCTTAAATGCTCCTTCTACGATACATTTTTTTTGCCCCTCCTTCACTACGCGCTTTTCTGCGCGCTCACCCAATATCAAGCTTAGGGCACCGAGAATGATTGATTTTCCGCTGCCCGTTTCACCAGTTATGATGTTGAGCCCATCGGATAAATCAATCTCTAAATGGTCGATCAACGCATAATGCCGAATGGAAAGATGTGTAAGCATAGACTAAAGGTACGTCGGAAAAGAAAATTTCTGGTCAGGTTACTTACCCTTCTGCATCTTATCGTACTTGGCAAGGTTTCCTGGGTCAACCTGAGAAACGACTTCGTAGACTTGGTTGCGTTCAGGGGGGTCTGCTTCGGTGAAAAGATTTACAATCTCATCGCTTTTTGCCAAGAAGAATTGCTGTGTGTTATAGGCCAATGGCTTGACTCTGTGAACTTGCTCAAAATTCTTCAAACTATTCATGATGGCCTGACGCGCTGGACGCATCTTTTCGCTCATCTTGTCCAAACCTTCGCGGTGGTAGCTGTATAAAGTCTCGCGCATAGGTTCAAAGGTTCTGTGGAGAATGTCTTCTACCAGCCAATATCGATTCTTGTCGCCTTCAAATGCTTTCCATCCCTCGAAATTGGAGACTTGAGCACTCTGAACAATCCGCTGTGCTTGCTGAAAATAAGGCGTACCGCCTTTCAGTGAGAAAGTGTCATAATCAAAACCAATGATCATGTAGGCGTAGAATGCCAATGACGAAACTAAGTTATTTTTAAACTGATCTGGATTGAAGTTATACTGGGTATTCTGAAAATAGTCAAAAGTGAGGTTCACATCTCTGACGTTTAGTATTAGGGTCTGATAATCCGTACCATAAACAGGACGTGTAGAAATAACTTGCATCTCCGCGCGATACGTGTTTGAACTTGCTCGAGCTTCAGTTATATTAATGACAATGCTGCATTCAATTCTCTCTTCAATAGAGAACTTGTCATTAGTCCACTTTCGGTTATTCATAAACTCGAAAATGTCATTTTCCATTTGCTCGAAAATGGCCGTGTTCACTCCTTGAATTTGTGGAAAGATCACCTGGATTTGACAGTTGAGCTCCTGAGCTTGAGAATTCAAAGCAAAGGCATTAATAATGAATAGAATGAGTAGTAATTTTCTCATAAAAAATATTCCTTGATGAAGTGAAGGAGGTCAAAGGCAATTTCTCGCTTCGTTTTTAACTCAGTTTCTTCTGTTATATTGCCCGATACGAAAGTAACTTTATTCGTATCAAAGCCAAAACCCGCTTGGCTATCAGCCAGAGTATTTAACACGATCAAATCACAGTTCTTCCGATCGAGCTTTCCCTTTGCATTCTCCAGCCCGTTATTGGTCTCTAAAGCAAAACCAACCAAAACCTGATTCGTCTTCTTCTCTCCAAGTGTTTTCAAAATATCAGGAGTTGGCTCAAGACCGATGATCAGCTCTTCAGAAGTCTTCTTGAGTTTCTGAGCGGCTACTTCTCTGGGGCGATAGTCTGCCACGGCAGCCGCTAAAATAGCTACATCGCACGAATCAAAAACTGGCGTTGTGGCATCAAACATTTCCTGAGCTGTATTTACACTAATGAAATCCACACCTTTTGGAGGATCAATGGCAACAGGCCCAGAAACAAGTGTGACTTCGGCCCCCATTAATACAGCCGCCTCGGCAATGGCATAGCCCATTTTCCCAGTACTTCGATTTCCGATATAGCGCACAGGGTCTATAGGTTCTTGGGTAGGACCTGCAGTAATTAAGATCTTTTTCTCAAAAAGAGGAGCTTTCCCTTTCAGGTCATTTTCAATAAAAGCTCTGATTTCTTCGGGTTCAGCCATTCTTCCTTGCCCTTCCAGCCCGCTTGCTAGCTCTCCGCTTCTAGAAGGGATATGAATATCCCCTCGCTTTTCGAGCGTTCCAATATTGGATTGATTTGCACCATGAGCGTGCATATCCAAATCCATCGCAGGTGCAAAATACACTGGGCACTTAGCACTAAGATATGTGGTCAGCAGCAGGTTATCGGCTTCTCCGTGTGCCATTTTGGCCAATGAATTGGCGGAAGCTGGAGCAACCACCAAAAGATCGGCCCAAAGTCCGAGCTCGACATGATTATTCCAAACCCCTGCGTGAAGTGGCTCTTTGACAAAATTGTCAAGAACAGGTCTCTTGCTCAGCGTTCCGAGAGTTAAGGGCGTAACAAATGACCGTGCCGCATCTGTTAAGACTACTTGCACTTCAGCGCCCGCCTTGATAAACTCTCTAACTAAAAAAGCCGATTTGTATGCGGCAATGCTTCCTGTAACGCCTAATAAAATACGCTTACCTCGAAGCATGGCTTCAGAAAAAAATTACGCGTTTGCTTCTTCTTCCTCTTGGCGACGGAAGTAAACCTTATCTTCTAAAAGCTCCTGAACAGAAATTGAATGTGGCTTTGGAAGACGCTCGTAGAATTTCGAGATCTCAATCTGCTCTCTGTTTTCAAACACCTCTTCCAAATTATCTTGGCTGGTTGCGAATTCCTGCAATTTAGCGTTGAGCTCTTCTTTCATCTCACCGCTAATTTGGTTGGCACGTTTCGACATTACCACAATAGCTTCGTAGATATTGTTGGTTTGCTTTTCGAGGTCGTACACGTCACGCGTGATGGTAGTGCGCGCTGCATTGGTATTTTTGAAATTCATATCCCGGGTCTTAAAACTTCATTTTATCCAGTTCGCGAAGGGCACCGACATAAAAGTCTTCTGCCTTTTTTACGTATTCACTATTCTGGAAAGAATCTACAAATTTATGATAATGTTCGATGGTAGCGTTCAATCGCTCTTCTTTCTTTGATGCAATGCTGTTAATCGCCAATAAATATGAGCTTTTCACCACTAAAAACTCAATCTCTTCGCGGTGAGGACTGTCTGGGAAATCGACCAGCATGTTCTGCAAAGCCACCGAAGCAGACTTAAAATCCTCTGTGAGGTAATAGAGCTTAGAGTTGTCAAATGCCTTTACCTCTAGCTTTAATCTCAACTCATCTATCATGACATTCGTACTGTCCTTGAGATCAGTTTGAGGATAGCGGTTGAGGAACAGCTGAAATTCATCGATAGCCAACTCGGTATCTGTTTGATCCAAATTAGACACGGGAGAGTTGAGGTAGCTGCAATAAGCCGATTTAAATAAAGCCTCCTCTGCCCTAGCGCTTCGCGGATAAGTTTTCGTGAAGTTCTTGTAATAATATGCCGCAAAGTAGAAGTCTTCGAGAGCAAAGTGTGAATTGGCGATGTAGTAGTGAATCTCTTGGCTTCGGTCTGACCCACGGAAGAGAGTACCCAACTCATCGAAGAGGGAAAGGGCCTTGCTGTATTGGCCTTTTTCATAGTATTCTACTGCCTTGGTGTATTTAAACTCCACGTCAGTGCTCTTAAGTACTTTGCTGTACTGAGAACAAGAACTAAAGAAGAAGACCAGAAATATCAATATATATTTCACGAATCGCAAAATCATCGCGCAAAGATACTTTCTATTTGGAGATTGAGAAGCCATTTGAGATGAGTTAACAACGAAAGGTTGTTTGCAGTTATTTTCCGCAGATTTTGCCATGAGCTAATTAAGCGGTATTTTCGCGGCTTGAAATAACTGTCACCCATATTTTTATGCAAGACATTTTTGAAAAGATTAAGAACAACAGAGGTCCTCTAGGCCGTCACGCCAAAGAGAGCCATGGATATTTCACATTTCCAAAATTGGAAGGTGAAATTAGTCGCAAGATGCAATTTCGCGGAAAGGAAGTTTTGGTATGGAGTATCAACAACTACTTAGGTCTTGCCAATCACCCCGCAGTTCGGAAAGTAGATGGAGAAGCTGCCGCCGAATGGGGAATGGGATACCCGATGGGTGCCCGAATGATGTCAGGACACACTTCAAAGCATGAAGAGCTAGAGGAAGAATTGGCTGATTTCATGCAAAAAGAAGATGCGTTCCTTCTCAACTACGGATACCAAGGATGCCAGTCGGCAATTGAAGCTTTGGTAGATCGAAATGACGTAATTGTTTATGACTCTGAGTCTCATGCTTGTATGGTAGACGGCGTTCGTCTCCACCAAGGAAAGCGCTTTGTGTTTAGACACAACGACATGGAGAGTTTCCAAAAGCAGCTCGAAAGAGCCGAAAACTGGACATCGAAAACAGGTGGAGGAATCCTAGTCGTTACGGAGGGAGTCTTTGGAATGGCAGGCGACCAAGGAAATCTAAAAGACATTGTTAGTTACAAAGAGCGCTATAAATTTCGTCTTTTCGTAGATGACGCACACGGTTTTGGGACAATCGGCGAAAACGGGCGTGGTGCTGGAGATTTCCAAGGAGTACAAGCGGAAATCGATGTTTACTTCGGAACTTTCGCTAAGGCGATGGCTACGATTGGAGCATTCGTCGCAGGAGACGAGCAAGTAATTGAGTACTTAAAGTACAATATGCGCTCTCAGACATTTGCCAAATCTCTACCAATGCCTCTAGTAATAGGAGCATTGAAGCGATTGGACATGATGCGCACGGAGCCCGAACACAAAGACAATCTTTGGAAAATTGCTACAGCTCTGCAAACGGGATTGAAAGAAGCAGGCTTTGATCTAGGAGTAACCAACAGTGCCGTGACTCCAGTATTCCTCAAAGGAACACTTGGAGAAGCGACCAATCTTACAATGGATTTGAGGGAAAATCACAATATCTTTTGTTCTATCGTGGTTTACCCAGTTGTACCGAAAGAAGTGATTATGCTGCGATTGATCCCAACTGCAGTGCACAAGCTGGAAGATGTAGAATTGACTATTGAAACTTTCAAGAAAATAAAAGTAAGACTCGAAGCGGGTGAATACGAAGCTGCTGCTGAGATCGTCGATTGGCGATAAACTTTTAGGCATTGATACATTGAAAGGTCGCTTCTGAAAGGAAGCGGCCTTTTTTGTTTAAATACTAGACTGTTTGATTCTAGTCAAAATGCTCTTCTCAATACAGGACTCGTAACATATTGTAAAAAAAATCTCGATTTGAACTAGAACCTAAAAGTCTTGAAGGTTAAAATCACTTCAGCTTAGATACGAATCGAGGTCACAACTAGCTAGAATTGGAAATAAATAAATTGAGTTTTCAAATCTTGGCCCAAGAATATGATAAGGAATAACATAGCTGTAACGTATAGCCAATTGTATTTGAATTTGAGCTTCGCATTAAACAAAGCCGTCCCCCACAAAAGACCCGTAACCGCCATTGCAATTATGAATTTAAATTTATAAAGTGAGAGCATCTCTATCATATTGAAGTTGAATTCTGCAAGGATTTTCCACAATACATTATGGGCCATGTTTAAATCTACAGATCGAAAGTATACACCTTCAAGAACGATGATGTTGAGATTCAAAAACTTTTGGGCACTCAATGTAAACTGATTGGTTCTAATGGCCCTACCTAACATAGTGGGCGTTATCATCCTTTGAATAAGCATGACACAGCCATTCACAAAACCAAACATGATGAACGTCCAATTCGCACCGTGCCAAAAACCAATGAGAACCAAAATAAAAATAGACCATAACATTAAAGCTCCTGTTGATCCGCTAATTTTTAGCAATGGGGTGTAGATATAATCTCTGATCCAACTCGTTAATGAGATGTGCCAACGCGCCCAGTGCTGAGTATGGTTTTCTGTCCACAATGATCTGTAGAAGTTTTCTACGAGTTTCACACCCATAAGTCGTGCCGACCCCATAGCGATATCTGTGTAACCTGAGAAATCGGCAAATATCTGAATGCCAAAAAGAAAAGCTGCCCAATAGAGCTGTGTACCCGTGGCGCCGTCAACATTCGCGTAAATAAGGTTTACGTACTGGGAAACGGTATCGGCTACAACTAATTTTTTGAAGAATCCGAGCAGTATCTTGTTGATGGCGTATCGTATATCATCAGATGTAATATTGGGGTCTCTTTTGAGCTGAGGTATGAGTCGTGTAGAGCGCTCAATCGGTCCTGCAACCAATTGGGGAAAGTATGCCACATAGAGTGCAAAATATCCAAGATGTGTCTCAGGCTCCGATCTTCCCTGATAAACATCAATGGTGTAACTGAGCGTCTGGAATGTGTAGAATGAAATACCTACGGGAAGAAGAATATCGTAGTACTCGAAGTTGGTAAAAATATTAAACTGAGAAAGGGCTATGACTGTATTCTCAGCGAAGAAGTTGAAATATTTGAAATAAAATAGAAGCCCAAGATTAACGAAGAGACTGAGAAACAAGAACCATCTCTTTTTCTTTTTATCAGGTGTTTTGGCCATTTGGATTCCCGCATAGAAATCCACCATAGTGGAAATGACAATTAAAAAGATATATTGCCACTTCCAACACATGTAGAAATAATAACTCGCGGCCAATAACAATACCCACCTAAATCGGTTTGGTATCAGGTAAAATGCGACAATTACCAGCGGCAGAAAGACAAGATAGTCTAGCGAATTAAAAAGCATTTTCTCAGTGGTTTATTGGATGCATTATTTTTCGAGGTTAACCAAATTTTGATGTCTGAATAGAATAGGTTATTCTGTCACTCCGTAGGTTTATTCTGATCTCTTAATTTAATGTATAGATTATTATACATTTCGGACCAGTCTAATTGATTTCTTTTTGTTTGTGTCCCATCGAATTATACTGATCTCAAAGTCACTTTATCGAAAGTGGTTTTTTCCCTTTAGTGCTTTGGCTGACTGGAAATTAAAGCTTTAGTAGATAGAAATGAGGTAATTATTTACGCCTCGTAGCATGCTTCCGTGGTAGATCGTTACATTTCCACCAAGGAAAGCGCTTTATGTTCAGAAACAACAACATATAACGATTACAAAATGACGCCTGAATGGGATGCGCTGAGTGCTTTACATAAAATTAAAGCAGAAGATCAATACCAAGTGGTGAGAGATGTTGCAAAAACAGTAGTGGAAAGCACTGCGCACTAACGCTCCAAGAAAGATTTAGAGTCTGACTGGAACATAGTCTTAGCAGCTCAATACCAACTGAATAAAATTTGGCAAGCCAGAGTAGAGTATGGCTTCTCACAGTCGAAGCAGCAATTGTTGCTCTCGCTCAACTACAGGTTTGGTATCTAGAGGAGTCTGGTATTAAAGAGGGAGAGTGCACCATTGAATCTATTGGGAAAATAAACATGATGCACAAAGATGTTGGAAGGCGCTTCACAAGATCTCGAATGGAAATAAGCTTTGAAATAATAATTGGAAAGTCACTTCTGAAAAGAGCGACTTTTTTGTTCTGCCAACGTGTAGGATAAAGTCAAGCCAATAAGTAACCTAAACCTGGAGGATGATGCAAGAGCCATCCAGTAATGCTATACCTGGAAGCGTTTGATAACATTACTTCATGGGGTACAGCTTCACTTTTAAAAAGAATCACTCTGCCAGGCATCGGTGCAATATCTTGATAAGAACCATCAGGTGAATGAAGGCGCAATTCTCCACCATGCTCAGGCTTCCATAATTCGTTGAGGTAAAACACTACAGAAATGAGTCGATTGCTCCGAGAGTCAAACTGATCGAGGTGTCTCTTGTAAAAAGAACCAGGCGGGTAATGCGCCAGGTGAAACTCGCTTCCCGAAATACTCAAAAAACAGAGTCGATTTAAATGGGCGATGGCTTCATCTACCAGAGCAAAAAAGCCACTTAACTCCAGGTCGCGATTGCGTTCGAGCCAAAATATCTCGTCACTTCTTATCGACTTTTCTATTCGGAAATCATTCAAAGCGCCGATACCAGCTTGTTTAAATTCTTCCAAAGCCAACCTCTCCTTCAAGAAATTACGCGAAACGGATAATAAGTTGTCGGGCATGAAACCATCAAGGATCACCCAGTCATTTTCGGCCAAGTGATCTGCCCTGATTTCCCAGGGATCCAATAAAAGGTTGCTCAAGTATCAAAGAATCATCAGGCGAAGTTAGAGAAAAGAAAGGTTTGAAAACCTAAAGGACTTAGGAATTAATGTTCATATTCCCTATGTAACCCAAGTCGCACTATATCATTATCACAGCCCCTACCTTTGCAACCATCAACCAGTAAATGCTATGCCAATATGAAAATAGAGCAGATTTATACCAGATGTATTTCACACGCAGCTTAATACTTGAAAAATAATGGAAAGACGGCCATTTTTGACACATTACGAGAAGTTCAACCCTACACCGATCGCGCTGAGAAAAGCCAAGCGAAAATCAAATGTGTTTTCGAAACGCACTTTCATACCAACTTTGTGAGCTGGCAGCTCGACTTTGCTGCAAAACTGAAGCAGAGACCGTTGTTCTGGCTCACGTCATAAGTAGTAATGTTGGCTGTATTTCCAGAGCTGTCCATTACTGCAATATTCTGTTTTCCGCTCATGGCGAAGTTCAAATAAGAGCCTTGTACGGTTTTCAAAGCAACCTTTCCCCCACCCTTTTTGATAGCCGCAGCGATGCAATCGAAAGTATAGTTCCCAACCTAAACGTGCTAAGTCAATACTGAGGTGAACTTTGGCTTGGCTTCGGGCTTGAGCAAATGAGCCACAGTTCCTTCGGGCAGATTTTCGAAAGCGTCATTTACGGGAGTCAACCCTAAAGGGCCATTCTCCTTGCAAAGTTCCAACCAACCCTGCTGTCTTTACCGCTGCCACGAGCCTAGTGTAATTAGGCGAATTAATGGAGCTCGAAACGATATCTTTTTTCGGATCCATGGCTTCATCACAAACCATTACCGTTCTTTTTTGAGAAAATCCCGCAACTGCAAATGCGGCAAAAGCGAATACTACTGCTAACTTTTTATGATTTTGATTTAATTGATTTGTGTAAGCTACGCTTCGGGTGGAAGAGCAGATTTCGAAATCGAGAAAAAATCAAATAATTTTTGAAAAGCCTAGACGGTGCCATAGAAGACCAATTGATCCAAACTCGGATCGGGCAATCCACCAAGGGGCTCGATGGTAATCGCAAATGCATCACCTTCAATAGCGAGCTTGCCTAAAAGGAAGACATTGTTAAAATCCTTGGGAAGCACTCCCATATCTGAAGGCACGCCTTCTTTCAAAACCCAAAGTTGGTATTGCTTGTTGGCGGGCAATTCGGGGAGAGAAGCCAAACTAATCTTCACTTTTCCTGATTCTTGTTGCCAAAGAACGGCGAACTGTTCAGCATCAATGTTCTCGGTCGGATCTAGAATAATCTTTTTGAAGCTTGGGTCAAAAGTCTCCTCAACATCATCGGTGAGGTACTCGACTTCTCTCCTCAAGTATTCGTTGTTCGCCAAAAGCTGATTTTGCAATTCCTTGACTTCTGCCAATTCAATTTCTGCATTTCCTTTTTCCACATACTGCCAAAAGGCCAAAAGCAATGTGATAGATGCGGCGACGGCCCACACCACAGGCCAAGTAGCAGAAGTCTGAGATGGCAAAACAGATCGCTCTTCATTATTAAGAACTTCAGATGATGCATTATCAGTTGGCAGTTGATCGTGGTTGGCCAACTCCGCTATAATATTCGCCTTCATTCCAGCGGGTGCTTTGACCGCTCCCGCTCGAGCAATCGACTCCAAATCCTGCTCAGCCTCGACTAAAGCAGTTATGACTTCAGGGTATATTTTGGACAAACAATCCACCTCACGACGCTCCTGGTCTGTAACCTCGCCGAGAGCATATTGCTCCAAAATACCCGATTCTATGTATGCCTTAACGTCCATTTCCAAATATTGACCGAAGTGCCGTCATTGCTTTCCTTATAAGTGTTTTGACCGTTCCTAGTGGCAGATCAAACATTTCTGCAATCTCAGCATGACTGTACCCCAAAATATAAGAATGCTCAATTAGATCGCGTTGATCCCGATCCAAACTAGAAAGCACGGTATTTAAATCATGTTCTATTGAAGGATCCAAGGTATCAATTGCATCACCCTTATGTACGACTTTAAGCTCCAAATGGATTTCGGCCTTGCGGCCTATTTTCCGTATCGTGTCTATCGACTTATTTCTTGCGATGCAAATCAACCAAGTGAAGAGTCGCCCTTTTGAAGGATCGTACGAACGAGAGTTCTGCCAGATCTTAACGAAAGACTCTTGCAACACATCAGAGGCAATGGCTTCGTCTCTTACAATTCGAATAATGACACCAAAAAGTGCATCCGAATAGTGGTCGTAAAGAAGATCCATTGCCTTCACATTGCCTTCTTCAAATGATCTCAATATTTCTTTTTCTACGGGAGCCACAGGCTAATAAGGTTCAAACTTAAAACAAAGTTTTGATGGTGGATACAATTCTACTAGTTCTTCCTATAGAGAATGAGTTTAAGATCTGTACCTCTGGTTCCAAACCCCAAAAGTGAGTCTGCATTCTCGATCTCAAAACCTTCTCTGGCGAGATAATATGAGCCCTGCTCCATCGCGGATCGAAGCTCTAGAATCTCACCTCTTTCCCTTTCGATCATGAAAGAAGTGGCACTGTGAACGTAGTTTGGCCCAACGATATAAAGTGGTTTTCCCTCGGTGATTCTTGCCACTTCCATTGCCGCCGATGCATACCCTGCTCCTCTGACATCTCGATTCGGTAGAACAAACCAATCAAAGCCAATTCGAACCACGAGAAGAAAAATTCCCAGAAGGATCCACCGTCTTTTTTTCTGTCGATAAAATACCAAGGCAATGATGGCCATTGACAAGCTGAGGATTGCAATTTTGGATATACTTCCATCCACACCCAATTTGGCGATTTGGCTTAAAGCAAACCATGGCGCTATCGACCCTAGTACCATGATCGCTAAAAAAATGATCTGTACAATAGATATGACCCTTGACTTCGCTTCTCCTTCTGCTTTTACGAGCAAAACAAACAATAGCGGCAAGAACATAAAGAGGTAGCGAGGATGGACACCTGGAGACGTCCAATAAACGATGATGTTGAGACCTAAAACCAAGATTACAAATCGTCCAAATTCATCTCTCCACAACGACTTCAGCGCCCCTTTTCTAAATAAAAACACAACAAATATGGTCCATGGCGCAAAGTGGTAGAGATTTTCCATCGGAAACTCATAGAGCGTCTTCAGGGTATCAACTATCCCGTGGTCGGTCACTGTTCTCTTGCTCGACTCAGTCCATAGCGTTTCGAAAAGACCGAGCAGCGATTGAGAATTGACCTGAATGTAGGCGAAGTAATAAAGACCTACGGGAATGATGAAAAAGAGCGCACCCAAAAAGTGCATTCGGTGAAAGAGAATCTTCCAATCTTTGATGTAAATGGCAAATGCAATGAGAGTAAATCCCTGAAAAACTATTGGCGGAAGCCCCTTCATCAAATACGCAACGGCACTTAGAAAATAAGTAATCGCGAAAAGCGCGAAATACTTTTTCTGCCTGCCCAAGTGGTAGAAGAGCAAGAAGTTTGTGAAAATCACTGCCGAAAAAGCGATATCAATTAGACCCAAGAAGCTGTCGTAAAATAGAATTCGACCGCTGGTAATCGTCATTATGGCTACCAGCCAGCCAGTCCATCTATTGGTTGCTCTTCCGATGAATCGAACAATCAGAAAACCATAAAGGAAAATGGCTACTGAAACGGGAAAGCGCAAGGCAAACAGCGACGGCTCACCGAAAAGTTTGTAAGAGCCCGCTATTATCCAATTGTAAAGTGGTGGCTTATTGTAATAAAAAAGTCCATTGACCGTAGGTGCAATGAACTCTTCGTTAAACAACATTTCCAATGCAATGAGGGCTCGAAGGCTCTCATCAGTGTGGATGAAGATATGGTGAACCCCCAGGTTAATCAGCAAAGCGGGAACCAGGAGAACGGCGAATAAGCCGTAGTAGAAATTATCGCTTTGTAATAGTCTGGAATTCATGGACACCGTTCAGCGCCCAAAAATACTATTTTGAATCAGTCTTCTAGAGCGCTCAAAATGGCTTCATCCAATGGTGAAGCTCCAGACCGGTAGCGGTGGACTAAATTTCCTTCTTCGTCGATCAAAAACTTTTCGAAATTCCATTTAATATCTCCTGTAAAGTCTTCGTTTTCGGCGGCAGTAAGCCATTTAAATAGCTCATGCTGATCGGCGCCCTTTACACTGACTTTGGCCGCCATGGGGAATGAAACTCCGTAATTCTTTTCGCAGAAAGTAGCGATCTCTTCATTAGAACCCGGCTCTTGCCCACCGAAATTATTGGCTGGAAAGCCAATAACCACCATTTTGTCACCCATTTCTTTTTGCAATTCCTCCAGTTGCTTATACTGAACAGTATACCCGCATTTGGAGGCGGTGTTGACAATGAGCATTTTCTTGCCTTTATAGTCATTAAAATCAATGGTTCCGCCTTCTAATGCGGATACAGAAAAGTCGTAAATATTCATATTTGTAGTGTTTTGAGCCGAAAGGTTCATGGTGAAAAAGAGGGCTAGAATCAGCGTTATTTTTTGCATTTTAATCAAATGTTAGTCTAACAGAAAAACTCTTATTGTGGATAATTGTTTAATTGGTAATCGTTGATTGAAATATTTCAACTGTAAATTGAAAGCAAAAAGAAATGGATAGGTCATTTAAGAAAATGGGGAGCCACATAGAAGTAGAACTCGGCAGCTATTCTCAAGAGATGGTGACCAACCATTCAGGTGTGAAAATATATGTAGGCAGCGATAGTCAGAATTACTCCAGCAAAACCCTTTACGCCACAACCGTAGTATTTCGTTTCGAAAACAATGGAGCACACGTCATTTATCATAGAGAGGCTACTCCTTTGGTAAAAGACATGTGGACACGACTATGGGGTGAGCTGCAAAGAAGTATTGATGTAGCTGGCTATTTAAAGTTCGAATGCGGTCTACCGATTGAGCAGATAGACCTTGACCTAAATTCTGATCCTGAATTTCCATCGAATAAAGTTTTTCAGGCTGCAGTGGGTTACGCCCAAAGTATGGGATACAAAGCCAAGACAAAACCAGATTTGCTCATGGCCACTTGGGCTGCAAATGTTTTAGTGAATTAGAATTTTCTCTTTTCACCACTCGAAGATTTCTCAAAAGCCGAGTTCATTACACTCAATATAAAGCTGAATAATAATGCCCACCAAAAAGTATCCACATTAAAACCATCTACCATCCAATCGGCTAATTGAATGACTAGCGCATTAATCACCAAAAGGAATAAACCCAAAGTGAGAATCGTTACTGGTATGGTGATGATAACAAGAATTGGTTTCACGAAAATATTCAGAAGACCAAGAATTATAGCGACCACCAGTGCTGTCCAGAAACTTTCGACATGGACTCCTGGCAAGGCCCAAGCTAGGGCGAAAACCAGCAATGCGTTGACAAATAATTTAATGATCATGTTCATAATGTCCTAAACTAAAAAAAGCGACACACTTTAAGTATGTCGCTTATGGATAATTCGTGTTTTCATTTAATTCAGCACCATCTCTATAGAGCCACCCTTTCCGCTTTTCACTTCCAGAGCTTTGGAGAAAGCTATCAAATTTGCGATGGTTTGCCTTTTGGGGCTTGTCACCTCTTCACATCTGTGAGATGAAAAACGGCGATTTGCCTTTTCTTTGTTTGAATCAAATAAATAATCAGAAGTAAAATTTGGCATAGGCTGCTTTTGTTTTTGTGAGACTAAAACGACCTTACATATCTGATTATTATACAACCATATAAAATTATTTAGTCAGCTTGATGTCGTGCTTCTCTATCATCTTCCTCATATTGATGAGTGCATAGCGCATTCTTCCCAATGAAGTATTGATGCTCACGTTGCTTCTTTCAGCAATTTCTTTGAAGCTCATGCCGCCGTAGTGGCGCATCATCACTACTTCTCGCTGTTCATCAGGAAGCTCTTCTACCAGCTTTCGAACATCTTCGTTAATGACATCATCGATCCATTGATCTTCTACATTTTTCTCATCGCGAGGTATAGTAGCAAACGGACTGTAATCTTCGTTTTCTCTCACAAAAGGCATTTTCTTCGATCTTCTGAAATGATCGATTGAAAGGTTGTGAGCTATTCGCATGACCCAAGGAAGAAACTTTCCTTCTTCATTGTATCGTCCCAGTTTCAGGGTGCGAATTACTTTTACAAATGTTTCTTGAAAAATATCATTGGCGAGCTCTTCGTCTCTTACCAACATATAGACCTGCGTATAGACTCGTTCTTTGTGTCGCGACAACAAAGCCTCAAATGCAGATTCGTTTCCTTCTAGATATAGTCTGACCAGTTCTTGGTCGGTAGCCGAGTTAGATTGCATACTTTCTCCTTTTGATTAGTGGTAGTGATTTGAAAATTCAGGAGTAGATTTATGCTATAGGCTAAAAGAGTTTTAGAGTTGTATTCAAAAAAAATGTCCGCACTTTTATACGAACAACTGGAGACCAAGATATGTTAATTCCTCATTGCAGGCAAATATGTAATAAATTTGTCCCTCCAAAAAATGTTAATCCCCATTGATTCTATATGAGTACAAAAACGGCTAAACGCGTTGATTCGAAGACGCACATCATCATAAAAAAAGCTCGTACTCACAATCTTAAGGGCGTCACAATCGCCTTACCTAGAGGAAAGTTTATCGTGATTACTGGCCTTTCAGGTTCAGGTAAGTCTTCATTGGCATTTGACACACTGTATGCAGAAGGACAAAGGCGGTATGTTGAAAGCCTATCCTCCTATGCTCGCCAGTTTATGGGCAAAATGGATAAGCCAGAGGTAGACTCCATTGAAGGTATCTCACCCGCTATAGCCATTGAGCAAAAGGTCACCACTAGAAATTCCCGATCTACAGTAGGCACATCCACTGAGATTTATGATTACCTCAAGCTGCTATTCGCCAGAATAGGAAAAACCATTAGCCCCGTTTCGGGTGAAGAAGTAAAGCGAGAAACAGTAACGGATGTCATGGATTTCTTCCACTCGATCGGAGAGGGATCAAAATGCATGGTGTTGGCTCCTATCCTTCCAAAAAAAGACAGGTCTTGGGAGCAAGAGTTTGATATTCTCAAGCAACAAGGCTTTGCTAGAGTTAAAATTGACAATACAGTTATAAGACTGGAAGAAGCTGAGGCAAAAAAGAATTCGAAAGTTTCAATTGTGCTCGATCGTGTGGTCAACAAAAAAGACAACGAAGAAAACGATGCTAGAATAGCCGACTCTATCGAAACTGCATTTTTCGAGGGTCAGGGCGAATGTGAACTAGAAATATTGGATGGCGAGAAGAAGGGCAGCCGCACCTTTACCAATCGTTTTGAAAGAGATGGAATGACCTTTGAAATTCCATCCGAGCACTTCTTTAGTTTCAATAACCCAGTGGGAGCCTGCAAAGTATGCGAAGGCTTCGGAAGCGTGATTGGGATTGATCCTGATGCAGTCATTCCCAACCGTGGTCTCAGCATCTATGACAACGCTATAGCAGCGTGGCGAGGGGAAAAACTGAGCATTTGGAAGGAGGAGCTGATATACAATGCAGACAAGTTCAATTTCCCTGTTCACCGTCCGTTCAACAAACTGACCGAAGAGGAAATAGAGCTTCTCTGGACGGGAAACAACTACTTTAAGGGCCTCAATGAGTTCTTCAAATACCTAGAGTCCAAATCGTACAAGATTCAATACCGCGTCATGCTAAGTCGCTATCGCGGAAAAACAACTTGCCCCGATTGCAGAGGGTCTCGACTGAGAAAAGATGCTGGCTATGTAAAAGTAAGCTGTCATTCCATAGTTGAGCTTTTGGCGATGCCTGTTGGCAAGAGTGTTGTGGCCTTAGAAAATCTAGACCTTTCGGAGAATGATCGACACGTTTCTAGGCGAATACTCACTGAAGTAACGAATCGATTGCAGTACCTCTGTGATGTAGGGCTGGGATACCTTACCTTAAATCGACTTTCAAACACGCTTTCTGGAGGTGAATCTCAAAGAATCAAATTAGCCACATCTCTTGGAAGTAGCTTGGTTGGCAGCATGTACATTCTCGACGAGCCTAGCATTGGGCTGCATCCCCATGACACCAATCGTTTGATCGAAGTATTAAAATCACTCCAAAGACTCGGCAATACAGTCATTGTCGTAGAGCACGATGAGGAAATCATGAAAGCTGCCGATCAAATCGTCGACATGGGCCCCGAAGCAGGAACACATGGCGGAGAGTTGGTCTTCCAAGGAAATCACGCTGAACTGCTTACCGCTCAAAATTCTTTGACTGCCGACTACCTAACTGGTAGAAAAGAGATTGAAATTCCAAAGAAGATCAGAAAGTGGAAAAACTCTCTCTCCATTAAAGGTGCACGAGAAAACAACTTGCAGGGCATTGACGTGCAGTTTCCACTTGAATGTCTCGTAGCAGTGTCTGGAGTTAGCGGTAGTGGAAAGTCAACTTTGGTAAACTCGGTCCTCTACCCTGCTCTCTTGAAGCATCTAGGCGAGTATGGTAATAAAATGGGAGATTTCGATGAACTCGAAGGCGATCTGAAAATGATCAAATCCATTGAATTTGTTGACCAAAACCCTATTGGCAAAAGCTCTCGATCGAATCCAGTGACATATGTAAAGGCATTTGATGATATCCGTCAGCTATATGCCTCACAGAAATTAGCGAAGCTAAGAAGCTACAAACCTGGCGCATTCAGTTTCAATGTGAAGGGTGGACGCTGTGAAACGTGCGAAGGAGAAGGTGTGGTGAAAATTGAAATGCAGTTTATGGCGGATATCTACTTGACCTGTGAAAGCTGCAAAGGGAGTCGTTTTAAGGACGAAACTCTTGAGATTAAATACAGAGAGAAGAATATCTCCAACATTTTGAACATGACGGTGACTGAATCCATCCAGTTTTTCAAGGAGGATGAAAATAGCACAGCTGCGCGGAAAATCGTAGCTAAGCTGATACCCCTTGAAAAAGTGGGCTTAGGATACGTGCAACTGGGCCAATCATCCAATACGCTAAGTGGCGGTGAAGCTCAACGAACCAAGCTGGCTGCCTTCTTGGCAAAAGGAGACTCAGAGCCTCACACACTTTTCATTTTTGATGAACCTACTACGGGTCTGCATTTCCATGATGTGGCCAGACTGTTGGATAGCTTCAATGAGTTGATCCATCGTGGGAATAGCGTTTTTGTGATTGAGCACAATACCGATGTATTGAAGTGCGCCGATTGGATCATAGATATGGGCCCCGAAGGTGGAGATGCCGGTGGTCAAGTAGTTTTTGCAGGAAGGCCTGAAGATCTGGCTAATCAAAAGGGGTCACTGACAGCGAAATATCTGAAAGAGAAATTTTAGTGTTGCGCCAAGCCTATTATGCCTGTTAAGTTACACTTATCTTTTCTCTGGCCAAGGCAAAAAATAATTGCGCAGCCACAGCTACGGAAGATTATTTTGATGGAGGGCAGGTCAAACCGAATAAAAAATTGGGGTGGACAGAATAGGTTTAAAGCGACACTAGTTTAGGTTCTCGTCTTTGAATTGAAGGTCGAAGAGCCTTTTGTAATGTCCATCAGCTTTCAACAGCTGTTGATGATTCCCCTGTTCTACGATTTCACCTTTATCCAAAACGATTATTCGATCTGCCTTTTGAATGGTACTCAATCTGTGGGCAATAATAATACTGGTTCTGTTAGCGGTGAGCCTATCAATAGCGCGCTGTATCATTAACTCTGACTCGGTGTCGACTGAAGAAGTGGCCTCATCCAGAATTAAAACTTTCGGATTGTAAACATAGGCTCGAATGAAGCTAACAAGCTGACGCTGACCGACGCTTAGCATGCCGCCTCTCTCCTTCACATCATAGTCGTATCCACCTGGAAGTTTTTCAATAAATTGATTGGCACCGACAGCCTCTGCGGCCTTTTTCACTTCTTCAATTGTGATCCTGTCATTTTGCAGGGTAATATTCTCTGCAATGGAAGCTGAAAATAAGAAGACATCCTGCAAGACAACGGCAATCTCATTGCGAAGGTAATCCAAGTCGAAGTCACGAATAGGCACTCCATCAATTTTGATCTCTCCTTTTTGAAACTCGTAAAATCGATTTACCAGATTAACAACCGATGATTTCCCTGCTCCTGTAGCACCTACAAAGGCTATTTTCTCCCCCTCTTTCGCTTCGAAACTGATGTTCTTCAGCACCCATTCCTCCTCATTGTAAGCGAACCAAACATTCTCGAATTTAATGTTTCCCTTTATTCCCGAATTGAGTGTTCCAGCATCTTGAATCTCTTCATTCGTATCCAAAATTTTGAACACCCTTTCAGAGCCTACCATTCCCATTTGCAAAACATTAAAACGGTCTGCCAATTGGCGAATCGGGCGAAATAGCATGTTTATCAAAAGAATAAACATCAATAAATCACCAAGGGACACTTCCTCTTTCAAAACTCCACCTGCTCCCCACCAAACGAGAAAAGCCAATGAGACTGCCGACAAGATTTCCACCACTGGAAAAAACACCGAATAAGCCCAAATACTTCTAATATGTGCCTTCTTGTGGATATCGTTTATGGCTCTAAACTTTTCCTTTTCACGTTTCTCCCGATTGAAAACTTGAACGATCACCATTCCAGTGATGTGCTCTTGAACAAACGCATTGAGCTTTGAAACTTGAGTTCTGACTTCTTGAAACGCCCTTTTTATAGAGTTTTTAAATACGATCATCGCAAGAATCAGGAGGGGAATAGGCGCCAAACTATACAGAGTCAATTTCCAAGAGATGAAAAACATGAAGGCAATAACCGCAACGAGTTTGAGAAGCTCGCCCATGATGGAAAGCAAGCCCTGCGAAAAGATTTGAGCGATGGTCTCAATATCGCTGATGCACCGTGTTACCAAAGTTCCGATAGCTGTTTTATCGAAATACTTCAGCTTAAATGAGGTGATATGAGTGAAAACCTTTGATCGCATGTCAATGGTTACTGACTGTCCCAACCAGTTGCTGTAGTATGTTTGGTAGAACTGCATAAAAGCTTCGACAAACAGCACTCCAACAATAATAAGCGTGAGTAAAAGCAATCCGTTGGAATCGCCAGTCACCACATACTCGTCCACAGCTTTACCAATAAGGTACGGGCGCAATACGCCCACAATCGCCAAAACAATGGTGAGCATAAGCGCCTTATAAAGGACGTCTTTGTAAGGTTTGGCGTAAACCATAACCCTGGAAAATAATTTGGTGTCGAATGCCTTGCCCGTTACTTGAGCCATCTAGTCGGGGTAGTTTATGTGATTGAGGAAAAGCCCTTGTGGGTGAGCTGATTTGCCAGCCGAAGAACGATCTTTTTTTTCCAATACTTCTATGATTTTCTCGGGCGATTCGATTCCTTCTCCTATCGGAAGTAAAGTGCCAACAATAGCCCTTACCATATTTCTTAAAAATCGATTTGCACCAATCGTAAGAACAAGGCCATGGTCAATAGGTTCCCAAAAAGCTGTTTGAACATCGCAAATATTCGTTTTTACTTGGGTGTTACTTTTGCTAAAGCTCGAAAAATCTTGTTTCCCAAGGAGTAATTGAGAAGCCTGGTTTAGCAATTCCAAATCGAGCTCTTTCACGTGATAAACCGAATAGGAATTTTTAAATGGAATCTTTTTAAAATGCATGTAGTACTTGTATTCGCGGTAATCAGCTGAAAATCGAGCGTGCAATTGACCGTCTACTTCTTTGCATTCGTAAACGGCTATATCTCTGGGCAAAATTGCGTTTAGCTTGTAAAGAAATTCATGAAGCAGTGGAAATTCAGTATCAAAATGAGCGAAGTACTCATAAGCGTGCACTCCTGCATCGGTACGTCCGCAACCTATTACAGCTCTGAAATCTTTGACTAAGATTCTCAAAGCATCCTCTAAGGTTCCTTGAACCGTCGTAACTTTCGGCTGAATTTGCCAACCTGAATAGTTGGTGCCGTCGTAAGCCAATTTTAAGAAGTAACGCGTCAACTCAATTTTTTCGCAAAAGTACATGAAACGAATCGGACTATTATCAGATACGCATGGATACATGGATGATAGAATTTTGCACCACCTAAAAGGATGCGATGAGATCTGGCATGCAGGAGATATTGGCACTCACGAGGTCATGGAGCCGCTGCACGAAATAGCTGAAGTAAGAGCGGTCTATGGCAACATTGATGACACATCAATGCGCATGACTTACCCCTTAAACAACGCCTTTGAGACTGCAGGAGCCAAGTGCTTTATAACCCATATTGCTGGAAGACCTGGAAAATACCCAAGTCGAGTAAAAAAAGAACTCAAAGAATTAAGGCCCGATATTTTTGTTTGTGGGCATTCACACATTCTTTTAATCAAGCGTGATCCGAAATCTGGATTGGTTCACCTCAACCCTGGTGCTTCGGGTAAACATGGCTTTCACAATATTCGAACGATGATTCGTTTCAGCATCAGTGAAGGAAAAATCTTGAATCCTGAGATAATAGAATTGGGTAAAAGAGGATCTTAGCGAATCCTGTCAAGAGATTTTATCAGAGCTTCGTCTTTTTTGATTCCACGTATGGACAAGAATAAAAAGGTTAAAGCTACTACAGGCATGTAGAAACCTGCATGATAAAGAATGTCAACTTCGTCGCCGTATAGCTTTGTGTGAACCGAATCAATCGCAAAAAAGAGGTAGACGATAAAACTTAGATTCACTAAAAATCCCAGACGTGTTATCCTTAATTGAACTGGACGCTTTTTGTACAAAAAAAGAGCGACAGCGGGAAGCATCGTAATAAATAGACTTATGAACCAAGTGGGGAAAAGAAAAGGCCCCGTCATTTCTACCAAATCACTTTGCACATTGAAAACACCGAACACGGCATATTCAGCCAATTTCACATCCCCTTCGAGATAATGAGCGAAGGGTAGAAAAAATGTAAGTAAGCCTGTAATAGCGGCTAAAAAAAGATAGATGGACTGCGCGCGCTGAATCATTTTAAATGCTTTGAAATAGATGCTGTGCAAATATATGACATAAAATAGGCCTCCTTTTCAAGGTTTCATTTTGATATATTTTTGGCTTCGATTCAGTCTTGAAGCGAATTGTTGTATCATTGCATAATAAGTGAGCCGATAGATTTCTTCTCTCTCACTACCCTCAATTACTACTTGAACACAACATCTTTAAATAACTTCACAGTCGATGTACGACATCATTGAATTAAACGGCAAAAAAGTCGCCGACCTCAGAGCTATTGCTAAAGAGCTGAATGTCAAAAGGACAGAATCTCTGAAAAAGCAGGATCTCATCTACCGTATTTTAGATGAGCAAGCAATCAACCCTCTCAAGAAACAGCCAACGGTTGCAGTAGACGAGAAAGTCGAATCCAAACCTCAGCGCAAGCCAAGAGCAGTGAAAGTGACTGGTAAAGAAGCCGAAGCTCCTGAGCCTTTGACCAGCGATGAGAGTTCTGATGAAAAGAAAGATTTATTCACAGAAGACGAACCAGCAAAGAAGGAAGAGCGTCGACCCAGGCCAGAGCGCAAACCGCGACCAGCTCCAAATAGAAGACCTAACGCAGAAAGTCGTGACGATCGCTCAAAAGAGACAACTAACTCAAACGATCGAGAAGAAAATAAAGACCAAAATGGTTCTTCCCAAAGAAGAAATCCGGTAGAAAGATCAAAACCAGAAGACCGAAACGGTTCAAACGAGCGCAAACGTCCGAATGAAAGAGCCGAACGTCCAGAAAGAGCCGAACGTCCAGAAAGAAAGGAACGACCGGAAAGAACAGAAAAAACGCGTGTTGAAGAGGAAAGGACTTCGCCAAACCGCCCGAATCCAAGACCTCCACGCCCTCAGCCGCGTCAGGAGCCACAGAAACGTGAGGAAACTTACAACTTTGATGGGCTAGTTCAAACCGAAGGTGTTCTTGAAACAATGCCCGATGGATACGGATTCATGAGATCCTCCGATTACAATTACTTGAATTCTCCTGATGACGTTTACGTTTCTCAGTCACAAATAAAATTATTTGGCCTCAAAACGGGTGATACCGTTGTAGGGCAAGTTCGTCCGCCGAAAGAGGGTGAAAAGTATTTCCCTCTAATCAAGGTTGATGAAATCAATGGAAGAGACCCCGATTTTGTAAGAGATCGCGTTCCCTTCAAATACCTTACTCCTCTTTTCCCACAAGAAAAATTCAATTTAGCTGGTGACAATAAGAATGTCAGCACGCGGATTATGGATCTTTTCGCTCCTATTGGTAAAGGCCAGCGTGGATTGATTGTATCGCAGCCAAAAACTGGAAAAACTACTTTACTGAAAGACGTGGCCAACGGCATTGCCGCCAACCATCCTGAAGTGTATCTGATTATATTACTCATTGACGAGCGTCCTGAGGAAGTAACCGATATGAAGCGTTCCGTGAATGCTGAAGTAGTGGCGTCCACATTTGACGAGCCAGCATCGCAGCACGTTAAGATTGCCAACATCGTATTAGAAAAAGCCAAACGTATGGTTGAGTGCGGACACGACGTTTGTATCCTTCTCGACTCTATCACTCGATTGGCAAGAGCATACAATACTGTATCTCCTGCTTCTGGTAAAGTATTGTCAGGAGGAGTTGACGCGAATGCATTGCAGAAGCCAAAACGCTTTTTCGGAGCAGCTCGGAACATTGAAAATGGAGGTTCTCTTTCTATTCTTGCTACGGCACTGACTGATACTGGATCGAAAATGGACGAAGTGATCTTCGAAGAATTCAAAGGTACTGGTAACATGGAGCTTCAACTCGAAAGAAAAATATCGAACAGAAGAATTTACCCAGCTATCGACATCTTGGCATCTGGAACTCGGAAGGAAGACCTATTGCTTTCGAAAGAAATTTTGCAGCGCATCTGGATTCTGCGCAAGCACATTGCTGACATGAACCCAATAGAAGCAATGGAATTCATTAAAGGACGTGTGGAACAAACCCGTTCCAACGAAGAATTCTTGATCTCAATGAACGGATAATGACCCATCCAAGTGTGAATATTTCAGTGCGAGTCGCATTGGGCTTTATGGCTCTGCGACTCGTTCTTTTTTTCGTCAACGCAGATTTTCCTTATCAGGAAGAAGTTTTCTTGTTTCTCCTGTTGGCATCCTTTCCTGGATTGAGCTTATACGCTATCTGGCCTGGGGAAGAGAAAACATCATTCAAAGAAGATGCTCTTAATTCTCTTCGTCTCAACGTGATTTTTGCGATAGCTATGGCCATATTTATTTATGCCTTCTATGCTTTTGCCGATACCAACTACTTCCCGAATATGAGGGATATGATCGCAGCTAGAGAGTTGGCTGCTAGCCCTGATTTAGATGAAGCTGATCTGCGTCGTGGTATCCAACAGTTCTTTTCATTGAGAAACTTCTCAATCCTAGCAATTCTCTTCTTTATGGTGATGGGTATTTTTTACTCCGTGCTATTCTCGGCTATCAAGAGAGTTGTTCTTAAGTAAAAAGCTGCTCTCCCACTTCTTGAAAATCTATCCCATCAAAATTTCCTGAGCTCATCATCAACAGGTTCTTATTCTTCCAGTTGATCGATTTGAGTTCGGCAAGCAATACTACCGAATCGGTAAAAACCTCAACATTGGTTCCCCCAAAAGCCGTGTTTACTTCCTCCTCGCTCAAGGTTTCGAGGCGCTTATGCTCAACAACTTCGGGACTGAAGTAAATCAAAGCCCGATCAGCCTTCGCCATGGTGCCATCATATTGCGGTAAAAACTTCTTGTTAAGACTGCTGAACGTGTGCAATTCCATGCAGGCAATGAGTTCTCTATCTGGAAACTGTTCCTTCAATGCCGATGTAGTCGCCTTCAGTTTACTGGGTGCATGCGCAAAGTCTTTGTAAAAAACAGATGACTCCGACTCTGCCACTTTTTCGAGCCTCTTCGACGCTCCTGTGAAATCTGCGATAGCAGTCAAGAAATCAATGGGCTCTATTTTCAGCGCTCGGCATATTTCCATGGCACCGAGCAGATTAGCCATATTGTGGGCACCAAAGAGTTCAGAGCTAAACTCCTTTCCTTCAAAGTGGATTATCGTTTGGCCATTTCGAATCTCGCTTTCTAATTTGCCGTAAGGGATCACAGATAAATCAGCTCGCAAATGGGCCATCTTTCGAAGCTCCTCGTCCTCCTGAAAATAGATAAGTGTTCCATCCTTCTCGATCAAATCGATGAAGATGGAAAACTGCTGGACATAATTTCCGAAAGTTGGAAACACGTTTATATGATCCCACGCTACACCTGTAAGTATGGCTATATGCGGCTTATAAAGATGGAACTTCGGCCTTCTGTCGATGGGAGAAGACAGGTATTCATCGCCTTCCAAAATCACCACGTCGGCATCATCTGTTAACCTTACCATGCAGTCCATTCCTTCCAGCTGAGCGCCCACCATATAGTCGATATTTTTACCCAGATGCTTCATGGCGTGGAGCAAAATACCCGTGATGGTAGTTTTGCCGTGGCTTCCGCCAATGACCACTCGGATCTTGTCCTTCGTTTGCTCGTATATGTATTCGGGATAAGAGTAGATGCGGAGCCCTAGCTCATTGGCCTTAGCCAATTCGGGATTGTCTGCTCGGGCATGCATCCCAAGAACAACAGCGTCAAGATCTGCATGAATGTAATCAGCATTCCAACCGATTTCTTTTGGAAGAATTCCTTCCTTTTCGAGTCTCGATTTTGAGGGTTCAAAGATCTCATCGTCGCTTCCGCTAATCTCAAAACCCTTTCTTTTCAAGGCTATTGCAAGGTTATGCATAGCGCTTCCGCCAATGGCTATGAAGTGAATTTTCATGGTTTGAACTTAACTGTTTTACAGAGAGCCTCAATATTTGATTTCTGCTCTTTTACACAGCGTATTGTTACATTCGTTGCAAAGCAAGCCTTATGCAAATACACACGATCGAAACAGGAAATTTCAAGTTGGATGGAGGAGCCATGTTCGGTGTTGTTCCAAAATCGATATGGTCAAAACACAAGACTCCCGATGCAAACAACATGTGCAGTTGGACTATGCGCTGTCTCTTGGTCGATTATGGAGACCGCTTGGTATTGATCGACACCGGTATGGGAGACAAACAGAGTGAAAAATTTTTTGGCTACTACTACCTTTTCGGCGAAAACACCCTCTTAAAATCCATCGAGCAAAAAGGATATTCAAAAGAAGATATTACAGATGTGGTATTAACCCACCTGCACTTCGATCACTGCGGTGGTGCAGTATCGCTAGATCGAAAAAAAAACAGGTACTACCCCACATTTCCAAATGCAACCTACTGGTCATGCGAAGAGCATTGGAATTGGGCGGTAAATCCGAATGACCGTGAGAAAGCATCTTTCTTAAAAGAGAATATCTTACCCCTTAAAGAGGCAGGTCAACTCAAATTTGTGACCCGTAATGGTAGGTGGAGTAAAGAAGAATTGTTTCCTGGGTTCAGCCTCTTCTTTGCCGATGGACATACAGAAAGTCAGATGATTCCGTACATCGATTACAAAGGGAAAACTCTGATTTATGCTGCCGATCTATTGCCTTCTGCAGCGCATATTCCAATGCCATATATAATGGGCTATGACGTGCGACCACTGGAAACTCTCAAAGACAAAAAAATATTCTTGGGCGATGCTGCGGCAAAAGAGCAGATAATCTTTTTAGAACACGATATTGATAATGAATGTATCCGAGTTCATGAGACGGAGAAGGGAGTTCGATTGCAAGAAGCACATACCTTGAAAGATATTTTCGGGTAACAGATACCCGCAAAAAAAAGATCCCGCACCACCATGCGGGATCATAAAATGTTGCCCCAAAATTAAAGCCTATGAAAATCAGAGAACAACAATGCGTGTACTTCTAGTCACGGTTAGGCATACACATTGAGTAACCTGTGTATACTCTTTCTGTGCTGGGATTAAGGGGCCTTAAAGACTTTAAATAAATGCGTTCTTCGGTAATGACAGTAGTTTCGACATCGTCGTTATCGTCATCATTATCATAGTCTGCAAAACGGATGTTGTCATTTAATTTTACCGTGCTACTTGGCAAAGTTGTTTGTGATTGTGCAAATCCAACAGTTGAAAATGCTACAAAAAGAAGGGCGAGTAATGCTTGATTAATTGTTTTCATAATAGCCAATTTGTTTAGTTTGTTTAATGTTTAACTTTTAATATCCTCCAGCTGATTTAGAGCTATTGATGCCTTTTTGTTTGTTTGACTGTATGACGACTATACTACCGGATATGTTACTCGATAATCTTCGTTTTTACGTTCTTTAACTTTGATTAACAAGGAGAGCATTTCTTTAACATATTTATAACCAATATCATAGATGCTCGTTAATAAAATGCTCAACTTGGTAAATGGAAATGGTAGTTTTGTGCCATGATATCTTCAAAATACATCGAAAATGCTGTGAACGAAATGGCTTCACTTCAAGGTGTAGGAAAACGCACTGCCCTGCGTTATGTGCTCGATCTAGCGGGAAGGTCTGACGAAGACATCGCTCGTTTTATCAGATCCATTCAAGATTTGAAAACACATGTGAAACCCTGTAAGAAGTGCCATAACCTTTCCGATACCGATATATGCAATATCTGTAGCAGCCCGAATAGAGATCAATCGCTCATCTGTGTAGTAGAAGACATTAGAGATGTACTGGCCATAGAAGCTACTCATCAATACAAGGGTCTTTATCATGTTTTGGGCGGAAAGATTTCGCCCATGGATGGAATTGGTCCTTCCGATCTGAACGTAGGATCTCTTTTGGAGCGACTGGAAAAGAGCGAAGTAAAAGAACTCATATTGGCTCTATCGGCTACAATGGAGGGGGATACAACATCTTATTACGTTTACAAAAAAATTGAGAAAAACGAAGACCTCATTACTTCTACGCTTTCTAGAGGAGTGCCCGTGGGTGATGAGCTACAATACACCGATGAAGTCACCTTAGGAAGGTCCATATTACAGCGCACCCCCTATGACAAAAGCCTGCTATAAATATGGTTGATCTTACCGTCGTAATTGTCAGCTATAACGTCTCCTACTTTTTGGAGCAATGCCTCCACAGTGTGCTCAAAGCATCAGGGAAATTGACCTGTGAAGTGATAGTAGTAGACAACAATTCGGTAGATGGATCAGTAGCCCTGGTTAGACAAAAATTTCCCACAGTAAAACTCATTGCCAATAAGGAAAATGTGGGTTTTAGTAAGGCGAACAATCAAGCCATTCGCGAAAGCACTGGGGAATATGTCCTCTTATTAAATCCAGACACGTTGGTCGAGGAGGACACTTTTGCCAAAACAGTAGCTTTCATGAATGAACATCCCGATGCGGGTGGTCTGGGCTTGAAAATGATAGATGGTAAGGGACAATTTCTTGCCGAAAGCAAAAGAGGCCTTCCCACTCCTTCAGTAGCATTTTACAAAATATTTGGTCTGAGCGCTTTGTTTCCCAAATCCAAGGCTTTTGGAAAATACCATCTCGGCTACTTGAGCAAAGAAGAGACCCACAGCATAGATGTGCTATCAGGGGCTTTTATGCTAATGAGAAAATCGGTTTTGGATAAGATTGGTCTATTAGATGAAGATTTCTTCATGTACGGCGAAGACATCGACCTTTCGTATAGGATTATCTTGGGTGGCTATAAGAACTACTATTTCCACGATGCCCGAATCATTCACTACAAAGGGGAAAGCACAAAAAAAAGTAGTGTAAACTATGTGTTCGTATTTTATAGAGCAATGGTGATTTTCGCCAAGAAACATTTCTCAAAAAGGAACGCGAAAACATTCAGTTTTTTCATAAATCTAGCGATATACATACGAGCTGGCCTAGCTATAATTCAGCGGTTTATCTCCAGTATATTCATATACTTAGCTGATTTATCGATCATTCTAGCACTGCTACTATTGCTTAAAGCTTGGTATGTATCCGTGTCAGGTATCACATACCAAACCGAATTACTTATCGCTGCCTTTACTGCTTACACAAGTATTTGGATGATTAGCTGTTTTCTTAATGGCGGTTATGACCGGCCCTATTCTAAATTTAAAAATTTGCGCGGGATTGCCATTGGCACACTCATCATATTGATGGTGTATGCCTTACTACCCGAAAGCCTTCGTTTCTCTCGTGCTCTCATCCTACTGGGGACATTCACTACTACTGTATATTTCCTATTAAGCCGGAGCCTGCTAAATTCGATGTCGCCCAGCGAAGCGCAACTGCGAGAAGGAAAAATTGGAGTGATCGCGAGCGAAAAGGAGTTTGATAGAATAGAAAAGCTACTCTCCGAATCAGGGTTTCGTGGAAATAAACCGCTCCGAATTTCCCCTGAAAAAGACAAAAGAGGGGAAGAAGCCCATGCCGATCGACTAACAGAAATCGTTTCCATATATAAGCTTCAAACAGTCATCTTTAGTGGGCTGGATGTAGCCTCTCAAAGAATCATTGGCCTGATGGCCAATACTGAATCGAAAAGACTACAATTTAAAATAGCGCCCCCTGAAAGTGCTTTTATTATTGGAAGCAATTCCATAGAAAGAGGAGGAAACGTTTTTTTAATGGATTTGAATGCTGTCAACAAAGCATCCAATAAACGAAGAAAGAGATCATTGGACTTTGTTTTGGCATTGGTCTTTCTTTTCTCCTATCTCATCATCGTTTGGGGAGTTCAGGAAAAAGTAGGTTTCTTCAGAAATATACTTTCAGTAATAGGTGGTCAAAAGTCATGGGTTGGCTATGCCAAGACAAGAGCAACCCAGCCCGACTTGCCTCAAATCAGAACAGGAGTATTAAATCCTATGGATAGAATACGATTTTTAAAGACACCAGAAGAGACAGCAAAAAAACTCAATGCAGTCTATGCTAGAGAATATGGTTTGCGAAAAGATTTAGCCATTGTGTCATCAGGTTTCAGCAGTTTAGGCAGAAGAGATGCATAGCTATTACCTAATTGCGTATTGGGAATTTTCCGCTAATTTTGCATCACCATCATAGAACTGAAATTTATGCCACAATTTGAAGTCTTACTTCCCAAAATGGGAGAAAGCGTAGCAGAAGCAACCATCATCAAATGGGTCTTGGAAGAAGGCGATTCTGTTGAAGCAGATGAACCCATGGTCGAAATAGCCACGGATAAAGTGGATAGTGAGGTACCTGCTCCAGAAGATGGCATCTTGGTAAAGAAACTCTGTGAAGAAGGAGATGTGATAGAAGTAGGTAAACCCATCGCCATTTTTTCTACAGGTGGAGACACCAATGTAACAGCTCCAACTGCAGAAAGCAAACCAGCTGCTGTACCTGCATCAAATGGTGCAGCTAAAACCCATGAAAAACCCGTTCTCGCGGTTGCCACAGGAGATGAAAAAATATCAAAGACTGGTTCTTCTGGTCGTTTCTATTCTCCTTTAGTTAGAAACATTGCTGAAAAAGAAGGCGTTTCCCTTCAGGAGCTTGAGCAACTGGAGGGCAGCGGTGCAGAAGGTAGGGTCACCAAAAAAGACATACTCAATTACATTCCCAATAGATCTACCACCCCACCCGCACTTGCGCCCAAAGAAGAATCTAAAAAATCAGCACCAAAGCCCGCCACGTCTGAGGCTGGTGGAATAACCATCAAATTGCCTACGATTAGAGTTGGTGCAGATGATGAAATAGTGGAGATGGATCGAATGAGGAAACTCATCTCCGAACATATGGTGACCTCTATGCATGTGTCACCTCACGTTACTTCATATGTGGAAGCCGATGTCACGAATATAGTAGCCTGGAGAAATAAGTGGAAGAACAAATTTCAGGAGCGGGAAGGTGAAAAATTAACCTTCACTCCTATTTTCATAGAAGCCATTGCACAAGCTATTAAAGAAATGCGCGGTGTCAATGTGAGTACAGATGGAGTTAATATCATCAAGCGAAAGCACATTAACATTGGTATGGCTGCAGCTTTGCCTTCTGGCAATTTGATTGTACCAGTTATTCATGATGCAGACCAACTAAATCTGCTTGGAATAACGAAAAAGGTAAATGATTTGGCTTCTAGAGCAAGAGAAAATAAATTGCTCCCAGAAGAAATTCAAGGAGGTACTTACACGCTGACCAATGTCGGTACTTTCGGGAATGTGATGGGAACACCTATTATCAATCAACCTCAAGCTGCGATCATGGCAGTTGGAGCCATTCGAAAAAAGCCTGCAGTAATTGAAACGCCCGAAGGAGATTTTATTGGTATCAGACACATGATGTTCCTCTCTCATGCTTACGATCACCGAATTATTGACGGTGCCTTGGGAGGTAGTTTTGTGCGCAAAGTGGCTGACATTCTCGAGAGTTTTGATGTCAATAGGGAAATTTGATAAAGTTTCAGTAAGTCATACTAACCGTTTATATTAGCTTTGAACGACTATTTCCCTCTTGATGAATAAAACGTTACTTCTGAGCATTTTCTTTCTAGGTTTATTGTGCGCGACTGCTCCAGCTCAAAGCACATCGCCAAATAAGCGTTTTGAAGAAGCAGTTCGACTCGAAGCCGAAGGCGAGAAACGACAGGCTTTTGATGTGTGGACATCTCTCGCCTCTGATTTCCCCGAAAACGGCAACTTTCAATACCGCGCAGGGCTTGCTCATTTGGAGTCCTTTAATCAACAAGTAGGCTCGCTTTCTTATTTAAAACGAGCTGAAGATATTGGGACAAGCGAAAAATACAATCCTATTAGCCCTCAGGAAGAAAAGTCGCCAATCACGGTTTACTTCTACCTCGGAAAAGCCCATCACCTCAATTACAACCTTGATGAGGCTAAGGTGTACTATGAGAAGTTCATGGATACAGCACCTAGTAAGCACTTCCTTTTTTCTGATGCCGCTCTGGGAGTTCAACAAGTTGGTCATGCCAAAACGATCACTGCCAAACCAGTAGCTTTCAATATTACAAACCTTAGTGATACCATTAATTCGCCATACCCAGACTACAGTCCCGTAATTTCGATCGACGAAAATTCGATCTTTTACACCTCACGTAGGCTTAGGGCTGACAGCAGCAACATAGCGATATTAGATCGTAATACTGGTGGGTACTACGATGACATATACGTATCCTATAAAGATCGAAGAGGGAATTGGCAAAAACCAGAAATTCTGAATATCAATTCAGACATACATACAGCCACTATGAACGTAGCTGCCAATGGTCAGACACTTTACATATACCGTGATGAAGACGGTGGGTCAATTTTTGAAAGCTCATTGGTCGGAGAGACTTGGACAACTCCAGTAAAATTACCCGCTCCCATTAATTCAAGCGCATGGGAAACACATATTGCTGCTACTGTAGATGGGCAAACGGTATACTTTGTTAGCGATCGAAAAGGTGGTTTAGGAGGTAGAGATATCTGGCGGTCAAGAAAATTACCGGACAATACATGGGGCGAAGCCTACAATATGGGCCCTACTCTTAATACATCGTATGAAGAAGATGCCGTTTTCATTTCACCCGATGAGAATACTCTCTACTTCAGCTCACAAGGACACACTAGCATAGGAGGTTTTGATGTGTTTAGCAGTACGAAAGATGCTGAAGGCAACTGGAGAGAACCCGTAAATATTGGTTATCCCATCAATACCACTGACGACGACATATTTTTCGTGACGAGCGCGGATGGAAAAAGAGCCTATTTCTCTTCATTCAGAAAAGAAGGATACGGAGAAAAAGATATTTACATCTTGGACTTGCCCGAACCTCAAGAGGTGAAATTGGCTCTTCTGAAAGGAATAATTATTCCCGCTCCTGGCGATGAACTCCCAAAAGACATTTCGATAGCGGTAACCAATAAGGCAACAATGGAGACGTCTTATTACTCTCCTCGCGCACGCGATGGCGTATTCGTTGCCATACTTCCGCCATGCTTTGATTATAGTGTAGAGTACTTAATTGACGGAGATGTAGCTGGTACAGATTCATTCAGCGTTGACTGCGAAAGTGCTTACCGCGAAATAGAGAAAACCCTTTTACTGAATCCTGTCCTCCTAGGAGATAAGGGAAAAACAGTCTTTGTTTCTACAACAACAGAGGCAAATGAGCCCATCTCATTTAAGAAGTTCTTTGGATACAATGGGAATGAAGTGGCTCTTGAAGAGGTTATTTTCAGAGACTTTATGAATAATCTAAAAGTCAAAACCATCAAACATGGTTCTGTTGAGATTACGCTGGTAGGCAGTGCATCAAAGGTCCCTACAAAGACATTTGTTAGAAATCAAGTTCTTGCCGATTTGAGAGCAAACAATGCGAAAGAGAGAATACTTAATTTTGCCAAAGAGCTACAGATTGATCCAACCGACTTGGTCTTCAAAATAGTAGAAGGGAAAGTTCAAGGACCAAACTACAAAGGAGATTACCTAAAAAACAAAGACATCTACCGCAATTTCCAATACGTGGAAGTGATTGCTAAGTATCGTATCCCCTAATCTAAGTATCTCACGTCAAGATTAAACGCACTTGGAATGAGAGACGTAAAACACTGAATTGATAGAACAAGTGCGCCCCCATACACTGTTTATTCTTTTTCTTTTGTGGTCTGCAACCCCAGTTTGCGCGCAAAACCAAGCGAAAGCGGATAATGCCTTTGATAAAGGCAACTACCTAGAAGCGGTGGAGCAATACGAGCGATTAGTAGAAAAGGAGCCAGACAATCCTTACTACAATGAACAGCTGGGAAAAAGTTACCTCAAAACATACATAGACCCCCTGATGGCTCTAGACTACCTTCTCATAGCAGAGAGCAAAGAGAAGTTTGATAAAAGCCTATACTTGGACATAGCTGTAGCAAGTTCTTATCACTTGGATTATGATCAAACTCTTTATTATCTCAATAAGTTTGATGAAGAAGGCGGAGTCAAAAAAAAGAACATTAATCAGTTCAATAAGCTAAAGAACGATTGTATTGCTGCACAAGATCTTTTGAAGTACCCTGTTGATGTCAACTTTAGCCGCTTAGGCGATAACATAAATACGGTCTATCCCGAATATCATCCCTTTGTCACTAAAGATGGGAAGTTCTTGTATTTTACTTCAAGACGAAAACTAAAACCAGGTGCCAAGCCAGAATTTGATGGGTATTTTCCTTCTGACATCTTCATGAGCGAGCGAACAGAAACGGGCTGGGCACGGGCAGCCCCATTGCCACGCCCCATAAATACACCTTATGACGAGCAAGTAGTAGGTATAACTGACTCAGGCGACAGTATCTTTTTTTACATCGATCATGTCGAGAATTTTGGAGACATATACGTGGCCGCAAAGGAAGTTGGCCGTTTTAATAAACCAAAAAACTTAGGCGATCAAGTGAATTCGGGAAATGTAGAATCATCCTGTTCGATATCGAAAAACGGGAAGATTATGTTGTTTAGCTCTGAGAGAGATGGCGGATTTGGGAAGCTCGATATCTTTATGGTGAAGAGATTACAAAACGGAGAATGGGGCGATCCTGAAAATCTTGGCGGAGAAATAAACACTCCTCTCAACGAAGACTTCCCTACCCTTTCTGGAGATGGACTTACCATGTACTTCAGTAGCGACGGCCATCCTGGGATGGGGGGATATGATCTATTTTTTTCTACCTGGGATACCCAAAATATGGTTTGGTCAAAACCGCAAAACTTGGGATACCCTCTAAACACCCCCTTTGACAATAAGAATATATCCTATACTCAAAATGGTGAAGTGGCATATGTGACAAGATTGGAACCTGGCTCCAACACTCAGTTAGATATTTACAAAGTGACCTTTAATAGAACACAAAGCGAAGATCCTGCTACATTCCTTATAAACATCCCAGCTTCGGCAAACATCGATGGAGCAGCACCTGAAATCCTCATCAAAAACGACTTGGATGAAGTAGTAGGAAGATACCTGCCCAATAAAATATCAGGCAGATACGTATTGGGGCTGTACTCTGGTAAGTACTTCTTATACGTTGATGCCACTGGATTCCTTCCCTATACTGAAGTATTGGTTGTAAACAATTACCACACGAAACAAGACATAAACGTTAAGCTCATCAAATTGACAGAATGAAGTTAAATCTGAAAAAACCACTCGCATTTTTTGACCTCGAAACGACTGGTGTTAATGTTGCCTCAGATAGAATAGTAGAAATCGCGATCCTTAAGCTATTTCCTGATGGAAGAATTGAAAAAAGACCGTCTGAGGAGAACGAAAGGTTTCTAATCAATCCACAAATGCCTATCCCTCTCGAGACCTCGCTGATACATGGCATTTATGATGAGGATGTAAAAGATGCTCCCAGCTTTGCTGATGTAGCAGATAAAGTATTCAAGTTTTTATTCGATTGCGATCTAGCAGGTTTCAATTCCAATAAGTTTGATGTTCCAATCCTCGCCGAAGAATTCTTGCGCTGCAGTATTGACTTCAGTATAGAAGATCGCAACTTGATTGACGTCCAAAACATCTTTCACATGATGGAGCAGCGTACACTAAAAGCGGGCTATAAATTCTACACTGGCAAAGACATGAACAATGCCCACGAAGCTATGGCAGATGTCGAAGCGACATACGACGTGTTCTTAGCGCAAATTGAAAAATACAAAGATGTAGAGTTTGAAGGTCGCGATGGAAAGAAGTCTGTTCCAATTGTGAACGATATGGACCAGCTTCACACAGTTTCCCAACGGCACCGAAACGTTGACTTTTTGGGACGATTCGTCTACAATAAGGACAATGTCGAATGCTTCAATTTCGGTAAGCACAAAGGAAAACCTGTGACGGAAGTATTGCGCGCTGAGCCTGGTTATTATGGCTGGATGATCAAAGGTGATTTCCCACTATACACTAAAAAGGTATTGAAGGCGATGAAAGAAAAAATGGACACATGAAGATAATCTGTATTGGCAGAAATTACGCCGATCACGCAGCAGAGCTGAAGAATGAAATTCCCTCGGAGCCAGTTATCTTTTGCAAACCTGATACAGCTCTTTTACCGAAAAATCACCCTTTCATTTATCCTGACCACACCAACGATTTACATTTTGAATTGGAATTGGTGCTTCGAATTAAAAAAGTAGGCAAACACATAGATCGGGCTTTTGCTCAAAAATATTATGAAGAAGTCGGTTTAGGAATCGACTTTACGGCAAGAGACACCCAACAGAAATGTAAAGAGAAAGGTCTTCCCTGGGAGAAAGCCAAAGCTTTTGATCACTCCGCTCCTCTGGGACAGAAATTCGTGAAGCTGAAGGACCTGCCTAATTCGAATAGTATCAACTTCGAGCTGAAGAAAAACGGAGAAACCGTCCAACAAGGAAACTCATCTCTAATGCTGTTTCCATTCGACGTTATCCTGTCAGAGGTGTCTAAATTTTTTACTTTAAAAATTGGAGATCTTATCTTCACTGGAACACCTAAAGGAGTAGGCTCTGTCGTAAAAGGTGATGTCCTCGAGGGATTCCTCGAAAGGGAGAAATTACTGCACCTTGAAGTGAAATAAAATTCTTGTTGTTTTATTCGCATATATTTCTCAATTTCATGGAATTGATGGCCTCATAAAAGCCTTAACCAAAATTGGAAACACATGGGTGATTTGGATGTGTATGTAGTTGAAACAAAAGACCAAAGAAAGAAATTTGTCTCGGCCGTCCTAAAGGATATGCAAGCTTTAGAAATTATGCTAGAACGTGGGATGTTCGAATCAGGCATAACTAGAATTGGCGCAGAACAGGAGTTTTGCTTCGTCGATAAAAACTTAAGACCCTCCTCCATAGGGTTGGAAGTTCTGGAAGAACTAAACGACAGTCATTTTACTACAGAATTGGCCATATTTAATTTGGAGGCAAATCTCGACCCCATTGTTTTCACGGGTGGAGCTTTGAGCCAATTGGAAAGTGATCTGAGAGGACTCCTCGATAAAGCTGACGAGAAAGCTCAAGCCAGAGGGGCTCGGGTTTTATTAACGGGTATCTTACCAACGATTCTCAAGGACGATCTAGAGTTCAAGAACATCACCCCATTCAAACGATACAAGGCCTTAAACGATGCCATGATCAAGCACCGTGGCGGTGATTTTGAATTCCACATCAAGGCTACTGATGAATTGATTACCAAGCACAATACAATGCTTTTTGAAGCATGCAATACGAGTTTCCAAATTCACCTTCAGATAAACCCTGATGAATTTGTAGACAAGTACAATTGGGCTCAAGCCATCGCAGGCCCTGTGCTTGCTGCATCTACTAACTCCCCTCTTCTATTTGGGAAAAGATTGTGGGACGAAACGCGCATAGCTGTATTTGAGCAGACAGTCGATCTCAAGAATCAGCGCAACCCAGATCGCGAACAAAAGAGTCGGGTAGATTTTGGAACAGATTGGCTCAAAGAAAGTGTAACAGAAATATTTCAATACGACGTTTCGTATTACCGTCTTTTGCTAGCAAGCGACATTCAAGAAGATGCACTTGCAGTGCTCAAAGAAGGCAAAATACCCAAGCTCAAAGCGCTCTCTCTTCACAATGGAACCATATACAAATGGAATCGCCCTTGTTATGGAATTACTGATGGCAAGCCGCACCTTAGAATTGAAAACAGGTATATTCCCGCTGGCCCTACCATCATTGATGAAATAGCGAACACCGCATTTTGGCTGGGGCTAATGGAAGGAATGCCCGAAAATATAAGTCAAATCTCAGATCAACTGGACTTTGACAATGCAAAGTTAAACTTCCACAAAGCCGCGCAAATGGGACTTTCAGCCCAATTCAGATGGACTGATGGAAAAGTACATACCGCCGAAAGCCTTCTTCTGAACCAACTCATTCCGATGAGCCGAAAGGGTTTGGAGAAAATGAAAATCAACGAAGAGGACATATCGCGCTACATCAATATCATAGAAGAAAGGGTGAAAAAACACCAAACAGGCTCAATATGGTTGGTTCAGTCATTCAATAATTTGAGAAAAAATTCCAACGTCGAGGAAACAGTTGTCGCCGTTACCGCGGGTATGCTCAAGCGTCAATACAGCGGTTTACCCGTCCACGAATGGGATTACCCCACAAAGCAAGAGAGCGGATCGTGGGCCAATAAGTACCGATACGTTCAACAAGTCATGAGCAAAGAACTCTATACTGTGCAGGAAGACGACTCGGTAGAGCTCGTCTCAAATGTCATGAACTGGCGAAAAATCCACCATGTACCTGTTGAAAACGATGAAGGTGAAGTGGTAGGAATTATCTCGTCAGGGGATATTATAAAGTACTATTGCAAGAATTCTGATGACGAGACGATCACCGTTGACGACATCATGATAAAAAATCCTATTACGATTACCGGACAAACTGAAGTCACCGAAGCGCTTAAGATTATGCGGAAAAACAATTTAGGTTGCCTACCAGTGGTCAAGGAAAAGAAGCTTATCGGAATTCTCACTGAATTCGATTTCGTTTATATGGCCGAATATCTATTTGAAGAATTACAAAGTATTGAAGCCGAGAGAGATTAAGATATTTGATTTTGTAGAAGGGCGATCCGTTAACATAAAGCGGGAAATTGCTGCTATCAAGGGTGATAGGCCAGGGCCGAACATTGTATTTATCGGCGGTATGCACGGCAACGAACCAACAGGTGTATTGGCGCTTCATCACGTTATGGATCAACTGCACCAGTTGAAGCCGCTTATTTCGGGAAATATCTATGCCCTAGTCGGAAATCTAACTGCATTAGAGCGTGGGGAAAGATTTATAGTCAATGACCTCAACCGCATCTGGCAAGCAGATATGGTTGAAAGAGCGCGAAAACGAGATTACCATCCCGATGAAATAATCAACGAGGTTGAAGAGCAAATCGAGCTCTGGGCTTACATTGATAATCTACTGAATACCAGCAATCAGAAATTTTATTTTGTTGATCTCCATACGACTTCCGTCAAATCAGAGCCGTTCATTTTTATGAGCGACACGCTGATGAATAGGCAGTTCATTAGAAAAATGCCCGTCCCGGTAGTTATAGGAATTGAGGAACACCTCGATGAGCCGCTTCTGAGTTATGTGAATGATTTGGGGTATCCCTCACTCGCTTTTGAAGGTGGTCAACACAACGATCCTGAATCTGTCAGAAACCACGAAGCCATGATCTGGATTTCCTTGGTTAATGCAGGATTAATGAAAAAGATAGAAGTACCCAAATACAGGAAATACTACCATCAGCTTTACCACACCACCGAAGGAAATAGGAAGGTTTACGAAATCAGAATGCGGCAGCCAATACAACCTGGTGATGATTTTAAAATGCTGAGTGGATTCAATAATTTTCAAAAAATACAAAAAGGAGAACCACTGGCAACGATAAACGGGCACCAGCTCAAAGCCAATGAAAATTCCCAAATTTTCATGCCGCTCTACCAAGACCAAGGAGAAGATGGCTTTTTCATAATCCGAAAAATCGCGCGATTTTGGTTAACAGTCTCTTATGTTTTCCGCCGATTGAAGCTCTACCACATTCTTGGTTACCTCCCAGGAGTTCGCCGTTTTATGAGCAGCTATCATGTTATGGTCGTAAATAGACAAGTGGCAAAATGGTACAGCCTAGAAATTCTTCACTTAATGGGCTTCCGTAGGAAGAAGAAACAAGGTCATCTCACGCTTTTTATTAGGCGTAAATACGATCTCAAAGGACCTTCGAGCGACAAAAATCAGAAGTAACATATGCTTCTTTTCGTCGTATTGAAATAACAAATGTTAGAGTCCTCCTTTTTTTTCTGTTGCAATTAAAACCAGTATGTCAGCATCTTTTTATCTGACTCTCTTTTTGCAATAGGAGCCTGAATATTTTTGCCCCTATGAAGCTATTATTTTCTGTTATCACCCTTTTTGCCTTTGCTACTGTCGGATTGGCCCAAGACCACATTGCCGAAAATCAAGGCTTTTACAATGTTTTCCGCGATGGAAAGATGCCCACCTCGACAATTGAAGCGGCAGGAACTTGGAACATTAACGACTCCTTACTTCACATCCCCTCTTACGATACTTACTGCTCTTGGAATACAGAACGGGTGCACCCATACAAACATGACTTGAGATTTATGAAGGACACGGTGATTCTGGTTCTTGCGCCCGATAGCTGTGATTTTGTTTCTCCATACACCGGACGAAAAACAAGCGACTTTGGATACCGTCGATACCGCTACCACTATGGTGTTGATATTAAGCTATACAAAGGAGACGAAGTGAAATCGGCATTTGAAGGGGTAGTAAGAATTGCGCAATACGATGGTGATTACGGCAAAGTGGTCGTTGTAAGGCATCTAAATGGTTTGGAGACTTTATACGCTCACCTTTCAAAGCTCAACGTAAAAGAAGGCGACAAAATAGAAGCAGGAGACGTAGTAGGACTTGGTGGAAGTACAGGACGAAGCACTGGGAGTCATTTGCACTTCGAAGCCCGCTACAAAGGAGAACCAATCGATCCCAACTCACTAATAGAATGGGAAACAGGCTACCTCTGCCACAATACACTTGCGGTAAATAAAGAGCATTTCGAATACTTGGTAGAAGTGCGCCAGCGCAAATACCACAAAATTCGTAGCGGCGACACCCTTTCTGGAATTGCCAGACGCTACAGTACCTCAGTGGGAACCATCTGCAAATTGAACGGCATTAGAAGTACAACTACTTTGCGAATAGGAAAAACGCTTCGTTACAATTAAACAGTCACTGTCCATATCTCCGCTCCACTTGTTTTAGATACAGCAATTGGCCTGCAGTCAATTCCTTCATTTTGAAAACTAGATACGCGATGTTATCGAGCTTTCTACTTTAGACTCTCGAATAAACGGGGAGATTCTAAATAATATCTGTCCAAAAAGTTCGATACTTGTGTTCCATTTCTCCTTAATGATCCAGACTCAATAAACCTTGGCCAAGAAACCCGCTCCCAAGCCACGAAAATCCCCAGCAAAAAAGAAGAAGCCCAAAACTCAATCCAATTGGAAGAGGCGAATTATCAAATTTGGTCTTTTCGCTCTATTGGGAGTCTTGCTCTTGCTCTTCATACTCTTTGGCGCGGTATATATCGGCCTTTTTGGGCCACTACCTTCAGAAGGAGATCTCACTGGAATTCAACAAGACAACGCCAGCGAAATCTATTCCTCTGACGGCGAAATTCTGGGGAAGTACTTCATTCAAAACCGCTCTAGCATTAGCTTTGGAGAAATTCCCCAAACGGCAATTGATGCGCTGATCGCAACCGAAGACAGCCGTTTCTTTGAACACGAAGGGATCGATTTCTACAGTATTCCACGTGTCGTCATCAAAACCATCATATTTGGTGATCGCTCTGGCGGAGGTGGAAGCACCATTTCGCAACAGCTCATCAAAAACCTTTTTGGCCGCAAGGATCACGGAGCGCTTTCCGTACCCGTGAATAAGCTAAAGGAGAATATCACAGCGCTGAAGCTCGAAGAGATCTATACCAAAGAGGAGATCATCACCCTTTACTTAAATACGGTGAGTTTCGGCGAGAATGTTTTCGGCATCAAAGCCGCCGCACAGCGCTATTTTAATAAAACACCAAACGACCTAAAAATCACCGAAGCTGCCACTTTAGTGGGTATGCTAAAAGCCAATACCTCTTATAATCCACGTCTTTATCCAGAAGCTTCTCAAGAAAGACGAAACACAGTACTCGCCTTGATGGTGCGAGAAGGTTCCCTCCCACCCGACGAGCTCATTCGGCTACAAGCCGAGCCTCTAAAAATCAACTACCAAAGACTGGAAGGTCAATTCGGTCCAGCCCCTTACTTGCGTGATTTCTTAAAACCGAAAATCGCCGAGCTACTAGAAGGTACCGATCGAGGAGATGGCAATCCCTACAACCTATACAGCGATGGACTGAGAATTACCGTTTCAATTGATTCCAGGCTCCAGGCCAATGCTGTGGCAGCGGTGAAAAAACAAATGTTCAGAATTCAAGCTGATTTTGACGCCCATTGGAAAAGCAGCAAGCCTTGGGGCAATGATGCGAGCTTTCTTTGGAATGAGGCCGAAAAATCGGTGAGATACAGAAGACTCGTCAATGCTGGTCGAACGGAAAAAGAGATCAAAGAAATATTCGACACTCCCGTCAGACTCCGCGTCTTTACAATGGATGGCTACCAATCCAAAACCATAAGTCCGCTCGATTCTATCGCTTACCATCAAATGATTCTGCAAGCGGGATTCTTGGCGATGAACGCAAAAACGGGAAATATCCTGGCCTATGTAGGCGGAATAGATTTCGGCCACTTTCCTTATGATCACATCACCAGCCGTCGACAAGTAGGGTCTACCTTCAAGCCATTTGTTTACGCGGCGGCTCTGGAAGCAGGCATCAAGCCGTGCGATTACATCGAAAATGAGCCGATTATTTTCAGCAACTACGGCGATTGGAGTCCGCAAAACTCAGGAGGAGAATACGGCGGATTCTACACCGTGAAAGGTGGACTCGCCAAGTCGGTCAATACCGTTGCAGCAAGGCTTATCGCCCAAACAGGGCCCAATGCAGTAAAAAGTTTGGCTAGACGCCTCGGAATAAAATCAGACTTGCCGAATGTCCCTTCCATCGCTTTGGGAGTTGCTGATTTGTCGCTCCTAGAGATGGTCCCTGCCTATAGCGCTTTCGCGAATGAAGGTATGCTCGCCGAACCCAACTTCATCTTAAAAATTGAAACGGCTGACGGAAAAAATCTCTTTGAAGAAAAACCTAGAAAAGGAGAAAAAGTACTGGAATACGATGTAGCCGCCACTATGCGCGAGATGCTCGAATTGGTTGTCGACAGTGGAACCGCTCGCTCTTTACGATCTGTATTCGGTGTGAAGACAGACATTGGGGGGAAAACGGGAACAACCCAAAACAACGCCGATGGATGGTTTATGTCCATTACCCCCAACATGGTCTGTGGAGCATGGGTTGGTGGACAGTCGCCTTTGGTGCGGTTTCGGTCTACGCGTCTTGGCCAAGGTGCAGCCACTGCACTCCCGATTGTCGGTGATTTTATTAGAGCGTCAGAATCAAAAACCGCTACCAAAACTCTGGTAGGCACTAGATTTCCTAAAACGGATGCCGATGTTTTGCTCGAACTGATTTGTCCCATCTTCGTACTAAATCGAACGGATTACTTCTTGGATAACCTATTTGACGATGAGTCCCGAGAAGAACGGCGTGAATTAAGAGAGAAAGCAAGAGAAGAACAAAAACAGAACGAAGGCGATAATCAAAGTGAAAAAAAAAAGGGCTGGATGAACCGTCTTTTGGACAAGCTTAAAAAGAAGGATAAATAAATTCTTTTTAAACTCCGAGCTAGAATGTTCGATAGCGACGCTCTCGTGATTCTAAAATTAAGGAGTTGACCCTCGTCAATGACTGTTTTTAAAACAAGTGGAACGCAGATAATGGACTCAATAGACAGTCACTAAGTAAACGTAAATAGGTTACGTTGAAGGAATGCACCTTTGAAGAAAAACAAAGGTATGATCGCTACACGTCATTCAAATCAGGCTACTCCGCAGCTTCCCATCCGTCATTTTTCAGATCCATTTTACTTGGATCGCTCTTTCGTAAAAGGGCTCGCATATTACGACTACCCGCTGGCCTATCGGTCCATTACCAATAGTGACCCACTAAGTTTGAAAAGAGAGCCCAACAACAAATACGATCGTTTTGCCGTAGCTGTTTACTTCTGCGGACGGAAGCTCGGGTACTGGCCATTTCCTGAAAACAAAGCTCTAGCCAATCTAATGGACAGAGAAGTGAAAGTGAAAGCACGTGTGGTTTCCGTCCATCCCGACAAAAATGAGGTCTATGAGGCACTTTCAGCAGAGGCTTACGTGAATATGTAGCGCTGAGATTGCTTACTTTCGCCAAAGTTTGGAACCCATTGAAATCGCCATATCGATTGGTGGTGGCTTTGTAGCAGGAGTCATTAACACATTGGCTGGAAGCGGCTCTGTCATTACACTTGCCATTCTCACAGAATTACTGGGATTGCCAGGCGGAGTGGCCAATGGAACCAATCGAATTGGTGTAGCCTTTCAAACGATTTCTTCTTCAGTGACTTTCCAAAAGGCGAAGATCCTCACCTGGAAAGAACAAGCCCGACCTCTCCTTTTAATGGTGCTCGGGGCCTTTGTCGGAATTGCGTTGGCTTTGAATATCAGCAACGAGCAATTCATGGATGTGTTCAAATACATGGTGGTAGCCTTGTTCTTCGTCTTGCTGATTAAGCCAAAGCGATGGATTCATCCCGAAGAAGATAAACCAAAGTGGCCTCGTCCCTTGCTCGACTTATCCCTTTTTTGTGTCGGTATTTATGGTGGATTTATCCAACTGGGAATGGGCATTTTCTTCTTGGCGATTGCAGTTATCGGTGGCAGAATGCCCCTGCTCAAAGCAAATGTCATCAAGGTACTTGCCATTGGCATTTATACGATACCTGCAATTATTTTCTTTGCTTTCGATGGAAAAGTGCACTGGCTTTATGGGTCAACCATTGGGATTGGCCAACTGGCGGGAGGATGGATTACCGCCAGATATGCGGTAAAATTTCCCAACATCAATACCTACGCGTATTATGCGCTGGTATTGGCCGTTGCGCTTTCACTGTTGTCTTTGTTTGAGATCCTCTGATTTTCCTTTCCGGAGAAATGTCATAGGTTTTCATCTTTTTGAGTGCAATCTTTGCCGCATCAAACTAGTTATTCCATCCATCTGCTTCCTGGCCATCATTACTTTTGGACATGCCCAAAGTCCGCAAAAGAACAGCCTCATTGATAGTCTAATTACATCGGGCATCACCTTTAATCTGACTCCCGACGGAAAATCGAAAATCAGCTTCAAATATGCCATGCAATTTTTGGCCCGACACGCCCGCACCAATTCTGGAACGCTAGGTTTTAATGGTGAACCCATTTCTTGGTATTCAGACATGGTGATGCTCAGAAATCGATTGCGGGTTTATACCCTGCTCGACGATAAGGTTTCTTCTACACTCAATTTGGATCATACTCAGAGCGATTTAACGGTGGAGGCGAGAGTATTTTCTTCCACGATTTGAATTGATTGTAAGCCCTCAGCGGAAAGAAGCTACCTGTGGAGCTAATTAATCAACTGGATAGGGATACCGCGCTCTACCGACGTTTCAGTTCAACTACGTAACGACCTTTCGGCAAGTTCAAGAACGTTCGGAGTGGACCTAATGATCGACCATCCACTATTGGATGGAGGCTTGATTAACCTTTATGCCGTTTATTGCAATTGCGACATGGGACCGAATTTCTTGCGAAGCACCACTGGGGTCGACGGTCACGAGTTGGTAACCGAATTTACAGCCGATTATCCGCAAGGTGGGGGCTTAAGCCAATTTACAATTGGAACGGGTCAAATCATTCAAACCCAATTCGGGTACCTCCTACCGATAACACTGAGAGAGAGGCAAACTAATGCCGTTCGGAACTTGCACTATCCACGATTTTGACGGATTGGGCGATCAGCTTCAGCGATTCGATGCTGGACTCACCTACTTCGTTCATGGCCACAATGTCAAGCTAACCTTCGAGTACCAAACCTGTCCCATTTACCTCGGCACCACTGGACCGAATGCTGTTGGCGATCAAGAATTGCTCAAAGGCATGTATTTGATGCGACTGCATTTTATGATTTAGGTAAAACTAATTAATAACTGATTTATAGGGTATTAATTCATTCCCCACTTCACTCCAAAGAAAACCGTCCTGGGACGATTGGGCCCGTAGATGTAACCAGCATCCCGATTGGCACCAATGTCAAAATCATCTTGGTACGCATTGAAGACATTTTGCATTCCTGCAAAGAGTTCAATGTTGGTTTTGCCATTCAGCGGAAGCGTATATCCCGCCTTTATGTTGCTTTCAAAGAACTGAGGCGTCTCCTCGATGATGGTATACTCCGTCTCGGGGTCAATGACATGAGCCACCTCCATCGAACCTGTGTAAACGCTCGAATAGGTGAGCGACCATCGTTGAGTAGGGCGATAAGTAAGCGAAAGGTATCCGTAGAGTTCTGGCGTTCTCAGTATTTGATCCGTTGAAACAATGCTGTCTGCGTTGGCATCAGTTACCTCCTCGGGAGACCAGATTGTTTCCTCTTCGTCATATTGAGCCGACTGAATGGTAAATCCCGCATTGATCAACCACTTGTCTTTAATCGCTGCATTCGCTTCCAGATTTATCCCTGCTACTTGCGCTCCAGAGCCATTTCGCTTGGTCACGACTGCCACTCCGTTTGGCAACTCGGTCTGGTTTGTAGCAATGAAAGGGTCAATGAGATCGGTCAAGAATCCTTCTATCACGAAGCTGGTCTGGTAGTCGTCGGTCGTTTTTGTCCTATTCAACGATGCGGTAAAACTATTTGATCTTTCAGAAGTCAAGTCGGGATCAAGCTGGGTAAAAACAGCAGCTCCACCGACTGTTTGAATGTGAAGGTCTTCGTCAAAGGCTTGCGGTGCGCGATAGCCTTGGGCATATGAACCGCGAAACTTTAAAGTCTCAGAAAGCTCGTACATCAACGAAGCCCTTGGCACAAATACTCCTAGGGTTTGATCATTCACAAACTCATCTCCACCAAAGCTGTAAACTCCATCGATGTCAACCAAGTCGTAGCGCCCTCCAACGAGCAAACTAAGCCTTTCTAAGGGTTTGATCTCCAGCTGAGCAAAGGAGCCCCATACACCTACTTCCTGCACTATCGAGCGGCCATAACCGGGCATTCGATCTGCCACTGAGTTGTACTGAAACTCAGACCCAGCGTACAAAGCGAGACGTGAGTTGATGTCCAACGTATATCGAGTTCCACCCACGGCAGACAAATCATCGGAGTTTCCATAAGCATTGATTGCCAAAACGTCGGATTCAGTAAGGCTATCCCCAAAGGCCAACACTCGTCCCCCACCTCCGTAGTAACTCTTGCGGTCGGTAGTCTGGGCCGAGGTATAAAGCGACACCTTCTGACGGTAGTTGTCAAAGTACAACTCATAGGACAATGCTCCACCGATAATTCGGTGATCTAACTCCTCCGTAATATCTGTTTGGTGCGGCTCCAAGTCAAACTTGTTCCCGCCTCTTCTGTACTCATTTACCGCAAAGCCGTTTAACTCAAAGCGGCTATTCTCGGTTGGCTTGTAAAAGGCATCAAACCCAAAGGTGGAGTTTTCAATAAGCGTGATCTCCGAAAATTCATCATCGTTTGCATCCCAAGAGTCTCGGCTGCGATCAAAACCGTATAGATTGAGCCCCATATTTAAGTCGTCGCTCACGATGGAGCCATTGAGTGTAATGCTTCTATCAGATGCCTCCATATCAACGAAAGCCTGGTTTACACCCACTTGAAATGAGTTGTCTAATGGATCTTTTGTAATAATGTTCACTGTTCCAGCAATTGCGTTTCCGCCATAAAGCGCCGAGCCACCACCGCGCACCACTTCTACCCGATCAATCATGTTAGCCGGGATTAAATCCAATCCATAAACACCCGTTAATGCAGAAAATATTGGACGACTGTTGATTAATATTTGCGAGTAAGCACCATCTAAGCCATTCATTCGCAATTGAGAAAACCCACAGTTCTGGCAGTTATTCTCGAGCCTTAACCCAGGCGAAAATGCTAATCCCTCGGCAAGCGTTAAAGATTGAGTATTCTCAAAAGCCTTTTGGTTTATCCGACTTACGATAATGGGAGCTTCAAAGAGCGGGATCTCAGAACCCGTGCCAGTGATCACAACTTGATTGAGGTTGATCTCATTCTTTTCAAGCACAATCTCAAGTTTGAACTCTTTTCCCTCTTTGATGCTTATTTCGATGATCCTTGAGGTATACCCCATCGCTCTTGCGGCAAGTTGATATGTTCCTGGGTCGAGGTGGTCAATAACAAACTGGCCTTTAGAATCGGTAACGGATCCTTTATCCAAATACGTTATACCCACAGTCGCAAAGGCCACTGGGCTCTGACCATTTGAGACAATACCAGAAACCGATCCGCCATGAGCCAATCCCACTTGTGTGATAAAACTCGCCGCAATAAAAAGAAGTGCTATTTTCATTAATCTTGCTTTTTTGAGAGTGCAAATATAATTGTTAGACCCATCTAACTTTTATAACTCGCAAAAAACTTTGAACTTTGTTTTGATAAATTCTATTAATGGTAGACCAAAGCGTGAGACATGAAACTACATTTGGCGCATTAGAATTATTCTAGTGTTTTGAGGCCTAAGATTATGAATATCATAATTTTCTCAAGAAAGTATTGAGGAAAGTATACGTTCACTGGAAACTTCAATTACCGACAAAAAGAGGAAGTCCTCCTGTTGACCCAAAAAGTCGACTCACACAAACTACTCGATATTGCCGAAAGGCTGGAGGCCATGGGCTGGCCGAGCAGTGAAGGCGAATTGGTCAAGCATAGCGCTTTGGCTTTGAGTTATTCAGAAGAGCACGAAATGGCTAGATGAGTGGCGCATATCATTCTCGATGATGTGGCTGAAGGTCGAACATCAAGAACAAATGATTTTCGAATTGACGAAAAGGTAAGCTCAGGATCGTCAGAGGAAGCTGATTACTTTTTAAAATCAAAAGACAAAGCTGGCGAATGGGAATACGATGGATAAGGCTACGATCGAAGCCACTTGGCTCCTTCTGCTGATTTTCGATGGAAGCAACAAGCATTGTCAGAATCATACTTCTACTCCAACATGACTCCTCAGGATCCTGACTTCAATCGCGGAGCTTGGGCAGAATTGGAATCATACATCCGGAGCTATGCCATCGAATACCAAGTAGATCTTTACATAGTCACCGGCCCCATTTAAAATGATGATCTCGCAAAAGTGGAGCGAAGCGCAAATAGAATGAGTCTTCCTAAGTATCACTACAAAGTGGCTCTAGACTTGAAAAATGTTAGGGCTATCGGTTTCCTTATGCCAAATGAGGCTTGTGAAAACCCATTGAAGCTTATTCGTTAAGCGTTAATGAAATTGAGGCGAAGACAGGCATAGACTTCTTTTCGGCAGTTCCTGATGAAATTGAAGAAAAGATCGAGAGTAACACTGACTACATTGCTTGGCTGCCGCAGGATCAGAGAGGCGATGTTGCAATAATTTCGCCGAGTAAGTTGGGGAAGGACCAATACAACACGCTCCAAGCTTATGAATTCATTGACTCTAAAAAGAAAGTGGAAATTTGCGGAACTGTTGTGAGCACCTTTAAATCAAAAAACAACAATGTTTTTGTGAATCTGGACAAGAAATTTCCCAATACTGTTTTCACTGTTACCGTTTGGGCGAAAAATATAGCGAATTTCAGTTCTTCGCCAGAGAAGGAGTTCATGGGAAAAAGATTTGTGTAAGCGGACAGGTAACTCGACGTGAAGGGGTTATGCAGATTAATTTGGTAAACGAAAAGCAAGTAGTCGTGCTCTACGAAGGATTTTAAGGGGTCAGTTTGTTTGAGTTTTTTTTGTGTCGATCATTCCTTTGTCTATTGCGACAATAGTCCATTTCAGCTGACAACCGCGAAGCCCTGATTATGTCTTCTTTACAGCACATATCCTTATCTGGCTTTTTAAGTACCACAAAAAACTTCCTTGACATAGTGCTTAAAATGAACTAATTTACTTCGACCAACCACTGTATTAAAAATTATGTCCAACTTCCAAGTTCGTTCCAAGACCCTGCAGGAAGCCAGAACACTCTCTCAGAACGAAGGAGATGACGAATGGTAAGTCAAAACTAAAGCCGATAAGATTCGCTTTAGCTAACCCTTCTCTTTTACTTCAATTTAACTTTAGAAAATATCGAAGATATTACCTTTAAATTGAGCAATTATAAAATAATAGAGAGCTCAATTCGACAAAATATATAAAGGGATCATCTCGTTTAGATTCATGTTGAATAAAATTTTTTCTTTGTTTTTAAAGTTTAAGAATAAGTGACAACTGGTAGTACTCAAACCGCCTAACAAATACTTATGATTCACCTAATATTTCACACTCCTCCTACTGACACTTCTATGTTTGAAGCCATGGAAGATGTTATGACCCTCTTTGAACATGTCGAGAAGCCACAACAAGATATGGAAAATGACAATTTCTATTTTGTGCTGGATGCCCATCGAGAAGTGGGGGCAGAATTAAAACAGAGTCTACAGGAAAAAGGATATAATGTAAGCGTCCATGATCAAGGGGTTTACTTGGCCTAACTTCTGAGGTAGTTGACTTTGATTTGCTTAGAATTTAACGGCGATCTTAAAATCCTTGCCGTCCATCAACTTAACAGTCTCCAGGATCATACGATAACTCTCGTAGTCAATCGTCCATTCCTCCATGAGGCAGTTTATTAGTTTTCCCTTCTCTGAATCTATTCCTGTAATCAGAAAAGACAAGTGAACGGCATTGGCAAAGCAACAAAGTGTCGCGTCTTTACTTACAGTGCGGGTACTCGCAAGAATAGCACCCTCGGGGCCAAGTTCTTTTGAAAGGTCAACAGCTTTACTGAGGCAATAAGGCAAATTTTGATCAAGCAGAAAATCCTTACACGCCAGTTTCTGGTTTATCAACGCCAATGCTAGAGCTGTAACGTCACCATCACTAAATGAAATGGCCACGAGCGTATTGATGAAAGCCTGAGGAGACGAAATAGTCGTCTGCCTTAAAGTTTTGGATGCTAAAGATGTTTGAATCATTGACATGTGTCAGAGATTTTTCTCTACAACAGATACGCAAAACAGCAGAAATAGTTAAGATACTGATCTTTAGATTACTAAAATCGCACATCAACTTAAACAACAATTCTATGCGGGGTTTTGATTGGACTGATTCCCCTAGATGCGGGAAGCCTGCATCAATTTAAACCCATCCAGGCTATTGTCTGCGTCCGTATTTTTTGATTTCTGTACCCTTTAGAGCATGCTCGGGGCTTCTGATTCAAATTCTTTTCAATCCTTCTTGCGATGGGAATCACTGCTCCTTCGTCGGAGTGATTCCGCCTAAGGCGAAGAGCATACAGCACACGCAAAATATTTCAGGCTATCGCCTGAATACGAGTTTTTGGATTTTTGTACACTTTCGAGCAAGCGCGAGGCTTCTGAAAGCAAAAAACCCGCCTCAACTTGCGTTGGGGCGGGTTCTCGTATCGATTGCGGAGAATGAGGGATTCGAACCCCCGGTACCTTGCGGTACGCTGGTTTTCAAGACCAGTGCAATCGACCACTCTGCCAATTCTCCGCCGCAAAAGTAACCCTTTTGTTAAATCAAGCAACACTGAGATGTCAATTTATCAAGATATTTTGCCTCAAGATCTCCTAAGCATTTTCGTAACTTCACCTATTACAATCAACAACGTACATGAAAGGAGCGCAAAAACTTTTTTTAATTCCCCTCATTTTACTTTCAATTCAGTCCCTTTCCGTGCCTTATGCGGTCTTTAATCACAAGATTTTCTATGTTCCTGGGCAAGGTCCTGTGGTCGAAACCTACTTTGACATCTATGGCAAGTCCATCACTCTGATGAAACTTGCCGAAGAAGAAGATGCTTTTCAAGGCGAAGTCGAGCTGACCATTATTTTCAAAAAGGACGGGCAGATTATTACCTACGACAAAAAAAGTCTCAAGTCTCCAATCATGTCTCAGGGAAATATTGTCGACTTTATTGATGTGCAGCGTTTTGCCGTGCCTTCTGGTAAGTATGAAGTTGAAATTGAATTAAAAGACCTCAATGCCAATGAAGAATCTGCCTCAACTGTCGCCACTGTGAACTTTGAAGTTCCTGAAGTCCCTAAAGGAATTTTCTTTTCTGACATAGAGTTGGTTTCAGCATACAAGAAAACTACTGAACCAGGCCTCCTCTCTAAGTCTGGCTACGATTTGCTACCAATGGTTTCGGATTCAATATTAAAGCCTGAGATGAAGGAAGTAGTAATCTACACCGAACTTTATGGTACAGACCAGCAACTGGAAGAGGATGAAATGTTTCTATTGACCGCATACATAGCCTATGCTGATAGCTCCAAGCCAGTGGAGAGTACGCGGAAATACATGCGTCGCAATTCGGGTTCTGTTATTCCCATTCTTACAACACTCTCTCTTGCTGACATAAGTCAAGGAGAATACGTGATTGTACTAGAAGCCCGAACTAGAGAAAACGAGATCTTTGCAAAAGTAGAACACGAGATTAAACGAGACAAGAAAGCAGCCGTAGATGTGTTGAGCCTTATGGAAGGTGAGGATATAGCATCCACATGGGTTTCCAAGTTTGAAACTAAGGCCTCAATTTACGACTACGTTCACTCCGTTCGGCCAATCGCTACAGCCCAAGAGCAGGCTATGCTATCCAATAGCTTCAGGGAATTCGAAAAAAGTGAACTAAAATACTTGCGAAGCTTTATGTACGCCTTTTGGGAGAGTCGCACTCCTGGCGATGGAGAATACTCATGGCTAGTTTACAGAGAGAAGGTAGACTTTGTGAACGAAGAGTTTGGTTCCATTAATAAGCAGGGATTCGAAACAGATCGAGGAAGAGTCTATTTACAATATGGCCCACCAAATGACTTGACCGACCGAGCAAATGAACCCTCCTCCTATCCTTATCAAATTTGGAGGTATTACAAGACTGGTCAGTACAATAATGTTCGATTCGTTTTTTACGATCCCACCCTTATGGCAGTGGATTACCAGCTACTCCACGCTGAGGGAATACGAGGAGAAATTAACAATCCTCAATGGCGTATGCTACTGGAGCAGAGAAATACCCCCATGAATAATATAAATCAAGAAAATGGCAAAGACCATTTTGGAGGGCGAGTTGACGACTTTTTCGATAATCCACGTTAGATTTGCGGAACTAAGGCATTGAAAACCGCAATCGTTATTTTGAATTACAACGGAGAGGCTCACCTCCGCCGTTTTTTACCCTCTGTAGTTGAACACAACCCAAAGGATGTGGATGTTATCGTAGCTGACAATGGCAGCACTGATGACTCTATCACTTTTCTTCAATCAGAGTTTCCCGATGTCAGGCTAATCCAACTGCCTCAGAATTATGGTTTCGCTGGAGGGTATAATGAAGCACTAAAGCAGGTAACTGCCGACATCTATGTGCTTCTCAATAGTGATGTGGAAGTCACGCAAGGATGGCTAGAACCACTCTTGGCTGAAATGGAAAGCAGGCCAGCGGTAACGGCTTGTCAGCCCAAAATAAGGGCAATAGAAAATCGAAAGCATTTTGAATATGCGGGAGCTTCAGGCGGGTTTTTAGACAAAAACGGATACCCTTTTTGTCGAGGACGACTTTTTGATCACACCGAAAGAGACATTGGACAGCACGATGACCAAAGAGAAATATTTTGGGCATCGGGTGCATGCCTCCTTATTCGGTCTTCGTCTTTTCACGAGGTAGACGGGTTCGATAGCACGCTTTTCGCACACATGGAGGAAATCGATCTGTGCTGGCGGCTAAAAAATCAAGGACACCATATTTATTGCTTTCCTCAATCAGTAGTTTATCACTTAGGCGGGGGAACTTTAGCTGCTACAAACCCAAGAAAGACTTATCTCAATTTCAGAAATAACCTGTCAATCATTGTAAAGAACGATTACAAGAATTCCCTTTTTAATAAAATTGTCAAGCGCATGATCTTCGACGGAGCGGCGGCTGGCTATATGCTCATCACCTCAGGGCCGAAGCACTTCTTTGCCGTTGTGAGGGCTCATCTGCACTTTTATTCCAATTTGGGTCGATTGCTCAAGGAGAGAAAGCATTGGAAAGAAAAGTCCCACGATATAAACCAAACGGGACTTTACAAAGGGAGTATCGTGCAAGATTATTTCAAAAAAAAGAAACGAGTTTTTGGATCGCTGGCAACGGGCCTATTTGTTCGTCAGAACCGCAGCGTTTGACCCAAAGCCATTCTGTAACCGTCCAAACCTACGCCCACAACTATTGCAGCGGCATATTTGCTCACATGCGAATGATAGCGGTTGGCATCTCGCGCAAAGATATTTGAAATGTGAACTTCGATAACGGGCGTATCAATAGCCGCAACTGCATCAGCAACTGCCATGGATGTATGGGAGAAAGCAGCAGGATTGAAAATCACCGCATCGTATTGGCTTCCTTTTTGGACGGCGTTAATCAGTTCTTCCTCACCGTTTTCCTGAATGTAATCAAGCTCAAGAGAGTTATATTCAGATCTCAATACTTCTAAAAAGTCCTCAAAGGAGACCGATCCGTAAAGCACGGGCTCTCGCTTTCCCAAAAGATTCAAATTAGGTCCGTTGATAATTAAAATTCTTTTCACTCTAATAACGTTTGAATTGAACCAAATTTACGGAAGTTCAAACGATCATGGATTGGTATTCCCTATCAAAAGGATTTGAAGCATACCTCAGGCTTGAAAAAGGCCTGAGTAAGAACAGTATTGATGCATACAACCACGATGTATCGAGACTGAGGCAATACTTCACTGAAGACAGACCAGTGAATGCCCTAAAGATCGGATACCAAGACCTCGCCGAATTTGTGCATCACTCGGCTCAAATCACTCCTAACCCTAGAAGTCGAGCGCGCCTTGTTTCAGGTGTAAAAGCCTTTTTTCGCTACCTCATCATGGAAGATCTGCGTGAAGACAATCCCGCCGAGCTTCTGGAAACCCCTCGCCTACCTCAAAAGCTTCCTGATACTTTGAGCCGAGAAGAGATCAATCGCATTTTAGAATCCATTGATCTAACCGACCCTCAAGGAACCAGGAACCGCGCCATGCTAGAAACGCTATATGCTTCTGGTCTGCGCGTGAGTGAGTTGGTGAATCTGAAGCTATCTGGAATTTATCCAGACGAGGGATTCCTGCGTGTAATTGGAAAAGGAAATAAGGAAAGGCTCGTGCCTATTGGCAAAGAGGCACTTAAGTTCATTGGAATATACCGAGACGAAATACGCAACCACATGGAGATTGTGAAAGGGCACTCAGATACGCTCTTCCTGAATAGACGAGGTTCAGGACTTAGTCGGGTCAGTGTATTCACCATTGTAAAAGAAACTGCCCTAAAGGCTGGAATTGAGAAGAACATCAGTCCTCACACATTTCGCCATAGTTTTGCAACGCATCTGGTCGAAAACGGAGCCGATTTAAGAGCCGTTCAAGAAATGCTGGGTCATGAAAGCATCACCACAACAGAAATCTATACCCACTTGGACACGACTTATTTAAGAGATACGGTGCTGCTCTATCACCCCCGAAACAATTGAATTGGCCGCCTTCGGTATTCGTAAATAATAGCTAGAAATAACAATACGTACTCCCCTATTAACCAACTGTATTTGGGCTCTAATTCATCCAAGTAATGACTGTAAGAAAAGAAGGCTGTGAACGACCAAATCAAAATAGCTTTTCGATCAGTCAGCAGTGATAAATAAGCCACTGGGATGATGTACCAAGGGTGCACAGTACTGGAGAAAAGCAGAAAAATAAGGTAAATCAGCAGCGCCTTCTCTTTGAGCTCGGCTTGACTAAAACCGACAGCCAAAATCAGCAATGCGCTAACCACGCCCGAGGCAGGGCCGAGAATTGAAATAGGATTGTACCCAAGAGCCGCCTGCCCTATTTCCGAAAGGACGTAATAGATAGAGGCATTGAACTCAAAGTTTCTGAAGAATAAACCAATTCCTCCGAATGAATCGACTACTCCACCGATGAATGGAGCAAAACCTAGAAGAACGACTAGACCTGTAATGGCAACTATTCGCATTCCCTTTTCTTCTTTGAAGAAAGCAGGAACCAGAATGAGTGGATTCAACTTTAATAGAACAGCCAAGCCAAATGAGACAGAAGCTCCATTTGCTTTACTCTGTCTTGCTTGATCTATGGCTATTGCCAAGAAAGGCAATAATGCGGCCTCAAAATGAACGTTCCCAACTCCTTCAACAATCACCAAGGGATTTAGCAGATATAGGCAATACAACCCCAGTAAAGTTTTTGAATACCGCCAGAAGTACCCTAGCGCAAGAGCTTCGCATAAAATGATGAAGACGCGCATCCCATTGACTTGAGTCAAGAAATTATCGAATAGCGCTCCGAAAGCCATCCCAATTTGGTGCAGTGGCGGATAGACCGAAGGATAATCACGGGAATTCATCTGCTCTAAGAGCGTGCCTTCATTCGGAAGATCCAGACTGATCTCAGTAGGAATTTTGCCAATTGGATTAAGCCCTTCGAGAAAAAGCTGCCCATCCCAGATAAATCGGTAGAAGTCGTCGCTAAGCAGCGGAAGCGCCAAAAAGAACGAGAGACGCGCCAATAGCGCTAAGACCAGCACGAACATAAGTTTTGGCTCTTTAACTAGAAAGAGATACCAAACCGCGAAAGCGATAAATAGCCCGATTAAGAGAAGTTCAAACTCTTGCCTTGGCGTAAAAGAAATAAAAAGAATAGCGAATAGATAGATTGCAGCGAGCCCAATGTATACCAGCCTTTGTCGCATCTATTGACGGGCGTGTTTTATAGAATAGTGGAAAACTGCAAAGAATCCAAAAACTAACATGATGTGAAGAGGAATAAATCCCCACTCACCTAACTTAATTCCGATGGCCAAAGCCAGCAGGAAATAGATCCCCAACAAACCTTCTACCCAAGACATCAACGGAATCTTGCGATCGATGTACTTCTTCTGCTTAAAGCTACCCGATTGCCCGACCAAATTCCATTTGGGCGTGCGAATAAAAGGAGTTTTCTTCCCGACATAACCAAGAATAACGGCTCTCGCATTGTGAAGGCTCATCCCCATTGACAAGCTAAGAAAAGCAGGGTATAGCCAAAGGAAGGTCCTTTTCGGCGCGGTTTTCAACTTAACAAAAGATGTATAGTAGAAGAACGCCAGCACAAAAAAGCTGAAAAGCAATACTCCGCCAGAAGCAAACAGGAGCTCATAGCCGACCACTTCATTCTTCAAAAGGATCAATGGTAACGACGCTACTGCACAAATCACAATCCAAATGAAGATGGAAGAATTGAGCAGATGAAAGAATGCGTGAATCTTGGTGGTAGTCGACAGTGATTTCGACCTGAATATGTTTCCTACATGCTTCTTGGCACATTCTGCCGCACCTTTATTCCAGCGGTATTGCTGGTTTTTCAATGCATTCATTTCTGCGGGTAACTCAGCAGGCGAAACAACGTTTTCGATAAACTTGAACTTCCAGCCCTTCAGCTGAGCCCGGTAGCTGAGATCGAGATCTTCGGTAAGCGTGTCAGCACTCCAGCCACCGGCATCTAGGATGCATTTGCGACGCCAAACACCCGCCGTTCCATTGAAGTTGATGAAATGATTTCCGATGTTTCTGCCCGACTGCTCCACAGTAAAGTGCGCATCTAGAGCGAAAGCCTGAACACGAGTGAGCAAACTGTAGTCTCTATTTAAGTGCCCCCAGCGCGACTGAACCATTCCGATGCCCTCATCAATAAATTGAGGAATGGCCTCTTTCAGAAAATCCTTATCGGGAACGAAGTCCGCGTCGAAGATCGCGACAAACTCTGCCTCCGTAAGGTCGAGCCCATATTGCAAAGCGCCTGCTTTAAACCCTTTGCGCACGGGGCGCTTAACCTGTTCAATGTTTATTCCCTCGCCTTTTCTGGCGCTCACTACTGCCGAAGCAATTTCAAAAGACTCATCAGTGCTATCGTCTAAGAGCTGGATGGACAGCTTGTCTTTTGGGTAATCCAATTGGCAAGTGGCATCGATAAGCCGCTCTACCACGTAGCGCTCATTGAAAACGGGCAACTGAATAAGAACGGTCGGCCAATCCCATTCCCATTCTTTTGCAACCTCTTTTTTGCTTTTTTTGCGGTAATGCAACAGCAGAGACAATTGAACAAGGCTGTAGGAGAAGATGAAAAACATCCCCAAACCGTATATCACAATCACAATCCAACCCCAGTCAGGCATACTTGAAAATGGTATAAATGATTTTGTAGCCCGCTAAAATACTTCCTTTCACGGTACCAGATACTTTCGACACTCCTTTTCGCTTGCGATACGTAACGGGTATTTCTGCAAAAGTAATCTTCTTCTTTAGGGCCTTCACTTGCATTTCGACTGTCCAGCCAAAGTCTCGATCCACCATTCCTATCTCTTCGTAAGCCCTTCGTGTAATTGCCCGAAAAGGGCCTAAATCGGTAAATGTAGAGCCATACATGATTTTCATCAACGATGTCGCTAACCAGTTTCCAAAAAGCTGCTGAGGCATCATTGAGCCCTTTTCTCTGACTCCACTTGCCCTGCTCCCTATTACCATTTCGGCCTGACCGCTATAAATGGGCTCTAGCAAAAGAGTCATTTCTTCGGGATGATCTGAATAATCAGCATCCAAAAAAACCAAGATGTCTGGCGGAGGACTAGTATTGAGCGACGTGTCTATTGCCATAAGGCAAGCAGCTCCATAGCCTTGCTCAGGCTGGTCTACTACGACAGCACCTGCTTCTTTGGCCCGCTCTACGGTACGGTCAGTGCTATTGTTGTTTGCGACAACCACTTGCCTGACTAAATCCTTAGGAATATCGTTCAAGACCAATCCTATCGATTCCTCCTCGTTAAAGGCAGGAATAATCACATCAATTATTATCTTCAAAATTGGCTTATAGATTCAATGTTGCGCCTTCGCGACCAATCAAAATTGGATTGTCATTAATTCGACCTTCTTCGTCTTTGTTCTCAAGCTTGAGAACCCCACGAGGACAAACAGCGCTGCAAACCCCACAACCCACGCAACTCGAGCGCACAATGTTCTGGCCGCGTTGAGCATACCATCTTACATCGATACCCATTTCGCAGTGGGTGCTACAGTTTCCACAAGAGATGCATTGGCCACCGTTGGTGGTGATTCTAAATCGGGATTTAAATCGTTGTACCAGTCCCAGATAGGCAGCGAGTGGACAACCAAAGCGGCACCACACTCTGTTCCCCATTATTGGATAGAAACCCGTCCCTACTGCTCCTGCAAACACAAATCCAATAGAGAAACCATAGACACTTCGCACATCATAAGAGTTTATACCCAACAGAACCGATGTGCCAGTGAAAGTGGTATACGTAACCCAAATAGTCATAAAGACGGCGAAAACGAGGACTGAGTGAACCAAGACTCTTTCTATTTTCCAGGCACCCAATCGTTTGTCACTCAAATGGCGATAAGGGTCGCCGACAGTTTCGGCTAATCCTCCGCAACCACAAACCCAAGAGCAGTACCATCGCTTCCCGAAGAAATAAGTCAAGATGGGCACTCCAATGGCAAAAAGGACCACTCCCCATGCAAAGAGGAATATCCCTAAGGTACCTTCACTGAGGTATTGATCTACTCGATAGTCAAAGAAGAAAGTGTAATCTAGCGGCCAAGCACTTTTAAAATCGTAAGCTGGCAACTGAAAACTGGTCAATATTTGCGGAAGTGTAAAAGCAAAAGCGATTTGAAAGAACAAAACGGAAACTGTTCTCACCTGTTGGTATTGATTTCCACGGTACTTGAGCATCATCTTGAAGCCCATCGTAGTCATAGCGATAGTGTAGAGGAAGCCGTACAAGAACCAACGATCTGAAGCCGAACCAGCGAGTATCTTAGCCAGAGGCTTGAGAAGCACTACCTGATTAGTAAGATAGGCGGGCAACTGATAGAGTACGATGTAAAACACCACCAAACAGACAAATACAATGATTGCTGGGTAGTGACGCGTTTGAGACTTGTTGTGAAAAACATGGTCATTGTGAATTCCCTCCTGCTTGAAAGCCAGGGGCAAAGCAAAAAGAAACCCGCCTAAAACAGCAAAACCAAAAATCAACCAAGCCATCAATCCCGTCTTTAACCAATCGGGCGCTCCCACTTGCATTACTTGTGGCAATATATAAGTGACTTGATCTGAGCTTATGCCGTATTGGCTGACAACAGAACCATTGACCTCTGTCACTTTCTCTTTAAAATTCTTTTCGAAGTCAGCATAGCTGTCCCAGCTCCTGCCAATCATCCAGCCAGTATTCTCTTTCAGCTTATCCTGAACAAAGACATCATCGAAATTCTGCTCGATAAAGCCTTCATCGTAGTTTGAAGGGTCAGAGCCCAATAATTGACCCAGCTCTACAATCCTCTCTTCAGATATTCCTTTCTGTCTAACAACATCTTGAGCGTATTCATCGAATGCATCACTTAACCTACCAACCATCAATACTGGAGGAGCCGGATCAAGCGTGCTAACGCTATTTGCAAGAAGCTGATGCTTTGATTCAATTACATCTGATAAGTCACTGTTATTAAAATTTATATCCACAATAAATGATAGTGATATAAACACGGCTGAGCTCAAAACAAAGAGGCTCTTCCCAACAGACTTCAACACCTTATCCCTCATCATGACATCAATTTTTTAAGTAGTGATTTGGGAAGTTCGATCCCCGTTTCTTTTTCGAAAGCCGCTTTAAAATCCTTCGGCCACTTTTTGTAGAACTCTGGATCAAAATTGGCCTTATCGATGTGAGCGATAACCTCTCCAACTCCGCGGCCTTCCCTCAGCACTTTGTCGAAGTATTCGTGACGAAGCCTAATGCCAAACGCATTGATTCCTTGAAAGAGCTTGCTTTGCGGATGATAGGCTACCGTTATAAATTTGTTTTTTCCGCCTTCCCAGAAAAAGTGAGCTTGATTTTCATCGGCCTTAGCTTGGGGATTTCCATAAACCTGGTATTCAATGTCGAAAAACTTGGCTGAGTTGAACCATGGCCCTGGCAGGTATGATGCATTCTTTCCCGCCAATCGCTCCCCGAGAACCTCTCCCATCATTCTACCCACGTACCAAACGGGCTCTAAGCTCCGTCGGCCCTTGCGCGGCTCGCGAATTTGAGCACAATCGCCAACGGCATATATAGAGTCGATGCTGGTCTGAAGACGATCGTCGACCAATATGGCTCGATCCATCTCGATTCCAGTATTTTGCAAAAATTCGATATTGGGAGCTACACCAGTCGTTATCCCTACCAATTCACACCTCAGCTCATCCCCTGTCTTCGTAGTTACGGATTTCACTTTGCCGTTTTCGCCATTGATTTTTTCAATCTCAGCCTCATGCCGCAGATCTACTCCGTGATCCAGCAGGTGCTGACTGATGCGTTCGCCTTCATTCTTGGTAAGAATCATCCCCCAGAAAACATCTTCCCTCACCAGCATGGTAACGGGAATGTTTCGAGTGAGCAGCATCTCTGCCATTTCTACACCTATAAGACCGCCGCCTACAATGACCGCTTTCATTCCTCGCTTATTCCCTTCGAGAGGTGGAGGAGTTCGCTTTTCTAAATTTTCAAGATCTTGGAGACTTACCATGCCTTGCACTCCTTCTAAATCTTGGCCAGGCCAACCAAAGAAACGAGGCCTGGAGCCCGTTGCAATCACCAGATCATCGTATGAAATCGTTTCGCCAGATTTCATCTTGAGTACCTTTTCACTTGGGTCTACTTCAATGACATAATCAAAGACCAAATTAATGCGGTTCTTTTTCCAAAACCAATCCTCATAAGGCTTGATATTGTTGAACTGCATGTGGCCCATGTAGACATACATTATTGCAGTTCGGGAGAAAAAGTGCTTTGACTCGGCAGAAATCACAATAATTTCTACCTCGGAGTCATTCTTTCGAAGATGTCGGGCAGTAGAGATCCCAGATATGCCATTTCCAATGATGACTACTTTACGGTTGATTGACATTACCCCAAAGAAAACACATTAATTCGAAGAGCGCTTGTCGTTTCACCGACATTGTCAGAGTCCAAATAAGCTAAAAGAGTTGGAACGGATGGATGATCAAGATTTGGGTATATTCGGAGGCTAGAAATCCCAACTATGACGAAGACTTTACGTGCCGCAGTTATCGCAATTACAGCGCTTACAGCTAGCATCACTACTAGTGCTCAACATGCATTTCTTGACCAGCCACTCATCGAAGCCCTCGATGAGGCCCAATCCAATGAATTGATTTCCATCGCTATCATACTGGAAGATGTTGTGGATTTGCCAACCTTGAAGGCAGATTTCAACGATAGAAAACTTCCAGCCAAGGAAAGAGCGCCACTGGTAGAGAAAGCTCTCAAGGAGAAAGCGGCGGCCACACAACCTTCGATTTTGGATTTTATCCAAACCTCAAACATGGAACACTCCGATATTCAAACTTTCTGGATTTCTAATTCCATTGCGCTAAAGGTAGAACCGGAACTAGTTGCGGCGCTATCAAATAGAGCCGACATCGCCTACATGTATCTCAATAGAAATGCTTTTGGCTATATGCCAAAAGTCGAAAAAACTCCAGGAGCTGCAAAAAGCGCCGGCGGAATAGAGCCAGGCCTTGAAGCCATCGGTGCTCCTGAGATGTGGGCAATGGGATATACAGGTCACGGCCGCATTGCCATGACTTACGATACTGGTGTGTGGGACGATCACCCCAGTCATCAAAGAAGATTTCTTGCCAATAGAATGCCATTGCTAAGCACTTGGTATGCTTACGATAGCCCTGTACCAGTTGACAAATCGAGCAGCCACGGTACTCACGTAACGGGAACAATGCTCGGACTAGACACCGCTACAAACGATACAATCGGGATGGCGCCACGAGCTTATTATATTGCAACCGACCCCGTAGTTTCCAATTTGGCGGATGTGAAACCGCTCACTGATTTTATGCCAGGCTACGAATGGTCAATGAACCCAGACGGCGATCCTGAAACCACCAATGACATTCCCGATGTCATCAATAATTCTTGGGGTTTTGGCCCCACTCTGGATGAGGCGCCATGTCAAGAATTTGTCGTTCCTGTTTTTACAGCTGTGGAGGCGGCTGGTATCGCAAATGTATTCTCGGCAGGAAATGAAGGCCCAGGAGATATGACCATGAGCGTACCTCACAATACCAACACGGGGTTGGTAAACTCTTTCACGGTTGGTGCGACGTCATCGACAGGTAGCTATCCCATTGCAAGTTTTTCTAGCCGCGGACCTAGCATCTGCGGAGGCGAAGGAAGCATTTTAATAAAGCCTGAAGTTTCCGCACCTGGTGTGAATGTTCGCTCTTCGATCGAAAATGGGGAATACGACTCCTACAATGGAACTTCTATGGCAGCTCCCCATGTAAGTGGTGCTGTTCTTCTTTTACGAGAGGCCTTTCCCGATGTAACAGGTGAGGAAATTCTTTTGGCCATCTACAATAGTGCGGTCGATCTTGGTGTTGAGGGAGAAGACAATACCTACGGAATGGGATTCGTGAATGTGAAGAATGCTTTTGACTTGTTGTCTGAAACGAACACCCCTGCTCCTCCTGCCGTGCTCAATACGGATATTGAGTTGGTTAGAATTGTCAGCCCTACGGATGACATTATTTGCACGGATGGGAGCCTTGGTTTTGCTCCTATTGTAGAAGTTCGCAATAACGGAAATGAGTCCATAGACGGTTTCAACCTATTTGTATCAGTCATTGGCGAAACACTCGAAATACCCTTAGAAGTGCAGGTGGTGCTGGCGCCTGGCGAAAGCAATGAAATTCAATTGTCGGAAATCACTTACGACGGCACAGGTTTTAAAGAGCTGCACGTGCGCATCGTCCCTCTAGTGGGAGAGTATGATGTATTGAATAACCATGGCGTCTATCGATTTACAGAAATCCCTAAACATGACTGGGAATTAGCAGGAGCCTTTGAAGACGACTTTAGTTTAGGGATTAATCAAGAAGTCTGGACAGTTTACAATCCCGATGCTGCCATTACTTGGGACACGCTCAACGTTCTTCAAATAGATGGAAACGAAGGCTTGGCCGCATACATGAATCACCCTGAATACTTCACCGTTATCAGCCAAGATGATCATCTGATCAGCCCATTGATTGAAAACCGACCTGAGAATACCAATTCAATGGCTTTCGATTACTTCTACAGAAAAAGAAGCAGTATTTCATTTACCATGGATACACTGGTTGTTTTCATCAACCGCAGTTGTGGAGATGAATACATGAGTGAAGAATTGCTGCGCTTGGGAGGTGAGGACCTTTGGACCAATGATGATTCAGAACAGGATGCCTTACCTGAATCTATCGAAGACTGGCGAACGATCAACTTGGATATGGAGTTTGAAAATACCGATCCTTTCTTCTTCAGCTTTGTAACGCTCAATCGAAGAGGGAATAACCTATTGATAGACAATGTTAGAATGGGCACGAATCTGAGTACTTCAGACTCCTCTCCTAATCTTATAGCTCGAATCTTCCCAAATCCAACGAGTGCTAGTTTTAGAATAGAGTGGAATGAGGCAGGAAGAGCTGACGTGAGAATTTATGATCTCTCAGGTCGTGTCATCAACTTCCAGCAAAACTTGGAAAGTGGTGCGATCATCGAAAAACTTGGGCTCAGCAAAGGAGCCTACATGGTTGAAGTATTCGTTGGTGAGAACAGATCTTCTCAGAAACTCATCGTGAACTAGCGGCTTACGATCAAGCGCTTCGTTAAAACCGTTTTGGAACCGTAGACACTTACGAGGTATATCCCTTCGGGTAACTCGGAAATATCAATAGATGCTGCCGCGCCCAATCTGCCAGCACTGACCTCTCTGCCCGTTAGATCTAAAATTCTGAAGACACCCTCGAAACCAGAAGGAACACTTATTTTCAAATTGCTCGAAGTGGGGTTTGGATAAATCTTAAAATCGCTGTCGCTGATTTCCGTTGAATTTAGAGCGGATTGATTGCTCAAATAGCGAAATGAAATAAGCGCATCTTCGATGAAAACGGCTTCGGCCACTACCCCACCCGCATCGGGAGATATCCATGTGTAGTTGATTTGCTGTGGCCTTTCAACTAGTGTCCCCGTTTGGGTGAAACCAAGATAGATTGTATCTGTAATGTCAAGCTCAGTGCGGACTCTCAAACAATTGTATGATGCTCCAGGAAGGATTAACTCTCCCCACGCATCGGCATTGGTAGAGCGCGAGCCTGACTGACCTACAGCTCCTAGACTCGGCACATCAGTAAGGAAATAAAACGAATGGGTATTCATATCCCCGAATGACAATGGAAAGGAGTAAACCACATCGAGCGTGTCGTATGTCGACAATAGTGGAAGGCCTGCCACTTCTGCTGCATTTCCAGTTATAAAGTAACCTTCCTCATCCGATCGATAGAATTGGTAAGTCTCTTCGACTTCCACGGGCAAAGGAAGCTCGAAATCAAGCACAGCCAATTCAAGCGCATGAGTGGAGAAATTTTCACCCGCAAAAAAGGGATTGCCAAAGAAAAGGTTGAACAAATCAGGAGTAGAATCCAGAGGGTAATAGGAATCCGTTACTACCAAACCTTCTGAACTTAAAGTACTGAAGTCCCAAATAAGGTCTTCACCACCTTCAGACATGACATCAATCGGATCTGCAATGAGATCAGCAACTTGGGTGTATTCAAAAACATCACCTGCAGAAATGAAGTTATTTTGATCTACAACTGGCTGTGCCAGTAGACCAACAGAAATAGTAGTAAAAAGTAGAAGTGAATAAAGTGATTTCATAGCAGTTGATTTAAACGAGGCCTAAAATACTGCGAAATGAACGAAATAACTAGAGCGACAATCTCAATTGACTATGAGCACCCTCAAGTTCCAGAAGCTTTCTTTTAGTGGGAAGACCGCCTGCGTATCCGACCAAATTGACGTCGCGACCAACTATTCGGTGACCTGGGATTAAGATGGATAGCACATTACCCCCATTGGCAGATGCCTCAGCTCTAGCGGCTTCGGCAATGCCCAGATTTATAGATAAATCGAGATAAGTTGCGGTTTTACCGAAAGGTATTTCTGTAAGCTCATTCCATACCTTCTTTTAAAAATCACTACCCACCACTAATAATGGAATGGAGAACTCTACTTTTTCACCATCAAAATACTCTGCGAGCTCTATTCTGGCCAGTTCGATAACAACGGAAGTTCCTTTTTATACTCCCCGTTCAATCCATGAACCATTCGCTGATCAATGGAAGAGCGCATTCTGCGGGAACGCCAATCGCACAGCAAAGCAGATCTCAGTATGAACCGAGAATTAGCACTCCAAGGGGAGATTGGAATGCGCTAATAATTATGGAATAAGTCAACCTTCTGAAAACATAGAATTTTAAAGAAAATCGGCTATTTCTTCAAGGCTAAATATTGCTTTACAAAGAGAAGTATCATTGAAAATAGGTCGTCCTGCAATGGAAGATGCCCAAGCAAAGCATATCTTGGATTAATCCCAAAACATGCAGCCGTTTTCACTTAGGTGAACTAGATTGCGTGATTATTGGTTTTGACAACATCCGTTAAATATGATTCGTTTACAACTAAGTCATGGCAAAACCGTTATTTTTGGTGCTTATGCGTAAAAGTCATTTCGTCTTCATTATTTCTTTACTCTTAATTCTCGCGGGTAGCTCTTCGCTCAACGCGCAAGATGGAGACGATGATCTTATCCAATTTTCGGGGGTGGTCATTACGGGAGACAGTTTGAGTCCTGTTCCATTTACCAATGTCCTTATCGAAAACACGAACAAGGGAACAATGACCGATTACTACGGATACTTTTCATTCGTTGCACAAAAAGGAGATTCGATTCTTTTCTCTTCCATCGGCTATGAGCGACGTCGATTTATTATTCCCGATACATTAACCACGAATAGGTACTCGTTGATTCAAATCCTCGATAAGGACACCATTACCCTTAGAGAAACAGTGATCTATCCTTGGCCAACTCGGGAGCAGTTCAAGCAAGCCTTTTTGGCAATGGAAATTCCTGAAACTGATTTTGACCGCGCCCAACGCAATCTTTATCAAGCTGATATGATAGCTCGAATGGATGCCGCCATGCCAAGTGGAAGTGAGACTTTCAAGTACAGTATGCAACAGTATCAGCAACAAATATATTACGCTGGTCAGGCGCCTCCCATCAATGTTCTGAACCCTGTAGCCTGGGCACAATTTGTCCAAGCTTGGAAGCGCGGCGATTTTAAATCAGAACGAAAACGCGGAGGGCAATAAAACTTCGCTCAATTCAGTTATGTTTGCGAACTGATTGAATTTACTCACGGCCTTGAATACCCAAATTTTATTAGGAACCTGTCTAGTCTGCTTTTTTTCTATTGCCTCGTTGGCTCAAGACAAAGCGACGGTAAAAGGAAAAATTACCGATCGCGAAGGCAATGCCATTGAGTTTGCCAATGTTTATGTGCGAAGCCAAGGAGAGGGCACATTCACTGATCGCTATGGGAAATTCAAAATCGAACTCACCCCAGGAGAAGGAATTTTACTGGAAACAACCCACACCTCTTTTTTAGGAAAAGAAGAAACGCTCAAGTTAACTGCAGGACAAACGCAAATTGTCAACTTCAGACTTGAATACCGCGAGATTGAAGGTGTGGAGATCGTGGATGATCGTTCCCGAACTTCACCAATGGACAAGGTTCCGATTAAGGATATCAAAATCTCCCCTACCGTTCAACAGGGTATTGAGAGCGTTTTGACATCACAGCTCGGTGTGCGGATGAATAACGAGCTAAGCTCTACTTACAGCGTTCGTGGTGGAAGCTACGCTGAGAATTTGGTTTACGTGAATGATATTGAGGTATATCGTCCTTTCCTGGCTAGATCGGGAGAGCAAGAGGGCTTGAGTTTTCCCAACCCCGATATGGTTGGAACCATCAACTTTAGTGCGGGTGGATTTGATGCACGCTACGGAGACCGCATGAGTTCCGTGCTCGACATACAATACAAGAAGCCTAAACGATTTGGAGGAAGCGTTATGGCGAGTTTGCTGGGTGGTTCTATTTCGCTCGAAAGCTCGTCAAAAGACAGCCGCTTTACGCAAGTCTCAGGAGTACGCTACTTCACCAATCAATACGTGTTGGGAAGCCTCGACACTCAGGGTGATTACCAACCTGACTTTACCGATGTTCAAACTTACTGGACTTACGACCTGAACGAAAAATGGGAAGTTCAGTTCTTGGGTAATTACTCCAACAACAACTACAAATTCGTTCCATCGACACGTGAGACGCAGTTTGGTAGTTTCAACGAAGCACTTCGATTTACAGTATTCTTCGAGGGACAAGAGGTCACTTCATTTGAGACCTTCTTCGGGGCACTCTCTACCGAATATAAACCCAACAATTCAACCCGATTAAAATTCACCGCATCAGCCTTCCGCACCTTTGAGAATGAGACATTCGACATATTCGGAGAATACTTTTTGGACGAATTGGAAAGAGATTTGGGCGATGACGAATTTGGTGATGTGGTTAGAAACAGAGGCGTCGGATCCAATTTGGAACATGCTCGAAACAGACTGGACGCGAAGGTGTACAGCTTCCAGCACCGCGGATTTAAAACCATCGAAAACAAGTACCTCCAATGGGGCTTCACTTGGCGTGGTGAAGACATTACCGACAAGCTAAGCGAATGGAGCTACATTGACTCTGCTGGATATTCTGCACCCATTAATCCTCGGAATGAAATCCTCCTAAACGATGTGATTAAAGGAAACAGCCAAATCACTTCCAATCGATTGATGGGTTATGTGCAAAATAGCTGGGACCTGCTGCTCAGTGATGAGAGTCAACTCACCGCCACAGCTGGAGTGAGAATCAATTATTGGGATTTCAATAACGAAACGGTAGTTAGTCCTCGTGGAACCGTTGCCTGGAAGCCCAAATGGAACAAGCAAATTAACGACAGTACCACGCTAACAAGGGATGTAGTTTTCAGGTTTAGCACGGGATTCTATTACCAGCCTGCTTTTTACCGTGAGCTCAGAGAACTAGACGGCACCCTCAATCCAGATATTCGCGCTCAGCGAGCCATCCATTATGTGCTTGGGGCAGATGTGAACCTCCAAATTTGGAATCGTCCGTTCAAGTTTATTGCAGAAGCATATTACAAGGATTACGACTTTTTGGTTCCTTATGAAATTGACAACATCAGGCTGCGCTACTACGGCACCAACAATTCCGAGGGATACGCAGTAGGACTTGACACCAAGATTCACGGAGAATTTATACCAGGTATTGAATCATGGGCTAGTCTCAGCTTCTTGAAAACAGAAGAAGATCTACTAGACGATTTCTATTACGAGATTTACAATAGCGACGGGGAGATCATTTCTCCTGGCTTTACCGAGAATAATATTCCCGTAGATACGATCACGAGATTTCCTGGATACATCCCGCGCCCTACCGATCAACTGGTATTTTTCAGCATGTTCTTCCAAGATGAGATGCCCAGTATTCCAAGCTTTAAAGTTCACTTGAGTGTTCTCTTCGGAACGGGTCTACCTTTCGGGCCGCCTGACAACGAGCGATACAAAGACACCGAGCGATACCGAGCATACCGCCGTGTAGACATTGGTTTCTCAAAAGACCTGATGCCCAAGAATCCAACCAAGGGGCTCTTTAAGGATTTCAAAAGTGCGGTGATCTCTCTTGAGGTGTGGAACCTACTAGGGATCAACAACACCATCAGCTACAGCTGGATTCAAGAATCAAGTGGAAGGCAGTATGGTGTTCCCAATTTCTTAACCCAACGAAGGGTGAACTTGAAGTTGGCGTTTAGTTTTTAGGGGGCTATTGGGTATTGAGACATTGAATCAGCTTTGAGTTTGGTATTTTCGAATGAGGGCTCTAGGTTGTTGGCGAAAAAAATCAAAGCTTAAATCTTACCGCAGAGCCCACGAAGAAGACACAAAGATCACTGAGAAGCTTTTTGTGTAGTTAATCGTGGGAATAGAAGTCAAATCTCACTTTTTCAAGACAAAACCTCCTGCCTTCGGCTTGAGCTTCGATTAGCGTGCTTCGCGTAACTTTAGCAAACTTGGCGGTTACCTGAGTCAAATTGAGCCTTTAGCAAAAAAACTCATCCTTTACCGCCAACAGCTAAAAGCTAACGGCCAATTGCTAGCGACTAAAACCCAATATCGTCTTCCGAATAATCCCCACACAGTCCATCAATTGCTCCTCAGTCATAACGAGCGGTGGAGCAAAACGAATGATATTTCCGTGAGTCGGCTTCGCCAAGAGACCATTTTCAGCAAGACCGAGACAAATTCTCCAAGCCGTGTCGCTATCCTCCGTATCATTGATCAGAACAGCGTTGAGCAATCCCTTACCTCTTACAGAGTTGACGAGACTAGACTCTTCAGCTAGTTTTGTCATTTCTGCGCGGAAGATTTTCCCAAGACGCCGAGCGTTTTGCGCCAGCCTCTCATCATCTACCACTTCGAGTGCAGCAATAGCAACAGCGCAAGAAAGAGGATTTCCTCCAAACGTAGATCCGTGAGATCCTGGAGTGAATACGTGCATAATATCGTCATTGGCCAAAACCGCCGAAACAGGATAAACTCCTCCCGAGATGGCTTTTCCCAAAATAAGCACATCAGGTTTTGCGAAAGTTTCTTGACGCTCGCAATTCCCCTGGCAGGTGCAGTCTCCACAAACAGCTAACAGACTTCCTGTGCGGGCTATTCCCGTTTGAACCTCATCGGCGATGAATAGCACGTTTTGCTCCCTGCAGAGTTCCGCCGCTTTCAATAAGTAATCGTGATCAGGGGTAAAAACACCCGCTTCTCCTTGTATGGGTTCTACTAAGAATCCCGCGATGTTCTTGTCATCTTGAAGGGCTTCTTTAAGTGCGTTAATATCGTTGTAAGGAATTCGGGTAAATCCATCTTCAACATAAGGTCCAAAATTCCCTCGAGCAACAGGATCATTGCTAAATGATATAATCGTGGTTGTTCTTCCGTGGAAGTTCCCGTCGCAAACGATGATCTTGGCAGTATTCGCGTCAATTTTTTTCACTTCATGTGCCCATTTTCGCGCAAGCTTGATGGCTGTTTCTACAGCTTCGGCTCCTGAGTTCATGGGTAGAACTTTCTCGAAACCGAAGTACTCGGTAACGAACTTAGAGTATTCCCCCAGCTTGTCGCTGTGAAAAGCCCTAGATGTTAAGGTTAGTTTTTTAGCTTGTTCTGTAAGCGCTCCAATAATGTGTGGATGGCAATGGCCTTGATTTACTGCCGAGTAGGCAGATAAGAAATCGTAGTATCTCTTTCCTTCGACATCAATGAGGTAAACTCCTTCGCCACTTTCCAAAACAACGGGCAATGGATGGTAATTATGTGCTCCATACTTATTTTCCATTTCAATGGAAACTGCGCTCTTTGTTTTGTTCTCTGCCGTTTGCATACCGCTGTTTTTAAGTGTTCGAGTTGATTTTGCAAAGGTCAATTAAAAAGACATATCCGCCAAATAATCCGTTCATTTGCCCCTCAAATGAAAGCACATCAATTCAAAAGAGGTGAAGACATCAAAGTCACCATCACCAAGATGGCCTTCGGTGGCCGAGGAATAGCGAAGATCGAAACGGAAGAAGGCGAAATTGTTGCCTTCGTTCCCAATGCCATAACAGGCCAAAAAGTAAGATGTCGGATTGCCAAGGTTCGAAAACGCCATTTGGAAACAAAGCTCATGGAAGTATTGGAACGCGCTCCTTCGGAAATTAAGATTCCCTACCAACCCATATCTGGAGCCCCTTTTGCCACTTTGCCTATCGAAATTCAAGAAGAAACTAAAAAGGAAACGACCATTGACTTGCTCCAGCGAATTGGCAAGGTCGAGAATGCCACAGACCTATTTGACGAGTTTATCTCCTCTCCTCTTCATTGGCACTACCGCAATAAGATGGAATACAGCTTCGCAGCGATTCGCTACGATCTGAGAGAAAAAACGGATGTCGATGATTTTGCACTTGGCTTCAAGCACCGAGGTACTTGGTGGATGGTTGAGAACCTTGATAAAGACAGTGGCCTCTTTGACGAGGAAATGGAGAATGGACTCAAAAAAATCAGAGGGTACTGCGAAAATACGGGACTAGCTGCTTGGCACCATCCAAAGAAGGAAGGATTTTTTCGATTCCTTACGGTAAGGAAGAGCCATACAGATAATGGTCTTATTCTCAATTTGGTCACTTCCTCAAAAGGACTTGAGAAGTTTGACTTAGAAGATTTCTCCAAATTTCTGCAAGACCTTTTGGGCAATAGATTGCAGGGATTCTTGCACACGGTAAACGACGACATTGGCGATCGGGTGCAGCCACTCGAAGGTGAGAGCGACTTAATTTTCGGAAAGGACTTTATCAAAGAGACACTCAGTGGATTGACCTTTAAAATCCAGATGGAGAGTTTTTTCCAGACCAATCCTCTTGCAGCGGAGCGGCTTTACGACAAGGCCATTGAATACCTCTCTGAAGAAACAGAAGGGAAAGGTTTGATCCTAGACTTGTTTTGCGGAACGGGAACGATTGGACAAATGGTTGGGTCGAAACTCACAGAAGCGAAAATTCTAGGGGTTGATATCGTCGAGAAAGCAATCGAAGATGCCAAGCGTTCTGCTGAAGAAAATGGAGTCCCTAACGTAGAATTTCATGCGTCTGATGTCGGTAAGTTCTTGCTTCACCACCCTGAATACCAAGGGAAGATTGACGCAGTCGTGCTGGACCCACCGAGAGGTGGAATCGCTCCCAAAGCACTCGTAAGAACGATTGAACTCGGTGCTGACACTATTGTGTATATCTCCTGCAATCCCGCCACCTTGGCTAGGGATACAGAGGTTTTACAAGGATCTGGTTATCACTTGAAGAAATTCGCTTTGGTCGATCAGTTTCCCCATACGGGCCATGTGGAGGCTGTTGCACTTTTTAAAAAGAACTAGAACTCCCCGTTTGAATAGTGAGCCATTTGTATGAGAGATAACGGCTTAAAGGTGCTTGACGTTTTAAAATTTGCACAGAGTTCACTGAAGAAGGAAATGACAAGTCGGTTGTTCTGACGACTGAACGCTTGTGTTCTTCCAAGTATTTAGCAAACCAATAAGAAATAGCAACATGAACAATTGGGACGAAAACTACTGGCAAGAGCGATGGGAAGAAGGCCAAACAGGTTGGGATATTGGCTATGCCTCCCCTGCCCTAACTGAATTTGCTCAAGGCTTCGACAACAAGGATATTCATATTCTAATCCCAGGCTGCGGGAATGGCTACGAAGCTGAGGATCTCTTCAAGGCTGGTTACAAAAACACCTTTGTCATTGATTTGGCTCAGGGTGCCTTTGATAGCCTGAAAAAGCGTTTTCCCGAATTTCCTGAAACCCATATGATTCTAGGTGATTTCTTTGCCTTGGAAGAAACGTATGACTTGATCTTGGAACAAACCTTTTTCTGCGCCCTCGATCCATCATTGCGTTCGGCTTACGCCAAAAAGATGAATGAATTGCTTGTCCCAGGCGGAACGCTAGCGGGTGTGCTTTTTGATGACAAACTCTTTGCAGATCACCCACCCTTTGGAGGAAACAAAGAAGAGTACCTCACGTATTTCGAAGATCTTTTTGAAGTCAAGACTTTCGAGACTGCTCGAAACTCCATTGTGCCCAGGCAAGGCAGAGAGTTCTTTATTCAATTGAAGAAACCACTTTAATCGTGCTTAAAATACTACACCGAGCCCGCAGAGATTTTTTAAAGTCATAAACTCAAGATTTTGAGGTCACAGAGAGAAAGAGAGAAACCTATGTTTAGCTCTCATAAGATCGCTTGCGGTCCTCAGAGAACTAGCGTTTTCAAACTTTAATTGCCCTTCTTTCTCTGTGGCCTCTGTGTAAACCGCATATCAATTGCACCGAGACGTCTGAGAAACAATGATTTAGGAATCAGGCACATAAAGCTTCTTAATCGTCTTCACGGGCCCCGGACAGTAAGACTGGTGGCACGAAATACAAGCACCAACGAGATTGTTGTAAGCTGACTTTGCCAAATCAATATCCTTGGCTGCCAAGAAGGCATCAAGCTGAGTCTGGTAATTGGCCGCCATTCCTTCAAAAACAGGCCCTTTCACTTCTGACTTGGTTGGGGTTGACTGAACCAAAGCGTCGTAAACAGAAACGCTGTCAGTCACCATTTCGCCGTTTACAATTTTCGAGCGCCATTGCTTCGCATCCTTGTGAATGTTGCGCATCAGCTTAGCTAGCTCGCTGAATTCCGCCATTTTTATTTCCGACATCACTTCTGGATCTTGAGAACTTTGGCTTCCAGCTTCCTGGCAAGACCAGATGACTATGACGATTATTACTAGGGTTGATAGACGTTTCATGTAGAAAATGTACTAAATAGAAAGGTTGAAGTACTAAGATACTATCCTATTGAATACTTCGTAGCTGATACTTTGTACTTCCTACTAAAACCCTAATTTTGGTTAAAGTTTGAAAATGCCTCAAGAAAGACTTCTAGTTCTCGATCATGAAAAGATTTGGCAAAAGCTGCGTCGAATCGCTTATCAACTTTATGAATTCAATCACGAAGAAAAGACCCTCACTTTTGTAGCCATTGAAAGGAAAGGGGTGTTTCTGGCCGAGCGAATTAAACCCATTCTTGAAGATATTTCGGGAATCAAGGTTGAATTGATCAACCTAGCCATGAACAAGGAGAATCCGAATGACAATCCGACTTGGAATGGAGATCCTTCACTGCTCAACGGCAGGTCAGTTATTCTGGTAGACGATGTTCTGAACTCGGGCCGAACGCTGATATACGCAGCCCGACACATACTCGATTATGAAGTAAAGAAGCTTACGACCGTGGTATTGGTCGATCGTCTTCACCGTCGTTTTCCGATCAAAGCCGATTTTGTGGGACTTACTTTGAGTACTACTTTTCAGGACCACATTGCAGTTGAATTCGAAGAAGGAAACGACAACGTTTACTTGGATTGAATCTCTTTAACTAGATTCTGTCTATAAACTCCGCTGACAAACTCTAACTAGTTCAGCCAACTTTTCTGCACTTACATTAGCTGAATCGAAGCGAATATGCGCCTCCTGGTAATGGTGAAGCCTTTCGGCAAAATGGGCCTCTATAAAGCCTCTCCTGTCCTCTGCCTGGACATTTTCCAACAATGGCCGATCCTCGCTTTGAGCGAGTCTGCTGAGGATTATTTCTAGCGGCATATCGAGCCAAACTACTAACCCCGCTGCTTTCATCGACTCCATATTGCCAATAGAAGTGACAGTCCCTCCGCCAGTTGACAGTACAAAGGATTCTTTTCGATTGCAAAAATCCTTGAGCATTCTCGATTCCAATTCACGAAAGTGCAATTCACCACTTTGAGAAAAAATCTCTTTGATAGAGAGGGATTCCATCTTTACAATTTCTTTGTCTAAATCGGAAAAAGGCAATTCCAAGGCATTCGCTAGTCTCTTGCCCAGAGTGGTCTTTCCCACCCCCATGTACCCAATTAAAAAAACCTTTTTCATCTTTTAAGTTGATAAAGCTAATTTCGCAGAAATTTCCCGATTATGAATGCAGTAACAGTAGAGGATAAAAAAATGATCGATGAATTTCATCGTGTCCCAGATATCATCTATTTCAATGATTCGAACTATATCGCCCACATCCGGCAAGATATTGAGAAGATCTTCGATCCCGCAAAGAACAAACTATTCAAAGATGGCAAAGCCGTTCGATGGGTATTTTACAACAACGAGGAGAAAAAGATCGGTAGACTAGCTGCATTCGTTAACCCCAAGACGGCATATACGGAGAATCAGCCGACAGGAGGTGTTGGGTTCTTTGAATCAATCAACGATCAAGAAACAGCCAACTTCATTTTCGAAACGGGAAAGTATTGGCTCAAAGAGCAAGGCATGGAGGCGATGGATGGCCCTGTGAACTTTGGCGAACGAAACCAATTTTGGGGTTGCTTGACCAAGAACTTCACCGATATGAATAGCTACGCGATGAACTACAATCCTGCGTACTATCCTGCGCTTTTTGAGATCTATGGATTTCAGACCTACTTTGAGCAATTCCTATATACACGCCCTGTCTACCAGCCCGTAGAAGATGTTTTTGTCAGAAAGGTCGAGCGGCTTATGGAGAGCGAAGAGATAACCGTGCGAAATGCAGTAGGCATGTCCTTGGAAGAAATAGCAGAAAACTTCCTGAAGGTTTACAACGGTGCTTGGGCTGGGCATGACAATTTTAAAATGATGGAGAAAAAGCAGGCCCTGAAAATCATGAAGTCCATGAAGCCTGTAATGGACAAGCGAATCCTAATATTCACCTTTGACAAAAAGAGTGAACCCATTGCTTTTTTTATTAATCTTCCAGAGCTCAATGAAATATTCCGCTATTTAAACGGAAGTTTAAACCTTTTAGGAAAACTGAAGTTCTTATACCATCAGTGGAAGGGAACGCCCACCACCATGGTTGGAATCGTCTTTGGAGTAGTAAGAGAATGGCACGGAAAGGGAGTGGAGAGCGCTACTATTCATTGGTCAGGTAAATATCTCACCGATAAGCAGATTTACGACAAAATCGTAATGCAATGGATCGGAGATTTTAACCCAAAAATGCTAAAAGTGGCCGAAAATCTCAATGGTACACGTCACAGAGAAATGAAAACATACCGCTATCTATTTGATCGTGAGGCTGAATTCGAGCGCTGCCCCATTGTAGAATAGATACCCACAAAATGAAGTGTAAAAAGAGCTTTGTGAGTTAAAAGTAAGCACCTATATTTGCACCCGCATTTTGACAAATGATTCCGTAGCTCAGCTGGTAGAGCAACGCCCTTTTAAGGCGTGGGTCCTGGGTTCGAGCCCCAGCGGGATCACAGAAAAAACCCGAGCACTAGCTCGGGTTTTTTAGTATTCAGAAGTTAGTATTGAGTCGGTTTATTTCAGTTAAAGCAGAAGGAAAACCCATTGACAAGAGCCAACGGGAGCATTCTAAAGCTTCGGTACACGGCACGGCGCATTAGTCTGTAGAAATTCAAAGGAATCGATTTTTCGTGCCATGCGCTTCTTGATTCTATTATGATTCTTTTAGCCACATAGACGCCTCTATCACTTCCCACCACCTGCAGCAAGTAAAGTTCCGAAGCCAACAGCGAAACGTCAAAACTACCATTGGCTCACTGCAAAGGATAAGACACTACCGTACTTCTCGAAAGATCAGAGATGCACACCGCTTTGATTCGGTCATTGAGCGCCTGCAGTGAGCATAATCGACCCGAAATCGAAGTGCCAACTGAACATTGATGCAACTAGAAGCAAGATTGGGGTAAACCTTCACTGCCCTCAAGGCGGTCTTGGTCGCGGGTGCTTACCGTGCCTTGGTTTAGCTTGACCATTCTGCGTTTTGCGCCCTTAAAGTCGCTGACGGAGCCGCCAATCATCAAGCTGCCGTCTTCAATTAGCCGTAGTGCATGATTGCCTGGACGAGCCAGATCCATTTCATCATCGGGATCATAATAATTGATAGTAGCCCCTTCACCGTCAAAGTAGTTCTGTTGTATTATTCCAAAATCATTTAGGGCAGAATTGCAATGTGCGAACTAATGCGACCACTGATGCTCTCGAACACCACGAGCCAACACTGGCTCTTTCTATCTTGCTGATGTGGGTGTTTAATCCTTGCGGCATGGGTTCTCTAATAGGAAAGGGGGCGTCGTGGGTGCCATCGGGGAATAAGCGCATCAAATACCTGAAGAGGCTGGGCTGCGAGGTATCGGTGACAATGGCAAATAAGCAACAACTTGACCTGACTGATGATTAGAGACGGTTTTTATGATCACTTGACTGAAATTTGATGTGATCGTTTGAGAAAACTGTGGGCTCGAATTCGTGTATCCGCCTCAGTTATGATTTTGGCCTACGTACGCTGTGGATGCGAAAAGTATTACAGAGAGGAAAAAAGAGAAGTAGAGGTTTTCATGATATTCGATTGATTTCCTAAATATCGAACAATGAGAAAAAGGTGAACAAGTACACCGAGATGAGCATGGAACTCAATACGTCTTTAAAGCAGTGTACCGAAGTTAGCTGACCACTTCATAACAATTAACTTGTGACTTCACCCATTCCATATGAGCTTTAAACTTGAAGTCGGCCCACTTTTCACTCATAGGGGAGTTCTCTACCCGAGCATTAAATCGATGAAAAGGCCTAGGTCCCGATAGAGCGCATTCCAATTCATTGCGCATTGCACAATCAATCATTGAAAATGCGAAGTTTTGCATAATTCTGAATAAGTGAGAAGTCTCCATGGTTTGGAATACCAAAAACTCGTCTTCATGGCCCTGCAAATCAGCTAAAACGTCTTCCCACTGAGAAGGATCAAAATATGGGTCTTCTACATTCGGCAGGAAATACATCGTACCACTATGCTTATGAATCCAACATTCCAGACCACATTGAAGCCAATCGGCTATCTCTCGCACGGTGTTTTCAGAGAGTTTCACCCTATCAAAGTACAGAACTCCGTCGAATAAAGAAGTAAATCACTAAATATTTGTTAATCAACCGAGGAGAGAAAACATAGCCCCAATTAGTGGCATAAGTTTTAGTTGGTACTGTTTACAGAAATGTATTTGGTGACCACACTCTCAGCATTGGAGGCTTTAATTATATAAGTACCGTGGGCGAAACCATTTAGATTCATACGGTAGTTTGTAATTCCGCCTATTACCTCGCTCTTTACTTGCCGACCAATCATGTCGTATACTTCAATTTTATTCATCTCAAAAGAGGCGAAGAGATTTACCACACCGCTCGTTGGATTAGGATACATGTTAAATGTTTCTAGCCCACCAAAGATTTGATCTTCTTGATTTTCAGCAATACCGGAACCTGTTGTAAACACATCCGTTACTGAAAACGGAGTGATCACCAATGGATTTAATTGACAAGCGCATTGGACTTTCCACTCATAGGAAGTGTTCGGTTCCACTGCGTTATAAGAGATGAAATAGGAGCTCGCTTCTGGTATAAGAATATTTATATTTCTCGATCCAGAATTACCAAGTACTCTACCATTTACTCGGCAACCAAGGGTGCCAGGAATTGGATCCCAGCTTAACGACACTCCATTTTGCAGCAACTCTGAGGCTAGATTAATCGGAGCATCGTCACATGAAACAGGCGCCTCACAATCGTTGAAAAAGGACTGAGCACGATTGAATGCGTCAATACCGATCACATCGCCGATTATTCTACCTGGTATGTCATCTGCTGGAGGGTGGATTCCACCCCATATTCTTGAAAGACCAGACTCATCGGCAGCATCTCGATAGGTAGCCCATTGCAATTCTACATCTACACTGGGACCGTCTTCAAAAACCAAAAACTCGTCCTGCGGAGCAAAAAAGGTTCCTATTCCCCCAGGGAAATATTCATCACCAGTAAAAGATGTAAGCACCTCTGCAGCAGCTCTCGAAAAAGTAGAGTGCCCTGAAATGTATCCCGCAAAAGGTGGTGTAACGAATGATGGTCGCTGATATGGAACCCAGTCCTCTGCTAAAATCCAATCAACTCCAGCTTCATCTGTATCTACATTTTCAATGACCTCATGTCCTCGCCAAGCTTTCACCTTTATCTTATTGATATTTTCATTTGAGCCTCCTACAAGAGGATCTCCTACTTCAATTAATTCGACATATCCAAGCTCTAAAGACAAGCCTGCAGGATGATAATTCGGCAAGCCAACATCCGAACTTTGACCCAAATCAGCCATTCCTCGAATTGCTGAAATCGGCCGAATATAATCGTAGCGGCCTTTTACACCCCAAGCGGTGACGGCTGCATCATGCATGGCGCCACCTAAGGTAAAGTAGCCCTTAATATTCCATTCCGTTTCGGAAACCTCAGCCCCTTGTCCTTCAATTTTTAATTCAACATCAGGATGTTCCGTTACGTAGTTAAAAATAGAAAACCAGTGACCGGGTGGGGTCTCAGAGTCAGGCCCATCTGCCCAAAATTCAGCAAGAACTCTAGCGTAATCAGCACGAGGCACCATATTCTGTTGGTAGGGAAGACCAGTAAATGGATTCACAGCATGGCCAGGACTAGTCGTTCCGCCATCCAACTGATTGTAAAAACTAGGATACTCTGAAAAATTAACTGGAAAAGCCCCCCTATTTCCGATAGAAGCAGGTGATATATCCCACATTTCTCCATCAGTAGCGTCGAGGTGTGAAGACCATAAGAGTGTAGTCATGAATGTCCATTGATAAAGGTCGGTTTCACCGCTACCGTCATTTACCCAAAGAGGAGGACTACCAGGGTCCAAGAATGTCTTGTAATCAAAACCGTCTCTTTGAAAATTGGAAGATTGATTTTCATCAAGAGCAAAATTGTCTACTTGTCCCCATTCTGGAGATAAAAAAGCAAGTGCTGCTCCAGGAATTTCATTTCCGCTTTGGTCGATAAAGATCTCGAGAATTAAAGGTTGCCAACGGTTCATGTCAGCGATGAGTGGATTGCCTGGGTCTTCTACACTGAGTGGAGGATTTACGGGCTGATAAAATTCATTTGAATATTGATTTCCCTCATTCGAATTGTCCTGCAAGCCAAAATCTATAATCTCCTGAGCTAGGTAGTTTCCTAACGCTGCTGCTGAACCGCCGCTGTAATCCGTTGAGGAGAACCCAATGTCATAGCCCAATAAAAACATATGATTGTCGAATCCCTGCTGCAATAAGGAGGGATTTGGCGCATTCTGGAATCTATGAGAAAGCAATCTATAAGAGACATAACTAATGGCCTCAGCAACCGCCGCTTCCGTATCAACAGGAAGTTCGAAAGGAGTGAAAGAAGACACAAATCCGTCTCGCTCCTGTCCCAATAAATAAGAACAGCCTTCATTATAAACAGACCATATATCCCACATAGCTACTGAATGATGAAACAAGTTTCGAGCGTGCATAGTTGGTCTTGCAAAGTCTTTGCGGATTGAAGCTAGCAGCATCTCATTCCATTGATGGGCAATCTCTAGGGTCAGGTCAATTACAGGAAACTCAGTGGAAGGTGCGCAACTAGGGTCGGCATTGGTTGGACATGGATCACAAGCATCGGGCAGACCATCGCCGTCAAAATCAGCGGCATCTTGAACGAGGTCACAAGAGTTGTTCATGATTACCTCGTAACCTTCACACTTACCATTTATGAAATCAAATAATCCATCGCCATTAAAATCAGCAATAGCAATGTCATAGCTATTTGCAGCCCACGCCTGAAATCCATCGTTGAACATTTGAGTGAAAACTCCACCATTGTTTTGCAGGATTTTTACCTCACGACCAGAATTACACGGAGGAATATCGACATCGACATCACTAACGATGACATCCATATCCCCATCCAAATCCAAATCAGCCTTCTCAACGTTTCCGCCAAAGCCACCTGAACCATTCACCACATCTATTCTGTTTGTTGTGCAACTAACATCTTGCACAGCAGCCATAATTTGAATAACGTAATCTTGTCCATCATCTACTACAAAAACGTCGTTGAAGCCATTGCCATTAAAGTCGTCAATGCTGATCATATAAGGAGAAAAGGGAGCGATATTTTGCCAATTGGCGAAATTCCCCGTTCCATCATTGAAAAGGACAAAAACACCATTATCATTAAAGGGCTCGACACCAAACAGTGTAGAAACCTTAACAATGTCAAGATCGGAATCGCCGTCCATATCTTCTAGCTCGACTGCAGTTCCAAACGCCGAATTTCTTAAGTTCCCTAGACGAGATTCACTTTCATTGGTAAAGTTTCCGGTGCCATCGTTTATGAGCAGGAAGTCTTTCGCTGCTCCTCCGCCCTGTTTGTAATTTACAAAGTACAGGTCATCATCATTATCGCCATCTAAGTCAGCTGCTTTCACGGCACACATTAAGATGACATCTTCGGTCAATTCGGGAAAACGCGTACTGCTTTCGTCTGCTAAGCCCAGCCAATCTCCATTGATGTCTTCTCCAAGGTTTGCGTAATACATTGGTTGCTGTGAAAAAGTATTGGCAATAATCACATCGAGCCATCCATCATCATCCATATCATGGGCAATGACGTGTCTGCCGAAAGTGGGGGTACTTATAAATCCAGGCGCCAGAGACACCGTCTGGTCTATGAGTACTCCATTCTGATTCATTAAAAGCAAAGCTGTCTTAGCAGGTTCGTTAGAATTTGAAAATGGTTCTTTTCTAACACAGATGACATCGGTAAACCCATCGTTATTCAAATCGCCCACGGCAAAATCTTTCTCTTCAGTATCCGTATTGGCAACAGTTGAAAGTGTGAGTCGCTCATCAGTCTCCACATCAAATGTGAGCCAGTCTTGAGCATTTGAAATATGTGGTAAGGCAAGGGATGCGCCTATCAGAGTCACCGAAATAATCCAGTTAAAATTCTTCATTCTGAGATTGTAACATGCCGATTACAATCGGCGGTTATTGGTTATTAAAGTTTTAAAAACTGAGAACAAGTTAATTGATAATAATGAGAAAGCAGAATATGGACAATTTGCTTTTCGACGGAGAGACATGTCATTTTGATCTCTAAATACAGCTGGAATTCTACTGTTAACCGAGGCAGATAGCACTGCTCAGTGCGAGATTGTATTTCTGACAGATGCAGTTCAAAAATTTAGCTGCCCTTCCAATTATCGGCCTTACTTTTTGGAATAGCCTTCGATAGCTTCTCCCAGGGTGTTCTTAATCATGCTTCTAAGTTTTCTTGGAGATATTACTTGAACGTCACTACCAAAACTTAATATTTGCATAATCAGCTCTCTTGTTATGCAAAGAAATAGCTCGACTTCCATGCTGGTTGCGGTTTTTTTTCGAATGCATTGTGACGAATGCCATGGCTGACTTTCAACGTATTTCCCCGAAAGGGATGAAAATTTCAAAATGATTTTTTCTGGTGCTTCATCCACCGCAGTGATCCCCAAACTATGCTTGAAATATCGATCTGAATCGAAATCTGCGTGACGCTTAAATCGTTCGTCCGTCAGTTCGACATGTCCCTCTACTCTATCCAAACCGAATACTACCGTGGCTTCTTTTTGGGGATTGTATCCAATTATATACCAGCGGTTTCGGTACTCCTTGAGCAGGTATGGATGGATGTGGTAGTTGCGCGATGGTTCGCCTGAAAACTTTTGATATTCAAAACTTACGGCCTTTCGGTCACGAATGCCCTCAAGCAACACTTTGAGATGTGTCGACCCTTTATATTCAGGTGCCGTTTCAAACTGAACATATTGTTCAACGCTCTGACCTGAAGTGGGCCTCAGGCTCAATCGGCCCAAAATTTTATCGATGGCATCTCCTGATGACTCGAAGAGCTGGATCCCTCGAAATTGTGCCAGTGTATTCGCAGCAAACTCTATCGCTTCAATATCTTCTTGATTAAGAGGCATCTCATCAATGCTATAATCGGGATCATCGTAGTAGTAGCCTTTCTCTGCTTTACTGTATGCAATGGGTGCAAAATATCCAAGATTGGCCTCATTTCGCATCGCATAGAGATCTTTATCTATGGTGCTCGCTGAAATTCTATCGCCGTCTGAACCGTAGAGCTCTTCCTCGCATGCTTCTCTCAAATCCTCCTTGTTGGGAAAGGGTTTGAACTTATTGCTAATGCATCGATCGATAATGCGGTAGCGCAAGAGAGCATATTTATTCGCGGGCATAGTCTGAGGCTTTCCGCCAAAAATACCAACTTAATCCTGCATCTATGCTACTTTTACCGACATGCAATTTTTGGGTTATGGCGTAGCATATATTTTTTTATGGACCATTACATGGTTTCCACTGGGTGCTCTATTTTTAATCGGTGATTTATTCTACCTATTGGCCTACCGCGTGATTGGTTACCGAAAAGACATTGTAAGATCAAATCTGAAAAGCTCGTTTCCCGATAAGACGTTAGAGGAAATCATAGAAATTGAAAAAAGATTTTATCACCATTTGGGAGATAGCTTCATTGAATGGTTTTACCCATTGCATCGATCAGCAAAGCAATTAAAACCGCGGTATATATTTAAAAATCCCGAGCTTTTAAATAATCTTTACACCAAGGGAATAAGTGTAGCAGGAGTTTTGGGGCATTATGGAAATTGGGAATGGCTTTCTCTGCTACCTACAGAAATCAAGCACAAAGTCTGGGCGATTCACAAACCGCTAAAAAACCCTTATTTCAACAAACTCATAAACGGACTTCGTTCCAAGTATGGTGTTCATATGGTTTCTGCTAAGGATAGTTATAGAAAGTTGAAGACAGAAAAGGACAATGGCGAGGTAACCATGACTTATTTTTTGGCCGACCAAAGCCCCCAAGCGTCAAAAATCAAGTACTGGACTTCTTTTCTGGGTCAGGAGACTCCCGTCTTTTTAGGGGCTGAGCAGATTGCTAAGAAGCTCGATATGGCAGTGGTTTTCTTTGATATTAAAAAAGTGAATCGGGGTTGCTATGAAATTGAGTTTAAACTTCTTTCAGAAAAACCAAAAAACGAAGAGCCATATATAATCACCGAAAAACACGTGAAAGCACTGGAAAAGCGAATTAATGCTGAACCTGAATGGTGGCTGTGGAGCCATCGAAGGTGGAAACACAAACGATTCAAGTGACTTGTTTATCCAAAAAAAAATTTAGAACTTGCGATACAAATAATAATTTATTCGATGAAAAAGCATTTACTCGTTTTCGCCTTCATTTTCTTAGCCATTTCGGGATTTAGTCAATTATCCGAATTGTCTTTTATTCATGACGGTCAAGAAAGAAGCTACTTCCTTTATTTACCTGCTGACATTGCTCCTGGAGCGCCACTCGTATTTGTACTGCACGGCTACACTTCGACAGCAGGGGGTATTATAGACGGTTATGGGATGAATACCGTGGCCGATGCTAATGGTTTTGCAGTATGTTATCCGCAAGGTTCACAAGACTTATCCGGAACAAACTTTTGGAATATCGAGTTTCCATTGGAATCAGTTGATGATATTGGGTTCCTGACCAATCTTGCTGAGGACCTTCAATCTATTTACGACTTAGACGCAAATTGCACATACACTTGTGGCATGTCAAATGGTGGAATGATGAGCTACTATTTGGGTTGTGAACGACCTGATGTTTTCAAATCAATTGCTTCAGTTACTGGAACGATTACGAGCAATTTCATTTCCAATTGTCAAGGAAACATACCTGTACCTTACATGGAAATTCATGGAACTTCAGATATCGTGGTACCCTACAATGGTAGTAGTATTTCTGCCGCAACATTTGGAGAATTCTTTCCAGTGGAACAAATATTTAGAACTTGGAATAACATCAATAATTGCCAGTCTGTATCAACATTCAGCATACCAAACGCTCCTGTAACTGACTTTTCTTCCGTTCAGGGTGCAGAGGTTGCAGATTGTGATGGAGGACTTAAAGCGAAATTCTACAAAATAAATGGAGGAGGACATACTTGGCCAGGTTCTCCACCTATACCATTTCTAGATTTCCTGCAGCCCACAAACCAAGACATTAGCGCAAGTGTTGAAATCTGGAACTTCTTTAGTTCCATTTGTTCACCTTCGGGATTAGTAGCGGAAGAAGCGAATGGTCAGGAAGAGCAAACTTCATTGTTCCCAAACCCTAGCTTTGGAGATGTGAACATAGACTTCACAGGAGGTGATCGCGCCAAAATCACGATTATTTCAGTTGAAGGAAGAGTTGTTTATCAAGATCAATTGAACGCAGGACGAAACCACTTATCTCTGCATCATTTAGACAAGGGGTTTTACTTGGCCAGAATTCTTGGAGAACAAGAGCATGTCATCAAGTTCATTCTTGAATAAAGTTAGGCCTGAGTGGTAATTAGCTGATGTCCCGTCCCTAGTCAAAGTGTTTATCAAAGAAAGCTTGTAATCTCTCTCTGAAGACAGGGTACCCATTTAAATCGCTATGATGCCCCCCTGGTATGGTAACCATTTCAGCTTTTAATTTAGCAGTTTTGAAGAGTGAGAAACCACAACGGTAAGGAACAACTTTATCCTTTGTTCCATGAGCAATTAAGATGGGTGACTTACTGTATTTTAAATGAAGCTCGTTGCGAAACCCGTACTTCAATAAAAATCCAACAGGAATAATCTTTGTATGATAGGCTGCTACATCTTGGAGATTATTAAAAGGAGTCTCCAATACCACACCTCCTGAATGTGTTCTTCCAGCTAACCAAGACGCCATAGCAGTTCCTAAAGAACGGCCGTAAATGCAAATTTTTTCTTCGGGTCTACTCTCTTTCAGGTAATTGTAGCAAAGCAATGCGTCAGAATAAAGGATTTCTTGTGATCTCGCTCCACGGCTTTTTCCGTAGCCTCGATAATCGGGCACGAAGACATCAAAACCAAATGAGGTCAATTCTTCTGCGATGGGCCCCCATCGACTTATGTGACCCGTATGCCCATGAAAATAGAGAATACACCCTTTTGGTTTGGCAACCTTAATATGCAATGCATGTATTCGCCCGCCTTCTACCCCATTTAAAAACACTTCATTAAACTCAGTGCCTAGTTCTATTGCTGCATCATCACTCAAAGTGCCTAATGGCACAAAAATGAAACGCTCTTGGAAAACGTAATAAAAGATACAAACCGCCAAATAAATGGCAGCCATTAAAAGTGGAATCGTATATATCCAGTGGCCTACTATCAAAACAATGATGTATTATGGTCGTTTAGCATACAAAGGTACTTTCCAAACATGAACAATTCGTTGAAATTATTTCCCGAGAACACCCTTACTTACGGTGAATATGTACGCAAAGTGGATGATTTGGTTAATAAAAAAGCAACATCAGGAACCAATCAGTCCGAAAGTTTAGTCAATTATACCCATTTAAACTTTCGTCGCATGACTAGGCTCAATAAAACCATAGTGATGGACGAAGAATTGGTTCGTATGGTAGAAGCTCATGGCAATAAGATGATTTGGTTTATTATCACTGAGGCCTGGTGCGGAGATGCGGCACAAAACCTTCCCTTCATCGCAAAACTGTCAGAAGCGTCATCAAACGTGGAGTTGCGATTGGTATATAGGGATGAGAACTTAAACTTCATGGACAAATATCTAACCAAGGGTTCACGAAGTATCCCAAAATTTATTGCTCTGGACGAAGCCACTGGAAACGAGCTTTTCGTATGGGGGCCAAGACCTATTCCTGTCCAAAAAATGGTGACGGAGTACAAGGAACTTTTAGAACATGAAAAACTACCTTTTGACAAGTTTGCTGAGGGGATACATAGCTGGTACGCTAAGGATAAAAATGAAACATTGAAAACCGAACTTTTGCATATCTTTCGCTCATTGGATTAATCTAATCAATTGGAATGAAAAGAATTACAACCCTACTTATTATTAGCTTTTTTACACTAGGTGCTGCGGCTCAAGAGAATGAAAAACAGGACAAGTCCGTCATCAAATCAGAAATAAAAGATCTTGACAAATTAATAAAGGATCAGACCAAAGAGGTAGAGAAGATTGAGAAATCCTTGGCCAGTGTCAGGCCTGATTTAGAGCAAGCAAAGAGGGATGTAAGCATGCTTGAAAGTCGAAAAGACAGTATAAAATCTGCTGCGCAAGCCTTTGACTATCCGAGTAAAAGATCAGAATACAAGGGTTTAAAGAAAGAATATAATAAGGCTGAGAAAAGCAGAAAGAAGGCAGAGAAGACCATTGCCAAATCTGGTGAAAAGATCAGTTCATATAACTCTGAAGTAGCTATTGCTAAAAGGTTGAAATCGGATGCCGAAATTAATTTGAACAAACATCGAGTTACCAACTCTGATTCTCTTGGCCTAGATGCTCAAAAGGCGCACGCATCAAAGGATAAAGAAATTGAGAAAACTGCAAGTTCTCACGGAAAGACGGTGAAAAAGCAGGAGAGTGCTGTGGAGAAATACACCAGTATTAAAGAGGAAGCTACAACAGAACTCAATGAAAACTCAACGAAATCAAAAAGTCTTCAGACTGACATGACCGATCTAACGCTGCAGATGGATATGAATGATCCGAAAGTGGTGGATAAAGAGATCAATGATTACGAAAAAAGACTTTCTGAAAGACAATCAGAAATGGAAAATCTTCAATTAGAGTTCGGCCAGAAAATTGCCAATATTGCTGAAAAGCACGATTTCATCGAAGCGAAGAAAAAAGAGAAAGAAGAGAAAGAAAGTGTGTTGAGACGCAACTAACAAATTTAGCCCGTAATAGAAGTGAGATAACCTTCTACCAATTCACGAATACAGCCTTCACCACCCCCACGTTGTAAAACGATATGCGCCGCTTGTCTCGCTTGGAGAACAGCATCTCTTGGAGCTGCCGCCAATCCCACTTTTTTAAGAATAGGAACATCGTTGATATCATCACCGATGTATGCCACGTTTTCAAAGCCTATTCCCTTTTGGTATAGCCATGACTCCAGTATTTCGAGCTTTGGAGTGCTACCTACATACACGTTTTGTATTCCGAGTATCTCTGCTCTTATCTTCACTACCTCCGACTTAGACGAAGCGCTTATGATTCCAAATTCAAGGCCGAGGTCTGCAGCATTCTTGATGGCCATGCCATCCTTTACATTAAATTTCTTGGCATCTTCCCCATTTGAAGAATAATACAATCCTCCATCTGTAAAAACACCATCCACATCAAGGACGACGAGTTTGATTGATTTCGATTTTACGAGCTCGACTCTGCGAGCCAAATCGATTTGGTTCAGCGTCTCAAAGGGGTATCCCAATTGTGAAACCAAATCCCATAATTCGTTGGGATTTAGTGCTAAAAATTCTTCTCCCGAAAGAGGGGGAGCCCCTCTTTCGTGGAGAAGAAAGTTTATGTTTTCAAAGAGCATTATTCTTCGTTCCGAACTATTTCTATCAATTCGATCTTGAACATAAGTGGCTCATTTGGACCAATTTTAGGAGGCGAACCACGTTCTCCATATGCCAATCCAGAAGGAATAACTACTTTCCACGTGCTACCTGTAGGCATCATTTTGAGCGTCTCTGTCCAACCTTTAATCACACGGTTCAATGGAAACTCAGCAGGAGCTCCTCTTTCGTAGCTACTGTCGAAGACTTCGCCTTTTGTGTTGGTTCCTTCGTAATTTACTTTCACCACATCTGTTTCAACAGGCATAGGTCCGTTTCCCTCTTCTAAAATCTGGTAGAGAATACCATTTTCCATTTTAAGGTATTCACCCGTGGCCTCTTGCTCGTCAATGAATGCCTGAGCCTCTGCAACAGCTGCCAAAGCTGCTTCAGCTTGCGCCTTTTGCATGTAAGCCATAATGTACTGGTTTCCGTCTTCCATATTAATTACGAGAGCAGAATCTCCTTCCATTCCGTCTTTTACTCCCTTCATTAATCGATCTAAGTCTACTCCATCAATATTGGCTTGAGTGATATTTGCAGCTAAGCTGGCACCCATGATGTAAGAGACGGAGTCCATTTCATTGTCAAGGGTAACAGCACCTCCTGCACTACCACTATTCTTTTGAGCACAAGCTCCTGACCCAAGTAGGATCAGCACTCCAGCGAAAAAACCGATTCTTTTCATTGCATTCGTCATTTCTAGTTCTGATTTGATTCGTGTTTGCGGGTAAATACCCATTTGTTTATTAATAAATCCGATAGTGATTCGTTGAAATGATAGCCTTCGGCGTCAAAGGCCTTGAGCTCTTCAGGGTTCTTGATTCTATTTTCAATAGCATATTTCGCCATTAAGCCCCTTGCCTTTTTGGCAAAGAAGGAGATCATCTGAAACTTATCGCCGCGCTCTTCTTTAAAATCGGGCGATATTAGTGGCAGATCGATGCTCTTGAAATCAACAGCCTTGGAATACTCTTGAGATGCCAAGTTGAGGATAAATTTCGCATCCACTTCTGCGATATCCTCTTTCAATCTTTCCGTTACAGTTGGCTTCCAATAATTGTAGAGGTTTTTCTGTTTGGGTGTTATCGCCCAAGAAGTGCCCATCTCCAATCTATAAGGCTGAATGCTGTCTAGGGGGCGCAGGATTCCATAAAGTCCTGACAATATTCTTAGGTGATCTTGCGCAAAATCCATCTCCTGATCAGAGAGTGTGGCAGCCTCTAAACCCCGATAAACATCGCCATTGAAAGAATAAACAGCTTGTTTACTGTTCTCACCGGTAAAAGGAGGTGACCATTGAGCAAATCTTTCAGCATTGAGCTCAGCCAAGTCATTGCTGATGCTCATCATTGATTTCAGTTTTTTTGCTGAAAACTTCTTGAGCTTATTTGCCAAATATTCCGCTTCTTTGACAAAGATCAAATCTGATCTTCGCTCATAAGGTGAAACCGACTCAAAATCGAGACTCTTTGCGGGTGAAAGTAATGCTATCATTTATAAGAATAGTATATTCCTGAAACGGCGGTAAAGTTAACAACACACTGAGAAACGCCTAATTATTATAACCTGGTAATTTAAAAATTTTAAGATTGGCAACATTCAAAGAATTAGGATTAGGAGAAGAGTTATTGCAAGGCCTAGATGCTATGGGCTTCGAAAAGGCTACCCCCATCCAAGAAGAAGCAATACCCAAAATACTCAACGACAAGGATCTCATAGCCTGCGCCCAAACGGGTACGGGAAAAACCGCTGCTTTCGTCCTACCCGTGTTGCAAAAATTGATGTCAAATCGTCGAGATGACAATTCAATCAGAGCCCTAGTAATCGTGCCCACCCGAGAACTCGCTCTACAGATCGATCAAGCAGTAATGGGTCTCTCCTATTTTGCCGACGTAAGCTCCATCGCACTTTATGGTGGAGGCGACGGAGCTGATTTCAATCAACAGAAAAAAGCGCTCGAATCTGGAACTGATATGATCATAGCCACCCCAGGTAAGCTTATATCCCACTTGAACATGGGATATATGAATATGAAAAATCTGGAGTTTTTGATCTTGGATGAGGCTGACCGCATGCTTGACATGGGTTTCGTGGAAGACTTGAATCGCATTGTTTCTTTTCTTCCAGAAAAGCGTCAAAACCTGATGTTCTCGGCAACCATGCCTCCCAAAATAAGGGGCTTGGCAAAGAGCATTCTCAGCAATCCCGACGAAATAACTCTAGCACTTTCAAAACCAGCGGAAGGTGTGATACAAGTAGCCTACATGGTGTATCCCGACGATAAGCCGAAACTCATCAAGAACTTGCTCAATAAAGAAGGTCTCGAAGGAGTGCTTATCTTCTCGAGAACCAAGAGCAACGTAAAGCAAATTGCCAAAAGGCTAAAGTCTACACCACTGCATATTGAGGAAATGCACAGTGACCTTGCTCAGAGTGAGCGAGAAGAAGTCATGCGCATGTTCAAGGCTAGAAAGGTGCAAGTCCTAGTAGCTACAGACATCGTATCACGCGGAATTGACGTTAAAGAGCTTAAGCTTGTAATCAACTACGATGTGCCCGACGAAGCTGAAGATTACGTGCACCGCGTGGGAAGAACGGCCCGTGCCGACTCTACGGGTATGGCTATAACGTTCATTTCGCCTGATGAACAACAGAAATTTTCCAGAATTGAAGCCTTAATTGGCAGTGAAATCAGGAAACAACCTGTACCTAAAGAGGTCGGGGATAGCTTTACCTACAACCCTTCGGCTAGAAGTAGCAAAGGAAAAAGACCATTTAAAGGAAAAGGCAATAAGTTCAGCGGGAATAGAAATAAACCTAGGAGGTAGCCAAGTGTTATTGAATCATGGCATATAAAATTGAAAAGTCTGATGCAGACTGGAAAAAAGAGTTGAGCGAAGAAGAGTATCGTGTACTTCGTGATAAGGGAACCGAAAGAGCCTATTCAGGAAAGTACAACCTTCACTTTTCCGACGGATTGTATAGGTGTCGTGCTTGCAGCAACGAGCTTTTTACTTCAGATAGTAAGTTCGAGTCTGGTTGCGGATGGCCGAGCTTTAGCAATCAAGTCAGCGAAGAAGCTGTGGTGACAAAAAGAGACGCTACTCATGGAATGATTCGAACTGAGATCTTATGTGGCAACTGCGGAAGTCACTTGGGCCATGTTTTCAATGATGGGCCTACAGAATCAGGATTGCGGTACTGCGTTAATTCTGTCTCAGTGGACTTCGACTCAGAAAATCCAGGGGATTAGCATCTTCACTTCCTTTCTGTAATTCACATATTCTTGGCCAAATTCATCAATTAGTTTTCGCTCTTCGAGCAACGTTCCAACTATTAGATAGAGAATAGTAATGGCTGCGCAAACTAGGTTTTTCCAATTTGGAGAGACGAGAAAAAAACCAATCACAAAAAGAAGAAATCCAAAATACAGCGGATGTCGAACATAGGTATTCAAGCCAGAACGCATCAAGTATTTATTTTTTGCCTCACGAATGAAAAAGCCAGTTCCGTAAGATCTCCCAGCTATGACAAGAATTAGCAGCGAAAATAAGCAAAAGCAGTATCCCGCATACCTTAGAGTTCCTATCTCAAAAATCAATTCTGAAGGAACAATGACATGCAGCCAAATAAGTAGAAGAAAATTTACCGTTGCAAAAATGGAATAAACAGAGCGGTAGTATGGATAAAAAGCGGGGATCGACAGCCTTAAATAGAGCTTAAATCTTGACGTAGCCATAAGGCTATGTATTGCGAAGTAAACCACCCAAAACATACCTAGAATCAACTCATTCATTGTATTCTCTTTTGTTATCTTTCCGACTTCTGAAAACTAACGAAATGAAAAAGACAGCAATTTCGTCATTTTTAATTCTAATTGTATCCTTTGGGTATAGCCAAGAAAAAAGCGAAAACTTCCTCCAACTGCTTGACTGGATGTCAGGAGAATTTTCTAGTGCTGAGCAAGCTGCTAACGAAGCTACTTATGACGACATCACCCTGAAGATGATCCACATCTGGCCTAAAAAAAAGACGGGTGCTTGGATCTATGTGGAACAAGCTCTAGCCTCCAGACCAAACCAGCCATACTTTCAACGAGTTTACTTCTTAAGAGAGATGGGAGATGGTCAGTTTAGTAGCGATATTTATATTATTCCTGAACAGGAGAAGTTCATTGGCGCTTGGAAAGATGCTTCCCAGTTTGTGGAGGTGGATCAGTTTGACCTCAAGTATCAAGATGGATGCGCGGTATTTTTGGATTACGATGGCTTTCAGTATTCGGGAAGTACCAATGCAGAAACTTGTAAAAGCAGCCTTCAAGGTGCAAGTTATGCCACCTCTGAAATAAAGGTCACAAAAGGGGTATTAGAAAGCTGGGAGCGCGGGTATGACGCGGAAGGGAATCAAGTATGGGGCGCTGAAAAAGGTGCCTACGTTTTTAAAATAAATGATTAATTCTTAAAAAGTTGTTAAAGATTTGGCAAATCCAAAAACATGTTAGTTATTAACACGTTATAAAAGACAAACAAAGTACAAATGGCAAGACGTAAGAAAACAGATAAAATAAAGGAACTCAAGCCAAAGATTAAAGTAAGACTTGATCATAAAACGATCATTACCGTTCGGGATATGACCAAGTATGAGTTCTGGAAGGAAAAATACCCCGATGCAGTAATCATCGATTGAAATATAAAACCCGACTTAAAGTCGGGTTTTTTATTGCGATAAAATTTCTTCTATCCTATCAAAATAAGTCTGCCTAAACGAACCTTTACCTTCCCAAAGGACCTCACCTTTGGGGTTTAGGAGATAAAAGTACGGCTGCTTTTTATCGTCAACACCGAAATTCACAAAAGGCTCCCGCTCTCCCGAATAGACGTAAACGTTATCCAACACTAACTTTTCATTATTCTCTTGAAGTTTTTGAACCACTTGGTTCTTTGCCATTTTCATAGCACCCGTAAATAGCGGAAGAAAGCAAACCTTCACGTCATACATGTTGTCCATAAGTCCAGTTTTAGCTACGAACTTATTGTAAACAGGGACTTGCCAAGTTTTGAGTTCCTCCTCAGCTTTTTTACCAGTCCCAATTCCTATAAACACGAAACTCCCCTCAAAAACTTGAGGTACATTGACCGTTTCACCTTGAATCGTTTCTGTAGTTACAGAAGGAAACGAGTTTTGACCTAGCAGCATTCCAGAAAATGCCGTAAGCAGGATAAAAATAAAGTAATACTTCATTCTACAGTTTCAACAGGAAACGGAAAAAGTCAAGAAAGCTTTTACTCGCGATAGGCTTTTGTGATGACAACTTCCTCTTGAGGCCAGTCGCTCATTCCTTGTTTCACTGCTGTTTCTGCCTGTCTGATCTCATTTACTACATCCATCCCTGAAGATACCTTACCGAAAACTGCATAACCCGGATTTCCAGGTGCATAGTTTAAGAAGCCGTTGTCCTTCAAATTAACGAAGAACTGCGCTGTAGCGCTGTTCGGAGCGTTGGTACGCGCCATAGCTATTGTGCCAACATCGTTCTTAAGGCCATTTTCGCTTTCAAGCAAAATGGGGTCTCTTGTTTCTTTTTTACCACCATCAGTAGTAAAACCACCACCTTGGATCATAAAACCATCAATTACACGGTGAAACACAGTGTTGTCATAAAACCCAGCATCAACATAGGCCATGAAGTTAGCAACTGTAATGGGCGCTTTATTTGGATCTAGCTCAAGGCTAATATTTCCTTTGTTCGTTTCAATTACGACGTATTCCATAAGTAAGGGTTCGGGAGTTTCTTCTTCGATTAATTCTTCTGGCTGTATTTCGGCAGACTCTGTGGTTTTTCCAGGAGTGCTACTTTCAGTACAAGCGGCAAAAATACCCAGTAATGCGAATAGGGCAAGACTTTTTTTCATGATTATAAATATTCGTTGGCAACGTTTGCTAATTCAGAGCGCTCTCCTTTTGCGAGGGTGATATGAGCGGCAATGGGATGATCTTTTACTTTGTCAATCAAATAGGACAGCCCATTGCTCTGGGCATCCAAATAAGGCGTATCAATTTGGTGAATATCACCAGTAAAAACGATTTTAGTATCATCACCCGCTCTAGAAATAATGGTTTTAATTTCGTGTGGAGTCAGGTTTTGCGCTTCATCTATGATGAAGAAAATCTTCACCAAGCTTCTCCCTCTGATATAAGCCAATGGTGAAATAGCAATCTTCTCCGTTTCAAGCATCGTTTCTATGCGCTTGTAATTTCTGTCGGTAGATTTGAATTGCTCTTTGATAAAATTCAAGTTATCCCATAATGACTGCATGTAGGGGTCAAGTTTGGACTTGATGTCACCTGGGAGGTAACCCAAATCGCGATTGCTCAAAGGCACTACTGGTCTCGCAACGAATATCTGTCGGTAGCTAGAACGCTGTTCGAGGCCTGCTGCAAGGGCAAGGAGTGTCTTTCCTGTTCCTGCCATCCCTTGAATGGTAACCAACTTTATCGCGGGGTTCATTAAAGCATGCATTGCAAAATTTTGCTCAGCATTCAATGCATTGATTCCGTATGCCTCTTGATCGGTTACTCTTTCGAGAATTGCTTCTTCTTTGTTGTAATAGGCAAGTGCTGACTTTCGTCGATGTTTTAGTATGAAGTATTGATTGGCATATAGATTCTTTGTCTTCAGTAGCTCGGGCTCTCCGATCCCAACTGCAAATAGCTTGTCAATCAATCCCTCGCTCGCCCCATCAATTTGAACATGACGTCTATCAATGGTTTTGACATCTTTTACCTTACCTGTTTGATAATCTTCGGCAGCAAGGTTTAGTGCCTTAGCTTTTAGTCTGAGACAAATATCTTTTGAAACTAGAATTACATTCTGATCGGGATTTTCCTCCTTTAGCTGTAAAGCACAATCAAGAATTTTGTTGTCGTACTTGCTGTCGTCAAAAACCGTTTCTGAATTGATTCCATTGTTTTGACTGTGCAGAATCACCTTAAAATTACCTGTTGTTGTTCCGTTTAGTGGAACCCAATCATTGATCAGTTTCTCTTTGGATATTTCATCCACAAATCGAATGAACTCTCTCGCTTCAAAATTTACTGTCTCGTTCCCTTTCTTGAAATTGTCGAGTTCCTCCAGAACTTGAATTGGAATAGCGATATCATTCTCCTCGAAATTCTTGATTGCATTGCTGTCGTAGAGAATAACGGAGGTATCAAGGACAAATATTTTCTTGCTTTTGACCTTGGTTGTGGTAGTTTTTCGTGTTGCCATCTCGATCTTTGTCTGCCTTTAAAGATAGGTGCATCAGCTTGGGTTGAGCTAGACATAAAACCCACTTATTCACATGAAAGCGTGGACAGTTTTAGATACTGTAAAACAGTAAGGCGGAACAAAGAGTCTTCGTTCCGCCTCATTCAAAAAAGCCTTGGCCTTTTTCAATGGCCAACTAACAGTTCACTGATTTCACATGTGTTCCTAAGAACCATGATCT